>CAWFLW010000032.1:0-105596 GCA_963816655.1 uncultured Alphaproteobacteria bacterium | reverse complement strand
GGCCGATGCCGCGCACCGCGCCGCCATGCGCGACGACAACCGCCGCACCGTCGACGAGGCAAAGGCGCTCGGCGCGCCCTGCATCGTGCTCGTCGTCGGCGGCCTGCCGCAATATCTCCCCGTCCGGGCAGTGCATCCTCAAAGGACATCGCCGCCGCCCGAACGCAAGTGCACGACGCCATCGCCGAAATGCTGGACTATGCGCGCGACGCCAACATGCCGCTCGCAATCGAGCCGCTGCATCCCGCCTACGCCGCCGATCGCGCCTGCGTCAACACGACGAAACAGGCGCTGGATATTTGCGACGCCATCGATCCCAACCGCACCGGCATGCTCGGTGTCGCGCTCGACGTCTATCACATCTGGTGGGATTTTGAGCTGATGGACCAGATCGCAAGGGCAGGGAAGGATCGTATCCTCGCCTTCCACGTCTGCGACTGGCTGGTGCCGACGAAAGACATCCTCAACGACCGCGGCATGATGGGCGACGGCGTCATCGACATCAAATCGGTGCGTGCGGCCGTCGAGGCGCAAGGCTTTGCCGGTTATTCCGAGATCGAGATCTTTTCCGACGAGTGGTGGGGCCGGCCGATGGATGATGTCCTGCGCACCTGCATCATCGGCACAAATCGGTGGTGTAACGCGCTGTCGTCCCTGCGTTCGCCCCGACGGCCTGAAGCTGGAGTTTCGTTCACACGCCGGCGCCACCGACGTCTTGATGGAGATCACTCGGCTCGCATCGAGGCTTTATTCGATCACCTCGTCGGCACGAGCAAGCAGGCTCTCGAGGCACGGGGATGCCCAGAGCCTTGGCCGTTTTGAGATTGATGACCAATTCAAACTTGGTCGGTTGTTCGACAGGCAATTCCCCTGCCTTGGCTCCCTTCAGAATGCGGTCAACATACAAGGCGGCATAGCGGTATTGATTGGCAATGCTCCCTCCATACGAAAACAGACCGCCGGCCAGCACGTTCTCACGGCGCTGAAAAACGGTCGGCACCTTGGCATCTTGCGCAAGCTTTGCGATCCTTTCACCGTGCACCACCACAGACGGGTCGGAGAGAGCGGAATGACGCCGTCAACGCGGTACTCGGCCAAACTTGCAAAGGCCCGGTCGTATTCTTCCGCCGCTCGCGCCTCCACGATCCGGGTCTGGACGTCGAACTGGCGCAACGCGCGCTCGGTTTCGTGAAGCTGCACGGCGACATTTGAATTGTACGAATTGCTGACAATGCCGATGCGTTTCATTGCGGGGGCGAATTCAAAGAACCAACAATTTTGGCGCTGAGATCGTTGGTGACGTTGCTGACCCCGGTGATGTTGCCGCCAGGCCGTGCCAGGGTTGCGACGAAACCGGCCCCCACCGGATCGCCCACCGAAACCATTACAATCGGCGTCTTTAAATCCTGACGGCGAACCGCAGTAACGGTTGGAGTAGCCCATGCGACAATAACGTCGAAGTTTGCCTTGACCAGATCGGTCACAACGTCGGGGTTGTCGTCGAAGATCCCCTTTGGCCACCGGATATCGAAAGTGATGTTTTGCCCCTCGATGTAGCCGCGCTCGCGCATTCCATCCCGGAAAGCACGGAGCATCTCGGCCGTCGGAGGTACTGCTGAAATCAATCCAATTCGGTGCTGTTTTTCCTGCGCCCGCGCGCGCACAAAGGCACCGTGCTTGTCGCCGCAACCCCCAGAAGGTGAATGAATTCCCGCCGCCTCATATCGCCCCACGCCCGGAATGGCATGAGCTTAACCGGGTCGGGTTGGCGCTTACGGAAGCGAATTTCGGACGGATTTGTCGTTCTCGGGTATCGGGCGGGCCGGGTCGGTCTGCCTCGTTTGCGACACTCACGCACTGCAGCAATGCGCACCCATCCGGCCACATCCACAGCGAGCGTCTGCAAGATTTGACCTTGCGCTCGACGTGCCGCGAGTGGTCAACTCACTGATCGGAATAAGCCTGCACGTTGGGGAAAAACATGATGCTCAAGAAGATCGCGATCGTGGCCGGTCTGGGACTGGCGCTCTCCGCCGCGGCGGAGGCCCAGACGCCGCGCAAGGGCGGCACCATCCGCATGACGGCGCCCTACGGTTCGAGCTTCACCAGCATGGACATCCACACGACGCCGCGCGCCCAGGACGAGATCTACGCCAAGGGGCTGCACCGCTCGCTCTACATCTGGGACTTCGGCAGAGGGCAAGCCGGTTCTGGAGCTCGCCAAGGAGGCCGTCGTCTCCGGCGGCGGTCTCGTCTACACCTTCAAGCTGCGCGACGACGCCTTTTTCCACAACGGCCGCAAGATGACGGCCGACGACGTCATCTGGAGTCCTCAATCGCATCATGGACGGCAGCCAAGGCCTATCCCGGCGCGCGCTTTGTCCGCATGATCAAGGGCGCGGCCGAGGTCGAGAAGGGCCAGGCCAAGGAAATCTCCGGCCTGAAGAAGATCGACGACTTCACGCTGGAAATGACGCTGACCGAGAAGGTCGATCCCGGCTTCTACTTCTTCACCGCGCTGACCTCGATCTATCCGGCCGACGAGGCCGACAAGGAAAGCTTCCTCCAGAAGCCGATCGGGCTTGGGCCGTTCAAGTTCGTCGAGCACGTGCCGGGCTCGCGCATCGTCCTCGAGCGCTGGGAGAAGTTCTACAAGCCCGGCAAGCCGTACGCCGACAAGCTCGTCGTGTCGATCATGGGCGAGGCGGCGGCGCGCGACGTCGCCTTCCGCAACAAGGAAATCGACACCTCGGTGCTCGGGCCGGCGCAGTACGTCGCCTATCAGGCCGATCGCGAACCTGAAGGGCACCATCGTCGAAGTCGCCGGAGGTCTTCACGCGCCACATGGGCATGAATCCCGCATTCAAGCCGTTCTCCGACAAGCGCGTGCGCCAGGCGATCAACCATGCGATCGACACCGATCTGATCATCAGCAAGCTGGTCAAGGACAAGGCCTATCGCGCCACCAGCTGGCTGCCGTTGACCTCGCCGCTTTACGACAAGACGATGAAGCCCTACGCCTTCGATCCCGCGAAGGCGAAGCAGCTGCTCGCGGAGGCCGGCTATCCGAACGGCTTCGAATTCGAATGGACCACCAGCCAGAACGAAAGCTGGGGCCTGCCGATCGTCGAGGCCGTCATCCCGATGCTGGACAAGGTCGGCATCAAGGTGAAGGTCAAGCAGGTCGAGACCGCGGTGCTGGCGGACGTCATCCGCAAGGGCGAGTTCCAGGCCTTCATCTATTCGTGGCGACCGGCCCCGATCCGCAGGCGCGCTGAAATGCTTCCACTCGTCGACGCCGCAATCGGCCTGCAACTACATCACGTTCAAGAATGCGGACTTCGACAAGCTGATCGATGAGGCCGGACAGACCGACGACGCCGCCAAGCGCGGCCAGCTGCTGCAAAAGGCCAACGCGCTTCTCTACGAAGAAGCGCCGGTCTGGTTCTTCAACTACAACAAGGCGGTCATGGCGGTGCAGCCCTGGCTCAAGGGGGTGCAGCTGAACGCGACCGAGCTGACGCACCAGAACGTCGAAGACCTCTGGGTCGACGAGACGTCGCCCGCGAAGTGACAAATGCTCTCGCCCTCCCTCCGTCGACGATGACGGGGGGAGGGAGGAACAGTTCCCATGCTCTCCTTCGTGCTCCGCCGCATCCTGCAGTCCGTTCCGACCGTGCTGGCGGTCGTGCTGGTGGTCTTCGTGCTGTTCAGCGTCGTTCCCGGCAGCATCGTCTCCAGCATGAGCGACGACGGCCGCGGTCCGCCGGACGCCGCGGTCGTGGAGCGCATGAACAAGGAGCTCGGCCTCGACGATCCCGTCTATGTGCGCTTCGGCGCCTACATCGGCAAGCTCGCGACCGGCGATCTCGGCACCTCGTTCCGCACCCGCGAGCCGGTCACGAGCATGATCGCCAAGCGCATGTGGCCGACGCTGCAGCTGATCTTCGCCGCCATGACGCTTTGCGATCGTGATCGGCGTGCCGCTCGGCTTCGTCGCCGCGATGCGGCCCGGCGGCATCGATCGACACCGCTCTCGATGGTGGTGGCGGTCTCGGGCCTCTCGATTGCCAAGTTCTGGCTCGGGCTGCTGCTGATGTACCTGTTTGCGCTGAAGCTCGGCTGGTTTCCGAGCTTCGGCTACGGCGACGGCGGGCTGGATATCTGGTCCTGCCGGCCGTGACGCTCGGCGTCTCGCCGATGGCGCTGCTCGCGCGCACGACGCGCGCCGCCGTGCTCGAGATCATGACCGCGGACTTCGTCCGCACCGCGCGCTCGAAGGGCATGAGCGAGACGCGCGTGGTGCGAATGGCATGTGATGCGCAATGCGCTCGTGATCATCCTCACCACCATCGGCCTGCAGTTCGGCGCGCTGATGGGGCAGGCGGTCGTGGTCGAGAAGCTGTTCTCCTGGCCCGGCATCGGCTCGCTGCTGGTCGACAGCGTGTTGCAGCGCGACATTCCGGCCGTGCAGGGCTCCATCCTGGTCATCGTGCTGTTCTTCCTGGCGATCAACACGCTGGTCGACGTGGCCTACGCCGTGATCGATCCGCGGATCAAATACGCATGAAGCTCGGCACCAATCTCATCATCGGCGGCGCGCTGTTCGCGCTCGCGGTCTTCGTCGGCGTGTTCGCGCCCTGGCTGGCGCACACCGATCCCGGTGATGGATGCCAACCTGATGAACGCCGAGGAGCCGCCCGGCTGGACGTGGTGGTTCGGCACCGACGCGCAGGGCCGCGACATCTACTCGCGCGTCGTGCACGGCGCGCGCATCTCGCTCACCGTCGGCATCGTCTCGCAGCTCATCAACAGCGTCATCGGCGTGACGCTGGGCCTGACCGCGGGCTATTGGGGCGGCTGGTGGGACGATTTCGTCAACGGCCTGACCAATCTGATGCTGGCGATCCCCTCGCTGATCTTCGCGCTCGCCATCATGGCGATGCTCGGTCCCGGCCTGACCAGCCTGCTGATCGCGCTCGGCCTGACCAACTGGTCCTTCACCTGCCGGATCGCGCGCGCCTCGGCGCTGTCGCTGAAGAGCCAGGGCTATGTGCAGGCGGCAAAAGTGCTCGGCTACGGCGATCTGCGCATCATGATCACGCAGCTGCTGCCGAACATGATCGGGCCGATCATCGTCATCGGCACGCTCGGCATGGGCGGCGCGATCCTGGCCGAAGCCGCGCTCTCGTTCCTCGGGCTCGGCATCCGCCCGCCCTATCCGAGCTGGGGCAGCATGCTGTCGGAGGCGCGCGACCAGATCACCACGGCGCCGTGGCTCTCGGTGTTTCCCGGCCTCGCGATCTTCCTCACCGTGCTCGGCCTCAACCTGCTCGGCGACGGCTTGCGCGACATCCTCGATCCGCAGTCGCGGAGCCGGCGCATATGACGCCGCTGCGCTGATCGAAGTCGAGGATCTGCGCATCGATCTCGGCGAAGGACGCGCCGCGTTGCGGCGGTCGAGGACGTTTCATTCCGCATCGAGCGCGGCGAGACCTTCGGCCTGGTCGGCGAATCCGGCTGCGGCAAGAGCATCACGGCGCTCGCCCTGATCGGCCTGCTGCGCGACCGCTGTCGATCGGCGGCGGCGCGATCACGGTTCGAGGGCCGCGAGATCCAGAATCTTCCGGCGGCCGAGCAGCGCGGCGCTGCGCGGCAATCGCATCGCGATGATCTTTCAGGAGCCGATGACGGCGCTCAATCCGGTCTCGCCGGTGGGCCGGCAGATCGCCGAAATGTTCGTCCTGCACAAGGGCAAGAGCTGGCGCGAGGCAAGCCAGCTGCGATCGAGGTGCTGGCGAGTGTGCGCGTTCCGGCGCCCGAGCGGCGGCGTGAAGACTACCCGCACCAGCTCTCCGGCGGCATGCGCCAGCGCGTGATGATCGCCATTGCGCTCGCCTGCGGGCCGGATCTGCTGATCGCCGACGAGCCGACCACCGCGCTCGACGTCACCGTGCAGGCCGAGATCATCGACCTGATGCGCGAACTCTGCGCCGGCGACGGGCACCGCGATCCTGATGATCAGCCACGATCTCGGCCTCGTCGCCAACGTCTGCCGCCGCGTCGCCGTCATGTATGCCGGCCGCATTGTCGAGGAGCGCGGCTCGGCCGACATCTTCGCGCCGCCGTCGCATCCCTACACGCGCGGGCTGGTCGCCTCGCTGCCGCGGCTGGGCAGCCGCGCCGCGCTCGGCCGGACGCGGCTTCAGGAGATCGCCGGCGTCGTGCCGGCGATCGCGAATTTCCCTGATGGCTGCCGCTTCAATCCGCGCTGCGGCGGGCCACCGAGATCTGCAGGACCACGAGCCGCCGGAGACGGCTGGCTCGAGGCGGGCGGTCTCGTCAGGTGTCATCACCATGGATGAGGCCGCCAGCTGCTGACAGGCCGGACGACGATCTCATCCTCAGCGTCGAGGATCTCGCGGTCCATTTCCGGTCGGCGGCGGTTTGCTCGGCCGCGGCTGGCGGCTGCTGCGTGCCGTCGACGGCGTCGACCTCGACGCTGAGGCGCGGCGAATGCCTCGGCCTCGTCGGCGAATCCGGCTGCGGCAAGTCGACGGTCGCGCTGTCGATCCTCGGCCTGCTGCCGCCGACGCGCGGCCGCATCGTGCTCGACGGCAGGTCGTGACGGACCGCCAATCGGGCGACCGCAAGGCGTTGGCCCGCATCGTGCAGATGGTGTTTCAGGATCCCTACGCCTCGCTCAATCCGCGCCAGACCGTGCGCCGCACGCTCGACGATCCGCTGCGCCTGCACGGCGTGACCGCGCGAGCGAGATCGACGACCGCGTCGCCGACATGCTGCGGCGCGTCGGCCTGCGGCCGAACACGCCGACCGCTATCCGCACGAATTCTCCGGCGGCCAGCGCCAGCGCATCGGCATTGCGCGCGCGCTGATCCTGAACCCCAAGATCGTCATCTGCGACGAGCCGGTGTCGGCGCTCGACGTCTCGATCCGCGCGCAGATCATCAATCTGCTGCTGGAGCTGAAGGAAACCCTCGGCCTCTCCTACATCATGATCAGCCACGACCTCGGCGTGGTCGAGCACATGAGCGACCGCGTCGCCGTGATGTATCTCGGCCGCATCGTCGAGACCGGCGACTGGCGCGAAATCTTCGAGCGGCCGGCGCACCCCTATACGCGCGCGCTGATCGCGGCCATTCCCGATCCGTTGCGCCGCGCGCCGCTGGCGACGGCGAAGGGCGAACTGCCAAATCCGCTCGATCCGCCGCAGGGATGCGCGTTCAGCCCGCGCTGCCGCCATGCGGAAGCCGTGTGTCGCCGCGAGCCCGGGCCGGCGCTCGAGACGCGCGCCGACGGACACGCGGTCAGGTGCTGGCGCGCTGACGAGATTGCCGGTCAGGCGGCATTGGCATCGACCGAAGGCGGACAAGTCTAGGACGCGGGCGCGTCCGTTCCGGGCATCGCGTGATCAGTGCCAATGGCAGAAGTCGCGGAATCGCCTATTCAACGATCTCATTGGCGGTGGCCAGCAGGGTCGGGGAGATCTCGATTCCGAGTGCTTTCGCCGTTTTGATATTGATGATCAGTTCAAATTTGATGGGTTGCTCGATCGGCAAGTCGGCCGGCTTCGCGCCCTTGAGGATCTTGTCCACGAAGGTCGCAGCACTCGCATGCATCTCTGCATAGTTGGGTCCGTACGACATCAGCCCGCCTGCATCGACCAGCTCCCGGTAGGCGTATATCCCCGGCAGTCGCTGCTGCCCGGCAAAGCTCATGATACGATCGCGGCCGTGCAGAAAGACCCGGTCCGCCAGCACAACCAGCGCGCCGGGCCGGTTCGCCAGCATGGCGACAAACGCGGCATCGAGTTCTTCCGAGGTGCGAACTCCCAACGACAGCACCTTCATTCGCAGGACTTCGGCGGAAGCCTGCACGCCCTGTTCAGCGGCGACATGAAAAGGGTTGGCCGGATTCCAGAGCACCGCGAAATGTGACAGCGTCGGGACCATTTCGCGGAGCAGCGCCAGCCGTTTGCCTTCCAGCTCCGGCGCGATCGAGGTCAGCCCGGTCAGGTTTCCGCCGGGCCGGGCAAGACTGGTGACAAGGCCGGTTCCGACGGATCGCCCACGGCGACCATGACGCAGGGAACGGAAGGCGTTGCGTTTCTGACGGCAAAGGCGGCGGGCGTGCCGGCCGTCACGATCAGCTCAACTCCCGCGGCGACCAGTTCGGCGACCAGCGCAGGAAGCCGTTGGTAATTTCCCTCCGCCCAGCGATATTCGATGGCGATATCGCGCCCTTCGACGTAGCCGAGATCGCCCAACGCTTTGCGAAACGGACGGACAAGGTCTGCCTCGAGTATCGAGGTCGAGGCTGCCGAGAAACCCGATGCGGCGCAGCCTGGCTTGCGATTGCGCGCGCGCGGGTGCCTGCCGCGACCAGCGCGACACCGCCGACGAAGCGAGATGAACTCGCGCCGCTTCATTGCCGCTCTTCCCCGCCTACCTCGTCCCGAGCTTAGGCGCTTGGCGGCACGGGTCCAAGCGATTGAATGCCCGATTGGGTCATTTTCCGACAACCGGGCCGGCAGCAGCGGCGGGTCGTTCAGTTCCGGCTGGTACCGGTTGCGGACCGTGCGGCGGCTCTGCCGGGCACATTCGTGCTACGATGCAGGCCATGCAATCCACAGAGCAAATACCGGGGAATCCATGCTGTTCATGGTGATCGAGCGTTTTGAGAACAACGACATGCTGCCGATCTACAAGCGCGTGCGCGACAATGGCCGCATGCTGCCTGACGGTTTGCGATACGTCGACAGTTGGGTCGAGCACGAATTTTCCGCTGCTTCCAGCTGATGGAATGCGACGACCTCAGGCTGTTCCCAGCAATGGACGTTGCAGTGGCGCGGCTCAGGCGCGACGTTCGAAATTGTCCCGGTCGTGCCCAGCAAGGACACGCGCGACGTCGTGGCGCCGCACCTGGATAAAATCTGACGGCAACCTCGCTGTCGTCCCTGCGAAAGCAAGGACCCATACGCCGCGGCGGTCCCGGCCTTTGCCGGGACGATAGATCGGGTAGGGTGGGCAAAGCGCAGCGTGCCCACCTTCAAGAGCACGGACGCAAAGGTGGGCACGGCGCATTTGCGCCTTTGCCCACCCTACGGCACTTTCCATTCCACCAATTCAGGCTGCTCAACGGAGGAGCGATGTCGCTGGTTCAAGGACGAGAGTGCGGAGAGTGTACCGCATGTTGCAGGTTTTTGGAGATTCCCGAACTGAACAAGCCCGTTGACGTTATGTGTCAGCATTGCACCGGACACAGTTGCGGGATCTATGAAAGCCGCCCTGCCGTCTGCCGTGGCTGGTATTGCGTCTGGCGGGTCGAAAAAGAACTATCGGATGATGTGCGGCCGGACAAGTGCGGCGTCATGTTTTCACTTGACGGGGATGGGCGGCCCCAGACGATATTCGACCATTTCTTTATCGTCGGCCGCACACTGGCAGGTGGTGACCGCTCGACGTTCGATACCCCGGCCGCAACAAACGGTACCGGGGCAGTTCCGGTATTTGGCAGTTGGGAATCCGGCCTGAAGAGCCTGCTCTATCCCAGCGGTGAACTCGCCCATGCGATACAGTTTCCCGCAACGACGCCCTTCGTCCACCTTGCGGCCGAGGTCTTGGAATGGCGAGCGCGATACGCGCAAGTGCTCCGTTCTGTGGGTGTGGTCCCCGGCTTTTCGCATTAGCGTGAAGCGGACCGGAAGCGCATCAGTTCCGTTTTCACGAATTCGTGAAATCCAAAATAATCTCTTGCGCCGTCGGGCAAATCACTGGCACTGGTCCGCTCACCCCGGCCCGCTAAAGGGCGTTTCGCGATCGTCACGTAACGTGGCGCGGGTTGCGATGGACGCTGTGAGCGTCAGGCGGGCTGTCCGCCGGGCGAAACGCCAGCAGCGTACGGCGAAATCGTGTGGTCCTGGCGCCGCGACCCTGGCGTCTACCTCGGCCGCCTGTGCGGCCTGGCAACGGTGACAATCAAGGCCGCTCACCGGGGAGAGCACGTATAAGCCGTAAAGCCATTGCGCGGGGAAAGCCGGGATGTCTCGGCTGTACCTGTCAAACCCGTGTGCGTTTTTCACTACCCATTGCACACGGTGCTGCGGGCGCAGTCGGCGCCCGGCTTTCCCTGCGCCCTCTCGTCGGAGAGGGAGCAATGAAATTGAATAGCTCGGACAAATCATGCCGCGAGAATGACCTAGGCTGTTTCGCCCGGCTTGACCGGGCGACCCAGTATTCCAGAGACGCCTGTGATTGAACCGAGAAGCCGCGGCGTACTGGATCACCCGCTTTCGCGGGGGATGACGAGTATCGAATGAGGCGAGATGAGCGGCCTCTTACCAACCTCACCCCACCTCGCACGGCACGCTCAAGAACCCGCGAAACCGCACGCGGCCGCCGCGCACCGGCTCGCCGCTCAGCGCGTAGTCCGGAAAACGCGCCAGAAACCGCGAGATCGCGATCGCGCCTTCCAGCCGCGCCAGCGCCATGCCGGCGCATTGATGCGCGCCGGTGCCGAAGGCGAGATGACGGTTCGGCGTGCGGCCGACGTCGAAACGTTCGGGGTCGGGAAATTGGGCGGGGTCGCGGTTGGCAGCGCCAATGCAGAGCGTCACCGACGTGCCCGCCGGCAATGTCACGCCGCCAAGCTCGATCGCGCTCTGTTGATCATGCGGTTGCCGAGCTGGTTGGAGCTTTCGTAACGCAGCATCTCCTCGACCGCGGTCTTGATCATGTCGGGGTGTTCGATCAGCCGTTGTTCTTTCCGCGGGGTTCTCCGACAGCGTCACCAGCCCGTTGCCGATCAGATTTGTCGTGGTCTCGTGGCCGGCATTGAGCAGGAAGATGCAATTGTGCAGCAGTTCCTTCTCGGTCAGCCGCTCGCCATTCTCCTCGCCCTGGATCAGCCGCGTCAGCACATCGCGGGCGGGATCGCCGGGCCTGGCGCGCCGTCGCGCCACCAGCGTTTCGAGATAGGCCAGAAAATCGCTCACCGCCTTGTTGCCGCGCGCGGCGACCTCCGGCCGCACCACCGGCTCCAGCGCGCCCAAAATGGCGAGCGACCAGTCGCGCAGCGGTTCGCGCTCGTCGTGGGGAACGTCGAGCAGATTGCCGATCACCTCGATGGGAATGGCGGCCGCGAAATCCTCGATCAGCTCGAAGCTTTGTCTTGGTGGCGATGCGGTCGAGCAGCATGTCGACCAGGCCGATCAGGTCGCCCTCCATCGCCACGATCGCGCGCGGCGACAGCGCGCCCATGATCAGCCGCCGCACGCGGGTGTGCGCCGGCGGGTCGTTGAAGACGAGGCTCGTGGTGTGGTGTTCGTAGAGCGGGCGTGTCGCCGTATTTCGGCGCAAACTCCTTTTTCTTGTCGGAGGAGAACGCCCTGGTGTTCTTGTAGGCGGTGACGAGGTCGTCATATCGGGTCAGAAAACAGGTGCCGTTGCGCAGCCGCTTGACCGGTTCGTTTTCCCGCAGCGCGCGATAGGTCGGGTAGGGGTCGGCATAGAATTCGCTCGTCAACTGCTCGAGGTCGAAACTGTCAGCGAGCTCGCGCGGGTGCACATTCATGCCGTGGGTCCCGGACCTAATTAGTCTCAGTTGCAACTATCGTAAGCCTCGTCCCGGCGCCGCGCAACACAATTCGCAGAGACGCGCCGCGCCGCGCAAAGGGGTGCATGAAATCGCAGAGCGATATGCGGTTTTGCGCTTTGATGAAAAGCGCGGCTGCCTCTATTGTCCCGCCTCTTTCCCGTTCACCGGAATCAAAAATGCACGCCCGTAGCGAAGCGCCGTCTGACCAAGCCGAAAACCAAGCCGCCTCCTGGCCTGCGGACATTTTCACCGTGCTGGAGCGTTTCGACGTTCGGCAGGTGCCCTATGTGCCGGATGCCGGGCATTCGCAATTGATCCAGCGCGTGCTGGCCTCCAAGACCATGCGCGGCATTACGCTCACCACGGAAGAGGAGGGCGTGGCGCTGATCGCGGGCGCCTGGGCCGGCGGCCAGCGCTCGGCGCTCTTGATGCAGTCGAGCGGGGTCGGCAATTGCATCAACATGCTCTCGCTGGTGCCGCTGTTCCGCTTGCCGTTCTTTACGATCGTGACCATGCGCGGCGAGTGGGGCGAGTTCAATCATTGGCAGGTGCCGATGGGCTCGACCACGCAGGCCGTGTTCGAGATTTCCGGCATCAAGGTGCTGCGCGCCAATGCGGCTTCGGAAGTGCGCGAAGTCGTCGAAGCCGGCGCGGCGCAGGCCTACAATGCCTTGACGCCGACCGCAGTCCTTTTGTCGCAGCGCCTGATCGGCGCCAAGGTGTTCGTGAAATGAGCAAAGCCAATCTTCTCGACCGCCGCGCGGTCGTCTCGGCCATCCTGAAAGACCGCAAGGGCATGGTCGCGGTCGGCGGCCTCGGCGCCTCCACCAACGATATGGCGGCGGCCGGCGACCATGACCGCAACCTCTATCTCTGGGGCGCCATGGGCGGCGCGGTCATGATGGGGCTCGGTGTCGCACTGGCGCAGCCCGACGTGCCCGTCGTCGTCATCACCGGCGACGGCGAAATGCTGATGGGCATCGGCTCGCTTGCGACCGTGGGCCTGCAAAAGCCCGGCAACCTCTCGATCGTGGTGCTCGACAATGAGCGCTATGGCGAAACCGGCGGCCAGACCAGCCACACTGCCGCGGTGGTCGACCTTGTCGGCGTCGCCAAGTCCTGCGGCATCGCCGATTCCGGCGCCATCACGACCATGGCGGAGGTCGAGGCGCTGGTTCCGAAGCTGCACGAGCTGAAGGGCGGGCCTCGATTCGCCAATATCAAGATCGACGGCGCCAATCTGGAGCGGATCCTGCCGATGCGCGACGGAACCTTTATTGTGAACCGCATCCGTGGCTCCCTCGGGCACCCGCCGACTCTAGCTTTTCAGCCTCCAACCCGGTCCGAATTCCCCGGTGCATCGCAACAAATTGCCTTGACTTTGACAAAGTGAGTGATTACTCACGCGCCCCATGTCCAACCTCCGAATGACGAGTGATCTGCGGCGTCAGCTGATTCTGGGCGCCGCCAAGCGGTGCTTCGCCCGCAACGGCTTTGCCGGCACCACGACCAAGAGCGTGGCGGCCGCCGCTGCCATTTCGGAAGGGCTGCTGTTCAAGCACTTCCCCTCCAAGGCCGCGCTTTATGCCGAAATCCTCGCCGAGGAATGCGAGGCCGATCCCGATCTCGCGCATCTTTTGGGACAGGAGCCGTCGACCGCGACGCTGGTTGAACTCGTGCGCGGCATGGTCGGCCACTTCGTGCAGATCTCCAACGGGCCGGACGACCAGGAGGCGCAGCGCCTGCGCTTCATGGCCGCGAGCCATCTCGAGGACGGCGAGTTCGCGCGCCTGCTTTACGGCAAGCTCGGCAGAACTGATCGGGCCGACCTTCACCAATTCGCTGGAGCGCGCGATTGCCGCCGGCGATGCCTCACGCATCGGCAGCGCGCCGCTCAATCTGTTCTGGTTCGCCCATCACACCGTGCTGACCGCGGCGCTGACGCGGCTGCCGGGCATTCCTTGTCTCGACTACGGCGACGCAGCTGATCTGGAGCGACAGCTCTGTCAATTCATTCTCCGCGGCATCGGACTTGGCGAAGCCGCGATCGCTTCCCATCTCGACCGACTTTGTCACCGACTCCGGGACAATCGGTAGCCAAAGAAAGTGCATGAAATGAATATTGCAACCGAAGCCAACATCGCGGGCAAACCTGTCAGCGCCGGCAAGCCGCTCAACGAGCGGCCGCCGAAGCGCCCGGTCAAGATGATCCGCTGGTTCATCATCGTAGGACTCGGGCTGGTGCTGATCGTCGGCGCGTTCGTCGGCTTCGAGGCCTTCCGCGCCAACATGATCAAGCAGTTCTTCGCCGGCAACAAGCCGCCGCCAACGGCCGTGAACGTGGCGGAAGCGAAGTCCGAGGTAATTCCGAACCTGTTGACCGCGGTCGGCGATCTCGCCGCCGTGCACCAGGTCAACGTCACCTCCGACGTCAACGGTCGCATCACCGACATCATGTTCACCGCCGGCGCCAGCGTGAGCAAGGGCACGCCGCTGGTGCAACTGTTCGACGGGCCGGAGCAGGGCGATCTCGCGAGCTTCAAGGCGCAAGCAACGGTCGCTGCGCAGCAACTCGATCGCGCCAGGCAGCTTGCCTCGCGCCAGTTCGGCCCGCAGGCGACGGTTGATACCGCGCAAGCCGCCTTCGACCAGGCCAATGCCGGCATCGCCAAGACCGAATCCATCATCTCGCAGAAGCTGGTGCGCGCGCCTTTCGATGGCGAACTCGGCGTCCGCAAGGTCGAGGTCGGACAATATCTCACGGCGGGCACGCAGATCATCTCGCTGACCGATCTGTCGATGCTCTATCTCAACTTCACGGTGACGGAAAAGGATTTCGGGCGCGCTCAAGGTCGGGCAGATCGTGCGCATCAAGGTCGACGCCTGGCCGGGCAAGACCTTCGACGGTAAGATCACCACCATCGAGCCGCAGATTGCGACCGACACGCGCAACATCCGCGTGCAGGCGACGATCGCCAACCCAGACAAGATCCTCAAGCCCGGCATGTTCGCCAGCACCACCGTGGTGTTGCCCGACAAGCCGGCCGTCATCACCGTTCCCGAGACGGCGGTCGACTACACGCTCTATGGCGACTCCGTCTTCCTGATCGAGGAAAAGAAGAGCGACGACGGCAAGACCAGCCTCGTTGTGAATCGCACCTTCGTCCAGACCGGTAACCGCATCGAAGGCCGCGTCGAGATTCTCAAGGGCCTGAAAGCCGGCGATCGCGTGGTGGCGCTTGGTCAGCTCAAGCTGCAACCGGGCTCGGCCGTGACGATCTCCACCGACCCGACGCCGCCGATCCCGGCGCAGCCGCCGCGTTACTGATAGTTCGAGGCCCACGCGATGACCGATATCTTCATCAAGCGACCGGTGCTGTCGGTCGTCGTCAGCCTGCTGATCCTGCTGATCGGTTTCCGGGCGGCGATGACGCTGCCGATCCGGCAATATCCGAAACTGTCGAACACGGTGGTGAACGTCACCACCGCCTATCCTGGCGCGTCCGCAGCCCTGATCTCGGGCTTCATCACCACGCCGATCGAGCAGGCGGTCGCCTCCGCCGAGGGCGTTGACTACATCACCTCGTCCTCGGTGCAGGGCACCAGCACGATCCAGGTCTATATCAAGCTGAATTTCGACCCGAACCAGGCGCTCACCGAAGTGCTGGCCAAGGTCAATTCGGTGAAGTACCTGATCCCGAAGGAATCCAACGACCCCGTCGTCACCAAGACCACCGGCCAGACCACGGCCGTGATGTATCTCGGCTTCTCCTCCGAGGAACTGACCGGTTCGGCGATCTCGGACTATCTGACGCGCGTCGTGCAGCCGGTGCTTTCCACCGTCGACGGCGTGGCGTCGGCCACCATTCTCGGCGGCCAGACCTTTGCGATGCGGCTCTGGCTCGATCCCGTCAAGATGGCCGGGCGCAATATCAGCTCGAACGAGGTTTCGGCCGCGATTGCAGCCAACAACTTCCAGGCCGCCGCCGGCCAGTCGAAGGGCTATCTTCATCGTCTCCAACGTCCAGACCAACACCGATCTGCGCAACGTCGATCAGTTCAAGAAAATGATCGTCAAGGCCAAGGACGGCGGCTTCGTGCGCATGGAAGATATCGCGACCGTCGAACTTGCCGCGCAAAGCTCGGACGCGAGCGTGGCCTTCAACGGCGAGCACGCGATCTTCATCGGCGTGGAGGCGACCCCGCAAGGCAACCCCTTGACCATTGTCAGGGGCGTGCGCGCGCTGTTCCCGGAACTGGAGCGCAATCTGCCACCTTCGATGAAGATGAAGGTGGCCTACGACTTCCACGAAATTCATCCAGTCCTCGATCGACGAGGTGAAGATGACGCTGATCGAGGCCGTCGGCATCGTCGTGGTCGTGATCTTCCTGTTCCTCGCCTCGTTCCGCTCGGTCATCATTCCCGTCGTCACCATTCCGCTGTCGCTGATCGGTGTCTGCACGCTGATGCTGATGGCCGGCTTCAGCTTCAACCTGCTGACGCTGCTCGCCATGGTGCTCGCCATCGGCCTTGTGGTCGACGACGCCATCGTGGTGGTGGAGAACATCCATCGCCATCTGGAAGAGGGCAAATCGCCGGTGCAGGCCTCGCTGCAGGGCGCGCGCGAGATCGTCGGCCCCGTCATCTCCATGACGATTACGCTCGCCGCCGTGTATGCGCCGATCGGCTTCCTCGGCGGCCTCACCGGTTCGCTGTTCCGCGAATTCGCCTTTACGCTCGCGGGCTCGGTGATCGTGTCCGGCGTGATCGCGCTGACGCTGTCGCCGATGATGTGCTCGGTATTTTTGAAGAGCGCGGAAGAGGGCCGTTTCTCCAAACTCGTCAATCGCGTGTTCGGCGCGATGACGCGCTGGTATGGCCGCAAGCTCGACCGCTCGCTCGACTACAAGCCGATCACCCTGCTGTTCGCGGCGACGATCCTTTTCCTCGTCGGCTTCCTCTATATGCACACATCCAAGGAGCTCGCGCCCGAGGAAGACCAGGGCATCGTGTTCTCGGTACTCAAGGCGCCGAAATACGCCAACCTCGATTATCTCGATTTCTACGGCGAGAAGCTCGACCGCGTATTCTCAAGCTTCCCGGAGACCGATCTGCGCTTCGCGCTGAACGGCATCAACGGCGCGCAGAACGGCATCGCCGGCATGCTGCTGAAGCCATGGGATGAGCGGAAGCGTTCGTCGATCAAGCTGAAGCCGCTGGTGCAGGGCGAGCTTTCCAAGATCGAAGGCGTGCAGGCCTTCGCCTTCAACCTGCCGCCATTGCCGGGCGGGCCGGGCGGCCTGCCGGTGCAGATGGTGATCAACTCGACCGCCGACTTCCGTCTCGTCTATGAGCAGATGGACAAGCTGAAGGATGCCGCGCGCAAGAGTGGCCTGTTTATCGTTTCCGACAGCGACCTCGCCTTCAACCAGCCGGTGGTGCGGGTGAAGATCGATCGCTCCAAGGCGAGCGACCTCGGCGTCAACATGCAGCAGCTCGGCGGTACGCTCGCCACCCTGCTCGGCGGCAACTACATCAACCGCTTCAACCTCGAAGGTCGCTCCTATCAGGTGATCCCGCAGGTGCCGCGCGGCATGCGGCTCTCGCCGGAGGCCCTCGGCGGCTACTACGTGGGAACTTCGACCGGCCAGCAGGTCCCGCTCTCGACCATCGTGTCGATCGAGACCGCCACCGATCCGAACGCACTGACCCACTACAACCAGCTCAACTCCGCGACCTTCCAGGCGGTGCCGATGCCGGGTGTGACGGTGGGCCACGCCGTTGACTTCCTTGAAGGTGAGGCGAAGAAGCTGCCGGCCGGCTTCAGCCACGACTTTCTCGCCGACAGCAGACAATATGTGCAGGAAGGCAACCAGCTCGCGATCACCTTCGGCTTTGCGCTGATCATCATCTTCCTGGTGCTGGCGGCGCAGTTCGAGAGCCTGCGCGATCCGCTGGTCATCATGATCTCGGTGCCGATGGCGATCGTGGGCGCGCTGATCCCGCTGTTCTTCGGCGTCGCCACCATGAACATCTACACCCAGGTGGGGCTGCTGACCCTGGTCGGGCTGATCACCAAGCACGGCATCCTGATGGTGGAGTTCGCCAACGAGCTGCAGCTCAACGAGGGCCTCGACCGCCGTTCTGCCATTGAAATGGCGGCGCGGATCCGGTTGCGGCCGATCCTGATGACGACGGCGGCTATGGTCACCGGTCTGATCCCGCTGTTGACCGCGACCGGCGCGGGCGCGGCGAGCCGGTTCTCGATCGGGCTCGTCGTGGTGGCGGGCATGTCGATCGGCACGCTGTTCACCCTGTTCGTGCTGCCGGCGGTCTATGTGGTGCTTGCCACCGATCACCGCGCGGCGGCCGATTCCGAGAGGACCCGGCAGATTGCCGATTACGACCTGGGCGCGAAGGCGCTGAAAGCGACCTGATATGACTGGCGGCGGCGACCTCGGTTACCGCCGTTTTTGATAGGGATATGACGGCGCTAACCGGGTTATCCCGCACTGCGGCAAGAGACAACTAGCGTTGTTCTTGCTAGCCTTGCCGGGATGAGCATTTCACTCCATCCCGATACGCCGGACAGGCGGACGCTGGCGGCTGCAGAGCCGCCTGCTGCTGCGTCCGCAGGAGGATCGGCATCGGGGTCGACGGTGACGAAAATCCGCAGCCGGCTTTTTACCAAATACGTTGCGCTGTTTGTCGCAGTGGTTGCGGTGGCGCTGCTATCCAACGGGATTTTCGAGGTTTTCTTCTATTACCGGGAGCACAAGGTCTCCCTGATCCGCATCCAGCACGAACAGGCCGAGGCGGCGGCGGCCAAGATCAGCCAGTTCATCAAGGAGATCGAAAGCCAGCTCGGCTGGACCACCCAATTGCCCTGGTCGGCGGGCTCGCTGGAGAACCGGCGGTTCGACGCGCTGCGGCTGCTGCGCCAGGTGCCGGCGATCACCGAACTCGCCCAGATCGATTCCACCGGCAAGGAGCGCCTGCGGGTCTCCCGGCTCGCCATGGACGTGATCGACAGCGGCCTCGACCTCTCCAAGGACCCGAAATTCACCGAAGCCGTGGCCAAGAAGGTCTATTACGGCCCGGTCTATTTCCGCCGGGAGTCCGAGCCCTATATGACGCTTTCGCTGGCCGGCACCCGCAAGGACGCCGGCGTCAGCATCGCCGAGGTCAATCTCAAGCTGATCTGGGACGTGGTGTCGCAGATCAAGGTCGGCGAACACGGCCACGCCTATGTCGTGGGCGCGCAGGGGCGGCTGATTGCGCACCCCGACATCAGTCTCGTGTTGCGCAACACCGACATGTCGAAGCTCGTGCAGGTGCAGGTGGCGCTGGCGGAGCAGGCGGCGATCGCAAAGCAGCAGGACGACGCCGCAGCGGCGCTCGCTGCGGCGCAGGCGGCCTCAGGCGCGCGGCCCTCGTCGCAACCGGCCCAACCGCCGCCGCCGCCGCCGCGGGTCGCCAGCAGCACGGACTCCCTGCAGGGCGCGCTGAACATCCAGGGCCAGGAGGTGCTGACCGCGTCCGCGCCGATCTGGCCGCTGCGCTGGGTCATGTTCGTCGAACTGCCGGTGCAGGAAGCCTATGCCTCGCTCTATGCGGCGCTGCAGCGGCTCGCCGTCGTGCTGCTTGCGGCATCGATGTTCGCGGTGCTGGCCGGAATCTTCCTCGCCCGCCGCATGGTCGGCCCGATCCAGGCCCTGCGCGCCGGCGCCGAGCGGATCGGCAGCGGCGATTTCGCCCAGCGCATCTCGATCAAGACTGGCGATGAGCTGGAAGGCCTCGCCAACCAGTTCAACGACATGGGCGTGCGCCTGCAGGAGTCCTATGCCGACCTCGAGAACAAGGTCGAGCAGCGCACGTCAGAACTGACGGAATCGCTGCAGCAACAGACCGCGACGTCGGAAGTTCTCGAGACGATCAGTTCGTCAGCGGGCGAATTGACGCCGGTGTTCGACAAGATGCTTGAAAATGCGACGCGGATCTGCGGCGCCAAATTCGGCACCATGACGCTCTATGAGGACGGCGGCTTCCGCACCGTGGCGCTGTACAACGCGCCGCAGGCCTATGCGGACACCCAGATCTACAAGCTGATCCGTCCGCATCCCGAAAGCGGGCTCGGTACCGTCGAAAGGACCCATCAAGCGGTTCACATCGACGACATAAGAACACAGGCGCCCTACGTCGAAGGCAATCCCAACGTCCGTGCGCTGGCCGATCTTGCCGGGGCGCGAACGCTCGTCATAGTGCCGATGCTCAAGGAAAACGAATTGATCGGCTCCATCACGATCTTTCGGCAGGAGGTCAAGCCGTTCTCCGACAAGCAGACCGAACTGGTCGCCAACTTCGCCAACCAGGCCGTCATCGCCATCGAGAACGCCCGCCTGTTGAACGAGTTGCGCCAGCGCACCACCGAGCTGTCGCTTTCCCTCGAAGACCTGCGCACCGCGCAGGACCGCCTGGTGCAAACCGAAAAACTCGCCTCGCTCGGCCAGCTCACCGCAGGCATCGCCCACGAGATCAAGAACCCGCTCAACTTCGTCAATAACTTCTCCTCGCTCTCGACCGAACTGATCGACGAACTGAACGATGTCATCAAGACAACCACGATCGACGGCAAGGCGCGCGAGGAGATCGACGAGCTCACCCACATGCTGAAGGGCAATCTCGAGAAGGTCGTGCAGCACGGCAAGCGCGCCGACTCCATCGTCAAGAACATGCTGCTGCATTCGCGCGAGGGATCAGGCGAGCACCGCCAAGCCGACATCAACGCCATCGTCGAAGAGAGCCTCAATCTCGCCTATCACGGCGCGCGCGCGGAAAAATCCGGCTTCAACATCACGCTGAAGCGCAACCTCGATCCGGCGGCCGGCATGATCGACGTCTATCCGCAGGAAATCACCCGCGTCTTCCTCAACCTGATCTCCAACGGCTTCTATGCCGCGACCAAGCGCAAGGAGACAGTCGGGCGACGGCTTTGAGCCGATACTGAGCGCGAGCACGAAGGACCTCGGCGGCCGCGTGGAAATCCGCATCCGCGACAACGGCACCGGCATTCCGCTGGAGGTGAAGGAGAAGATGTTCAATCCGTTCTTCACCACCAAGCCGGCGGGCGAGGGCACCGGACTCGGGCTTTCCATGAGCCACGACATCGTCGTGAAACAGCATGGCGGCAAGATCGATGTCGACACCGAACCGGGGAATTTCACCGAATTCATTATCACGCTGCCGCGCACGGGCGCGGCTCAAGCCCGGGCATGATCGACGAAGAGTGAATTTTCGATCGGATGAGGCCGAAAAGGCAACGTACTGGAGGCAGGAATTGAGCGTTTACATTCTCGTCGTGGATGACGAGCCCGATGTCGAGACGCTGTTTCGCCAGCAGTTCCGGCGCGAGTTGCGCTCGGGGCGCTTCCTGATGGAATTCGCACCATCGGCGCCGGCAGCGCTGCGGCGCGCGGTGGATCTGCGCGATCCGTCGCTGGTGCTGATCCTGTCAGACATCAACATGCCCGGGATGAGCGGGCTCGACATGCTGCCGAACATGCGCGCCGAACGGCCGGATGTTCCCGTGATCATGATCACCGCCTATGGCGACGCCGAAACGCGCAAGAAGGCGATCGAGTGCGGCGCCGAAGGACTCCTGACCAAGCCGATCGATTTTTCGGCGCTACGTCAGGAAATCGATTCAAGGCTCGGGCAAGCCGCATGACCGCGACCATCCTTGTCGTCGACGACGAGCCGGACCTCGAGGCGCTGGTGCTGCAAAAATTCCGGCGGCAGATCCGCGAGGGCACGGTGAACTTCGTGTTCGCGCATGACGGCCTGGAGGCGCTGCAGAAGATCGACGCCAACCCCGATGTCGACATGGTGGTGTCCGACATCAACATGCCGCGGATGGACGGGCTGTCGCTGCTGGCGAAGCTGCAGGAAGCCGACGACAAGAAATCGACCATCATCGTGTCGGCCTATGGCGACATGAGCAATATCCGCACCGCGATGAACCGCGGCGCCTTCGACTTCCTGACCAAGCCGATCGATTTCGGCGACCTCGAAGCGACCATCGACAAGACCATCCGGCACATCGAGATATTGCGCGATGCGCGCCGTCGGCAGGCCGAGGCCGAGCGCGCGCACGCATCGCTGTCGCGCTACTTCTCGCCGCAGATCGCGAGCCGGCTCGCCGGCAATGCCGAAACCAACGGCATGGAGGTGCATCGCCGCGAGGTGGCGGCAATCTTCACCGATGTCACGAGCTTCACCACGCTGGTGGAGACGACCGAGCCGGAAGTGCTGAGCGCGCTGCTCAACGAATATGTGGGCGGCATGACAGAGATCGTGTTCACGCATGAGGGCACGGTCGCCAAGGTGATGGGCGACGGCATCCAGATCCTGTTCAATGCGCCGGGCGACCAGCCTGATTTCGCGACCCGGGCGGTGGCCTGTGCACACGCCCTCGATGCGTGGGCCGCGGAGTTTTGCGGCCGCTGGCTGGCCAAGGGCATCAATTTCGGCGCCACGCGCATCGGCGTGCATGCCGGTCCCGTGCTGGTCGGCAATTTCGGCGGCAACCGCTTCTTCGACTACACCGCCTATGGCGACACCATCAACACTGCCTCGCGGCTGGAGGCCGCCAACAAGCTTCTGGGCACCCGCATCTGCGTCAGCGCCGCCGTGGCCGATGCCGCCGAGGGGTTCACGGGCCGGCCGGTCGGCGATCTCATGTTGCGTGGCCGCAGCGAGCCAATGCGGGCCTACGAGCCGTTGCAGGCCGCGGCCTTCGCGGAGCCCGCGACGGCGCAATATTCGGAAGCCTTCGCCAAGCTTCAGGCCGGGGACGCCGGCGCCATGCCGGCCTTCGCGGCGCTGGTGGGCTCGCACGCCGGCGATCCGCTCGCCGGCTTCCATCTCAAACGCCTGCTCAACGGCGCCAAGGGCGTCCGAATGCAGCTCGAATAAGAAACGTCAGGGGAGCCAACATGACGAACGACTTTGCCGCCGGCAATTACCGGTTTGTTCCAGGCGTGTTCCAGTATTCCGGCGGCGCGGCCGCGCTTCCCGGCTATGAAGTCGAGCGCGTGCGTTTCGACAAGATGCCGACGCTGGCGCAGGGCTTTGCGCAGCATCGCTGAATACATCAAGGCCGCCGGCCGGCCGCTGACGTCGTTCTGCGCCTGCGAGCTGCGTTCGCCTGCCGCCTTCACCGATCAGGGCTTTCTCGCGTTCAACCAGCACTATGTGAAGACGCTCGCCGAATGGGGCATCTATGACGGCAAGACCAACCCGGTCGCGCGCAGCAACGTCTGCCCGGAGATCGATCCTCCGGCCGAGCCGTCGTTCTATGCATTCTCTTCGTGCGGCCGAGCACGCAACGCGACGCCGAGCTTCGTGATTGCCGGAAGCGGAGAAGTCGAAGGAGGGCGCGGGGCCTTATTCGGAGCGCACGGTTCGCTATCGCGATCTCAGCCCCGAGGCCATCAAGGACAAGGTCCGCCACGTCGTCGGCGCCATGGAGAGCCGAATGGGCGCCTTCGGTTTCGGCTGGAAGGACGCGACCGCAGCGCAAGTCTACACGATCCGCGACTACCATCACGTCGTCGCCGACGATCTGGTGAAGCGCGGCGCTGCGCGCTCGGGCCTGACCTGGCATTTCGCGAGGCCCCCGGTGGTCGATCTCGAATACGAGATGGATTGCCGCCGCGTGACGCGGGAGATCGTGATCTGACTCTCAACGCCGCATGAGCTGATCCGAACGCCGGTTCAGGCGCGTTCGCGCGGGTCGAGCGCGTCGCGCAGGCCGTCGCCGACGAGGTTGAACGACAGCACCACGAGGAAGATCGCAAGCCCCGGCCAGATCGCCATCCATGGCGCGCTGGTCAGGAAGCGCTGGGCAGCGTTGAGCATGCTGCCCCAGGACGGCGCGGGCGGCTGCTGGCCGAGGCCGAGGAACGACAGCGCCGCCTCGGCGATGATGGCCGCCGCGATCGCGAGCGTCGCCTGCACCAGCAGCGCCGGCATGATGTTCGGCAGGATGTGGAACAGCGCGATGCGCCAGCTCGGATTTCCCACGGCGCGCGCTGCCTCGACGTAATCCTCGACCTTGACGCTCATCACCTGGCCGCGGGTCAGGCGGATGAAGATCGGCGTCGCCGAGATGCCGATCGCGATCATGGCGTTGCCGAGGCTCGGACCGAGGAAGGCGGCAAGCGCGATGGCGAGGATCAGGAACGGGCAGGCCAGCATGGCGTCGGTGATGCGGCTGATCAGTGCGTCGATGAAGCCGCCGCGATAGCCGGCCAGAAGGCCGAACGGCACGCCGATCGCAAGCGCGATGCCGACCGAGATCGCGCCGGCCGTCAACGAAGCGCGCGCGCCATAGATCACGCGGGTGAGGATATCGCGGCCGAGATCGTCGGTGCCGAACCAGTGCTGCGCGGATGGCGCCTTGCGCACCAGCGACCAACTGGTCGCGATCGGTTCATAAGGCGCGATCAGCGGCGCGAATACCGCAAGCAGCACGAAGGCCGTGATCACGAACATGCCAACAACCGCGCCCTTGCGCTTGAACAGTCGTCGCAGCGCGCGTCGCGCAGGGCTATCCAGTTCGTCCGACAGGGTGCCTGGCAGGGCGCTGATTGCGGCATCGGTCATGCTGCTCACCCTCTCAGCCGAGGGTTGACGAGGATGTAGGCGATGTCGGCAATCAGATTGAGCGTGATGTAGATCGTTGCCGTGGTCAGCACCACGCCCTGCACGACCGCGTAGTCGCGGTTGAACACGGCATCGACGATCAGCTTGCCGAAGCCGGGAATCGAGAAGATCTGTTCGGTCAGCACCGCGCCCGACAGCAACGTGCCGAGTTCGAGTGCGCCGAGCGTGATGACCGGCGTCAGCGCATTGCGCATCGCGTGCTTGAGGATCACCGAACGCTCGAACAGGCCCTTGGCTCGCGCAGTGCGGACATAGTCGCTCTCCAGCACCTGCAGCATGGCGCTGCGGGTATGCCGCATCAGGATCGCGGCAATGGCATTGCCGAGCACGAAGGCGGGCATGATGGTGGAGGCAAGGCTGGCGCGCCAGTTCTCGGCAATGCGGCACATAGCCCGACGCCGGCAGCCAGCCGAGTTTGATCGAGAACAGGAAGATCAGCATGATGCCGAGCCAGAAATTCGGCGTCGAGATACCCCACAGCGCGAACAGATTGGCGCCGTAGTCCCAGGCCGTGCCCTTCTTCACCGCCGAGATGATGCCGGCGGGGATGCCGATCAGGAACGCGATCACGATCGCCATCGAGGCGAGCTGGATCGTCACCGGCAGCTTCTGCGCGATCAGTTCGCGCACCGGCACCTTGTTGCGCAGCGACTCGCCGAAGTCGCCCGACAGCACGCCCTTGATCCAGTAGACGTACTGGATCGGCACCGGCTGATCGAGCCGGTACTGCTTGCGGATCTGTTCGATCACTTCGGGATCGCGCTCCTCGCCCGCCATCACCAGCGCAGGATCGCCGGGCAACAGTTGCTGCAGCGAGAAGATCAGCACCGACACGAAGAACAGTGTCGGCACGAGCTGGACAAGTCGCCGCGCGAGGAAGTTCAGCATGGCAGGCTTCGGGTGATGGCCTTCCTCACTTCAGCTTCAGCCCGATCACACGCACGAGCCCGTCCGGCATCTGCTTGTAGCCTTCGAGCTTGGTGGTGTGCGCGATCAGGATGCGGCGGTGATAGAGATAGAGCAGGGGGTCTTCCTCCAACACGATCTTGGTGAGTTTTTCGTAGATCGCCTTTCGCTGGCTCTGGTCGGTCACGAGCCGGGCATCGTTGAGCGCCTTGTCGGCATCCGCGTTGGCCCAGGCAGGGTAGTTCTGCGGAGCGTCCTTGTGCAGGAAGACGTAGGAGTTGCCGTCGGGGTCGATCCGGCCGCTCCACGCCAGCAGATAGGCCTGGTACTCGCCGGACTCGGCCTGCTTCAGCGAGGTCGCGAATTCGGTGACCCTGATCTTCAGGTCGAAACCGGTTTCCGATGCCATCGACTGCAGCACCTGGGCGACCGCCTCGGTCTCCGCGCCCTTCGGCACCATCAGATCGACGCTGACCGGCGGCGTGACGCCGGCTTCTTTCAGAAGCGCCTTGGCCTTGGCGACGTCGCGCGGGCGGACCGGATAGGCCTTCTGATAATAGGGGTGATCAGGGTTGACCCACTGGTTGCCGGTCTTGAACTCGCCGTTGAACACGACCTGATTGACGGCCTCGCGGTCGATCGACAGGTCGAGCGCCTGGCGCACCTTGGCGGATTGGCTGAGCGGTCCCTTGGCCTTGTCCTTACCGACGTTGATGGTGAGACCCTGGTAGCCGAGCTCGATCGCGGTCGTGAGTTTCAGTTTGCTGTCGGCGCGCACGTCCTTGATGTCAGTCGCAAGCAGGCGCTCGGTCAGATCGAGACCGCCGGACTTGAGATTGGCAAGCCGTACGGTGGCATCGACGATCGGCAGGAACACGATCTTGTCGATGAACACATTGTCCTTGTTCCAGTAGTCGGCGAATTTTTCGAACACCATGCGGTCCTGCTGGACGCGCTCGACGAATTTGTAGGGGCCGGCGCAGACCGGCTTGAGGCCGAACTTGTCGCCCAGTTCCTTGGCGGCCTTGGGCGACACCATCATGCCGGCGCGGTCGGTGAGCTGGGCGATCAGCGGCGAGAATGGGTTCTTCAGCACCAGTTTGACGGTGAGGGGATCGACCACCTCTACGCGCTCAACGGCGCCGAGCTCCGGCTTGCGGAACGAGCCCGGGAAGGTGAGGTGGCGCTCGAACGAGAACTTTGCCGCCTCGGCATCGAGCGGCTCGCCGTCATGGAATTTGACGCCGGGCCGCAGCTTGATCGCAACCTCCTTGCCATCATCCGACGTCGAATAGGACAACGCGAGCTGCGGCACGATGTTGAGCTTCTCGTCGATGTCGAACAGCTTGTCGCAGAACGCGGAGAAGACGATGCGCCCGACATAGGTGCGCGCCATGGTCGGATCGAGGATGTCGGGATCTTCGGCAAGCCCGATGCGGAGCGTGGTCTGGGCCGACGCCTGGAAAGACAGCAGAACAGCTGCGGCGGTGATTGCTGAACGCAAATATCTCATTGCTCCATCCCCATTCTCTTACAGTGCTGTTGGCGTGGTCCCGACTATATCAACCCCGGCGCGGGCGGCTACTTCCGTACTACCGCTGAAGGCTGCGACCAATTTTTCCAGCGTCGGCGAAAAGCCGCCGTCATGCGGAACAATGGCCTCGGCTGGCGGCAGTTCCGCCGTGCGGTGACAAGCTGTCGCATGGCCGGAAGCATCAGCCAGCAGCGGCGGCACTTCGCTGCGGCAGCGCTCGATCGCATGCGGGCAGCGGGTATGGAACCGGCAGCCCGACGGCAGGTGCAGCGCGCTCGGCAACTCGCCCTGCAGCACGATGCGGCTGCGCTTGGCGCGCGGCCGCGGCACCGGAATGGCCGACAGCAGCGCGCGGCTATAGGGATGGCGCGGCGCGGCAAACAGCGCCTGGGCATCGGCGGTCTCGACGATCGTGCCGAGATTCATCACCGCGACGCGGTCGGCGATGTGCTTCACGACAGCGAGATCGTGCGAGACGAAGATATAGGCGAGGCCAAGCCTGACCTGAAGATCGCGCAGCAGGTTCAGGATCTGGGAACGGATCGAGACGTCGAGCGCAGAGACCGGCTCGTCGCAGATGATCAATTTTGGTTCGACCGCGAGCGCCCGCGCAATCGCGATGCGCTGGCGCTGGCCGCCGGAGAATTCGTGCGGGTAGCGGCGGGCAAAGCGCGGCTCGAGCCCGACCAGCCGCAGCAACTCAGCGACGCGTTCGCGCCGCCGCGCTGCCGGGACGAGATCATGCAACGCCAGCGGCTCGGTGAGGATCTGGCTGACCGTCATGCGCGGGTTCAGCGAAGCGTAGGGGTCCTGGAAGATGATCTGCGCGTCGCGACGGAAGGCGCGCAGGTCGTCGGCCTTGAGCGCGCCGAGGTCGCGGCCTTCGAAGCGCACGCTGCCGGCGTCGGCTTCGATCAGACGCAGCACCAGTCGGCTCACGGTGGATTTGCCGCAACCGGATTCGCCGACCAGCGCCAGCGTCTTGCCGGCCTCAACAGTGAAGCTGACGCCGTCGACGGCCTTCACATAGGTCTTGGCGCGGCCGAACACGCTGCGTTCGGCGACGAAATGCTTGACCAGATCCTGCACCTCGAGGAGCGCGGTCACGACACCAGCCTTTCGAGCGGCGCCTTGATGCAGCGCGAGGTGTGGCCAGGGCTCACCGTCACGAGCGGCGGCGGCGCCTCGATGCAGGGATCGCTGGCGAACGGGCAGCGCGCCGCGAAACGGCAGCCCGACGGCGGGTTGCTCATGTTCGGCACCATGCCCTCGATGGTCGCAAGATGCGCGACCCGGCGGTCGAGCCGCGGAATCGAGCCGAGCAGGCCGACGGTGTAGGGATGCTGCGGATTGGCGAACAGTTCGTCGACCGGTGCGCGCTCGACGATCTCGCCCGCATACATCACCGCGACGTCGTCGCAGACCTCGGCGACCACGCCGAGATCGTGGGTGATCAGGATGATGGCGGCATTGCTCGCGGCCTTCAGTTCGCGCATCAGGTCGAGGATTTGCGCCTGCAGCGTCACGTCGAGCGCGGTGGTCGGTTCATCGGCGATCAGGAGGCGCGGGTCGCAGGCCAGCGCCA
The DNA here is from genome assembly GCA_963816655.1 of uncultured Alphaproteobacteria bacterium. GTDB lineage: Bacteria > Pseudomonadota > Alphaproteobacteria > Rhizobiales > Xanthobacteraceae > Bradyrhizobium. Next base: position 77,228 of record CAWFLW010000032.1, on the reverse strand, counting down.
TCGCGATCATGACGCGCTGGCGCATGCCGCCCGACAGCTTGTGCGGATACTCGTCGATGCGCTTTTCGGGCGAGGGGATATGCACGCGCCGCAGCAGTTCGATGGCGCGCTCGCGGGCCTGGCGCTTCGTGCCGCCGCGATGGCGCAGCAAGGTCTCGACGATCTGGTCGCCGACCGTGAGGCTGGGATTGAGCGAGGTCATCGGCTCCTGGAAGATCATGGCGAGCCGGTTGCCCCTGAGGTTGCGCAGCGTCGCGTCTGGCACCTCAAGGAGATCGACGCCGTCGAAGCGGATTGCGCCCGAAACGTCGGCGGATTGCTTTGACAACAGGCCCATGATGGCCAGCGAAGTCACGCTCTTGCCGCAGCCGGATTCACCCACCAGCCCGAGCGTTGCGCCGCTCTCGACCGAAAGGTCTACCTGATCGACCGCGTGAGTGGTGCGCCCGCCATCGCCATGAAAGACGACGCGCAAGCCCTCGATCTCGATCAGCGGCGCTGACGTCACGACTGGCCTGCCGTGGCTGCCGCAACGGCGGCGTCGATGGTGGCGCGGTCGGTGACCCCGGCCGGATTGCTGCGCGTCGGCAGGAACTGGCGGAAATGCACCCAGCGCTCGCGGCTGACCTGTTCGAGCCGCGCCAGTTCGGCGAGTGGGTCGGCGTGGTCGTCGACCCGCAGGTCGAGGTCGGACCATTCCTCGCTGCCGTGGATCAACAGCGCCGCCGACTGCTTGCCGCGCTTGTCGCCGCCGGCGGCCTCGCCGGCCTTCATCGCCGCGATCAGCCGCTGCGCGAACGGCAGCCTTTCATTCGCGACATAGGACTTGGCCGTGTCGTCGAGCACCTGCGGCACCTGCGAGCATGTTGCCGGCGATGGAAAAGCCGTCGCCTTCGACATGTCCGCACCAGTCGACGCATTCGCGGCCGGTATGCGCCGAGATGCGCCCGCTTGCGTCCATGACGTGCAACTGGCGGCTTTCGCGCCCGTCATCGCCTGCGATCAGTGTGGCGATGACGTCTTGCGGGCTTTTGCCGTCACGCAGCAGCTTGACACCATCGATGCCGTAATAGGGATTGATCAGCGCCTGCGTCGCGACGCCGCCGATGCCGGGCGCGACATGCGGCACACGCGCGCCGACGGCAAAGAATTTGGTTGCGACCGCAATACCGATCTGGCCGGTGAGTGGATCGCGGGCGATGATCGACCAGGTCATCTCTTCAGCGTCCGGCGGCGTAGCCCTGCATGCCGCGCGGGTTGGCGGCGGCACGACGGCGGGGCCCGACCTTGGAGGCGGCGGTGAGGCGGCCTTCCGACCAGTCGGGGCCGACCTCGACGATGTGACCGCGCCGGCTGAGTTCGTCGACGGTTGCCTTGGGCACGCGGCCTTCGACCACGAGCACGCCGGGCCGCGCCGTGCGCGGCCAGAACGAGATCGGGAAATGTTCGGAGTGCCAGGCCGGCGCGTCGATCGCCTCCTGCAGATTCATGTTGGCGTGGACATGCCGCAGGAAGAATTGCGTGATCCACTGATCCTGCTGGTCGCCGCCGGGCGAACCCCAGGCCATGTACGGCTCGCCGTCGCGCATCGCCATCGTCGGTGACAGCGTTGTGCGCGGGCGCTTGCCGGGCTGCAGCGAGGCCGGATGGTCTTCCTCCAGCCAGAACATCTGGGCGCGGCTGCCCAAACAGAAACCGATCTCGGGAATGACGGGCGAGGATTGCAGCCAGCCGCCCGAGGGCGTGGCGGAGACCATGTTGCCCTGCTTGTCGATGATGTCGAAATGCACGGTGTCGCCGCGCACCTCGCCAAAGCGGCCCACGGTCGGCTCGCCCGCGCCCATGGCGCCGACCGCCTCGCGGTGGCCCTCGGCGCGGCGCAGCTTGACGACCGCGCCAAATCCTTCGACCGAGCCCGGCGTGAAATCGAGCGAAGCCTTGTCCTTTGCGATCAGCCTGCGGCGATCGTCGTTATAGGCATCCGACAGCAGCGTCGTGACCGGGATCTCGTTGAATTTGGGATCGCCGTAGAATTTTTCGCGGTCGGCATAGGCAAGCTTGGCGCATTCGACCTGCAGATGAATGAAGTCGGGGCCGGCGGGATCGAGCCCGTCGAGATCAAAGCCCTTCAGGAGCGCAAGCTGCTGCAGCATCACCGGGCCCTGGCTCCAGACGCCGGGCTTGCAGACGGTGTAGCGGCCGTAGTCGTAGGTGAGCGGCGCCTCGATGGTCGGCTGCCAGCGCGCCATGTCGTCGGCGGAGAGCACGCCGCGATGCGGCGAGCCAGAGACGTCCATCACTTCCTGGGTCCGACAGAACTTGTCGATCGCCTCGGCGACAAAGCCGTGCGACCAGGCTTTGCGCGCGCGCTCGATCTGGGCGACGCGGTCGCCGCCAGCACTCTCGGCTTCCTTCAGGATGCGGGCATAGGTTTCCGACAGCCGCTTGTTGGTGAAGATGGAGCCGGGCCTCGGCACTTCGCCATTCGGCAGATACACCTCAGCTGAGGTGTTCCAGTATTTGCGGAACAGCTGCTCGACTGTCTGGATGGTGGCCGCCGCGCGCTCCACCAGCGGAAAGCCGTTGGCGGCATAGGATATCGCGGGCTCCAGCACGTCGCGCAGCCGCAGGGTGCCGTAGTCGCGCAGCAAGAGCATCCAGGATTTCGAAAGTGCCGGGCACGCAGGCCGCCAACAGTCCTGTGCCGGGCACCATGTCCAGCCCCTCGCTGCGATAGTGCGCGATGGTCGCTTTGGCCGGCGCCGGTCCCTGGCCGCAGATCACTTCGGTGCGGCCGCGCTTTGTGTCGTGCACAATGATCGGAACGTCGCCGCCGGGGCCGTTGAGATGCGGCTCCACCACTTGCAGCGTGAAGGCGGTCGCAACACCGGCATCAAAGGCATTGCCGCCTTTTTCCAGGGTCGCCATCCCCACGGCGGTCGCGATCCAATGGGTCGAGGTTACCACCCCGAACATGCCCTCGATTTCGGGGCGCGTCGTGAACGGATCGGGATTGATGTTGCTCATGGAGTCCGTCTTCTTGCTTCGGTTTTCTCGACCGTTTCTTGGCCGTTTTCTTGGCCCTTCGGCGCGCGCACTTGATCACAGGCAGCGTCGGCTGCCAACTGGTATGCCACACGCCAGGGCTCGCAAACCCGTGATCAGGCCGGTGCCGGCGCCGTGTTGACGGCGTGGCAGGCGACGCCGTCGATCAGGACCGGCGCCTCGCGCCGGCACAGCTCGAAGGCCAGCGGGCAGCGCGGATTGAAGGCGCAGCCGGGCGGCGGGTCGATCGGGTTGGGAATCTCGCCCTTGACCGGAATGCGCTGACGGCCGGACATCGCCAGATCCGGGACCGCGCCGAGCAGCATTTTGGTGTAGGGCATGCGCGGGTTGGCAAAGAGCTCACGGCCTTCCGCGATCTCGACGATGCGGCCGAGATACATCACGCCGATCCGGCTTGCCATGTGGCGGACCACGGCAAGGTTATGACTGATGAAGAGATAGGTGAGGCCGAACTTGTCCTGCAGGTCGCGCATCAGAGTTGAGGATCTGCGCCTGCACGGAGACGTCGAGCGCCGATGTCGGCTCGTCGCAGACGATGAACTCGGCCTCGGAGGCAAGCACGCGCGCAATCGCGATGCGCTGGCGCTGGCCGCCGGAAAATTCGTGCGGATATTTCAGCCCGTCATCGGCATGCAGGCCGACCAGATTGAGCAGTTCGCCGACGCGCGCCCGGATGTCGGCCTCACCCTGGATCAGGTCGAAGGCGCGGATCGGCTCGGAGACGATGGCATCGACCCGGAAACGCGGATTGAGGCTCGCATAGGGATCCTGAAAGATCATCTGGATGCGGCGGCGCAGCTTCTGCCGCGCCTGGGCCTGCTTCGGGTCGGTCATCGACACGCCGTCGATCATCACCCGGCCGGCGCTCGGCGGCAAAAGGCCGACCACCATGCGCGCCACCGTGGTCTTGCCGGAGCCGGATTCGCCGACCAGCGCAAAGGTCTCGCCGCGCCTGATGTCGAAGGTGACGCCGTCGACCGCCTTTAGATATTCGAGCTCACCGCCTTCCAGCATTCGGTTGAGCCAGGGTTTTGAGACGTCGAACACGCGACGCAGGTTCTGCACATCGACAAAGGAACTCATGCCGCGCTGTCCTTTGCCGAGGCATCATAAAGGTGGCACGCGACCTGCTGCGATCCCTGGCGCAGCGGCTCGGGCCGCTCGACGCGGCAACGGTCGAAGGCGAAGCCGCAGCGCGGATTGAAGGAGCAGCCGGGCGGGATTGCCGACAGCCGCGGCATCGAGCCCGGAATTTGCACGAGACGCTTGTCGTCACCGGCGAGCGTCGGGATCGCGCCCATCAGGCCCTTGGCGTAGGGATGCAGCGGGTTGCGCACCACGTCCTGCACCGGGCCGATCTCGGCAATGCGGCCCGAATACATCACCGCGACGCGGTCGGAGGTTTCCGCGATCACGCCCATGTCGTGCGTCACCAGCATCACGGCGGTGCCGTGGTCGCGGCCGAGTCGTTTGATCAGCGAGATGATCTGGGCCTGCACGGAGACATCGAGCGCTGTGGTCGGTTCATCGGCGATGATCAGTTCCGGCTCGGCGCAGATCGCGAGCGCAATGACGACGCGCTGACGCATGCCGCCGGAGAATTCGTGCGGATAGGCGTCAATGCGTTTTTCCGGCGCGGGGATACCGACTTCGGCGAGCAGGTCGATGGCGCGCTTGCGCGCGGCCTGTTCGGACAGATTGAGGTGGGTGCGGATGGTCTCGGCGATCTGGTCGCCGATCCGGTACAGCGGATTGAGGCTGGTCAGCGGATCCTGAAAGATCATGCCGATGCGCTTTCCGCGGATGCGGCGCATCTCCTCGGGCGGCAAATTGTCGATCCGCGTTCCCGACAGCAGGATCTCGCCGCCGGAAATCCTGCCGGGCGGATCGATCAGCCCGATCGCGGCCAAGCCCGTGACGGACTTGCCGGCGCCGGATTCGCCGACCACGCCCAGCACCTCGCCCTTGGCGATGTCGAACGACACGCCGTCGATGGCGCGCAGGCGACCGCGGCGGGTGACGAACTCCACCTGCAGGTTACGCACGGAAAGGACGGGTACGGTCATCGCAGTTTCGGATTGAGCGCGTCGCGCAGCCAGTCGCCGAGCAGGTTGATGGACAGGATCAGCCCGGCAAGCGCGATGCCGGGGAAGGCGACGATCCACCATTCGCCGGCGAACAGATAGTTGTTGCCGATGCGGATCAAGGTGCCGAGCGATGGCATGGTTTCCGGCATGCCGGCGCCGAGGAACGACAACGTCGCCTCGGTCAGGATGGCGAGCGCGAGGTTGATGGTGGCGATCACCAGCACCGGTCCCATCGCGTTGGGCAACACATGGCGCAGCATGATTTTTGGTGCCGGCAGCCCGATCAATTGCGCAGCCGCGACATAATCCTTGCTCTTCTCGACCATCACCGAGCCGCGCACCGTGCGGGCATACTGCACCCAGAAACTCAGGCCGATCGCCAGCACCAGTACGACCAGCATGCTCATGGAATCAAGCTTGTTGCCGAACATCGACTTGGCGACGCCATTGACGATCAGCGCGATCAGGATGGCCGGGAAGGTCAGCTGGACGTCGGCGATCCGCATGATCACGCTGTCCACGGCGCCGCCGACATAACCTGCGATGAGGCCGAGCGTAATGCCGATCGTTCCGGCAAGCAGCATGCCGAGCACGCCGACGGTGAGCGAGATGCGCAGGCCGTAGAGGATCGCGGACCACACGTCGCGGCCCTGCTCGTCGGTGCCGAGCAGGAACGGGCTCTGGCCGTCGGCGGTCCACAGCGGCGAAATGCGCGAGTTCATCAACTGCAGCTGGGCAGGATCGAACGGGTTCTGCACTGCAAGCAGCGGCGCAAAGATCGCCAGCAGGAAGAACAGCACCGTCACGCCGGTGGCAATCATCGTCATCCGCGAGCGGGTGAAGGAATGAAAGATGTCGCTGTCGAGCGCGCGGCGCGGCCAGCTAGCGCCGACCGCAGCTTGCGCTGCGCTGCGTTCGGCCTGGTGCGGGACAACGGCGTCGGACATCGATCCTCGCTCAGGTGTGGCGGCTGATCGTCGAGCGCAAACGCGGATCGACGACGGTGTAGAGGATGTCGACCACCAGGTTGATGGTGACGAAGATCAGCGACACGGTCAGCAAATAGGCTGCCATGATCGGGATATCGACGGTTTGCACGGCTTGCACGAACATCAACCCCATGCCGGGCCACTGGAACACGGTCTCGGTGATGATCGAAAATGCAATAACCGTTCCAAACTGCAGGCCGACGACGGTGATGACGGGAACCAGCGTGTTCTTCAGCGCATGGCCGAAATGGACGGCGCGGGTGGTGAGACCGCGGGCGCGGGCAAAGCGGATGTAGTCGGTGCGCAGCACCTCCAGCATCTCGGCCCGCACCAACCGCATGATCAGCGTCATCTGGAACAGCCCGAGCGTGATCGCGGGCATGATGATGGCCTTCAGCCCGGATACGGTGAGCAGGCCAGTGCTCCACCAGCCAAGCTTGACGACGTCGCCGCGGCCGAACGACGGCAGCCAGCCGAGCGTCACCGCGAACAGGTAGATCAGCAGGATGCCGATCAGGAAGGTCGGCAGCGATATGCCGATCAGCGATACCATCTGGAACACCTTCGCAAGCCAGGTATCGCGCTTGAGCGCGGTGTAGACGCCCATCAGGATGCCGAACACCATGGAAATGATGGTGGCGCAGGTCGCAAGCTCCAGCGTCGCCGGCATCCGCTCGATCAGCAGGTTCGAGACCGGCTGGCGGAACTGATAGGACATGCCGAACTTGAACTGCATGGCATTGCCGAAATAGCGCGCGAATTGCACGATCACGGGATCGTCGAGGCCGAGCGATTTACGCACCGCCTCGCGCTCGGCGGGCGGCGTATCGATCGACACGATCTGGCTGACGGGGTCGCCGGCAAAGCGGAACATCGAGAACGCGATGATCCCCACGGCGAACATGACACCGATGGCCTGGAGGGCGCGGCGAAGCGTGAAAGCGAGCATTTTATTCTTTCACTTTTCTCGTCTTGGTGCGTCGCCGTTAGCCTGGGAACGAATGATCCCGGAAGCGCGTGCCCCCGGGACCATATCTGGCAAGCCATCAGTCCTGTTTGGTAGCCCAGTAGAGCATGACCTGGTTATCGGCGCGCTGCCTGAGCTTGACTTTTTTCGAGACACCCCACGCGAGCGCCTGCTGGTGCAGGGGAATATAGCCGAAATCCTTCTGCTCGATTTCGTAGGCCTGCTTGATCATCTGGTCGCGCTTTGCGACATCGCTTTCCACCAGGATCTTCTCGGTGATTTCGTCCAGCTTCTTGTTGCAGTAGCCGCCGAGATTGGCCTGGCCGCGGCTCGATTTCGGATCGTCGCGGCAGCCCATGATCTCGTACAGGACGTTGTGGGAGTCGGACGTGCCGGGCGTCCAGCCCAGCAGGTAGAACGACGTCTGGTAGTTGCCGGTATTGAGCACCTTGGCGAAATACTGCGCCTTGGGCTGCGCCAGCAGGTTCACCTTGACGCCGATGCGCGCGAGCATGCCGACGACGGCCTGGCAGATCGCGGCGTCGTTGACATAGCGATCGTTCGGGCAGTCCATGGTGACCTCGAAGCCGTCGGGATAGCCGGCATCGGCCAGCAGCTTCTTGGCGGCGTCGGGATCGTATTTCGCCCGCGTGAAGTCGCCGTGCATCTTGTAGAGCTGTGGCGCTATCATCAGCGCCGACGGCGTCGACAGGCCGCGCATCACGCGGGTCTTGATCAGTTCGACATCGACCGCCTTGTAGAAGGCTTCACGGACACGGACGTCCTTGAAGGGGTTCTTGCCCTTGATGTTGGAGAACAGCAACTCGTCGCGTATCTGATCCATACCGAGGAAAATGGTGCGGATCTCCGGGCCTTTCAGCACCTGCGCATTCGGGCTGGAATCGACGCGGGTGATGTCCTGAAGCGGGACCGGTTCGACAACGTCGACTTCGCCTGACAGAAGTGCGGCGACACGCGTTGCGTCCGACCCGATCGGGGTGAAGACAATTTCCTTCAGATTATGCTCGGGCTTGCGCCACCAGTTCGGGTTGGCCTTGAAAACGGTCTTCACGCCGGGCTGGTGACTTTCGATGATGAATGGGCCGGTGCCGTTTGCATTGAGGGAGGCGTAGCTGGGCGTCGTCGCAGCCGCAGGGGTTGGGTCGACGACGTTGTTGGCCTCCGCCCATTTCTTGCTGACGATGTACCAGGTGTCCCACTGCGAATTGAGAATCGGGTTCGGCGAGGTCAGGATGAAATCGATGGTGTAGTCGTCGATCTTGACCACCTTCACGTCCGCAGCAATTCTGGTCTGCAGGTTCGAGCCCTTCTTGCGAATGCGCTCCGCCGAGAAGACGACATCATCGGCGGTGAGGGCATCGCCATTGTGGAATTTGACGTCCTTGCGCAGGTAGAAGCGCCAGCGGGTCGGCTCGGGTGTCTCCCACTTCTCGGCCAGGCCCGGGATCATCTTCAGATCCGCGTCGCGCGCCACCAGGCCTTCATAGACATGGCCGAGATGCGCATGGGTGGTGGATTCGTTCAGTGTGTAGGGATCGAGCGAGTTGAGCACGCCCTGGTTGGCATAGCGCAGCGTCTGGCTTGATGCCGGGACGGCCGCAAAAGCCAGTGTTGAAAAGATAGTCGCAGCACGCAGTGCATGACGAAACGACATTTGTTCTTGCTCTCCCATGGGACCGCCGCCGATCTGGCGCTGGATCGGCAGCTTGTTAACGATGCATGTTGCCAGAGTTTAAGCGCCGCGCAAGCCGGTTTCGGCACAACCGGGCGAGTTTGCGCGGCAGCGCCGCAACGACTAGCTTCACTTTAGGTGGCGGACGCAAGCGCATGACATTCAACTTTCGGAGTGCTGGATGGCGGAACTGAAAGCCGACGTTCTCGTGTTGGGAGCAGGGATGGTCGGCGTCGGTGCCGCACTGCACCTTCAAAAGCGGGGGCGGAATGTCATTTTAATCGACCGCCACGGCAAGGCGGGCGAGGAGACAAGTTTTGGTAATGCCGGCCTGATCGAATGCGCCTCCGTCTTCCCCTATATGTTCCCGCGGGATTTCAGCCAGATCCTGAAATTCGCGCTGAACCGGGCGCCGCAGGTGCGTTACCGCCTCTCCGATCTCCCGCAATTCCTGCCCTGGATTGCGCGCTATTATCTCGCGTCTTCGCCGGCGCGTGCGCTGCACAGCGCGATGGCCGAATTGCCGCTGATCCAGCGCAGCCTGATCGAGCATGAGGCGTTGATCGCCGAAGCAGGCGCAGGCGAGTTGTTGCGCAGAACCGGCTGGATCAAGCTCTATCGCTCGCAGGCGACGCTCGGCCATGCGGTGCGCGAGCTGGAGCGCGCCAGGCAATATGGTGTCACCGGCGACATTCTCGATCCCGGTGGCATCGCGGCGCGCGAACCGCATCTCGACGGCGAGTTCGCCGGCGCAATCCATTTTCCTGCGCCGGGCTTCGTGCCCGATCCCGGCGGATTGGCCAAGGCCTACGCTGCGCTGTTCGGTCGCAAGGGCGGGCGGTTCATGGCTGGCGACGCGCGGACGCTCGAACCGTCAGACAAGCGATGGCGCGTTTCCACCGACGAGGGCCCGGTCACCGCGCGCGAGGTGGTGCTGGCGATGGGGCCATGGTCGGACCAGGTGTTCCGTCCGCTCGGCTATTCGATCCCGCTGCAGGTCAAGCGCGGCTATCACCTGCATCTCAAATCGGGCGGCAATGCCGTGCTCAATCATCCCGTGCTCGATTCCGATCAAGCCTTTGTGTTGGCGCCGATGAATCGCGGCATTCGCCTCACCACGCCGGTCGAGTTTGCCGACCGCGATGCGCCGCCGAGCCCGGTGCAGATCGAGCGGGCGCTGCCAAAGGCACACAGGCTGTTTCCGCTCGGGGAAGCGATCGACGCAAAACCCTGGATGGGCGCCCGGCCATGCCTGCCGGACATGCTTCCGGTGATCGGTAAGGCACCGCGCCACCCCGGCCTGTGGTTCGATTTCGGACATCAGCATCATGGCCACACCCTGGGGCCCGCGACCGGCCGGCTGCTGGCCGAAATGATGACGGGCGAGACGCCATTTGCCGACCCCAAACCCTTTGCAGCCGAAAGGTTCGGCTGACCCTGCCGGGCAAACTGCCCTTGAGGCCAGTTCCGGCCCCTCCGGCCCGCTTGCATCGCAGCACCGGTCGCGGCGATACTGGGCAGAGGCTGAATCGAGTAGGAGCGGAGATGAAGGTTAACATCGAAATCGATTGCACGCCGCTCGAAGCCCGGCAGTTCATCGGGCTGCCGGACCTCTCACCGATGCAGACGGCGGTCATGGACAAGCTGCAGCAGCAGATGATGTCGAATATCGAGTCGGTTTCGCCGGAGTCGCTGATGAAGTCCTGGTTCAGCTTTGATCCAAAGATCGCCGAACGCTTCCAGGAAATGTTCGTATCGATGGCCGGTCTTGGTGGGCTCACCAAGGACAAAAAGTGATGGCCGTCGTGGAGGCGGGCGCATCGCCATCCGAGCAGCGACTTCGTCCACCGAGCCTGCTCCTGATGCTGGCCGAGACGCGGGCGTTGTTCGAGTTCAATTCGAGCGTGATGCTGTCGCCGCTCTTGATGCGCGCTCCGCGCGGTGACGGGCATCCGGTGCTTGCGCTGCCGGGTTTCCTCGCCAGTGATCTCTCGATGGCGCCGATGCGACGCTATCTGAAGGAACTCGGCTACGAGGCGCATGCCTGGAACATGGGCCGCAACCTCGGCGGCGTCGGCAGCAAGCGCAAAGCGCTGCGCGAATCTGCTGGCGCGGATCTTCGAGACCAGCGGCCGCAAGGTCAGCATCGTCGGCTGGAGCCTCGGCGGCGTCTATGCCCGCGACCTCGCGCTGCAGGCGCCTGACATGGTGCGCGCGATCATCACGCTCGGCAGTCCGTTCGCCGACGACATCCGCGCCACCAATGCCACCCGGCTCTACGAATTGCTGTCAGGCGAGGGGGTCGACGACATTCCGGAAATCCGCGAAGCCATCGCCGGTGACATGCCGGTGCCGGCAACCTCGATCTATTCGCGCACCGACGGCATCGTAAACTGGCGTACCAGCCTGCTGCGGCCTTCGGCTACCGCCGAGAATATCGAGGTGCACCTGGCGAGCCATATCGGCCTCGGCGTCAATCCCGCCGCCCTCTGGGCAGTGGCCGACCGCTTGGCGCAGGCTGAGGGTGAATTTAGCCATTTTGCCCGGTCGGGGCCGTTTGCCATTGCCTACGCGCCCCCGGAAAATGCACAATCCTGACATGTAGACCCCCCTTAGGGGGCCGTCTGAACGCGAGATGCGCCGGGACAAGGCGCCGCGTGATCTATCGATCGGGAGGAACCCATGGCTGACGCCAAGAAACTGTCTTCGCTGGACGCGTCGTTCCTGTACCTGGAGACACCGGAGATGCCGATGCACGTCGGCAGCATGGCGATCTTCCGCCTGCCCGACGACTACAAGGGCAACTTCTTCGAGGACTTCAAGGCGATGATCGCCTCGCGGCTGCACATTGCGCCGATCCTGAAAGCCCGCCTCGAGAAGGCGCCGCTCGACATCGATCATCCATCCTGGGTCGAGGACGACCAGTTCGAGATTGATCGTCACATCTTCCGCGCCAGCCTGCCGGCGCCGTACGACCGCGCCACGCTGCAGCGCACCGTCGGCTGGATGCATGCCAAGCTGCTCAACCGCGCCCGTCCGCTCTGGGAGTTTTATGTCTTCGAAGGCATGAAGGACAACGAGATCGGGCTGTACTCCAAGATGCATCATGCCTGCATCGACGGCGGCGCGGGTGCGGCGCTCACCAGCATGATCTACGACATCACGCCGGTGCCGCGTCAGGTCGAGCCGCCGGCGGCGCGAAAGGTGACGCAGGAGCCGCGTGACATCGCCGCCAACCTGATCGATTCCTATCAGGCGCTCTGGACCCAGCCGTTCGATGCGTCCGCCACGCGCAAGACCCTGGAACTGCCGCGCACCGGCAAAAGCGACATCGGCTCGATCCTGTTCGACAACGCCATGTTCCAGATCGAGAGCGCGGTGAAGTTTGCGGCCTCCGTGCCGACCATCCTCAAGAGCATGTCCGACGTGGTCGGGAAGATCTCCGATCCTAAATCGCGTGACAGCCTTGCCAGCATGGCCTCGCCGCCGACCCTGCTCAACAAGACGATCTCTTCGGAGCGCAGTTTTGCCGGCGTATCGATCTCGCTGTCGCGGGCCAAGACGCTCGCCAAGGCCTCGGGCGGCAAGCTCAACGATGTCGTGCTCGCGCTGTCGTCAGGCGTGGTGCGCCGATATCTGATCAGCCAGGGCGGCCTGCCGACCAAGTCGTTGACGGCCGCAGTGCCGATCTCGCTGCGCGAGGAGGGCAACGCCGACGCCAACAACCAGGTGTTCGGCATGATCTGTTCGATCGCCACCAATGTCGATGATCCCAAGACGCGTCTTGAGACCATCATCGCGCAATCCACCAAGTCGAAGGAGATGTCGCATCCGTTGCGCGCATTGATGCCGCAGGTGTCAAATCTCTCGATGCTCGGCGCGCCGATCGTGACGCAAATCCTGGCGCTGCTCTATAGCCGCTCCAACCTCTCCGACGTACTGCCGCCGGCCGCCAACATCACCGTCTCCAACGTGCCTGGCCCGCGGCAGACGCTTTATGCTGCCGGCGCCGAGCTCCTCCACATCTTCCCGGTGTCGATCTCGACGCACGGCATCGCGCTCAACATCACCGTGCAGAGCTATCGCGACCAGCTCGACTTCGGCTTCATCGCCGGAGCCAACATCATTCCGCATGTCCAGGTGCTCTGCGACATGCTGCCGGAAGAGTTCGATTTGCTCGAAGCGGCCTATGCGCCACCGCCTTCCGAAATCAAGGGCGCCGCCGCCGAGTAGGGCAAGTAGGGTTTTGTGTCGATGATTGAAATGCCGCCGCTGCAGTTCGCCCAGGTGAACGGGATTCGCATGGGCTACTACGATGCCGGGCCGAAGACCGATGCGCCGCCGATGGTGTTGTGCCATGGCTGGCCGGAACTGGCCTTTTCCTGGCGTCACCAGATCAAGGCGTTGAGCGAAGCCGGCATCCGCGTCATCGCGCCGGACCAGCGCGGATATGGCGCGACCGACCGCCCCGAGGCGGTCGAGGACTACGACCTCGAACATCTCACCGGCGATCTCGTCGCTCTGCTCGATCACCTCAAGATCGACAAGGCGATCTTCGTCGGCCACGACTGGGGCGGTTTCGTCGTCTGGCAGATGCCGCTGCGGCACGCCAACCGCGTCGCCGGCGTGGTCGGCGTCAACACGCCGCATTGGGACCGCGCGCCGGCCGATCCGATCGAACTGTTCCGCCAGCGCTACGGCGACAAGATGTACATCGTGCAGTTCCAGGATCCGGCGCGGGAGCCCGACAAGATCTTCGGCAGCCGGGTCGAACAGACCTTTGATCTGCTGATGCGCGAACCCATGGGGCCGCCCGCGAACAAGCCGACGGAGCCGCCGGTCTCCGGTGTCGGCGCCTCGACGAAGACCAATCTTGCCTTTCCGCAGATGGTTGCGGCGTATGACGCCAAGTTCGACCCGCGCAAGCCGTTCCTGTCAGCTGAGGAAAAAAAGGTATTCGTCGACACATTTACGAACACAGGCTTCACCGGCGGCATCAACTGGTACCGCAACTGGACCCGCAACTGGCGACGCGCCGAGGGGCTGGACCATCATGTGCGCGTGCCGTCGCTGATGATCATGGCGGAGCACGATGCGGTGCTGCCGCCTTCCGCTGCCGACGGCATGGAGAAGCTTGTCCCCGATCTCGAGAAACACCTGGTCAAAGGCAGCGGCCATTGGACGCAGCAGGAAAAGCCGGAAGAGGTCAGCGGCAAGCTGATCGAGTGGCGTAGAAAGCGGTTTGGCTAACATTCGTCATTGCGAGGAGCGAAGCGACGAAGCAATCCACTCTTCTTCCTTCGACGAAGACGGATTGCTGCGCTTCGCTCGCAATGACGGCAGAGATACAAGCGGCAGGAGAAATTACGGCGATGGCGTCCCCCAATAAACTGAGCCCGATCCCGCGTCCGCCGACCAAGCCGGTGGTGGGCAACATGCTATCGCTGGATTCGAACGCGCCGGTTCAGCATCTGACCAGGCTCGCCAAGGAACTCGGTCCGATCTACTGGCTCGACATGATGGGTGCCCCGCTCGTCATTGTGTCCGGCCACGACCTGGTCGACGAACTCTCCGACGAAAAGCGTTTCGACAAGGCGGTGCGCGGCTCGTTGCGCCGGGTACGCGCCGTCGGCGGCGACGGCCTGTTCACCGCCGACACCAGCGAGCCGAACTGGAGCAAGGCGCACAACATCCTGCTGCAGCCGTTCGGCAACCGCGCGATGACCTCCTATCACCCGAGCATGGTCGACATCGCCGAGCAGCTCGTCAAGAAATGGGACCGTCTCAACGCCGACGACGAGATCGACGTCGTCCACGACATGACGGCGCTCACGCTCGACACCATCGGGCTGTGCGGCTTCGACTACCGCTTCAACTCGTTCTACCGCCGCGACTACCATCCCTTCGTGGAATTGCTGGTGCGCTCGCTCGAAACCATCATGATGACCCGCGGCCTGCCGCTGGAAAATCTCTGGATGCAGAAGCGGCGGCGCGACCTCGCCACCGACGTCGCCTTCATGAACAGGATGGTCGACGAGATCATCGCCGAGCGCCGCAAGAGCACCGATGCGACCGCAGCAAAAAAGGACATGCTCGGCGCCATGATGACCGGCGTCGATCGCGCCACCGGGACGCAGCTCGACGACGTCAACATCCGCTACCAGATCAACACCTTCCTGATCGCCGGCCACGAGACCACCAGCGGCCTGTTGTCGTGCACGCTCTATGCGCTGCTCAAGTACCCGGACATCCTCAAGAAGGCCTATGAGGAAGTCGACCGCGTGCTTGGCCCCGACACCAACGTCAAGCCGACCTATCAGCAGGTGACGCAGCTCACCTACATCACGCAGATCCTCAAGGAATCGCTGCGGATGTGGCCGCCGGCGCCGGCCTACGGCGTCGCGCCGCTGAAGGACGAGACCATCGGCGGCAAGTACAAGCTGAGGAAGAACACCTTCGTCACCGTGCTCGTCATGGCCCTGCATCGCGACCCCAGCGTCTGGGGGCCGAATCCCGACGTGTTCGACCCCGAGAATTTCAGCCCCGAGGCCGAGGCGAAACGGCCGATCAACGCCTGGAAGCCGTTCGGCAACGGCCAGCGCGCCTGCATCGGCCGCGGCTTTGCCATGCACGAGGCGGCGCTCGCCATCGGCATGATCCTGCAGCGCTTCAAGCTGATCGACGTCAATCGCTACCAGATGGTGCTCAAGGAAGCCCTGACGATCAAGCCCGATGGCTTCAAGATCAAGGTGCGGCCGCGCACCGATCAGGATCGCGGCGCGTTCGCGGGCGCGAGGCCCGCGGCTGCCGCCTCATCCGGCGCGGCGGCGCCGCGCGCGCGAACCCGGCCCGGCCACAACACGCCGCTGCTGGTGCTCTACGGCTCCAATCTCGGCACCGCCGAGGAGCTCGCCACCCGCGTTGCCGATCTTGCCGAGGTCAACGGCTTTGCGACAAAGCTCGCGCCGCTCGATGACTACGTCGGCAAGCTGCCGACCGAGGGCGGCGTGCTGATCTTCTGCGCTTCCTATAATGGCGTAGCTCCCGACAACGCCTCGCAGTTCGTGAAGTGGCTGAGCGACGGCAGTCTTGCAAAAGATGCCTTTGCCAAGGTGCGCTACGCCGTGTTCGGCTGCGGCAACAGCGACTGGGCAGCGACCTATCAATCGGTGCCGCGCCTGATCGACGAGCAGCTCAAGGCGCATGGCGGGCGAAGCGTCTATGCGCGCGGCGAAGGCGATGCGCGGAGCGACCTCGACGGCCAGTTCGAGAAATGGTTTGCCAAGGCCGCCGCGGCGTCGGCCAAGGAATTCGGTCTCGAGTCCAGCATCACCCGTAGCGCCGACGACGAGCCGCTCTATGCGATCGAACCGGTGGCGCCGACCACGGTGAATGTCATCGTCGCGACCGGCGGCGTTTCGCCGATGAAGGTGCTGGCCAATAACGAGCTGCAGAACAAATCCGGCGTCAATCCGTCGGACCGTTCGACCCGGCATATCGAGGTGCAGTTGCCGGCGAACCTGACCTATCGCGTCGGCGATCACTTGAGTGTCGTGCCGCGCAACGATCCGGCGCTGGTCGATTCCGTGGCGCGCCGTTTCGGCTTCCTGCCGGCGGACCAGATCCGTCTGCAGGTGGGCGAAGGGCGCCGCGCACAATTGCCGGTCGGCGAGGTGGTCTCGGTCGGGCGGCTGCTGACCGAATTCGTCGAACTGCAGCAGATCGCGACGCGCAAGCAGATCCAGATCATGTCGGAAAACACGCGCTGCCCGGTGACCAAGCCGAAGCTGCTGGCCTATACCGGCGATGACGAGGCATCCGCCGAGCGTTACAAATCCGACGTGCTGGCCAGGCGCAAATCGGTGTTCGACCTGCTGGAGGAACATCCGGCCTGCGAACTGCCGTTCCATACCTATCTCGAAATGCTGTCGCTGCTGGCGCCGCGCTACTATTCGATCTCGTCGTCGCCCTCGGGCGATCCGGCGCGTTGCAGCGTCACCGTCGGCGTGGTGCAGGCGCCCGCGAGTTCCGGCCGCGGCATCTACAAGGGCGTCTGCTTCGAACTTCCTTTCCGGCCGCCGCGTCGGCGACACCATCCATGCCACCGTGCGCGAAACCAAGGCGGGCTTCCGCCTGCCGGATGATGCGTCAGTCCCGATCATCATGATCGGACCGGGCACGGGGCTTGCGCCGTTCCGCGGCTTCCTGCAGGAGCGCGCGGCGCGCAAGGCCAAGGGTGCTGCGCTCGGGCCGGCCATGCTGTTCTTCGGCTGCCGCCATCCCGAACAGGATTTCCTCTATGCCGACGAGCTGAAGGGCTTTGCGGCTGAGGGCGTCAGCGAACTCCACACCGCGTTCTCGCGCGGCGACGGGCCGAAGACCTATGTGCAGAACCTGCTCGCGCAGCAAAAGGACAAGGTCTGGAGCCTGATCGAGCAGGGCGCGGTCATCTTCGTCTGCGGCGACGGCAGCAAGATGGAGCCCGACGTGAAGGCGACGCTGATGTCGATCCACCGCGAAAAGACCGGCAGCGATGCCGATACCGCCGCGCGCTGGATCGACGATCTCGGCACCAAGAACCGCTACGTGCTCGACGTCTGGGCCGGCGGGTAGCTGTACAAACGGTGTCGTCCCGCGAATGCGGGACCCGTGACCCGACTCGTTGTTGGAGCAAGCTGGAGCCGCAGCCGTCGCAAAACTGTTCCTGTGGTTATCGGTCCCGATCGGCTCGCTGTGCTCGCTTGTCCGGGACGACAGCCGTGGTGGCTGACCCGCCCTACGCTCGCTCCGATCCTGCTATAGCTCACGCATGATCCCGTGGGAGAAAATCGATACCGCACGCATTCCCGGCACCGACGGGGAACTCCGCCTGATGCGGCGCGGCGCCGAATTCTCGATCATGCTCGGCACCAACGAACTGATGAACAGCCGTCTCAGCGGCTCCGAGGCGGCACTCGCCAGCCTCGCCTGCAGGAAAATCGAGGCGATCGCGACGCCGCATCTGCTGATCGGCGGTCTGGGCATGGGCTTTACGCTCCGCGCCGCTCTGGCCGTATTGGGTGCCGATGCGCGGATCATGGTGGCCGAACTGGTGCCGGCCGTGGTCGGCTGGGCGAGAGGCCCGATGGCCGCGATTTTTGGCGACAGCCTGGACGATCCGCGCGTGAGCGTTCGCGAGATCGACGTCGCCGAAATGATCAAATCGCATCCGCAGCTCTTCGATGCGATCCTGCTCGACGTCGATAACGGTCCGCAAGGACTAACCCGGCAAGCCAACGATGCGCTCTATGGTCACGCCGGCCTGAAGGCGGCCTACGCCGCGCTGCGCCCGCGCGGTGTCCTCGCGATCTGGTCGTCCGGACCCAATCCGCCGTTTGCAAGACGCCTGCGCGAGGCTGGTTTCGCCGTCAACGAGGTCGCGGTACGCGCCACGGGGCGAGGCGGCGGCGCCCGCCATGTCATCTGGATCGCGAGCCGAGATTGAAACGTCAGCGATCCTCAGAACATCGTGTTGTTGTTCGCCGGATTTTCCGGGATCGGCTGGGCGACGTCCCAATGCTCGATGATCTTGCCGTTCTCGAGCTTGAAGATGTCGATGATCGCGGTGCCTCGGGTGCCGGGCTCGCGAACCGCGTGCGCCGCCTTTGCCGCGGCGCCTTTGGCGTGAACCGCGATTGCATCGATGAGCTGCGGCCACATCCGGATCGGCAGCGCGTGGCCCATGCCTTCGATCATCAGGAGCCTGGCGCCGGGAATGGAGGCGGCGGTGTCCTTGCCGCCTTCGGGCCGCACCAGCGGATCGACCGTGCCGTGGATGACCAGCGTCGGCGCCGTCACCGCGCGCAGGCGTTCCTTGCGGCTGCCGGAGGCGAGGACGGCGCGCAATTGCCGGGCGACGCCGGGCGGATTGAGGCCGCGCTCGAAGGTACGTTCGGCGCGGGAGCGATCGAGCGCCTCGTCTTCGGGAAACGATCCTGCGCGCAGGACCTTCCAGGTCCTGGCGTAACGTTCGAAATATTCCTCCTTGGTCGCCGGCGGCGGCGCCATCAGCACGGCCGCGGCCTCGCGCGTCGGCGGCGGAATCTTGGGATTGCCCGTGGTCGACATGATCGAGGTCAGCGAACGCACGCGTTCCGGAAACGAGATCGCGATCTCCTGCGCGATCATGCCGCCCATCGACGCGCCGACCAGGTGCGCCGACTTGATGCCGAGCGCGTCCATCAGCCCGGTCGTGTCCCTCGCCATGTCGATGAGCCGGTAGGATGCGGCGACCGGGATCTTCAGGAAGCGGAGCTTGAGCAGTTCGACGGCCGACAGCCGCTTGCCGCCGGTCAGCTTGCTCGATTTTCCGATGTCGCGGTTGTCGAAGCGGATGACCCGGAAGCCACGCGCGGCGAGTTTTCTGCAGAATTCGTCGTCCCAGTGGATCATCTGGGCGCCGAGCCCCATGATCAGCACGATCGGCTCCGCACCGGCATCGCCGAAAGTCTCGTAGCAGATGTCGATGCCGTTGGCGCGGGTGGTCTGAGCTGTCACGGCCGGTGTTCCCCGATGGTATCTCAATGCTGGAATTCAGCGCCTGAATTTTATGGCACGCTTTGTGGCGAGGCAGAAGCCTTATCCCCGCGCGGCGCTGTAAATCGCCTTGTTGACCGCCACGCCGCAACGGTGTGGTATGGCAAAAAAGCGAGACGGGCCGGCACAAGCCAATACTCGCTGCCAATTCAGGAGGAAACCATGGCCGACAAGAGCAACGATCCCGTTGCGATGTGGCAGAACATGATCGGCGAGATGGAGAAGGGATTCAATTCCTTCGCCAACCAGGCCATGTCGTCGCCGGAATTCTCCAGGGTGATGAACCAGGTCGGCGGCGTCACCGCCGGCGCGCAGAAGCAGCTCGGCGAGCTGATGGAAAAATACCTCGTCAGCATGAACCTGCCGAGCCGCGCGCAGATGGTCGGCATGGCCGAACGGCTGCAGTCGATCGAGGGCCAGATCAACGAGCTCAAGGTGATGATCGGCCAGTTGAGCCGCGCCTCCGGCGTCAATGCCGTCGGATCGCCGGACAAGCAGATGCCACCGCGCACCAAACAGCCGCCCTCAGCCGGGGGAGAGCAGAAATGAACGCTGCCGCGCCCGCAGGTCTCGATGTCAATTCGATTGCAGATCGGGTCCAGACGGAGGTGCAGCGCGCGATCCAGCGCAGCATCAAGGGCGTCGAATATTTTTCGTCTTCTGGGCCGACGCTCGGCTCGACGCCAAAGGACGTGATCGCAAGCCGCGGCACCATGCAGCTCTATCACTACCGCCCGTTGGCGGATGAAATTTACCGCGTGCCGATCCTGATCGTGATGGCGACCACCAACCGCGGCTACATCCTCGACATGGTGCCCGGCCAGAGCTTCATCGAGTTCCTGCTCAAGCGCGGCTACGACGTCTACATGATGGACTGGACCGCGCCGAAGCCGGAAGAGAAATCGCTGGACATGAAGGACTACGTCCTCGATTTCATCCCGGACTGCGTCCGCCGCGTGCAGGAAGACTCCGGCGTCGATGATGTCACCGTGATCGGCTATTGCTTCGGTGGCGTGCTGTCGGTGCTCTATGGCTCGATTCATCACGACGGGCCGATGAAGAATTTGATCTGCTTCACCACGCCGGTCGATTTCAGGGAGATGAAGCTGTTCTCCAATTTCTCCGACCGCCGCTATTTCGACGTCGACCGGCTGGTCGACGCCACCGGCAACATGCCGCCCGAGCTGATCCTGCAATCCTTCGACATGCTGCGGCCGGCCTCGCGCGTGACCGGCCAGATCCAGCTGTGGGACAACATCTGGAACGACGAGTTCACGAAGTCGTACCGGATGTTCGACCGCTGGGCGAACGACATCCTGCCGCTCGCGGGTGAGTATTTCCGCACCACCACAAAAGACCTGATGTGGGACAACAAGCTCTACAACGACACCATGACGGTCGGCGGGCGGGCGGCGCAGCTCGACAAGATCAAGGTGCCGATCCTGCATGCGGTGGCCGAACACGACCACATCGTTCCCTATGACGCGGCCAAGCACCTGATCCAGAAAGTGGGCTCGACCGACAAGGAAGAGGTGGTGCTGAAGGGCGGTCACGTCAGCCTCGTCGCCGGCCCCAACGCGGTCAGGCGGCTGTGGCCAAAACTGGACTCCTGGCTAGGTGGAAGATCGATATGACCGAGACCCGTACGTACCCGCGCCACATCAAGACCGATGCCGGCGACATTGAATTCCGCCTGATGTCGCGCGCGGACGAGGGCCTTGTGCTGGAATTCGCCAAGGCGCTGCCGACGCATGACCTGCTGTTCCTGCCGCGCAATATCAGCCAGCCAAAGGTGCTGTCGGCCTGGGTCAAGGAGATCGAGCGCGGTGACATCACGAGCCTCCTGGCGGTGAAGAACGGCAAGGTGGTCGGCTGCGGCACCCTGGTGCGCGATCCGCATTCCTGGTCGACCCATGTCGGCGAAATCCGGATGGTGGTGTCGCAGGAGGTGCGCGGGCAGGGGGTTGGGCGCGCCCTGTCGCAGGAGACCTTTGCGCTCGCGCTCTGCGCCGGGCTGGAAAAGCTGTCGGTGCAGATGACAGTCGACCAGCAGGCGGCCATCGCCCTGTTCGAGAGCCTCGGCTTCAAGGCGGAGGCCCTGCTGCGGGACCACGTCAAGGACGTGTCCGGCAAGAAGCACGATATCGTCGTGCTCGGGCACAATGTGGCGCAGGTCGCGGCCCAAATGGAGGCCTACGGCCTGCCAGGGGCCGTTCAGCACTAACGGGTTCTGGGTTCCCAGACGGGAACCCGTAGCCTGCCCGGCGAGCACATTCGTCCAATCCCAGGCGATCACAAACTCGTGATATCGCGGTGCAACAAAGATATTGCGCCGCACCATTCACTATGTCATAACACTCCTGCCCCGGGCCAAAACCGGACGGGGTGAGCCCCGTTGCTCAAACCTGAGGATGGAGAGACCCCCATGACCACCGAAACCAATTCCGTGCTGAACACCGTCAAGGAAGCCTTCGCGCCCGTCACCGAGGCGTTCACCAAGCTCCAGAACATGGAAGTTCCGGAAGCCGCCCGTGAGTTCGTGAAGAAGCAGGCCGATGCCGCCAAGGTTCGCGCCGCTGACGCGTATGCCGGCTCCGAGAAGGTCACCAATGCGATCGAGACCGCCGTTGCCGGTTCGGTCACCGAAGCCGCCAAGATCAGCCGCAACATCCAGCAGGCGATGTTCCAGGACGCCGAGGCGTTCTTCGCCGGCATCGACAAGCTCGCTTCGGCCAAGTCGCTGAGCGAAGCCTACCAGATCCAGTCGGACCTCGCCCGCGCTCGCGGCGAAGTGCTGGTCTCCCGCGCCAAGGCGACTGCCGAGTACGTCGGCCAGCTCGTCAGCGAGAGCGCCAAGTCCGCGCAGGACAACTTCTCGAAGGTCTACAGCAAGACCGCCTGATCGAGCGTAGCTGAGTGAGTATGCGTAGGAAGGCCCGCTTAGGCGGGCCTTCTTTTTGGGCTCAGTCGGCATAGATCAGCTTTGGACCCTCATGGTGAGGAGGCGCGCTTTGCGCCGTCTCGAACCATGAGGCCACAGACGGGCCTGCATCCTTCGAGACGCGGTGAAGACGCCGCTGCTCAGGATGAGGGTCAAGATTGGTTGGAAAGCCATCATGACTTTGACTCTTCCCGGCACTTTTGTCATCGACACACCCGGCGACGCCGCGCGCGCCGCCGAGCTGCGTCGCGTGAAGTTTTTGGCGACGCTGGTGCTGGCGGCGACGTTTGCCGTCTTCATCACCGCGAAATGGCTGCTGCCGGTGCATCCGGCCTTCGGCTTCATTGCCGCCTTTGCGGAGGCCGCCACCATCGGCGGCCTCGCGGATTGGTATGCCGTGGTGGCGCTGTTCAAGCGGCCGCTGGGCTTGCCGATTCCGCACACCGCCATCATCCAGGGCAACCAGCACCGCATCGCCGACAAGCTCGGCGAATTCATCGAAGTGCATTTCCTCGAGGCGGCGCCGATCGAGGCGAAGTTGCGCCAGGTCGATTTCGGTTCGTTCATCGCCGACTGGCTGCGCGACCGCAAGAAGAGCGAAGATCTCGCGCGCTTCGTGCTGCGGCTGTTGCCCGAAGCCGTGTCGGCGACCGAGACGCTCAGGCTTGATGACCTTCATCACCCGCCGCGTCACGACGCAGCTGATGGCGATCGATCTCGCGCCGCTCGCCGCCGGCACGCTGCGCTCCTTCGTGCAGGAGGGCCGGCATCAGGGCCTGCTCGACGATCTCCTGCGCGCCGTGCATCAGACCTTGACGACGGCCGAGACCATGGCGGTCATCCGCGAAAAGATCCGCGACGAATTGCCGACGCTGCTCAAATTCTATCGCGCCGACCGCTTCCTGGTGAACCGCGTCGTGGCCTCCGCCACGTCGTTCTTCGACGAGGTGCGCAACGACCCCGACCATGCCTTCCGCGGTGAATTCAATCGCATGCTGCTGTCGCTGGTCGACAAGCTCGGCAGCGATCCGACCTTCGCCGGCCGTATCGACGGACTGAAGCGCGACCTGCTGTCGCGGCCCGAACTCGGCGACCTCGCGCGCAATGTCTGGTCGAACGCGCGATCCTTCATCGAACGCAGCGCCAGCGGTGAAACGCAGGTGCTGCAGCAGCATTTCGCAAAGATGTTCGTCGAAGCCGGCGAGGCGCTGGCGGCCGACGCCGAGATGCGCGCCGAGATCAACCAGGGTCTCATTGCGGTGCTGCGCAGTTTCATCGCCGACCAAAAGAGCGGCGTCTCCACCTTCATCGCCGATCAGGTCAAAGCCTGGGACATGGCGCAGCTGATCGCGCTGATCGAGCTCAATATCGGCAAGGACCTGCAATACATCCGTTTCAACGGCTCGCTGATCGGCGGGCTGGCGGGACTGGCGCTCTACACGCTGGAATACGCACTTCGGCTCGTGTGACTAATTCATCACGGCAAGGGTTTTAATCATTTGCCGCGGTGTCGCATCGGCTTGAAACGCCAAGAACAGTTCCATAGCTTTTTTGGGTAACAATGTTGCATTGCGGAACGATTCTGCTGCGTTCGCGTCATTCCATGAGCCATTGGCCGGCTGCCGAGACTTAAGGGGCCGGCCTGAACAGGAGATACGATGTCCGTTGCTGCACAGACGCTTCGCCCGCCGTCCAGGACGCTGATGTTTCTGGAAGGGCGAGCCATCCACGAACTCGGCGCCTTCGTCGGCGCACTGCCGCTGTTGAGCCTCGCGCCGCGCGGCGACGGACATCCCGTGCTTGTCCTGCCCGGGCTCGTCGCGTCGGATACGTCGACGCGCCCGTTGCGCGCTTTCCTGCGCACGCGCGGCTATGCCGTGAGCGGCTGGCGCCAGGGCCGTAACCTCGGCCTGCGTCCAGGCGTGCAGCATGCCATGGTCGATCTGGTGCGGGAATTGAGCGACAGCCACGGCGGCAAGATCTCGCTGGTGGGCTGGAGCCTCGGCGGCCTCTACGCGCGGCAACTCGCAAAAATGATGCCCGACC
Organism: uncultured Alphaproteobacteria bacterium; assembly: GCA_963816655.1. Taxonomy (GTDB): domain Bacteria; phylum Pseudomonadota; class Alphaproteobacteria; order Rhizobiales; family Xanthobacteraceae; genus Bradyrhizobium. The sequence goes on along the minus strand of CAWFLW010000032.1, from coordinate 52,864 downwards.
GCGTGCGGCAGGTGATCACGCTCGGCAGCCCATTTGCCGCGAGCCCGAAGGCGACCAACGCCTGGCGCGTCTACGAGATGGCGAGCGGCCGCAGCGCCGACGAAGAAGATGCGCGCTTCGGCGGCTCGCTGGCGGGTTCGCCGCCGGTGCCGACCACGGCGATCTTCAGCCGCACCGACGGCATCTGCGCCTGGCAGGGCTGCCGCGAGCAGTCATCGCCCATGACCGACAGCATCGAGGTCGAGAGCAGCCATTGCGGCATGGGTCATCACCCGGCCGCGGTCTATGCGGTGGCCGATCGCCTTGCGCAGAAGGAAGGCGAGTGGGCGCCGTTCGACCGCAGCGGCTGGCGCAGCCTCGTCTATCCGGACCCGAATAGGTAACAGCTCGGCCTCGTGCTTCTCCCGGCGATGCATAGCATCGTCCGGCGACGCGCATCTCAGTTGCACCGTTCGCGAACGGCCTCGCGCACGCTCGGCCTGCTCGGGTGCGCCGCGCTCCTCAGCATGAGGTCTGACATCTCGCTGCGCTCTGAGACCTCATCCTGAGGAGCGGCCTCTTGGCCGCGTCTCGAAGGATGAAGGCCCGGCTGCCGGACCAACATTGCCGCGACTCCACAAAACGCGGTATGCGTCACCGCATGTCGCAGCCGCTTGCACGCATCATCGACCAGCTGAAGCGCGAACCGTCGCGCACCGGCTCGATCGTCATCACCGTGTTCGGCGATGCCATCGTGCCGCGCGGCGGTTCGGTTGCGCTCGGCACCTTGCTGGAATTCTTTGCCGCCATCGACGTCGACAGCTCCGTGGTGCGCACCGCGATGTCGCGGCTCACGGCCGACGGCTGGTTCGAGCGCGAGAAAGTCGGCCGCAACAGCTTCTATCGCCTCGTGCAGCGCGAGCGGCTGACCTTCGATATCGCGACAAAGCACATCTACGGCCCGCCGGCATCGGACTGGACCGGACGCTTCGAGCTGCTGCTGATCGCCAATGGCGGCGATCGCGACGTTGCGCGCGAGGCGCTGAAGAATGCCGGCTTCGGCTCGCCGCTGCCGGGCGTGTGGGTGGCGCCGTCGGGCGTGCCGATCCCGGAGGAAGCCGAGCGGCGCGATCCGTCTCGAAGTGTCCGCCGAGGACGACAGCGGAAGGCGGCTGCTCAGCGAGAGCTGGCCGCTCGATCGCACCGCGGACGCCTATCGCAAGTTCATGAAGAGCTTTGAGCCGCTGCGCAGCTGGATCGCGCGCGGCCGGCTGTCGGACGGCCGAAGCCTTCACCGCGCGAATCCTCCTGATCCACCAGTATCGCCGCGTGGTGCTGCGCGACCCGCTTGCTGCCGGTCGCCCTGCTGCCGCGGGACTGGCCGGGCAGGGCGGCGCGAAAACTCTGCGCCGACATCTATCGCGGGGTGCTTTCCTCGTCGGAACAATGGCTTGACCGCCACGGCAGCAATGAAAACGGGCCATTGCCCGCGGCCGGGAAGGAACTGGCGCGCCGGTTTTCCGATTGAGAAATATGTTACAGAAATATATTGCTTGTTGATATTTTTGTTATATATTGATCCCATAAGCTCAAGGGGAGGCCGCCATGTATACGCAGGCGCTCAACACGTCCGACGGCGATGACCGCAACGTCGAGGATGCCGCGCGTGCCGCAGCTTTCCAGGCGCGCATCGATGCCGAAGAGCGCATCGAGCCGAACGACTGGATGCCCGCGGCCTACCGCAAGACGCTGACGCGGCAGATTTCCCAGCACGCCCATTCCGAAATCGTCGGCATGCTGCCGGAAGGCAACTGGATCACCCGCGCGCCGTCGTTGCGCCGCAAGGTCGCGCTGCTGGCCAAGGTGCAGGACGAATGCGGCCACGGGCTTTATCTCTATGCCGCCGCCGAGACGCTCGGCACCTCGCGCGAAGAACTCGTCGACGCCATGCTCGCGGGCAAGGCAAAATATTCCTCGATCTTCAACTATCCGACGCTGACCTGGGCCGACATCGGCGCGATCGGCTGGCTGGTCGACGGCGCGGCGATCATGAACCAGATCCCGCTGTGCCGTTGCTCCTACGGGCCCTATGCGCGCGCCATGATCCGCGTCTGCAAGGAAGAATCCTTCCACCAGCGCCAGGGCTTTGAGATCATGCTGACGCTGTGCCGCGGCAGCGAGGACCAGAAGGCGATGGCGCAGAGCGCGCTCGATCGCTGGTGGTGGCCGGTGTTGATGATGTTCGGCCCGCCCGACGCCGCGAGCCAGCACAGCGACATTTCGACGAAATGGAAGATCAAGCGCTTCTCCAATGACGAGCTGCGCCAGAAGTTCGTCAACGCCACGGTGCCGCAGGCGCAGTACCTTGGCCTGAGCATTCCCGATCCCGGCATGAAACAGAACGAGAGCGGCGACTGGGAATACAGCGCCATCGACTGGGACGAGTTCAAGCAGGTGCTGGCCGGCAACGGCCCGTGCAACCGCGACCGGCTGGCGGCACGGCGCAAGGCGCATGACGAGGGCGCCTGGGTGCGCGAGGCTGCCGCGGCGTACGCCGAAAAGCGCCGGGCGCGCCGGATGGCGCAGGCCGCAGAATAGAGGAGGGAGCCGATGGCAACGCCGAACACACCGCTCTGGGAAGTCTTCATCCGCAGCCGCAACGGCCTTGCGCACAAGCATTGCGGCTCGCTGCATGCCGACGACGCCACCATGGCGCTACAGGCCGCGCGCGACATCTACACCCGCCGCGGCGAGGGGCTGTCGATCTGGGTGGTGCCGTCGAGTGCGATCACTGCCTCCGATCCTGCCGAGAAGGGCATGATGTTCGAGCCGGCGGAGTCGAAGATTTATCGGCACCCGACGTTCTACGACGTGCCCGAAGAAGTCGGGCATATGTGACTCTCACCCCTCATGGTGAGGAGGCGCGGAGCGCCGTCTCGAACCATTGAGGCCCGCGGCCCATCCTTCGAGACGCGCGCAAGGGCGCGCTCCTCAGGATGAGGACTGAACAAGTGGATGACGATATGGCCATCGCCTCGATCGAAGTCTCCGAAACGCCGCTGGTGCTCTACACGCTGCGCCGCGCCGACGATGCGCTGATCCTCGGCCACCGGCTGTCGGAATGGTGCGGCCATGCGCCGACGCTGGAAGAGGACATGGCGCTCGCCAACATGGCGCTCGACCTGCTCGGGCAGGCGCGCGAGCTCTATACCTACGCGGCAAAAGTCGAGGGCAGGGACAACGACGAGGACAAGTTCGCCTATCTTCGCGACGTCAGGCAGTACCGCAACCTTCTGCTGGTCGAGCAGCCGAACGGCGATTTCGCCCACACCATGGTGCGGCAGTTCTTCTATGCCGCCTTCGCCGATCTCTACTGGCGCGCGATGATGACCTCGAAAGACGCGACGCTGGCGGCGATCGCGGCGAAGTCCGAAAAGGAAAGCGCCTATCACATCCGGCATTGCTCGGAATGGATCGTGCGGCTCGGCGACGGCACCGACGAGAGCCACGCCCGTACGCAAGCTGCGATCGACCATCTCTGGGCCTATACCGGCGAGATGTTCGAGGTCGATGACGCCGAGCGCGGTCTGATCGAGGCCGGCATCGCCATCGATCCCGCAGGGCTGAAGGCGCAATGGCTGAAGACGATCAGCGCCGTCGTCAATGAGGCCACGCTGGCGCTGCCGTCGAATAACTGGATGCAGCAGGGCGGCCGCGATCGGCCGGCACAGCGAGCATCTCGGCCATCTCCTGAGCGAGCTGCAGTCGCTGCAGCGCAGTTTTCCGGGGGCGACATGGTGATCGCAGCCGTCAGCGATGCCGATCTGCGCCGTCGCGCCTGGGATGCCGCGGCGCAAGTGGTCGATCCGGAGATCCCGGTTTTGACCATCGCCGATCTCGGCGTGCTGCGCGACGTCGCCGTCAATGATGGGCGCGTCGAGGTCGCGATCACGCCGACCTATTCGGGCTGCCCGGCCATGAACATGATCGCGCTCGAAATCGAGCTGGCGCTGGAGCGCGAAGGCATTCGCCAGCCCAAGGTACGCACCGTTCTGTCGCCGGCCTGGACCACGGACTGGATGAGCGAAGACGGCCGGCGGAAGCTGCGGGAATACGGCATCGCGCCGCCAGTCAAGGGAAGCGGCCGCCGCGCGCTGTTCGGCGAGCAGGAGGTGGCGTGTCCGCAATGCAATTCGGTCGACACGGAACTGCTGTCCGAATTCGGCTCGACCTCCTGCAAGGCGCTGTGGCGCTGCCGGAGCTGCCGTGAACCCTTCGATTACTTCAAGTGTCATTGATCATGTCGACGCCCCGCTTTCATCGCCTTGCCGTCAACGATCTGCGCCGCGAAACGCCGGACGCGGTCTCGCTGACCTTTGCGATTCCCGACGAACTGTCGCGCGACTACCATTTCGCGCCCGGGCAATACCTGACACTGCGCACCATGATGGATGGCGAGGAAGTCCGCCGCTCCTATTCGATCTGCTCCGGCCCCGACGACGGCGAGCTGCGCATTGCCGTGAAGAAGGTCGATGGTGGTGCATTCTCGAACTGGGCCGCCGACGAACTGAAGCGCGGCGACGAGCTCGACGTCATGACGCCGACCGGCCGCTTCGGCGTTGCCCATGCCCCGGACCAGGCGCGGCTTTACGTCGGCTTCGCTGCCGGCTCCGGCATCACGCCGATCCTGTCGATCGTCAAGGGCGTTCTCGCCCGCGAGCCGCAAAGCCGCTTCTTCCTGTTCTACGGCAATCGCACCGCGGAAGGCATGCTGTTTCGCGAGGCGCTGGAGGAACTGAAGGATCGCTTCCTTGAGCGGCTCTCGGTGTTCCATGTCATCTCCGGCGAGGAGCAGGACATCCCGATCCTCCATGGCCGCCTCGATGGCGACAAGGTGAGGCTGCTGCTGCGTTCGCTGGTGCCGGCCTCCAGCGTCGATCACGTCTTCATCTGCGGCCCGATGGGGATGAGCGAGGACATCGAGGCCACCTGCCGCGCCATCGGCATTGCCGATGACAAGATCCATGTCGAGCGCTTCGTCTCGGAATTCGGCGGCAAGCCGCGTCCGAAAGCCGTTGTCGCGCCGGGCACCCCGCCGAAGGCAATTGCCTCGTTGATCATCGACGGCAAGCGCCGCGAGGTTCCGGTCGCCGAGGGCGAAGCCATTCTCGATGCGGCGCTGCGCGCCGGCATGGACCTGCCGTTCGCCTGCAAGGGCGGCATGTGCTCGACCTGCCGCGCCAAGCTGGTCGAGGGCGAAGCGCTGATGGAAGTCAACTATTCGCTGGAGCCGTGGGAACTGAAGGCCGGCTTTGTCCTGACCTGCCAGGCGCGGCCGACCTCGGACAGGGTCGTGGTCGACTACGACCACGTGTGAGGTGAGACCTTGGGTGCGTTGACACCTTGCGTGTTCGGCGCCCAGACTGAAGCAAGATCGACGAGGTTCGCGCCAAAGCGAACCCGATGATGCTCTGGGAGTAGGGATGTGAACGTCAAGGCCACGCTTTCGCCCGAAGACCTCGCGCGCGCCTGTGCGGACGCGATGTGGGAGGAAGACGACGCTTCGCGGGCGCTCGGCATGGAGATCGTCGAGATCGGCCCCGGCCGCGCGACGCTGGCCATGACGGTGCGGCCCGAGATGGTGAACGGCCAGCGCATCGCCCATGGCGGCTTCATCTTCACGCTCGCCGATTCCGCCTTCGCCTTTGCCTGCAACAGCCACAACGATCGCGCGGTGGCCGCTCAAGGCAACATCACCTTCATCCGGCCGGGCAAGCTCGGCGACAGGCTCGTCGCCACCGCGCGCGAAATCTCGCGCAGCGGCCGCTCCGGCATCTATGACGTGCGCGTCACCGCGGATGATACGGTCATCGCCGAATTCCGCGGGCATTCCCGCACCATCCCCGGCACGTGGCTGCCGGCGTCGGAAACCGACAAGAAGTAAAAAAACGACACAGCTCCAGGGAAACGCAAGATGGCTTCGACGAGCCTCAAGACCAAGGATGGCGGCTATCGCGCCGAACTCGATGACGCCGAGCGCGCCTCGCGCGACGAGATCATGGCGCTGCAGACGAAGCGGCTCGCCTGGTCGCTGAAGCATGCCTACGACAATGTCGCGCATTACAGCAAGGCCTTCGACGCGGCCGGCGTGCATCCGTCCGACTTCAAACAGCTCTCCGATCTCGCGAAATTTCCGTTCACGGTGAAGACGGATCTGCGCGACAACTATCCCTTCAACATGTTTGCCGTGCCGCGCGAAAATCTGGTGCGCGTGCATGCCTCATCCGGCACGACCGGCAAGCCGATCGTGGTCGGCTATACCAAGGCCGATATCGACATGTGGTCCGACGTGATGGCGCGCTCGATCCGCGCCGCCGGCGGCCGCACCGGCATGATCATGCACAATGCCTATGGCTATGGCCTCTTCACCGGCGGCCTCGGCGCGCACTACGGCGCCGAGCGGCTCGGCTGCACCGTGGTGCCGGTCTCCGGCGGCATGACCGAGCGGCAGGTGCAGCTCATCAACGATTTCCGCCCCGACATCATCACGGTGACGCCGAGCTACATGCTGGCGATCCTCGACGAGTTCAAGCGGCAGGGGCTCGACCCGCGCAAGTCCTCGCTGAAGTTCGGCATCTTCGGCGCCGAGCCCTGGACCAATGCGATGCGCGCCGAGATCGAGCAGGCCTTCGACATGGACGCGACCGACATCTACGGCCTGTCGGAAGTGATCGGTCCCGGCGTCGCGCAGGAATGCGTCGAGACCAAGGACGGCCTGCACATCTGGGAGGATCATTTCTATCCCGAAGTGATCGATCCCGAGACCGGCGAGGTGCTGCCGGACGGCGAGAAGGGCGAACTGGTCTTCACCTCGCTGACCAAGGAAGCCTTTCCGATGATCCGCTATCGCACCCGCGACCTGACGCGGCTGTTGCCGGGCACGGCGCGGCCGGGCATGCGGCGGATGGAAAAGGTCACCGGCCGCTCCGACGACATGATCATCCTGCGCGGCGTCAACGTGTTCCCGACCCAGATCGAGGAGGCGCTGCTCGCCACCGACTGGTGCGGCGGCCATTTCATCATCGAACTGACCCGCGACGGCCGCATGGACGAGATGACCGTGCTGGCCGAAGCGCGCCCCGAGCGCTGGGACGGCAGCGGGCTGACCGCGCATGCCGAGAAGGTCGCGACCTTCATCAAGAACACGATCGGCATCATCGGCCAATGTCCGGGTCGTCGCGCCGGACACGCTGGAGCGCTCGCTCGGCAAGGCCAAGCGTGTTTACGACAAGCGGCCGAAAGGGTAATCCCTGATGCTCATCACGAACGTGCACGACTGAACCCGGGACAGCCCGTGCAGCCGCGCTCCCAATGCCTCGATGACCCGCCGATGAACCGTGGAGGCGCGCTGCGTGCGCCTGCCGGCCAAGGCCGACAACGCCTGGCCGCGCTCGCGCCGGTCGTCGAGCGGCACACGCTGACGCGAGCGCCGAATGAACTGCTGATCGAGGTGAAGGCGGCGGCGGTCAACCCGTCCGACGTCAAGGCCGCGACCGGGCTGATGCCCTATGCCGTCTTTCCGCGCACGCCGGGCCGCGACTACGCCGGCGTCGTCATCGACGGGCCGGCGGCGTGGATCGGCCGCGAGGTGTTCGGCTCCTCCGGCGATCTCGGCATCCGCCGCGACGGCACGCATGCCACGCATCTCGTGGTCGAGCGCGAGGCCGTGGTGGAAAAGCCGCGCAGCCTTTCCTGGGAGGAGGCCGCCGGCATCGGCGTGCCCTTTGTCACCGCGATGGAAGGCCTGCGCCGCGCCGGGCATGCCGAAGCCGGACGAGACTGTGCTGGTGATGGGCGTCAACGGCAAGGTCGGGCAGGCCGCGGTGCAGATCGCGACCTGGCACGGCGCGCGCGTCATCGGCGTGGTGCGCAAGGATGAACCCTATGAGGGCCACACCAATGCGCCGGTCGAGGTGATCGACGCTTCGACGACCGATGTCGCCGCGCGCGTGCGCGAGCTGACCTCGGGCAAGGGCGCCGACATCGTCTACAACACGGTCGGCGATCCCTATTTCCAGGCGGCGCACAAATCGCTGGCGTTGCGCGGCCGGCAGATCCTGATTGCCGCGGTCGATCGCATCGTGCAGTTCAACATCCTCGAATTCTACCGCGGCCAGCACACCTATGTCGGCATCGACACGCTCGGTCTGTCGTCGATCGCAACGGGCGCGGTGCTGCGCGAGCTCGCGCCGGGTTTTGCGAGCGGACACCTGAAGCCGTTTCCGATCAAGGCGAGCGCGATCTATCCGCTGGAACAAGCGAAGGAGGCCTTCATTGCCGTTGCCGGTTCGTCGCGCGATCGCGTGATCCTGCGGCCGGCGTAGGAGTTGTCCATGGACGCCGCCCAAATCGTCCTGCTCGCGGCGCTGGTCATCGGCCTCGTCTACGGCGCGGTCGGCCTGCTCAGCGGCTTCTGCATGATGAGCAGCCTGCGCGGCTGGTGGGCGGAAGGCGATGGGCGGCTGGTGCGCACCTATGCGCTCGCCATGGGGACCGCGATTGCGGCCTCGCAGGTGCTGGCGGCGGCCGGCCTCGTCGATCTCGGCAAGTCGATCTACCTGCAGCCGACCTTCTCGGCGCCCGTGCTGTTCCTCGGCGGCCTGCTGTTCGGCTACGGCATGGTGATGTCGAACGGCTGCGGTTCGCGGGCGCTGGTGCTGCTCGGCCGCGGCAATCTGCGCTCGCTGGTCGTCGTGATCGTGCTCGCGATCTTCGCGCAGATGACGCTGAAGGGCCTGATCGCGCCGGCGCGCATCGCGATGGTCGGCGCCTCGCAAACCACCGCCGCCGCCAATTCGCTGCCGGCGCTACTGGCCTCGCTCGGCCTTTCCGCAACGGCAGCGCGCATGATCGCGGCGTCCGTGCTGGCGGCGCTGCTGATCATCTTCGCTTTTGCCGACGCGCCGTTCCGCAAGTCACCGGGACAGGTCGCGGCCGGCATCATCGTCGGCCTTCTGGTCGCCGCCGGCTGGTACGGCACCGGCTATCTCGGCGCCGATGATTTCAATCCGGTGCCGGTGACTTCGCTCACCTTCATCGCGCCGATCGCGGATGCGCTGCAATACGTGATGCTGTCGACGGGATCGACGCTGAATTTCGGCATCGTCACGGTCTTTGCGGTATTCGCCGGCAGTCTGGTCACCGCGCTCGCGACCGGCCGCTTTCATCTCGAGGCCTATCAGTCGCCGCGCCATATGCTGCGTTCGGCAGGTGGCGCGGCGCTGATGGGCGCGGGCGGCGTGATGGCGTTCGGCTGTTCGGTCGGCCAGGGGCTGACGGGGTTGTCGACGCTGTCGCTGGCCTCGTTCGTCGCGGTCGCCGGCATCCTGATCGGCACCGCCGCGGGCTTGCGCGGCGCACTGCGCGTCCGGCCGCTGGCAACGGCCTGACTCGTCAGACCGCTTTGGTCACGATCCGGATTTCCGACGTCAGCGTGCGGTGCACCGGGCACTTGTCGGCGATCTCCATCAGCCGCTTGCGCTGCTCGGCATCGAGCTTGCCTTCGATCGCGATGTCCCGCTCGATCTGGTCGAGCATGCCCTCGCGCGTTTCGCACTCCTCGCAGTCGCTGGCGTGGATCTTGCTATGATTCAGCGTCACCGTGACCCGATCGAGCGGCAGCGATTTTCGATCGGCATACATCCGCATGGTCATCGACGTGCAGGCGCCGAGCCCCGCCAGCACGAAGTCGTACGGACCGGGGCCGCTGTCCTTGCCGCCGGCGGCGACCGGCTCATCGGCGATCATCTGGTGAGGCCCGACCGTGACCGTTTGCTGGAATTTGCTGGCGCGGGTCTCCTGCACCACGACGCGGCGCGGGCCCATGCCGGCATCGGCAGCGCTGCGGCGGCGGCATCGGGTTCGATGTAGCGCTGCGCCCAGGCGGCGATCACATCGGCGACATAGACGGAGTCGCGGCGCTGGCTCAGCAGGTGATCGGCGCCCGACAGCGACACAAAGCTCTTGGGATGCTTTGCCGCCACGAAGATATGCGTGGCGTTGTCGATGCCGACGGTGTCGTCGGTCGGCGAGTGCATGACCAGCAGCGCCTTGTGCAGTTTGGCGACCTTGTCGTTCAGTGCCTGTTCGGCGACGTCGTCGAGGAATTCGCGCTTGATGTGGAAGGGGCGGCCGGCCAGCGAGACTTCCACCTTGCCCTGCGCACGGATGTCCTCGACGCGATCCTTGAACAGATGCGTCACGTGGGCGGGATCGGAGGGTGCAGCGATGGTGACCACCGCTTTTGCCTCGGGGATTTGCCCGGCGGCGGCGAGGATCGCAGCCCCGCCAAGACTGTGGCCGATCAGGATGGCAGGCGCCTTGCGCGTCTGCCGCAGATGATCGGCGGCACCGCACGAGATCGGCGACGTTGGACGAGAAGGTCGAATTGGCGAAATCGCCCTCGCTGGAGCCGAGCCCGGTGAAGTCGAACCGCAGCACCGCGATTCCTTTTGCAGCGAGCGCCGCCGCGATGCGCCTGGCCGCCAGCACGTCCTTGCCGCAGGTGAAGCAATGCGCGAACAGCGCATAGGCCTGGATCGCGCCGTCGGGCAGGTCGAGTGCCGCGGCAAGCTGGTGGCCCTCGGAGCCCGTGAATTGGAAGCGTTCGGTCGGCACGGCTCAGTTCCTCCACTGGTTCTGATTCTGGCCGTCGCTTCAATCCCCGGAATAGCGCTGCTCGGCCCAGGGATCGCCGCGATTGTGATAGCCGCGAACTTCCCAGTAGCCGGGCTTGTCCTCGGTGACGAATTCGATGGCCTGCAGCCATTTCGCGCTCTTCCAGAAATAGAGATGCGGCACCACGAGCCGCACCGGGCCGCCATGTTCGCCGTCAAGCGGCTGGCCCGACCAGCTGTGCGCGAGCAGGGCGTCTTCGGCGGCGAAATCTTCCAGCGCGAGATTGGTGGTGTAGCCGTCGTAGGAATGCAGCACGACGAAGCGCGCGTCCTCGCGCGGTTGGCACGCCATCAGCAGGTCGTGCGTCGGCAAGACCTTCCCACTGGTTGTCGTAGCGCGACCACGTGGTCACGCAGTGAATGTCGGAGACGAACTTTCGACTGCGGCTGCGCGGTGAATTCGGCAAAAGTCCAGAACACGGGATTGTCGATCGCGCCGTAGACGTCCAGCCGCCAGCGTTCGCGGGCAATCGGCGGCGTCAGCCCGAGATCGAGCACCGGCCAGTCCTTGGTCAGATGCTGGCCCGGCGGCAGACGCTGCTCCTCCGGGCGCGCGGTCTTGCCGGTGAGGAATTTCCCCTCGCGCGCCCAGCGCTGCTTGGTTCGCGTCAGCTTGCTGTCGGGCGGCGGATCGTTCTCTTCAGCCATAATCTCATGCCGCTACGCTTTGCACATGATCTTGTCGGAAGACCGGTATCCACTTTTCGGATCATGCGCGCGAATTGACGCCGGCAATTGCCGGCGTCACGCATCGTAGCAGGAGAAATGAGGACAGGCGAACCGGGTCAGGCCTTGCCGAACAGCATGGGAAGCTGGCGCGGGCCGCGCACCGTGCCCTCCGACCACGTCACCGTGCCGGCCGGGTCGAGCCGGAACTCGGGAATCCGCTTCAGCCACTCCTCGATCGCGACGATCATTTCCATGCGGGCGAGGTTAGAGCCGACGCAGCGGTGGATGCCGAGGCCGAAGGCGGCATGGCGGTTCTCCTTGCGGTCGATCACCACCTTGTCGGCGTCCGGGAACATGGCGGGGTCGCGGTTAGCGGCCGGGAACGACAGCAGCACCATGTTGTTCGCCTTGACCGGGCATCCGCTGATCGTGGTTTCCTTCATCACCTCGCGCGCCATCGTCACCGGCGAATAGGCGCGCAAAAATTCCTCGACCGCGGTCGGAATCAGCGCCGGCTCCCGGACCAGGCGCTCGCGATCCGACGGCGTTTTGGCCAGATGCCAGAGCGAGGAGCCGATCGCGCTCCAGGTGGTGTCGATGCCGGCGATCAAGAGCAGGCGGAGCGAGCCCAGCACGTGCCCATCCTCGAGCGGCTGCCCGTCCGGACCCTTGGCGTTCATCAGCGTCGTGATCAGATCGTCGGTCGGCTTCTGTCTTGCGCGCCTCGATATGCCCGGCGAAATAGGCGGTCATCTCCCGGACCGCGCCCATCAGCGCATCGTCATCCTTGATGCCGAGTTCGAGGATTCCGTGAATCCATCGAATGAAGTGGTCGCCGTCCTTCTCGGGGATACCGAGCATGTGCGCAATGGCGCGAACCGGGATGTGCTTGGTGTAGCGCGCGGCCGCGTCGCACTTGCCGTCGGCGATGAATTCGTCGATCAGCTCGTTGCAGATGGCGCGAACCCGCGGCTCCAGCTTCTTCATCGCGTCCGGCGTAAACGGCGGCAGCAGCAATTGCTTGGCCGGCTTGTGTTCCGGCGGATCGGACGTGATCGGCGGCGCCCGCGCCGTGATCTCCGGGCGGACATCGCGCACGATGACGCGGCGCGAGGAGAAGTGCTCGGTGTCGTAGGAGATTTCCTTCACCGCCTGATAGGTGGTCGGCATGTAGCAGCCGAGGAAGCGATCGGTGTGCACCACGGGGCTCGCCGCCCGCAGCTCCTCCCAGATCGGGAAGGGATTCTCGGTCCAGCGCGGATCGGTGTGGTCGAAATCGTTGACCCAATCCTGTACCGGCGGATGCTCGGGCAGATAGCTGGGAGGTGAGTCGGACATCGTGCAAACCTCTACCTTGTTCGGTGGATTCAGGTTGAGCCTGGAGACGGGAAAACCTCTATTCCTCGGTCACTTCGATCGCGATTTCCGGACAGTTCGACTTGGCGAGCCAGGCCTTGTCTTCAAGGCCGGCGGGCACCGTGCCGTCGCCGACCTCGTGGGCATTGCCATATTCGTCGAGATTGAACAGTTCGGGCGCCAGCGACTTGCAGCGCGCATGGCCCTGGCACTTGTCCTGGTCGACGTGGATCTTCAGCTTTCCTGACATGGCAAGCGCTTCCCCTGGAGCGCGCAGCGTGGCTGCGCAGATTTTTGCTTTTTCGTTCTGGCCGTCGCGTGCCTCTTGGCCGCGCCTGGAAATTATAGCATATTACATTCGTAGCACCGTTGTGCTGTCAAGTGAAAAGTCATAGACAATAACATCAATGCCACCTCGATTGGTCCGCAAAGCGCTCAATACCTATCACCACGGCGACCTCCGCGATGCCTTGGTGCAGGCCGCGTTCCAGGAAGCGGAGCGGGGCGGGCCGGAGGCCATCAACATCAGCGCATTGGCAAAGAAGCTCGGCGTCTCCCAGCCGGCGCCTTACCGGCACTTTGCCGACCGCGAGGCGCTGCTTGAGGCGGTGACGGCGGAAGCATTCCGGCAGTTCAACGTCATCCTCAGGGATCTCGTCGACAAGCCGTCGAAGCAATCGAAGCTGTCACGCTTTGCGCAGGCGACGCTCGCCTTCGGCTTGCAGCGCAACGGCATTTATCGGCTGATGTTCGCCTCGCGCACCATGGCCTCGGCGGCAAAGGGCGGCGAGTTGCACAAGGCGGCGATGGAGACGCTTGCGCTTCTGATCGAGTTGCTGGAAGCGCCGGCGGTTGGGGTGCTGCGCGAACGGCAGGCCATGAAAATCTGGGCCTCGCTGCACGGCGTGGTCATGCTGGCGGAGCAAGGGCTGCTCACCGGCCAGGTTGGCGGCGCCAGTCGCGAGGAACTGGTCGAGGACATCGTGCAGGAAGCGAAGCTTTCGCTTTCAGTTGCGATGAAGGCGGCAAGCGCGCTCGAGGCGCGCTGACGCTTCTCCCGCGCCGTTCATTTCGGCGGACGCGGATCGATCGGCGTCGAGCCGCGCAATGCCCAAAATGTCCTCCATCGCGCGGGCGCCTGACAGCAATTGTGCCTCGCCGCGCGGCGGCGCCACCATCTGCAGCCCGACCGGCAGGCCGGAGGCCGTGAAGCCGCAGGGCATCGACAGCGCCGGGCAGCACACCAGCGTGATCGCATAGACGATGCCGAGCCATTCGACGTAGTTGTCGAACTTCTTGCCGTCGCATTCGGCGACGTAGCGGTTCTCGATCGGGTATGGCGCCACGATCGTCGCGGGTGACAGCAGCAGGTCGTATTTTTCGAAGAACGCCAGCGTGCGCGCCGTCATCGCCACGCGCTGCGCCTCGGCGCGCTCGATCTTCTCGACCGTCAGCTTCAGCCCTTCCTCGATATTCCAGATCACTTCCGGCTTGAGCTGGTCGCGCTTGGTGCGCAGCAGCTCGGCCTTGCTGAGCGCGAAATCGAAGGCGCGCAGCACGTGGAAACATTCATGCGCCTCGCTGAGATCGGGATGCGCTTCCTCGACGATGATGCCATCGGCGGCAAGACGTTCGCGCGGCTTTCCTGGTGATGGCGGCGACTTCGGGATCGACCGGAGTGATGCCGAGATCACGCGAATAGGCGATACGCTTCGGCTTGACGCCGGAACGCGCGGCCGACAGGAACGAGGTCGGCAGTCTCGGCAGCGACAGCGGATCGGCGGGATGCTCGCCGCTCATTGCATCGAGCAAGAGGGCAAGATCCTCGACATTGCGCGCCATCGGGCCGTTGACACCGAGATTGCGGTCGATCGCGGCCGCCGGCGTGTGCGCCACGCGGCCGATGCTGGGCCTTAATCCCGACGATGCCGCAGAAGCTTGCGGGGTTGCGCAACGAGCCGCCCATGTCCGAACCATGCGCAAGCCAGGCCATGCCGGTCGCGAGCGCCACGGCGGCGCCGCCGGAAGAGCCGGCAGCCGAGCGCGACGTGTCCCAGGGATTGCGGGTCGCGCCGAACACTTCGTTGAAGGTGTTGGCGCCGGCGCCGAATTCCGGCGTGTTCGACTTGGCGTAGACGATGGCGCCATTGGCTTCGAGATTCTCGACCATCACGTCCGACTTTGCCGGCACCGTGTCCTTGTAGATCGGCGAGCCCTGCGTGGTCAGCACGCCCGCGACGTTGGTGAGGTCCTTGATCGGCACCGGCATGCCGGCGAGCAGGCCGCGCTGGCCGGCGGGCTTTTGCATCAGCTCACGTGCGTTCTTGCGCGCGCGGTCGAAGCAGAGGGTGGGCAGCGCGTTGACCTTGCCGTCGACCTCGGCGATGCGCTTTTCCAGCACGTCGAGCAGGTCGAGCGGCGTCAGCGCGCCCTTGTTCAGCTTGTCGACGATGTTGCAAGCGGTCTCGCGTATCAGGCTTTGGTCGGCCACCGGCTTCTCTCCCGTTTATTCCGCCTTGTCAGCAAGCGGATTGCCTAGTGCTGTAGAACATTTTCCGGCAAAGTGAAACGCTCGGAAACCGGGGATCGCATCGGAGATTTGCAGATGACGGCAGCGTTTTCCGCGCTTGACTGGCGCAGCATGAGCCAGGACGAGCGCGACCGCGGGCTCAATAACGGCACGGCGGTTGCCGGCAGCGTCGATATGGTCGCCGGCTGGGAGCAGCGTTCGGCCGCAATGAGAGAGCGGCATCCGCAGCATCTCGATCTCAGATACGGCGCGCGCGAGCGCAACCGCATCGATTTCATCAAGGCGGCCGACGCAGCGCCGACGCTGCTGTTCATCCACGGCGGCTATTGGCAGGCTCGCGCCAAGGAAGTCTTCACCGTGGTGGCGGAGGGGCTGCTTGCCCACGGCATCAACGTCGCGCTGATCGGCTACACGCTGGCGCCGGATGCGACGCTGGACGAGATCGTCGCCGAAATCCATGCCGGGATCGATTTTCTCGCTCCGCAATTGCCGCGGCTCGGCGCGGCGGCGGCGGCATCGTGGTGACCGGGCTGGTCGGCGGGCGGGCACCTGACTTCGATGGCGCTTTCGAACCCGCATGTGCGGGCGGGGGTGGGGATCAGCGGCATCTACGAGCTCGAGCCGATCCGTCACTCCTATCTCAACGAGAAATTGAAGCTCGACGAGGCGATGTCACGCCGCAACTCGCCGGTCAAGCAGGCGGACGGGCCGGCAAAGCCGCTCTCGCTGGTGGTCGGCAGCGCCGAACTGCCGTTGCTGCGCAAGCAGACCGCGGATTTTGCCGCGCATCGCGCCAGCCTTGGCTTGCCGGTGACCTACGAGGAAATACCCGGCGCCGACCATTTCACGGTCCTGCATGAACTGATCCCGGCAAATGGGCGCATCACCACGCTGATCCGGCAGGCGTTCGAGCGAACGACCGCCTAACCGTCATTCCGGGATGGTGCGTAAGCACCAGACCCGGAATCTCCGAGCAATTCCGGGTTCGATGCTGTGCATCGCCCCGGAATGACAGTGCTATCGCGCGATCAGCCCCACCCCGACGTCAGTCCGCCATCGACCGTAAAAATCACGCCCGACGTGTAGCCCGAGCGGTTCGATGCCAGGAACGCCATCAAGTCGCCGATCTCGCGCGCATGCGCTGGCCTGCCGAGCGGCATGCCGGTCTGGAATTCCTTGTAGCGGTTCTCGTCGCCGAACTGGTTCTTCGCGCGCGTCTTCAGCAGCGTGACGTGGCGGTCGGTGCCGACGGGGCCCGGATTGATGCCGACCACGCGGATGTTGTCGGCGAGGCTCTTGCCGCCGAGCGCACGCGTGAAGGCCATCAGCGCGGCGTTGCCGGCGCTGCCGCAGATGTAATTGGCATCGAACTTTTCGCCGGCGGCGCCGATGTCGTTGATGATCACGCCACCGCCGCGCGCCTTCATCTGGGCATAGATGGCGCGGGTGAGGTTGATATAGCCGAACACTTTCAATTCCCAGGCATGACGCCAGATCGCCTCGTCGATCCGGTCGATCGAGCCGCCGGGAATGTCGCCGGCATTGTTGACGAGGATATCGATATCGGATGCTTCCCTCACCAGTTGGGTGATGTCCTCGGGCTTGCGCAGGTCGGTGACATGGGTGGTGGCGTCGATCTGGTGCGCCGAGCGCAGCCGGTTGGCGAGCGCCTTCAACGCATCGCCGCTGCGGGCGGCGAGGCGAAGGTGGCAACCCTCTTCGGCAAAGGACTCCGCAGCCGCCGCGCCGATGCCTTTTGATGCGCCGGTGATCAGGACGCGCTTGCCGCGGAGATGCAGATCCATGGAATCACTCGCTTGCTGGTGAGATTCGCATTGAAATCGCAGTAAGTTTCAATGGCTGCCGCGGCGCCGTCAACATTGCACTGCACCGTTGCATAGCGGTGAAGTTTGGTCCATTGCACTTTGAATAGGCAAGCGGCGCGACAAGACCAAGGGGGTCTCCCAATGAGCAAGAAGCAATATCGGATCGCGGTTATTCCCGGAGACGGAATTGGCAAGGAGGTGATGCCGGAGGGTCTGCGCGTCATCGAAGCCGCGGCAAAAAAACACGGTGTGGAAGTAAAGTTCGACCATTTCGACTTTGCGTCGTACGACTATTACGAGAAGCACGGCGAGATGATGCCGGCCGACTGGAAGGACAAGATCGGCAAGCATGACGCGATCTATTTCGGCGCCGTCGGCTGGCCGGCGAAGATTCCGGATCACATCTCGCTGTGGGGCTCGCTGATCAAATTCCGCCGGGAGTTCGACCAATATGTGAATCTGCGCCCCGTTCGGCTGATGCCGGGCGTGCCGTCGCCGCTTGCCAACCGCAAGCCGGGCGACATCGATTTCTGGGTGGTGCGCGAGAATACGGAAGGTGAGTATTCATCGGTCGGCGGGCGCATGTTCCCGGATACCGACCGCGAATTCGTCACCCAACAGACGGTGATGACCCGGATCGGCGTCGACCGCATCCTGAAATTTGCGTTTGAACTCGCGCAATCCCGGCCGAAGAGGCACCTGACCTCCGCCACGAAATCCAACGGCATCTCGATCACGATGCCCTATTGGGACGAGCGCGTGGAGGCGATGGCAAAGAACTATCCCAAGGTGAAGTGGGACAAGTACCACATCGACATCCTCACCGCGAATTTCGTGCTGCATCCGGACTGGTTCGACGTCGTGGTCGGCTCCAACCTGTTCGGCGACATCCTCAGCGATCTCGGACCCGCATGCACCGGCACCATCGGCATCGCGCCGTCAGGCAACATCAATCCCGAAGGCAACTTCCCCTCCGTGTTCGAGCCGGTGCACGGCTCGGCGCCCGACATCGCAGGGCAGGGCATCGCCAACCCGATCGGCATGATCTGGTCGGGCGCGATGATGCTGGAGCATCTCGGCGAGAAGCAGGCGGCGGAAGCCATCGTCGGCGCGATCGAGCGCACGCTCGGCGAACGCACGCTGCGCACGCGGGATCTCGGCGGCAATGCCGATACGACGGCGTGCGGCAAGGCAGTCGCGGAGATGGTGGATTAGTTTCTCTTCCCTTCTCCCCTTGTGGGAGAAGGTGCCTTCGCGGAGCGAAGGCGGATGAGGGGTCTCTATCCGCGGAAACAGACCCCTCATCCGTCTCGCTGCCGCTTCGCGTCAGCGATCCACCTTCTCCCACAAGGGGAGAAGGAAGAACACTACTTCTTCGCAATCCTGCGGCAATGCTCCCACGCCGCGCTCATCAAATTCACGCTCGCCTCCGGCGTTCGGAACGCCGAATGCGCCGATAGCGTCACGTTCGGCAGTCTTGTCAGCGGATGATCCGCCGGCAGCGGCTCGATGTTGAAGACGTCGAGCCCGGCATGGCGGATGTGGCCGGACTCCAGTGCATCGATCATCGCCTGTTCGTCGACAATGGCGCCGCGTGCGGTGTTGACGAAGATCACGCCCGGCTTCATCGCCTCGATGAAGGCGCGCGAGACGAAGCCGCGGGTCTCGTCGTTCAACAGCAGATGCAGCGAGATCACGTCGCTCTCGGCGAGGAGATCGTCGAGCTCGACGAATTCGACGCCGGTGATTTTCTTCTTCGGCGTCCGGTTCCAGGCGGTCACGCGCATGCCGCCGCCGCGCGCGATCCGCGCCACTTCCGCTGCGATCCCGCCGTAGCCGATCAGGCCGAGCGTCTTGCCGGTAAGCTGCATGCCGTCGTCGCGCAGCCAGTTGCCGGCGCGAATGCCGCGATCCATTTTGGCGAGCCCGCGCGCGCCCTCCCACATCAAGGCGATCGCACATTCGGCGACCGCCGTGTCACCGTAACCCTTGATCAGATGGACCTCGATGCCGACCTCGGCGAGCTCTTCCGGATTCATGTAGCTGCGCGCGCCGGTGCCGAGGAACACCACATGCTTCAGCCCGGTGCATTTTTTCGCGATGTCGGTCGGCAGCGCCGTGTGATCGACGATGGCGATCTCAGCGCCGTCGAGCAACTCCGGATACTGCTCCGACGTGATGTCGGGATCGCGGTGAATCCTCACCGTGGGATCGCCGGGCTTTTGCAGTTTCTCGAAGATCACCGCCAGCGATTCATTGGCATCGACAAAAACTCCGCGCACGGCGCTCCCCCTTGTTTTCTTGATTGACGATCAGGACGCGACGCCGGCCAGCGCCAGCACCGTATGCATCAGCACGTTGGCGCCGGCCGCGCAGTCGGCTTGCGTCGCATCTTCCAGTTCATTGTGGCTGATGCCGTCCTTGCACGGCACGAACACCATCGCCGCCGGCATCACGGTGTTGAGGTTGCAGGCGTCGTGGCCGGCGCCCGAGGTGATGCGCCGGTGCGAATAGCCGAGCTGTTTGGCGGCATTCTCGACCGCGTCGACGAATTTCGCATTGAAATGCGTCGGCGGCTTGCGCCAGACGAGATCGAGCGCAACGTCGACCTTGCGCCGTGCCGCGATCTCGGCCGCCGCCGCGCGCAGATCCTTGTCGAGCGCATCCATGATGGCGGCGTCCGCGCTGCGGCAATCGACGGTGAAGGCGATCTCGCCGGGAATGACGTTGCGCGAGGGGTTGTGCGATCACGGCTTCGCCGATGGTGCCGACCGCCTTGGGGCCGTGCTTGCTTGCCGCCCTTTCCATTGCCAGCACGATTTCCGACAGCGTGGCCAGCGCATCGCGCCGCAGCGGCATCGGCGTCGTGCCGGCATGGCTCTCGAAGCCGGTGATCCTGCCGTCGTACCACAGCACGCCCTGACCGGAATCGACCACGCCGATGGTCTTGTTCTCGGCCTCCAGGATCGGGCCCTGCTCGATGTGCAGTTCGACGAACCCTGAGAATTTCTGCGTGCCGACCGGCGCCGCGCCGCGATAGCCGATGCTGTCCAGCGCTTGCCCGACGGTGACGCCTTCGGCGTCCTTGCGCGACGAGGATGTCGTCGGTCGTGAAATCGCCGACATAGGCGGCAGAGGCCATCATCGCGGGTGCAAAGCGCGAGCCTTCCTCATTGGTCCAGTTGCAGATGCAGATCGGCGCGTCGGTCTCGATCCCGGCATCGTTGAGCGTACGCACCACTTCGAGGGCTGCGAGCGTGCCGAGCACGCCGTCATATTTGCCGCCGGTCGGCTGCGTGTCGAGATGTGAACCGAGCCCCACCGGCAGCTTGGACATGTCGCGGCCCTTGCGCAGGCCGAACATGGAACCGAGCGTGTCGACATGCACCTCAAGGCCTGCTTCCTCGCAGGCCTTGCGGAACCAGTCGCGCACCTGCTTGTCCTCAGCGCCCAGCGTCAGCCGGCGCACGCCGCCCTTGGGCGTCGCGCCGAACTTCGCGGTCTCGTGAATGGTGCCCCAGAGGCGGGTGGAATCGATTTGAAGGTTGGAGGCGATTTTTGTCATTGGCCCATGCGGAAAGCGGATGGCATGCGTTTCGGTTCGCATGGTAGAATGTACGGGTATCGCCTGTCGAGGCATCCTATTCAAGGCTTGGAGCAGCATCGATGAACGTCGAGCTATCGAAAAGCGGCCAGGGCAGTCTGCAGGGTGCGACCATTTTGCCGAGCCTGCAGGCCCGGCTCGACTGCCGGGCCGGCATGGCGACCACCACCGCCGGCGTCGCCAACGGCTATGTGCAGGGCAATCTCGCGATCCTGCCGGAAAAATTTGCCTCCGCCTTTCATCGCTTCTGCCAGCTCAATCCGAAACCGTGCCCGATCATCGGCATGTCCGATGTCGGCGACCCCCGCATTCCGGCGCTCGGCCTCGATCTCGATATCCGCACCGACGTGCCGCGCTATCGGGTGTGGCGCGATGGCGAGGTGGTGGAGGAGCCGACGGACATCATGTCGCATTGGCGCGACGATCTCGTCACCTTCGTGCTCGGCTGCTCCTATCTCGTTCGAGCAGGCCTTGACGGAGGAGGGCATTCCGCTCCGTCACGTCGAGCACAAGGTGCGCGTGCCGATGTACCGCACCAACATTGCCTGCAAGCCCTCCGGGCCGTTCGCCGGGCCGATGACGGTGTCGATGCGTCCGCTGAAGCCGGCCGATGCGATCCGCGCAGTGCAGATCACCTCGCGTTATCCGGCCGTGCATGGCGCTCCGATGCATCTCGGCCATCCGCAGTCGATCGGGATCGCCGATATCGCCAAACCCGATTATGGCGATCCGGTCCCGATCGCAGCCGACGAAATCCCGGTGTTCTGGGCCTGCGGCGTCACGCCGCAATCGGTGATAGCAGCGGCGAAGATCCCGTTTGCGATCACGCATGCGCCGGGGCTGATGCTGGTGACGGACCTGCAGAACAAGCAGTTCGCGGTGATCTAGCGCGCTTAGCCCTACGCGTGTCCGTGATCGGGCACCTCCAACCCGAACACTTTTGTCAAATCGGCCACCTGTTCCGGCGACAGATAGCGCGGATTGAGCCCGCGCAGCAGCAGATAGAGCTTTGCCGTTTCCTCCAGCTCCTCCATCGCAAACACGGCGGCTTCCAGCGTGTCGCCCGACACGACCGGGCCGTGATTGGCGAGCAGCACCGATGAATATTTGCCCGCCAGCCCCTTGATGGCGTCGGCCACGGCGGGATCGCCCGGCCGGTAATAGGGCAGCAGCGCAGTTGCGCCGCAGCGCATCAGGTAATACGGCGTCATCGGCGGCAACGCGGCGCGCGGATCGATTTCGGGCAGCATCGACAGCGCCACCGAGTGGGTGGAATGCAGGTGCACCACCGCGCGCGCGGCGTTGCGCGTCTGGTACAGCGCGCCATGCAGCGGCACCTCCTTGGTCGGGGCATCGCCGGAGAGAAGGCGGCCGTCGGAACCAAGATGCGACAGCCGCGCCGGATCGAGAAAGCCGAGCGAGGCATTGGTCGGCGTCACCAGCCAGCTGCCATCATCCAGCTTCACGCTGATATTGCCGGACGAACCCGGCGTCAGCCCGCGCTCGAACAGCGAGCGGCCGAACCGGCAGATGCCCTCGCGGATTTTGGTATCGCTCATGCGTATCCCTCGATATTTGGCGTTGTCCCACGCTTTGGCAGCGCGGCCAAGCCGTGATACCCAGAGGTCAAGCCGTAGTACAAATGCGGCGCCGGGGAGAATGCGCCTATGTCCGAATCCGCAAAACCGCGCATGGCCGTAATCGGGCTCGGCTCGATGGGTTTTGGCATGGCGACCTCGCTGCGCCGGGCCGGATTCGAGGTGACCGGCTGCGACGTCTCCGCCGACAGCGTGGCGCGGTTTGTCGCCGCCGGCGGCAAGGGCGCGAAGACGCCGGCGGAAGCCGCCAAGGATGCCGACATCGTCGTCAGCGTCGTCGTCAATGCCGCGCAGACCGAAACCATCCTGTTCGGCGCCGGCGGCGTTGCCGAGTCGCTTGCCAAGGGCGCGGTGTTCGTTTCGTCCGCCACCATGGATCCCGACGTGGCGCGGCGGCTCGCAAAACAACTCGAAGCGACCGGGCGGCATTATCTCGACGCCCCGATCTCCGGCGGTGCACAGCGCGCAGCCGAGGGCGAACTCACGATCCTCGCCTCCGGCAGCCCCGCGGCGTTTGCAAAAGCGCGGCCGGCGCTCGACGCCATGGCGGCAAAGCTCTACGAACTCGGCGATGCCGCAGGCCAGGGCGCGGCCTTCAAGATGATCAACCAGTTGCTTGCGGGCGTGCATATCGCTGTCGCCTCCGAGGCGATGGCGTTTGCGGCCAAGCAAGGCCTCGACATCCGCAAGGTCTATGAGGTGATCACGGCGTCTGCGGGCAATTCCTGGATGTTCGAGAACCGCATGCCGCATGTGCTCGACGGGGACTACACCCCGCGCAGCGCAGTGGAGATTTTCGTCAAGGACCTCGGTATCATCCAGGACATGGCGCGAACGGCGCGCTTTCCGGTGCCGGTCGCGGCCGCCGCCCTGCAGATGTTCCTGATGACATCAGCCGCCGGCATGGGCCGCGACGACGATGCATCGGTGGCGCGGATGTATGCCAAGGTGACCGGCACAAAGCTGCCGGGTGACAAATAAGAGGACAATCCATGCCCCGTTTCGCCGCCAATCTCTCCATGATGTTCACCGAGGTGCCGTTCCTCGACCGCTTCGAGGCCGCGGCGAAAGCGGGCTTCACGTCAGTGGAATTCCTGTTCCCCTACGACCATCCGGCCGACGAAGTCGGCAAGCGGCTGAAGGGCAACGGCCTGACCCAGGCACTGTTCAACCTGCCACCCGGCAACTGGGATGCCGGCGAAAAGGGATTTGCCGCGTTGCCCGACCGCTTCGACGATCTGAAGAGGAGCCTGCACACGGCGTTACCTTACGCGCAGGCGACCGGCGTCAAGCGCGTCCATCTGATGGCAGGGATCGCCAACCGTTCCGATTTCAAGGCCGTGGAGGCATTCTATAAGTCGGTTGCGACCGCTGCCGAGTTTTTTGCACCCCACGGCGTCGACGTGGTGATCGAGCCGATCAACCCGCGCAACGTGCCCGGTTACTTCCTCAACGATTTCATCTTCGCCTTCGACCTGATCAATGAACTGAAGATTGCGAACCTGAAACTGCAATTCGACATCTATCACTGCCAGATCATCCATGGCGACGTCACCATGCGGCTGCGCCAGATGATGCCGGTGATCGGCCACATCCAGATCGCCAGCATTCCCTCGCGCAACGAGCCCGATGGCGAAGAGCTGAACTACCCGTTCCTGTTCGCCGAACTCGACCGGCTCGGCTATGGCGGCTTCGTCGGCTGCGAGTACAATCCGCGCGGCAAGACCACCGACGGACTTGGCTGGTTCAAGTCCTACGCCGGAGTAAAGCCGTGACGCCGGCCAGGAATATTTCGCTTGGCTGCATCGCCGACGACTATACCGGCGCCTCCGATCTCGCCAACACGCTGACGCGCCAGGGCCTGCGCACCGTGCAGACCATCGGCGTGCCCTCCGATGATCTCAAGCTGCCCGAGGTCGACGCGGTCGTGGTCTCGCTGAAGAGCCGCTCGATCGAGGCGGGCGAGGCGGTCGCGCGCTCGCGCGAGGCAGACAAGTGGCTGCGCGGCCGCGGCGCCGGTCACGTCCTGTTCAAGATCTGCTCGACCTTCGATTCCACCGACGCCGGCAACATCGGCCCGGTGATGGACGCGCTGCGCGCCGATTGCGGCGAAAAGGTCGTGCTGGTGACGCCGGCCTTTCCGGAAACCGGACGCACCGTCTACCAGGGCAATCTGTTTGTCGGCCTCTTGCCGCTCAACGAAAGCCCGCTGAAGGATCACCCGCTCAACCCGATGCACGATTCCAATCTGGTGCGAGTGCTGGCGCGGCAGAGCAAGACGAAAATCGGCCTGGTCAATCTGGCGAGCCTGTCGCGGGGCCCGGACGCCATCCGGGCGCGGCTTGCGGAACTGGCCGGGCAGGGCGTGGGTGCTGCCGTCATCGATGCCGTGTTCGACCCCGATCTCGAGACGATCGGCGCGGTCGCGGTCGATCACCGGCTGTCGGTCGGCGCCTCCGGCATCGGGCTCGGGCTGGCGCGGGCGCTGGTCAAGTCGGGCAAGGTCAAGCCGGCTGGATCGAAAGCGGCGACAGGTGCGGCGATCGGCGGGCCCGCGGCGTGCCTCGCGGGCAGTTGTTCGCAGGCGACGCTGCAGCAGATTGCCAATGCCGAGCGCGTCATGCCGGTGCTGCATCTCGATCCCGAGCGCGTCGTCGCCGGAACCGGACGAAGCGCGCCGGGCTGCGGCCTGGGCGGCCGAGCGGCTTGGCTCGGGGCCGGTCCTGATCGCGAGCAGCGCGTCACCGGAAGCAGGTTTCAGCCCTGCAATCGCGTCATGGCCGGGATGCAGCAGGGCATGCCATCGAGCAAGCGATGGCCGACATCGCCGAAGCGCTGGTGCGCGCAGGCGTGCGGCGGCTGGTGGTTGCCGGCGGCGAAACGTCAGGCGCGGTGGTCGACCGTCTGGGCATTCCCGGTTTCCTCGTCGGCGAGGAAATCGCTGCCGGCGTACCGGTGTTGCGCGCGGTCGGCGCAAGTAGGGCGACATGATGCTCGCCCTGAAATCCGGCAATTTCGGCGGCGCGGAGTTTTTCTCCGATGCGCTCGGGCTGATGCGCTGAGCGCGTTGCGATTGCTTTCCCACGCGTGCAACCCCAGCGCGTACGTAGTCGTACGGTGTTCCAAATTAACAGAACCGCAGGAGCCGGCTGGCATTTCTGCCGTCGCGCAGTTCGTCTGCCCGCATCCTCATGAATTGTTTTTTGCGTCCCGCGACTACTGAATCAATCGAAGCGCAAAGCGCTCAACCCGAAGAGTTCCCCTCATGCTCGCCACGTTCTCGATCCGCTCCAAGATCATCGCCGTCGTTGCGTTCCTGCTTGTCGCGATGGCCGGCATGGGCCTGCTCGCCGTCAAGAACATGCGGTCGATCAATGCCAACACCGTCGATATCACCACCAACTGGCTGCCGTCCGTCCGCGTGCTCGGCGAGCTTCGCGCCGGTGTCATCACCTACCGCAACGTCATCCGCGAGCACATGCTGTCCGAGACGCTCGAGGAAAAGCAGGCCATGGAAAAGACCCTCGCCACGGTGGTCGAGAACAACAGCAAACTCCGTGCGCAGTATGAACCGATGATCACCTCGCCTGAAGAGCGCGCGATCTACAGCGAATGGTCCGACGTCTGGGAGAAGTACAAGAAGGCCACCGAGGAGGTCATGGCGATCTCGCGCAAGGAGGCCGGCAAGGTCCCCCACGAGGCCCACGAGTTGAACAGCAAGATCGCAAACAAGATCGGGCTCGAGGCCGATGCCATCCTGCGCAAGGACATCGACCTTAATAATACCGGCGCCGACAAGGCGGCGCAGGTCGCCGCCGAAAGCTACAGCGTGGCCTTCCTGATGCTCGCGATCATCCTCGGCGCCGCCATCATGCTCGGCGCTGGCGTCAGTTTCTATCTGGTGCGCGACGTCTCCACCGGCATCGCCTCGATCGTCACCCCGATGCAGGCGCTCGGCAAGGGCGACCTCACCGCTGACGTTCCGCACCAGGGCGAGAAGACCGAGATCGGCGCCATGGCCGACACGCTGCAGGTGTTCAAGGACGCGTTGATCGCCAAGAAAGCGGCCGATGAGGCGGCCGCCTGCGATGCCGAAGCCAAGATCGAGCGCGGCCGCCGCGTCGACAATATCACCCGCGAGTTCGAATCCATGATCTCTGAGATCGTCGAGACGGTGTCCTCGGCCTCGACCCAGCTCGAGGCCTCCGCCGGCACGCTGTCGACGACCGCCGGTCGTTCGAAGGAACTGGCGACCACGGTTGCCGCGGCCTCGGAAGAAGCCTCCACCAACGTCCAGTCGGTCGCTTCCGCCACCGAAGAGCTGTCGTCGTCGGTGACCGAGATCAGCCGCCAGGTGCAGGAATTCGGCGCGGATGGCCACCGATGCAGTCGGCCAGGCCCGCTCCACCAATGACCGCGTCAGCGAGCTGTCGAAGGCGGCGGGCCGGATCGGCGACGTCGTCGAGCTCATCAACACCATCGCCGGCCAGACCAATCTGCTGGCGCTCAACGCCACCATCGAAGCTGCCCGCGCCGGCGAGGCCGGCCGTGGCTTTGCCGTGGTCGCTTCCGAAGTGAAGGCGCTGGCCGAGCAGACCGCGAAGGCGACGGGCGAAATCAGCCAGCAGATTTCCGGTATCCAGGCCGCGACGGGGGAGTCGGTGACCGCGATCAGGGAGATCAGCGGCACGATCGAGCGGCTGTCGGAAATATCCTCGACCATTGCGGCGGCTGTGGAAGAGCAGGGCGCCGCTACCCAGGAAATTTCCCGCAACGTGCAACAGGCCGCGCAAGGCACCATGCAGGTGTCCTCGAACATTACCGACGTGCAGCGCGGCGCCACCGAAACCGGCTCGGCGTCCTCCCAAGTGTTGTCGGCGGCCAAAATGCTGGCTGGCGACAGCAGCCGCCTGAAGCTCGAGGTATCGAAGTTCCTGACCTCTGTCCGCGCTGCCTGATTTTTCAGCAGCCAGCCAACGACGAAGCCCGGCCCCATGGCCGGGCTTTTCTCCAACGCCGGACTCCTACGGGGCGCGACGCCGTTGCGGCCGGATTCCGCGGCAGCTAGACTCTTCAAGCGAGTCAGGTCCGCCACCACTTTGCCGATCGACGAGAGCCCGGCCGAGGTCCAATGCTTGATCAACTGGTGAGCTCAAGCGCCCTGCAGATCAGTCGGTTTCCGGATTTCGATCATTTCCGGAGCATCGAACAGCTGGCGGAGGCAAAGAGCATCCCGCTCGCGTGGAAGGGCTTTGCCGCTTCGTTCGCGGCGGTGACGCTGCGATCCTGCGCGATCTATCTGCAGCGAACCTTTCCGCGCATCCTGCAGGCCCGCTATCTCACGACCGGGGCCATTGTTGGCTTCAGCATGGCCGATACGGTGTCGGTGACGGTGAATGGCCTCGAGGCGCGGCCGCAAACCCTGATGCTGGCAAAGGGCGATGCAGTCTGTGAATTTGTCGAGCCGCACGCCAACCTGCTCGCGCTGCTGAATTTCGCTGCGGTCGAGGACCGCGGCTGGCCGGGCGAGGCCAATTCCGCGCAAATGATCGCGCTCCGGCCGGCCGAGCTTGCGGCCTTGCGCGCCGTGACACGCGATATCCTGCTGCTGGCCTCGCACTCGCCCGATTTGCTGACGCAGTCGCGCGTCGTCGACCAGCTCGAGGAGTCGCTGCTGGAGGCGGTCGATCATGCCGTGCAGATGTCGCCGATCGATGCCGGTCGCCTCGACCTCAGGACCTATCTGGTCCTGGTGCGCAAGCTCGATGAGTTTCTGCACGAAAACGCGGCCAGGACATTCTACAGCGCCGAAGTGGCGCGGCAGTTCGGGGTGTCGGTGCGGACGTTGAACAACGCGGTGGTCGCGATCCGCGGCATGAGCATGCACCGCTACACGCGGCTGCGGCGGCTGTGGAACGTGCGCCAGCGGCTGGTCCAGGGCGCCTCGATCGAGGCGATGAAGGCGATCGCGCTCGCCAACGGTTTCTGGCACATGGGCGAATTCCGCACGCTCTACCGCGACCTGTTCGGCGAGACGCCTCAGCAGACCTGCCTTGCGGTGCGCGGAGCGGACGGCAGGTAGCACCGGCTTCCCGGCTCGCCCCAGGATTTAGTATTTTCACTGACGAAAAATTAACCAAAAGTAACCTCTTCACCGGTAAGCCTGTAGGCAAAACAAGAGGGCGCGTCAGGCGGGGTTTCGGGGCCACCAATGCCATTTGGAATTGGGGGTCGTCGACGTGATCAAGTTCAATCGTATCGGAAACAAGCTTGGCCTGGCTGGCGCTGTCGGCATCCTGCTGTCGATCGGCATGGTGGCCAACCAGATGATGTCGGAAGCGGAGGTCGACGCGGCCAACCAGCGGGCCGCCCGCGCCCAGCGCGTCATCGACGGCGTCATGGCCGGCCAGCTCGAGTTGCGACAGGTCCAGCTGGCCGCCCGCAACATCCAGCTGGCGAGAAAGCCGTCCGATGTCGATCAGGGCCTGACCGACCTGCGCAGCGCCACCGCATCGCAGACCAAGGAAATCGAGGCGGCGCTCACGAGCGCCCAGCGGCAGGAGACCAAGGAGCGCCTGACCGAGGTCAAGTCCCTGATGGAATTCTATACCAGCGGCGTCGAGGATCTCGCCAAGGCGCAAAAGACGTCGCTGGAAGAAGTCGAGAAGCGCAACACGATTTCGGGTGAATGGTACCGGGCGTTCCAGATCGCGCTCAACTCATCGGTATTCGCACGCATCGAAGCTCGCGAAGAGGTCGAAGGCCTGTTCTATCAGGCCGACGCCAAGGTCAATGCGCTGCGGGCGCTGGTCTGGCGCCTCGGCGCCACCGGCGACACCAAGCTGGTTCAGACGATTGCGCACAGCAAGACGCAGCTTGCATCGCTGCTCAAGCAGACCCGCGACAAGACCGACGACAAGAAACTGCATGAACTGGTCGATGGGCTTGGCGCGATCATCAATCGCTTCCTCGGTGTCACCGACGATTCCGTGACGACGGATTCCCTGAAGACCGATATCGTCAGGCGCAGCACCAAACTGGTTGAGGAAGCCGGCACCCTGATGGAAACCCAGGTCGGCATCTCGCAGAAGAATGCCAAGGCATCGCGCGAGGAGGCGGCTGCCGAAATCGCCAAGGCAAACCAGATCAACCTGATGCTGACTGTTGTGCTTGTCGTGGCGTTGATCGCTTCGGTGGTATTTTCCTTCTTCGGCGTGTCCAGGCCGATCATGCGTCTCAACGGCGCGCTCGGCGAGATGGCGGGCGGCAATCTCGACGTTGTCATCCCCGGCGCACGCCGCGGCGACGAGATCGGCGACCTCGCCAAGACCGTCACCGTGATCCGTCAGAACGCGGAAACCAAGGCGCGTGACGAGGCAGAGGCGCGGGCGCAGCAGGAGCTCACCGCGGCCGAACGGCGCAAGGCCGACATGATCAGGCTGGCTGATCAATTCGAAGCTGCGGTCGGCGAGATCGTCGAGACCGTGTCTTCGGCATCGACCGAACTCGAGTCGTCGGCGACCACGCTGACGGCAACCGCCGAGCGTGCCCAGGAGCTGACCACCATGGTGGCCTCCGCTTCGGAAGAGGCCTCCGCCAACGTGCAGTCGGTGTCGTCGGCGACCGAGGAGCTGTCGTCGTCCGTCAACGAGATCGGCCGGCAGGTCCAGGAATCGGCGCGGATGGCCAATGAAGCGGTCGACCAGGCGCGCAAGACCAACGAGCGCGTCGGCGAGTTGTCGAAGGCGGCGGCTCGTATCGGCGACGTCGTCGAATTGATCAACTCGATCGCCGAGCAGACCAACCTGCTGGCGCTCAACGCCACCATCGAGGCGGCGCGCGCCGGCGATGCCGGCCGCGGTTTTGCTGTGGTCGCCTCCGAGGTGAAGGCGCTGGCCGAACAGACGTCGAAGGCGACCGGCGAGATCGGTCAGCAGATCTCGGGCATGCAGGGCGCAACCGCGGAGTCGGTTGGCGCCATCAGGGAGATCAGCGCAACGATCGAAAAGCTGTCGGAGATATCCTCGACCATCGCAGCCGCCGTGGAAGAGCAAGGGGCGGCCACTCAGGAGATTTCCCGCAACGTGCAGCAGGCAGCGCAAGGGACCCACCAGGTCTCCTCGCACATTACCGACGTGCAGCGCGGCGCCAGCGAAACCGGCTCGGCCTCCTCGCAGCTGCTTGCTGCGGCGCAGTCGCTGTCCGGCGACAGCAATCGTCTCAAGCACGAGGTCGGCAAATTCCTCGATACCGTGCGGGCGGCGTAGGTCCAGCGCCGCCGCGGTTCCACGACCGAAGCCCGAGCTATGCCAGGGAAGTGAACCGCGGCTGCGCCGCAGGCGTGGCTTGCCGGCTCCGATTCGGCTAAATCAGCGCAAAGCCATTGGCCCATCGTTGCGCCAATCCCTGCGCCCCGGGGGCGGGCGCCAGGAATGCCTGATTTATGATTGCTCTGGTCCGCATCGCGCTGAGCCGGCCTTATACTTTCGTCGTGCTCGCGCTACTCCTACTGCTGATCGGGCCGTTGGCGGCGCTGCGCACGCCGACCGATATCTTTCCCGACATCCGTATTCCCGTGATCGGCGTGGTCTGGAACTACACCGGCCTGCCGCCGGACCAGATGGCCGGCCGCATCACCACGCCGTTCCAGCGGGCGCTGACCACGACGGTCAACGACATCGAGCACATCGTCGCCAATTCCTATACCGGCATCGGCATCATCAAGATCTTCTTCCAGCCGAACGTCGACATCCGCACCGCCAACGCGCAGGTCACCGCGATCGCGCAGACGATGATCAAGCAACTGCCGCCGGGTGCGACGCCGCCCTTGATCCTCAACTACAGCGCCTCGACCGTGCCGATCATCCAGGTCGCATTGTCGGGCGAGGGGCTGACCGAACAGAATCTCGCCGATATCGGCATCAACCAGCTGCGCACGCCGCTCGTCACCGTGCAGGGCGCGGCGATCCCGTATCCGTTCGGCGGCAAGCAGCGCCAGATCCAGATCGACCTCAATTCGATGGCGCTGCAGGCACGCGGGCTGTCCGGGCAGGACGTCGCCAACGCGCTGGCCGCGCAAAACCTGATCACGCCGGTCGGCACGCAGAAGATCGGCAATTTCGAATATTCCATCCAGCTCAACAACTCGCCGCTGCGGATCGAAGAACTCGGCGACCTGCCGATCAAGGCGGTCAACGGCGCCATGGTCTATGTCCGCGACGTCGCCAGCGTGCGCGACGGCAACCCGCCGCAGACCAACATCGTGCACGTCGACGGCAACCGCTCGGTGCTGATGATGGTGCTGAAGGCCGGCGCGATCTCGACGCTCGATATCATCGCCGGCATCAAGCAGAAGGTGATCGACGTCAAGGACCAGCTGCCGGAGGCGCTGAAGATCGGCTTCATCGGCGACCAGTCGCTGTTCGTGCGCGGCGCCATCGAGGGCGTCGCGATCGAAGGCGTGATCGCAGCGCTGCTGACCAGCGTGATGATCCTGCTGTTCCTCGGCAGCTGGCGCTCCACCGTCATCATCGCGGTCTCGATCCCGCTTTCCGTGCTCGGCGCCATCATCATGCTGTCGGCGATCGGCGAGACGCTCAACATCATGACGCTGGGCGGCCTTGCGCTTGCCGTCGGCATCCTGGTCGACGACGCCACGGTGACGATCGAGAACATCAACTACCATCTGGAGCAGGGCAAGCCGGTCGAGCAGTCGATCATGGACGGCGCCCAGCAGATCGTGACGCCGGCCTTCGTGTCGCTGCTCTGCATCTGCATCGTGTTCGTGCCGATGTTCTTCCTGCAGGGCGTGGCGCGCTTCCTGTTCGTGCCGATGGCGGAAGCCGTGATGTTCGCGATGATCTGGTCGTTCATCCTGTCGCGCACGCTGGTGCCGACCATGGCGAAATACCTGTTGCAGCCGCACAGCCACCATGAGAGCAGTAAGCCGCCGTCGCGCAATCCACTGGTCGATTTCCAGCGCGCCTTCGAGGCGCGGTTCGAACGTTTCCGCGGCTTCTATCACAGCCTGCTGTCGATGGCGCTCGGCCATCGCAAGCTGTTCGTGACCTGCTTCCTCGGCTTTGTCGCGGTCTCGTTCCTGCTGGTGCCGTTCCTCGGGCGCAATTTCTTCCCCACCGTCGATGCCGGCAACATCCTGATGCATGTCCGCACCCAGGTCGGCACCCGCGTCGAGGAGACCGCCAATCAGCTGGCCGACGTGCAGAAGGCGATCCGCAAGATCATCCCGCCCGGCGAGATCGACACGCTGACCGACAACATCGGCATGCCGATCTCCGGCATCAACATGACCTACAACAACACCGGCGTGATCGGCCCGCAGGACGGCGACATCCAGATCAAGCTCCGCGAGGGTCACCGGCCGACGGAGGAATATGTGCTGGCGCTGCGCGAGCAATTGCCGCGGCTGTTTCCCGGCATGAACTTCTCGTTCCTGCCCGCCGACATCGTCAGCCAGATCCTGAATTTCGGCGCGCCGGCGCCGATCGACCTGCAGATCCGCGGCGCCAATCTCGCGGCCAATTTCGACTATGCCAACAAACTGCTCGGCAAGATCCGCCGCATTCCCGGCGTCGCCGATGCGCGCATCCAGCAGTCGCCGAACAATCCGACCTTCAACATCGACGTCGACCGCACCCGCGCGCAATATGTCGGGCTGACCGAGCGCGACGTCACCAACAGCCTCGTGGTCAATCTGGCCGGCTCGTCGCAGGTCGCGCCGACCTACTATCTCAACCCCGACAACGGCGTGTCCTATTCGATCGTGATGCAGACGCCGCAATACCAGATCGACTCCCTGAGCGCGTTGCAGACGCTGCCGATCACCGCGACCGGCAACACCCAGTCGCCGATCCTCGGCGGCATCGCCGACATCAAGCGCTCCGCGACAAGTGCGGTGGTCTCGCAATACGACATCCAGCCGATGGTGCAGATCTTCGCGACCACGCAGGGACGCGATCTCGGTGCGGTCGCCAGCGAGGTCCGCACGGTCATCGCGGAGACCGCAAAGGAAGTGCCGAAAGGCAGTTCCGTGGTGCTGCTCGGCCAGGTGCAGACCATGAACAGCGCCTTCTCGGGACTGTTGTTCGGACTGCTCGCCGCCGTCGTCCTGATCTATCTCCTGATCGTCGTGAACTTCCAGTCATGGTCCGATCCGTTCGTGATCATCACGGCGCTGCCGGCGGCGCTAGCCGGCATCGTCTGGATGCTGTTCACCACCCAGACGACGCTGTCGGTGCCGGCCTTGACCGGTGCCATCATGTGCATGGGCGTTGCGACCGCCAACAGCGTGCTGGTCATCAGCTTTGCGCGCGAGCGCTATGATGCGCTCGGCGATCCCATGGCGGCGGCGCTGGAGGCCGGCTTCGTCCGCTTCCGTCCGGTGCTGATGACGGCGCTCGCCATGATCATCGGCATGGCGCCGATGGCGCTGGGGCTCGGCGAAGGCGGCGAGCAGAATGCGCCGCTCGGCCGCGCCGTGATCGGCGGCCTGATCCTGGCAACGATCGCGACGCTGATGTTTGTTCCCGTGGTCTTCAGTATGGTACACAAAAAGCAAGGCGCGAAAGCCGCCGCCCTCTCGGAGATGCCGCATGCCCACTGAACAACGCTCGCCGGTTTCGCGCCGGAAGCTGGGCATTTTCGGCGTTGTTGCGGGCATCGTGCTGGTGCTGGTCGTGATCACCGGCATCCGGGCGCGCGAGGAGTCCGGCAGCAAACTGAAGGAATGGACCGACAACCAGGCCATCCCGTCCGTCGCGGTGGCGCTGCCCAACGCGCGTGCGCTCAATCCGACCCTCGACCTGCCGGGCCGGCTCGAAGCCTATTATCGCGCACCGATCTTCGCGCGGGTCTCCGGCTACCTGAAGAGCTGGAGCGCCGATATCGGCACGCAAGTGAAGGCAGGGCAGGTGATTGCCGAGATCGAGGCGCCCGACCTCGATCAGCAGTTGCTGCAGGCACGCGCCGATCTCGCGAGCCAGCAGTCGAGCGCGCGGCTGTCTGAAGCAACCCTCAATCGCCGCAAGACGCTGGTCGCATCCAACTTCGTCTCGGCGCAGGAAATCGACGAGCGCACCGCCGATCTCGCCAACAAGAAGGCGGCGGTCAATTCCGGCCAGGCCAATGTCGAGCGGCTGGAGGCGCTGGCCGGCTACAAGAGGATCGCCGCGCCCTTCGATGGCGTCGTCACCGCGCGTGACACCGACGTCGGCGCACTGATCAATGCCGGTGGCGGCGCGGGCCCGCCGATGTTCGTGATCTCCGACATCACCAAGCTGCGGGTCTACGTCAACGTGCCGCAGAACTACGTGCCCGCCATCAAGATCGGCGCCAAGGCGGTGATCATCATGCCGGAATATCCCAACCGCAGCTTTGCGGCGACGGTCGAGGCCTCCTCGCAGTCGGTGGAAGTCAGTTCCGGCACGACGCGGATGCAACTTGCGCTCGACAATGCCGGGGGCGAACTGATGCCGGGTGGCTATGCCAGCGTCAAACTCAGCCTGCAGCGCGACGTCGTGCCGTTGCACATCCCCGCCAGCGCGCTGATCTTCAACGGCAGCGGGCTTTCTGTCGCAACCGTCGGCATCGACGACAAGGTGCTGTTCAAGAAAATCACCATCGCCCGCGATCTCGGCAAGGAGATCGAACTGGCCTCGGGACTTGCGGCCGACGATCGCATCATCATTGCGCCGCCGGACGGCCTTGCCGACGGCGATCAGGTCCGCGTCGTCGGCGCCAAGGGCGCAAAGCCCGCGACCGCGTCCGAGAAGCAGGACGTGAAGGGGTAGGGGAGGCTCTCTCCTCCGTCATGCCCGGGCTTGACCCGGGCATCCACGACTTGCTTTTCAGGTGGCGCCGAAGACGTGGATGGCCGGGACAAGCCCGGCCATGACGCGGATGGATATCAGCCCACCCGCCACTCCGGCGCACCGTCGGCCCCGATGATGATCTCCCCAACCGTCCCAACCGGTGTGCGCTCCATGTCGCGCAGATGCGCCAGCGTCTTCGCATCGGTTGCCGGGATGCGGCCCAGCGTGCGGCGGTTATCCTCGGTGCGCAGCATGGCAACGCCATGCTCGATTTCACCATTGCCGCGATAGATCACCGTGAACGCCTCGACCTTGCCCTTGCCCTGGGCGGTGTCGACGAAGTCAGGCACCTTGCGGCGATTGCGATCGGCTTCCGCCTGCACGCTGGTGTCCTGCGCCATGGCTTCCTTCGGCGCCTCGCGTGACAGCACGAGTGCATGGTGCTTGGTGACGAAACCGCCCTGGCCGTAGAGCAGGCCGAGCTTGCCGCCATCGCGCAGCTTGCGCACCATCGCGCAGGCCGCATGCGTCATGTAGGTGTTGAGCGGCGCGCCGAAGAACGTCAGCCCGCCGGCAACCGTCGGCTTCACGTCGGGCCCGAGGCCGAGCGTTCGCCGCGCCATCTTGGGCACGACCGGGAAGCAGCTATAGAGCTCGATGGCGTCGAACTTCTTGCCGTCGCCCTCGACGAGATCCATGATCGCCTTGAGCACTGCATTCTGCGGATGGCTTTCGAAGAACTGGTCGCGGACCAGATAGTCGCGCGGCTCCTCCGCCGATGCGCCGCCCCAGGCGTAGACGATCTTGTCTTCCGGCACGCCAGCCGCGCGCGCCTTGGCAAGGCTGGTGAGAATGAGCGCGCCGCCCATGTTCACGCTGGGATTGGCCACCATCAGTTTGGTGTAGGGCCAGGCGATCAGTCGGTTGTCAGGCGTGGGCGTCGTGATCTCGTCGGGCGAAAAATTCT
The DNA here is from genome assembly GCA_963816655.1 of uncultured Alphaproteobacteria bacterium. GTDB lineage: Bacteria > Pseudomonadota > Alphaproteobacteria > Rhizobiales > Xanthobacteraceae > Bradyrhizobium. The sequence goes on along the minus strand of CAWFLW010000032.1, from coordinate 16,769 downwards.
TCTTCAGCCAGGCGTTGGGATTTTGCGTTGCCACGCTCGCATAGGTCGACCAGAGGTCGCCGGATTCGGCCAGCGCCTCGCGTGGCGTCTGGCCCCAATGTGCCGATGTGGCGCTGTCATAGAGCGGATAGACAGTGATAGGCCGGAATACGCCGAGCTTTACAGCCAGCGGTTTTTGGAACACCGCGCCGCGCTTCGGCTCCTCGACGTCACTTGCAAACGGCGTCCAGGGCAGCTTGATGCCGGCGCGTTCGGCCTTGGTGGCGGTGGACTGCGCCTCGGCGCCGCAGACCGCGGCAACGCTGCATTCGCCGCGCGCGATGCGCTGCGCCGCCTCGTGCAGATAGCGGATCGGGCTCTCGCCGCCGACCGGACCGTAATAGAGATGGGCGGGGTTGGCGCCGATCCGCGCCGCCAGCTGCTTTTCCGGATCGCGATAGCGCCAGCTCAGGAAACTGACGACGTCGAGCGACTGGATGTCGCCGAGCAGCTTTGCGCCGGAATCCGCCTCGGCGCGCTTCAGGGCTTCCTCCAGCAGGGTCAGCGGTTCGAGCCCGGCGGCAATATCCTTTGGACGATCGACGATCTCGCCGACACCGACGATGACGGGAATGCGGTCTTCGGGGATGTTTGCCATTTTTCTGTTCTTTTTGACTCTTGCAATTCTACCAAACCTCATCCTGAGGAGCGCGGAGCGCGTCTCGAAGGATGAAAGCCACCAGCCGGGCCTCGTGCTTCGAGACGCCTGCTGCGCAGGCTCCTCAGCATGAGGAGCATTACTCCGCCAGCAATGAATTCATGTGCTCGACGGCCTCGACGAACTCTTCCTTGAACTCCTGCACCACCGCGCCGGCCGACTTCACACTGTCGACGAGGCCAACGCCCTGGCCGACGAAATAGCTGACGAGATCGCGCGCCTGCGCGTTGCCGGCGGCAGCCGCGCGGTCGATCGAGATGAAGGCGTCGCGGCTGATCATGCTCTGCAGCGGCATCGGCAGCGCGCCGGGGCAATCTGGCGAGCGGTCCCAGGCATCGGTCCAGACCGAGCGCAATTGCCGCGCCGGCTTACCGGTGCGGCCGCGCGAGCGGATCGCATCGCGCGAGGACGCCGCGATCATCTTCTCGCGAAAGGTTTCCGTGGTCTCGGATTCCACCGTCGCCAGCCACACCGAGCCGGTCCATGCGCCGGCCGCGCCCATCGCCATTGCGGCGGCCATCTGCCGCCCGGTCATGATGCCGCCGGCCGCGAGCACCGGCACGTCGCGGATAGCCTTCACCGCCTTGATCACCTCGGGCACGATCACCATGGTGGAAACCTCGCCGCAATGGCCGCCGGCTTCGGTGCCTTGTGCCACCAGAATGTCGACGCCGGCCGCGACCTGCCGCACGGCATGCTCCTTGGCGCCGACCAGCGCTGCGACCGGCACGTCGTGCTTCCGGCCCATCTCGATCATCTCCCGCGGCGGCACGCCGAGCGCATTGGCAATCAGCCGGATCGGATGGCTGAACGAAACCTCCAGCACCTCCATGGCCCGGCGCGCGTCGAACGGCTGCGGCTGGTTATCGGCGATGTTGCTGGTCTGCAGTTCGATGCCGTACTTCTTGAGGAGGTTCTTGGTGAAGTCGCGATGCGCCGGCGTGATGCGCGATTCCAGGCTCTTCCAGGTGACGTCCTTTTCGCCTGAGGTCGAGATGTTTTCGGGGATCAGCACGTCGATGCCGTAGGGCTTGCCGTCGATGTGCTCATCGATCCATTTCAGCTCCTGCTCCACCGTCTCGGCAGAATGCGAGGTTGCGCCCAACACGCCAAATCCGCCGGCGCGGCTCACCGCCACTACCACGTCGCGGCAATGGCTGAAGGCAAACAGGGGAAACTCGATTCCCAGCATGTCGCAGACCGGCGATTTCATGGTTGTGGTCTCTCCCTGCGGCAGCCTTGAGTGCTGCTTGTTGTTGATTTTGCCGTGGCTCGCGGAACGCTAGCGCATCCGGGGCAGGGAAGCCAAGCCGGACCGGCCGCCACCCCGTTGAACTACGCACGATCCAGGCAAATATGCAGGCCGGAAGACCTGATTTGTGTCTTGCGCTTTGAAGCTGCGGGGAGAATCCTGCACTCAAAGCGAAAAGAAATCCGTGGGAGAGAATATTCATGTCCGCCTCGCAGCCCGCCCCTGTTGCATCCACTGATGCCTATGACGTCGTCGTGGTCGGCGCGGGCTTTGCCGGCATGTACATGCTGCACCGGCTGCGCGGGCTCGGCATGCGCGTGCGGGTCTATGAGCAGGGTTCGGGCGTCGGCGGCACCTGGTACTGGAACCGCTATCCCGGCGCGCGCTGCGACGTCGAGAGCATGCAGTATTCCTATTCGTTCTCCGAGGAGTTGCAGCGGGAATGGGACTGGAGCGAGCACTACGCGTCGCAGCCGGAGATCCTCGCCTACGCCAACCACGTCGCCGACCGTTTTGATCTGCGCCCGGATATCCAGTTCGACACAGCAGTCGAGCGCGCCGCGTTCGATGAGCTCGCCAATCAATGGACGGTCAAGGTCTCCGACGGCAAGACGGTCACCGCAAAGTTCTTGGTGCTCGCGACCGGCTGCCTGTCGAACGCGAAGATGCCCGACATCAAGGGCCTCGATCGCTTCAAGGGCAGGGTCTATCACACCGGCCACTGGCCACATCAACCGGTCGATTTCACGGGCGAGCGGGTGGCCGTGATCGGTACGGGCTCATCGGGCATTCAGGCTGTGCCGGTCATTGCCGAACAGGCAAAGCAGCTGACGGTGTTTCAGCGCACGGCGAATTTTTCCATTCCGGCGCAGAATGGTCCGATGCCTCCGGAAAAGCGCGAGTGGTTCCGGGAAAATTATCCGGAAGTCCGCCGCGTCGCGCGCGAAGTGTCGCGCAACGGCATCTTTACGCCGCAGCCCGACCGCGGCGCGCTCGACGACGGCGATAATGAGCGCCGCGCCAGATACGAGGCCGGCTGGGAGCACGGCGGTGTCGTGTTCATGGCCGTCTACAACAACATTCTGCTCGACAAGGCCGCCAACGATACCGCAGCCGATTTTGTTCGCGGCAAGATCGCCGACATCGTCAGGGATCCAACCACGGCAAAGCTGCTGCAGCCGAACAGCCATCCGATCGGCACCAAGCGCATTTGCGTCGATACCGACTATTTCGCGGCGTTCAACCGGCCGAACGTGACGCTGGTCGACATCAAGAACAACCCGATCGAAGAGATCGTGGAAAACGCGGTCCGCGTCGCCGGCAAGGATTACGAGGTCGACGCGCTGGTGCTGGCGACCGGCTTTGACGCCATGACCGGCTCGGTCGCCAAGATCGACATCAGTGGCCGCAACGGCCAGACGCTGAACCAGAAGTGGGAGGCGGGGCCACGCACTTATCTCGGCCTCATGACCGCGGGCTTTCCCAACCTCTTCATCATCACCGGCCCCGGCAGCCCGTCGGTGCTGTCAAACATGATCGTCTCGATCGAGCAGCATGTCGACTGGATCGCCGACTGCCTCGCCTATATGCGCGACAACGCGCTTGTCGCCGTGGAGGCCGAGAAGACGGCCGAGGACAAATGGGTCGACCACGTCAATGAGGTCGCCTACACCACGCTCTTTCCGCAGGCCAATTCCTGGTACATGGGCGCCAACGTCCCCGGCAAACCGCGCATCTTCATGCCCTATATCGGCGGCGTGCCGATCTACCGGCAGACCTGCGACGAGGTCGCCGCCAAGGGCTATGAAGGATTTGCGCTGACGCCGGCCGAGCAGGCGTGGAAGGTGGCGGCATCTTAAGCGCGCCTCTCACTCCGCCGTCGCACGCCAGCGGCGCTGTTTTTCGCGATTGCCGCAGTTTTTCATGCTGCACCAGTGCCTGCGTCGGCCCTTGCTCCGATCGATGAAGTAGACCTCGCAATCCAGGGCGCCGCACTTGCGAACGTGCCGGCGGTCGGCGCTCGTCAGAAAATCCTCGATCGCGATGGCGCAGGCGTGGAGCGGTATCTCGGGGGCGTGGGGCGAGAGCCAATCATGGCGCGCAATGCTCGAACCAGACGATGCGGTCAGCTCCCTTGCCGCGCGAGCCTCGCGGAATGCGGCCGTTAAAGCCCGCAAGCTGCCCGCAGGGATCGCCTTCCGGCGATGCAGCGCGGTCAACGTGGCGTACACTTGCTCGCGCAGTTCGCGTGCGTGCCTTGCAATGCGTGCGTGTTCGGACGCGGCGAGCTTGCGCAACTGCCTGGCTTGCGCGGGCGCGACGAGACCCGCCAGCTCGGTGAAGCGGACCAGGTCGGCATAATCTGGCAAATTCTCGATCGGCGCGGGAAATGGCCGCTCATCCAGTGTGTTGACGAAGTCGAGCGCCGGATGGCCTCCGCTCCAGTCGAATGGATTGACGGTCGCAGTCATGGCTTGCCTCCGGTCAATTCAGCTCGTAACCTTATAAATCAATAATAAGGGTTATGAAACGGAGGAGTACATGCCCGGATCGCGCGACGTCGAGCTGTATCTGCGCGGCGCGGCCTATGGTCTGGCCGCGGTCAGCATCTGGGCCGGCTGGATCGTTGTCGCCCGGCTCGGGCTTCGCAGCAGCCTGACACCGTGGGACATCGCCGCCCTCCGCTTTGGCGTGGCAGGCCTCCTGTTGCTTCCGCTCGTTCTCGCAAAAGGGCTTGCCCTCGACCGTCTGGGCTGGGGCGGGCTCGCGGCGATCGTGCTCGGCGGTGCGGCGCCGGTGTTTCTGGCCAACACGGGATTGCTGTTTGCCCCAGCGGCTCACGCCGGGGCGCTGTTTCCGGGCGTCATGCCCCTGCTGGTCGCGCTGCTGGCTGCCGTCGTGCTGCACGATGAAATCACCGGCACCAAGAAGTTGGGATTTGCGTTGATGCTGCCGGGCGTTCTTGCAATCACCTTGGGATCCGGCGGAGAACTTGGATCGATGCAGAATCTCGGCCATGCGCTTTTCCTCTGCGCAGGCTTGGCGTGGGCGTTCTATACAGTTGCGTTGCGCCGCGCCCGGCTTGACGGCCTGCACGCCGCCGCCATCTCGGCCGTCGGCTCCATGCTGCTGTACCTGCCGATCTATTACTGGATGCCGGGGACTGCAATTGCGTACATGCCCTGGTTCGATATCGCGTTGCAGGCTATCGTGCAGGGCATCCTGACGGCCATCATCTCATTGATGCTTTATGGCAGGGCAGTCAGCATTCTCGGCGCATCGAGCGGAGCGGCCTTTGCGGCGCTGTGTCCGGCGATGACGGCGCTGATGGCGATCCCAGTGCTTGGCGAATGGCCGCAAAAACAGGATTGGGTGGCCATTGTCTTGATCTCCGCGGGTGTCTACATCGTAAGCGGCGGGCCGCTGCCCAGGCGGCTCCAAAAAACGACATAACAAGGCGGAGCTCAAGCGCAAACAGCTCCGCGGGAGCTACCTGAATGACCGACGCGCCCCCTACCACCACCGGCTACGAACCACCGAAAGTCTGGACCTGGAACAAGGAGAGCGGCGGCAGGTTCGCTGCCATCAACCGGCCGATCGCCGGCCCCACGCATGAGAAGGAACTTCCCGTCGGTCGCCATCCGCTGCAGCTTTATTCTCTGGCGACGCCCAATGGCGTCAAAGCAACCGTGATGCTGGAGGAGTTGCTGGCGCTCGGCCACAAGGGCGCCGAGTATGACGCCTGGCTGATCAAGATCGACGGCAACCAGTTCGGCAGCGGCTTTGTCGGGGTCAATCCGAATTCGAAAATCCCCGCGCTGATGGACCGCAGCGGCAAGGAGCCGATCCGGGTGTTCAAGTCCGCGTCCATCCTGGTCTATCTCGCCGAAAAATTCGGTGCGCTGCTGCCGACCGACCCGAAGACGCGGGCCGAATGCTTTTCCTGGTTGTTCTGGCAGATGGGCTCGGCGCCCTATCTCGGCGGCGGCTTCGGCCACTTCTATGCCTATGCACCGACCAAGATCGAATACGCCATCGACCGCTTTGCCATGGAGGTGAAGCGTCAGCTCGACGTGCTCGACCGGCGGCTTGCAGAGGTCGAGTATCTCTCCGGCGGCGACTATTCGATCGCCGATATCGCGGTGTGGCCGTGGTATGGCGCGCTGGCCAAGGGCGTGCTCTACGGCTCCGGAGAATTTTTGGCCGTGCACGAGTACAAGAACGTGCAACGCTGGACCGATGCCATCGCCCAACGACCGGCCGTGAAGCGCGGCCGCATGGTCAACCGCACCTGGGGCGACCCGGCGAGCCAGCTGCACGAGCGGCATGACGCCAGCGATTTCGACACAAAGACGCAAGACAAGATCGGCGAACCTGTGAAAGCTTAAGGCCAGCCGGCGGCGTCATCAGGGAGAGCGCCGATGATCGACCAGACAAGGCGCACCATCATCACGACAGGCGCGGCAGCTACCGCGGTCGCCGCCACTTCGCGTGTGCTCGCGCAACAGGCCGGGCAGGGAGGAAGCGCCATGAGCTTTTACGAGAAGGGTCCGGTCCGCATCCATTTTCAGGAGGCCGGCTCCGGCATCCCGTTATTGATCATTGCCGGCGGCGGCCTGAATTCGACGATCGCGGGCCTGTCGGGCCCGAGCTCGCCGTTCGATCCCTTCGTGGAGTTCAAGGCCGAATACCGTTGTATCGCCGCCGACCTGCGCAACGCCAATGCCGGACAATCCTCAGGTCCGCTCGAGGTCGATCGCCCCTGGGATGCCTACACCGATGACCATCTGGGCGTGATGGATCATCTCGGCATCGACAAGTTCATGGTACTCGGCTTCTGCATCGGCGGGCCCTTCATCTGGAATCTGCTCAAGCGGGCGCCGGGCCGCGTGGTCGCGGCGGTGCTGGCGCAGCCGAGCGGCTCGCGGCCGGAGATGCGCGACCTCTTCTACGACAACAACATGAAGGGGTGGGGGGCCGAGCTTGTGAAACGCCGGCCCGAGATCGCGATGGACCAGGTCGACAAGTTCCTGACCAAGATGTATCGCACCAACCCCGATTTCGTTTTCACCGTCACGCGTGATTTCGTGAAAAACTGCCAGACGCCGGTGCTGATCCTGCCCGACGACATTCCGGCGCATCCCTATGCGGTTGCCATGGAAGCGGCGATGCTGGCGCCGCGAGGGGAAGTCAGCATGTTCCCGTGGAAGGAGCCAAAGGAACGCATTCCGCTGGCTATCCGCCAGATCCGCTCGTTCCTCCGCGCGCATCGTCCCGCGAGTGCGTGAGGGGCTCTGTCTCAATCGTCATTGCGAGGAGCGGAGCGACGAAGCAATCCAGCTTCCTCTCCGTTTCGAAAGAAAGCTGGATTGCTTCGCTTCGCTCGCAATGACGGAATAATTCATCAACAGAAAGTCAGGGGGCAGTATGGGATTTGCCGAGAAGGGTGCGGTCCGCATTCACTACGAAGAGGCGGGCTCCGGCTACCCGCTGTTGCTGATCGCCGGCGGCGGGCTGAATTCCTGCATCGAGCGCATCACCGGCCCTTATCCACCGTTCAACGCCATGAAGGAATTTTCCGGCGAATTCCGCTGCATCGCCTTCGACCTGCGCAACGCCAATTCCGGCCAATCCTCAGGCCCGCTCGAAATCGACCGTCCCTGGGATTCCCACACCGACGATCAGCTTGCCCTGATGGATCATCTCGGCTGCAAGAAGTTCATGGTGCTCGGCTTCTGCATCGGCGGCCCCCTGATCTGGAATTTGCTGAAGCGCGCGGGCGATCGCGTCGTCGCGGCGGTGCTGGCCATGCCAAGCGGCTCACGGCCGGAACTGCGCGATTACTTCTACGACAGCAACATGAGCAACTGGGCGCCGGAGCTGATCAAACGCCGTCCCGATCTCACGATTGAGCAGGCGGAAAAATTCCTGACCAAGATGTACCGCACCAACCCCGACTTTGTGTTCACGGTGACGCGGGACTTCGTGAAGAATTGCCAGACACCCGTGCTGATCCTCCCCGACGACATCCCCGCTCATCCCTACGCGGTTGCCATGGAGTCGGCGCTGCTGGCGCCGAACGCTGAAGTGAGCATGTTCCCGTGGAAAGAGCCGCCAGATCGGGTGCCGCTGGCGGTCCGCCAGATCCGCTCTTTCCTGCGCGCGCACCGGCCGGTTGCGGCATAATCGCCGGTCTCTCGGCCGTCATTGCGAGGAGCGAAGCAACGAAGCAATCCAGCTTTCTTGTTGGTACGAAGGATGCTGGATTGCTTCGCTTCGCTCGCAATGACGGGCTTGAGTTATTTCGCCACCGGCCCCTGCGCCGCCGGAAAGATCACCCGGTCATCGGTCCGGCAATAACGGTCCGCAAACATGCGGCCGACCGGATGATAGCGGTCCATGTGCACGCGCATGGCCTCGCGGTCCCACAGTTCATCGCGGATATAGAAGTTGAGGCCTTCGCCCATGACGAGCGCTCGCTCTCCATTGACGTCGATGATCTTCCACGTCTTGCACTCCATCGCCCATGGCGTGTCGGCAAGCCGCGGCACTGCGACCTTGGACGAGGGCGCAAGCTTCAGCCCGAGATAGGATGGCTCGCCGATATCGGGCGGAAAGTCACCGAGACTCGTGCATCGCCTGCGCCAGCGGTTCGTCGGCGATGTTGACCACGAATTCGCCGGTGCGCTGGATGTTGACCAGCGTATCCTTGGGCCTGCCGTCGGGCCGGTTGTTGGCCGCGAACATGCAAAGCGGCGGGCTCTCGCAGAATGCATTGAAAAAGCTGAACGGCGCCGCGTTGACGACGCCGGTCGGCCCGACCGTCGTCACCCAGGCAATTGGCCGCGGCAAGACAAAAGACGTCAGCACCTTGTAGCGCTCGCGCTGGTTCAGATCGGAGGTCGCGTATTCCATATTTTTGTCCCCGCTGGCGAATGAGTAGTCGATGTCAGGCCCGAAGGCGCTTGGTCAGGGCCGTGACGAGGCGATCAACATCCACCTCGTCATTGTAAACGTGCGGCGAGATGCGCATACGGCCAAGACGCGGCGCGACGTAGACGCCCTCGGCCGCGAGGTCTTCGATCAACCCCGCCGGCATGCCGTTGTCGAATCCAAGGCTCAGGATATGCGGTGCCCGGAAGCAAGGGTCGAGCAGGTTGACGCTGGTGCCGCGCAGTCCTGCAGCGATCCGCTCAGTCAGCATCTGCAGACGTTCCGCAATCGCCGCCGCGCCCCAGTCGGCCATCATTTCCATGCCGATCGAAGCCATCTCCATCGAGATGAAGTGATCGCGCTCGCCCATGTCGAAGCGGCGCGCATCGGGAACATAACTGATGTCGGTGAAATAGACGTCGTTCTCGGCGCGCACGTTGCGCCGCGCAGCCGAGATCTGCTCGAGCGGGACACCGTCCTGATGGCGCTTGGCAACGTAAAGGAAGGCCCGGCCATAAGGTCCAATCAGCCACTTGTAGGTCGGGAAAATCACAAAATCCGGATCGAGACGCTTGATGTCCATCGCCAGCACGCCGGCGCTTTGTGTCGCATCGATCAGGAATTTGGCGCCTTGCCGCCGCAGCGCGGCGCTTACCTTCTCCACGTCGATCAACCCGCCGTCCGACCAGTGCACCGAGGAAATCGAGGCAAGACTGACTGGCGCCGCGCCTGATTTTTCGATTGTCGCGAGCACCGCCGATGTCCAGTCCCCATTACTGGGTGTTCCGACCGTCTCGACGGAAAAGCCCTGTGCGTCCGCGCGCGTTCGCCATTCGAGGACCGGGGAGGAATGATCATTTTCCAGAACGATCACGCGGGTGCCGCGGCCGATGGTCAGAAGCTTGGCCGCGGTGGCAACGCCATAGCTGATCGAGGGTATCAGCGCGATGTCGCCGAAATCGGCATTGATCAGCCTTGCCGCGGCAAGCCTCGCGCGTTCGTGTTGTTCGCCGGCGAACCCCGCAGCCAGCGTCCAGGGTTTTCCCTTGCGCCCGACGGCGGCCCGGCCGGCTTCCTGGGTGCGAAGCGGCAGCGGGCTGTAGGAGGCGGCATTCAGGTAGCAGACCTGACGCGGGATATCGAACAGGGCGCGCTGCGACGGAAGCATTCAGAGGGTCTCCTGCGCACCGTTGTTGCCGGGCCGGGCGGCGGCAACGAGCGCTGCGATGCGGTCAACCAACTGATCGATCGAGCCGGTTGCGGTATCAAGCACGACACGCTCACGGTCCCAGGGCTCGTAGGCGCGATTCGTAACGTCATCCCAACTTGGCACCTTGAGACCGTCAATATCGGCCAGGCGGCCTTCGACCCGTTTACGATGCTCTGCAGCGTTGCTGCAGATGACTTCGATCTCGACCAGCCGTGCGCCATTCTTGCTTGCCGTTTCCCGCCATCCCTCCCGGCTGGCAAGAACGGGATTGACGCTGTCAGCCACGACGACGCGGGCAAGCTTCAAGTTCTCGGCGGCGATCGCGTTGGCGATGACGTAACCCATCGGGCCGACTGTAAGCCCGGCCCCGCGCAAACTCTGCTCGATGGCGTCAATCCGGACATAGCTTGCGGTCAGCCGTCGGGTCAGCTCGCGCGCGATCGTCGTCTTTCCGGTTCCAGGAAGGCCGCCGAACACAATCAACAAGGGTGGTCCCATGGGCATTTGCGCTCAGAATGCCGTGTAGCCGCCGTCGATCACGAAGCAATCCGCCGTGTGATAGGACGACGCCTTGCTCATGATGTAGACGGCGATGCCGCCGAAATCGGAAGGCTCGCCGAAGCGGCGTACCGGGATGCGCGGCATCACGTTGGCGACGAATTTTTCGTTGCCCATGATCCCGGCGGTCATGTCGCTCCTGATCCAGCCGGGCAGGATGGCGTTGGAGGTGACGCCGTATCGTGCGAGTTCCACGGCGAGCGCGCGGCACAGCGCGTTCAGCGCCGCCTTGGTGCCTGCATAATGCTCGTTGCGCGCGGTGCCGAACAGCGAGGCGAGGCTCGAGGTCGCAACCAGCCGGCCGAACTTGTCGCCGGCTTCCGCACGCTCCGTCATGTGGCGCGCCGCCACCTGGAAGACGTGGAACACGCCGTCGAGATTGGTGGCAAACATCCGCCGCCACTCCTCTTCGGTGCGATCGATAAAGGCGCGCCTTCCGCCACCGCCGATACCGGCATTGGCAAAGCAGCCGTCAACCCGGCCGAATGCATCGAGCGTCGCCTTCATCGCTTCCTTCACCGAAGCGGGATCGGCGACGTCGCAGATTCGGGTATCGACCTTGCCGGGGCCCTTCGCCATGGTGGCCGCGGCCGCCTTGTTCTTCTCGGCATTGCGGCCCCAGATCGAGACGTTGCAGCCGGCCGATGTCAGTGCCTGCGCGATACCGAGCCCGATACCGCCATTGCCGCCGGTGATGACGGCGACGCGGCTGGAGAGGTCGAAAATGCTCATGTCGATTTCCTTTTGCGCGTTCCCTTTTGTGTTTTCACGCTACCGGGGAGGCACTAGATGTGCGCCCGGTGCAGGGTCGTGTTCTGGCCCAACCATGGACAAGCCCGTCCCAAAAATCAAATATGGCCCTGAAAACCCAATCAGGCCCGCGTCACGGAAAACGCGCGGGACCAACTTGCGAGGAAACAATGCAGTTCAAGCACGTCACGCTGGATTTCGATGGACCGGTCGCGGTCCTCAGGCTCGACCACCAGGAAGTCATGAATGCGGTATCGATGGACATGCTGGGCGGGCTCGCCGAAGCGCTCGATGCGATCGAGGAGAAGCGCGCCGAGGTGCGCTGCCTCGTGATCACGGGGGCAGGGCGCGCCTTCTGCACCGGGGCGAACTTGCAAGGGCGCAACCAGCAGCAGAAGCCCGGCCGCAGCAATGCGGGTGCATCGCTGGAGGTCGGATTTCATCCCTTCCTGCGCCGGTTGCGCAAGCTGCATTGCCCGATCGTGACGGCGGTGAACGGACCCGCCGCCGGCGCCGGCATGAGTTTTGCGCTGATGGGGGACATGATCCTGTGCGCGCGCTCGTCCTACTTCCTGCAGGCCTTCCGCCGCATCGGCCTGGTGCCGGATTGTGGCTCGACCTGGCTGCTGCCGCGCATGATCGGCAAGGCGCGCTCGGTCGAGCTGTCGCTGATGGGCGAGCGGCTGCCGGCGGAGAAGGCGCTGGAATGGGGCCTCGTCAACCGCGTCTATGACGATGCCGCGCTGATGGACGAGGCGATGAAGCTCGCTCATGATCTCGCCAACGGCCCGACCGTTGCGCTGTCGCTGATCCGCAAGCTTTACTGGGACAGCCCGGAAAACTCCTTCGAGGAGCAGCTCAACCTGGAGTTCGAATCGCAACGCGTTGCGGGAGCTGCGGCAGATTTCAAGGAAGGCGTCACCGCATTCCTCGAGAAGCGGCCGGCGAAATTTTCGGGCAAATGATCGAGCGCGACCTCGAACGCTGCGTTGCCTCGTTTTATCCGGGGGCGACCGGCGTGACTGGCGCCGCAAAACTCTCCGGCGGCGCCAGCCAGGAGACCTGGAGTTTCGATATCGTTCACCCCGCAGGCAATGTCGGCGCGATCCTGCGCCGCGCGCCGCCGGGCTATGGCGCTTCGCCTTCACCTTCGCGCGCGCCCGGCCTCGAAGCCGAAGCGGTGCTGATGCAGCTTGCCTATGATGCCGGCCTGCCGTCGCCGCGCGTGCTGCATGTCCTGACGCCGGAGGAGGGGTTGGGGCGAGGCTTCATCATGATGCGTGTGGACGGCGAGACCATCGCGCGCAAGATTTTGCGCGATAATGAGTTTTCCAAGGCGCGTCCGATTCTGGCGCGCCAGCTCGGCCGAGTCGCGGCCGGCATTCATGGCCTGCCACGCGAAAAATTGCCGCAGCTTCGCAGCAACACATCGACGTCGGAGATTGCCGATCTGACCGGGAAATCGCAGCACCAACTGGCCGCGTCCGGTGTTCGAACTGGCGCTGCGCTGGCTCGCCGACCACGACCCCGGGCCGTCGCGCGAGGTCACGCTGGTGCATGGCGATTTCCGCCACGGCAATTTGATCATCGGCCCCGACGGCGTGCGCGCCGTGCTGGACTGGGAGATCGCGCATCTCGGCGATCCCATGGAGGACCTCGGCTGGATCTGCGTCAACTCCTGGCGCTTTGGCGAGATCGACAAGCCGGTCGGCGGTTTTGGCACGCGAGAGGATATGTTTGCCGGCTATGAGGAAGCCGGCCGCAAGGTTGATGCCACCAGAGTGATGTTCTGGGAAGTGATGGGCACGCTGCGCTGGGGCATCATGTGCGGCCGCATGATGCAGCGGTTCCGTAACGCTCCCGATCACCCGATGGAGCAGGCGGTCATCGGGCGGCGCCCGTCGGAGACGGAGATTGATTTGCTTCGGCTGCTGGCGCCGCGGGCATGATCCCGAAAAGTGGGAACCGGTTTTCGGATAAGATCATGCCCAAAGAGGAGAGAAGATAGATGCAGGACGAACCCACACCCACCGAACTGATCAAGGCGGTTGCGGATTTCCTCCGCACTGAGATCACGCCCGCGATCAAGGGCCACAACGCCTTCAAGCTTCGCGTCGGCATCAACGCGCTCGACCTCGTGACGCGGCAGCTCGCGCTGGAGGGGCCGGCGGATGCTGGGGAGGCCGTGCGGCTCAAGCAGCTGCTTGGTCTCGAGGGCTCACTGATGGAGCTCAATCGCGCGCTCGCCGAGAGGATCGCGCGCGGCGAGGTCGATCTCAACACGCCCGGGCTGAAGGAGCACCTGTGGCAGACCACGATGGACAAGCTTGCGGTCGATCAGCCGAACTACGGGTCGTACAAGCGGAAGTTGGGGAAGGCGTAACTCCTCCCCTCGTCATTCCGGGGCACGCGAAGCGTGAACCCGGAATCTCAACTTCCGGGATCGATGCTGCGCATCGCCCCGGAATGACCGTCTGCGGTGACCTTCGCAGCCATTTCGGCGGGCGCTTCTCCGCAAACGCCTTCGGTCCCTCGATAAGTCCTGCGAGCCGCCATTGCCTTCACCGCGGGGTATTCGCGCTGCCGGCTATCGCCTGCTCCAGCGACACCGCGAGCCCCCGCTGATCGCCTGCTCGACGCGCGGATCGACATCGGCGAGTCTTGGCGATGGTCTCGGCCGAGCGCTCGGCGGCGGCGAGCGCTTCGCCGGCGGGGACCACCTCGTTCACAAAGCCAGCTCAAGCCCCTCCTTGGCGCTGACATGGCGCGCGGTGAGGATCATGCCGATGGCGCGCTTCAGCCCGACCTGGCGCGGCAGCCGATGAACGCCACCGGCCAACGTGGCCAGCCCGACGCGCGGCCGGGCAGCGCAAAGGTCACCTTCTCGGAGGCGATGATGAGGTCGCAGGAAAGCGCGATCTCGGCCGCCGGCCATGGCGACGCCGTTGACGGCGGCGATGATCGGCTTGTCGAAGTCAAAGCGCGAGGTGAGGCCCGCAAAGCCGCCCTTGTCCCAGCCGCGTTCCCCGGCGGCCTGCGATTTCAAATCGTTGCGGGCGCAAAATGCCTTGTCGCCGGCGCCGGTGACGATCGTGACCCATTGCTCGGGGTCCGCGGAGAAATCGTCAAAAATCCTGTTGAGCTCGAAATGCGCATCAATATGCAGCGCGTTGTCAAACTTCCGGGCGCGACAGGGTGATGATCGTGATCGGCCCCTTGCGCGTCACCTTAAAACTTCAGCTCCATGTTGCTTCCCCCCATTTTCTGTGGCGAAGAATTCTGCCGCGATACTAGCGCGCCGGTCCGCCCGATACCATCCAATTACGCAACGCGCCCGCGCGTGCCGAGGCCCCGAGCCTTGCTTGACTTGGCCGCAGTCTTCTCAGCTAAATCGCTACCGACAGCGGCCCTCGCGTAGCGTCTAAACGCAAGCGACATCGCGCCGCCAAGCAACGACATTCCGGGAGAGACCGCCTTGGATTTCACCCTGCCCAAGGAACTTGTCGCCTATCTCGCCGAGCTGGATAGCTTCATCGAGGCTGAGATTAAGCCGCTTGAGGCGCAGGCGACGACAACAAGCGCTTCTTCGATCATCGCCGCGAATGGGCACGAACGGACTGGGACAATGGTGGCCTTCCGCGCAAGGAATGGGAAGCGCTGCTGGGCGAGGCCAAACGCCGGGCCGATCGGGCAGGGCATCTGCGTTTCGCATTGCCGAAGGAATATGGCGGCAAGGACGGCTCCAATCTCTGGATGGCCGTGATCCGCGAACACTTCGCGTCCAAGGGCCTTGGGCTGCACAACGATCTGCAGAACGAACACTCCATCGTCGCCAACAATCCCTTCGTTCTGATGATGCGCGATTTCGGCACCAGGGAGCAGCAGGCCGAATGATTACCGGCATGCTGAACGGCACGCGCCGGCCGACTTTCGGACTGACCGAGCCCAATCATGGCTCGGACGCAACGCACATGGAAACGCGCGGCGTGCGGGAGAAGCGCGACGGCGTCAGACGGCTGGCTTCTCAATGGCGAGAAGATGTGGACGACGGGAATGCATGTCGCCTCGCACTGCGCTTTGTTTGCGCGCACCTCCGGCAATGACGGCGACGCGCGCGGCATCACCTGTTTTCTGGTGCCTGCGAGCGATCCCGGCGTGAAGATCGAGGAGTATCTATGGACCTTCAACATGCCGACGGATCATCCGCGGTGTCGTTCACCAATGTCTGGGTGCCGGACAAGCGCTCTTCGGGCAGGAAGGGTTGGGTTTGGCCGTCGCGCAGCATTTCGTACATGAAAACCGCATCCGTCAGGCGGCGGGTTCGCTGGGCGCTGCGGTGTATTGCATCGAGGAAAGCGTCAAATACGCCCGAAGCCGCAAGCCTTTCGGCAAGCCGCTATCGGACAATCAGGCGATCCAGTTCCCGCTCGTCGAATTGGCGACGCAAGCCGAGATGTTGCGGCTCTTGATTCGCAAGACCGCTTCCGAAATGGACCAGATGAGCAAGGTCGAGGTCGAAAAGCAGCTCTCTGACAAGGTTTCGATGTGCAATTACTGGGCAAACCGCCTGTGCTGCGAAGCGGCCGACCGCGCGATGCAGGTCCATGGCGGCATCGGTTATTCGCGCCACAAGCCGTTCGAACATATCTATCGCCATCATCGCCGCTATCGCATCACCGAAGGCAGCGAGGAAATCCAGATGCGGAAAGTGGCCGGTTGGCTGTTCGGCTATATGGGGGCAGGGAAGTACTGAGCATCATCCCCGAAAAGTGGGTACCGTTTTCGGACCAGGATGATGCTCAAGGAGGAATTAAGGGAGATGGTCATGGAAGGTGGCTGCGCCTGCGGACAAGTCCGCTATCGCCTGAGCAGTAAGCCGCTGGTGGTCAACGCCTGCCATTGCACTTGGTGCCAGCGCGAAACCGGCACCGTGCATGCGCTTAATGCGGTCTATGAGTTCGATCATGTCGAGCACCTCAAGGCAGAGCCCGAAATCATCGATACGCCTTCGGCCAGCGACAAGGGCCAGAAGATCGCGCGCTGCCCGCTCTGCAAGGTCGCGATTTGGAGCAACTATCCCTGTTCAGGCTCGCTGCTGCGCTTCGTCCGCGTCGGCACCATGGACGATCCGACGCAGTGTCCGCCCGATGCCCACATCTTTACCTCGACCAAGCAGCCCTGGGTGACATTCCCGCCGGGCGCAAAAGTGTTTGCCGAGTTCTATAATCCCGCCGAAGTCTGGTCGGATGAAGCCCGCGCGCGTTTCCGCGCGGCGCGGGAGAAGATGAAATCCCAACCGGCAGCGGACTTGTAAGCCGACCGCCTTACCGCGTCCATTTTCGTCTCCCGCGAAGGTTGCAATTGTGCTA
>CAWFLW010000031.1:0-31076 GCA_963816655.1 uncultured Alphaproteobacteria bacterium | reverse complement strand
AGCCATCGTGCTATTCCGGGGCGCGTCGAAGACGCGAACCCGGAATCTCGATTCCGGGTTCGATGCTTCGCATCGCCCCGGAATGACTGCGTCACTTCTTCCGCATCTCGTCGACGCTGTAGGGGCCGCCGCCTGCGGTCGAAAGATAGAGACAGGCGAAACAGAACAGGATTGCGCCTGTGCCGCCGTTCAATAGCGGCAGGAATACCGGCTTGGCGGCATCCTTGAACATGTGGCCGAGGAAATAGGCGAAAGCCATTTCACCCGCCAGGATGAACGCCACAATGCGCGTGAAAAAGCCGATCATCAGGAGTGCGCCAAGCACGAGTTCAAGGGCGCCGGCCGTGGTGATCAACGGCGGGATATTGGCGAAGTAGGGCAGCACCGGAAACTTGAAGATTTTCGCAATGCCGTACTGAAGCAGCAACAGTCCTGTCATGAAGCGAAACAGGCTGAGCGCCACCGGCTGCCACTTGGCGAGCATGTTGTCTAACTGGTTCATGCGGAATTTTCCCCCGTGTTTGACCCCAGAAATCTACAACTATCGTATTATCCGGCGTTCGTCACCGGCGTGTGGAGTCACACCCTGAATTAAAATCATTATTCCTACGGATGACGTGTTGCCGCAGTGCTGCATTCGCAACGCAGCATTGAAGCGCGCCGCGATACGCGGGCCCGCCGGACGGAAACGCCCGCGCTGGCGCTGCTCAACGCTAACCCGCAAGTGACCTGCGGATGTGTTTACTTCGCTGCTGGCTCGGAGCCAACGCAGCGGATCGCCTTGGGCTGGCAGGCGGCAAAGCCGATGTTGGAGCAAACCGGTGCTTCGCCATCGGCGCCCCGCTGCAGTCGACGCACTGGTCGGTCCAGCGCGCGCAATTAGGCGGCCCCTTCTGCATCGAGACATTCTGGGAAGGCGGGCGCCGCGCGGGGATGTCGAGTTCGGCGGCGAGCAGGCTCGCGGTCGCCAGCGCCGACGGCGTCACCAATGCGAACATAAAGACGAGGCGCCGCATGCCGTGCTCCGCGCGCTGACGCAACGATGAACGAATGGGGCTCAGATCGGGTGTGGCGGTTTGCTACCGCCACTCCACCTTGGTGATTTCGTACGCCTTGGCCCCGCGGGCGCCATCACCTCGACGGTCGCGCCCTTTTTCTTGCCGATCAGCGCACGCGCCAGAGGCGAAGTGATGAATACGGCCCTTCTTGGCGTCGGCCTCGACCTCGCCGACGAGCTGCCAGACCGCCTTCTTGTCGGTGTCTTCGTCGATCAGGGTGACGGTGGCGCCGAACTTGACGGTATCGCCGGAGAGTTTCGAGATGTCGATGATGTCGGCGCGCGCGAGCTTGTCCTCGAGCTCGGCGATGCGGCCCTCATTGTGCGACTGCTCTTCCTCGGCCGCGTGATATTCGGCGTTCTCGGACAGGTCGTCGAGCGCGCTTCCGCGATATGTTCGATGATGCGCGGTCGGTCCACCAATTGGCGATGCTTCAATTCCTCCTCGAGCGCGGCGTAGCCGTTCGCTGTCATCGGAACCTTTTCCATCATCTTTCCTGTCCTCAATCCGTCCCGTCCGGTCCATTGAAGGCCCGCACGCAACGATTGTCGATTCGACTTGGAAGCCCGGTCCGCGGGTCTCAAACGCCTTAGCGATTTCGGCCCCTTTGGGGCCAAGCCAACGTCCATAACGAGCGGTGAGTTCCAGCCTATCGGCTTTATTTCCAATCGCTTAACCGGCGCTTTAGTCCGGCAGGCGATCAACCCTCGGAAAAGTAGCTCTGCAGGGTACGCACCAAGGTCCCCGTCCCGATAGGCGCGGATGCCCTGAGCCGCCGCCACAGCACCTGAAAGAGTGGTGTAATAGGGGACTTTATGCAAGAGGGCAGCCCGCCGCAGCGATCGGCTGTCGGCGAGCGCCTGCGGGCCTTCGGTGGTGTTGAACACGAGCTGCACGTCGCCATTGGTGATGGCGTCGTCGACAATATGCGGCCGGCCCTCCAGCACCTTGTTGACCTTCTCGGTCGGAACGCCGTTGTCGGAGAGGTAACGCTGGGTGCCCGAGGTCGCCATCACCTTGAAGCCGAGCCCATGCAGGAGCTTCACGGCGCCTGCGATGCGGATCTTGTCGTCGCCGCGCACTGACACGAACACCGTGCCCTGGCGCGGCACGCGCGTGCCGCCGCCGAGCTGGCTCTTGGCGAACGCCACCTCGAACGAACGGTCGATGCCCATCACCTCGCCGGTCGAGCGCATCTCCGGCCCCAGCACGGTGTCGACACCGGGGAAGCGGGCGAAGGGGAAGACGGACATCCTTTACGCCGACATGGCCGAGCTTCTTCTTCTTCAGCTTGAAATCGGCGAGCTTCTCGCCGGCCATGATCCGGGCCGCAATCCGCCACCGGCATGCCGATCACCTTGGCGACGAACGGCACAGTGCGCGAGGCGCGCGGGTTGACCTCGAGCACGTAGATGTCGCCGTCCTTGATGGCGTATTGCACGTTCATCAGGCCGATGACGTCGAGGCCGAGCGCGAGTTCGCGGGTCTGGCGCTCCAGCTCCTCGATGGCCTTGGCATCAAGCGAGTGCGGCGGCAGCGAACAGGCGGAAATGCCGGAATGGATGCCGGCTTCCTCGATGTGCTCCATGATGCCGACTATGAAGGTGTCCTTGCCGTCGCACAGGCAATCGACGTCGACTTCGGTCGCATCGGAGAGGTAGCGGTCGAACAGCAGCGGATTCTTGCCGAGCACGGTGTTGATCTGCCCGGTCTTGTCGTTGGGATAGCGCGCCTTGACGTCGGACGGCACGAGCTCGGGCAGGGTGCCGAGCAGGTAATCGTCGAGCTGGTTCTCCTCGCGGATGATCTGCATGGCGCGGCCGCCGAGCACATAGGACGGGCGCACCACCAGCGGTAGGCCAAGATCGGCCGTCACCAGCCGCGCCTGCTCGACCGAATAGGCGATGCCGTTCTTCGGCTGCTTGAGACGCAGCTTGTCGAGGACGCGCTTGAAGCGGTCGCGGTCCTCGGCGAGATCGATCGCATCAGGCGAGGTGCCGAGGATCGGCACGTCGGCGGCTTCCAGCGCGCGTGCGAGTTTCAGCGGCGTCTGGCCGCCGAACTGCACGATCACGCCATGCAGCGTGCCGTTCTTGCGCTCGGTCGCGATGATCTCGAGCACATCTTCGGCCGTCAGTGGCTCGAAATACAGCCGGTCGGCGGTATCGTAATCCGTTGAAACCGTCTCCGGATTGCAGTTGATCATGATGGTCTCATAGCCGGCCTCATCGAGCGCGAAGCAGGCATGGCAGCAGCAATAGTCGAATTCGATGCCCTGGCCGATGCGGTTGGGTCCGCCGCCGAGAATGATGACCTTGTTGCGATCCGACGGCGCGCTTTCGTCCGCGGGTGGACCGGCGAACGGCGCCTCATAGGTCGAATACATGTAGGCCGTGGGCGAAGCGAATTCCGCAGCACAGGTGTCAATGCGCTTGAACACCGGGCGCACGTCGAGGTGATGGCGCTTGGCGGTGACTTCGGCTTCGGTCGTGCCTGTGAGCACCGCAAGCCGCGCGTCGGAAAAGCCCATGGCTTTCACCGTGCGCATGCCGAACGCGTTCGGCGGCAAACCATGGTCGCGAACCTTGGCCTCCATGTCGACGATGCCGCGCATCTCGGCGAGGAACCAGGGATCGATCTTGCAGGAGTTGAAGATCTCGTCGTTGGACCAGCCGAGCCGCATCGCCTGCGCCACCTGCATGATGCGGTTCGGCGTCGGCGTACCGAGCGCGGCGCGGATCGCATTCTTGTCGTCGCCGCGACCAAGCCCATCGATCTCGATCTCGTCGAGACCGGTCAGACCGGTCTCCAACCCCCGCAACGCCTTCTGCAGGCTTTCCTGGAAGGTGCGGCCGATCGCCATGACCTCGCCGACCGACTTCATCGACGTGGTCAGCGTGTGCGACGCGCCGGGGAATTTCTCGAAGGCAAAGCGCGGAATCTTGGTCACGACGTAGTCGATGGTCGGCTCGAACGAGGCCGGCGTCGCACCGCCGGTGATGTCGTTGGCGATCTCATCCAGCGTGTAGCCGACGGCGAGCTTGGCTGCGACCTTTGCGATCGGAAAGCCGGTTGCTTTCGAGGCCAGCGCCGAGGAGCGCGACACGCGCGGATTCATCTCGATCACGACCATGCGCCCGTCGGCCGGATTGAGGCCGAACTGCACGTTGGAGCCGCCGGTCTCGACCCCGATCTCGCGCAGCACCGCCAGCGAGGCGTCGCGCATGATCTGGTATTCCTTGTCGGTCAGCGTCAGCGCCGGCGCGATGGTGATGGAATCGCCGGTGTGCACGCCCATCGGATCGAGGTTCTCGATCGAGCAGATGATGATGCAATTGTCGTTTTTGTCGCGCACCACCTCCATCTCGTACTCTTTCCAGCCGAGCACGGATTCCTCGATCAGCACCTCGTTGGTCGGCGAAGCGTCGAGGCCGCGCTCGATGATGTCTAAGAATTCTTCCTTGTTGTAGGCGATGCCGCCGCCGGTGCCGCCCATGGTGAAGGAAGGCCGGATGATCGCGGGCAGCCCGATCTCGGACAGCGCCATCAGCGCCTCGCCGAGCGCATGTTCCTGGTAGCGCTTGCGGCGTTCGTTCTCACCCAGCGTCCACTGCCGCTCATGTTCTTCAAGGGCGGAGCCGGACAGTTTTTCCCGTTCGGCTTGATGCTTGTCGCGATATGATTTCTTCAGTGCAGACGCATTGGCGAGCCGCGACTTCGGCGTCTCGAGACCAATCCTGGTCATGGCCTCGCGGAACAGCTGGCGGTCTTCCGCCTTGTCGATGGCATCGGCCGTGGCGCCGATCATCTCGACGTCGAACTTGTCGAGCGTTCCCTGGCGGCGCAGCGACAGCGCACAGTTCAGCGCGGTCTGGCCGCCCATGGTCGGCAGCAGCGCAAAGCCGCCCGGAATGACGTTGCGTTCTTTCTCGATGATCTTGGCGACGATTTCGGGGGTGATCGGCTCGATATAGGTCGCGTCCGCCAGCTCCGGATCGGTCATGATCGTGGCCGGGTTGGAATTGACCAGGACGACGCGATAACCCTCTTCCTTCAGCGCCTTGACCGCTTGCGTGCCGGAATAGTCGAATTCGCAGGCCTGGCCGATCACGATGGGACCGGCGCCGATGATCAGGATGGTCGAGATATCGGTTCGTTTGGGCATCAGGTCTCACGGGATGGGCAGAACTGGGCACAAAAAAGGCGCGCTGGCCGCGCGTCCCCTTGAACCCCAAGCGTGAGGGAACCCCCCGCGCGCGGCTGGTCTTTAGACCAGTTTCCGCACCCGCGAAACCCCCAAAAATGGGCCATCAACCGGGAAATTCAGGGATATTTGGGCGCCCGCCAAACCTTCGGGGCGGCCCGGTCCGTCTACGCTCTCGCTTTGCTCAAGCTACGCCGGACACGCTTCGCGCTGCCGGTCTGGCGTGGCTGCGCCACGCGTAGCCCGCAGGGCGAAGCGTGGAGGCCCGGCCTGGATTTGAACCAGGATAAAGAGCCTTGCACAGCTCTTTGCGTCGACGCCATTCCGCCACCGGGCCAATTCCAGCATGGCCCAGGATGTCGCAGGGGGCCACGTTTACCCCCCGTTAACCTTAACGCGCCGCGTTCAGGCCGCGGTCATGGGATGGCGCGCCACAAAGGTCATGCGCCACGGGTTGTGGCCGATGTTGCGATGGGCGCGCGTGCCGGAAAAGCCTGCCTTGGCGAGATGGGCGACGATCTCGTCCTCGCTGTAGCGCTGCAGCCCGACCCGCGTGCGTAATTCACGGTAGTCGGACAGCGCGGTCGAGATCAGTCCGGTCAGGGCGTCCCTGAGGAATCCGTTCCTGCCTGCGAAGTTCAGCAGCGCCACCACGTCACGGACCATGCCCACTTCGGGGCGCAGGATGTCGCCGAGCACGAGCCGGCCACCCGGCTTCAAAAGCCGCTTGATCACGGCAAGCGCGCCATCGAATTCATCCGGCGTCATGTACTGGACGACCGAATTCATGATGGCGAGATCGATCGACTTCTCGGCCATCTTCCTCAAGTCTTCCAGCGAGCGGACGCGGATCTTCGTGTTGGGCGCAAAGCGCGCGATCAGCCGGCCGCGCACGCCGGGCGCAGGCTCGGCCAGATAGAGCATGCCGCAGGCGTCCGCGACGCGCGCAGCCGACAGCGCTTCGCCGCAGGCATAGTCCAGCACCACCGCATCGGGCGAGGAGATGTAGTCGACGATATCGCGCGCAATCGTCGCAAAATGCAGGTCGCGGTGCAGCTTGCTGACGTAAATCGTATGGGTGGAATCGTAATAATCGATCCATTCATCCATGGCGCGGGCGATCCGAAAAACAGGGGTTCCGGCGCTTGGAACCGGAGAGGTGCGTGATGCGTTAGTGGGTTCAGCGGCGAATGTCCAACGTCTGGTCCCTAACAGGAAGGTGCATCGTGAGCAAAACCAACAACAAATCCGGAAAAGTGGCCCCTGATCTCGATACGCCGACCGATCTGCCGCAGGCCGCGGTCGACAAGGTTTCCGCAGCGCTCAACACGCTGCTTGCGGATGCCTTCGCGCTCTACCTGAAAAGCAAGAACTTCCACTGGCATGTCAGCGGCCGGCATTTCCGCGACTATCATCTGCTGCTCGACGAGCAGGCGGAGGCGATCTTCAACACCACCGATCAGCTTGCCGAGCGGGTCCGCAAGCTCGGCGGGATCACGCTGCGCTCGATCGGCCACATCGCCAAGCTGCAGACCATCCAGGACAACAACGAGGCCTATGTCCCGCCGCGCGAGATGCTGCGTGAGCTGATGGAAGACAACAAACATATGGCCGCCGCCATGCGCAAGGCGCACAAGCTCGCCGACGACAACGAGGATCGCGGCACGGCGCAGCTGCTCGAACTCTTCATCGACGAGACCGAGCGCCGCACCTGGTTCCTGTTCGAGGCAAGCCGCCAGGAAGGCGCCAACGCGGCGTAGGCTTGCCGCGGATCGTATTGGCGTCGTCCTGGCCTTCGCCGGGATGACGATGTGCCGGCTCCTTTACCGGGCCGCCGCTACAGTCACCGGCGGCTGCCGGGTGCCTCACCCAGGAGCAGGATCGACGGGGCACTGGATAGTGCCGCGCCTAGGCAACTTTCTTCACCGGCGGAAGCTTCCACGATCCATTGATGATCGAGGGGTTCTTCTCGTTCGGCCAGTACAGTCGCATCATCAGGACGAAATCGCCTGGTGGTGCCGGAAGCCAGTTGGATTCCTTGTCCTTGCCCGGCGAGTCCTTCTGGATGTAGAGATCGGTCGAGCCGTCCGGATTCGATTTCAGATTCTGCCGGGCGCTGATCGAGTAGCGGTTGAGCGGATTGTTCACGAAGAAATAATTCGCGTCGTACATCGTCACCGACCAGAAGCCGAGCGCCGGCGGCAACTGCCCCTTGGGAAACCGCATCACGTATTTGTTGGCGCCGCTGTACTTTCCGCTTCGGCATCCTTCTGCGATGTCGGATAGACGGCGTCCTGAGGACGGTTGGCGCCGAGTCCGATGGCCGTGACAAGTGCCCGCATCAGATAGTCGGTGCCGTAAATGCCGGTCTTGGTCGTGAAGCCCCAGCCGTTCTCGTCCTTCATGTCCTTGTTGACCTTGAACTGGAGCATGATCCGGTCAAAGCCGATTTCCGGAACGCGCTTGACGAAATCCGCCTTGAGCTTGCTCGCATCGAAATCCTGGCCCGGCACGATTCCGATCCTGGCGAACTTGGCGAGCTGCGGCGCGTCTGCGGCCGCCGGCGGATTGTCCTTCATGAGCTTGCAGAGCAGCGTGAAATAGGCCACCGCATCCATGCGGTTGACCTGCTCGCGCACCGCCGTCTTCATGTCGATCGCCGGATCGACCGTGCCTGCGGGCGGTGTGTAGGGTTTGCCATAGGAGCTCAGCGGCACCAGCTTGAATTCGTCCTGCAGCTTGTGCACCTCGGCATAGTCTTCGGGCGTACCGGTGCAATAGATGCGGCCGAGCAGCCACACGATGCTGGTCGGCGACTTGTATTCCTTGACCCCGGCCGGCAGCGTGCCTTTCCATCCTGGACCCGTGATCGCATAGGTCTGCGCGCCGGTGCCGGTGGTCCGCTTGCCCGGCACCTGGAACACCGTCGGTCCAGCCGTCCAGCATCGGAAACAGAGCGTAGCGGCCCTTCATGTCGGGAATACTGAGCACCCACGGCTCCTTGCCGACATCGAAGAACGCGGTCGTGTAGAGCGTGTCCGCATTCGGTGCGGTGACGTCGCGGAATTCGAGCGTTCGGGATACTGGCGCACCTTGATCGATCTGGCCCATCGGCGCTTTGTGTGCCGGCCGGCGCCGCGACGTTGGTGATGACCCGGCGCGTCATCTCCATCGTCACCAGCGGATAGCCGAAGATGTAGGCGTCGGTAGCAAGCGCGAAGTCCTCGAGTCCTTCGCCGACGCCGAGGAGTTCGCCGAGCTCGGCGCGGCCTGACGTGCTTATGGAAGCGCTGGCGAGCAAACTCATGCCGCCAATGGTGACGTTACGACGCGTGATGCTCATCGAAAAAACTCCGTTGGGTTGAACCCGCAATTTCCTATGATCGCGGCAAAATGGTTCGGTTCGTCTTGATCTGCGTCAAATTCCGCGCAGGCCGCCGCCGTCGGGCGAGAGAACATGCAGCGTCTACTGCACAAAACGCCGTAAGGGCGTTGGCAGACGTCAAGACCGGTGCGCTGGAATTGGATGCTAATAGCGTATCGTAGAAGGGCGACTTCGAACAAAGAGCCTCGGCTACCTCCACGAGCATCACGCTAGCACAAGTTGCCTGCAGCGACGATCGGTTTGTTTCATTGCGGTCCGAGCCGCAGAAAACCTCTCGAAATTCGAGCGCGAGCGGTATGCCAATTGTCTGCGCGATCTTCCTGATTTGATTTGCGGGAGGCCGTCAGCTGTGATTAGCGATTTCGATCGCGCAATCGCACGATCGATGATCGGCCGTGCGATTGATCGCGCGATCCTGGGTCAGCCACGCTTCCACAGCTTGACCAATGGCCCATCCTCGCCCAGCACGGGATCAGTCTTCGGCACCGCCACTTTCGGGATCGTCTGCAACGCCGTCGCATGCGCCGCCTTGCTCGGCCGCACCAGATCCATCGGCGGTCCCGGCGGGTAGGCGCCGACCACGGAAAAATCGCGGCTCGACGACATGCATTGATGCCCGGTGCCGGCGGGCAGGATCGCAACGTCGCCGGCGGCAATCTCCAGCACCTCGCCCTTGTCGCCGCCGAAACGCACGCGCGCGTGGCCGCGCGCGATGCCGAGCACTTCGTGCACGGTCGCATGGTAGTGCGGAAAGTCGTAGACGCCGTTGCGCCACATCGCGCCCCAGCCATTGGCGCCGAACAGGCCTTCGATGGTTTTTTCCGGGTGATCGTTGTCGACGTCCACCGCGCCCTTGTAGACCAGGAAGGGCATCGGGTTGTTGGGTATCAGCCCGTCGTCTGCAAAGACGAAGGTGAGTGGCTTCGCGCCGGCCTTGACGACGGACATGGCTTCCTCCGCGAAATGATACTACGCGCGGATCAAGCCGGAGTCAGCGTCTCGCGTTCCCCATCAGGCTGCCTTTGGAAGGTCGAAAATCAGGCACGTCGTGGTGGCGTGCGCCAGCAGGCGGCCCTTGCCGTCGACGATGCGCGCTTCGGCGGTGGCCGCGCGCTTGCCGACATTGAGCACCTTGCCCTCGGTACGTACCGGCCCGGTATCCGTGGTCATGCCGCGGATGAACGACACCTTGAATTCCAGCGTGGAGTAGCCGATGCCGGCCGGCAGCATGGTGTGGATCGCAAGTCCCATCGCCGAATCCAGCAGCGTTGCGGCGTAGCCGCCATGCACCAGTCCGATCGGGTTATAGTGCCGGAAGGCCGGCACGGTAGAGAAGGCAACCGTGCCTTTTTCTGCCGCGGAGTCGTAGCGGCAGGATCGGCTGCATGATCGGCGGCGCCGGCAATCTGCCGTCGAAGATGGCACGCACGAAATCAAGCCCGGTCATCGACGCCATAACCTGCGGCGGCGTGACGCCATATTCG
Organism: uncultured Alphaproteobacteria bacterium; assembly: GCA_963816655.1. Taxonomy (GTDB): domain Bacteria; phylum Pseudomonadota; class Alphaproteobacteria; order Rhizobiales; family Xanthobacteraceae; genus Bradyrhizobium. Next base: position 20,945 of record CAWFLW010000031.1, on the reverse strand, counting down.
ATCTTCTCGGAAGCAAGCGCATCGGTCATGGCAGGCAATCCTCATTTATCATGATGATCGTCATATCAAGCTGCGTGCCCGTCCGCCAGCGCCCAACCGTGACACAGGCATGATATCTGCTCATGATACGGGTGTGATCCGCTCATGCGTTGCGCCGCAATCAAGCGGGTATTTGGCAAACCGTCCCGCTAGATCTTGAACCTGAAGACGTCTTCCTTAAATCTTAAGCCGTGTCCGGGCCGCTCTGGCGCGGTGATCATGCCGTCAGCGATCTCGGGTGGATCGACCCAGAGATCGTCGATCAGCCCCATGTTCTCGCACCAGATGCCATTCGGGATCGAGGCCAACAGATGCACGTTCAGTTCGGGGAACAGATGCGGTGCAATGGTGATGCCCCAGGTGTCAGCGAGCACCGCGATCTTGCGCAAATCCGTCATGCCGCCGCGCATCGGGTCGGGCTGCAGGATCGGCAGACACGGATTGGGGAAGAACGGCCGCAGATCATAGCGCGTGAAATGGGTCTCGCCGCCGACGATGCGCATGTCGAGGCTTGCTGCGATGCGCTGGTAGCCGGCGAAATCGTCGGCCGGCACCGGCTCCTCGAGCCAGTAGATATTGTACGGCTCGAACTTGCGTCCCATCTCGATCGCAACGTCGGCGGTCCAGCCCATATTGACGTCGATCATGATGTCGATGTCGGGCCCGAGCGCCTCGCGCATGCGGCGCACATTGTCGAGGTCTTGCGCGAGTGTGTGAACATGCGCGACCTGCATCTTGATCGCCGTGTAGCCCTGCTTCACATAATGCAGCGCCTTCTCGATCATGCCGTCGCCGCCGGAGCCGCGAAAACAGCCCGAGCCGTAGATCGGAATTTTTGAGCGATAATGGCCCCACAGCCGGTGCAGTGGCAGCCCGGCGCGCTTTCCCACCGCATCCCACAGCGCGATGTCGAGCGCCGACATCGCCATCGCGGCGATGCCGCCACGGCCGTAGGTCATGGTCGCGGTCCACAGGTCGCTCCAGATCGCCTCGATGGCAGTCGCGTCCTTGCCTTTCACGCGGGGGATAATGCATTCGTCGAGACAGGCTGCGATCGATTTCATGCCGGGCCGGAACAGGAACAGATATCCCATGCCGGTGATACCGCCTGCTGTCTCGACGTCGCAGATGAGGATATCGCGCGCGGCTCCCAGTGCTGCTCCCTTCAGCCAGGGATCATCGGCCCAAGGCAGGCGCAGCATCGTCACGCGGACGTCGCGGATGGTCATGTCGGGGCTGGTCATCGGACGTTTTCCCTTTTTTCCGGATCAGTTGGCCTGATCTCGGAGCAGGGAAAGTCAATCACAGATGGCCGCAGCTAATCCAGCGCCGCCGGCTACTTCGGCTTGTTCGCCCGCATCAAATCGGCAAAGCGCTGGAACAGATAGTGCGAGTCGCGCGGGCCGGGCGAGGCTTCCGGGTGATACTGCACCGAGAACACCGGCTTGCCGTCGAGCGCGATCCCGCAATTGGAGCCGTCGAACAGCGAGATATGGGTCTGCGTCGCGCCCTTGGGCAGCGTCGCCTGGTCGACGGCAAAGCCGTGGTTCATCGAGGTGATCTCGACCTTGCCGGTGGTCTCGTCCTTGACGGGATGATTGGCGCCGTGATGGCCCTGATGCATCTTTTTCGTCTTGGCGCCGACGGCGAGTCCCAGCATCTGGTGACCGAGACAAATCCCGAATGTCGGCGTGCCCAACTCGATCACCTGCTTGATCACCGGCACCGCGTATTTGCCGGTCGCGGCCGGATCGCCCGGGCCGTTCGACAAAAACACGCCGTCGGGCTTCATGCCCAGGATGTCTTCGGCCGATGTCGTTGCCGGCACCACGGTGACGTTGCAGCCGACGCCGGCGAGCAGGCGCAAAATGTTGCGCTTGATGCCGTAGTCGATCGCCACCACGTTGAATTCAGGTGTGGTCTGCCTGCCAAAGCCCTTCTCCCAGACCCACGGCGTCTCGTCCCAGGTGAAGCGCTGCCCGGAGGTGACCATCGGCACGAGGTCCATGCCCTCGAGCCCCGGCCATTCGCGTGCCTCTTCCTTCAGCCCATGCAGGTCGAACTTGCCGTCCTTGGCATGCGCGATCACGGCATTGGGCATGCCCTTCTGACGGATCAGCGCGGTCAGCGCGCGGGTGTCGATGCCCGACAGCCCGATGATGCCGCGCGCGCGCAGCCATTGGTCGAGGTGGCGCGTGGAACGGTAGTTGGAGGGATCGGTGATGGCCGAGCGCAGGATCACGCCGCGCGCACCCGGCGTCGCCGCCATGTTCACCGTCTCGATGTCTTCATCGTTGGCGCCGACATTGCCGATATGCGGGAAGGTGAAGGTGATGAGCTGCCCGGCATAGGAGGGATCGGTGAGGATTTCCTCATAACCGGTCATCGCGGTGTTGAAGCAGACTTCGCCGACGGCCTGGCCTTCCGCACCGAGGCCAAAACCTTCCAGCACGGTGCCATCGGCGAGCACGAGGAGCGCGGTCGGTTTATGGTCCGGCCAGGCGGGAGCGTTTTCGGATGTGGTCATAAGCGCCCTACATAGTCGGCGGAGCATCTCGCGTCAAAGCCGGAAGCAGCGGATTCACACGCGATTTCCGCATATTTGACAGGCAATTCCGCGGACTTAAGCTGAGGTTCCCGGTTTACCGCCAAAACCGTCTTTTCCGGAGCCCGCGCATGGACGACACGATGCCTATCCTGCTGGTCCCGGGCCTTGTTTCCTCGTCCCGGATCTTTAGCCCCGTGATGCCGGCGCTGTGGCGGTACGGCCCGGTGACGGTCGCCAATCATATCCGCGACGACAATATGGGCGCGATCGCCCGGCGCATTCTTGCCGAGGCGCCGCCGCGCTTTGCGCTCGCCGGGCATTCCATGGGCGGCTACATCGCCTTCGAGATCATGCGCCAGGCGCCCGAGCGCGTGGCCAAGCTTGCGCTGATCAACACCCAGGCCAGATCGGACACGCCGGAGGCGAGCGAACGCCGCCGCGGCATGATGGCCCGCGCCAGGGCCGGCGAATATCGCGCCGTGCTGGACGAGCTGTTTCCCGGCTTCGTGCATCCTTCACGGCATGACGATGCGGCGCTGCGTCAGCTCGTCCACGACATGGGCAAGGACGTCGGGGCGGAGGGGTTTGTCCGCCAGCAGACCGCAATGATGGCGCGCGTGGACTCGCGGCCCTCGCTCGCCTGGATCAAGTGCCAGACCCTGGTGCTCACGGGAGACACGGACAACACCATCCCGAATTCGCTGTCAAAGGAGATGGCCGACGGCATCCATGGCGCCAAACTCGTGATCCTGCGAAAATTGCGGGCACATGCCGCAGCCGGAACAGCCGCAGGCCACGGCCGCGGCGCTGGTTGAATGGCTGAAAACGTAACCATAGCGTTTTCAAGCCAAATGGTTACCGGTTGGCGTGAAGAAAACGCGTCAAAGAAAGATTGTTTCGGCACCGCCGAGGGCCTAGATCAAGGCCAGAAACGGGAAGAGGACTGAAGATGCTGCGCGACGACATCAACAATGCGGTCAAGGACGCGATGAGGGCGAAGGATGAGCGAAAGCTCTCCACGCTGCGCATGGTCAACTCCACCATCAAGAACGCCGATATCGCCGCGCGCGGCGAGGGCAAGCCGCCGCTCTCCGATGCCGATCTCCTCGGCGTGTTCCAGAAGATGATCAAGCAGCGCCAGGAGTCGGTGGAGCTCTACGACAAGGGCGGCCGCGCCGAGCTCGCAGCGCAGGAGCGCGAGGAGATCGCGATCATCTCGGCGCTACCTGCCGAAGCAGATGTCGGACGGTGATGTGAAGGCCGCAATCTCTGCCGCCATCGCCGAGACCGGCGCTGCCGGGATGAAGGACATGGGCAAGGTGATCGCTGTGCTCAAGACGAAATACGCCGGCCAGATGGATTTTGGCAAAGCCAGCGGCATGGTGAAGGCTGCGCTGACGGGTGAGTTCGTCCGCCAGTCCGTCGTAAAATCGCCGGGCGATCTCGTTCCGCGCATTCGGCCCGTTCCGTTCAACAGGCAATCCCATGTCAGTCCCGGTTAATGACAACATCGACACTGCACGCCCCCTGTTGTTCCAGCCGTTCACGATGCGCGGCCTGACCATCAAGAATCGCCTGGTGGTGCCGCCGATGGTCCACTACCGCGCCGGCCCCGGCAGCACCTGCGACACCTTTCACACCGTGCATCTCGGCCGCTATGCGCTCGGCGGTTTTGGGCTTGTCTTTGTCGAGGCGACGGCCGTCGAGGAAGTCGGCCTGATCAACGAGCACGATCTCGGCATCTGGAACGATGCGCAGGCGCAAAGCTTCAAGCCGCTGATCGCCTTCATGCGCGGCGAGAACACGGCGATCGGCATTCAGCTTGCCCATGGCGGACGCAAATCGTCCTCACAGCGCGCCATGGACGGCATGGGCCCGCTCACGGAGCAACAGATCAAGGCAGGTGCGAAACTCTGGCAGCCGGTGGGCCCGACCAGCGAACCCGTCGCGGATGGATGGCTGACGCCGCACCAGCTCACGACCGACGAATGCAAGGCGATGGTGCGCACCTGGGCCAATGCGGCCCGGCATGCGGTGGCCGCCGGGTTCGACGTGATCGAGATTCACACCGCCCACGGCTATCTGCTCGCCTCGTTCCTTTCGCCGGTTTCCAACACGCGCAATGACGAATACGGCGGCGACCGCAACGGGCGCATGCGCCTCCCGCTCGAGATCGTCGAGGCGGTGCGCCGCGAAATGCCGGATACGATGCCGCTGTTTGTTCGCGTCTCGGCTGTCGACGGGGCCGCGAGCGGCTGGAATATGGATGATACGGTTGCCTTCGCTCGTCGAATTGAAGGCGCGCGGCGTCGACGTGGTCGATTGCTCCTCCGGTGGCATCTCCGGCTCGGCGACGGCGGCGCAAGTTCCGCGCGGCCTCGGTTTCCAGGTGCCCTACGCCGAACGCGTCCGCAAGGAAGCGGGCATCGCGTCGATGGCGGTCGGCATCATTCTCGAAGCCGAGCAGGCCGAAGCCGTCCTTGCGAAGGGGCAGGCCGATCTCATCGCCGTCGGCCGGCAGTCGCAGTTCAATCCCAACATCGCGCAGCACTGGGCGCACGATCTCGGATTGAACGGCAGGTTCGAGGAGTGGACGCCGGAATATGGCTGGTGGCTTGAGAAGCGAATGCGGACCATCGAGGGATTTGCCACCCCGACCGGCGTCGTCAAAAGGCAGCCCTAGATATCGATACCGGTGGAGAGGGTTTATACCGGCGCTGCGATCGTCTAGTTTCGCCACATGTTGACCGAAGCCAAGACCTACGACGAGCTCTACCGCAATTTCCGCTGGGATATCCCGGCGCGCTTCAACATCGCGACCGCCTGCTGCGATCGTTATGCCGACGGCAGCGGTCGCCTCGCGCTGGTCTATGTCGACGAAGACGGCGGCACCACCAAAAGCACGTTCGACGAGGTGGCGGACGCCTCGCGCCGTTTTGCCAATGTGTTGAAGGCTGATGGCGTCGTGCGCGGCGATCGCGTGGCGGTGTTCCTGTCGCAATCCCTCGAACTGCCGATCGCGCATCTGGCCGCGTTCCGCTCCGCCATGATCTCGATCCCGCTGTTTGCGTTGTTCGGCGAGGACGCGTTGGAATTCCGCCTGTCGAATTCGCAAGCCAAAGCCATCGTTACCGACGAAGGCGGCTGGGAGAAGATCGCAAAAATCCGCGACCGCCTGCCTGATCTGAAGAATGTCTATGTCGTCAGCGACAAGGCGCCTGCCGGCACAAAGCCGTTCTGGGCGTCGCTCAAAAATGCTTCGCCTGACTTCGCCACCGTCGATACCTCGTGCGACGATCCCGGCCTCATCATCTACACCTCGGGCACCACGGGAAATCCCAAGGGCGCGCTGCATGCCCATCGCGTCGTGCTCGGCCACCTGCCCAATGTCGAGATGTGTCACAACTTCCTGCCAAAGCCCGGCGATCTGATGTGGACGCCGGCCGACTGGGCCTGGATCGGCGGGCTGATCAACGGGCTGTTCGCGTTCTGGTACCACGGCATCCCCATGGTCGGTCATCGCGCGCGCAAATTCGAGCCGCAGGCGGCGATGGAGCTGATGGCTTCGCTCGGCATCCGCAACGTCTTCCTGCCGCCGACCGCGCTGAAGCTGATGCGGCAGGCCAACGTAAAACATCGCGGCGTGAAGCTGCGCAGCATCTTCACCGGCGGCGAGTCGCTCGGCGGCGAGCTCTTGGGATGGGTGCGCGAGACCTTCGGCGTCGATGCCCACGAAGTGTTCGGCCAGACCGAGTGCAATCTCGTGATCGGCAGCAACGCCAAGCTGTTTCCGATCCGGCCCGGTTCGATGGGCAGGGCGACGCCCGGTTTTGACGTGCGCATTGTCAATGACAAGGGCGAGGAACTGCCGCGGGGTACGCGCGGCATCGTCGGCGTGCGCCAGCCGTGCCCCTGCACCATGATCGAATACTGGCGCAACCCGGAAGCGACCGCGAAGAAATATGCCGGCGAGTTCCTGCTCACCGGCGATCTCGGCGTGCAGGATGAGGACGGTTACTTCTGGTACGTCAGCCGCGAGGACGACGTCATCACCACGGCGGGCTACCGTGTCGGCCCCTCCGAGATCGAGCACACGCTGATGAAGCATCCGGCGGTCGCTATGGCTGCCGTGGTCGGCATTCCCGACCCGATCCGCACCGAATCGATCAAGGCCTGGATCGTGCTGCGGCCAGGCTTTGCGCCCGGCGACACGCTGGCGCGCGAGATCCAGGAATTCGTCAAGGTGCAGCTTGCCGCCCACGAATATCCGCGCTTCGTGCAGTTCGCCGAGACCTTGCCGATGACCGCCACGGGAAAAGTTCTGCGGCGGGAACTGAGATCGCTGGGGTAGGTTACCAGCTTGTCCTTCCGCTACCGGAGCCACCCGCATGAGCAACTACGGTTCGCTTTCCCTACCCGAACTCAATGACCGCATCGCGATCCTGCGCGGCAACATCCGCCTATTGACCGAACAGGCCGCCGCATCGTCAGGCGCGGGCAATGAGGAGCGGACGGCGGAACGCATTGCCCAGCAGCAGAGCGAACTCGACAAGCTGATCGGCGAGCGCGACTCCAGGACGAAGAAGTAAGCGGCCGGCGCGGGTAGGCGTAATGAACGAAGCTGTCGTCCCTCGCGAAAGCAGGGACCCAGAACCGCAAGGCGATGCGTTGATGTTGCGCACAGTAGTTGTCTGCTTTCATCCCGCTAACATATTCTCGGGAAAGCAGAACGGATTCCCACCTTTCGACATCCGGACAGTGCGGACTTGTCCTGCCCATTTGTAGACATCCTGGAAGAGATGATGATGGATCGCCTTGAAGTGGGTGAAATCGAGTGATCCGTCTGGTAACGGTTCTTCGGCTCGAGCGCTGGAGATTTCCGCTTCAAAGGCATCGAGCTCGGTTTGCTTTCGCAGCCCGAGTATGTTGATCAATACGGTCGAATTTTCATAGGTGTAGGGATCGTCAGCCGCGTCATACATCGGTGGGCCACTGCCCTTGCGGTGGCTGCGGATAATCGTGTCGCGGTGCTCCTCGGCAGAAAGCCCTTTGGCCCGCGCGTCGCTTGCTCGCTTCTCCATCGCGTCGGTCGAAACGAATACCCTCGACCGCGCTGATCTTGGCAAAGCCGTCTTTGCCGAGAACGAATGCGCTCGACTTGGTACGCTTTGCGTCGGTTCTTTTTCTCTTCGTCATCAATGCAGGATAGCACGAATCGGAAGCCAAAGCACGTCGCTGCGCCCATCAATTGTCACAACCCCGGCGTCTTGATCCCCATTTTCTTCAGCGCATCGAGCATGCGCTGCGGCGGCGCCATCTGGACCGTGAGCGGCGTGCCCGTCTCCAGCACGCTCTTCAGGCTCGACAGGATCGCCGGCCAGCCCTGCTGGCCACCGGAGAGGATGTCGTCGCCGAGCTCGCGGTCCTGCGACTGGATCAGCGTCAGCTTCACCGCTTCGCCCGATTGCTCGATCTCCCAGGTCACGAGCGTCGGTCCGAGCTTCTCGACCAGTTCCGGCCAGTTGACGTTGAAGGTCACGCTCAGCTTGCGCGGCGGATCGCATTCGATCACTTCGCCCGAAATATGAAGCGCGCCGTCCGGCGTGCGCACGATGTAGGCGCCGCCGACCCGCAGATCGACCTCCACGGCATTGCCGAAGAAATATTGCTTGCTGAACTCCGCCGTGGTCAGCGCCTGCCAAACCTTGGCCGGCGTGGAGGCGATGTAGATGGTGTAGACGAACGCGGGCTTGAACTGATCGGTTTTCATGTGGTCACGCACCCTTCGATAGATCTTCATGAATTACGCAAGGCCTTCGATGCCGAGCGCGGCCGGCGGAATGGCAATCGCCGTGCCTTTCTCGAGCAGGCTCTTCAGGGCGGAAAGGATCGCCGGCCAGCCCTTGGAGATGCCGTCGAGCAGAAGGCTGCCCGCGACGAAATCCTCATGGGTCAGCGTGAGCTTGACGAGCTTGCCGAATGGCTCGAGGGTGAACACTACCTTTGAGGCGCGTTCCTTGCTCATCTCCGGGTCCCGCACGTGCTTGAACGTGTAGGACAGAAGCCGCGGCCGGTCGGCCTCGAGAATTTCGCCGCTATCGGTGGTGGTGCCATTCGTGACCAGCGCGAACGGCGAGCCGACCTTCCAGTCCGATCGCACCTCGGTGCCGAACCAATAGAGCCTGGTGAAGTCGCTCTTGGTCAGCGCGTCCCACAGTTTTTCCGGCGTGGTCTCGATATAAGTGACGTAGACGAACTCGGGTTTACTCATCGTCTTGCTCCAGGCGTCGCTTCAACTCGCCGAGCGCGACAAGTTTTGCGCGCTCGAATTTCCTGATCCAGCGGTCGCCGATCTGGTGGATCGGCACCGGGTTGAGGTAGTGCAGTTTCTCGCGGCCATGCCTGAGCGTGGTGACGAGGTTCGCCTCTTCGAGAATCACAAGATGCTTCGTCACGGCCTGCCGCGTCATGGCAAGGCCGTCGCAGAGTTCGTTCAGGGTCTGGCCGTTCCGTTCGTGAAGCCTGTCCAGCAGCGACCGTCGCGACGGATCGGCGAGCGCTCGGAAGACGTCATCCATGGTCGATAATAGGCAACCAAATGGTTGCATGTCAAGCGTGCATGTTCGCGCCGTCAAAATTGATCCAGCGCAAAACGGGTTCCACCGGTTGCGCTAATCATACGCGTGGAAGCAATCCGTGAGTGAACTCAGGGAGGAGGGAGCGATGACGGCTGCAGGGAACGCTTTGTTGTGGACCGCTGGATTCTTTTGTCTGTCTTTCGCGGCGATTTTTGTCGTCTGGGCCGCGGAGCGGGCGCGTTCAAACTTGCTCGGCAAGCCCTGACGCTGCCGATCGACGGGTGAACGTCAGACCCGCCGCACCATCGAAGGCGTGATGTCCTTGATCGTGGGCGCGCCAAGCTGCTGCATGGCGGCGCGGGTTTCGCCGCGCAGGATCTCCAGCACGCGTTCGACGCCTGGTTGCCCGAATGCGCCGAGCCCCCACAGATAGGGCCGGCCGATGCACACCGCCTGTGCGCCCAGCGCCAGCGCCTTGACGATGTCGGCGCCGCGGCGAAAGCCGCTGTCGACCAGCACCGGCATCTTGCCGGCCGCCTGCACGATATCAGGCAGCACGTCGATGGTCGCGCTCGAACTGTCCTCCACCCGCCCGCCATGGTTGGAGACGACGATGCCGTCGATCCCGGCATCAAGCGCGAGCCTGGCATCCTCATGGGCGAGAATGCCCTTGAGCAGCAGTTTGCCTTTCACCACGTCGCGCAGTCGTTTGACGCTGTCCCAGGTCAGATTGGTGACAATGGTGCCGGAGACGCCTGATGTATTGATGCCGCTGAAGTTGGGCTTGCTGGTCAGGTAGCTGTTGGCGCCGTGGCAGCTCCCGCACTCCCTGGTGTCGGTCTGGCGCAACCGCACGAAGGTTTCCCATTTCGCAAGCGACCTCACATCGAGCGTCAGCACGATGGCAGGCACGCCCGCCGCCTCGGCGCGCTTCACCAGTTGCTCGCCCACCTCCAGGCGTTGCGTCGTATAGAGCTGGAACCAGACCGGCGCGCCGCGTTCGGCGATCGCGTCCTCGATCGACGTCGATGCCACCGTGGACAGCATTTGCAGATGGTTACCCACCTTGGCCGCGCGCGCGACCGCGCGTTCGCCATCCTCGTGGAAGGCGCGGTTGCTGCCGGTCGGCGCGATGACGATCGGGCTGTCGTACTTCACGCCGAAAATTTCGGTGCTCATGTCGATCTTGCTGACATCGACCAGCCGGCGCGGCTGCAGCGCGAACTTCTGGAAGCTTTCGCGATTGGCGCGCAATCCGCCCTCGTCGTTGACGCCGGTCGCCATGTAGCCGAAATGCGCCGGCGGGACGTTCTTCCTCATCACGGGCTCGAAGGCGAACACATTGAGCGCCTGCTTGGGATCGGCGATCAGCTTGTCGAGATCGCGCGGCGCCCATTGCATCGGGTCCGCCGGCACCAGCCCCTCGGCCAGCGCCTCGCGCGCCACAAGCGGACTTGCCGCCAAAAACTGCAGCAGGCGGCGGCGGCTCATTGCGCTGAGATGATGTGGCAGCATCACGCCTCCCCCGGCCAGGCTCCCGCGTGCCCAGACGAACAAGCTTAGCCGCCATGCGCGCGCTTGTCGTGGGCATCATGTGCTTTTTCCGGCGCTGGCTTTGCGATAGAACAACACCGCTGCCCTCCGTGATGCCCCTCGCGAAAGTCCCCATCCCATGTCCCTGCAAGTCTATCTCGCCTTTGTTGCCGCCTGCATTGCGCTGGCGCTTTTGCCCGGCCCTATCGTCAGCCTTTTGATCGCCAATGGCCTGCGCTACGGCACGCGCGCCGCATTGATCAACGTGGCTGGCGCGCAAGCCGGCCTTGCGATCGTCATCGGCATCGTCGCGGTCGGCCTGACCTCGCTGATGGCGACCATGGGCTACTGGTTCGACTGGGTGCGCTTTGCCGGCGCCGCCTACCTGATATGGCTCGGCATCAAGCTGATTCGTTCGCCGATCGAAGGCGTCAGTGTCGACGAGCAGCCTGCGCCGCCGCGCGGTGGCTTCTTCCTGCAGGGCTTTCTGGTGCTGCTGTCCAATCCAAAGGTATTGGTGTTCTTCGGCGCGTTCATTCCGCAGTTCATGGACATGAACCAGCCGCACTTTCCGCAGGTCGCGCTGCTCGGCGCCACCTTCATGGTCACCGCCGCAATGACCGACGCCGTCTACGCGCTGCTGGCGGGGCGCGCGCGGCGCTTCTTTGATGCCCGCCGCACCCGCATGATCTCGCGCGTCTCCGGCGGATTCATGATCGGCGGCGGCATCTGGCTCGCCCTGACGCGGGCGAAGTAAGGGCACAACCACATTCTCCCGAACACGCCGTCGTGATCCACAACGTCCATATCCCATCACACTGCGTTGAACGAAGCCATCCTGGTTCGGCACGAAGCGGTCCTGAAACAAAGATGCGCGATCCTTCGGGGTGACCATCGCCCATAAAGGAGCGTCGAATGCGCAAAGCGATTTTCGGCACCATTTTGCTGGCTGCCGCGTCCGTCGGATTCTACGTCATGATCTCAACCTCGATTGCAAAAGCTCGGGATCATAGGGCGGCTACGTTTGCTGAACGGTTCGCGGCCGTGATGCCGTCCTCTGTGCGCTAGATCGCCGCCTGCTTCCGCATTATCTCCCCGACCTCGCGCAATATCCGCGCGAGCCTGTCCGCCCACTGATGCTGGCCGGACTGGTCGCCGATCAGGTCCTGGCGGATTTCGATGCCGGTGTTAACAAGGCCGCGCATCTCGCCATGCACGGGAATGGTGTAGTCGGTGATGTCGCTCACCGCATAGGGTTCATTGTCACCGACGACGAGATCGCCCTCCGCCCGCAGGTGCTGCAGCAATAGCGGCGGCAGCGTGTGGTCGCGGTGATAGAGCGTGCCGATATGCCAGGGCCGCGCGATGCCGGCATAGACGGGCGTGAAACTGTGCAGCGACACCAGCACGGTTGGTTGTCCCTGGTGCAGCCGCGCGTCGATGATCTCGTCGATTCGGCGGTGATAGGGATCGAACACCTCGCGCCGCCGTACCTCGACGGCCTCTGCTGACAGCGCCTCATTGCCGGGAATGATGGTCGCATCGCTGATGCGCGGGATCGAGCTTGCGACGCCGGGCGGACGGTTGCAGTCGATCACGAGCCGCGAATAGCGCTGCGCGACGAGATGTGCTTCGAGCTGATCGGAGAGCATCTCGGCCACGCCGGCAATCCCGATGTCCCAGGCGATATGCCGCTCGCGTTCGCTGTCCGGCAGGCCGAGATCGCCGAGCACGCGCGGGATCAGCCGGCCGTAATGGTCGCAGGTGAAGAGATAGGGTGACTTTCCGGCCGCGTTATATTCGTGCACCGGTGGAACATCGGCGTCCGTCAGGAGTAGTGCTGTGTCGCGGGCGCCGTCCACGCGGATATTCCTCATGCATTGCCTGCCGAATCGGCAGATTGGTCTGGAAATAAGCAGTTATCTCTATAGATAAGCGGGCCAAGAATCACGATGATTGCTTCGACGATGCCGCTGCTGACCATCAACCACAAGACCGAATACCGCTACGCCCGTCCGGTGGCGTTTGGCGAACACCGCATCATGCTGCGGCCGCTGCAGGGCCACGATCTGCATGTCCTTGCCACGCAGCTCTTGATCGAGCCCGAGCCAATGTCGCTGCGCTGGATCCACGACGTGTTCGGCAACTCGGTCGCGATCGCGACCTTTGACGAGCGCGCCGACACGCTGACCTTCACGGCGACCTCGACCGTCGAGCACAACCCGGCAGAAGATTTTGCGCTGACGACCGATGATCACGCTTTCTTTTATCCATTCTTCTATAACGATGAGGAATACCCTGATCTCGTGCAATACGTCACGCCGCAATATGGCGATCCGCAGGGTGATCTCTCGGCATGGGCGCGGCAATTCCTCGATGCCGAGGCGCCGACGCCGACGTTCAAGATCCTCAGTGGCATGACGCATGGCATCCGCAAGGCCTTCACCTACCGCAAGCGCCACGCGCACGGCACGCAGCATCCGCTCGACACGCTGCAGCTCAAATCCGGGACCTGCCGCGACTACGCGATGTTCATGATCGAGGCGCTGCGCCGGCTCGGCATCGCCGCGCGCTTCGTGTCCGGTTATCTCTTTGTGCCCGGTGACAGCGCGCACGGCTATGTCGGCGGCGGCTCCACCCATGCCTGGGTACAGGTCTATTTGCCGAACGCAGGCTGGATCGAATTCGATCCGACCAACGGCATCGTCGGCAATCGCGACCTCGTTCGCGTCGCCGTCGCGCGCGACCCGCGCCAGGCAATTCCGTTGCACGGCACTTATCTCGGTTCGGCCGATGCCTTTCTCGGGATGGAGATCAACATCAACGTCGTGTCGGTCAGCGATGATTCACCTGCGCTCGCAGAGGTATCGCGGGAACTTGTGAACCAGACCGACGTTTGAATAACTAATTCTGACGTCGCCTTTGCCGGGGATGCACGTCAACAACAGCGGAATTTTTGGGCAGATGGAGATCAGGGTCGGCTTTGAGATATCCTACGCGGCGGAGCAGCCGACGCCGATGGTGATGATGCTCTCGATCCATCCGTCGCGCTTTTCGGACATCGTCGGCACCGAGCGGATCGTCGCCGAGCCGAACGTGCCGATCGGGTTCTATCGCGACGGTTTTGGAAATGTCTGCGGCAGGCTGGTGGCGCCGGCCGGCGGCGTCACGCTGAAGGGCGAGGCTCTGGTGCGCGATTCCGGTTTGCCCGATGTGATGAATCCGGCCGCGCAGCAGGTACCGGTCGAACAATTGCCCGACGACGTGCTGCTCTATCTGATGCCGAGCCGCTATTGCGAGACCGACAAGCTCACCGACGTCGCCTGGTCGCTGTTCGCAAGCACGCCGCCCGGCTGGCAGCGCGTGCAGGCGATCGTCGCCTTCGTGCATCACCATGTCACGTTCGGCTACCAGCACGCCCACCACATGAAGTCCGCGCACGACGTCTACGAGCAGCGCACCGGCGTCTGCCGCGATTTCGCGCATCTGGCGCTGACGTTCTGTCGCTGCATGGGCATCCCGGCGCGCTACTGCACCGGCTACATGGGCGATATCGGCATTCCCCCGGATCCAGCGCCAATGGATTTCTCCGGCTGGTTCCAGGTCTATCTCTCCGGTCAGTGGTACACCTTCGATGCCCGTCACAATATCCCGCGCATCGGGCGCATCCTGATGGGCACCGGCCGCGACGCCGCCGACGTCGCGCTCACCACGAGTTTCGGCCGCATGACGCTGACGAAATTTTTGGTCATCAGCAAGGAAGTGGTGCCGGCTTGATCCCGCGCGCCACGGCGCGCTAACAAGCGCGCATGACCTCCGATCTCCTCTTCGTCTACGGCACGCTGATGCGCGGCTTCGATCATCCGATGGCGCGGCTGCTGTCGGCCAACGCCGATTTCGTCGGTGAGGCGCGCTGCCGCGGCCGGCTTTACCTCATCAAGCATTATCCCGGCCTCGTGCTATCAGGCGATCCCGCCGATGCCGTGTCCGGCGAGCTCTACCGGCTGCGCGCGCCTGAGCCGATGCTGCGCGAGTTCGACATGTACGAGGCCTGCGGCGAGGGCTTTGCGCCGCCGACCGAATATGTCCGGCAAATGCTGAGCGTGACGCTCACCGACGGCAGCGCCAGCGATGCGTGGACCTATGTTTACAACTGGAAAGTCGACGGTCTGCCGCGCATTGCCTCGGGAAAATTCTTGCCGCCGTAGGCGCTAATCCTCGCGCACCACGCGCACGTCGACCTCGCGCTCGACAAAAGTCCATTCCTCGGTCGAGCGCAGCATGGCGACCAGTTCCTCAAACAGAGAGGCGTGCTCCGGCGCATATTCAAACCAGGTCAGGAAGTCGAAGGGCTCGCCGAGATCGCGGCAGTGATAGAGCTGCCGCGCGATGGCCGGCAGATATTTCAGGGTGCCGGCGATGTGGTGCGACTTGTCCTCGAAGATCGCGCGGCGCTCTTCCTGCGTCAGCTCCCACCAGGCTGCGGATTTTTTGATCGGGATCAGCGCCGCAAACGTCGCCTCGTGCCGGCCGAGCGGTGGCTGCACGGCGGCCAGTTGTTCTTGCTCGGCGCGCGCGACATAGCGCACATGGCTTGCGACGCCAGCAAGCCGCCAGGCGGTCGACGACGGCAACAGCGGCAGCGCGATCGCTGAGCTTTGCGTGGCCGCAAGCGCCCCCACTGCCGGCAGCCCTTCGCCCCGCACCGGCGAGACCAAAGTGACCCGCCACGCCCCGCTTTGCCCGCCTCGGAAGGTCGTGAACATGGCCGTATCGAAGCGCGGAACTCAGCTCCGTTCAAGCACTTCCGCCCGTTATTCAGGTCGCGAGCCCGGAATGGTGGGGGTGTGAATAGCCGGGAGAAGCCTGACTATCTTCGCATTTTGCGAGAGCGACCCTATATCCCTAACCGGTTGGCACAGACCCGGGACTCACCCACACTCCACCATGCGCTTTACCCCGCAATTCCTCGAAGAGCTGCGCGCCCGGCTTCCGGTTTCGGACGTCGTGGGCAAGCGCGTCAAACTGAAGAAGGCGGGCAAGGAATATAAGGGGCTGTCGCCGTTCCAGCAGGAGAAGTCGCCGTCCTTCACGGTGAACGACCAGAAGGGTTTTTATCACGACTTCTCCTCCGGCAAGCACGGCAACATTTTTGACTTCGTGATGGAGACCGAAGGCGTCTCCTTTCCCGAAGCCGTCGAGCGCCTCGCAGGAATGGCCGGCATGGCGCTACCGGCAGCGAACCCGGATGCCGCGCGCCACGAGCAGCGCCGCAAGACGCTGCACGACGTGATGGATCTCGCGGCGAAATATTTCTCCGACACGCTCGCCTCCCGCAATGGCGCCAAGGCGCGCGGCTATCTCGCCGACCGCGCCCTGATGCCGTCGACGCAACTGCAGTTTCGTTTGGGCTATGCGCCCGGTGAGCGCTTTGCGCTGAAGGAGCATCTGGGCAACCTCGGCATTCCCGTGCCTGACATGGTGGAGGCGGGGCTGCTGGTCGCGGGCGACGACATCCCCGTGCCCTATGATCGCTTCCGTGATCGCGTGATATTTCCGATCACGGATCTGCGCGGCCGCGTCATCGCCTTCGGTGGTCGCGCCCTGGAAAAGGACGCGCAGCCGAAGTACCTCAATTCGCCGGAAACGCCGCTGTTTCACAAGGGCGACAATCTCTACAACCACGGGCCCGCGCGCCAGGCCGCGCACGACGGCGCGCCTGTCATCGTGGTCGAAGGCTATGTCGACGTCATCGCCATGGTCGGCGCAGGTTTTTCCGGCGCGGTCGCGCCGCTCGGCACGGCGCTCACCGAAAGCCAGCTCGCGCTGATCTGGCGCATGGCCGATGAGCCGATCCTCTGCTTCGACGGCGACAAGGCAGGAAAAAAGGCGGCGTGGCGCGCTGCCGATTTGGCGCTGCCGCTGCTCAAGCCCGGAAAAAGTCTTCGCTTTGCGCTGCTGCCGGAAGGCCAGGATCCCGACGATCTCGCGCGCTCGGGTGGACGCGGTGCGATCGAGGAAGTGATCGCGGCCGCGCGCGGCCTTGCCGACGTGCTTTGGTCGCGCGAGATCGAAGGCGGCAGTTTTGCCACGCCCGAGCGGCGCGCAGCGCTGGAAGCACGCATTGGTGAGCTGGCAAACGCGGTCCGCGACGAAGTCGTGCGGCGCTATTATCGCGAGGATTTTTCGCAGCGCCTGCAGCGCGCGTTTGCGCCCGATGCGTCGCGCGGCGGTGGCTATGCGCGCGGTAATTTCCGTAGCCGCCCCGGCGAATTACCCCGCAGGTTTCCCCCTCGCGGAGGCGCGCCCGCCGGCCGATTCGCGCCCCGGGGCCGGGAGGGAGCAGCCGTCCCGGCGCTGGCGCCCGGTCCCTATCAGGCGGCAAGCCCCCAACTGGCGACGAGCCCGCTGATGCGCGGTCAGCGCTCGGCCCTGTCGCGCCGCGAAGCGCTGATCCTGCTCACGCTGGTCAACCACCCCTGGCTGCTGCACGATCATCTCGAGGAGATGGCGGCGCTTGAACTTGCCCATCCCGAGGCCATCAAGCTGCGCGCCGGCATCATGGCCGCCTTCGCGCTAGACCATCATCACGCACCCGAGCCATCCGAGCAAACCGAGAAAATGCGGGCCGATCTCGAGACGCGCGGATTAGGCCAGATTCTTCAAAGGGTTGAGCGGGCGATCACGACCGATGCGGTGTGGGCCGTCAAAGCCGATGCGGCGCGCGAGGACGTGCTGGCCACCTGGCATCAGCTCGTCTCCTTGCATCGCCAATGGCACTCATTACTTAGAGAATTGAAGGATGCGGAGCTGGCCCTGGGTGAGGAGCCGAGCGAGGCAAACCTGACCTGGCTCAGGGATATCAAGGCCCGGATCGAGGCCGTCGACGGCACCGAAGCCCTGATTGAGGGTTTTGGCGAGCTTTCGGGCCGGTTCCAACGCAGTGTCTAGTGCATGATCCCGCAAAGTGGGGACCGGTTTTCGGAGAAGATCATGCGCGAAAGAGGAACTTGGGCCCACAGGGCCACAAAAAAGATGCGGGACGGCGGCGGCCGGACCTATTAAAAGACTTGCCAAACCCATGGTTTGGCTGCAAAAACAGGGTTAAGCGAAACTTAACAGCCGCGCCTTTATTGGTGCATCGGGAATTTTGACGTGACCCGGGGTGGCGACACGAGCGCCGCCCTTTTGCGCGTCAGGCTATGACACGCGAAAAGCGGACGTTCCGGTTTTCGCGTGAGTCATGCGCATAGGTTAGGGGGACAAAAATCGTCCCCAGCGAGCATGGCCCGGAAAAGTGGGTACCGGTTTTCCGGCCGAGGTCATGCTCAAAAGAATAAAAGGGTCGAGGGATAACGTTTCGAAATGAAACGTTGTCCCGAGTGTTAGTCGGTGACGGGCGCGTCTGATGCGCCAGCGCTACACGCGCGTTTCGGGAGCAATGAATGGCCACGAAGGCAAAGACGCTGCAGGTTAAGGACAAGGAAAAAGACGACAAGGCAGCCGACGCGCCCGAGAAGGATGCCGCCGACGCACCGTCGCCCTTGCTCGACCTCTCCGATGCCGCCGTCAAGAAGATGATCAAGCAGGCCAAGAAGCGCGGCTTCGTGACCTTCGATCAGCTCAACGCCGTCCTGCCCTCCGACACCACCTCGCCCGAGCAGATCGAGGACATCATGTCGATGCTCTCCGACATGGGCATCAACGTCACCGAAGCCGACGACGAGGGCGAGGAAGAGGACAAGGATTTCCGCCGAGGACGATACCGACAACGAACTCGTCGAGGTGACGCAGAAGGCCGTCACCGAGGTCAAGAAATCCGAGCCCGGCGAGCGCACCGACGATCCCGTGCGCATGTATCTGCGCGAGATGGGCACGGTGGAATTGCTGTCGCGCGAAGGCGAAATCGCCATCGCCAAGCGAATCGAGGCCGGCCGCGAGGCGATGATCGCGGGCCTGTGCGAAAGCCCGCTGACCTTCCAGGCCATCATCATCTGGCGCGATGAACTCAACGAAGGAAAGATCTTCCTCCGCGACATCATCGATCTCGAAGCCACTTACGCCGGCCCCGACGCCAAGGGCGCCATGAATCCGAACATGATCGGCGCCGTCGGTCCTGACGGTCAGCCGGTCGCAGCCGGCCCCAACGGCAACGGCAATGGCGAAGCCGCAGGCGCGCCCGCCCATGTCGCGCCACCCGCAGCACCGCCGTCGCCGACGCCGTTCCGTGCGGCTGCGCCCGCCGCTGCCGGCGTCCAGGTCGAGGGCGAGGAAAAGGATCCGGCCGAGGCTGCCGCCGAAGCCGACATGGATGACGACGAGTTCGAAAACCAGATGTCGCTTGCGGCCATCGAGGCCGAACTGAAGCCGAAGGTGGTCGAGACTTTTGACAAGATCGCCAGCGAGTACAAGAAGCTGCGCCGCCTGCAGGAGCAGGATATTGCCAACCAGCTGCAGAGCGAGTTGCTCTCGCCCTCGCAGGAGCGCAAGTACAAGAAGCTGAAGGACGAAATCATCGTCGAGGTGAAGTCGCTGCGCCTCAACCAGGCCCGCATCGATTCACTGGTCGAGCAGCTCTACGACATCAACAAGAAGCTCGTCTCCTTCGAGGGCCGTCTCTTGCGTCTGGGCGACAGCCACGGCGTCGCGCGCGAAGACTTTTTGAAGAACTATCAGGGCTCGGAGCTCGATCCGCGCTGGCTCAACCGCGTCTCCAAGCTTTCGGCAAAAGGCTGGAAGAACTTCGTCCATCACGAGAAGGACAAGATCAAGGAGCTGCGCGGCGAGATCCACGGCCTTGCGGCGCTGACCGGGCTCGAGATCGGCGAATTCCGCAAGATCGTGCACGGCGTGCAGAAGGGCGAGCGCGAGGCGCGCCAGGCCAAGAAGGAAATGGTGGAGGCCAACCTGCGCCTCGTCATCTCCATCGCCAAGAAATACACCAACCGCGGCCTGCAGTTCCTCGACCTGATCCAGGAAGGCAACATCGGGTTGATGAAGGCGGTCGACAAGTTCGAGTACCGCCGCGGCTACAAGTTCTCGACCTATGCCACCTGGTGGATCCGGCAGGCGATCACCCGCAGCATTGCAGATCAAGCCCGCACCATCCGCATTCCCGTGCACATGATCGAGACGATCAACAAGATCGTGCGCACGTCGCGCCAGATGCTGAACGAGATCGGCCGCGAGCCCACACCGGAGGAGCTCGCCGAGAAGCTCGGCATGCCCTTGGAGAAGGTGCGCAAGGTCCTCAAGATTGCGAAAGAGCCGCTGTCGCTGGAAACGCCGGTCGGCGATGAAGAGGATTCACACCTCGGCGATTTCATCGAGGACAAGAACGCGATCCTGCCCATCGATGCCGCGATCCAGTCCAATCTGCGCGAGACCACCACGCGCGTGCTCGCCTCGCTGACCCCGCGCGAAGAGCGCGTGCTCCGCATGCGCTTTGGCATCGGCATGAACACCGACCACACGCTGGAAGAAGTCGGCCAGCAGTTCTCGGTGACCCGCGAACGTATTCGCCAGATCGAGGCCAAGGCGCTGCGCAAGCTGAAGCATCCGTCGCGGTCGCGGAAGCTGCGGAGCTTCTTGGATAACTAGCTCTCGACTTATGCTGAGAGCCCGACTCCTTGCGCCAACTCCTCGTCATGCCCGGCCTTGTGCCGGGCATCCACGTCTTTGGCGCCTTAGAAGAAAGACGTGGATGGCCGGGACATAGGCGGAGCGAAGCGACGCCGTTCTTCGAACGGCTATGCCCGGCCATGACGAAAACCGACCAGAGACCTGATAACGTTGATCCCTTTTCGGGCAGGCGCTGGCTCGGCGGTTGTCGCAAACCGCATCCTATGACACCATCCAGCCATTCAGTTCAGTGATTTACGGATGCCTATGCCGAGCCGGAAATATGCTTGGGAGAAGCTGTCGGACGAGCAGTTGCTCAAGAAGCGCCTCCGCAGTCTCCGGGTCAGGCTCGGCGGCACCTGGCTCGAGGATTGTCTCGCCACCCTGAATGAAGAGCTCGCGGAGCGGGGCATCCGGCTGCGGCCGCACGCGTGGCTGTCCAGCGAATGGTTCAGCCCGGCTGGTGTGCCGGGCATTGCGGTGCCGTTCTATCTCGCCCATCCCCGCCTGATGAAGCTCGAGAAGAAGATGATGCTCGAGGTCGAGGGCGGCACCTGGCACGAGTGCATGGCCATCCTCCGCCACGAGGCGGGCCATGCCGTGCAGCATGCCTACCAGTTGCAGCG
>CAWFLW010000030.1:0-70967 GCA_963816655.1 uncultured Alphaproteobacteria bacterium | reverse complement strand
GAGATCAATCTTTTCGAACATCTCGGTTTGATAAAGTCGTTGGTGAGCCCGGGCGATGGCCGCGATCCGACTGGAGGCTTCATCAAGATGCGATTTGACTTCATCGCTCACCGTTGAAGATTTCAAGTGAAGCATACTGGCCACCAGCGCCAAGCTATTATTTACACGGTGGTTTACTTCTTTCAGAAGAAGCTGATTGCGCTCGACCGCCGCTCGTAGACTTTGCTCTATGCGCTGACGCTCGATTGCCATTCCTAAAAGGTTTGCCGCCCCTTGCAAAAACGAAATGTCCCTGACTGAAAACTCTCCTTCGGAGCGGCTATCAACTTCTAAGACACCGTAAGGCGACCCGTCCCCTTGAAGAATGACGTTCATTGCACGTCGGATACCGTGCCTTACTAACAGTTCAGGTGTTCGGAACCGCTCTTCGTTTTCGAGGTGGTTTGAAATGACGGGCTTACCCGTTCTTAAGGCGTAGCCCGCTGGTGACTCTAGGTCAGCGCCTACCGTTGCGACGCCAACCACGTCGGGTCCCCAACCAACGCCCGCCGTGACGAGGAAGCGTCCCTCTTCATGTCGAAATTCAAGAATTTTGCAGAATTCAGCTTCGAGACCTTCTGCGGTCAAAGCTGCAGTCTCAGTCAGCAATTGGGGAAACGGCGTTCCTTGAAGGGCCAGGACGCCTAGCTCCGCAAGAATTTCCTGCTGACGAAGGCGGAGGTCGGTATGGACCCCGGCTGCGACTTGACCGTCTGGAACAGCCTCGACGACAGGATTGGGTTTCTCGGGGTCCATTGGGTCCATGGTGCTGAATACGCGGCAGAACCCGGATTATGCCTTTAACAGTAGATTGTCTAACGAATAGAGTTGCTTTGACGCAATTCTCGGTACGGACAGGAACGGTTTCTCCTTGTGGGTGTTGTCCATAGTGCCCCAATGGTGGGCGGTCGTTCCAAATAGTCAGTTTTAAAATGGCCGTAGCGTGCTTCGGCACGCTGGCGAACTTAACCTCCTCATTTTGCACATTAATCCCTCAGCTACTTTGGGGGCCGCAATGAGCGACAACACGGTTCCTATTATCCTGGTCGTTGAGGATGATTGGCTCCTGAGGTCGGTCGCCGTCGAGCTTGCAGAAGATGCGGGGTTTGTTGCCATGGAGGCGGCTAATGCGGATGAGGCCCTCCTAATACTGGAACGTCGAGCAGATATCGCCGTGATGTTTACTGACATCGATATGCCGGGAACTATGGATGGGCTGAAACTCGCTCATGCCGTCCGGCATCGATGGCCACCCATCAAAATCATAATTGTCTCCGGCAAAACCCATTTGAATGATGCGGATTTGCCGTCTGAAACGCAATTCTTTTCGAAGCCCTATTCTGTGCCTCACATGATCAGCGAACTGCGGTCGCTTGTTGCTCCTCCCTAAATAGCGCCCCCGAACGTTCGCCTATCCACCGCCGATTGAGAATTTTCTTTTGGCGCAATGTCTCAGTTTCCTAACCGAGGAGCGTCCCTTGATCTTCAAACTAGCTTTCGCAGTTTTCTTAAGCGCGGCGTCCATCGCGCCAGTGCAAGGCTGACTGCCAGATCGCCGACGCCGGTCTTGAAGAAGCCGTACTGCACAATCCGCGACTTCGTGGTCCAGCAAACAGTCAATCGGTTCGCGATCTGCGGAGCCTCAGAGACGCTGCGTTTACCCTTCGGTCATACGGGCGCCACGATGATTGCGAGCGCCTGCTGGCAAACATCCGCGAATTGATCGCCGGTCCTCCCATGGGGTCTCTTGGAGATAACGATGAGGACGAAGCAGATAAACAGACTAGTGCCCGCGAACCTAAGGTCCAGCGCGGAGCTGCCTTTAGGAACTCGCGGAAGAAAGGACGCAAAACCCTTGATAGAAATTAGTAACATCGCTCCGAACTTGAGGTCTGACGAAATCGTAGGCGCTGAAGTTCGAAGCTCGGACGACCAAATAGTGGGCGAGGTCAGGAATATTGTGTTCGGCACCAAGGATGGTCGGGACTACTTGATCGTAGCTTCAGGCGGCTTTTTCACAGCCGGGAAAGACAGCGTAGTTGTCCCACTCAAATTGCTGAAGGTCTCACAGGACCGTTCAAGCTTTTATCTCTTGGTCACGAAGGAAGCCGTGAAGGCCGTCCCTGTCATGCCCGACCAAGACTACAACTGGCTTAAGGACGAAAAGTGGCGAGCCCATAATGATCAATTGTTCAAACAGAAATGACCTCGTTCAAATCAAGTACCATTAGTCCTCATCGCTCTGAAAAAAGGTTATTCCACATGCGGGCGGGTTTGAAGTACGTTTCTTGTCCTCTAGGAGTTCCAATGAGCATTGTTAAGCGCCACTTGGCCGAACATGAAGAACGTCTCGCTCTTATAGAAGAAATCTGCATCGACAAAGGAGCGCTCGTTTATGACATAGACACTGACAACGTATTTTTCTCCGCGGACGAAGAAGCATACAAAAGTGCCTACGTAACGGTGTTTCAGGCATGGGCAAAAGGAACGATTAAGGGGACCGCCGAACAGGTGTTTGTTGCCACAAAATCAATTCTTGAGGACTAGCCTGGACTCAAAAACAATCGACAACCATTGTATCTTCAATTTCTTGAAAAAGCGGACGTGGTCTGATGTGGGTGCAGGCCGAACCGCAAAGAAGATATTAAAACAACCAGGCGCCTTTGCCCTGGCCGTTATCAAGCAGTTTCGCGCCAACCAGGGTGTCCTGCTCGCAGGAGCCGTGGCCTATTACACGCTATTATCAATAGTCCCGCTGCTCATCCTCATTCTGATGGCGCTCTCTCATATCGTCTCGGAAGACCGCCTACTCCTGACCCTAAGTGAGTATCTCGAGTTCGTGGTTCCCGGACAATCAGCGGCCCTGGTCCAGGAAGTTCGGACTTTCCTCGCTCAGAAACAGGTAATCGGAGGAATTCTGTTCGTCACGATGCTTTTCTTTAGTGCTCTGGCATTTACAATTCTTGAGAATGCGATGTCGGTAATCTTTTATCATCGCGTGAAAATTAAACGGCGACATTTTCTGGTGTCGGCCGTGATGCCATACCTGTTCATCCTGTTTCTTGGGTGTAGGGCTTCTGATCGTCACCGTTCTTTCAGGTGTGCTCCAATTCGTGGGGACTCGAAGCATCGTGGTGCTAGGCCAGATGCGCTCACTGGATCAGGTTTCGATCTTTCTGCTTTATATCGTAGGCGTGACCGGTGAGATGTTGTTGCTGACCGCAATCTATTTTGTCATGCCGGTGGGACGACCGTCTTTGCGTCATGCTCTAATTGGAGGTGTAACCGCCACGGTCCTTTGGGAGCTGATGAGACACATTCTGGCATGGTACTATACGACGATGTCGCAGATCCAACTTGTTTACGGCTCTCTCACGACGGCAATCGCAGTCCTGTTGAGCGTGGAGATCGGAGCATTGGTCCTGTTGATCGGTGCGCAGGTGATTGCCGAGTATGAGCGGGTCGGCCGCGAGCCAATTGAAACAACGCGCCGGCCAGTAAAATTAGAGGAACCATAGCACGCAGCTGTTGCTCCTCTCTAATAGCGGCCCAAAGGTTCGCGTATCGTAGGCGGCGAGGAAGATGCCATGAATAAGCCAATACAGGGTTATATCCGAGCTGACGTTCCTTTGCGCATTTTAGATACGGCTCTGCATAAGTCCTCGAGTGACCCGTCGGTGGGTGTTTTGGAGATTTCAACGGAGGATGGCGTGCTTCGTCTTGCAATAAGCAGGGACGCTGTCCAAGACCTTCAGATTGATTTGAACCAATTCGTCGGCGAGGAATGACACCTCGTAATCAGGCGGGGATCCTGCGTACAAATGGAACGATTGTCTCGGAGAGCGCTTGGTCTGATACTACCGGGTGCAACGTCCCCCACATTGCATTCGATGAAAAGGACGGCCCCAGTCGCTGCCCCGCCGCTGGGGCCGTTTTATGCATTTGACGAAGAGACCAGACCGCAGAGCCAAGCTCGTTACCACTTCGAAACCCAGCGCCCGGGGTTGAAATGTCGATGGCCGCAGTTAGGATACAAGCCTCATCAGGAGCAGCAATCCTTCTAGCGGCAGGAACGGCTGGCATGCGCTCTAGTCTCTTCGCCATATGTGCAATGATAGCTTTTTCTCAGGTCGTCATTGCACAAGAAGATAAGAAGACGGACGACGATAAGCCGGCTGATCCGGACACCGGCGAAAGCACGATCGAAGAAAAGACCCTTGGTCTGCTGCCAAATCCTCTTCAAAAATATGGAATCAAGTTCGCCGCAACGTATATCGGCGAGACCTTAGGCAACCTTTCGGGCGGTCTAAAAAGGGGCGCAGTCTACGAAGGCCGGCTCAACCTAGCGGTCGACGTCGATCTGCAAAAATTGATCGGTATCGACCAGTTTACCTTTCATGCCAACATGTTTCAGATCCACGGTGGCGGGCTGTCACGTGGCAGCCTTCAGAACCTATTCGTGGTAAGTGGCATCGAGGCGCTACCCTCGACCCGCCTATACGAAGCCTATTTCGAGAAGCAGTGGGGCAACAAGCGAGTCTCGCTGAAGGCTGGCCAGCTTGCGGCCGACAGCGAGTTCTTCAACACCAGATACACGGATGTGCTGACAAACGCATCGATGGGGTGGCCAGCAATCACTTCAAC
Organism: uncultured Alphaproteobacteria bacterium; assembly: GCA_963816655.1. Taxonomy (GTDB): domain Bacteria; phylum Pseudomonadota; class Alphaproteobacteria; order Rhizobiales; family Xanthobacteraceae; genus Bradyrhizobium. Next base: position 66,284 of record CAWFLW010000030.1, on the reverse strand, counting down.
CGACCTTCCGAGCGGTGGGCCCTCACCACCCTTAGCGGCTATGGGAGCTCGTGTGTTGATCAATGTCACCGAACAGCTTTCGTTATTAGGAGGTATCTTCGATGGCAATCAGGCAGGCCCCGGACCAGAAGATCCGCAATTGCGAAATCGCTACGGTGTGAACTTTCGGGTCAATGATCCGCCCCTGCTGTTGGGACAACTGCAGTATGCCTGGAACAACAAGAAGGGCGATCCCAACCTCACCGGACAAATCAAGGTTGGTGGCTGGCGGCATTTTGGAGATTTTCCAGACCAACGATATGCATCGAACGGCGTCTCGTTGGCGGCGCCGACCAGCAGCGGCGAACCTCTCCAGCTGTCGGGTGATATTGGAGCCTGGGGGGTCTTTGAGCAGCAAATCTATCGAGTGCCGAATAGCGACGATCGCGGCATCGGCATATTCGGCAGGATTTCAGGGGCACCGGCTGACCGCAACCTAATCGACCTCTACGCCGACGCCGGCATCGAGTTTATAGGCCTGGCCGAAAAACGCCCCGATGATAAATTCGGCATCGCAGCTGGCTATGCTCACATTTCCAAGAGGGCTCAACAGCTCGACAACGATTATCGCAATTTCATAAACGCTTTACTTGGCCGCAACGCTCATTTGAAGGGTTGCTCACCGCCGTCTACCAGTATCAGATTCGCGATGGATGGACGGTGCAGCCGAACTTCCAATACATCATCCATCCTGGCGGCGGGGCGACGGTTCCGTCGGGAGCTTTTCCAGGACGACCGTTGAAGAATGCGGCAGTGCTCGGACTTCGAACTACGCTGAAGTTCTAGCCACCGAGGCGGAAACGTTTGGAGGCAATGTACGAGCGGTACCACGCTGGCCATTCCCTCACCGCTTCGCAAGAGGTTTCAGTTGTGGAACCTTGCGTGCGCTTTTGACGTTCATTCGTTCAATGGAGAACTCACGGGAGGTTACGATGCCTGCGCCAAAGCGTAGGAAGTCCGGTCCATGACGTCGACGGAAAGGGTCACGGCAGAACCGCAAAGCTGTTTGGCGAGATCGCAAACCGCACATCGCAGGCTGCGGGCCGCGCACTCACATTTCTGATCGCCGCCGGTATCGTCCTCGTGTGGGCACTATCAGGGCCGATTTTTCATTTTTCAGACACGTGGCAACTCGTCATCAATACGGGTACGACCATCGTCACCTTCCTGATGGTCTTTTTGATTCAGAACTCCCAGAACCGGGACAGCGCTGCCATCCAAGTGAAGCTTGATGAACTGATCCGTGTCAGCACCGCCCACAATTCATTCGTGGGAATTGAGCATCTTACCGACGACGAACTCGAGGAGATAAGGACAAAATGCGAGCGTCGGGCCGAGGCTGAAAAGGCAGGCGAAGAATCAGTTCAACGAACGGGAAAGAAGGCGAGACTTGCCGCCGATCGTGTTGCCGGATAACTGGCCATGACGGTCAGGGGCACGGCACATATAGAGCACGGGACCGTTGCCAAGAACATCGAAGCAATTCTTAAGCTTGAAGAAGATGACGAACGACGGTTGCCCCTTCTTCACCGTGTCTCCCATAAGGTGGGTTGGTTCGTTGGGACGACTTACTTCGTGATCATCCAAGCGGCCTTCGTCGTTTTATGGCTCTTTTGGAATGCCTCCGCTTCGCGGCCTTTCGATCCGTATCCGTTTCCGCTTCTGTCCGCAGTTCTTGCCCTTGAAGCAGTATTTCTGACTTCCTTCGTTCTAATTCGTCAAAACTCGATGGATCGCCAGTCGGAACGAAGAAATCACCTCGACCTGCAGATCAATCTTCTGGCTGAAAAGGAAGCGACCAGCACTCTCAAGGCGCTCCATGAGATAGCGGCACATTTTAAGATTCATCTCTCGACGGAGGCGGAGAATCGAGAATTGGCACAGGATACTCCCGTTGAGAGCATCGCTCGCCACTTGCGGTCCAAGGAAAAAGAGACATCTCCAAAGCATTAGCCGCCATCCGAGATCGAGGCCTGATCTGAACTATGTGAATGATGCCCTATGGTTCTGGGTACCTGCAAAGGGCGCTGGGGACATATCAGCAGAGCAGGACTGTTAGCTCCTAATCCACCAAGCAACCTAGACGTGGTGCTCTGTCGGTGATCAAGCAGTTTCTTCCAACCAGGGTGTTTTGCTAGCAGGAGCGAGCTTACGAGGGCCCGCTGTTAAATGTCAGCGACGTCTCGCCTTTTTCTTTGACGACTTCTTCGTCTTTCTTGGCCCCCCTTTTTGGCATCGCCTTCTTGGCTGTCTTCTTGGCTGTTTTGGGCACTTTCTTCCCAACCTTTTTAGCCGTTTTCTTGGGGGCCCTCGCCGCTTTGGCAACAGTCTTTGCTGCCTTCTTCACTGAGCTAGGAATACGCTTGGCGACGGCTTTCTTGGCCTTGGTGGCAACCGCTTTCACGGCGGTCTCAGCCATCGTCCCCGCCGCGCCGGCTGCTAGATCAGTCACTTGGTCGATGATCGGTTTTTTGACTTGATCGGGATCAGTTTTGTCTGCCCCGTTAGTGGCTTGCTCCGTCTTATCGGCCATCGCGATTTTCCCTGTTGATCCACCATAGCAGAACGGGTGATATTTTAAAGGTAGGTAAGGGGGCCATTGCGTGAGTTCTAGGCAATGCGCGTCGGGCTTATCGCACTTGTCGGCGGCGCGGCTGCCGCGTGGCCAGCGGTAGTGCGGGCCTAACAAAGAAGTTGACGTTCAGCAAAAACGCAGGAAAGCCTGGAAGTTATTGTCCACTAGTTGCGGTTGGTATCGATTTTCCCTTCGGGCGAGTTCCTACCGAAACTGTGGGGAGCGGAGTGAGCCGCTTTGGTTTTCCCTCGATAACGGTCGGCCAGAGCTAGCTAGCGCCTCTTGGTTGAAGGGTCTGCCAAGGCCGCAATTCGCCGTACCTGCTGAGCTTGCCGCTTGTAGAAATCGTCGTCCATAAGGCACCTCGAAACTCTACGCTCGAAACTCTAATATAAAGTGCTGGCATGGGTCTTCGGCGCTATTGTTTTGAGAGTTTGAGGTGCAATGCTTCCCCGGCCAGCTATTCGGTTTGCGAAAAATAACTAGGTTATTCTGGGCTGGCAATGCGGAGCCCTGCCGGTCCGCTCGGTCCCCGGCTCTCTAAACTCTTTCCATCCTAAATGTACAGTTTGCCGGAAGTTACAGTATTTTCGAACGTGGGGTGACGTAGCGGTGGTCGCATAGATCCGACACGGCCTTCGTCGCCTGTCCCGATCTTTTTGAAGTCAAAGGATGTTTCCGATGATTGGTTTGATGATGAAAACACCGCTGCTGTTGTCGTCTATCCTGACGCACGCGGCGCAGTCCTTTCCCGATGTTGAGATCGTCTCGCGTATTCCCGACAGACCGGATCACGTCACGAACTATGCCGGTCTCTTGAGCCGCAGCTCGCAGCTCGCCAATGCGCTGAACTCTCTCGGCGTCAAACCGGGCGATCGCGTTGCGACCTTGGCGTGGAACGGCTATCGACATCTGGAGCTCTACTACGGTATCTCCGGAATGGGCGCCGTGTGTCACACAGTCAACCCGCGACTGTTCGTCGAACAGATCGTCTACATCATCAATCACGCCGAAGATCGCATGGTGTTCTTCGATCTTACCTTCGTCGATCTCGTCAAGACGTTGATGCCAAAATGTCCGACCGTCGAGAGGTGGATTTATCTTGGCGAAGCGCCGGATGCGAAAGCCACGGACGCTGGTGATTTTCCGTCCTATGAGGATCTTCTGGCAGGACGATCGGATGCCTATGAATGGCCGCAGCTCGAGGAGAACACGGCGTGCGGGCTCTGCTATACGTCGGGAACGACGGGTAATCCAAAGGGCGTGCTCTACACCCACCGCAGTGCCGTACTGCATTCTTTCGCGGCAGCGCTGCCCGACGCCTGCCGGATCTCGTTGAATGACACAGTCGCGTTTATCTCGCCGATGTTCCACGCGATGTCCTGGGGCATGCCCTATTGCGCACCGGCAATGGGCTCAAGGCTCGTGATGCCCGGACAGAAGGTCGATGGCGAAAGCCTGCACCGGCTGTTCGAGGAGAACGGCGTCACCTTTGCGAACGGCGTCCCGACCGTTTGGCTCGGCTATGTTCAATATCTGCAAAGCGCGGGCGTTAAGCCCTCGACACTCAATCGCGTACTAATCGGAGGTACAGCTTGCCCGCGTTCCCTCATGGAAGCGCTGGAGGACGACTACGGCGTCGAGGTGCTACACGTATGGGGCATGACCGAGACGAGCCCGGTCGCCACGATCTCGAAAGCGCTTCCCAAGCACAAGGCCCTGCCGAAGAACGAGCGTTTTGACCGCAAGGTCAAGCAGGGCCGTGCCGTATTCGGGGTCGAGATCGGCATCCGCGACGGCGACAACAACGAACTGCCGCATGACGGCAAAGCGTTCGGTGACCTCGTGATCCGCGGGCCATGGATTGCCCGCGCCTACTATAAGATGCCGGAAAGCGAGAGGGAGGATGGCTGGTTCTTTACCGGCGACGTCGCGACTATCGACGACGAGGGCTACATGCAAATAACCGACCGTTCCAAGGACGTCATCAAATCCGGAGGCGAGTGGATCTCTTCGATCGAACTCGAAAACCTGGCGATGGCGCATCCCGATGTTATCGAGGCGGCTGTTATCGGCGTCAAGCATCCGAAATGGGACGAGCGCCCGCTGGTGGTTGCGGTGCGGCGGAAAGGATCACAGCTTACTGCCAGCGACCTGCTGGCCTTTTACGAAGGCAAGATCGCCAAATGGTGGATGCCGGATGACGTGCTGTTCGTCGATGATCTTCCGCACGGCGCGACCGGAAAACTCCTGAAGACAAAACTGAGGGAGCTGTATGGAAATCACAAGCTCCCCAGCATCGACCGGTCGAAAATGGCCTGAGCGAGGCGAGAGGCCAGGGCAGAGGCCGGTCTTTACTCAACGACTTCCAAAAGCAGACTTCAGACGTAAGCGCGGTCTTCGCACCCTTCATTTTGCGCACCAGTACAATCGACCGCGTCGTTCCTCTTGAGCGCGACCCCTCCTTCACCCGCTCCCTTCGCGGGATGCCGCCATGGCCTGGCGAGTCCGAAAGTACGTTAGGCCGGAGCAGATTGCTGTAGGGCCCCTCGCGCGTCGTTTGCGGGCCATCGCAGATCGAGCGGGGGCGTTGTTGCACTAGTAGGGCCACCCAGCCTCTTGTCTTAAAGGTTGAAATCCGTGCAATGTGCCTGTTGGGAACAAGGGGTTGGGACTACTAATGTCGGGAAAGTATTTCTCCAACCAAGGGCAAATCGCGCAGCTAGTTGTAGCTGTCCTGGCGCTTGTCGTTGGCATTGTAATAGCGTGGCCGCAGCTCAACGCTCACATGAACCTATTGCAGCTATGGCCGATTGTTGTCGTGCCACTCGCTGCGTTCCTAATATTTCAGGCGGGCCGCATGTTTGGAGCGAGCGCCGCATTATCATCTGCCAAGAGCGCGGCCGAAAACGACGACGTGTACAACGCGACGGTGGATGTCCTTGATGTCACGATCAAGGTCGGTTCGGTCTGGAATGCGTACGATCTGCGCATCACCGCAGCAAGCCTACAGAAATTCAAGCAGTCCAAAGGGGAAGAATGCGAGGGCGTGCATTTAGTCGTTAAGGGCGGCCTCGCAGGCGGCCAATTTGTTGGTGGGGAAAAGACCAAGCGTCTCGATTACAATGAATTTCTGGTGCCAGTCTCTTCCTGGTCCGTCAATTCGGAGAAATCTTGTTTGTTTTCGTTCGGCACTTTGCCGGGGCATGTCTATGTTTCCATAATCCGCGTAGATCACATCAACGAGCCGGGTCAGGAAATCTCGCTGTCGGTTGTTCGATTGAAGGCTATTAATAAAAAGCGGCTGTTGGCGTCTTGACCCTAAACACGGTTTGCGTTGGGTGCGCTAAACTACGGGTCATATTGATGAGCATGGCATTCGTAAGCCAGCCCTTCACGATCTGCCACTTGTCGTCCTCCGACGCAAATTCCAGCATCTCGGGATGTAGTCGCTGGACATCTCCAAAGAACAACAAGCCGAGTTGGGCTGTACGAGGGGCCGTAGCTTGTTGTTGGCAAATCCACGTTCGCCATTGGGCAAGGATACGCATCTTGGCTTCGGTCTGTGTCATTGGTGGAGCGTAGCATGGGCAATGGACGCGACTTTGTTCAATTTTGCACATCCGCACACGGGATTGTGACTGCGAACAATCAGGTGAAGGAATTCCTTCACCCCGATGCGACCGCCATTCCAAAACGCTGGCCGGCAAGCGTTTGCTCCGGTGATAGGAAGTATCTTGTTATACATCGATAGTTGGATGAAATTTTTTAACGTCCGACAGATTGCAGAAACGCTGCGCCGCAGGCGTAACTCTAGCACAAAAGGCGCTTGCGAGCCGTCCAACAAGCCCCGATATCGGGAACGGCTGCACTAGCCGCATCACCGTCATAGCGACGCCTGATCCACGGCCAAGAACGGGCCGGGTGTCAGCGCGAATGTGATTGACCACACAATTGGATCAACTAGAACTCTTGGAGTGCGTCGCGGGAACGCTAGGCGACTAAGTTGGAAATCCTAGTGACGGACAGGCTCGCCCTTAGAACCCCAGCAGCAGACCCCGCCGGCGCGACGACTGACGACAAGCGGGCGATGCGCCGCTACACGAAGCCTTAATAGCTACCTGATTCACTAGGCTTGTGGCCCCACACGGCCGCTAGTTGCTTGCGTAGAGCCGTCACCAAGTCGTCAGCCCGGTGGCAGCTTTCGCGTTTGATACGCCCGCGCACGTCGGGCTCAAGTTCTCCCTTGTGTCAGTCTCCTCACAGCCCAAGGACCGGGGCGCATCTAAGACACCGAAACGCGAGCCCGGTCGCGCATTTGACCCGCCCAAAGGGCGCCGGGCCGTCCTCACAGTCAAAGCGCTGCGGCTTGAAGCGGCAGCAAAAGCAAAGGAGAGCAAGATGAAGCAGAAGTCACAAGTCCGTAATCCCAATAAGGTGCCGGCAACCCCAGCACCCTCTTGGGTACAGAACAAATCTGCCGACGTGATCAACGAAGCCGACCTCGACAAGGTCAGCGGTGGCGGCGGTCTTTCCGGCGGCGTGCTTGGCGACCGGCGGTTAGTGTGATCGACGCAATCGATGCAGCGTATCTGGCGGCGGTGGCACCGCCGCCGGGCAGCGCTACGGCTCGACGACTGACGACGGAAACCGAATCGGTCGGTGTAACTGTCAGGCGTCCGGCCCGCAATTCCGGACATCACTACTAACTCCAAGTTGACTTAGCCCCCACGGCACTGGTCCCCCAGGCTGCTGGGGCTTTTCTTTGCGCCCTTCAAGCCCGCAAATTCTCGGCGCTGGCTTTCCCCTTCTTGGGGTCCATCTTGACCTCGTAGGAGAGCTTCTGGCCCTCAGCGAGGTTGGAAAGACCGGCCCGCTCGACGGCGCTGATATGCACAAAAACGTCGTTCATGGCCCCCAGGCTGCTGGGGCTCTCTTTTAAGGCGTCAGGAAGAATTAAGGCCGAGCTGATTTAGATAGAGCTGCGGCCTAACGGTCGATTGTTCCTGCGTAGGAAGCCGTCACCGACCCTACCCCGGTGACGGCTTTCGCGGTTTTGGATGTTTCATCCAGATCAACCGAAGCCGGATCGGAGCGACGCAAAGCACTCCGTCCCTCCTCAAAGTTAATGCTTGGGGCGCACCGAGGCCCGGCCATGCGCTGTCCCGCGTGGTCGGGTCTGTGTTGGTCAGGCAAGCAGGCTCACCGTGCGCCGACACGTCGAGAGGGGCGTGTGCCGGCACGTTTTGCAACGGCACGAAAAAACAAAAGATCGTCCCATTTCAACAAGACGGGCTACCGGAGGCCTGTAATACTTCGTCGAATGAGACTGCTCCAACCGCACTGCTACCTATGTCGTGTCGAGCGCGTTTTGATCGCGCTGGAGCCTATAGCCAAGGGCTACGACCTTCGCTCGCTTGAGTGTCCATGCTGCAAGTTCGTTTTACGGATGGTCGAGGCCTGCAATGACCCTTGCTGCACCGATGTCACTTCCACGCATCGCTCAACATCCGGTCAAGTTCGGCCTCGCCCCGGCGCGAACCGCCTTTCTTGATCCGCTGTTGCTGGCGCTATAGCGCCGGCGCAGTCACTCGTTTAATCTGCGTCGCGGCAGTCCTCCACCACATCAGGATGCAAAGCGGTCTCGGTCTGCAGGAGATGCTGCAGCTAGAGAGCGAGCGAGCCGAACGCGGTCGTTACTATGGCCTTCACAACGAATTTCCTATTGTCCCATGGGACAATTACAACTCGAAGCCGCTGAGAAATTTCGACACCGCTGCGTCTCGGTAACTGGATTTGCTCGGTCGAGAATCACTGGGTGAAGGGGGTCCGCCTTCGTCGCGCCCGAATCGCAGTCGCAGCTGATGCAGGTTTAGATCCTCAGTGAGGACAGCAATGGAGCCAGCGAAACCCCGCAAATGGACCGAAGAGGAAACCAAGCTGCTGATCGAACTCGCGCAGCGGAAGGAAAGAGTGCCAGCTATGGCGAGAGAGCTTGGACGTCACATCGCCTCGGTTAGACGACGAGCTCGCGAACTGGGTTTGCTCCTACCGCAGGGCCGAGGTGAGAGGCCGCTTTAGCTTTTCTCACGCCCTCGAGACACTGCTGCGCGCAGACACACGATGCTGCCCTTCTCACTGTCTCCGCCGAAATGAAAACGGCTAAAAGGGGCAGCGAACGTCGCAGTTACAGTTCTGGCTTCTGCCGGATGATGACCTTGGTGCCGACAGGCACGCGCTCGTAAAGGTCGGCGACGTCGGTATTGACCAGCCGGAAGCAGCCGGATGAAACCGCGGTGCCGATGGTGTCGGGCCGGTTGGTGCCGTGGATGCGATAGACGGTGGTGCCGAGATACATCGCGCGCGCGCCGAGCGGGTTACCTGGACCGCCGGCCATGAAGCGCGGCAGATAGGGCTGGCGTTAAATCATTTCCGGCGGCGGCGTCCAATCCGGCCATTCCTTCTTTTGCGTGATGTTGACGAGCCCCTGCCACGTGAAACCCTCGCGGCCGACGCCGATGCCGTAGCGCAGCGCGCGGCCGTTGCCCTGGATTAGATAGAGATGGCGCTCTGCGGTCTGGACGATGATAGTGCCCGGCGCCTCATTGGTGCGGTAGAGCACCGCCGTCTTCCTGAATTCCGGATCCAGCTCCACGGAATCATCGGCGACCAATCCTGGCTGGTCGCCGACGTCAGGCTGTCGCAGCTGCGCTTGGCCCTGCGACACCGAAAGCATCAGTCCAACAGCGGCAATTACCATCCAGATCAAGTGCCGAAACTTAGTCATCCGATTTTCTCCTTCGAGCGCCAATGGCACAAAAATCCAACGAGCGTATTAAGCCGCTTCGGCCTGCTTACCCAGCGCTTACCCAAGAGACGACTATTTGGCGGCTCTTGTATAAGCCATTGAAATCATTGGCGCTCCCTAGGGGAATCGAACCCCTGTTTCAGCCTTGAGAGGGCCGCGTCCTAACCGCTAGACGAAGGGAGCGTGCGCCTCAGGGAATAGCGTTGAAATCGGGTTGCTGCAAGGCGGAACGCGTCCGCTTGTCATGGCCGGGCTTGACCCGGGCATCCACGTCTTAGGTGCCGAAAAGGGAAGACGTGGATGGCCGGGTCAAGCCCGGCCATGACCGGGCGAGAGAACCCCTCAGGGTTCGCTAACGAATTTCAGCGTCCCGGCCGGTTTCAGCGTTTTGGCGTCGAAGGTGCGGATCTGGATCGACCCGGCGATTTCCAGCGTCACCACCAGCCGCTCGCCGGCAACCGCGGTCGAGACGATCTTGGCGCCCTTCGGCAGGGCGGCGGTGACGTCGCCTGCCACCGTCGTCACGCTTCCCTCGCTCTTGAAAAGGCGGTAACCGACGGCGAACAGCACGGCCGCAACCGCAATCGCGGTGGTGGCGCTCGCGATCAGCATCATCCGCCGCACCCGCGCAAACAACGCGGCCTGTTCGGGAGACGGTTCGGGAATAGCGGCTTCGGTCATAAGGTTCTTCTTTGCAGGACACTTCTTCAAACGGCAGCGAGAGGCTCATCGTCACGGTCGCGGGCGACGAAGGCTCGCCCCGGCTCGACCGCGTGCTGGCGGGCGCTATCGAAAACCTGTCGCGCTCGCGGCTGAAGGCGCTGATCCTGGCCGGTTCCGTGACCGTCAACGGCGCCGCCGTCCGCGACCCCGCTTATCATGTCGGGCGCGGCAATTCGATCACAATCGACGTGCCGGAAGCCACGCCCGCGGAGCCCAAGGGCGAGGACATCGCGCTCACGATCGTGTTCGAAGATGACGACATCATCGTCATCGACAAGCCGAAGGGCCTCGTCGTGCATCCCGCCGCCGGGCATGAAACCGGCACGCTCGTAAATGCGCTGATCGCCCATTGCGGCGACAGCCTTTCGGGCATCGGCGGCGTGAAGCGGCCGGGCATCGTGCACCGGCTCGACAAGGACACGTCAGGGCTGATGGTGGTCGCCAAGAACGACGCCGCGCACGCTTCGCTGTCGGCGCAATTCGCCGACCATGGCCGCACCGGCGAGATGCGGCGCGGCTACCTCGCCTTTGCCTGGGGCGTGCCCGGCCGGCAGCGCGGCACCGTCGATGCGCCGATCGACCGGCATCCTCATGCAAGGGAAAAGATGGCGGTGCGCGAGGGCGGCCGCGAGGCCGTCACCCACTGGGAAATCCGCGAGGTGTTTTCGGGCCGCGACGGCAAGCCGGTCGCCTCGCTCTTGGCCTGCCAGCTCGAGACCGGGCGCACCCACCAGATCAGGGTGCACCTCGCCCATATCGGCCACCCTCTGTTGGGCGATTCCGTCTATGGCCCCCATTTCAAGACCAAGGCCACCCACCTTGGAACCGGGGCGCAGGCGGCCCTGGCCGCCCTCGGCCGGCAGGCGCTACATGCTTACCTGCTGGTCCTGGAGCACCCGAGATCAGGAGAAATTCTTCACTGGGAGACGGGCTTGCCGGAGGATTTGCTCCTATTGGAGAGAACCCTGAAAGCGGCGCTATGACGCAGGCCGTCCGGAAAAGGCTTGCTATGCCAACAGGTTATAGCAGCCACACGGGGACGTGACGTCAGCAATCCTTCCCTATCTGGCGCGATTTGGTGTATATTGCACCTGCGCTGAATATCCAGCGCGGAACATCGCAAGCTGACCGGCTTTGACAAAGCGGTCACCTGCCTGGCCCGCCGCTATCGGGGGCCTGAACACTGGAGGGCGCAAGTATGGCCCGCACAGCTACCTTGCCGATTCTCAATGGAGAATCCGGCCTTTCCCGTTACCTCGCCGAGATCCGCAAGTTCCCCATGCTGGAACCCCAGCAGGAGTACATGCTCGCCAAGCGTTGGCGTGAGCACGACGATCGCGACGCGGCACATCAACTCGTCACCAGCCATCTCAGGCTCGTGGCCAAGATCGCCATGGGCTATCGCGGCTACGGCTTGCCAATTTCCGAGGTCGTCTCGGAGGGCAACGTCGGCCTGATGCAGGCGGTGAAGCGGTTCGAACCCGAAAAGGGGTTCCGTCTCGCCACCTACGCCATGTGGTGGATCAAGGCGTCGATTCAAGAGTACATCCTGCGTTCGTGGTCGCTCGTGAAGATGGGCACTACCGCAAACCAGAAGAAGCTGTTCTTCAACCTGCGCAAGGCGAAGAGCAAGATCAACGCACTGGACGAGGGCGATTTGCGTCCCGACCAGGTCAAGATCATCGCCAAGCGCCTCGGCGTGACCGATCAGGACGTTGTCGACATGAACCGCCGCCTCGGTGGCGACGCGTCGCTCAACGCACCGATCCGCGACGACGGCGAAACCGGTGAATGGCAGGACTGGCTGGTCGACAACTCGCCCAACGCCGAAGTCTTGATGGCGGAGAGCGAGGAATTCGCTCACCGCCGCCAGGCTTTGAGCGGCGCGATCGGCGTGCTCAACCCGCGCGAACGCCGCATCTTCGAGGCGCGGCGCCTTGCGGATGAGCCGATGACGCTGGAAGACCTCGCCGCCGAATTCGGCGTGTCGCGCGAGCGCGTGCGCCAGATCGAGGTCCGCGCCTTCGAGAAGGTGCAGTCCGCGGTCAAGGGCACCATTGCGAGGCAGGAAGCGGCGACGCTCGAAGCCGCGCACTGAGAGCGATCATGCGCCGCTGAGATGGCGCATCGAACAAGCAAACGAAAGCCGGCGGCAACGCCGGCTTTTTGTTTTTGGGATCAGTACCAGGTGCGCAGGAGGCCCGTGACAGCGGCGTCCTGGCTCAGCGAGCTGTAGTCGTAGGGCGTGCCATTGAGCAGCGCGCCGGCCTGCGTCTTGTAGTCGGGCGCGACATAGTCGGGCTGGTCGACCGGCCGCGCCAGCATGCCGCGGTAGCTGTCATAGGCGCTCTGGGTGCCGACGAAAATGCAGGAGCAATGGTTCGGCTCGGCGTAGAGGTAGCGCACGTCGTTGCCGGTGCGGTGCACGACGAAGCGGTGCGGCGGCAGCGCGTGCATCGCCTTTTTCGCCGCAGCGTCGTTGGCGAGCTGGACGCGGAAGCCGGCCGAGGAGAGATAGAAGCTGTTCTTGTCGAGGAACGGCTTGCTCGGTATCTCCAGCGCCACCAGCAGCGAGGCGGACAGCAAAAGTGCGAGCGCAGGCAACACACCGATGGTCTTTTTGCCGACGGTTCGTGTACCGCTGCACCATGGCCGGGCGGCCGTCATCGACAGGCTCGTCATCAATCCCTCCCCCAAATCCTCGGATGCAGAGTGATCGAACCGGCACGGCCGGTCAACCAAGGCGCGGCTGAGGTGCACGAAGCCGTGCCATCAAACTCGCTGTCGTCTCGGCGAAGGTCGGGACCCATAACCACAGGGCGTTGTTGTCGAGGGAAAGCCGACCACCAGCGTGCCAAAAAAAATCGTCACGGCGTATGGGTCCCGGCTTTCGCCGGGACGACAGCGGTGCAAGCGTCGACCTGCGCCCCTGTTACTCGCCCCACTCCCGCGCCATTTTTGCCAGTGCACAGCCCTCGCAATAGCGCGCGTCCTTGTAGTCGATCCAGTTGTGGGCATAGACCCGATCGAGCGGGATCTGATAACGCGCGCGCAGGACCTTGACGAGGACCTTCCACGCCGCGACCTGCGCCTCGGTCGGGCCGCGGGTGACATCGGGAAAATTGCCGGCGAATTCCACGCCGACGGAGACGTTGCCGACCACCTGGCGGAAGGTCGGGCCGTTGTCGATGTATTTGTTGTCGTTGCGGTTGGCGCCGTCACCATGGGTGGGGATCAGGTCCTCCGCCACCGCCCAGTACACCGTGCCGTCGGTCTCGACCCAGACCATGACGCCGCGCCGCGTCGGGCTCTTGTTCTGCAACTGCGCCCCGCCCCTGGCCGAACCGGCCGGGCCTTCGGTCTGGTGCACGATGATGTTCTTCCAGGGATGGGCCCTGGCCACGTCGCCCCAGGGCGCGAGCCAGACGATCTTCAGGCCGGGAATTTCGGGCGTGCCCGCAGTGCGCGCCAGGGTCGCGAGGTCGGGCGATTGCGCGGCGGCGGGGGAAGCGAGAACGATGGCGAGCAGCGCCAGCGCGTGCAGGTGACGTTTCATGGACGGCAGTATCCGGTGACGTTCCTGCCTTACCACGGTTCTTTTTGATTGACGCGTTTTCTTCACGCGAACCGGTACCCACTTCGCTTGAAAACGCTATCGCTAAGCGAGCTTGCGCAGCTCTGCCTGGAGCTCGGCCGCCGTCAAAGCAGCCGTCGGCAGTTCGGGCGCGAGCGGCGGCGAACCATCCAGCGTGGCGTAGCGGTTGCGGCCGTCCTTCTTGGCGACATAGAGCGCCTCGTCGGCAGCGGCGATCAGCCGGTCCGGGAAGGCGCCGATCGTGCGCGTCCACTGCGCCACGCCGATCGAGACCGAGATCGGGATATCGCCGCCCATGCACTGCTCGGCATCGGCGCGGCAGACGTCGAGCACGCGGCGGGCGATCATGGCGCCCTCGCGCTGCGTCGAGGACGGCAGCACGATGCAGAATTCGTCGCCGCCGGTGCGCGCCAGCATGTCGCCGGGTCGCAGCCGCGTCTGCGCCATCAGGGTGAAATGCTGCAGGCAGGCGTCGCCCGCGGCATGGCCGTGGGTGTCGTTGATGCCCTTGAAGCCGTCGAGGTCGATCACCAATAGCGCAAACGCCTCGCCCGATCGCTCCGAACGGGCGCATTCCTCGGTCAGCCGCTGCAGCAGGTGGCGCCGGTTGGCGACACCGGTGAGGTCGTCCATCAGCGCGAGATCGGCGACCTCGTTGCGCAGGCGATCCATCGCCATCAGCAGGAAGCCGAAATTCAGCGCCATCGACAGGAACACCAGCACCAGGATCAGCGCCGACTGGAACTGGTTGAACTGCACGAAGGAGAAATCGCCGCCGAGCCGCACGAGGCCTCCGAGCAGGCGGAGGGAATAGATGCCGATGATCAGGATCGCGACGATGCCGGCGAGCCGGGCCCCGGCGTTGATGCGGCGATCCGGCGGCGCCAGCAGCAGTTTCAGCGACAGCGCCAGCGGCAGGATCTGGGCGACGGTGTAGATCGCGACCCGCGCCGGCATGCTGTCGTGCACCACGATAAAGAAGGACAGGCTGACGAAGGTCAGCCCCGTGATCAGGGCGGAACGCAGCCAATCGATCGGCTGGCCGTAGAAGCGGCGGATGCCCATGGCGGCAAGGCATGCGGCAAAGACCAGCATCGTGCCGCCGGACAACAGCGGCAACAGCGAGTCCGGAAAGAACACCCGCCCCATGGCAAGGGCAGCGCCGGCGGCGGCCGCGAAGGAGGAAGCGGTCCAGAACCGCGCTGCCTCGAATGTCGGATAGCTGCGCATCACGTAGGCCCAGATCAGGCCGAGCGCGAGAAAATTGATAACGAATACAGTCCAAAGCGTCGGAACGCTGAGCATCGCGATCCCGGGACGCAATACGTCCCGTCTCCCCTGTTATCGAGCAGCCTGCCTGCGACGTTGCCGCCCGAGACAATCCCCGTTGTCTTGCCGACAAGGTGCAGCCGCGCCGCTTAATGGAGTCTGACTTGGCTTAAGGAATCCACGCCGTGGTTTTAAATTGATGAACGGCGGCTTCCCCGGCCCCTAGTGCGATGCACGCGACCGGCAAATATTGGCGTCGCGTTAACCTTGCGCGGGCACGTTTTCAGCGCGCGATCGCCACCGTGAAATGAACACCGAGGGGCGTTGCGCATGAAAATTTCAAAAAATGCGTCCAAAAACGCATAACAACTGTGGATAACACGATGACAGCGCGGTGACAGCAGGCGGCAGTACGCCGCGAATCTGTTGGAAATGGTGGCGAGGATGTTGCGAGGTTGGCCCTCCGCCACAATGCATGCCTCGGAGTCGCGTTCAATCCATTAAACCTTGAGAGGATACTATGGCTAAGAAAGCGAAGAAGGCCAAGGCGAAGAAGGCCAAGAAGGCCAAGGCGAAGAAGTAACTGCTTCTGCCCGGGTGGAGCGCATCGCGTTCCGCCCGGGCGCTCAATCCGGTTAGTGGATTTGGTGTTGGTGTGTTTGGGAAGATGGCGGGCGGCGGCCCGCCTTTTTGATTCTTGGGAGATCCCTCAGGGATCTCTTGGGGATCTCTTGGGGTCTCTACCGCTCCGCCAGCGCCAGCTTGGCGCCGAGCGCGGCAAAGCCCGCGGCAAAGCTGCGGCGCAGCCAGGCCATCACCCTGGGCCTCGAGATGACACGGTCGCGGACACTGGCTGCGAACAGGCCGTAGACCGCAAACACCGCAAACGTCATCGCCATGAAAGCTGCCGAAAGCTCCAGCATGCGCGCGAGCGGATGCGGCTCGTCGGTGGCGATGAACTGCGGCAGGAAGGCGAGGAAGAAGATCGACAGTTTCGGATTGAGGATGTTGATCAGGATCGCGGTGACGATCACACGACGGTGCGATTTTGGGTCCGATTTTGGGCCCGATTTCGCGGATGGGGCGGCGCTGAGCGCCAGCGCACCGGTCTCGCGCAGCGCCTGCCAGGCCATGTAGAGCAGGTAGGCCACGCCGCACCATTTCAGCGCCGCAAAGGCCAGCGCGCTGGTGTGCAGGATGGCGGCAAGCCCAAGCATCGCACCTATCATCTGGGGCAGGATGCCGAGCGTACAGCCGAACGCGGCCGCCACGCTGGCGCGCGAGCCCTGGGCCAGCGCCACGGCGAGCGTGTAGAGCACGCCGGTGCCGGGCGAGGCGACGACGATCAGCGAGGTCAGCAGGAATGACAGCGTCATGGGCGGGAAATACCATGCCGCGGTGGCCCGCGGAAGCCGCACCTCCCCGCCTCACGAATGCTTGTGCGGACGCCCCCTCTGCTCGGCCTGCAACGCCGCCGATTTGCGCTCGGCGAGGCGAATGACGTCGAGCGGCGCCCATGGCTTGGACCAGAATTCCACGCCGTCCGGCAGGGGTTGCGGCACCGGGCTGCCCGAGGTGACGATGACCTCGAGCTGCGGATCGTAGCGTTTGGCGACATGCGCGAGCGTCACGCCATTCATGGTGCCGGCGAGGCTGACGTCGGTCATGACGAGCGCGATCTTGCCGGCCTGCCGCTGCAGCACCAGGCTTGCGGCTTCCGCGCTTTCGCATTCGATGACATCGAAGTCGCTCTCTTCCAGCAGACAGGCTGATCATTTCCCGCTGCATCGGGTCGTCCTCGACGACCAGTGCGGTGGCTCGGAATGGTTTTGCTTGGCCCATGGTCGCCTCCCGTCAAAAACACCCCGCCCGGGTAACTTAAGTTAAGACCCGAAATCGCTGGATGGTTCGGTTCCAATCTGACAAAAGCGATGGAACCGGGGAGGCTGTGGCCCCCTGCCCGCTTTCTGGTCTGCATGGAGTGCTGCAATGACTGCGATAAAAGGAAGTGCGGCGGCGGTGACGGGGGCTGCAAGCGGCATCGGCCGCGCGCTGGCGCTGGAATTGGCTGCGCGCGGCTGTGATCTTGCGATCGCCGACCGCGACGAGGCCGGCCTTTCGGCGGTGGCCGCCGAGCTCGCCGAGAGCGGGCGCAAGGTGACGACGCACCGCCTCGATGTCAGCGAGCCCGCGCAGATCGAGGCCTTTGCGGTAGCCGCCATTGCGGCGCATCCCTCGCTCAACATCGTCATCAACAATGCCGGCGTGGCCCTGCTCGGCCAGTTCAACGAAATCGACCAGGCGCAATTCGAATGGCTGATGAACATCAATTTCTGGGGCGTGGTGCACGGCACGCGCGCCTTCCTGCCGCAGCTTTCGGGCCGCGAGGCGGCGCACATCGTCAACATCTCCTCGATCTTCGGCATCATCGCGCCCCCCGGACAGACCGCCTATTGCGCCGCGAAATTCGCGGTGCGGGGTTTTTCCGAGGCGCTGCGGCATGAGCTGGCATTGAACAAGAGCCCGGTGAAGCTGTCGGTGGTGCATCCCGGCGGCATCAAGACCAACATCGTGCGCAACATGCGCACTGGCGTCGCCGTCACCGACAACGCCCGTCGCGCGGAGGCGATCGAGCGCTTCGACAACGACTTCGCCAAGACCACGGCGCAGGATGCGGCGAAAACCATCATCACCGGCATCGAGAACAACGCCCCGCGCATCCTGATCGGCGGCGACGCGAGGTTCATGGACCTGCTGCAGCGGTTCCGGCCGGGGACGTATTTCAAGGTGCTGCAGCGGCGTCTCGAGAAGCGGGCAGCGCAGGCGGCGAAGTGATCCGGCTTCGGCAGACAGAGGCGCGCTCGCGCCACTCACTCGGCTGTCGTCCCGGCGAACGCCGGGACCCATAACCACAGGGTGGCGTTGTTGGAAAAGGCTGGAGCCCCAGTCGTTCCGAACAACCTGATCCTGTGGTTATGGGTCCCGGATCGCGCTTCGCTTGTCCGCGACGACAGTTGAGTTTGCCGCGCGAGATTCCCCGATGCGCAATTGCGCATTTGAGGCTCGCCGCTGCGCAGCGCCCCGGAATGACGAGAGTTATCTTCCCACCAGCTGATCGGCGTAATACGCAATGGTCTTGCGGTAGATCACCGCGCGGTTCCACTCGCGCATGGCTTCGAAATTGGGGGTGCCTTCACCGTAGGGCTGGCCCATTTTGAAGCCGCTTACCTTGAGCAGGTTGGCGGTGGAGGCCAGCACGTCGGGGATGGAATGGCGCAGGTCGACGTGGCCGTTGCCGTCGAAGTCGACGCCGTACTTGATGTAGGACGACGGCAGAAATTGCGTCTGCCCGATCTCGCCGGCATAAGCGCCGATCATGTCGGACAGGCCGAGGTCGCCGCGCTGCACGATCTTGAGTGCGGCGATCAGCTCGCCCTGGAACAGCTCGGTGCGGCGGCAATCATGCGCCATGGTGGCGAGCACGCGGAACACAGGCAATTTGCCGATGTCGCCCTTGCCGAAATCGCTCTCCAGCCCCCAGATCGCGACGATGATCTGGCGCGGCACGCCAAAGCGCTGCTCGATCTGCGACAATAGCGCGGCGTGGCGTTTCAGCATGGCGCGGCCGCCATTGATGCGGCCGGCGCCGACGCGGGTTGAGACGTATTGCTCAAAGGTTTTCTGAAAAGTGCCGCGCTGGCGGCGGTCGAAGGCGAGCACGGCCGGGTCTTGCGTGACGCCGCCGAGCGCCTGCGAGATCACGTCCTGCGAGACGCCGGCGGCCGCTGCCTCGGCCGAGATGTTGCGGACGAAAGTGTTGAAATCGCCGCCGCAGCGGGCGGCGAGCGCGGGGCTGGCGGCGAGGATGGCGGCGGAGCAAAATGGCGAGGCGGATGAGGCGCATGCGAATCCCTGGGTGATGTTGGGGCGATCATGGCATGGGATGGCAGTCGTCGTCATGGCCGGGCTTGTCCCGGCCATCCACGTCTTTGCGGCCACCCGGAAAGAAGACGTGGATGCCCGGGTCAAGCCCGGGCATGACGGTGGAGGGACCAGCGACCGACCATCAGACTCGTAGGGTGGGCAAAGGCGCACTTGCGCCGTGCCCACCTTCACGGCCGTGCTCGCGAAGGTGGGCACGCTTCGCTTTGCCCACCCTACGAGTTCTGTGGCCTACCTCCTCTCCCCCGCAATCTGCGCCGTCAAAACGCCATCGCAATTGTCGATCAGTTTCAGAACCTGGCCCGCCCTGCCCGACACTCATGATTGGCGCCCTCCTTCCCAAACCAGCCGAGAGACCCATGCGCCTTTGCACGCAAGATCTTCGGAGCTGCTCATCTTCGCTCCTCCCTCCTCGCGACCGACGCCCACGCCCAGGCGGCGCGCGATGTCGCGGGCTCCCGCGACTATCCCGGCATCGGCCGCTTCGGCGGCAGTGTCATCACCGGCTACCAGGTGAAGGATTTTGACGCGGCGCGGATGCAAGGGGCCGCCTTCAAGGACGGCAAGCCCACGGACGCGCGGCGGCTGGAGGGGCGCATCATTCGCATTGCCTATCGCAGCAATCCGGGGCCTTCCATCCTGGAGGTGTCGCGCAATTTCGAGACGCAGCTCGCCAAGGCCGGGTTCGAGACGCTGCTCACCTGCGAGACCGATGCGTGCGGCGGCATCCCGTTCAGCGAGGCGGTCGACTCACTGCCGATCCCGCAGATGTGGATCGACGGCTTCAACTACCGTTATTTTGCCGGCCGCAAGGCCGAGGGCGGCCGCGAGATTTTTGCCAGCGTGCTGGTGAGCGAGAACAACCGCGAGATCTACGCGCAGTTGGTCGTGGCCGAACTCGGCGCGATCCAGAACAAGATGGTGGATGCGGCAGCGATGCAAAAGGGCCTCGGCGAGGCCGGACACATCGCGCTCTACGGCATCTATTTCGACACCGACAAGGCGGTGGTGAAGCCGGAGAGCCGGCCGACGCTGGAGCAGATCGCAAAGCTGCTTGCGGGCCAGCCGCAGCTCTCGGTGTTCATCGTCGGCCACACCGACAACCAGGGCGCCTATGATTACAATCTCGATTTGTCACGAAGGCGCGCGGAGGCGGTGGCGGCCGAACTGGCGCGATCGTTTGGCATTGCATCGGCGCGCCTGCGCACCGCCGGTGTCGGTTTTCTTGCGCCGGTTGGCTCCAATGCGAGCGACAGCGGGCGCGCGCTGAACAGGCGGGTGGAGCTGGTGGCGCCTTAGCGAACCCGTCATTGCGAGGAGCGAAGCGACGAAGCAATCCAGCTTGCCTGTCGCAGCGAAGGGAAGCTGGATTGCTTCGCTTCGCTCGCAATGACGGTAGAGGGAACGTCGGCGCACCAACACATTTCGTCATGCCCGGGCTTGACCCGGGCATCCACGTTTTTCTTGCTTGCGGTCCCAAAGACGTGGATGGCCGGGTCAAGCCCGGCCATGACGGCGGAGTGATGTCACTCCCCGCCATCAATCTGCCGGCCCATCAGCGCGATCGCCTTCTGATAGACGCCCGCCGCGTTCCAGGCCTGGATCGCCGCAAAATTCGGCTCGCCCGGCTGATAGCCGGCGCCGGGCTTCCAGCCATGGGCGCGCAGGAAGTTGGCGGTCGAGTTGAGCGCGTTGGCTGAATTTTCCAGATTGCCGGTGCCATAGGCCAAAATCGCCTTGGGCATGAACTGGGTCTGGCCGACTTCGCCATGCATGGAGCCGCGCTGCGAGGGCGAGAGCGCGCCGCGATCGATCAATTGCAGCGCCGCGTAGAGGTGCTCGGTGAAATATTCCGAGCGCCGGCAGTCATAGGCAAGGGTTGCGATCGAGGCCAGCATGTTCTGGTTGCCGCGCTGGGTGCCGAAACCGGTTTCCATGCCCCAGATCGCCAGCAGCGGCCCCGGCGGCACGCCGTAGCGGCTCTGGATCGAGGCAAACAGCGCGCCTTGCGACGCCTTCAACTGCCGCCCCTTGGCGACGATGGTGGAGGCGCCGCGCTTGGCGAGGAACTGTTCGAGCGAGAGCTGAAAGCTGCGCTGGCCGCGGTCGGCATTGATGGTCGCCTGCGCGTAGTTGGTCGCCATCAGCGCGGAGATGGTGTTGGCACTGATGCCCTTCGCCCTCGCCTCGCCGGCGAACTGCTGCTTCCAGCCCTCATAGCCGCCGGCCGAGTTGCCGCAGGTGGCGGCAAAGGCTTGCGGGATCGAACATGCGAGCATCGCGAGCCCCAGGAAAGAGGCTGCAGATCCGTTGCTCTTGGTCATCAAAAATTCCCTTGGCTTGGTGATATGGCTGCCGGCTGCGTCATTGCGAGGACCGGCGTGCCGTCATCTCTAGCCGCCAGCCTGCCGCAACTCCTTGAGGGCCGCAACGGCCTCGGCCGTGGGCTCCCTGGCGTGATTGGCGCGCTTCATCCACCAGCGATATTTGTGCGGCTCGCGGCGCTTCAGGATTCCCCAGGTCCAGGCCAGCGCGCGCCGGATGTTGCCGTCATTGTCCGCCAGCCAGATGCGGCCGGCGCTCAAGGGAATTGGCGTTTGGTCGATCGGCGTCCAGCCACTATTGCTTAAGCCTTGGTCGCCGAAGTCCCAAGCCCGTCTGATCCGCTTCCAAATCATCAAGAAATCCTCGTGTTTGGCGCCGGCAACAGTCCCATCATGTCTCAACAAGTGCCGTTTTGAAAGCAGGTTTGGTATGCTGAAAACGCGAACGCAATGGCGCAATTTGCTTTGACAGAAGCGCCGTAATCGACCACAAGCCGCCCATGGCCAAAAAACCCGGGACCAATCCCAAAGGCGAATTTGCCTTTTTCGACGTCGTCTATGAAGACGGTTCCCAGCGCTCCAACCGGCGCGTGCCGTCCGAGCTGCTCGGCGGCCTCGACGGCGACGAGCCGGCGCGCGGCTACATCATGGAACAGGACCGCGACATCGCCGAGAAAAGCGGCCGCCCGCCGCTCGCGATCAAGGAAATCAGCCGGACCGGCGCCAAGAAGAAAAAAGATCGGCACCAGGACGCGTGATCGCGCTTCACCAGCGCCCGTGGCGCTTGTTCCAGGCAAACAGCAAATCGGCAAAGCGGTCATAGACGAAGCGCGTGACCGGCAGCATCACGCGATTGCCGAACAGTGCGGCGAGCCACCCCTGCCCCGGCGTGAGCCTCCAAAGTGCGACCGCAACATCCGCACCGACGATGAGCCGGCCGGCCTCATCGGTGGCATGTAGCCGCCGCCTGACATCGTCGACGTCAGCGCCATAGCGCGCCAGCGCCTCGGGCTCCTCGTTGATATCCCTGAATTCGATCGTGCCCGCGCGCACCGCCGCGAGCAGCCTGTTGCGCTGCCAGTCGATGCCGGCGTCGCAGACGGGGCAGCGGGTGTTGTAGTAGATGGTGAGGTGGGGGACAGACATTCAGCGGTCAAACTTCTTTTGGACGCGACGCTTCGGCACAGCACCCGTTTCTTCTCACCCCACCGACGCCCCCGCCTTGGCCCGGCTGATCCCCAGCATCACGATCCGCTGCAGCAGGTCCGCATATTCAATCCCGTCATGCGCCGCCGCGGTCGCGAACTCCTCGCTCCTGGCGATTTCGGGATTTGGATTGGCTTCGATGAAATAGGGCGTGCCGTCGGCGGTGAGGCGAAAGTCGATGCGGGCGTAGCCGTCGAGCTCCAGGATGCGGTAGATGCGTTTTGCCGTGCGCTGAATGCGGGCATAGACCTCCGGCGCGAGGTCCGTGGCCGGGCCGTCGACGATGCCGACGCGTTCCTGATAGTCGAGATCGTGCTTGGCCTTCCGGGTGGCGATCTGGCGCGCGCCCTGGCCGCCGAGGCTGCCGAATTTCAATTCCCACACCGGCAGGACGCGCAGGCGGTTGTTGCCGAGCACGCCGACATAGAGCTCGCGTCCCTCGATATACTGCTCGGCGATGGCGGCGGTCTCGATCTTCTCGTGAATGAAGGCGACGCGCTCGGCGAGCTTCTCGTCGGTGTCCACAATAGAGGACTGCGAGATCCCGAACGAGCCATCCTCGGTCAGGCTCTTGACGATCAGCGGCAGGGCAAGGCGCGAGGGCCGCTTGACCTTGCGGCGCATCGGAAACACGGCAAAGGCCGGCACCGCGATGCGGCGATGGTGCACCAGCGTCTTGGACAGGTCCTTGCCGCGCGCCAGGATCAGGCCGCGCGGGTTACACCCGGTGTAGGGGATTTTCATCAGCTCCAGATAGCTCGCGATGTGCTGGTCATACGCGGTCGCGTAGTGGAATTCCTCCAGCAGCTGGTAGACCACATGCGGTTTGAAATTCTCGATCTCGTCGCGAACCGGCCCCATTTCCTCCTGCACGCCGAGCGGGCGAACGTCGTGGCCGGCGGCACGCAAGGTGGTCACGACGTCGAACTCGGTTTTCCATGCGCTTTTTTCCTGCGCGGAGTATCCGTCGTTCGATTCCGGAGGAACGCAATCCGGATGCATCAGCACTAAAATGCGCAGGCGTCTCATAGCGCGATCCATTTGCGCCGCGATGGGCCGAATAGCGCCTGCATGGTCTTGGAGGTCAACAGGATTGTGAAGTTGATCACAAGCTTTCGTTCGGACCCGGGCGCACGCAGATCGAGTTCGCGGCAGCGCGAGATCATGTCATCGAGCACGGCATCGAGCGTCAGCTGGTTCTCGCCGGTCCATCGCGCGATCAGCTGCCTGATCTGCGCACGGTGCCGCCGGATGAAGACCGACGCCGGCTGCGCCCGTCGATGCCGGGGGTTGTCGGAGAACAGGCGGACGAGGTCGCGGTCATAGGTCTTCGGCGGCGTGAATTCGTAGAACGCCTGCTTCTTCCGGTAGTGCTCGCCGAGCGTCTGGTTGAGCGTGGACAGCGGATCGACGCGCTCCCGCGTCATCACCGGCGGCCGCTCGCCTGCGATCTCGGCCATCAGCTCGTCGACATATTCGAGCTTCTTCAGCGCCGGCCAGCCGGCATAGCGCGTCCGCCAGTTCGACCGCGGCCGCAACCACACCGCAAAGGTTTCGGCGAAATCCTCGTCCGGATGGCTCTGCGCGTACCAGCGCCGCAGATGCTGGACATAACGCCTGGAGGCCGGATTGGGCCGGTAGTAGAGCGGGTAACGTTTCGACGACGCGCCGAACAATTGCTGCCAGCGCCGGCGACGCTGCAACTGGTAGGCATGCTGCATGGCATGGCCCGCCTCGTGGCGGAGAATGGCCATGCACTCGCGACCAGGTCGCCGCCCTCGACCTCGAGCATCATCTTCTTCTCGAGCTTCATCAGGCGCGGATGGGCGAGATAGAACGGCACCGCAATGCCGGGCACACCCGCCGGGCAAAACCATTCGCTGGACAGCCACGCGTGCGGCCGCAGCCGGATGTCCCGCGCCGCGAGCTCTTCATTCAGGGTGGCGAGACAATCCTCGAGCCAGGTGCCGCTCGAGCCTGACCCTCAGACTGCCGAGGCGCTTCTTGAGCAACTGCTCGTCCGACAGCTTCTCCCAGGCATATTTCCGGCGCGGCATGGGCGTCCGTAAATCATGAAAATGGCTGGATGGTGTCATAGGATGCGGTTTGCGACAACCGCCGGCCAGCGCCGTTGGCGACAACAGGAAAACGGCGCAGGCTCTCGCCCGCCGTTTGCGTTCTGCCTCATGCCGTGAGAGCGTCGTGCGCAGCGATCACGCGTCTTCGAAGCGTCGACGGGCTTCCGTCCTTCGAGACGCCGCGCGATGCGCGGCTCCTCAGGATGAGGCGGAGGGCTAGTTATCCAGGAAGCTCCGCAGCTTCCGCGACCGCGACGGATGCTTCAGCTTGCGCAGCGCCTTGGCCTCGATCTGGCGGATACGTTCGCGGGTCACCGAGAACTGCTGGCCGACTTCTTCCAGCGTGTGGTCGGTGTTCATGCCGATGCCAAAGCGCATGCGGAGCACGCGCTCTTCGCGCGGGGTGAGCGAGGCCGAGACGCGCGTGGTGGTCTCGCGCAGATTGGACTGGATCGCCGCATCGATCGGCAGGATCGCGTTCTTGTCCTCGATGAAATCGCCGAGGTGCGAATCCTCTTCATCGCCGACCGGCGTTTCCAGCGACAGCGGCTCTTTCGCGATCTTGAGGACCTTGCGCACCTTCTCCAAGGGCATGCCGAGCTTCTCGGCGAGCTCCTCCGGCGTCGGCTCGCGGCCGATCTCGTTCAGCATCTGGCGCGAGGTACGCACGATCTTGTTGATCGTCTCGATCATGTGCACGGGAATGCGGATGGTGCGGGCCTGGTCGGCAATCGCAGCGGGTGATCGCCTGCCGGATCCACCAGGTGGCGTAGGTCGAGAACTTGTAGCCGCGGCGGTACTCGAACTTGTCGACCGCCTTCATCAACCCGATGTTGCCTTCCTGGATCAGGTCGAGGAACTGCAGGCCGCGGTTGGTGTATTTCTTGGCGATGGAGATGACGAGGCGCAGGTTCGCCTCCACCATTTCCTTCTTGGCCTGGCGCGCCTCGCGCTCGCCCTTCTGCACGCCGTGCACGATCTTGCGGAATTCGCCGATCTCGAGCCCGGTGAGCGCCGCAAGGCCGTGGATCTCGCCGCGCAGCTCCTTGATCTTGTCCTTCTCGTGATGGACGAAGTTCTTCCAGCCCTTGGCGGACAAGTTTGGAGACGCGGTTGAGCCAGCGCGGATCGAGCTCCGAGCCCTGATAATTCTTCAAAAAGTCTTCGCGCGCGACGCCGTGGCTGTCGCCGAGGCGCAACAGGCGGCCCTCGAAGGAGACGAGCTTCTTGTTGATGTCGTAGAGCTGCTCGACCAGTGAATCGATGCGGGCCTGGTTGAGGCGCAGCGACTTCACCTCGACGATGATTTCGTCCTTCAGCTTCTTGTACTTGCGCTCCTGCGAGGGCGAGAGCGACTCGCTCTGCAGCTGGTTGGCGATATCCTGCTCCTGCAGGCGGCGCAGCTTCTTGTACTCGCTGGCGATCTTGTCGAAAGTCTCGACCACCTTCGGCTTCAGCTCGGCCTCGATGGCCGCAAGCGACATCTGGTTTTCGAACTCGTCGTCGTCCATGTCGGCTTCGGCGGCGGCCTCGGCCGGATCCTTTTCCTCGCCCTCGACCTGGGCGCCTGCAGCGGCGGGCGCGGCGGCGCGGAACGGCGTCGGCGACGGCGGTGCTGCGGGCGGCGCGACATGGGCGGGCGCGCCGGCGGCCTCGCCATTGCCGTTGCCGTTGGGGCGGCTGCGATCGGCTGGCCGTCGGGACCGACGGCGCCGATCATGTTCGGATTCATGGCGCCCTTGGCATCGGGGCCGGCGTAAGTGGCTTCGAGATCGATGATGTCGCGGAGGAAGATCTTTCCTTCGTTGAGTTCATCGCGCCAGATGATGATGGCCTGGAAGGTCAGCGGGCTTTCGCAGAGGCCTGCGATCATCGCCTCGCGGCCGGCCTCGATGCGCTTTGCGATGGCGATTTCGCCTTCGCGCGACAGCAATTCGACCGTGCCCATCTCGCGCAGATACATCCGCACGGGATCGTCGGTGCGCTCGCCGGGCTCGGATTTCTTGACCTCGGTGACGGCCTTCTGCGTGACCTCGACGAGCTCGTTGTCGGTATCGTCCTCGGCGGAATCCTTGTCCTCTTCCTCGCCCTCGTCGTCGGCTTCGGTGACGTTGATGCCCATGTCGGAGAGCATCGACATGATGTCCTCGATCTGCTCGGGCGAAGTGGTGTCGGAGGGCAAGACGGCGTTGAGCTGATCGAAGGTCACGAAGCCGCGCTTCTTGGCCTGCTTGATCATCTTCTTGACGGCGGCATCGGACAGATCGAGCAAGGGCGACGGTGCGTCGGCGGCATCCTTCTCGGGCGCGTCGGCTGCCTTGTCGTCTTTTTCCTTGTCCTTAACCTGCAGCGTCTTTGCCTTCGTGGCCATTCATTGCTCCCGAAACGCGCTGTAGCGCTGGCGCACCAGACGCGCCTGTCACCGACTAACACTTGAGGAGGACAATTTGTCCCCTCTAACCTATGGACATGACTCACGCGAAAACGGAAGCCGCGGGCTTCCGTATCATGCCCAGACGCGCAAAAGGGCGGCGCTCGTGTCGCCACCCCGGGATCACGTCAGATTTCTCGATGCACCAATAAAGGCGCGGCTGTTAAGTTTCGCTTAACCCTGTTTTTGCAGCCAAACCATGGGTTTGGCGAGTCTTTTAATAGGTCCGGCCGCCGCCGTCCCGCATCTTTTTTGTGGCCCTACGGCCCCAAGTTCCTTTTAGCGCATGATCTTCCCGAAAACCGGTACCCACTTTTCGGGATCATGCGCTAGACACTGCGCTGGAACCGGCCCGAAAGTTCCCCAAAACCCTCAATCAGGGCTTCGGTGCCGTCGACGGCCTCGATCCGGGCCTTGATATCCCTGAGCCAGGTCAGGTTTGCCTCGCTCGGCTCCTCACCCAGGGCCAGCTCCGCATCCTTCAATTCTCTAAGTAATGAGTGCCATTGGCGATGCAAGGAGACGAGCTGGTGCCAGGTGGCGAGCACATCCTCGCGCGCGGCATCGGCTTTGACGGCCCACACCGCATCGGTCGTGATCGCCCGCTCAACCCTTTGAAGAATCTGGCCTAATCCGCGCGTCTCGAGATCGGCCCGCATTTTCTCGGTCTGCTCGGATGGCTCCGGCGCGTGATGATGGTCCAGCGCGAATGCGGCCATGATGCCGGCGCGCAGCTTGATGGCCTCCGGATGGGCGAGCTCAAGCGCCGCCATCTCCTCGAGATGGTCGTGCAGCAGCCAGGGGTGATTGACCAGAGTGAGCAGGATCAGCGCCTCCCGGCGCGACAAGGCCGAGCGCTGGCCGCGCATCAGCGGGCTCGTCGCCAGTTGGGGGCTTGCCGCCTGGTAGGGACCGGGCGCCAGTGGTCGGGACGCCTGCTCCCTCCCGCCCCCGGGGGCGAATCGGCCGGCCGGCGCCTGCCCGCGGGGAGCAAACCGGCGGGGTGATTCGCCGGGACGGCTACGGAAATTGCCGCGCGCATAACCACCGCCGCGCGACGCTTCGGGCGCAAACGCGCGCTGCAGGCGCTGCGAAAAATCCTCGCGATAATAGCGGCGCACGACTTCGTCGCGGACCGCGCTTGCCAGTTCGCCGATGCGTGCTTCCAGCGCTGCGCGGCGCTCGGGCGTGGCGAAGCTGCCGCCTTCGATCTCGCGCGACCAGAGCACGTCGGCCAAGCCCGCGCGCGGCCGCGATCACTTCCTCGATCGCGCCGCGTCCGCCTGAGCGCGCGAGATCGTCGGGGTCCTGGCCTTCCGGCAGCAGCGCAAAGCGAAGACTCTTTCCCGGCTTGAGCAGCGGCAGCGCCAAATCCGCAGCGCGCCACGCCGCCTTTTGTCCTGCCTTGTCGCCGTCGAAGCAGAGGATCGGCTCATCGGCCATGCGCCAGATCAGCGCGAGCTGGCTTTCGGTGAGCGCCGTGCCGAGCGGCGCGACCGCGCCTGGAAAACCTGCGCCGACCATGGCGATGACGTCGACATAGCCTTCCACCACGATAACAGGCGCGCCGTCGTGCGCGGCCTGCCGCGCAGGCCCGTGGTTGTAGAGATTGTCGCCCTTGTGAAACAGCGGCGTTTCCGGCGAATTGAGGTATTTTGGCTGCGCATCCTTTTCCAGGGCGCGGCCGCCGAAAGCGATGACGCGGCCGCGCAGATCGGTGATCGGAAAGATCACGCGATCGCGGAAGCGATCATAGGGCACGGGGATGTCGTCGCCCGCGATCAAGAGCCCCGCCTCCACCATGTCAGGCACGGGGATGCCGAGATTGCCCAGATGCTCCTTCAGCGCAAAGCGCTCGCCGGGCGCATAGCCCAAACGAAACTGCAGTTGCGTCGACGGCATCAGGGCGCGGTCGGCGAGATAGCCGCGCGCCTTGGCGCCGTTGCGGGAGGCCAGCGTGTCGGAGAAATATTTCGCCGCGAGATCCATCACGTCATGCAGCGTCTTGCGGCGCTGCTCGTGGCGCGCGGCATCCGGGTTTGCCGCCGGCAACGCCATGCCGGCCATCCCCGCGAGGCGCTCGACGGCTTCGGGGAAGGAGACGCCTTCGGTCTCCATCACGAAGTCAAAAATGTTGCCGTGCTTGCCGGAGGAGAAGTCGTGGTAAAAACCCTTCTGGTCGTTCACCGTGAAGGACGGCGACTTCTCCTGCTGGAACGGCGACAGCCCCTTATATTCCTTGCCCGCCTTCTTCAGCTTGACGCGCTTGCCCACGACGTCCGAAACCGGAAGCCGGGCGCGCAGCTCGTCGAGGAATTGCGGGGTGAAGCGCATGGGTGGAGTGTGGGTGAGTCCCGGGTTCTTGCCAACCGACTACGGATATAGGGATGCGGCCGGGAAATACGAAAATTGTCTAGATTCTCCCGGCTATTCACACCCCCGTCATTCCGGGATGCGCCGCAAGGCGCAGGCCCGGAATCCATAACCACCATCGTGAGTATGGATTCTCAGGGGCGCAATTGCGCCCCATAGCTCGCGACTTTGTCGCGCCCCGGAATGACGGCGGGAGATACCCGGAATGACAGCGGTAGTGCTTGAACGGAACTGAGTTCCGCGCTTCGATACCGCCATGTTCACGACCTTCCGAGGCGGGCAAAGCGGGGCGTGGCGGGTCACTTTGGTCTCGCCGGTGCGAGGCGAAGGGCTGCCGGCAGTGGGCGCGCTTGCGGCCACGCAAAGCTCAGCGATCGCGCTGCCGCTGTTGCCGTCGTCGACCGCCTGGCGGCTTGCTGGCGTCGCAAGCCACGTGCGCTATGTCGCGCGCGCCGAGCAGGAGCAGCTCGTCGCCGTGCAGGCGCCGCTCGGCCGGCGCGAGGCGACGTTTGCGGCGCTGATCCCGATCAAGAAGTCCGCTGCCTGGTGGGAGCTCACCCAGGAGGAGCGGCGCGCGATCTTTGAGGACAAGTCGCACCACATCGCCGGCACCCTGAAGTATCTGCCGGCGATTGCGCGGCAACTCTATCACTGCCGCGACCTCGGCGAGCCCTTCGATTTCCTGACCTGGTTTGAATATGCGCCGGAGCACGCCTCGCTGTTCGAGGAGCTGGTCGCCATGCTGCGCTCGACCGAGGAATGGACCTTTGTCGAGCGCGAGGTCGACGTGCGCGTGGTGCGCGAGAACTAGCGCCTACGGCGGCAAGAATTTTCCCGAGGCGATGCGCGGCAGGCCGTCGACCTTCCAGTTGTAGAGGTAGGTCCACGCATCGCTGGCGCTGCCGTCGGCCAGCGTCACGCTCAGGACCTGCCGGATATATTCGGTCGGCGGCGCAAAACCCTCGCCGCAGGCCTCATACATGTCGAACTCGCGCAGCATCGGCTCAGGCGCGCGCAGCCGGTAGAGCTCGCCGGACACGTTATCAGCGGAATCGCCTGAAGGCACGAGGCCGGGATAGTGCTTGATGAGATAAAGCCGGCCGCGGCAGCGCGCCTCGCTGACGAAATCGGCGTTGGCCGACAGCAGCCGCGCCATCGGATGATCGAATCCGCGCATCAGCGTGCCGTAGACGAAGAGAAGATCGGAGGTCATGCGCGCTTGTTAGCGCGCCGTGGCGCGTGGGATCAAGCCGGCACCACTTCCTTGCTGATGACCAAAAACTTCGTCAGCGTCATGCGGCCGAAGCTCGTGGTGAGCGCGACGTCGGCGGCATCGCGGCCGGTGCCCATCAGGATGCGCCCGATGCGCGGGATATTGTGACGGGCATCGAAGGTGTACCACTGGCCGGAGAGATAGACCTGGAACCAGCCGGAGAAATCCATCGGCGCGGGATCCGGGGGAATGCCGATGTCGCCCATGTAGCCGGTGCAGTAGCGCGCCGGGATGCCCATGCAGCGGCAGAACGTCAGCGCAAGGTGCGCGAAATCGCGGCAGACGCCGGTGCGCTGCTCGTAGACGTCGTGCGCCGACTTCATGTGGTGGGCGTGCTGGTAACCGAACGTGACGTGATGATGCACGAAGGCGACGATCGCCTGCACGCGCTGCCAGCCGGGCGGCGTGCTGGAGAATAGCGACCAGGCGATGTCGGTGAGCTTGTCAGTCTCGCAGTAGCGGCTCGGCATCAGATAGAGCAGCACGTCGTCGGGCAATTGTTCGACCGGTACCTGCTGCGCGGCCGGGTTCATCACGTCGGGCAAGCCGGAATCGCGCACCAGCGCCTCGCCCTTCAGCGTGACGCCGCCGGCGGGCGCCACCAGCCTGCCGCAGACATTGCCGAAACCGTCGCGATAGAATCCGATCGGCACATTCGGCTCAGCGATGATCCGCTCGGTGCCTACGATGTCCGAAAAGCGCGACGGGTGGATCGAGAGCATCATCACCATCGGTGTCGGCTGCTCCGCCGCGTAGGATATCTCAAAGCCGACCCTGATCTCCATCTGCCTAAAAATTCCGCTGTTGTTGACGTGCATCCCCGGCAAAGGCGACGTCAGAATTAGTTATTCAAACGTCGGCCTGGTTCACAAGTTCCCGCGATACCTCTGCGAGCGCAGGTGAATCATTGCTGACCGACACGACGTTGATGTTGATCTCCATCCCGAGAAAGGCATCGGCCGAACCGAGATAAGTGCCGTGCAGCGGAATCGCCTGGCGCGGGTCGCGCGCGACGGCGACGCGAACGAGGTCGCGATTGCCGACGATGCCGTTGGTCGGATCGAATTCGATCCAGCCTGCGTTCGGCAAATAGACCTGTACCCAGGCATGGGTGGAGCCGCCGCCGACATAGCCGTGCGCACTGTCACCGGGCACAAAGAGATAACCGGACACGAAGCGCGCGGCGATGCCGAGCCGGCGTAGCGCCTCGATCATGAACATCGCGTAATCGCGGCAGGTCCCGGATTTGAGCTGCAGCGTATCGAGCGGATGCTGCGTGCCGTGCGCGTGGCGCTTGCGGTAGGTGAAGGCCTTGCGGATGCCATGCGTCATGCCACTGAGGATCTTGAACGTCGGCGTCGGCGCCTCGGCATCGAGGAATTGCCGCGCCCATGCCGACAGCTCGCCCTGCGGATCGCCATATTGCGGCGTGACGTATTGCACGAGATCAGGGTATTCCTCGTCGTTATAGAAGAATGGATAGAAGAAAGCGTGATCATCGGCCGTCAGCGCAAAATCTTCTGCCGGGTTGTGCTCGACGGTCGAGGTTGCCGTGAAGGTCAGCGTGTCGGCGCGCTCGTCAAAGGTCGCGATCGCGACCGAGTTGCCGAACACGTCGTGGATCCAGCGCAGCGACATTGGCTCGGGCTCGATCAAGAGCCGCGTGGCAAGGACATGCAGATCGTGGCCCTGCAGCGGCCGCAGCATGATGCGGTGTTCGCCAAACGCCACCGGACGGGCGTAGCGGTATTCGGTCTTGTGGTTGATGGTCAGCAGCGGCATCGTCGGAGCAATCATCGTGATTCTTAGCCCGCTTATCTATAGAGATAACTGCTTATTTCCAGACCAATCTGCCGATTCGGCAGGCAATGCATGAGGAATATCCGCGTGGACGGCGCCCGCGACACAGCACTACTCCTGACGGACGCCGATGTTCCACCGGTGCACGAATATAACGCGGCCGGGAAGTCACCCTTTCTCTTCACCTGCGATCATTACGGCCGTCTGATTCCGCGCGCGCTCGGCGATCTCGGCCTGCCGGAGAGCGAACGCGAGCGGCATATCGCCTGGGACATCGGGATTGCTGGTGTCGCCGAGATGCTCTCCCACCAGCTTCACGCGCATCTCGTCGCGCAGCGCTATTCGCGGCTGGTGATCGACTGCAACCGCCCGCCCGGCGTCGCAAGCTCGATTCCGCGTATCAGCGAGGCGACCATCATTCCCGGCAATGAGGGGCTGTCAGCCGAGGCCGTCGAGGTCCGGCGGCGCGAGGTGTTCGATCCCTATCACCGCCGCATCGACGAGATCATCGATGCGCGGTTGCACCAGGGACAACCGACCGTGCTGGTGTCGCTGCACAGCTTTACGCCTGTCTATGCCGGCATCGCGCGGCCCTGGCATATCGGCACGCTCTACCACCGCGACCACACGCTGCCGCCGCTGTTGTTGCAGAGCCTCCGCGCCGAGGGCGATCTCGTCGTCGGCGACAACGAGCCCTATGCGGTGAGTGACATCACCGACTATACCATCCCAGTGCACGGCGAGATGCGCGGCCTTGTTAACACCGGCATTGAAATCCGCCAGGACCTGATCGGCGACCAGTCCGGCCAGCATCAATGGGCGGACAGGCTCGCGCGGATATTGCGCGAGATCGGAGAGACGATGCGGAAGCAGGCGGCGATCTAGCGCACCGCGGACGGCATCACGGGCGCGAACCGTTCAACAAACGTAGCCGCCCTGTGATCCCGAGCTTTTGCGATCGAGGTCGAGATCATGACGTAGAAACCGACGGACGCGGCAGCCAGCAAAATGGTGCCGAAAATCGCTTTGCGCATTCGACCCTCCTTTATGGGCGATGGTCACCCCAAAGGATCGCGCGTCTTTGTTTCAGGACCGCTTCGTGGCGAACCAGGATGGCTTCGTTCAACGCAGTGTGATGGGAAATGGACGCTGTGGATCACGACGGCGTGTTCGGGAGAATGCGGTTGTCCCTCACTTCGCCCGTGTCAGCGCGAGCCAGATGCCGCCGCCGATCATGAAGCCGCCGGAGACGCGCGAGATCATGCGGGTGCGGCGGGCATCGAAGAAGCGCCGCGCGCGCCCGGCCAGCAGCGCGTAGACGGCGTCGGTCATTGCAGCGGTGACCATGAAGGTGGCGCCGAGCAGCGCGACCTGCGGAAAGTGCGGCTGGTCCATGTCCATGAACTGCGGAATGAACGCGCCGAAGAACACCAATACCTTTGGATTGGACAGCAGCACCAGAAAGCCCTGCAGGAAGAAGCCGCCGCGCGGCGGCGCAGGCTGCTCGTCGACGCTGACGCCTTCGACCGGCGAGCGGATCAGCTTGATGCCGAGCCAGATCAGGTAGGCGGCGCCGGCAAAACGCACCCAGTCGAACCAGTAGCCCATGGTCGCCATCAGCGAGGTGAGGCCGACCGCGACGATGCCGATGACGATCGCGAGCCCCGCCTGCGCGCCGGCGACGTTGATCAATGCGGCGCGCGTGCCGTAGCGCAGGCCATTGGCGATCAGCAGGCTGACGATCGGGCCGGGCAAGAGCGCCAGCGCGATGCAGGCGGCGACAAAGGCGAGATAGACTTGCAGGGACATGGGATCGGGACTTTCGCGAGGGGCATCACGGAGGGAGCGGTGTTGTTCTATCGCAAAGCCGGCGCCGGAAAAAGCACATGATGGCCACGACAAGGGCGCGCATGGCCGCTAAGCTTGCGCCAATGGGCTCGAAGGAGCCTCGCCAGGGGGAAGCGATGTCGCCACATTCTCTTCGTGACGTAAGCCGCCGCCGCCTGCTGCAGTTTTTGGCGGCAAGTCCGCTGGTGGCGCGCGAGGCTCTGGCCGAGGGGCTTGTGCCGGCGGACCCGATGCAATGGGCGCCGCGCGACCTCGACAAGCTGATTACCGATCCCAAACAGGCGCTCAATGTGTTTTCCTTCGAGCCGGTGATGCGGAAGAACGTGCCGCCGGCGCATTTCGGCTACATGGCGACCGGCGTCAACGACGAGGGCGGACTGCGCGCCAATCGCGAAAGCTTCCTGAAGTTCGCGCTGCAGCCGCGCCGGCTGGTCGATGTCAGCAAGATCGACATGAGCGTCGAGATTTTCGGCGTGAAGTACGACAGCCCGATCGTCATTGCGCCGACCGGCAGCAACCGCGCCTTCCACGAGGATGGCGAACGCGCGGTCGCCCGCGCGGCCAAGGTGGGCAACCATCTGCAAATGCTGTCCACGGTGGCATCGACGTCGATCGAGGACGCCATCGCCGCGCGCGGCGCGCCGGTCTGGTTTCAGCTCTATACGACGCAGCGGCTGGAAGTGGGCGAGCAACTGGTGAAGCGCGCCGAGGCGGCGGGCGCGCCCGCCATCGTGCTGACGCTCGATGTCACATCATTTGCGAAGTGGGAGACCTTTGTGCGGCTGCGCGTGACCGACACGCGGGAATGCGGCAGCTGCCACGGCGCCAATTCCTACCTGACCAGCAAGCCCAATTTTGGTGGCATCAATACATCAGGCGTCTCCGGCACCATGGTCACCAATTTGACCTGGGACAGCGTCAAGCGGCTGCGCGAGGTCGTGAAAGGCAAGTTGCTGCTCAAGGGTGTTCTCGCGCATGAAGACGCGAAGCTCGCGCGCGATGCCGGGATCGACGGCATCGTCGTCTCCAACCATGGCGGACGGGTGGAGGACAGTTCGAGCGCAACCATCGACGTGCTGCCCGATATCGTGCAGGCGGCCGGCAAGATGCCGGTGCTGGTCGACAGCGGCTTTCGCCGCGGCGCCGACATCGTCAAGGCGCTGGCGCTGGGCGCACAGGCAGTGTGCATCGGCCGGCCCTATCTGTGGGGGCTCGGCGCATTCGGGCAAGCTGGCGTCGAACGCGTGCTGGAAATCCTGCGCGGTGAAACCCGCGCCGCCATGCAGCAGCTCGGCGCGCCCACGATCAAGGACATCACGCCCTCGATGGTGCGGCGGGTTTAGCGACGGCAGCGCTTAGGGCTTGCCGAGCATGTTTGACCGCACCCGCTCCGCGGCCCAGACGACGAAGATCGCCGCGAAAGACAGACAAAAGAATCCAACGGTCCACAACAGAGCGTTCCCTGCAGCAGTCATCGCTCCCTCCCTGTGTTCACTAACGGATTGCTTCCACGCGTATGATTAGCGCAACCGGTGGAACCCGTTTTGCGCTGGATCAATTTTGACGGCGCGAACATGCACGCTTGACATGCAACCTTTTGGTTGCCTATTATCGACCATGGATGAAGTCTTCCGAGCGCTCGCTGATCCGTCGCGACGGTCGCTGCTGGACAGGCTTCACGAACGAAACGGCCAGACCCTGAACGAACTCTGCGACGGCCTTGCCATGACGCGGCAGGCCGTGACGAAGCACCTTGGGATTCTCGAGGCGGCCAACCTCGTCACCACGCTCAGGCATGGCCGCGAGAAGCTGCACTACCTCAACCCGGTGCCGATCCACCAGATCGGCGACCGCTGGATCAGGAAATTCGAGCGCGCAAAACTTGTCGCGCTCGGCGAGTTGAAGCGACGCCTGGAGCAGGACAATGAGTAAACCCGAGTTCGTCTATGTCACCTACATCGAGACCACGCCGGAAAAACTGTGGGACGCGCTGACCCAAAGCGACTTCACCAGGCTCTATTGGTTCGGCACCGAGGTACGATCGGACTGGAAGGTCGGCTCGCCGTTCGCGCTGGTCACCAACGGTGCCACCACCGATACCGGCGAAATCCTCGAGGCTGACCGGCCGCGCCGACTGTCCTACACGTTCAAGCACGTGCTGGACCCGGAGATGAGCAAGGAGCGCGCGTCGAAGGTGGTGTTCACCCTCGAGCCGTTCGGCAAGCTCGTCAAGCTCACGCTGACCCATGAGGATTTTGTCGCGGGCAGCCTCCTGCTCGACGGTATCTCCAAGGGCTGGCCGGCGATCCTCTCGGCCTTGAAGAGCCTGCTCGAGAAGGGCACGGCGCTTTCTATCCCTCCGACCGCGCTCGGCATCGAAGGCCTTGCGTAATTCATGAAGATCTATCGAAGGGTGCGTGACCGCATGAAAACCGATCAGTTCAAGCCCGCGTTCGTCTACACCATCTACATCGCGTCCACGCCGGCCAAGGTTTGGCAGGCGCTGACCACGGCGGAGTTCAGCCGGCAGTATTTCTTCGGCAATGCGGTGGAGGTCGATCTGCGGGTCGGCGGCGCCTACATCGTGCGTACGCCGGACGGCGGCTTGCATATTTCGGGCGAAGTGATCGAGTGCGATCCGCCGCGCAAGCTCAGCGTGACCTTCAACGTCAACTGGCCGGAATTGGTCGAGAAGCTCGGACCGACGCTCGTTACTTGGGAGATCGAGCAGTCGGGCGACGCCGTGAAACTGACGCTGATCCAGTCGCAGGACCGCGAGCTCGGCGACGATATTCTCTCCGGCGGCCGCAGCGGCTGGCCGGCGATCCTGTCGGGCTTGAAGAGCGTGCTGGAGACAGGCAAGCCGCTCACGGTGCAGATGGCGCCGCCGCAGCGCATGCTCGATGCGCTGAAGAAAATGGGGGTCAAGACGCCGGAGTGACGCGGCGCCGAGACTTCGCGCGGTTGTCGTCCCTGCGAAAGCAGCGACCCATACGCCGCGGCGGATGTTGGCGGAAAGAAAGCAGTCAACCTCTATCGTGCAACACAACGACGCCCTGTGGTTATGGGTCCCTGCTTTCGCAGGGACGACAGCGTCGTTAGTTACGCCTACCCGCGCCGGCCGCTTACTTCTTCGTCCGGGAGTCGCGCTCGCCGATCAGCTTGTCGAGTTCGCTCTGCTGCTGGGCAATGCGTTCCGCCGTCCGCTCCTCACTCCCCGCGCCTGACGATGCGGCGGCCTGTTCGGTCAATAGGCGGATGTTGCCGCGCACAATTGCGATGCGGTCATTGAGTTCGGGTAGCGAAAGCGAACCGTAGTTGCTCATGCGCGTGGCTCCGGTGGCGAAAGGACAGCACGTCAACCTACCCCAGCGATCTCAGTTCCCGCCGCAGCACTTTTCCGGTGGCGGTCATCGGCAAGGTCTCGGCGAACTGCACGAAGCGCGGATATTCGTGGGCGGCAAGCTGCACCTTGACGAATTCCTGGATCTCGCGCGCCAGCGCGTCGCCGGGCGCAAAGCCCGGGCGCAGCACGATCCAGGCCTTGATCGAATTCGGTGCGGATCGGGTCGGGAATGCCGACCACGGCAGCCATCGCGACCGCCGGATGCTTCATCAGCGTGTGCTCGATCTCGGAGGGGCCGACGCGGTAGCCGGCCGTGGTGATGACGTCGTCCTCGCGGCTGACGTACCAGAAATAGCCGTCTTCATCCTGCACGCCGAGATCGCCGGTGAGCAAAAACGCGCCGGCATATTTCTTCGCGGTCGCCTCCGGATTGCGCCAGTATTCGATCATGGTGCAGGGGCACGGCTGCCGCACGCCGACAATGCCGCGCGTGCCCCGCGGCAGTTCCTCGCCCTTGTCATTGACAATGCGGACGTCAAAACCCGGCGTCGCCCTGCCCATCGAACCGGGGCGGATCGGAAACAAATTGGCGTTGCTGCCGATCACGAGATTGCACTCGGTCTGGCCGAACACTTCATGGGCATCGACGCCAAAGGTCTCGCGCACCCAGCCGAGCAGTTCGCCGCCAAGCAACTCGCCGCCGGTGAAGATGCTGCGCAGCTTGACGCCGGGATGTTTGACGTTGGCCTGCCGCATCAGCTTCAGCGCGGTCGGCGGCAGGAACACGTTGCGGATGCCGAGCGAAGCCATCAGCTCCATCGCCGCCTGCGGCTCGAACTTTCGCGCGCGATGGCCGACCATGGGAATGCCGTGATACCAGAACGCGAACAGGCCGTTGATCAGCCCGCCGATCCAGGCCCAGTCGGCCGGCGTCCACATCAGGTCGCCGGGCTTTGGCAAGAAGTTGTGGCACATCTCGACATTGGGCAGATGGCCGAGCACGACGCGATGGGCGTGCAGCGCGCCCTTGGGATTTCCCGTGGTGCCCGAGGTGTAGATGATGAGGCCGGGATCGTCGCACGAGGTATCGACGGTGGAAAAATCCGCCGAGGCATTCTTGAGCGACGCCCAGAACGGCTTGGTGCCCGCAGGCGCCTTGTCGCCGACGACATAGACATTCTTCAGATCAGGCAGGCGGTCGCGGATTTTTGCGATCTTCTCCCAGCCGCCTTCGTCGGTGACGATGGCCTTGGCTTGCGAATTCGACAGGCGGAATTCCAGCGCGTCCTCGCCGAACAGCGCAAACAGCGGGATCGAGATCATGGCGGAGCGGAACGCGGCTAGATGCGCGATCGGCAATTCCAGCGACTGCGACAGGAACACCGCCACGCGGTCGCCCCGCACGACGCCGTCGGCCTTCAACACGTTGGCAAAGCGGCGCGAGGCGTCCGCCACCTCGTCGAACGTGCTTTTGGTGATGCCGCCGTCCTCGTCGACATAAACAAGCGCGAGGCGGCCGCTGCCGTCGGCATGACGATCGCAGCAGGCGGTCGCGATGTTGAAGTGCGCCGGGATATCCCAGCGGAAATTGCGGTAGAGCTCGTCGTAGGTTTTGGCCTCGGTCAGCATGGACGCCAGATTAGACGATCGGCATCCGGGCACAATGCTTTCGCGCGCGCATCAGGCCGCAGCCCGCTCCATTGCCAATTCCGCCTGCAGGCTTGCCAGATCGCGGTAGATCGATGCCACCGCAAGCACGCGGCCGCCGCGCTTGTAACGCACCAGGCAATCCCTGCCGGCGATGCTGCCCTCGACGCGGATCTCGTCCCACTTCTCGGCGTGGCCGACATAATTGATGGGGACGTCGTAATGCTGGCTCCAGAAGAACGGCACGTCGTCGAAGGGTTTGCGATGGCCCAGCATGTTGCGGGCCACCGCCTGTCCCTGGCGCTGCGCCACGACCCAGTGCTCGACGCGGATATTTTCCTGCGAATGCGGATCGGGCCAGCGCGCGATGTCGCCGGCGGCATAGACGCCAGGCGCGCTGGTTTCGAGATATGCATTGACGGTGACCCCGCGGTCCGTCACTAGCCCGGCCTTTTCGGCGAGCGAAAGTCGCGGCTTTACGCCGACACCTACGACCACGAGATCCGCCTCGATCACGCTGCCGCTCTTTAGCGTCGCACGGCTGCCTTCGATCTTCGTGACGGTATCGCCGAGATGGAAGACGACGCCATGTTCCTCGTGCAGGCTGCGGACGAAATCTCCCATCTCGGGGCCGAGCACGCGCTCCATCGGCCGCTGCTCCAGCCCGACCACATGAACCTCGATGTCACGGCCACGCAGGGCCGCCGCGACTTCCAGCCCGATGAAGCTCGCGCCGATGACGAGCGCGCGGCGCGCGCCACCAGCGGAGGCAATGATCGCACGGCAATCATTCAGCGATCGCAACAGATGGACATGGGACTGATCGGCGCCCGGGATCGGCAGCCGCACCGGTTCGGCGCCGGTCGCCAGCAGCAGCCGGTCGTAGGGAATTGTTTCTCCTCCGGCGAGAACGACGTTACGCGCGCCAAGGTCGATCGTGCTTGCCTCGGTCTTGAGTTTCAGCTCGATGCCCTGACCGGCATAGAAATCCTCCGGCTTCAGCGGCAGCCAATCCTCCGGCGCGCTGCCGGCGAGATAGTCCTTTGACAGATTGGGCCGATCCACGGGCGGAGAGGCTTCGCTGCCCAGCATCACGATGCCGCCGCGAAAATCCTGCCGCCGCAGCATCTCGGCTGCGGCAAATCCCGCCGCGCCGCCGCCGATGATGACGATCTTACCCGGCGCATCGACGGGTCCCTTCACACGCGGCTTCGGCTGCTCGCGCTTCTCGCGCACGAAAATCCTGTCGCCATCGCGCTCCACCTTCCAGACGGAAAGCGGATTGAAGGCCGGTGCATGCGTCGCTTCGCCGGTCCGCATGTCGAAGCAGGCGTGATGCCACGGGCAGCGGATGGTCTCTCCCTCGATCAAGCCTTCGGCGAGCGGCCCGTGGTAGTGGGTGCAATGGGCATCAATGGCGAAGACGTCGGTGCCCGAATGCACCAGCAGCACGTCCTGGTCGCCGACATGGCCGAGCAAGGTGGCGCCGGAGAAATCGGCGAGCGAGACGCCGTTGGCGAGATCGGGACCGGCAGGCGCAGCTTGTTGATCGGCCATGTCTTGCTCCGCTGTTCGGGTTCACATCGCCATTGCGAGAAATTCCTGCCGGGTCGACGCATTGTCGCGAAAGCAGCCCAGCATGCGGCTGGTCACAAGATCGGTGTCGGGCTTGTGCACGCCGCGCGTCGTCATGCAGTGATGCGACGCCTTGATGATCACGCCAACCCCCTGGGGCTTGAGAACGTCGTTGATGGTGTTGGCGATCTGCGCCGTCATCTTTTCCTGGATCTGGAGCCGTTTGGCATAGATGTCGACGACGCGGGCAAGCTTACTGATTCCGACCACGCGACCGCTCGGAATATAGGCTACCCAGGCCTGGCCGATAATCGGCGCCATGTGATGCTCGCAGTGGCTCTCGAAGCGGATGCCCCGCAGAACAACCATCTCGTCGTAGCCTTCGATTTCCTCAAAGGTCTTCTCGAGGATCTCCGCCGGATGTTGATCGTAGCCTGCAAAGAATTCCTCGAAGGAACGGGTCACGCGCGCCGGCGTTTCGTGCAAACCGTCGCGGTCGGGATCGTCTCCGGTCCAACGGATGATGGTGCGGACGGCGGCCTCGACCTCGGCCCGGCTGGGCTTTTGCGATTCGGGTTGGGCAGTTCTTGCACGATCCAGTGCGTGCACATTCGGGCTCATATGGGGCTCTCCGCTACGATGTCATCACGAGATTGCGCCCGTTAGATGCACGGTGGTCAGAAAGGTTCCCGCCGCCGGCCGCCGCCCTCCCCTGACGTCTAGGGCTGCCGCTTGACGACGCCGGTCGGGGTGGCAAATCCCTCGATGGTTCGCATTCGCTTTTCGAGCCACCAGCCATATTCGGGCGTCCATTCCTCGAACCTGCCGTTCAATCCGAGATCATGCGCCCAGTGCTGCGCGATATTGGGATTAAACTGCGACTGCCGGCCGATGGCGATGAGATCGGCCTGTCCGTTCGCAAGGACGGCTTCGGCCTGCTCGGCTTCGAGAATGATGCCCACCGCCATCGACGCGATGCCTGCTTCCTTGCGG
Source organism: uncultured Alphaproteobacteria bacterium (assembly GCA_963816655.1). Lineage (GTDB taxonomy): Bacteria > Pseudomonadota > Alphaproteobacteria > Rhizobiales > Xanthobacteraceae > Bradyrhizobium. The sequence goes on along the minus strand of CAWFLW010000030.1, from coordinate 24,439 downwards.
ACCCGTTCGGCGTAAGGCACCTGGAAACCGAGGCCGCGCGGAACTTGCGCCGCCGTCGCCGAGCCGGAAATGCCGCCGGATGAGCAATCGACCACGTCGACGCCGCGCGCCTTCAATTCGCGGGCGAAGGCAACCGTATCATCCATACTCCAGCCGTTCTGGGCGCCGTCCACAGCCGAGACGCGCACGAACAGCGGCATCGTATCCGGCATTTCGCGGCGTACCGCCTCGACGATCTCGAGCGGCAGGCGCATGCGGCCGTTGCGGTCGCCGCCATATTCGTCATTGCGCGTGTTGGAAACCGGCGAAAGAAACGAGGCAAGCAGATAGCCGTGCGCAGTGTGGATCTCGATCACGTCGAACCCGGCGGCCACCGCGTGCCGGGCCGCATTGGCCCAGGTGCGCACCATCGCCTTGCATTCGTCGGTGGTGAGCTGGTGCGGTGTCAGCCATCCATCCGCGACCGGTTCGCTGGTCGGGCCCACCGGTTGCCAGAGTTTCGCACCCGCCTTGATCTGTTGCTCCGTGAGCGGGCCCATGCCGTCCATGGCGCGCTGTGACGACGATTTGCGCCCGCCATGGGCGAGCTGAATGCCGATCGCCGTGTTCTCGCCCCTCATGAAGGCGATCAGCGGCTTGAAGCTTTGCGCCTGCGCATCATTCCAGATGCCGAGGTCGTGCTCGTTGATCAAGCCGATTTCCTCGACCGCGGTCGCCTCGACAAAGACGAGCCCAAAGCCGCCAAGCGCATAGCGGCCGAGATGGACGGTGTGAAAGGTGTCGCAGGTGCTGCCGGGGCCGGCGCGGTAGTGGACCATCGGCGGCACCACCAGGCGGTTCTTGATGGTCAGGCCGCGCATCGTAAACGGCTGGAACAACAGGGGGCGTGCAGTGTCGACGCTTTCGATACTCGGGACTGACATCGGATTGCCTGTCAAATGGACCGCCTGAATGAACTCACCCCGTCAGCGCAGCCTTCACCATGCCGCTGGCTTTGCCAAAATCCATCTGGCCGGCATATTTCGTCTTGAGCACGCCGATCACCTTGCCCATGTCCTTCATCCCGGCGGCGCCGGTCTCGGCGATGGCGGCGGAGATCGCGGCCTTCACATCGTCGTCCGACATCTGCTTCGGCAGGTAAGCCGAGATGATCGCGATCTCCTCGCGCTCCTGCGCTGCGAGCTCGGCGCGGCCGCCCTTGTCGTAGAGCTCCACCAATTCCTGGCGCTGCTTGATCATCTTCTGGAACACGCCAAGGAGATCGGCGTCGGACAGCGGCGGCTTGCCTTCGCCGCGCGCGGCGATGTCGGCGTTCTTGATGGTGGAATTGACCATGCGCAGCGTGGAGAGCTTGCGCTCCTCCTTGGCCCTCATCGCGTCCTTGACCGCATTGTTGATGTCGTCGCGCAGCATGATTTCCTCGTTGCGAATGCTGAGAATTGGGTTTCGCCCGGAGACTCTCGGTTAATCCTCAGGGCCTATATAAGGACTGGCATGAAGATCGGAAAGCATTTTGCCGCGCTGGCGTTGTGCCTTGCTGTGCTGTGGGCAGGCCGCTTTGCGCCCTGCGGACAACCAGCCGCATCCTTCTGGATCGGCATTGTAGCGATGGGCGGGCTTTTGACTGTTTTTCTGTACCCCATCGCCTACGATTTCGTTTCCCTCCTGACCTATCGGCTCGGCTGGGAGCAAAGCTTCGACCACCTCAAGGTCTACCCGGGCGATCCTCCTGTCCCGAATGCACGGCCAATATCGCTGAAGGCAAAGCTTCTTTTCTTCTACCCGCTGGATCTTGCAATCGTGAGCTTCCTGCTTCTGCCCGGCTGGACGAAGCTCGCCTACTGCAATTAGGGCGGCCGCCACCGACGCAGATTAGCCCCGCAGCCATTCGACCAGCGCCGCCGCGGTGGCCTGCGGCTGTTCCGGTTGCGGCAGGTGACCGCAGTTTTCCAGGATCACGAGCTTCGCGCCGTGGATGCCGTCGGCCATCTCCTTGGACAGCGAATTGGGGATGGTGTTGTCGGTGTCTCCCGTGAGCACCAGGGTCTGGCACTTGATCCAGGCGAGCGAGGGCCGCGAGTCCACACGCCCGATCATTGCGGTCTGCTGGCGGATAAACCCCTCCGCCCCGACGTCCTTGCCCATGTCGTGGACGAGCTGGCGCAACGCCGCGTCGTCAAGCCGTGAGGGATGGACGAAGCCTGGAAACAGCTCGTCCAGCACGGCGCGATATTCGCCGGCCCTGGCGCGGGCCATCATGACGCGCCGGCGTTCGCTCGCCTCCGGCGTGTCCGGCCTGGCCTGGGTATTGATCAGCGCGAGCTTTGCCACGCGCTCGGGCGCCTGGCGCATGATCTCGAAGGCGATGTAGCCGCCCATGGAATGCCCGGCGAGCGCAAAGCGCGGCGGCGCCTCGGCAAGAATGCGCCGGGCGATCGCGCCCATATTGTCGTCGCGAATGTGGTTGGCGACCGTCACCGGGCCGTACCGCCACAGCGCCGACATCACGGGGCTGAAGATCCGGGACGAGGAAACAAGGCCCGGGACCAGCAGGATAGGCATCGTGTCGTCCATGCACGGGCTCCGGAAAAGACGGTTTTGGCGGCAAAACGGGTCGAACGCGGAACCTCAGCTTAAGTCCGCGGAATTACCTGTCAAATATGCGGAAATCGCGTGTGAATCCGCTGCTTCCGGCTTTGACGCGAGATGCCGCGCCGACTATGTAGAGCGCTTATGACCACACCCGATAACGCTCCCGCCTGGCCGGACCATAAACCGACCGCGCTCCTCGCGCTCGCCGATGGCACTGTGCTCGAAGGTTTCGGCCTCGGTGCGGAAGGCCACGCCGTCGGCGAGGTCTGCTTCAACACCGCGATGACGGGTTATGAGGAAATCCTCACCGATCCCTCCTATGCCGGGCAGCTCATCACCTTCACCTTCCCGCATATCGGCAATGTCGGCGACCAACGATGAAGACATCGAGACGGTGAACATGGCGGCAACGCCGGGCGCGCGCGGCGTGATCCTGCGCTCGGCCATCACCGATCCCTCCAACTACCGTTCCACGCGCCACCTCGACCAATGGCTGCGCGCGCGCGGCATCATCGGGCTGTCGGGCATCGACACCCGCGCGCTGACCGCGCTGATCCGTCAGAAGGGCATGCCCAATGCCGTGATCGCGCATGCCAAGGACGGTAAGTTCGACCTGCACGGATTGAAGGAAGAGGCACGCGAATGGCCGGGGCTCGAGGGCATGGACCTCGTGCCGATGGTCACCTCCGGGCAGCGCTTTACCTGGGACGAGACGCCGTGGGTCTGGGAAAAGGGCTTCGGCAGGCAGACCAAGCCTGAATTCAACGTGGTGGCGATCGACTACGGCATCAAGCGCAACATTTTGCGCCTGCTCGCCGGCGTCGGCTGCAACGTCACCGTGGTGCCTGCAACGACATCGGCCGAAGACATCCTGGGCATGAAGCCCGACGGCGTGTTTTTGTCGAACGGCCCGGGCGATCCGGCCGCGACCGGCAAGTACGCGGTGCCGGTGATCAAGCAGGTGATCGAGTCGGGCACGCCGACATTCGGGATCTGTCTCGGTCACCAGATGCTGGGTCTCGCCGTCGGCGCCAGGACGAAAAAGATGCATCAAGGCCATCACGGCGCCAATCATCCCGTCAAGGACGAGACCACCGGCAAGGTCGAGATCACCTCGATGAACCATGGCTTTGCCGTCGACCAGGCAACGCTGCCCAAGGGCGCGACGCAGACCCATATCTCGCTGTTCGACGGCTCCAATTGCGGGATCGCGCTCGACGGCAGGCCGGTGTTCTCGGTGCAGTATCACCCGGAAGCCTCGCCCGGCCCGCGCGATTCGCACTACCTGTTCCAGCGCTTTGCCGATTTGATGCGGGCGAACAAGCCGAAGTAGCCGGCGGCGCTGGATTAGCTGCGGCCATCTGTGATTGACTTTCCCTGCTCCGAGATCAGGCCAACTGATCCGGAAAAAAGGGAAAACGTCCGATGACCAGCCCCGACATGACCATCCGCGACGTCCGCGTGACGATGCTGCGCCTGCCTTGGGCCGATGATCCCTGGCTGAAGGGAGCAGCACTGGGAGCCGCGCGCGATATCCTCATCTGCGACGTCGAGACATCAGGCGGTATCACCGGCATGGGATATCTGTTCCTGTTCCGGCCCGGCATGAAATCGATCGCAACCTGTCTCGACGAATGCATCATCCCCCGCGTGAAAGGCAAGGACGCGACTGCCATCGAGGCGATCTGGAGCGACCTGTGGACCGCGACCATGACCTACGGCCGTGGCGGCATCGCCGCGATGGCGATGTCGGCGCTCGACATCGCGCTGTGGGATGCGGTGGGAAAGCGCGCCGGGCTGCCACTGCACCGGCTGTGGGGCCATCATCGCTCAAAAATTCCGATCTACGGCTCGGGCTGTTTTCGCGGCTCCGGCGGCGACGGCATGATCGAGAAGGCGCTGCATTATGTGAAACAGGGCTACACGGCGATCAAGATGCAGGTCGCGCATGTTCACACACTCGCGCAAGACCTCGACAATGTGCGCCGCATGCGCGAGGCGCTCGGGCCCGACATCGACATCATGATCGACGTCAATATGGGCTGGACCGCCGACGTTGCGATCGAGATGGGACGCAAGCTCGAGCCGTACAATATCTACTGGCTCGAGGAGCCGGTGCCGGCCGACGATTTCGCCGGCTACCAGCGCATCGCAGCAAGCCTCGATATGCGCATCGTCGGCGGCGAGACCCATTTCACGCGCTATGATCTGCGGCCGTTCTTCCTCAATCCGTGTCTGCCGATCCTGCAGCCCGACCCGATGCGCGGCGGCATGACGGATTTGCGCAAGATCGCGGTGCTCGCTGACACCTGGGGCATCACCATTGCACCGCATCTGTTCCCCGAACTGAACGTGCATCTGTTGGCCTCGATCCCGAATGGCATCTGGTGCGAGAACATGGGGCTGATCGACGATCTCTGGGTCGATCCACCCGAGATCGCAGACGGGATGATCACCGCGCCAGAGCGGCCCGGACACGGCTTAAGATTCAAGGAAGACGTCTTCAGGTTCAAGATCTAGCGGGACGGTTTGCCAAATACCCGCTTGATTGCGGCGCAACGCATGAGCGGATCACACCCGTATCATGAGCAGATATCATGCCTGTGTCACGGTTGGGCGCTGGCGGACTGACACGCGCCTTGATATGACGATCATCATCATAAATCAGGATTGCCTGCCATGACCGATGCGCCTGCTTCCGAGAAGATCGAATATGGCGTCACGCCGCCGCAGGTGATGGCGTCGATGACCGGGCTTGACTTCGTGCGTGCCATCTTCGACGGCAGATTGCCGGCGCCGCCGATCATGCAGCCGATCCTGCCGTTCGACGCCGCGGCCGAGAACGGCACGGTTGCCTTCTCGACCGTGCCGGCCTTCCGGCACTACAACCCGATCGGACTGGTGCATGGCGGCTACGCCGCGACGCTGCTGGATTCGGCGATGGGACTTGCGATCCACACCATGCTGCCGGCCGGCATCGGCTATTCCACGCTGGAATTCAAAGTGTCGTTCATCCGTGGCATGACCACGGATACCGGGCCGGTACGTACCGAGGGCAAGGTGCTCAATATCGGCAAGCGCGCGGCCACCGCCGAAGCGCGCATCGTCGACGGCAAGGGCCGCCTGCTGGCGCACGCCACCACGACGTGCCTGATTTTCGACCTTCCAAAGGCAGCCTGATGGGGAACGCGAGACGCTGACTCCGGCTTGATCCGCGCGTAGTATCATTTCGCGGAGGAAGCCATGTCCGTCGTCAAGGCCGGCGCGAACCCACTCACCTTCGTCTTTGCAGACGACGGGCTGATACCCAACAACCCGATGCCCTTTCTGGTCTACAAGGGCGCGGTGGACGTCGACAACGATCACCCGGAAAAAACCATTGAAGGCCTGTTCGGCGCCAATGGCTGGGGCGCGATGTGGCGCAACGGCGTCTACGATTTTGCACACTACCACGCGACCGTGCACGAAGTGCTCGGCATCGCGCGCGGCCACGCGCGCGTGCGTTTCGGCGGCGACACGGGCGAGGTGCTGGAGATTGCCGCCGGCGACGTTGCGATCCTGCCCGCCGGCACCGGTCACCAATGCATCTCCTCAAGCCGCGATTTTTCCGTGGTCGGCGCCTACCCGCCGGGACCACCGATGGACCTGGTGCGGCCGAGCAAGGCGGCGCATGCGACGGCGTTGCAGACGATCGCGAAAGTGGCGGTGCCGAAGACCGACCCGGTGCTGGGCGCGGATGGGCCATTGGTCAAGCTGTGGAAGCGTGGCTGACCCAGGATCGCACAATCAATCGTACGGCTGATCATCGATCGTGCGATTGCGCAATCGAGCATCGCTAATCACAGCTGACGGCCTCCCGCAAATCAAATCAGGAAGATCGCGCAGACAATTGGCATACCGCTCGCGCTCGAATTTCGAAAAATTTTCTGCGGCTCGGACCGGAATGAAACCGATCGTCGCTGCACGCAACTTGTGCTAGCGTGATGCTCGTGGAGGTAGCCGAGGGTCTTTGTTCGAAGTCGCCCTTCTACGATACGCTTATAAGCATCCAATTCCAGCGCACCTGTCTTGACGTCTGCTGACACCCTTACGGCGTTTTGTGCAGCAGATGCTGCGTGTCCTCTCGTCCGACTGCGGCGGCCTGCGCGCAATTTGACGCAGATCAAGACGAACCGAACCATTTTGCCGCGATGGTAGGAAATTGCGGGTTCAACCCAACGGAGTTTATTCGATGAGCATCACGCGTCGCAACGTCACCATTGGCGGCATGAGTCTGCTCGCCAGCGCTTCCATAAGTACAGTGAGCCGCGCCGAGTTCGGCGAACTCCTCGGCGTTGGTGAAGGACTCGAGGACTTCGCGCTCGCTACCGACGCCTACATCTTCGGCTATCCACTGGTGACGATGGAGATGACGCGCAGAATCATCACTAACGTCGCGGCGCCGGCCGGCACAAAAGCGCCGATGGGCCAGATGATCAAGGTGCGCCAGTATCCCAACGCTGAATTCCGGGACGTCACGGCACCCAATGCGGACACGCTCTACACTACCGCGTTCTTCGATGTCGGCAAGGAGCCGTGGGTGCTCAGTATTCCCGATATGAAGGGCCGCTATGCACTGTTTCCGATGCTGGATGGCTGGACCACAGTGTTTCAGGTCCCGGGCAAGCGGACCACCGGCACTGCCGCGCAGACCTATGCGATCACGGGTCCAGGTTGGAAAGGCACGTTGCCGGCAGGGGTCAAGGAGTACAAGTCGCCTACCAGCATCGTGTGGTTGCTCGGCCGCATCTATTGCACGGGTACGCCCGAAGACTATGCCGAGGTGCACAAGCTGCAGGATGAATTCAAGCTGGTGCCGTTGAGCTCCTATGGCAAACCCTACACACCGCCCGCAGGCGCGGTCGATCCGGCGCTCGACATGAAGACAGCGGTGCGCGAGCAGGTCAATCGCATGGATGCGGCGGCCTATTTCACGCTGCTCTGCAAGCTTATGAAAGACAATCCGCCAGCGGCCGCAGACGCGCCGCAGCTCGCCAAGTTCGCCAGAATCGGAATCGTGCCGGGCCAGGATTTCGATGCCAGCAAGCTCAAGGCGGATTTCGTCAGGCGCGTTCCCGAAATCGGCTTTGACCGGATCATGCTCCAGTTCAAGGTGAACAAGGACATGAAGGACGAGAACGGCTGGGGCTTCACGACCAAGACCGGCATTTACGGGACCGACTATCTGATGCGTGCACTTGTCACGGCCATCGGACTCGGCGCCAACCGTCCTCAGGACGCCGTCTATCCGACATCGCAAAGGATGCCGACAGCCGAAAGTACAGCGGCGCCAACAAATACGTGATGCGGTTTCCCAAGGGGCAATTGCCGCCGGCGCTCGGCTTCTGGTCCGTGACGATGTACGACGCGAATTATTTCTTCGTGAACAACCCGCTCAACCGCTACTCGATCAGCGCCCGTCAGAATCTGAAATCGAATCCGGACGGCTCAACCGAACTCTACATTCAGAAGGACTTCACCGGGAAAGGACAAGGAATCCAACTGGCTTCCGTCACCACCAGGCGATTTCGTCTTGATGATGCGACTGTACTGGCCGAGCGAGAAGAATCCCTCGATCATCGATGGATCGTGGAAGATTCCACCGGTGAAGAAAGTTACCTAGGGCAGGCTAAGGCGCGGCACTATCCCGTGCCCCGTCGATCCTGCTCCTGGGTGAGGGCACCCGGCAGCCGCCGGTGACTGTAGCGGCGGCCCGGTAAAGGCCGGATATCGTCATCCCGGCGAAGGCCGGGACGACGCGAATACGATCCGCGGCAAGCCTAGGCCGCGTTGGCGCCTTCCTGGCGGCTTGCCTCGAACAGGAACCAGGTGCGGCGCTCGGTCTCGTCGATGAAGAGTTCGAGCAGCTGCGCCGTGCCGCGATCCTCGTTGTCGTCGGCGAGCTTGTGCGTCTTGCGCATGGCGGCGGCCATATGCTTGTTGTCCTCCATCAGCTCGCGCAGCATCTCGCGCGGCGGGACATAAGCTTCGTTGTTGTCCTGGATGGTCTGCAGCTTGGCGATGTGCCCGATCGAGCGCAGCGTGATGCCGCCGAGCTTGCGGACGCGTTCGGCGAGCTGATCGGTGGTGTTGAAGATCGCCTCCGCCTGTTCGTCGAGCAGCAGGTGATAGTCGCGGAAATGCCGGCCGCTGACATGCCAGTGGAAGTTCTTGGTCTTCAGGTAGAGCGCGAAGGCATCCGCAAGCAGCACGTTGAGCGCTGCGGAAACCTTGTCGACCGCGGCCTGCGGCAGGTCGGTCGGCGTATCGAGATCGGGGGCCACTTTTCCGGATTTGTTGTTGGTTTTGCTCACGATGCACCTTCCTGTTAGGGACCAGACGTTGGACATTCGCCGCTGAACCCACTAACGCATCACGCACCTCTCCGGTTCCAGCCGCCGGAACCCTGTTTTTCGGAACGCCCGCGCCATGGATGAATGGATCGATTATTACGATTCCACCCATACGATTTATGTCAGCAAGCTGCACCGCGACCTGCATTTTGCGACGATTGCGCGCGATATCGTCGGCTACATCTCCTCGCCCGATGCGGTGGTGCTGGACTATGCCTGCGGCGAAGCGCTATCGGCTGCGCGCGTTGCGGACGCCTGCGGCATGCTCTATCTGGCCGAGCCTGCGCCCGGCGTGCGCGGCCGGCTGATCGCGCGCTTTGCGCCCAACACGAAGATCCGCGTTCGCTCGCTGGAAGACCTGAGGAAGATGGCCGAGAAGTCGATCGATCTCGCCATCATGAATTCGGTCGTCCAGTACATGACGCCGGATGAATTCGATGGCGCGCTTGCCGTGATCAAGCGGCTGTTGAAGCCGGGTGGCCGGCTCGTGCTCGGCGACATCCTGCGCCCCGAAGTGGGCATGGTCCGTGACGTGGTGGCGCTCCTGAACTTCGCCGGCAAGAACGGATTCCTCAAGGACGCCCTGGTCGGACTGATCTCGACCGCGCTGTCCGACTACCGCGAGTTGCGCACGCGGGTCGGACTGCAACGCTACAGCGAGGAGGAGATCATCGCCCATCTCGCCAAAGCAGGCCTTTCCGGCACGCACACCCATCACAACGTCGGCCACAACCCCTGGCGCATGACGTTTGTGGCGCGCCATCCCATGACCGCGGCCTGAACGCGGCGCGTTAGGGTTAACGGGGGGTAAACGTGGCCCCCTGCGACATCTTGGGCAATGATCAACCCGGCCCGGTGGCGGAATGGCGTCTACGCGAAGAGCGGTGCAACGCTCTTTATCCTGGTTCAAATCCAGGCCGGGCCTCCAGCCTTCGCTGGCCACGCCAGCTTCGGCTCGGCAAGCCTCATCGTGGCGAAGGCTGTCGCGCCGTAGCTCGAAGAGCGAAGGCGGACACGGCTCGGCGAGCCCTTCGTGGCGAAGGCTGCCGCGGCGTAGCCCGACGGGCGAAGCTGGGCCTCGGCAACACGTCAAATATCCCTGAAAATCCCCGTTGATGGCCCTTTTTTGGGGGTTTCGCAGGTGCGGAAACTGGTCTAAAGACCAGCCGCGCGCGGGGGGTTCCCTCACGCTTGGGGTTCAAGGGGACGCGCGGCCAGCGCGCCCTTTTTTTGTGCCCAGTTCTGCCCATCCCGTGAGACCTGATGCCCAAACGAACCGATATCTCGACCATCCTGATCATCGGCGCCGGTCCCATCGTGATCGGCCAGGCCTGCGAATTCGACTATTCCGGCACGCAAGCGGTCAAGGCGCTGAAGGAAGAGGGTTATCGCGTCGTCCTGGTCAATTCCAACCCGGCCACGATCATGACCGATCCGGAGCTGGCGGACGCGACCTATATCGAGCCGATCACGCCCGAAATCGTCGCCAAGATCATCGAGAAGGAACGCAACGTCATTGCCGGTGGCTTTGCGCTGCTGCCGACCATGGGCGGCCAGACCGCGCTGAACTGCGCGTTGTCGCTGCGCCGTCAGGGCACGCTCGACAAATTCGACGTCGAGATGATCGGCGCCACGGCGGATGCGATCGACAAGGCGGAAGACCGCCAGCTATTCCGCGAGGCCATGACCAAGATCGGGCTGGAGACGCCGAAGTCGCGCCTCGCCAATGCCTCGGCGCTGAAGAAGTCTTTTCGCGACAAGTACCACGCCGAGCGGGAAAAACTCTCCGGCGCAGCCCTTGAAGAGCTCGAACGGCAATGGACGCTCGGCGAGAACGAACGCCGCAAGCGCTACCAGGAACATGCGCTCGGTGAGGCGCTGATGGCGCTGTCCGAGATCGGGCTGCCCGCGATCATCCGGCCTTCCTTCACCATGGGCGGCACCGGTGGCGGCATCGCCTACAACAAGGAAGAATTCCTCGACATCATCGAGCGTGGGCTGGACGCCTCGCCGACCAACGAGGTGCTGATCGAGGAATCCGTGCTCGGCTGGAAAGAGTACGAGATGGAGGTGGTGCGCGACAAAAACGACAATTGCATCATCATCTGCTCGATCGAGAACCTCGATCCGATGGGCGTTCACACCGGCGATTCCATCACCATCGCGCCCGCGCTGACGCTGACCGACAAGGAATATCAGATCATGCGCGACGCCTCGCTGGCGGTGTTGCGCGAGATCGGGGTCGAGACCGGCGGCTCCAACGTGCAGTTCGGCCTCAATCCGGCCGACGGCCGCATGGTCGTGATCGAGATGAACCCGCGCGTGTCGCGCTCTTCGGCGCTGGCCTCCAAGGCTACCGGCTTTCCGATCGCAAAAGTCGCGGCCAAGCTCGCCGTCGGCTACACCCTGGATGAGATCGCCAACGACATCACGGGCGGTGCGACGCCGGCCTCGTTCGAGCCGACCATCGACTACGTGGTGACGAAGATCCCGCGCTTTGCCTTCGAGAAATTCCCCGGCGCGTCGCACACGCTGACCACGTCGATGAAGTCGGTCGGCGAGGTAATGGCGATCGGCCGCACCTTCCAGGAAAGCCTGCAGAAGGCACTGCGGGGATTGGAAACCGGCCTGACCGGTCTCGACGAGATCGAGATCGATGGTCTTGGCCGTGGCGACGACAAGAATGCGATCCGCGCCGCTCTCGGTACGCCTACGCCGAACCGCATCATGCAGGTGGCGCAGGCGATGCGGCTCGGCTGGTCCAACGAAGAGATCTTCAACTCCTGCAAGATCGATCCCTGGTTCCTCGCCGAGATGCGCGGCATCGTCGACATGGAGGCCAAGGTTCGCGAGCATGGTTTGCCGCCGAACGCGTTCGGCATGCGCACGCTGAAAGCCATGGGCTTTTCCGACGCACGGCTTGCGGTGCTCACGGGCACGACCGAAGCCGACGTCACCGCCAATCGCCATGCACTCGACGTGCGCCCGGTGTTCAAGCGTATCGACACTTGTGCTGCCGAATTCGCTTCGCCCACGGCCTACATGTATTCGACCTATGAGGCGCCGTTCGCGGGTCCACCCGCGGACGAAAGCGCGCCGTCGGACCGCAACAAGGTCATCATCCTCGGCGGCGGACCCAACCGCATCGGCCAGGGCATCGAATTCGACTATTGCTGCTGCCATGCCTGCTTCGCGCTCGATGAGGCCGGCTATGAGACCATCATGATCAACTGCAATCCGGAGACGGTGTCGACCGACTACGACACCGCCGACCGGCTGTATTTCGAGCCGCTGACCGCCGAAGACGTGCTTGAGATCATTGCGACCGAGCGCAAGAACGGCACGTTGCATGGCGTGATCGTGCAGTTCGGCGGCCAGACGCCGCTAAAACTCGCACGCGCGCTGGAAGAGGCCGATGTCCCGATCCTCGGCACCTCGCCTGATGCGATCGATCTCGCCGAAGACCGCGACCGCTTCAAGCGCGTCCTCGACAAGCTGCGCCTCAAGCAGCCGAAGAACGGCATCGCCTATTCGGTCGAGCAGGCGCGGCTGGTGACGGCCGATCTTGGGCTACCGCTGGTGGTGCGCCCGTCCTATGTGCTCGGCGGCCGCGCCATGCAGATCATCCGCGAGGAGAACCAGCTCGACGATTACCTGCTCGACACCCTGCCGGAGCTCGTGCCGTCCGACGTCAAGGCGCGCTATCCCAACGACAAGACCGGGCAGATCAACACCGTGCTCGGCAAGAATCCGCTGCTGTTCGACCGCTACCTTTCCGATGCGACCGAAGTCGACGTCGATTGCCTGTGCGACGGCAAGGACACCTTCATTGTCGGCATCATGGAGCACATCGAGGAAGCCGGCATCCATTCCGGCGATTCCGCCTGTTCGCTGCCGCCGCACTCGCTCGATGCCAAGACCATCGAGGAGCTGGAGCGTCAGACCCGCGAGCTCGCGCTCGGCCTCGACGTCATCGGCCTGATGAACGTGCAATACGCCATCAAGGACGGCGATATCTACGTGCTCGAGGTCAACCCGCGCGCCTCGCGCACGGTGCCGTTCGTCGCCAAGGTGATCGGCATGCCGGTGGCGAAGATTGCAGCCCGGATCATGGCCGGCGAGAAGCTCGCCGATTTCAAGCTGAAGAAGAAGAAGCTCGGCCATGTCGGCGTCAAGGAGTCCGTCTTCCCGTTCGCCCGTTTCCCCGGTGTCGACACCGTGCTGGGGCCGGAGATGCGTTCGACCGGCGAGGTAATGGGCATCGACCGCTCGTTCGAGATGGCGTTCGCCAAGAGCCAGCTCGGCGGCGGCACGCGCGTGCCGCGCCAGGGCACGGTGTTCGTGTCGGTGCGCGGCGACGACAAGATCCGCATCGCAGGCGCGGTGAAGCTCCTGCATGGGCTCGGCTTCAAGGTGATGGCGACCTCGGGCACCCAGCGCTACCTCTCCGACAACGGCGTGCCGACCGAGAAGGTCAACAAGGTGCTGGAGGGCCGGCCGCATATCGTCGACGCCATCACCAACGGCGACGTGCAGCTCGTATTCAACACCACCGAAGGCCCGCAGGCGCTCGCCGACAGCCGCTCGCTGCGGCGGGCTGCCCTCTTGCATAAAGTCCCCTATTACACCACTCTTTCAGGTGCTGTGGCGGCGGCTCAGGGCATCCGCGCCTATCGGGACGGGGACCTTGAGGTTCGCACCCTGCAGAGCTACTTTTCCGAGGGTTGATCGCCTGCCGGGCTAAGGCGCCGGTTAAGCGATTGGAAATAAAGCCGATAGGCTGGAACTCACCGCTCGTTATGGACGTTGGTCGGCCCCGAAAGGGGCCGAAATCACTAAGGCGTTTGAGACCCCGCGGACCGGGCTTCCAAAAGCCGAATCGACAATCGTTGCGTGCGGGCCTTCAATGGACCGTACGGGTTGAAGGACAGGAAAGATGATGGAAAAGGTTCCGATGACAGCGAACGGCTACGCCGCGCTCGAGGAGGAATTGAAGCATCGCCAATCGGTGGACCGTCCGCGCATCATCGAACATATCGCGGAAGCGCGCTCGCATGGCGACCTGTCCGAGAACGCCGAATATCACGCGGCAAAGGAAGAGCAGTCGCACAATGAGGGCCGCATCGCCGAGCTCGAGGACAAGCTCGCGCGCGCCGACATCATCGACATCTCGAAGCTCTCCGGCGATACCGTCAAGTTCGGCGCCACCGTCACCCTGATCGACGAAGACACCGACAAGAAGGCGGTCTGGCAGCTCGTCGGCGAGGTCGAGGCCGACGCCAAGAAGGGCCGCATCTCCATCACCTCGCCCCTGGCGCGCGCGCTGATCGGCAAGAAAAAGGGCGCGACCGTCGAGGTGATGGCGCCCGGCGGCGCCAAGGCGTACGAGATCACCAAGGTGGAGTGGCGGTAGCAAACCGCCACACCCGATCCGATCCCATTTGTTATCTGATCCCAGCGTTGCGACAGCCCGCGGAGGACGGCATGCGGCGCCTCGTCTTGATGTTCGCTTTGGTGACGCCGTCGACGCTGACGCCCGCGAGCCTGCTCGCCGCCGAACTGGAGATACCCCTGCGGCGCCCCGTTTCCGAGAATGTCTCGATGCAAAAGGGGCCGCCGAATTGCGCGCGCTGGACCGACGAGTGCGTCAACTGCTCGCGGGGCGCCGACGGCGAAGCGCCGGTTTGCTCCAACATCGGCTTTGCCTGCCAGCCCAAGGCGATCCGCTGCGTTGGCTCGGAGCCATCAACGAAGTAATACATCCGCAGGTCACTTGCGGGTTACCCTTGAGCAGCGCCAGCGCGCATTTTCCGTCGAGCGGGCCTGCGTATCGCGGCGCGCTTCAATGCTGCGTTGCGAATGCAGCACTGCGGCATCACGTCATCCGGGGGAATGATTTAATTGTACGGGTGTTGACTTCACACGCCGGTGACGAACGCCGGATAATACGATAGTTGTAGATTTCTGGGGTCAAACACGGGGGGAAAATTCCGCATGAACCAGTTAGACAACATGCTCGCCAAGTGGCAGCCGGTGGCGCTCAGCCTGTTTCGCTTTATGACAGGACTGTTGCTGCTGCAGTACGGCATCGCCAAGATCTTCAAGTTTCCGGTGCTGCCCTACTTCGCCAATATCCCGCCGTTGATCACCACGGCCGGCGCCCTTGAACTCGTGCTCGGCGCACTCCTGATGATCGGCTTTTTCACGCGCATCGTGGCGTTCATCCTGGCGGGTGAAATGGCTTTCGCCTACTTCCTCGGCCACATGTTCAAGGATGCCGCCAAGCCGGTATTCCTGCCGCTATTGAACGGCGGCACTGGGGCGATCCTGTTCTGCTTCGCCTGCCTCTATCTTTCGACCGCAGGCGGCGGCCCCTACAGCGTCGACGAGATGCGGAAGAAGTAAGCGACAGCACACCGATCGGGGCTGCTCGAGCTTCGGCTATCGGACCCGGAATCTTGCGATTCCGGGTCTTCGTCTTTCGACGCGGCCCGCGATAGCGCGGGCGTCACCCGCGCAGTTTCAGATCCAGCGGCACGGCCGCTTCATATTTCGAATTATGCAGCACCAGCGAAGTCCGCACGTTGCGCACGTGAGGGGCGGCGGTGAGGTGAGTGACGAAGTCCTGAAACGTCGCCATGTCGGGCGCGACGCATTTCAGGATGAAATCGGTTTCGCCCGACAGCATCCAGCATTCCCGCACCAATGGCTCGGCGCGTACGAACTCCTCGAAGGCGCGCAGGTCGGCGTCGGCCTGGCTCGACAGATGCACCGAGGCGAACACGGTGACGTCAAAACCGAGCCGGCGCGGATCGAGCAGGCCGCGATAGCCCTGGATATAGCCTTCCTCCTCCAGCGTGCGGACGCGGCGCAGGCACGGTGGCGGCGAAATGCCGACCCGTTTGGCCAGTTCCACATTGGTGATTCGGCCGTCGGCCTGGATTTCGCTGAGGATTTTGAGGTCGATCTCGTCCAGATGCTTCGACACGCGGATTGGGGTCCTTAGAACTTGCATTTCCAGCCGGATGGCGGCTGCAATACTCTTAGCGCAGGCCGCGCGCTTTGAGCAATTTTATTGCGCGTGCGCTGCGCCAATTTTCACAAATCAGGGAAAAATCGCCGGTATGGATTGCAAAACTTGCATGGCTGGCCACATGTCATAGACTTGGAAATGACAATTTCGACGCCGCCGCGCTGCCTTTCGAGGCAGTTTCCGCGCCAGCGTCGACAACTCCCCGTTCGAGAGCGCCGTGCCATGCCCGCCCCCATCCACGCCAAAGTCGTCATCATCGGTTCCGGGCCTGCAGGATATACGGCCGCAATCTACGCCGCGCGCGCGATGCTCGAGCCCGTGCTGATCCAGGGCATCCAGCCCGGCGGCCAACTCACCATCACCACCGACGTCGAGAACTACCCAGGCTTTGCCGATGTCATCCAGGGCCCGTGGCTCATGGAGCAGATGGAAAAGCAGGCCAGCCATGTCGGAACGAAGATCGTCACCGATCTCGTCACCAGGCTCGAACTGGCGCAGCGGCCGTTCCGCCTGACCTGCGACAGCGGCGAGGTCTATCTCGCCGAGACCGTGATCCTGGCCACCGGCGCGCAGGCGCGCTGGCTTGGACTGCCCTCGGAAGAGAAGTTCAAGGGCTTTGGCGTCTCGGCCTGCGCGACCTGCGACGGCTTCTTCTATCGTGGCAAGGAAGTCTTCGTGATCGGCGGCGGCAACACCGCGGTCGAGGAGGCGCTGTTCCTGACCAAGTTCGCTTCGAAGGTCACGGTCGTGCATCGCCGCGATCATTTCCGCGCCGAGCGCATCCTGCAGGACCGCCTGTTCAAGAATCCGAAGATCAGCGTGATCTGGGATTCGGCGATCGACGAGATCAAGGGCGCAGAAAATCCCGCCAAGGTCACAGCCGTACGGCTGAAGAACGTCAAGACCGGCGCGCTCAGCGAGTTTGCAGCCGACGGCGTCTTCATCGCGATCGGGCACGCGCCGGCGACCGAACTCGTCAAGGACCAGATCAAGCTGAAACCGTCCGGCTATGTCGAGGTGGCGCCGAACTCGACCGCCACGTCCGTACCGGGACTGTTTGCCGCAGGTGACGTCGCTGACGAAACCTGGCGACAGGCGGTCACGGCCGCTGGCCTCGGCTGCATGGCAGCGCTCGAGGCCGAACGTTTCCTCGCACTCCGCGCGAATGATCGCGCAGCGGCAGAATAGGGCGGCGGCAGAATAGATATGGCACGATCTCGGGACGGATTTTCGGATATGGATTGGGACAAGCTGAAGGTGTTTCACGCCGCGGCGGAGGCCGGCAGCTTCACCCATGCCGGCGAGCAGCTCGGCCTGTCGCAATCGGCGGTGTCGCGCCAGGTCTCGGCGCTGGAGCAGGAGCTTGCGGTTTCGCTGTTCCACCGCCACGCCCGCGGATTGATCCTCACCGAACAGGGTGATCTGTTGTTCCGCACCGCGCATGACGTGTTCATGCAGTTGCAGGCGGCGCGCGCCAAACTCACCGACAGCCGCGAGCGGCCGAGCGGCGATCTCAAGATCACGACCCCGCCGGCGCTCGGCATCAACTGGCTGATCCCGCGGCTCGACGAATTCACCGCGCTCTATCCCGATATCCGCATCTCGCTGATCGTCACCGACGAGGAGCTCGATCTGTCGATGCGCGAGGCGGATGTCGCCATCCGCACCCGCAAGCCGACCCAGCCGGACCTGATCCAGCGCAAGCTGTTCTCGATCGGCTTCCACGCCTATTGCTCGCCGGAATACATCAAGCGGTTCGGCACGCCGCGCACGCTGGATGATCTCGACCAGCATCGCATCATCATGCTGAGCGACGCCCAGGTGCCGCCGCATCTGCAGAACCGCAGCTGGCTGATCGAGGCCGGCCGCAACGGCTCCGGTCCGCGCGAGGCGTATTTCAGGGTCAACAACATCCTGGGCCTCGTGCGCGCCTGCCAGCAGGGCCTCGGCATCGCCGCGCTGCCGGATTATCTGGTCGAAGAGAACAACCGCCTGGTGCAACTATTCGGCGAGACCGACTCGATCGCGGTCGACACCTACTTCGTCTATCCAGAAGAACTGAAGACGGTGGCGCGCGTGCAAGTGTTCCGCGATTTCGTAGTGAGCAAGGCGCAGCGCTGGCCCTCATAGCAATCGAGCATTAACCCCCAGTCTCCGCATGACTGACATGCGGCTCGGGTGCTTGCTGCAAGGCGCGATCGCACCCCATAATGAACGTACGCTGAGCATTCGCGTTACGCATTTGTCCCCCTCCTCCAGTGGCGCGGACGTTCAGTAATCCCTCTTGGAAGGTGATTGTGTCGGCCTCACGTGGCCAATACCTAAGCCGGGCTCTTTGAGCCCGGCTTTTTTTCGTGCCCAGCCGTTGCAGGGTTCACAATACGACCCATGGTCGTGCCGTTGACATCGCTCGCGGCGGGCCTCATCATTCCTAAATGATCACGATTCCGTGTGTCGTAGCGCTGTCGAAAAAAGCTCCCTTCCCGGGGAGTTGCGATCACGCGCGCTGAAATTTCTGAAATCACGCTGATCCCAAAACCCCGCCGTCCGGACGGGGTTTTTTGTTGCTCTCGTCCGTCGGCCCACCCTCAAGGAGATGGACTGATGACCGACCTGAGAGAACAATTTCGCGGCCTTTGGCTGCCGCTGGTGACGCCCTTCCGCGAAGGGGAACTGGACGAAACATCGCTCCGACGAATGGTGCGCCATTATGCGGGCGGCCCGATCGACGGGCTGATCCTCGCCGCCACCTCCGGCGAGGGCATGTCGCTTGGCATGAGCGAACTGGAGCGGCTGGTTGCGATCGTCAGCAGCGAGGTATCGGCCAGCCGGCGTTACATTCCAATTCTGCTGGGGCTGTCGGGCGCGAGCACGCACAAGATGCGCGATGCGCTGGACGAGACAGCGGCCTGGCCGATCGACGGCTATCTGATCGCAAGCCCCTATTACACACGGCCGTCGCAGCGTGGCCTGTTGCGCCACTTCACTGATCTCGCCGATCACGCGTCATGGCCGATCGCGCTCTACAACATCCCCTATCGCTGCGCCGTCGGCATCGACAACGACACGCTGCTTGAGCTCGCGCAGCATCCCAACATCATCGGCCTGAAGGATTGCTGCGCCGATCGCGCGCAGTCGATCGACCTGCTTGCGCCGCCGCCCCGCCGGCTTCCGCGTGCTGACCGGCGAGGACGCGCAGTACCACAACGCCCTGATCGACGGCGCCGACGGCGCCATCCTGCTCTCCGCCCATGTCGAGACCGCAGCCTTCGCCGCGGTGCGGACGCTGTTGTGGGAAGGCAACCAGGAGGGTGCCGCCGCGCAGTGGCAGGAAGTAGCCGAGCTGACCAGGCTGTTGTTCGTCGAGCCGAGCCCCGCGCCCGCCAAGCACTGGCTCGCCCGCATCGGAATGATCGACAGTGCGGAGGTGCGGCTGCCGATGGTCGAGGTGAGTGCGGAACTGGAGGCCCGGCTCGACGATGAGATCGCGCGCCGCACACCACCCCTGCAGCGGAGCGCTTGACGGACGCGGGCTGCGGCGCGCGGCGTGGTAAACGGGCGGTGAATCCGTTTGCTCGACTTCGAACCGCGCCGCGGCCGCAACCTTAAAATCTTTGTCGTACGGATGTCCCCATCAAGACGAAACGGGGGGATACCATGTCAATCAATCCGAACTACGCGATCTACGAACGCGCGCAACGCACGCACGACGTTCTCATTGTGACCTCGGTCGCGCTGTGGGCGACGCTGATCGGCTTCGCGCCGGTCGCGGCCTGGCGCTTGTTTGCGGCCTGATCACGGGCTGCCGCCGTGGTTAATCCGCAGTAGCACCTGTGTTCGAAATGTGAGCTAAAGCGCGCGCCGGATCTTAAAGCCCGTCGCGTACCGTCAGTCCCGACAACGACAACAAAACAACGACAACAAAAAAGCGCGGGGGCGCATCGTGGACAACCAAGAGAATCTTGCTGTCATCGCACAGCCGGCCATTGCCGCGCCTGTGATCAGAGAGCCGGCCTTCACTATCGAAGACATCCTGTGGGCGCTCGGCATCTGGTCGGTGATCCTGACCATGTCGCCGGTCGTGGTGTTCTACATGTTGATGGTGGCGTAGCCGCTACTGCACGAAGCGTCATCGAAAGAAAAAACGCGCGAGGAGGTCTCGCGCGTTTCTGCTATCCGTGACTGCGCTCTCCGGTTAGGCCGCCTGCTTGTGCATGGCGCCGCTCGCCGGCGCAGCACCCCGTATCGCCTTCACCGAACGTTCGATCGCAGCCCACAGCCGGCTGATCTCGGCGGCCGCACGGCCTTCCGCATAATATTCGCGGGCGCCTTCGCCATGGCTCAGCGCCATCAAGAGATCGGCGCGGTTGGTGATCTGGCCGCCCCACACCGGCGCGCGAAACTTCAGCAACAACTCGCGCGCGATGGTGACGATCGGGCTCTCCAGCCCGTCGCGTTGTGCGGGCGCACCATTGAGCACCACCGCATAGGGCTTGCGCCCGGCTCGGCAGATCTGAATGGTTTCCTGCACGGCATTGACGTCAAACACGCCGGGCCGTGCCGGGATGATGACCATGGTCGCGTTCTTGATGGAATCGTCGACCACCGCGGACAGGTTCGGCGGCGTGTCGATGAAGACCCATTCGATGCCGTCGCGCTTGGCGGCAGCAATGATCTCGCCGACGGAGCGAACGGCAGTGCGGATCGGCGGCTCGTTGGTTCCGCGTAATTTGTGCCAGAGCGTGAGCGAACCCTGCGGATCGCCATCGACCATCAGACACGGCTTGGTCGACTTGTGAACATGCGCGGCAAGGTGAGCTGCCAGGGTGCTTTTGCCCGACCCCCCCTTACGCGATGCAAAAACAATGACGTTCATCCCTTTGCCTCCAGATTGACCCCAGATGGCAAAAATGAATCAGCCAAGTGATTCGTGAAAGGAGAATTTGCAGGCAGGACTCAAAGAAGCCACTGAATTGGCTGCGAAGTTGGCTTTTGAGTCACACCATGGGCGGCGCGCGGCGAAAAATCCTCAATCGCCTGAGTCGTTTGGCCGCAAGCGCGTTTCCTTGGCGCGCTGGCGCTCCGTCCATTTGCGTTCAATCCAGGCGAGCATGCGGACGAGCGGCCCCTGCAGAAACGGCAAGTCCTGCGCGAACAAAAGGAGTCCGAGCGGCAGCATCCACAGCCCGAGCACCGGCAGGAAGGAGAAGATACCGCCGAGGATCAGCAGCGCCGCGAGCGGAATCCGCACCCAGCGCGACGTCGGCTGGCGGAGCCAGGCGACGAAGCGGGCGGGACGCGGCGGCAGCTTGCTCTCGAACCAGGCAAAGTGCCGGTCGAGTTCCATCTGGTGATTGGCGCTCACGGGGAATCTCCGAACTCTGCCGGAGAGATGTGGATCACAGGCAGGCCCGACAAGCGTCAGACTGTCGCGCGGGCAGGCCTTGAAAAGCCCGATAGCGCACCCTCGGGCCGCAACCGGGACAAGATCAGGTAGCGGCTGGCTTGACGGGTTTCGGCTTTTTCGATTTGGCACTCACAGGCTTGGCACTGACAGGCTTGGCGTTCACCGGTTTGGCGCTGACCGGCCTGCGGACAACCGGCCTGATATCGGTTGGCTGGCCGGCCGCTGCCGACGGCGCGGGTGAAGCCGGCCTGAAATGCGCCCGGCAGCCTGCCGAAAGTCGCGCCTTGTTGCGGATCATGCAGGCGGTGACGCGCTCGACGTCCGGGATCTCGGGGCCGCAGAATTGAAACGCATCGCCGGTGCAGGCCTGCTGCTGCTCGGCCGAGTAAGCCAACGCCGGCACTGGAGCGGCGGCTAGGAGAAGCGCCACCAGCACCAGCCACGGCGCGAATTTTCTGAAATTGGACGTCATAAATCCCCCAGGGAGATAGCCAGGACAGATTGTGGGTGATGAGCGGCGGATTCGCAAGCCGACACAGCGAACGCTGCAGAACAGCTCACGGGGCGGCGCCGGGACCCGTCTTTCACCGCCGGCGGCATGACCTATCCGGAAGCGCAGGCCAACGCGATCGGCCGCGGCAATTCCAACCAGCGCACCGACGGCCGCTGCCAGTTGCGCACGGCAGTGTGCGCGGACGGAAGGTGAGGCGCGCCGCGAATTCGCGTGTCGATCGCTGATTTTTTTGGGGCTTGATCGGCCTGGTACAGTTGGGTGGAAACCGAAAAGACACCCATGAAGCATTGAAGGAGATTGAGCTATTCGCGCGCTGTTGAGCAGTCTTTGTAGCGCAAAGCGGATGCAGACATGGTCAACTCCTGAAAGCGGCGCCCTCTGCTGCGCGGCTTGGCGTCACGACTCGCTTGAGGGAAAGCGCGGGCCGTTCAATGAAGTGCCACGACATCATTGCCAGAACTGTGACGGTCAGGGCGGCTGCCGGAAACAGCGCCCACCATACTTTCAACGTCGGAAAAACGTCGACGAGCATCTGCTGAATGGGAAATCCATAGAGGTAGATTCCGTATGAATAATCGCCTTGCAAGAGCCACTTGAGACGCGGTAGCGACCGCATGCCAAGATAGATCATGCAATATATGAGCGGAAGTAACCCCAACGCCATTGTACCGCGAAAGCTCCAAGCCGCATAAAGCGCGATGATTGCCAGCGCGAAGAGACGGTCACCGATCACAATATATTCGCGCCAGCCATAGGCACAGGCACCTGCCACGAAGCTCAACAGCAGAACGGGAGCGCCGTACATCGTGTCGGTCTCTCCGAGATCAAAGACGCTATTGCCAATGCCAAAGATCGCGAACATGATTCCGGCGATGACCGTCATCTTCAGCCGATCAAAGAGAGCGCCTGATAACATCAGAAGGAAGATGAAAGCATAGCAGTAATATTCTGGCGTCAGGGTCCAAAGGTTCAAGTTGACAACGCCCTGCATTGGTACGGCGGTAAACACGCCAGGCAGGAAGAACTGGACGTGGCCAATGATGTTGCCAAAATATGAAAAGAAGAGCGGGTCGCTGAAGTACTGGTGAAGCGGGACGACGGTTAGGATTGGTCCCAGAACGAGCGCCGACAGGGTCACTTCGACCGCCAGCGCAGGCCACAGCCGAAGCAGACGCAATGCGAGAAACGTTTTCGCTGATTGTACCCGCATAGCACTCCCGGCTACCAGAAAACCGCTCAGCGCGAAAAACATGGGCAGGATTGCCAGCAAGAATGGTCGCAACGGCCCACTCCATATCAGCTGTGGCAAACCCTGATCGTATTGCGCAACTGCGACGCTGTGAACTAACAGCACGCAAAGAGCCAACCAGAAACGAAGCGCGTCGAACCCTGGGCCCTTCCCCTCATTGCGATCCATGATCGATTTGACGGTAGCTTCGGTGGCAAGTGGAAGCCAGCTCACGTCGCGCAACCGCTTCATCATCTTGTCCTGAATTGTTGGCAGGTGCAGATGCCCACACGCAAAATTATCACCACCATTCTTCAGGCCATCTAATCCGCTATAGGTTGAATATGTCTGACAACACGCTCGACTACTTAACAGATGATGAATTTATTCGAAACGGCCGCCGCCACAGTCCGATGGTTGACAGGCTTCGGACGACCACGTTCCGGGCGGCGCTGGAATCTGTCCTTCACCGCCGACGGCACGACCTATCCGGAAGCACAGGCCAACGCGATGGGCCGCTGCAACTCCGACCAGCGCACCAACGGCCGCTGCCAGTTGCGAACGGCAGTATGCGCGGACGGGCAGTGAGGGGCGGGCCGGAATATCCTGGCTCACTCCTTCAAGCGGGAGCCGGCAGTGGAGAAAGCGGCCGATCGCCTAGCTGAGATTGAGCCGGCAGAGGGTTTCTTCGATGAGTGCGAGTGCTTGGTTGGCTGCGCGCACCTGGGATTCGGCGGCTTGCGCGCGAAACTCCGCGGCCGTCAACCGATCTTCGGTGGCTTCCAGGCGCGACTGGATTTCCGCCAAAGCTCTGGAAGCGCGTTCCAGCTCTTCTTCGGCATCCGCGACGAGGTCTCGTTGCGCCTGCTCGGCTTCCTCCGCCCGCGCTTCGGCGCGGCGAATTCCCTGCAGCGCGCTATCGCAGAGCGACTGAGCGCGGGCCTCGGTCTCACGCGCATGCTCTTCCATGTCGCGAAACACGTCGGCTGCCTGGTAGACCAGCTCGAGCGCGGTCGCGCCTCGATCCGTCACTGCAGATCGGTGGAAGCTGACGACGTTCTCGCTGTTGGAAACCGATGCTCTGAACTTACGTTGTGCCATGTCGGTCAAGTTCACCGCGAAATAACGATCAGGTCATACTGTGGCGTTATGGTAAACGGACCGTAAAGGATGCCCTTGCGCCAAGGGTCCGCCAAGGCTGGCCCAGCGCTGGCTTCTCGCCGATGCCAGGCGAGCCTTCGTGCTCGAAACGGTATAGTCGGGTGCGGTGGTA
>CAWFLW010000029.1:0-325715 GCA_963816655.1 uncultured Alphaproteobacteria bacterium | reverse complement strand
GGAACAAGCCGCCAAGGGTAAGGCGAAGAAGGCCGCAAAGAAGAAACCGGCGGGCAAGAAGCGGTAACGCAAGCTGCCGTCCCGATCACGCACTGCGGTTGGGCGGTCGCTTGCGCCGGGAAGCCAGCCCCTGTAATTGCTTGAATTTGAGTCATTTTCCGTCATGGCCGGGCTTGTCCCGGCCATCCACGTCTTCTTTACTTGTGGCGCCAAAGACGTGGATGCCCGGGCATAGGCAAGCGAAAGCGACGCCGTCCTTCAGACGGCTATGCCCGGGCATGACGACGAGTTGGCCTGAGGGGAAAAACACTGATGGGGGGAGTTCTTGAAGGCGTTCGCGTGCTCGACTTCGGGCGCTATATCGCGGGGCCCTATTGCGCGACGCTGCTCGCCGAGCACGGTGCCGAGGTGATTCGCATCGAGAAGCGCGAGGGCAGCGAGGACCGCTTTCAGGCGCCGGTGGCGAACACCGGCGAGGGCGCGCTGTTCCTGCAGATCAACCGCAACAAGCTCGGTGCTGACTCTCGATCCGATGGCGCCCGAAGGCCAGGAGATCGTGCGCAAGCTGGTCGCCACCGCCGACGTCGTGATCGCCAACCTGCCGCCGCAGACGCTCAGCGCCATGAAGCTCGACTACGAGTTCTTGAAGGCCGTGAAACCCGACATCATCCTCACCACGGTCACGGCCTACGGCCGCGGTGGGCCCTACAGCGACCGCGTGGGCTTCGACGGCGTCGGCCAGGTCATGTCGGGCGCCGTCTACATGACGGGCACCGAGGATCAGCCCTACCGCGCCGCAGGTACCGTGGGTCGACTTCGGCACGGCGCTGCATTGCGCGTTCGGCACCATGGCGGCGCTGATGGCGCGCAAGGCAACCGGCAAGGGCCAGATGGGTGCGAGGGCGCGCTGCTCGCCACCGCCGTCACCTTCGGCAACGCGTTGCTGATCGAGCAGGCCGTGATCCAGGCCAACCGCGTACCGACCGGCAATCGCGGCCAGACGGCGGCACCGGTCGACATCTTCCGCACCAGGGACGGCTGGATCCTGGCCCAGGTGATCGGCGCACCGCTGTTCAAGCGCTGGGCCAAGCTGATGGGCGAGGAGCACTGGCTCACCGATGCGCGCTTCAAGGACGACATTGCGCGCGGCGACAACGGCGCCATCATCAGCGAGCGCATGAGCCGCTGGTGCGCCGAGCGCACGACCGCCGAAGCCCTCGAGATCCTGGGCGACGGCAAAGATTCCGGCCGGCCCGGTGCTCAAGCCGCAGCAGACGCTGGACGATCCCCACATCAAGGCCATGGGCTTCTTCCAGGACGACCGAGTTTCCAGGCGCACCCCGGCCGGCGCCGCTCGCCAAGGTGCCGGTGTGGCTGTCGGAAACGCCAGGCGCAATCCGCCATCGCGCCCCCGACGCTGGGCGAGCATACCGACCGCATCCTGACGGAACTCGGCTACGACGCGGCGGCCATTGCGGCGCTCCGACAAGGTGGCATTATATAATCCCAACGCACAGAGAGAGGTCGGCGCATGCCGCTGCCCAGGGAAGTTGTCGACGCCACCACGCCAAAGTTCCTGCGCGACAAATATGCCATTGTCGGCGTCGGCGAGACCGACTACATGCGCGGCTCCGACAAGTCGACGCGGGCGCTCGCATCGATCGCGGTGCGCAACGCCATGGTCGACGCCGGACTGAAACCTGCCGAGATCGACGGCATGCTGTCGTATCAGTTCAACGACTTCGTGTTCTCGCCGTTCGTCGCAGGCGACCTCGGCATACGCCTCAATTTCTACATGGATGTGTTCGGCGGGGGATCGTCGACCGAGGCGTTGATCGGGATCGCCATCGGCGTCATCGAGGCCGGCATGTGCAAGACGGTGGTGATCTTCCGCGCGATGAACGGTTTTTCGCAGGTGCGGATCGGCGGCACGGGCGTGCGCTCCGCAGTGCCGGTCGCGGGCGACATGCTGCACAGCCGCGCTTATGGCTGGCAGAGCGCAGGACAAATGTTCGCGCCGACCTTCATGCGCCACATGCACGACTTCGGCACGTCAGCCGAGCAGGTCGCTCATGTCCGTGTGGCCCACAGCCATCATGCCTCGAACAATCCCAAGGCCTATTACAAGAAGCCGCCCATCACCGTGGCGGACGTCGTCAATAGCCGCATGATCTGCAAACCGCTGCATCTGCTCGATTGCTGCGTCGAGACCGACAACGCCAACGCCATCATCGTCACCACGGCGGAGCGGGCGAAGGACCTGAAGCAACCGCTGGTGCGGATCCGCGGTGTCGTGGGCCGCTGCTCGAAGCCGCGGGTCGACATGCACTACCAGGCAGGTCCCATCTCCACCGTTGCCGGCCACTACGCCAGGGACATCCTGTGGCCGAACTCCGGCGTGAGCCCGCAGGATGTCGATCTCACCGGTTCCTATGACGCCTTCACCTTCACCACCATGCTGCAGCTCGAGGATTACGGCTTCTGCAAGAAAGGCGAGGGCGGCAACTACGTCTCGGACGGCACCATCATGCTCGGCGGCAAAAGGCCGAACAACACGTCGGGCGGCCATCTCTGCGAAGGCTATACCCACGGCATCGCCATGGTGATCGAGAACGTGCGCCAGCTCCGCCACGATGCGGACGATTCTGCCCGATCGGGCCCGACGGCAAACGGCAGCACAGCCTACGATTATCGCGAGGGTGGTTGTCGCCAGGTGCGGAACGCCGAGGTATCGGCCAATCTCGGCTGGGCGATGCCCGGCACCGGATCGGCCATGGTGATGCGGAGGGGGTGAGAGCATGATATCCGCGCAATATCTCGGCATGCCGCTCGAGATCAACGATCTCGACCACGAGAACCTCGACTACTTCGCCTTTTGTGCGAAGCATGATTTCCGCCTGCAGCGCTGCGCCGCTTGCAAGCTCTTTCGCTACCCGCCGACAACGGCGTGCCCCTGGTGCGCTGAACTGAAATCGGAATGGGTATCGGTCGAGGGCCGCGGCAGCGTGCATTCCTACACCGAAGTCCACCATGCCATTCAGCCGGCGTTCAAGTCGTTCACGCCCTATCTCGTGCTGCTGGTCGAACTCGACACCCAGAGCGGCAAGCCGACCAAAGAAGAGGGACTGCGCGTGATCGGCAATCTGGTGCGGCCGGACGGCGTGCTGGCGGCAAAGACCGAGGTCGAGCGGGTCGGCATCGGCACTCGCGTGCGCATGGTGTTCACCGATGTAGCACCTGGGCTGGCGCTGCCGCAGTGGACCATCGACGAGAGCGCCGCCGGCGGCACGCCGTGGCGATACCGGGGGTAAAGCGACTGCGTCTCACTCCTCAGGATGAGGGGTAACGCTCTAATCGATCGAAACATTCGCCTCGCGCGCGACCCTGGTCCAGCGCGCGGTCTCCGCCCGCATCATGTCGCCGAACTGTTGCGGCGTCATGGCCTCGGCTTCGGCGCCCTCATTGGCGAAAACGTGGCGAGTTCGGGTGAGGCGAGCATCTTGTTGATCTCCGCATTCAGCGCAGTGACGATATCTGCCGGCATCCCGGCAGGTCCCGAGATGCCCCACCACGTCTCCGAGATCAGCGCCCGGCGCGCCTGCCTCCGCTGAGCGTCGGCACGTCAGGCAACAGCGCCGATCGCTGGCTGCTCGTCACCGCCAGGGTCTTGATCTGGCCGCCCCGGACCAGTTGCAGCGCCTGCGGAATGCTCGAGACGAACATGTCGACATGGCCGCCGACGAGATCGTTGAGCGCCGGCGCGCCGCCCTTGTAGGGCACATGCGTCAGCTTGACGCCCACCGACAACGCGATCAGTTCGGTCGAAATCTGGTTGATGCTGCCGAGACCAGCCGAAGCGTAAGTGATCTGGCCGGGTTTGCTTCGCGCCAGGGCAAAAGCTCGCTGGCGGACGCGACCTGCAGCTTGTTCGAGGTCGTGACCAAAAGCGGCGCGCGGCCAATGAAGGCGACCGGCGTGAAATCCCTCACCGTGTCGAACGGCATGGTCTTCCTGACCGCCGGGTTGACGGTGAACGTCGGCGACACCAGCAGCAGCGTGTAGCCGTCCGGCGCCGCCTTGGCCACCGCAGCGGTGCCGATCAGCGCGCCGCCGCCGCCGCGGTTTTCCACCACGACCGGCTGCCCCCACCTTCCGAAAGTTTCTTGCAGATGGCGCGGCCGACCAGGTCGTTCGAGCCGCCGGGCGCGAACGGAATGATCAGGGTGATTTGCCGGGACGGATAGCTTTGCGCGCGCGCCACCGGGCCTGCGAGGACAAGCGCAGCAATCAGCAATGCTCCAGTCCGGATCATGACAGGCGTCTCCCGGCGCTGATGTTATCCCGAGCGCGCAGGCGAAAATGACCTATAATCGTCCTGCCCGCGACCGATATTTCAACCGCCACCGCCGTTTTCACTCAAGGACAACTCATGGACTTCCAGCTCACCGAACAGCAACGGCGGATGGTTGCTGTGGTGCGCGAACTTGCGCAAGGCGAGTTCAAGGCCAACGCGCCGAAATACATGGACGGCACGTTCCCCTGGGACAACATGAAGAAGCTCGCCGATATCGGCGTGCTCGGCATGTCGGTCCCGGGAAGAGTATGGCGGCCTTGGCCTGCCGGTGTTCGACACGGCGCTGGTGCTCGAGGAGATCGCAAAAACCTGCTACGTGACCGCGATGGCCACCCTCGGCGAGGCCGGTGTGCAGACCCGCGTCATCGCGGCCTACGCGCCTCGGCCATCCGCGCGAAAATTCTGCCGAAAGTCGTCTCCGGCGATTGCATCCTGGCCGTCTGCATGACCGAGCCGCACGCCGGCACCGACGTCGCGAACTACCGCACCAACGCCGTCATCAAGGGTGACCGCGTCATTCTCAACGGGACCAAGACGCTGATCAGCCGGGCGAGGGAGGCCGGCATGTTCGTCATCTTCACGCGGATCGACGGCAAGCCCGGCCGCGAGGGCATCGGCTGCGTTCTGCTGGAGCCGGACACGCCGGGTTTCGAGGTGACCGGCACCTACCACACCATGGGCGGCGAGAACCTGCACGAGATCCAGTTCAACGATTGCGAATTGCCGCTGGAAAATCTCGTCATCCGCGATGACGGTTTTCGCAAGCTCTTGAACGCCTTCAACACGCAGCGCTGCCTCAATCCGAGCATATCGCTTGGGCTGGCCGAAGGCGCGTTCGAAGAAGCCCGCAACTATGTCAGGGACCGAACGGTATTCGGCAAGCCGATCGGGGACTATCAGGGCGTGCGGTGGAAGCTCGCCGAAATGTACCGCGAGATCGAGACGGCCCGCAGCATGCTCTATCGCGCCTGCATCACCGCCAATCCGTTTCCCGATCCCTTGATGGCGGCGGTGGCCAAGATCACCTGCAACGAGATGTCGAACCGCGTCACGTCAGAGGCGATCCAGTTGCACGGCGGATTTGGTTTCACCGACGAATTCGCGGTATCGCGTCTCTATCGCGGCGCGCGCTACGGCACGCTCGGCGGCGGCACCTCAGAGACGCCGCGCGATCTGATCGGCAAGCGGATCATGGACGCGGCGGAGACCGGCGCGGAGCTGCTGGCCTATGACATGCTGAACGGGGCGTGAAATTCCGCTCGATCTGGAATGCCCCATCTGAGACATTCGCTCTAGCCGCCGGCTAGCCCTCTGTGCTCTGATGAAAGCAATTTAGGGCATTCTTCAGCGAAAGCGGCCAGGATCGAGGGCGTCAAAATTGGGCGATCTCAAACGGACCATTGCTGAACTCAAGCATCAGCTTCAGGTAAGCCTGGCTGAACGCGACGAGCTTCTGAAACAGCAAGCTGCAACTACCGAGGTCCTGCAGGTCATCAACGCCTCGTCAGGGGATCTTGAGCCGGTATTCGATGCAATACTCGAACGAGCGATGCGGCTCTGTGAAGCGGAATTCGGGCTTTTGGCGACTTATGAAGTTGGGCAAATCCGGACCGTTGCCGCACGAGGAGTGCCCCCGGCCTTCGCAGAATTTCGAAAGAACAATCCACCAAACTATGGGCCGGGAACGGGGCCGGCGAGAATTCTTGCGGGAGAGCGTGTGGTTCACATTGTTGATCTGAAGAGCGGAGACGCTTATCGGACAGGTGATCCTAACCGGCGCGCAGTGGTCGATCTCGGCGGGGCTCGCACCGTGCTACTGGTTCCGTTACTAAAGAACGCGTCCATTCTCGGCTACATCACCATCTATCGTAAGGAAGTCCAACCTTATTCGGACAAGCAGATTGACCTTCTAAAAAACTTCGCCGATCAAGCCGTCATCGCGATCGAAAACGCCCGTCTCTTTAACGAGACAAGGGAGACGCTGGAGCGGCAGACCGCGACGGCCGAAATCCTGAAGGTGATCGCCAGTTCGCCGTCGGACATACAGCCGGTATTCGACGCTATTGCTGAAAGCTCGAACCGGTTGGTTGGGGGCTTGTCAGCCGCGGTGCACAGTGTCGTCGACGATGCGTTGCACCTGATGGCCTTCACCCGAAACAGCCCGGAAGCCGATGCCACGCTGCAAGCCGCGTATCCCAGGGCGCTGTCTGCGATTCCCTGGGGTGCAAAGCTACTCAATGGTGAGATCGTCGAGACCCGCGACACCAACATCGAATGGCTCGATTTATCGGGTTTTCGCGACGTGGCGCGGAAGCGCGGCTATCGCAGCATGCTCCGCGTCCCGCTGCTGCGCGACGGGGCGACCATAGGAGCGATCAACGTCACCCGAACAGAGCCCGGCAAATTCTCTGACCATCACATTCAACTGCTTCAGACCTTCGCCGACCAGGCCGTGATCGCCATCGAAAATGTGCGGCTGTTCAACGAGGTCCAGGCCAAGACTCGTGATCTCACCGAGTCTCTGGACCAGCAAATCGCGACAGGTGAGGTTCTAAAGGCGATTAGCCACTCGGCCTTCGAACTTCAGCCCGTTTTTGATGCTATAGCCGAGAATTCCGTCAAGCTATGCCACGCCGAAAGAGCATTCATCTTTCGATTCGACGGCCAATTCCTGCGAGCGATTTCCTCCTTCAACGTTGGCCCGGAGGTCAAGCGGTTCGTCGATCAGAACCCGATCGCTTTGGGACGACATAGCATTTCCGCACGCGCTGGCATTGAGCGGCGTACGGTGCACGAAGCTGATGTTCATGCGGACCCAGAGTATGCGTACGCTGCGCGAGATGTGGATTTGATCAGGACGATTCTCGCTGTTCCCATGCTGAAGAGCGACGAACTGGTCGGTGTGATTACGATCTACAGGCTGGAGGTCATGCCGTTCACCGAAAAGCAGGTCTCACTTGTTGAAACCTTTGCCGCACAGGCGGTGATCGCCGTCGAAAATACTCGGTTGATAAATGAATTGAGGCAATCGCTCGACGACCTTCGCGCCGCGCAGGACCGGCTGGTGCAAACACAAAAGCTCGCATCGCTCGGCCAGCTCACCGCCGGCATTGCCCACGAGATCAAGAACCCGCTCAACTTCGTCAATAAGTTTTCCGGCCTGTCTGCCGAGCTGATCGGAGAGCTGCAGGACGTCGTTAGAGGTTTGGCGATTGAACCGGAAGCGCACGCCAATATCAAGGAGCTGACCGATATGCTGAGCGGCAATCTCGAGAAGATCGTGCAGCATGGCAAGCGCGCAGACGCGATCGTCAAGAGCATGTTGCTTCATTCAGGTCAGACCTCCGGCGAGCACCGGCTGGTCGACATCAACGCGCTTGTGGATGAAAGTCTCAACCGTGCCTATTACGGCGAACGAGCCGAGACGCGAGGCTTCGAAATCAAACTGGAAAAGTCATTTGACCCGGCCGTCGGTGAGGTTGATCTGTTCCCGCGCGAGATAAGCCGGGCGGTCTCAACCTGATCTCGAATGGCTTCTACGCGACAAGCAAGCGCAAGGAGGCTGAGGGAAGTGACTACGAGCCAGTTCTCGTCGCGGCAACCAGAAATCTCGGCGACCGGGTCGAAATCCGGATTCGTGATAATGGATGGGGTATTCCGGCTGACGTGAAAGAGAAGATGTTTGACCCATTTTTCACCACAAAGCCTGCCGGCGAAGGTACCGGGCTTGGGCTCTCGATCACTCACGATATCATCGTCAAGCAACACGGTGGCTCAATCGAAGTCGATACGAAGTCGGGTGAGTTCGCGGAGTTCAGGCTGATCTTGCCTCGTACGGGAGCATTGCTTTCCGAAAGGCAGTGATCACCCGATGTCCGCCTCTGGCACTTAGCGGACATTGATCAAGTAGGAACCGATGTCCGCTTGGCGGCGGTGGCCAAGTCACCTGCAAGGAGATGTCCAACCGGGTCACCAGTGAAGCGATCCAGTTGCACGGTGGATTCGGCTTCACCGACGAATTCGCGGTATCGCGTCTCTATCGCGGCGCGCGCTACGGCACGCTCGGCGGCGGCACCTCCGAGACGCTACGCGATCTGATCGGCAAACGGATCATGGATGCGGCGGAGGCGGGCGCCGAACTGCTGGCCTATGACATGATGAACGGGGCGTGATCTCGCGATAGGACAGGGCAGCGAAAATTGCGAACTGCTATGTGGCGGATGCGGAACATGGCCGAGTTCAGGCAGATCAGCAGAAGCAAACAAGTAGCGCTGGCATACCCTGCACCAACAACATTCGATACGCTAGGCTAGGGATCGGATAGTCAGCGCCGGAGGCAACGAAGCATTGGCAGTGGTGTTTCAGCGCGACCTTCACGACGATCGGGCTGGTCATTGCTGCAATGAAGCTTTGAGAGGACGAGTAAGACGGAGAAACCGCCAGAAACCAACCGAAGCGAAGCGTTTGATGCGATAGCTAGGGCTTTGATGCCTCCGCCTCCTGGAGAGACGGAGAAGGCGGAGCTTTACCGGCAGGCCGGCAGGGCCGTAGTGGAGCTTTCAAACTCTGAGAATATGCTCGCGGTCATCTTCTGCATCCTCAGCGTGCCGGTACCAGTCGAAGATGCGAAGGAAATGTTTTCCTCACAAGGCGGTTTCGAGAAAAGGCTTAAGCTCGTTAACTTCATGGTGGCCCGTGCCAATCATGCAAGTGAGATGGAAGTTTGGGGAAAAATCTACAAGGAGCTGAACACTCATCGCGGTGTGCGCAACCTCGTAGCCCATCAGCGTGTATCGATGGAGATGTCCGCAGACTCCCCGTTTGTCGATGTTTGGCTCGCCCCGCTTTTCTACAAGGGCAAGGGAAAGCGGGTTACGACGGCTGAGATAAAAGCAACGGCAGATGAGCTTGAAAACATCAATAAGCGGCTTTGGAAGTTCGTAGGGAGCTTAGGTAAACCGGATTAGGTTTCCGGCGCTTCCTCCGACGAACCGTCACGATTTTGCTTATCGGCGTTGAGCTTAGACAGTATGAGCTGCGCGGCTCTTTCTGCCTCAGCTCCTACGTCGGGGTTCAGACGCTGCAGTAAGCCGATAATGGCACCCCAGCTTTTGGCTCGGAGGTAGTCGCCTTTCCGTTGGGAAGACTGGATGCCGATGACCTTTAAGCACACTTCGGTGCTCCAAAAGTGGCGCACGCCATGCAGTCGAAGGTGACACCTTCACCGCCGCCTTTTTTCTGCTTCTCGATGATTGTGTTCTTGTAAAAGAACGCCGCGTTGGCGAGCTCGTTGTGGATGCGGACCTTGGTCATATCCGTCGCCGTGCCCTTGGCCAGCTGTTTCATCCTGCCCCCATGCCTTGGTCGGCCAACTTGGCAATCTCCAACGTAAAGCATATCTAAGCGAACTCGTAGTCAGCGGGAAGTTGTGTGGCTGATGGCGAGTTTTGTGACGCTGGCGTTCGTCGAATTGCTCGGTACGGGTGGATCGAATAAGCGGGTTTCCGGATCGGCACGAGCGGTGAAGTGGCTCGCTTCTAATTTGCGGAATTAGTGTCAAGCCCAAAAGCTAAAATATTTCGCTTTACAAGAATTCCGATTTCCGTTATAAGCCGCCCGTCCCGCTCTCCTCAGGAGGGGCGCTGCGCATCGTCACGTAACGTTGGGCGCGGGATGCGATGGACGTGGCGGTGTCCGGTGATCTTTGCCGGGCGAGACGCTGGCCAGCGTACGGCGAAGTCGTGTGGTCCTGGCGCCGCGACCGTGGCGTCGATCCGGCCGGTCTGTAGCGGGCGTGGCAACGGTGACAATCAACGCCGCTCACCGGGGAGAGCACGAAGGAAGCCGTAAAACCATTGCGCGGGGAATGTATTGAGGCAAAAACTCTAGATAGATCAATGCAATGTGGTTGTTGTGTTCACATTTGTGTCGCGATCCGATGTTGATTTTGCTGCGGCAAGAAACATGGGGACATATGGATGCCTATAGAGCCCTGTGAAGAAACCCAGCTCGCTAACCGCCGCGACGTGCCCGGACTCTCTGGATCACGGACGGTAAAGTTGTCGCGCACGGTGATGCCGGAAACGCTATCGCTGCGCGTAAGAAGACCGGCGAAGCGCACGGGGATGCGCTGCCCTCCGTTGTCGGTAGCCCTGTGCTGGCGGTGCGCTGTAGGGCCTTCCTGCGGCCTTGCCGCGGACGCCTGTTCCTATGTCGTCGTGATGCCGCGATGCGCGCGACTGCTGGCGATGTCCACATTACGCCCAGAAGCGCAAGCAGCCGCGCGTTGTAGTGCTTGTTCACTTCTCGACGGCATCAAATGGGAAGCCGCCAACTATGGCGGCCTCAAATGATCTTGGTCTGAGCAGCTACTCAGCCAAGCAACCATTCTGGCAATTGTCCGTGTACGCCAAGCACGTCGATCTGGGCGTCAACCGTCCTAACCGGGTTCCGACTGCAAGAGCCATTTGTTCAGAAGAGATGTCCATGTCTGTTTTCCTACGACGCCGTCTACAGTCAAATTCTCGTTCTGCTGGTAGTGCTGGACAGACGCTCCCGTGGACGGGCCAAACTCGCCATCCTCGATCAAGATTGGAAAGCCCCCCCGTTGGTTGAGCATGAGTTGAAGATGTTTAATTACCGTTGGGCCGCTCTCCGGGCTGGAGCCAACCTTCAACACTGGGAGGCTAAGGGTAACCTGAACGTCAGTCATCTCACTGCTCCCTTATTCGCGAGTTGCAACGGGCGAAGCTGTATTCTACGAGGACTCTCCCGTGCCGTTGCGATGCAACTAATATGACGCAAAGACTGCAACGTACTAAGGATTGTGTTTCAGCTCACCGGTCCTTCGTTCTCCAGTGCGTCGATGACTGACCAGGTTTGCAGACCGACCACTCCGTCAACCGCGAGCCCGCGCTGCTGCTGGAGCTTCTTGACAGCGGCTTCCGTGTGGGTGCCGTAGCGCCCATCAACACCGCCCACATCATAGCCAACCAGACTCATTCGCTTCTGCGCGCGACGAACCGGCAGGCCGGTCGAGCCTATCTTCAACACGGGCTCGCTCTGGTCAGCCTCATCAATATTGATCCATGTTACCTTACCAACGATGCCGTCGGCTGTAATGCCCCTCGCTTGCTGAAATGCCTTAACAGCAGTCTCGGTCGTCGTTCCAAACACGCCATCGATCGGGCCGGGATCATGGCCGAGCGCTTTCAGAGCTTCCTGCAAATCACGCACCGCCGGATCAGTGGAGCCCTTCTGTAAATTAGGTTCTGCCATGCGCGCCTCCGTAAAACAGGTCCATACTGCCGACTTACCTATCCCGACAACATGCCGCTGACCAATGCCTGCCAAGTGACCGGACCGACAATCCCGTCCACGACGACAGATGGAATGTCGAGCGACAGAGCGTGTTGGAAGCCTCGGACCGTACTGTCCGTTTGCGGTCCGAAGATCCCATCCACCTTGAGTCCTTTACCGGGTTCGCCAGCACGGAATTGGAACTCCTCTTGGACGCCGCGAACTGCGTCGCCAGAGCTGCCTTTTTTCACCTGAATTATTAGAGTCGACCACGTCTGGGCACTCATTATCCCATCAGCTGTCATGCCCTTGCTGGTTTGAAATGCTTTGACAGCAGCTTCCGTAGCCGGGCCGAACATTCCGTCGACAGTGAGATTGTGACCATGCGCGCGGAGCAAAAATTGAAGGGTCCGTATAGGATGTCCTTGGCTGCCGTTCTGCACGACTGGCCACGGGCTGAGTGTGCCGGACATGAGCTACTCCTTCCTTTATCGAGGATTACGGGGCACCTCATCTACTAGCGTGACCCCGCTTATGCTGTGACAAGGCCCGCTAACTTCGCCAACGTTGCCCCAGCTGCTCCTGCAGGAACCCACCAGGTCTGATCGCCGGCAACTCCGTCAACGCTTATGCTTTGTCGCGTTTGATAGGCACGCACGGCTGACTCTGTTCTCTGACCAAAGTTCCCATCGATCGGTCCAGGGTCGGTCGGTGTGTTTGGACCATCGAACGACTTGAGCCCCTTTTGCAATGCGGATACGGCGGGTCCCGTCGACCCACGTGCTAGCCTGGGCGTGTTCGGGTCTGCGGGAAGCGCTTGCCACGTCATCGGTCCGACCACTCCGTCTGGCGTAAGATTGTTTCCTTGTTGGAATGATTTGACTGCGTCCCGCGTCTTCGGACCGAAGTTACTATCGATGTCAGAAACATCCAGCTCTTTGGTC
Organism: uncultured Alphaproteobacteria bacterium; assembly: GCA_963816655.1. Lineage (GTDB taxonomy): Bacteria > Pseudomonadota > Alphaproteobacteria > Rhizobiales > Xanthobacteraceae > Bradyrhizobium. The sequence continues at coordinate 313,118 of CAWFLW010000029.1, read as the reverse complement.
ATCACGAAAATAATCTGCAGTCGCCGGACATCCGGGCCGGTGGAACCTATCGACAAGGTTGGTCCACTATTCATGATTTCCTCCACGCCTCCAAACCCGCCCTGTTTATGCTGAAAGCAGGCCCAGTTCTTTCCTGATATTGTAGCCCCGTCTTATGTCCTCGTCCCGGTCTCTTGCAAACTGTTCGTAAAACATCTCACATCGCCCAACAGCCGACACGCCGCCGACGAAGCACCGGTGCAGAAATATCCTTAATCGTTTCTGCGATCACCCAGCTTTTACGCCGCGCAATCGCAGAATTCATGGATCATCTTGAACAGTGGTAGAAGACGAAGTGCCTAAACCGTCGAAATGCCATCGATCGGGCTGATGTCGCCAACGAACCTCAACAAGTCGGCCATGGTGAAATCGCCAGGCGTCTTCGGAAGGCAGTGTCGGCTTCCAATCCTTGCCCTTCAGCCACAGGAACGACTGATGGTCGCCGTGCACAAGGCCGACGAACACTTCCGCGATGATTGTGGCCCCCACCGGTCCGAGCTTTTCGCCGCCTCCGCGCTGCTCCGCCTCTTTCAGGATGTAGTACCAGAGCGGCGTGTGCTCATGGAGGCCGTGCTTCTTTGCCACCGCGCCGTCCGTTCCCTGGGCGATCTCGGTTGGCGTTAGCGGATTCTTGATCTTCATCGCCTTGGCGACATCCTGTCCCGACGGCAGTCCCAGCAACACGCCACGCTTCAAATTGCGGAACGGAAGGCTGCCGCCGCCGCCTGGCAGAGTGTGCAATTGGGGCACGAGGAACGGATCGAATCTTGCGCGATGGATTGAGCCGCACGTCGGCGGGATTGGTTGCCAGCACTTCATGGAAGCGGCGCCAGTCGATGATCCAGTTGCTGGAAAGTACCGGAAGCGGCAGCGGCGGCTGCACGGGATTCGGCGCGAGATCGCCGATGATGCCGCCCGACAGCCCGGTGAACTTGAACAGCAGATCAAGCGTGGCCGGAATGCCGCCGCACCGGGTGTGAAGATGTGATTGTGGCTATAGACCTCGCGCACCATGCTGTGGCCGAGCCGATACGCAGCCGCGGAAAACTCGACCGGCATGTACGGCGTCTTCTTGAAGCGGTAGAAGCGGCGCCCCTGCTCGAGGATCTTTGCGACGATGCCCTTCTCGGTGATGCGCTCGACGAAATCGTGCAGCACCATCCACTGATAATGCCAGGTCACGATCTGGCGTGCCTCGTGCGAAGATCTCGCCGACCGGCATGCCCGCCGCCGCGAACTGATCGCAGACCTTGTTGTGGAATTTCAGCATCGCCAGATGCGTCTGCGCGACCAGCAAGTTTTCGTCGTTGCGGTGATCGCCGATCAGCGCAAAACCTTCGGGACTGCGCGGCAGATCGTTGCGCGGGGTGACTGGTCACATTGCCGAACGGCACGCTGATGGTCTTGCCGATCAACAGTTTCGGACCCGGGCGCCTTGCCGTCGAGCTCGCCGGGATTGCGCGCGTAAAGCTGCCGGCTGCCATCCGGACCGAGGCCATAGACGCTATCCAGATCAAGCGCCGGCGTGCGGAAATTCTCAACTGCGTTGGGATCGGCTTCCTTGTCGCCGAACGACGTCAGATCCAGCGTGATATCGTGATCGACGAACTGGCCGAGATAGGTGAACCCGGCCGGAACCCTGGTGTTATTGCCGTTGGCATCGCCGGGAGCTGGGTCTTTCATCGCGTCGGCGAGTTCTTGCTAGCGGACCGTCATCGACGACCAGCGGTTCGAGGTTCGGAAACATTCGACCGAACATGCCGGGATCGTCGTGCCCGGACAGCGTATCGAGAAATTGTCGTGTCGGATGTCGGCCAGCTTTACCATGGCCGGGCTGGACATTCACTTCTGTTCCCATCACTTTGCTCCAATCAGGAAGATGCTGCGAGGAGAGGGGCGCCAGTGATCAGTCTCAGTTCTCTTAAATGCAAATCGTATTTATCGCCCCTCTGGGTGAGAGGCTAAGTCTATAAACCCATAGATTGTGGCGGACTGTTGCGTGGTTCACACTTCGCCGCTGACTTGGCTGCGTCATTAGCGCTCAGGCAATCTCGAACTGCTTGCGGATTTCGGCGTCGGTGTAGAAGCAGATGCCGCCATCGAGATCGCGCACCAGCCACTCGCCCAAATAAACGATCTGTGCGCCGCTGCGCCGCTGATGTTGAAGTTCCAGTTGCCCGTCATCGCTGCGTTGAAGTGTGCAACAAGATTGCACCCAGCTCGGCCATTCGTACAGCGGCTGCCCGCTAAACTGCCATGCGATCAGTGCAATATTGCTCGGGCGGGGCTTCAACGTGAGTGTGCTGTCCACAATGATCTCCGAAAGAGTGACTTGCAGTCTGACAACGCCCATGATCGGCAAAAGTTGAGCGTTGCCCGGTAATTCGCGCCACAATTCGTCAATGCTGCATATGCAGCTTTGGGATAGGTTCCGAGGCTGGCCGACCACATTATCCGCTTGCCGTCCCTTTCGGACCCCGGTGAATTGCTAAAAGTGCGGCTTACCGCAACAGGTCGTTTGGTAGCGCCAGGCTGGATTGGTTTCGCCAACGACGCTTTGAAACACGACGCAAGGCGGCGTCGGCATTGCCATGGCCAGGCCATCAAATCCTTGAGTTATCTATCGGCACCCCATCCAAATCTTGTTACTGCGCCAATGATTTGCGTTTTGAGGTCAAGCGAGCGGCCATCTCACTCCCTCTGGGTTCCAATTTGGCTGGTGTGTCCGACACCGAACAGATGGAACCCACGACATGGAATAGATTCTTCGGCCGACAGCGAGGCTGCCATGGGACACTTTCATCTCCGACAGCCCCGGTTTTTGGCTCTCTCCGCCTCCGCGACGACCTGCACACGTCCGAAGACGTATTGGTGGTGCTCCGCGAGCCGTAGCAAAAGTAGTTGACGAGCCTTCCATTCCTTCATCAGATTTCCGTTTGGATTGTCTTGCCCGGCGCGAATTCCATGATGAAGCGTACCGGAACGAAGATCACGGCGGAATTGCTGGCGGAACATGCTCCTCGACATCGGGCTCATCATCGACGACAAGAACGGACGACTCAATTGTCCCCCCCGCTGTCTTGCGGAGCTGTCGTCCGCGGAAGGATGATAATGAATTCTGTGAACTGCCCGGTTCGGTCGCGACATCAATTCTGCCGCCGTGTTGCTTCACGATGATGTCGTGCGTCATCGAGAGACCAAGGCCGGTTCCTTCACCGGCTGGCTTGGTCGTGAAGAACGGGTTGAACATCTTTTCCTGCACTTCGGCCGGGATGCCGGTGCCGTTGTCGCGAATGCGAATTTCCACGGTGGTTCCGAGGTTCTTCGTGGTGGCCCGGAGGGTTGGCTCAAAACCGGGTTCTTTCTCCTCGGTCTTGCGTTTGGTCGCAGCATAGACGCCGTTCGCGATCAGATTGAGAAATGCGCGGGTGATCTCCTGCGGAAATAGTTCGATTGTACCCGCGTCCGCATCGAAATCGCGCTGCAGGGTGATATTGAATTCGCCTTTTTCTGCGCGTGCGCCGTGATAAGCGAGATTGAGGCTCTCATCGAGAAGCGAATTGATATCCGCAGGCCGGTGCTCGCCGGAGCCCTCGCGCGAATGCAGCAGCATGTTCTTGACGATGGAGTTGGCGCGCTTGCCGTGCTGCACGACCTTTTCGAGATTGTCCTTCAGCATGCCGGTCAATTCGTCGACTTCTCCTCGCACCTTGCCGTCCATCGCGACCGGCTTGAGCACGTCGTTCAGTTCATCGGTCAGCTCCGCCGAAAGTGCCGAGAAATTATTGACGAAATTGAGCGGGTTCTTGATCTCGTGGGCGATGCCGGCGGTGAGCTGACCGAGCGAAGCGAGCTTCTCGGTCTGCACCAGACGATCCTGTGCAGTGCGTAGGTCGTCGAGCGACGCGACAGCTCGCGGGTGCGCTGCTGCACCTCGTCGAACAGGCGCACATTCTCGATAGCGATCACCGCCTGGTCCGCGAAGGTTCTGGACAAGCTCGATTTCCTTGACGGTGAAAGGCTGGACGTCGTCGCGCCTCATAGCAAAGGCGCCGATCAGCTCGCCTTCCGTAGAATCGGCACACCGCAAGCATCGTTCGCACGCCACCGACTCGTGACCTAATCGTCGCCGTGTCGTTCGAGATATGCCTCGGTCGTCCAGAATCTGCAATTTGCCGCCCGCTTCGTGCAGATCGCGGCCGGCGCCGATCAGCGAGCCGCGACCTGGTTGCACGGTACGTTGCGCATACCCGATAAGCCATTGACATTCCGGGTGCATCCCGTCACGAATCGTTGCCCGTCGCAGAGCGAGTGATGCCCGACTTGCGGCGTCGCAAAGGCGCGTGGCAGTTCGCCAGCATCGTCTCGAAGTACGGCTCCAGATCGACCGCCGATCGGCTGATCACCTTAAGCACGTCGGCGGTGGCGGTCTGCTGCTGGAGCGACTCCATGAGATCGCGTGTCTTCGCCTGCACTTCGTCGAACAGGCGCGACGTTCTCGATGGCGATCACGGCCTGATCGGCAAAGGTCTGCAGCAGTTGGACGTGATGGTCGGCGAACGTGCCGGGCTCCTCGCGCGTGACGCTGATCACGCCGATCGGGTCCCGTCGCGCAGCAGCGGGACGAACAGCAGCTGCGGAAGCCGCGCAACCGCGCCAGTTCCAGCAAATCGGGCCGATTCGGCCCATTCGACTTCGGCGTCGGCAATCTCGACGATCTCGCCCCTGCGGATCCGATCGCCCCAGCACTGCGGACAGCGGCTGGGGAAACGAGGCTTGCAGCGCCGCATCGGCCTCGGGGCTGGTTCGCGTGAAGGCCATCAGGTGAACGTGCATCGTCGACGATGCTGTACACCGCGGTCGACAAGCCGTCGACCAGCCGGTTCGATCGCTCGCGCAATTGCCTCGAACACCGGCTGCACATCCGACGGCGAACTGGCGATCACCTTCAGGATGTCAGCCGTGGCGGTCTGCCGCTCCAGCGCCTCCTGCGTCTCGTTGAACAGCCGCACGTTCTCGATCGCGATCACGGCCTGGTCGGCGAAGGTCCGCAGCAACTGGACGTGATGATCGGCGAATGCGCCCGGCTCCCGCCGCGTGACGCTGATGTAACCGATGAAACGCCTTCGCTCATCAGAGGCACGTACAGTGAGCTACGGTAGCCGCGGTCCTGCGCACGTCGCTGGATTGGCAAGTCGCGGCTCAAGTCCTCGGTGTCCGCAATGTGACAGTCCTCGCCGGCGGCACCAGCCGGAACGGACAAAATCCCCAGATCGGGCGCGGGAAACGCTGCCCTGAGTGCTTCGTCAGCGGCCGGCATTGGTCGGCGTGAAGCCGCGAGATGAAGGATGTCGTCGACAAGCGCATGCACGCGGTCGAAAGCCGCCGATCAGGCGGTTGGCACTGCTCGCGATGGCCTCGAACACCGGCTGCACGTCGGAGGGCGAACTGGCGATGACCTTAAGAATGTCTGCCGTCGCCGTCTGACGCTCCAGCGCCTCCTTCGTCTCGTTGAACAGCCGCGCGTTCTCGATGGCGATCACGGCCTGGTCGGCAAAGGTCTGCAGCAATTGGACGTGATGGGTCGGCGAACGAGCCGGGCTCACGCGCGTGACACTGATCATGCCGATCGGCGCCGCATGGCTCATCAAGGGCACCAACAGCATGCTGCGAAAGCCACGCGCCCGCGCGATGTCTTGGATGCGGCGCGTCGGCGGCCTCGGTGTCGGCGATTTGGAGACTCGCCCTTTTTTCTCGATCGAAATCGGCTGCGATATTCCGGCGATCGGTCGCGGGAACGAAGCCTTCAAGCGCTTCGTCCGCGGCGGATGGGTCGGTGTGAACGCCGCCAGATGACGCATGCCGTCGACGAAGCGAAATACCGCAGTCGAATGGCCGCCGATCAGCTGATTGGCGCTGTCCGCGATGGCCTCGAACACCGGCTGCACGTCCGACGGCGAACTGGCGATGACCTTCAATATCTCGGCCGTCGCCGCCTGCTGCTCGCGGGCTTCCTTCAGGTCTTCGCTCGGATCGGAGACCGGACGACGCTTAACTCGGGTGGCCGCTGGCGCAATGCGGGGCTTGGTCTGTGGTCTTGCGGCCCTTTGCTGGGCGTGCGTTGCGGGCTTTCGCCTCGCTCGTCTTGCCGCCCGTTCTTGATGGCCGCGCCATATCCGCCCCCAGGGTCAAGAAACGTATCTTATCGGGCTAGACCATCCTACTGGAAGGGGCGGATTAGGCTGAGTTGCAGGTAGCCAGCTGGGCAGGCTGATGTCCGTTTTGGGTCGATAGTGTTGAAAAAGGCCCCGATGTTGTGGCTCGGCTTGCCACTTGAGCATTTGCGGGACAACATTTAGTTTTTTTACCCACTCCCTTGTGGTGGCATCAGTGGCTTTGGCTGTGGTGTCCCGCGGATGCCGGGTGGACACCACAACCCCTCATGCAAGAGAGGCCGTCGTTTCGTGAGGCCTCGGCCGCCAGATGTGCTTTGCCAGCGTCTTCAGGTTCTGCACAATGGCTGCGAGGTGGAACTCGTCGCGCGCACCGGAGAGCCCGCGTAGGCGCATGCGCTCGAATTGATGGTGGGTCTTGAGGTGCGCAAAGCGCATCTCGACCTTCTTGCGCTCGTCGCGTGATCTATCGAACTCCGGCGTACCTATGAAGGAACGCGCATGATCGCGAGCATCCTCATCGACGTCGCGTGTGACCTTGCGCGAGGGCGTTTTTGGACAGCATTGCGGCTTGAGAGGACATGCGTCACAGTCGCGCTTAAGCGCAAGATAGCGCACCTTGTGGTCGCTACCGACGTTGCCAGTGGTCTTGAGCAGCTTGTCCGCGGGACACACGTAGACGTTACGCTTACGATCGAAAGTGAAGTCATTGCGTGAGAAGGTTCCGTCTTCTCGATCGCTCTTGTCCCACACCGGAATGTGCGGCGTGATGCCGGTGCCGACGAGCCAGCCGAGGAACTTGCCTGTGCCGTATGCCGTGTCGGCCACCAGCCGGTCGGGCTTCAGGCCCAAGGTCTCTTCGGTGCGCACGATCATGGTCTTGGTCGCGGCCACTTCGTCGTAGGTGCGGGCCGGAGTGGCTTCCACGTCAACGACGATCGCATATTCGATGTCGATCAGGTAATTGAGCCCGTAACCAAATTGGACGCGTTTATTGGCTTTCGCGGTCCAGGCCGAACACGGGTCCACTGGAGAAATCGCCTTAGGCACCTTGCGATCGGCGTCGGGATCTTCGTCATCAAGGGCTCCGAGGAACTCGGCCACCGCCCGCGTCTGACGTTCCGGCGCCGACCAGTCGATCTCGTCAGGAGCCTTGCCATGATAGCGGCTGGCATCCGCTTCCATGACGCTGGCATCGACGGCGAACGCTTCACCCTTTACCAGGCCGGCGTCCATGCACGCTCGCACTACCGCCTCGAATATCTGGCGAAACAGATCGCTGTCGCGGAACCGGCCGTGGCGATTGGCTGAGAACGTCGAGTGGTCAGGAACCTTGTCGTCAAGATCGAGGCGGCAGAACCAGCGATAGGCGAGATGCAATTCGACCTCCTCGCAAAGCCTCCTCTCAAAGCGAATGCCGTAGCAGTAGCCAACGATGAGCATGCGGATCATCAGTTCGGGGTCGATCGATGGCCGCCCGATCTCGCTGTAGAAAGGCGCCAGCTTCTCCCGAAACTCGGCTAATATCCGACCCACAATCGGATTGATGCGGCGAAGGAGATGGCGTTCCGGGATGCGCTTCTCGAGGTTGAAGAGATAGAACAGCTGGCTTTGATCGACCGTCTGCCGACCCATCATGATCCGCCTCCGCCGCTGAAAGCCTCAACGAAACGGAATCATGATTCGCCGATAATCACGAGCGACTTTTTCAACAGTATCGGTCAATAACGACCGAATTGGGCTCTCCGCGCGCCATGTCCGGTTTACCCCCGGTAGCGACCAGACAGCGGACATGCCGGATCGGCAAGCTTCGTGCCAAGAGCGGAAATGGACGCACTCTATTCGATCACCTCGTCGGCCAGGGCAAGCAGCTTTGGCGGAATTTCGAGACCGAGCGTCTTGGCGGTCTTCAGATCGATCACCAGATCGAACTTGGTCGGTTGCAACACCGGCAAGTCGGCTGGCCTCTCGCCCTTGAGGATGCGGCCGACGTAGACGCCGGCCTTGCGATGCACGTCAAGAAGATTAGCACCGTAGCTTATCAGACCACCCGCCAACGGAAAATCACGGAACGAATAGCTTGCAGGGATCGCATGTTGCGCAGCCAACACCACCAGCTTGGCGCGCTGAGCTGTGAATAGAGAGTCGTCCTTGACAAACAGTGCGCCCGCGCGCCGTTCAGCGATCGTTACGAACGCCGGCTCGAATTCGCTTTCGCTCCTAGCGTTGACGATGAGAAGTCTGCTGACCCATGCGACGGGCCGCGTCCTCGATGTCCATCACCTGCGCCGCGGCCTCCGGACTGGCTCGATTGAACAGCACAGCGATCACGGCTGCCCTTGGCACGAGATCGCGCAGGCTCTAGGCGCTTGGCCGTCAGTTCGGTGGCGATGTGACGACTCCGGTGGCATTGCTGCCGGGCCGGCTCAGGCTCGCGACAAGCCCCGCTTTCACCGGATCGCCGCCACCCGTGAACACGATCGGAATTGTCGTCGTTGCTGCTTTGGCTGCCCGCGCCGCGTCGCCACCGCCAGTTGCCATGATTACTGCCACTCGACGGCCGACGAGATCGTTCACGAACCCGGGCAACCGATCATGCTGGCCCTCGGCCCAGCGATATTCAATCGCGACATTCTGGCCCTCGATAAGCCCATCTCGCCGAGGCCCCGCCGGAATGCTGCTGTGAGATGCGCAAAGCCGGCCGAGGTCGCATTGGCGAGATACCCAATCACCGGCATTTGCTGCTGCGCGCGCGCCGCGCTCGGCCATGCGCTCACCGCTGCGCCGCCGACTAGGGTGATAAACGCCCGCCGCTTCATGTCCGCCCCAAACTAGGGACGAAGCATCGTATCGGCTCAAACGAGTGCTTGATAGGGCAAAACCCTTGCGTTTAGCTCAGGGCGGCCAATGTCCGCTTCGGGGTCATAAGCGGAAGTCGCGGCCTTGTGGCGGGATGTCTGCTTCACCCCCGAGAAGCGGACATTGGACGGACATTGCCGGAGGTCCGCTTTGTGCCAACAAGCGGACGTCGGCTGAACTTATTCAATCACCTCGTCGGCGAGTGCCAATAAGGTCGGAGGCACGACGATGCCAAGCGTCTTTGCGGTTTTCTGATTGATCACCAGAGTGAATTTGCTTGCCTGCTCGATGGGAAGATCGCCGGGCTTCTCGCCCTTCAAAATCCTTGAGACGTACTGCCCCTGCGCGGCGAAAACCGTCTACCGGGTCAGTTGAATAAGACATCAGAAGGCCGCTACGTCCCCATATCGGATAGGGTCCGACGGTCGGCTTTCCCGACGCTGCAGCCAAAGGTATGACCCGCGATATATTAGCGCTAAGCAGCGGCTCACCCGAGATGTAAAACGCGCTCACGTCATCTCGAAGGCCCGCTGCAAAGGCGCTTTCCAGATCGTCAAGGGTATTGAAACCGTAGAAGACGAACTCATAGCTCAACTGGGCGGCCACTTTTTGCAGTGCTTCTTTCTCCTTCATCGCCAACGTCGCGGGTCGATTTGGTCGGAACGGGAGCTATCATGCCGAGCCGTGTCAGGCCGGGGACAAGCTGCTTGAAAAGTCCAATACGCTTTTGAGTTAAGGTCTCCTCGCCACCGACTGCGTTCATCACGTTTCCGGTGATCATCCCACCCGGATGCACATAGCTTTGCACCCAACCCAACGCGACAGGGTCCACGGCAACGCCGGAAAAAACCAACGGTATCTCTGGAGAAACTCGATTAGACACCCTCAAAACCTAATGTGACGAAGACGCGCGGGTTGAGCGCAGCCAATTCCATCGCTAGCTGGGGAAGGCGACTGAATCTCCTTCGCCATACCGCACGGCCAGCGAATAGTTCGTCCCTTCGATAAAACTCTCCTCCTGCAGCCCCTTCCGGACCGCAGGAATGAGTTGCCTCCCCAAATCGGCGTCCTGTTTCGTCGGGGCTAAAACTCCGACCAGTGGTAAGTCAGCACTATCGGCAAGTCAGTGCCTTGCGGAAGCCCGCTGCCGAGGCATCTTCCTCGGAGCAAAACCACCGATGCGCCCGCTTCAGGCTTCGATAGCTCCCGCAATCCGGCAGGTGGTAAATGCCTTCATAACCTACCGCCCGCAGCGCCAGCTTGGCTTTGATCGGGCATCCCGGCGGCATGGCGGCGTCGGTGCGGAAAAGCTTCTCACGCGTCTGATTCTGCTGGCCGGTTTTGCAACCCCCGCCGAAAAGTCGCGCGCTATTAGGCTTCCATCCCCGGAAGTCGCGCGGGTCCGCGAAACATCCACTCCACAGCCCGCGCCGGTTCTCCCGTGCGTCAGCTTCCTCCGCCGCGAAACGGCCCTTTGCAGAAGGCTCCAATTTGATCGCCCATCCTTCCCGAACGAGCCACTCGTTGAGCGTGGTGGCCTCGCCTTCGAGCGAGCAAATCCCGATCCGCCGGTGCTTGTGATCCGGATCCGGCCCCTTGTCGTTGCATCGAACGGCGCGCGTTCCAATATGCGCGCTCAGTCGATCTCGCGCCGCAACCCGCACGGCCAGACGTCGCCGCGTTGATCAAGGCATGTCTGATCAATTTCGGGGGCATCGACGCCGTCCAGCCGATAAATCGTGCGATCCATTCGCAACGTATCGCCGGCAGTCACAGTAATGTCGGCCGCGAGGCCTGGCCCGACCGTAGCCAACAACATGGCTGCAACGAGAATGCGCATGTACTCCGCTTCAGTTGGTTAATCAGCTGCGTTGAGAAGCCGCGACAATCCGCGTTCCCGATGGAGTGCGGATCATGGCCGGGGTCAGCGCCTGGATCAACGCTGTCGTTACCGAACCGTTGCAACCAGAGTGATGATCGACGTCCCGGTAGTCGTCGGCCCCTTGCCGGTCACCTGAACGGAGAAGGTATCGGGCCCTGCGTAGCCGGGGTTTGCCGTGTACTCAAATGTGGATTCGTTGAGCTGTCTAAGCACTCCAAATGCAGGTCTTTGCACAATGCTCGAAGAAGCTATGACGCCTTCTATCCTGAGCGGGAAAAGGCAGGCTCCTCCGGGCGCGACGTTGAAGACGCCCGCCGAATTGATGCCAAAACTGGACAGCGTACCCGCTATCGGACATTCAGGGGCATTCTGCGCCGACGCGACGGACACCAACTGTGGGGCCAAGAGGACAGCAGCCAAACCAATCGCCTTTGCTACGCGCATGAAAAATCCCTCGCTCTCGTTGTCAACCGTAGAGCATCTCGTTTTCCGGGCGCCGCATTGATTTGGATCAACGGGGCCTTCAGGGCAAAGGCTGATCTGGACGCTCCTACTCACACCGATGTCGATTTTCGGCGCGACGCGGGGCTTGCCTATCGCAAGCGGCGTCGATTGCGCGCTATCGCTCGACCTCTTTTTGCTGAAGCGCCTCTTTCCTCTTTCGCTTCTTCTTTTGCTCGATGAACCACAACCACGCAAAACCAACGGCGAAGATCAGCATCACGATCAAAACGGCGTATTCAATCATCGGAGTTGCCCTGAATAATGAGGCTCACACGGCGCGAGCGATTTATGCGAATCCCGGCCAGATACTCTCTGGTGGGCTCCGTCAGCGACCTCACCGAAAACGGCTTCGTGAGATCCGCCCGGATTGAAACGCAGCCCTACGAACGGCGGGCATTGTCACCCGGGGACGCCGGTCAAGAATAGCAGCACGCTGACGCATAGGAGAATAATTGCTGTCGGCCAAGCGGCTTTGCAGGCGCTCTTTGAACTGCGGGCTTTCTTGCCCGTTTCCGCCCGGACGCGGTTGTCATTCGCGGGAAGGCTTCTTGCTCGAAGTAAGATATCAGCGACCTTTGGTGACTGGCACATCGGCACGACAACATCCTCCATGTGTTTCTGGAGATTCTTGTCATCAGCAGACTACCTGGCAACGTGGGCGCAATGATGCAGATCAATCGGTAAGTACCCCTGATCAAATTCCTTGCGCGTCTAAGCGACATCGGCGGATGATCGGGCTAGGTCCGGTTTACCCCCAAATAGGGGCATGGAATGAGCGCTGCTGTCATCGCCCGGCTTGACCGGGTGATGACGAGTTGTGTGCGTGGCTGTTTGAAAACTGAACCAGTGGCGACGCGTAGGGTGGGCTTGTCCGCCGTAGCTCGCAACGCGAAGGCGGAAGCGTGCCCACCTTGCCGAGCACGTCGTGAATGGTGGGTACGGCGCAGAGTGCCTTTGCCCACCCTGCGACCCCTACGTCACCGCCTTGCGCAGCGGAGTGACCTTGAGGTGATCCTGATGGTCGCCGATCGCGGCTGGCGATGTAGCGCGCGGTGATCGGGGTGCCGTCATAATGCAGGATCGGCACCAGCCGCACCGGATCGATGCCGTTCTCGTTGACGATCAGCTGGCGCAACTGCGCGTCGCGGTTCTGCTCGACCACATAGACGAAATCGTGGTCGGCAATGAAGCTTGCGACGCTGGAGTGGAACGGGAAGGCGCGGATGCGCAGCCGATCGAGATGATGGCCCTTGGCTTCCAGCAGGCCGATCGCCTCGTCCATCGCCGGTGACGTCGAGCCGAAATAGATCACGCCATACTTGGTGGGCTTGGCGGCATTGGCCTGCAACGGCCGCGGCACCATGTCCTGCGCTGTCTCGAACTTGCGCACCAGCCGCTGCATGTTGTCGACATAGACGGCGCCTTCCTCGGAATAGCGCGCGTAGCGATCACGCGAGGTGCCGCGGGTGAAATAAGCGCCCTTGGTCGGATGCGTGCCGGGATAGGTGCGGAACGGAATGCCGTCGCCGTCGACGTCGAGGTAGCGGCCGAAGTCGCGGCCTTCTTCCAGCATCTCGGCGGTCATCACCTTGCCGCGGTCATACTGCCTTGCGTCGTCCCACTTCAGCGGGCGGCTCAGCCGGTGGTTCATGCCGATGTCGAGGTCGAGCATCAGGAAGATCGTGGTCTGCAGCCGCTCGGCAAGGTCGAAGGAATGCGCGGCGAATTCGAAGGCCTCCGCCGGATCCTCGGGGAACAGCAGCACATGCTTGGTATCGCCATGCGAGGCATAGGCGCAGGCGATGATGTCGCATTGCTGGGTGCGCGTCGGCATGCCGGTGGAGGGGCCGGCGCGCTGGATGTTCATGATCACGGCGGGAATTTCCGCGAAATAGGACAGCCCGATGAATTCCGTCATCAGGGAAATGCCGGGGCCGGAGGTCGCGGTGAAGGCCCGCGCGCCGTTCCAGGAAGCGCCGATCACGATGCCGATCGAGGCCAGTTCGTCCTCGCCCTGCACGATGGCGTATTTCGCCTTGCCGGTCTCGGGATCGTGCCGCAGCTTCTTGCAATGGGCGGTGAAGGCCTCCGCCACCGACGACGACGGCGTGATCGGATACCAGGCGCAGACGGTAGCGCCGCCATAGACCGCGCCGAGCGCGGCCGCGCTGTTGCCTTCCATGAAGATCTGGTCGCCGACCTTGTCGGCCTTCTTGACCCGCAGGCCAATCGGGCACTTCAAATTCTGCAGCGCCCAGTCACGGCCGAGATGCAGCGCGTGGATGTTAGAGGACAGGAGCTTCTCCTTGCCCTTGTATTGTTCGGCGATCAGCTGCTCGACCAGCTTGGGGTCCATGTCGAGCAGGGCGCAGACCGCGCCGAGATAGATGATGTTCTTGAACAGCTGGCGCTGCCGCGGATCGGAATAGCTCGAGTTGGTGATCGCGGTCAGCGGCACGCCGAGGACGTTGATGTCGGCGCGGAATTTCGAGGTCGGCATCGGCTTGGTGGAATCGTAGAACAGATAGCCGCCGGGCTCGATCGAGGCGACGTCCTTGTCCCAGGTCTGCGGGTTCATCGCCACCATCAGGTCGACGCCGCCGCGGGCGCCGAGATGGCCTTCCTCGGTGACGCGCACCTCGTACCAGGTCGGCAGGCCCTGGATGTTGGAGGGGAAGATGTTGCGCGGGCTCACCGGCACGCCGTGGCGCAGGATCGAGCGCGCGAACAGCTCGTTGGCGGAGGCCGAACCCGAGCCGTTGACGTTGGCGAAACGGACGACGAAGTCGTTTACGCTGCTGATCGGGCTTTGGTCTGGCATGTGGTTCCCGCGTAAGTCATATCGATGAGGTATTTCTGCATGTCCCAGGCGCCGGTCGGGCAGCGCTCGGCGCACAGGCCGCAATGCAGGCAGACGTCTTCGTCCTTCACCATGACGCGGCCGGTCTTCAGGCCATCGGCGACATAGAGGTCCTGGTCGGGATGCGCCATCGCGGGCGCGCTGAGCCGCTGCCGCAGGTCCTGCTCGTCACCATTTTCGGTGAAGGTGATGCAGTCCATCGGGCAGATGTCGACGCAGGCGTCGCACTCGATGCACAGCGACGTCGTGAACACGGTCTGGATGTCGCAGTTCAGGCAGCGCTGCGCCTCGCCGAGCGCGAGCTTGACGTCATAGCCGAGCTCGACCTCGGCGCGGATGTCCTTCAGCGCGATCACCTTGTCGCGATGCGGCACCTTGAAGCGCATGTCGGCGGAGATGTCGTTGTCGTAGCTCCACTCGTGGATGCCCATCTTCTGCGACGAGATAATAACCTCGGGCAGCGGACGTTCGGTGATGTCCTCGCCGGAGAGCAGCTTGTGGATCGACAGCGCCGCGTCGTGGCCGTGCGCCACCGCCCAGATGATGTTCTTCGGTCCGAACGCCGAATCGCCGCCGAAGAACACTTTCGGGTTGGTCGAAGCAAAGGTCTTGGTGTCGACCTTGGGCATATTCCATTTGTCGAACTCGATGCCGCAATCGCGCTCGATCCAGGGGAACGCGTTCTCCTGGCCGACGGCGACCAGCACGTCGTCGCATTCGATGGTCTGGTCCGGCTCGCCGGAGGGCACGAGGTTGCGGCGGCCTTTTTCGTCGTATTCGGCCTTCACCTTCTGGAAGGTGACGCCGGTGAGCTTGCCGTTGTCGTGGGTGAAGGCGACCGGCACCATGAAATTGAGGATCGGGATGTCCTCATGCATGGCGTCTTCCTTCTCCCACGGCGAGGCTTTCATCTCCTCGAAGCCGGAGCGCACGATGACCTTGACCTCGTCGCCGCCGAGGCGGCGGGCGGTGCGGCAGCAGTCCATCGCGGTGTTGCCGCCGCCGAGTACGATGACGCGGCGGCCGATTTTTTCGATGTGGCCGAACGAGACCGAGGACGAGCCACTCGATGCCGATATGGACGTTGGCGGCGGCCTCCTTGCGGCCGGGAATGTCAAGCTCGCGGCCGCGCGGCGCGCCGCTGCCGACGAAGATCGCGTCGTAATTGTCGGCGAGCAGCTTCTTCAGGCTGTCGATGCGGTGGCCGCCCTTGAATTCGACGCCGAGGTTGAGGATGTAATCGGTTTCCTCGTCGACCACGGAGTCGGGCAGGCGGAATTTCGGGATTTGCGTGCGCATCATGCCGCCGGCCTTGGGGTCCTGGTCGAACACGGTGCAGTGATAGCCGAGCGGGGCGAGATCGCGGGCCACCGCAAGCGAGGCGGGACCGCCGCCGACCAGCGCGATGCGCTTGCCGTTCTTCGCCAGCGGCTTCGGCATGCGATGCTTGACGTCGTCCTTGAAGTCGGCGGCGACGCGCTTCAATCGGCAGATCGCAACGGGACTGTCCTCGACGCGGCTGCGGCGACAGGCGGGCTCGCAGGGACGGTCGCAGGTGCGGCCCAGAATTCCGGGAAACACGTTCGACTTCCAATTGATCATGTAGGCGTCGCTGTAGCGGCCTTCGGCGATCAAGCGGATGTATTCGGGAACGGGGGTGTGTGCGGGACAAGCCCATTGGCAATCGACCACCTTGTGGAAGTAGTCGGGCGCCGAGATGTCAGTCGGTTTCATTCTTCCCATCTCCGCGCAGCTTCAAGGAGTGCGCGGCCTTGTCTTGGCATCGAACGCTCAGCTGGCGTTCTTGTCGTTTCTGAATTGGATCATAGGCTTACCTTATTAGAGCCATTCAAGTGCCTGCACAAAGGGCAATTTTGTCTCATCTCCAGTTTTCATGGCTGGCGTGCTCAAACGTTTGTGTGTTGTCGCACTTGCGGCAGTGCAACATGTGCGGTGCACTGCAATCGCGTCCATGAATCAGCGCTTCGGGAGATCGCTGCGTCCGAGATCGAACAGCAGGCGATAGACGCCGTGCGACACCACCAGCGGCTTGAAAGCCGCATTTTCGATGATGCGTGCCGCCGTTTTCGGAACCGCCTCGACGCTGGTGGCATCGATCAGCGCGAACCAGTCGCCGGCGCCGGGATTGGCGGCCGCCGGATCATCCGTGATCGGCCGCGACAGTTTTGGGTCGCTTTCGAGCAGGTGCATCGAGATGATGCCGTCGAGATCGGCCGGATCAAGCTGCGCATCGAGCGCCGAGCGCAGCTTGTCGGCGCCATCGGCGGGGCGCAGGCGGATGATGCCGAGAGCCGCCCCGCGGCCGACGCCGCGGCTGATGGTGATGCGCGCCACCGCGCGGATCATGCCCTTGAAGCGCGCGATATTGGCCTTCGACCACGCGGTCTGGTTTGCCAGCGCCGTTGCGATAGGCGGGGCTGTCGAGCACCTCGAAGGTCGCGGTCGAATAGAGCGAAAGATATTTCGGCTTGCCGTCATCGGCGACGTAGCGCCGCGCTTCGAGAAAACCGTCGATCGCGACGCGCTCCTCGAGGTGCTCGCGGTCGTACCAGCGGTTGAATTCGGCATCGTGGGCGGCATCGATATCCATCGACGTCAGCAGCATGCCCTTTCCGGCCATCGGCATCTTGTTTGTTCCTTATTCTATCCGGGAAGCGATATCGGCGATGGCACGCATCACGGCGTCGCGCACGCCGGGATCGTACAGCGTGTGGCCGGCGCCTTCGACGATGCGGATTTCGGCGTCGCGCCAGATCGCGGCAAGCGCGTGCGAGATTTTCGGCGGGCACAGCAGATCGTAGCGGCCCTGCACGATGATGCCGGGAATGCCGTTGAGCCGGCCGGCCTCGGCCATCAACTGGTCCGGCTTCATGAAGGAGTTGTTGGCGAAAGTAATGCGCCTCCATGAACGGTGTGGCCGGCAACGCGCGCGACGAATGCAATTCCTTGAGATCGATCCGTGTGCGGTTTGGCTTGTGTTCGGAGAGGATGCGCTCGGTGTCGCCCCAGGCCCGCGCCGCCGCGCCGTGGATGTTCGGGATCGGGATCGAGGATGCGTCGGAAATAGGCCTGCACGGGTGCGGCGCGTTCGTCCGGCGGCAGGAGGCTGAGGAAATCCTCGAACAGGCCGGGATAGAGCCGCGGCATCGAGCTCAGGAATCCGTCCTCGATCTCAGTGACGGTGCCGAGAAACGTCGCGCGCAGCACGATGCCGCTGACGCGCGCTGGATAGGCTTGCGCATAAGCCAGCGCCAGCGTCGCGCCCCAGGAGCCGCCGACCACCATCCAGCGCGCGAATCCGAATTTTTCGCGGATCAGTTCCATGTCCGCGATCAGATGCGGCAGCGTGTTGTCCTCGCGTCGGCCTTTTGGGCGGCTGCGGCCGGCGCCGCGCTGGTCGAACAGCACGGCGTGAAAGCGCTCGGGATCGAACAGGCGGCGATGATCCGGCTGGCAGCCGCTGCCGGGTCCGCCATGCAGGTAGACCGCCGGGATGCCGCCGGCGCGGCCGACGCTTTCGACATAGATGTCGTGGCCTTGGCCGACCGCGAGCATGTCCGACGTCAGCGGCGCAAAAGGGTCAGCGCGCGATCGGCTGGCGTCGAGGTCAGGCGCCATGTTGTTTTTCCTGGCCGCCGTCCGTCTCCAGCGTGCCGCCGGCGAAATTGCGATAGAGGAAGCGGGTCTGCTCCGACGCCGCGTCGCGCTCGGCCTGCTTGAAGATCTGCTCATGCATGCGGAGAGAACGAACAGGCCGGGTCGGTATTGCCGGCATCGCCCGTCAGCGCAAAGGCCTGGCAGCGGCAGCCGCCGAAATCGACCTCGCGGAATTCGCAGCTCTTGCACGGCTCCTTCATCCAGCCGGTGCCGCGATAGCGGTTGAAGGCTTCCGAATTCTGCCAGATCCAGGCGATCGAATGGTTGGAGCGCACCGACAGGAATTCGAGCCCGGTGATGGTCTCCGCCGCATGGCAGGGCAGGACCTTGCCGGCCGGCGAGATGTTGAAGAACTGCCGGCCCCAGCCGCCCATGCACTTCTTCGGCCGCAGCGCGTAATAGTCCGGCACGACGTAGTCGATGGTCAGCACGCCCTTCAGCCGCGCTTGGGCGTCCTCGACGATGCGGCTGGTCTCCTCGATCTGCGCCAGTGTCGGCATCAGCGCGGCGCGGTTCTTCAAGGCCCAGCCGTAATACTGCACATTGGCGACTTCGAGCCGGTCGGCATCGAGATCGACAGCCATTTGAATGATGTCGGAGAGCTGATGCAGGTTCTGCCGGTGCATCACCGCATTGACGGTGAGGGGAAGATCGAGTTCGCGCGTCCATTTCGCCACCTCGATCTTCTTGTCGTGCGAGTTCTTCAGGCCGGCGACGCGATCGGCAATGACGGGTTCATTGCCCTGAAAGCTGATCTGCACATGGCAGAGCCCGGCGTCAGCCAGCGCCGATAGCTTCTCCCTGGTCAGCAACACCGCCGAGGTGATGAGGTTGCTGTAGAGCCCGACATCGCTCGCATGCTGCACCAGGTCGACGAGATCCTTGCGCGCGGTCGGCTCGCCGCCGGAGAAATGAATCTGCAGCACGCCGATCTCGGCGAGCTCGGAAAGTACCTTCTTCCATTCCTCGGTGGTCAGCTCGCTGCCACCACGATCGAGCTCGACCGGATTGGAGCAATAGGGGCATTGCAGCGGGCAGCGATGCGTCAGTTCCGCGAGCACGGCAAGCGGAATGCCAAAGGTTTCCGCGGTGGAGCGCGCTTGTTCCAGCGTCGCCAATCCGTCGGCGGCAGCCGGCTTGGTATCGGTGGGCGCGGCGCTCATGGCGTCTTCTCGCGCGCTTCGGTGAGAAAGCCCTTGTCGGCGAGATCCTGCAGCATGGCGATGACGTCGGTCAGGATCGCTTCGCGGGGAGCTGCGTATTTGGCAGCGAGCAGATCGGCGACATCGCCGACGCTGCGCTGGCCGTCGCAGAGCTGCAAGACCTCCACCGCGATCTCGTCCGGCGCCAGCACGCGCTCGGGCGCGAGAATCGACCCAGACCTTTCGCGTCTCATCGAACTTCAACTTGGCGTGGCGCGGCAGGACGGCCCGGCTCGCTTCGCTGACGCTGATGTTGCGGCCTGCCATGGCGCTAGCTCGATTTGGGAACGAAGGCGCCGGGCGGAATGTGGCCTTCGACATAGGCATGGTACAGCGCGTCGAGCTGCACCCACAGCACGTTGGTCTTGAAGATCAGCGCATTGCAGGCGGCCTCGCGCTCGGCCGGTGTGTTGGCGTTCTTCTTGACGAATTCCAGCGCAAAGCCGGCATCGCGCGGCGCCTGGGTCAGGCGGCGGCTGAAATAGCTCATGATGTCCGGGTTCACGAAGTCGTAGTGCTGCAGCATTCCCGCGATGCGCTCTTCATGCAGGTTCGGCGCGAACAGTTCCGTCAGCGAGGAAGCAATGGCCTCCAGCGGCGTGCGGTCGCGGCAGAAATGCACATAGGCTTCCACGGCAAAGCGCGTCGCCGGCAGGATGCCTTCGGTCAATTCGACATAGGCGCTGTCGAGCCCGAGGCCCTCGGTCAACTTCAGCCAGCGCTCGATGCCGCCCTCGGCTCCGACGTCGCCGTCGTGGTCCTCGATGCGATGCCGCCACTCCATGCGGATGTTGCGGTCGCGGAAGCGCGAGATCACCACGGCGTCCTTCAGCGGGATCGTGCTCTGGTAGTAGTAACGGTTCAGCGCCCAGGCCTGCACCTGGCCCTTGTTGAGCTTGCCGCCGTGCAAGAGGCGATGAAACGGATGCAGGCTGTGATAGCGCGTGGCGCCGATCTGGCGCAGCGTCGCCTCGAGTTCGTCGGCATTGCTGAGCGAAATGCCCTTGCCGATCGAAAGCGCCGTCATTCCTGTCGTGGGCACCGCGTTCACAGCACAATCTCCGTTCCATCCGCGGGAATCAGCCAGCCGGCCTGTTCGGCGTGGCGGCGTTCGTGCGAGCCGTTCAACAACACCGGGTTGGAGTTGTTGATATGCAAGAACACCTTCCGCGCAATGTCCAGACCGGCGAGGCTCTCGATCGCGCCGTCCTTGCCCGACATGGCGATGTGGCCCATGCCCTGTCCGGTCTTCTGGCCGAGGCCGGCGACAATCAGTTCATCGTCGCGCCACACCGTGCCGTCGAAGAAGACCAGCGGCGCGCCCTTGATCCGATGTTTCAGTTCATCGGTGACGCGGGCACAGGCGGCGAGGAAGAAGAAATATTTGCCGCTGGCCTTGTCCGCAATGCGCAGGCCCAGCGTGTCGCCCGCAGCGTCGCCGCCGGTGGGATGCGCCTTGCCCTCGAGATACCAGGCGCCCTTGCCGGGAACCGGGAACGCCAGCACCTCGATGCCGGAGGGCGCGCCGTCGGGGAGGGCGGGCTCGAACGGCCGGTCGACCTCGATCGGCAGCCGTTTCACGTTCTTCTCGCCGAGCACGTTGAAGATGCTGTTGTCCCTGAGGATATCGAGGACGCGCGCATGGGCATAGACCGAAAACGGCGAACCCTCGCGCAGCGACAGCAGGCCTGTAATCGCATCGATCTCGCCATTGGTCAGGATCACGCCGGCAATCGGACTGTGGCGGAGTTGACCAGTCTTGGGATGCAGTTGCGGCGTGGCAGTAAGTTGCTGGCGCAGGTCGGGCGAGGCGTTGACGAGAAACCAGTTCGTGCCGTCGCGGCTCACCGCGATCGAGGCCTGCGTGCTCTGAAGGTCGGGCTGCTCGCTTCGTGCTGTCCGGCACACGGGACAGCCGCAATTCCATTGCGGCACGCCGCCGCCGGCTGCGGCGCCCAGGACGACGATGCGAAGCATGATCCGTCTCCTGGCTATGCGATGGCCGGCCTTATCGAGGCGGGCCTTGCAGTGCCTTGCGGAGAAACCCAAGTCCCCAAAAACGTTTCGAGGTGGACGCCCGGAGCAGGCACACCCCCGCGATCGGGAGCGCGCTACGCCCGGAGATCCACCTGCGTCAAAACGAGAAGATACCGCCTCCGCTTACTTGCGGGCGGCGCACGCATACATATTGATTTCCATGCCGACCGGCACTTCGACGATTTTCGGTGCTTTCCAGGCCATTAGGCTCTCCTTTTTGAACCGGACGACTTACGCCCTGCCTAATAAGGTACCGCGGAACGAAAAGTTCGCCAGCGGAATCTTTTATGTCTTAGGCCTCTGCGTGCTCATGCTGCGTCGCAAAAGAAGTGTCGGGTGCGAGATGTTGATTGGCTCAAAATGGCGTGAGATCAACGGCTTCAGCATTGTTTGCGAGCGACGGGATGCCGATCTCGGTGTCGCGGGCAGTGCGTGGCGCCGATCAACAACTTCGTGACAGTCCTACCCATCCCGTCCTCTCCAGCCCGAAAGTCAGTTCCCGACCATGCCACGCTATTATTTCAACACCCGGATCGGCGATGAGCTGATCCCCGATCCCGACGGCGAAGAGCTGCGCAATCCCGACCGCGCCTGGGAGATGGCGCGCGCGATGATTCTCGAACTGCTGAAGAGCGAGGGGGCCGACGAGCGCCTGCTGAACGCGACCGTCGAGGTGACCGACGACGACGGCGAGGTCGTGCTGGAATTTCCCTTTGCCGAGGCGTTACTCGATGCCCCGGACGCGCCCGTGACACGGCACTAGCCGTGACGACCTCGTATGCGGCGCCTCTCATCTGAGGTCGGATCGGTTGGCCCAAACCGGAATGATCGCGATCATCGTTGCAGGTGCGATACACCGCCATCGCATGACTATTCCTGCGATCTGAACGCGCCGCCCGACTTGTTTCCGATTGCCATCCCACGGAAAAATATCGGAGACTACTGCCCGGAAAGCCTATCGGGGCAGGCAGCACGCGTCCTGCACGAGGAAGAGGGCTTCCGTCAGGGAGAACGTCCATGAAGAGCGACAAGTCCGCGTCGCGTAGCCTTTGGCTCGCCGGCGCTTTCTTCAGTGCATTTACACTCAGTGCCGCTGCCCAGCAGCCGGCCACGCCGCCTGCCGCCAGTCCTGCGCCATCGGCCGCACCCGCAGCCGCAGCGCCGCTTCCCCCCGGCTCGCCCCTGATCGGGCGTCCCGCCGACAGCGAAGCCGCGGCCAAACTTGCCCCGATCGCGCCGCCGCCGATTCCGGCGGCTGCCGACAAGCTGCCGACCGCGAAGCTGAAGGTCCCGGCCGGCTTCAACATCGAGGTCTACGCATCCGGCATCGCCAATGCCCGCTCGCTCGCCGAAGGCGACAAGGGCACGATCTTTGTCGGCTCGCGCCTGGTCGGCAACGTCTATGCCATCATCAACAAGGACGGCAAGCGCACGGTGAAGACGATCGCGTCGGGCCTGCACCGGCCGAACGGCGTCGCCTTCAAGAACGGCACGCTGTACATCGCCGAGCTCTCGAAGATCTCCAAGGTCGACAAAGCCGAGGACAATCTCGACAGCCCCGCCAAGCTGACGACGATCTTCGACAAGCTGCCGAAGGACGAAGCCCATGGCTGGAAGTTCATCGGCATCGGGCCCGACAACAAGCTCTACATTCCGGTCGGCCAGCCCGGTAACAACGTGCTGCACAGCCCGGAGCACGGCCTGATCCGCCGCATCAATCTCGACGGCAGCGGCGATGAGGTGATTGCGCGCGGTGTCCGCAACACGGTCGGCTTCGACTGGAATCCGGAGAACAAGCAGCTCTACTTCACCGACAACGGCCGCGACTGGATGTCAGAAGACGTGCCGGAGGACGAGCTCAATCGCATCACCAAGGTCGGCGAGCATTTCGGCGCGCCGTACTGCCTGCAGGGCAACATCGTCGATCCCGAACACGGCTGGGGCAAGTCGTGCTCCGACTACACCGCGCCGGTCACTCTGCTCGGTCCGCATTCGGCCGCGCTCGGCATGCGCTTCTACACCGGCAAGATGTTCCCGGCTGCCTACAAGAACCAGATTATCGTCGCGCGGCACGGCTCGTGGAATCGGTCGAAGAAAGTCGGCGGCGACGTGCTGCTGGTGAAACTGAACAAGGACGGCACGGTGAAGTCGACCGAACCGTTCATCACCGGCTTCGTCGAGGACAACAAGTATATCGGCCGGCCGGTCGACGTCATGCAGATGAAGGATGGGTCGCTGCTGGTTTCCGACGACTGGAACGGCGCGGTCTATCGCGTCACCTACGGCAAGCAGAAGGTTGCGGGCAAGCAGTAGCTGCAAGCCAGTTATTCCGGGCTGGTGCGTAAGCACCAGCCCGGAATCTCGATTCCGGGTTCGATGCTTCGCATCGCCCCGGAATGACGAAATGAGAGTCCGATGCGTACAACATTCACCGCCCTGGCGCTTGCTCTTGATCGCTTCATGCGCCATCGCGGAAACCTTCGAGGAGCGCGTTGCGCCGTGCCTTGCCTGCCATGGCGAGCGCGGCCAGTCGGAAACCGAAAACACGCCCTCGCTCGGCGGGCAGCAGGCGCCATATGCGCTGATCCAGCTGTTCATGTTCCGCGAGAAGCTGCGCGCCTTCGAGATCATGAACGAAATGGCGAAGCCGCTCAGCGACGAGGACTTGCGTACCTTCTCCGACTTCATCGCCAAAATGCCGAAGCCGGCTCCACCGGCTGACGCCGGCGATCCGGCGCGGATGCAGCGCGCCCAGGCGGCTGCCTCCCAGCACCGTTGCAACACCTGTCACAACCCCGACTATTCCGGCAAAGAGAACGTGCCGCGCATCGCCAACCAGCGCGAGGATTACCTTGCCAAGACCCTCGCCGAGTACAAGAGCAACACCCGCCCTGGATATGACGCCTCGATGGCCGATGTGATGGCCCCGGTCACGCCGGAGCAGATCGCCGATCTCGCCTATTACATCGCCCGCGTGCGTTGAGCTGCCAAAGTGTTTTCAAACGAAGTGAGCACCGGTTCGCGTGAAGAAAACGCGTCGAACAAGAGCTATGGCCATACCAACCATCAAACGCTACAAGACGAAAAGAAACGGAGCGGATAATGCAGGATCTCTGGCGTCTGTCGGCCGCGGATTTGGCCGGGCTGATCAAATCGAAGAAGGTTTCGGCGAAGGAGGCCGCGACCTCCGCACTGGCCCGGCTCGATGCCGTCAATCCGAAGATCAACGCGGTGGTCGATCACAAGCCGGCCGAGGTGCTGGCGGAGGCGGCCGCGATCGATGCCAGGATCGCCCGCGGCGAGGATGCCGGCATACTGGCCGGCGTGCCCGTCACGGTGAAGGTCAATATCGACCAGACCGGCTTTGCCACCACCAACGGGCTGAAGCTCCAGAAGGATGCGATCGCAAAGGACAACAGCCCCGTCATCGACAATCTGCGCAAATCCGGCGCCATCATCCTCGCGCGCACCAATTGCCCGGCGTTTTCCTACCGCTGGTTCACCACCAACCTCGTGCACGGCGACACCAAGAATCCGCGTGATCCCGGCATCACGCCGGGCGGCTCGTCCGGCGGCGCTGGCTCGGCGGTCGCCGCCGGCATCGGGCAGATTGCGCACGGCACCGATATCGCGGGCTCGATCCGTTATCCCGCCTATGCCAATGGCGTGCATGGCCTGCGGCCGACGGTCGGACGCATCGCGGCGTTCAACGCGGCGCTGCCGGAACGTGCGATCTGCGCGCAGATGAGCGCCGTCTCTGGGCCGCTGGCGCGCACCATCGCCGATCTGCGCATCGCGCTTGCGGCGATGTCGGGCTTCGATGCCCGCGATCCCTGGTGGGTGCCGGCGCCGCTGGAAGGACCGCCGCGCGCCAAGCGTGCCGCGATCTGCCTCAATCCCGACGGGCTTGATCCCGTGCCTGAAGTGAAGGCCGCCGTTGCCGATGCGGGCAAGCGGCTCGCGCGCGCGGGCTGGACCGTCGAGGAAGTCACGACCACGCCGCCGCTGCGTGAAGCTGCCGACTGGCAGACCAAACTCTGGCTCGGCGACAGCTACGAGACGCAACTTGCCACGGCCGAACGTGAAGGCGATCCCGGCGCGCTTGCCTGTCTCAACGGCAACAAGTCGAAAGTGTTTCCGTTCGATGCTGCCGCGTTCTCCAAGGCGCTGACCCGGCGCGCGACGTTGGCGCGGGAGTGGCTGTTGTTCCTGGAGCAGTATGCCGTGCTGGTCATGCCGGTGTCCGGCGAATTGCCGTTTCCGGATCATCTCGACCGCAAGGACGATGCGTCGTTTGCGCGGGTGTGGAAGGCGCAGATGCTGCAGGTCGCGATCCCCTTCATGGGCCTGCCGGGGCTGACGGTCACGACTGGCCTCGTCGGCCGCGTGCCGGTCGGGGTGCAGGTGGTGTCGGGCCGTTTCCGCGAGGATCTTTGTCTTGCTGCTGGCGAGGCGATCGAGGCGGGCGGCACGCCATCCTCGCCCGTCGATCCTGCAAGCTAGCGTTCCGATGGCCGCGCTCTACGATTTCACGGCTAGTTCGCTTTCAGGCGAAGAGGTGCCGCTGAAGCAGTTCGAGGGCCAGGTGCTGCTGATCGTCAACACTGCGAGCGCCTGCGGGTTCACGCCGCAATACAAGGGCATGCAGGAGCTGCACCAGAAATACGCAGGCCGCGGCTTTGCCGTGCTCGGATTTCCCTGCAACCAGTTCGGCGCGCAGGAACCCGGCGACGCCACGCAGATTTCGCAATTCTGCGAACGCCAGTATGCCGTGAGCTTCCCGATGTTCGCCAAGATCGACGTCAATGGCAGCAATGCGCATCCGCTGTACCGCTACCTGACGCGCGAAAAATTCGGCTTGCTCGGCCCCTCGATCAAATGGAATTTCACAAAGTTCCTGATTGACCGGACGGGCAGGGTGGCGGGACGTTACGCTCCGACCGTACGTCCGGAAAGTCTGACCAGAGAGATAGAGGCCCTGTTGTGAGCGAAACCGACAAACCCGCGCCCGATCAACTGCCCGATCGCCTTTCGGTCGATCCGCGCAGTCCCTATTACAATGAGGAGGTGCTGGCGCGCGATGTCGGCATCCGCTTCAAGGGCGCCGAGAAGACCAATGTCGAGGAGTATTGCGTCAGCGAGGGCTGGGTGCGCGTCACCGCGGGCAACGCCAAGGATCGCCACGGCAATCCGCTGACCATCAAGGTTCACGGCCCGGTCGAGCCGTATTTCAAGGACAAGGCGTAGGCTCCACTATTCGTCATGCCCGGGCTTGACCCGGGCATCCACGTCTTCCTTTCTGTCGAGATATAGACGTGGATGGCCGGGCATAGGCGAGCGGAAGCGACGCCGTCCTTCAGACGGCTATGCCCGGCGATGACGAGTGGCGAGACTGCTATCCAAGGATTACTCAATGTCCGTCCGCATCGTCGAAGTCTGCGAGATCACAAAACCGATCTCTTCGCCGATCCGCAACGCCTATATCGATTTCACAAAGATGACGACCAGCCTCGTTGCCGTCGTCACCGATGTGATGCGCGACGGCAAGCGGGTGGTCGGCTACGGCTTTAATTCCAACGGCCGCTACGGGCAGGGCGGGCTGATCCGCGAGCGCTTTGCGCCGCGGCTGAAGGAGGCCGATCCCGAAGTCGCTGCTCGATGCCTCCGGCGACAATCTCGACCCGGACAAGGTCTGGGCCGCCATGATGGCGAACGAAAAGCCGGGCGGCCATGGCGAGCGGTCGGTGGCGGTCGGCACCATCGACATGGCGGTGTGGGATGCGGTGGCCAAGATCGCGGGCAAGCCGCTGTTTCGCCTGCTCGCCGAACGCCACAAGCGCGAGGCCAATCCGCGCGTGTTCGTCTACGCCGCCGGCGGCTATTACTATCCCGGCAAGGACCTCTCGATGCTGTGCGCCGAGATGCGCGGCTATCTCGATCGCGGCTACAACGTCGTCAAGATGAAGATCGGCGGCGCGCCGCTTTCCGAAGACCGCGCGCGCATCGAAGCCGTGCTGAAGGAGATCGGCAACGGACGCGCAGCTTGCGGTCGATGCCAACGGCCGCTTCGATCTGGAAACCGCGATCGCCTACGCCAAAATGCTGCGGGACTATCCGCTGTTCTGGTACGAGGAGGCCGGCGATCCCCTCGACTTCGCGTTGCAGGCTGCACTCGCCGAATTCTATCCTGCGCCGATGGCGACCGGCGAGAACCTGTTCAGCCACCAGGATGCGCGGAACCTGATCCGCTACGGCGGGATGCGCGCGGATCGCGACTGGCTGCAATTCGACTGCGCGCTGTCATACGGGCTCTGCGAGTACCAGCGTACGCTCGCGGTGCTGCACACCCATGGCTGGTCACCGAGCCGCTGCATCCCGCATGGCGGGCACCAGATGTCGCTGAACATTGCGGCCGGCCTTGGGCTCGGCGGCAATGAGAGCTATCCGGATCTGTTCCAACCCTATGGCGGCTTTCCCGACGGCGTGCGCGTGGAGAACGGGCACATCACCATGCCCGATCTGCCCGGCATCGGCTTTGAGGGGAAGTTCGATCTCTACAAAGAGATGAAAGCGCTGGCGGCGTAAACCAAATCATTGCGAGGGACTTCATGGATTTTTCCAGCATGTTTGCCAAGATCGTCGCGCTGATCGGCGGCGCCGCGCTTGTGGTGCGCAAGATCCAGGGCGTCCCGCAGGAAGCGGCCTGGGGTCAGGCGCCGGCCATTCCCGAGGCGAAGCCGCAAGGCGCCATTCCGACATTGAAGATGCCTTCGGCGCGAGGATGGAGCGAGGGGCAGCTGCCGGTAGCGGCGCCCGGGCTCAAGGTCAACGCATTCGCAACCGGGCTCGATCATCCGCGCTGGATCGAGACGCTGCCCAATGGCGACGTCCTGATCGCCGAGTCGAACCAGATCGCGGGAACGCCGCGAAGCGTGTTTCACTATGCGATGCAGGCGACGATGCGTCGCGCCGCCGCGCTTGGCGTCAGCGCCAACCGTATCACGCTGTTGCGCGACAAGGATGGCGACGGTGTCGCCGAGGTGCGCGGCACATTTATGGAGGGGTTGAGCCAACCCTTCGGCATGGCGCTGGTCGGCGACACCTTCTATGTCGGCAACACCGACGGCGTGGTGGCTTTTCCCTACGCGCAGGGCGCTGATCGCATCACCGCGCAGGGGAAGAAGCTCGTCACCTTCAAGCCCAACGGACATTGGACGCGAAGTCTGCTGCTCAGTCCCGACCGAGCCAAACTTTATGCCGGCGTCGGCTCGCTCAGCAACATCGCCGAAATGGGCATGAAGGTCGAAGAAGGCCGCGCCGCGATCTACGAACTTGATCTTGCAAGCGGCAAGAGCCGCATCTTCGCCTCCGGACTGCGCAACGCCGTCGGCATGGCATGGGAGCCCACGACCGGCGTGCTCTGGACCGCGGTCAACGAGCGCGACGGTCTCGGCGACGAGACGCCGCCGGATTATCTGACTTCGGTCCGCGATGGCGGATTTTACGGCTGGCCTTATTGTTATTGGGGACAGATCGTCGACGATCGCGTGCCGCAGGATGCGGCCATGGTGGCCAAGGCCATCACGCCGGATTATGCGCTCGGCGGTCACACCGCCTCGCTCGGCCTGTGCTGGATGCCTGCGGGCACGCTTCCGGGCTTTCCCGACGGCATGGCGATCGGCCAGCACGGCTCGTGGAATCGCTCGACGCTGTCAGGCTACAAGGTGGTATTCGTGCCGTTCGCGAACGGCCGTCCGTCCGGCCCGGCGCGGGACATCCTGTCGGGATTCTTCGCGCCCGATGAGCGCGAATCCTATGGGCGGCCGGTCGGGGTCACGCTCGGCCCCGATGGCTCGCTGCTGGTGGCCGACGATGTCGGCGACGTCATCTGGCGCGTCACCGGCGCGTGAAGCGTCGGCGCTCCCGGACGCTAGCCCAGCCGCATATCGAGCAGCCGGCGGCCCTCGCCCTTCAAGAGCTTCCTCACCGAGTTCGATGCCACCACTTCGCCCTCGTTGGCATAGGCTTCATGGTTCTTCTCGATGTCGTCGAGTCGATAGAGATAGTTGACCATGATACCGGCGGATTCGCGCAGGCCCTTGGCTGAGAGATCGCCGAGCCAGTCGATGCGCTCGAGCCGCGCGCCGTTGCCGAGATGGAAGCGCGCGACCGTATCGATCATCCGGCCCTTCGGCGTGCGGGCTTTCAGGAAATAGTGGGCGGCTAGCGGCTCCAGCACGGTGCGGAGCTGTGAAGTCAGCTCGGCATCCTCGAGACCAGTCGGGCTTGTCGAGATTTTCCAGCAGCTTCCGCTCATCGTCGGTGAGCGGGACATCGGCGGCTTCCTTTACCCACTGCATGAAGCCGGGCACCGGCGACAGCGTCACGAAGCTGTCGAGCTTGGGCAGTTCGCGGCGCAATTCCTCGACCACCTGCTTGATCAGGAAACTGCCGAAGGAAATGCCGCCGAGCCCGCGCTGGGTGTTGGAGATCGAGTAGAACACGGCGGTGCGAGCGCGCTCGATCGGCACCAGTTCGCGCTGTTCGGCGAGCAGCGGCGCGATCGCTGTCGGGATGGTCTCCGTCAGCGCCACCTCGACAAAGATCAGCGGCGCATCGGGCATCGCCGGGTGGAAGAAGGCGTAGCAGCGGCGGTCGGCCGGATCGATGCGACGGCGCAGATCGTCCCAGTCGCGGATTTCGTGCACCGCTTCGTAACGGATGATCTGTTCCAGAATGTTCGCGGGCGTAGACCAGTCGATCTTGCGCAGCACGAGAAATCCCCTGTTGAACCAAGAAGAGAGCAGATGAACGACGTCGCGGTCGAGTGCGAAAAGATCGTTGCGGCCTTTCATCACGCCGAGCAGGTCGGCGCGCATCTGGACCAGTTCGCCGGTCGCGCCGTGCGCACGGTTGAGCCGGCGGAATAGTTCCTGCCGTCGCGGCTCGGAGGCGAAATGCAGATCGCTGGCGTCGTTATCCGATGGCTCCACGCGCCAGGTCTCGATCGCCTGCGCCAGCCGCTCGTGATCGGGCCCGTAGTGGCGCGCAAGCTCTTCGAAGAAGGCGAGCCGCCCGGTGGCATCGAGCTGGTGATAGCCGTCGAGCACTTCGCGTGCCATCGCAGTGCCGGACGCCTCGCCGCGGCCGGTCAGCAACGCCTCGCAAAGCTCGAGCAGACCGGTAGCGTCGTGCCTGCCGTCGACGGCTCCGCCCCGGCGCAGCAGCGTGCGGCTGCGTTCGGAAATCGTGGAGAGCAGGTCGGAGAGAAAGGCGTTGGCCATGGTGGTCCAGCGATACCGAATCGTCTTAAGGATCTAGGATCGAACTGATCACAATCAAGCGTATTTCCGGTACGGAAATATGTCATGCCCGGCGAAGGTATCAACCGGGTCGGATGGCGATCCGCTCATTCCTTGCCGGCGAATTCGGTCGGCGTCTTGCCGGTGACCTGGCGGAAGGCGTGGGAAAACGCCGGCACGCTGGCATAACCGAGGTCTGAAGCGAGCTGCTTCACCGACAGGTTGGCATCGCCGGACAGTTTCTGGATCGCAGCCGCGATGCGGGCACGCTGGCACCAGCTCTTGAAGGAAAGCTGCGTTTCGGCCGCAAACCGCCGCGACAGCGTCCGCGCCGAGGTGCCGACCGCGCGGGCCAGCGTCTCGATGTCGTGATCGACGGTGGGGTCGCCGAGCACGATGTCGGCGGCGCGGCGGCAACGCGGCTCCTGCGGCAACGGGATGAAGGTGGCGGAATCCTCGGCACGCTGCAATTCCAGCATCGCGAGCCGCACCAGTAGCCGCGAGCGCTCGCCGTCGTTGCGGTCATCGAACAGCGCCAAAATGGTCTGGTGCAGGAGCGGCGACACCCGCACCACGAATTCCTTGGCGAGCTTCCTGCTGTGGCCCTCGCGCTTCAGCCAGGCGAGGTCGAAGTAGAGCGTCCGCATTTCGATGCCGGCGAGCACATCGATGGCATGGGCAAGCCGGGCAGGGACCCACACCGCGCGGTCCGGCGGCACCAGCCAGCGGCCCTTGGGAGTGGTGACCTGCATGGTGCCGGTGGCCGCATAGACCAGCTGCGATTCCTGGTGCCGGTGGGGGGCGAGGTGAGTGCCCTTGCGGCAGTAGCGCGCGACCAGATGGACGCCATCCCCGGTGGACCGGTGGCTTCCCTCGATGGCCGCGATTGGCTTTTCCACGATATTCATTGGCCGCATCCCGTCAGTGCAAGAACATATAACCTATTTCGGTCATTGCAGGAATCGCTTCATGAACAGCCCCAGCCGGGTCATCACCTTCGTCAACGCCGCCCATTTCATCGACCATTATTCGATGCTGATCTTTGCCGCTGCCGTGATCATCATGGGGCCGGCGCTCGGGATGGCGTATTCGGAGCTTTTGCCCTATGCGACGCCCGGCTTCATCGCCTTCGGCGCGGGTTCGCTGATCACCGGCTGGCTCGGCGACCGCTGGAGCCGCCGCCACATGATGGTGATCTTCTTTATCGGCATTGGGCTGTCGATGATCGTGGTCGGCCTCGTGCAGACGCCGCTACAGCTGGGCGCGGCCCTGCTGGCGATCGGCCTGTTCGCCTCGATCTATCACCCGGTCGGCACCGCCATGATCGTCTCCTATGCCGACAGGCTTGGCGCGAGATGGGCATCAACGGCGTCTGGGGCAATCTCGGCGTGGCGTCGTCGGCGCTGGTGACCGGCGTGGTCGGCCAGTATCTCGGCTGGCGCTACGCTTTCTTCATTCCGGGCGCGGTGACGATCATGATCGGCATCGTCTTCGCCCAGACCGTCGTTCACGAAGACCGCAAGGGCTCGAAGCAGGCGGGGGCGCAGGCGCGCGTCGCCAAGGAAGACATGTGGCGGGTGATCGTGGCGCTGCTGATGGTCGTGATCGCGATCTCGACTACCTTCAACGCGGTGACGGTGGCGCTGCCAAAACTATTCGCCGAACGGCTCGTCGACTTGACCTCTAGCCCGGCCATGCTGGGCGTGATCGCGGCCTGCGTCTACGTGTTCGGCGCGATGACGCAGTACACTATCGGCCAGCTGCTCGACCATCATTCGCTGAAGAGCGTGGCCTTGCCGTTGTCCTTTGTGCTGGCGCCGTTGCTTTATCTGGCGGCGACATTGTCCAACCTGCCGCTCATTCTGGTGTCGATCGGCATCGTCATGGGCGCCTTCGGGCAGGTCACCGTGAATGATGCCATGGTCGGCAAATACACCACCGAGGAATGGCGTTCGCGCGCCTATGCGGTGCGCTATTTCGTCGGCTTCACCGCAGCGGGCGCCTCCGTCGGTCTGGTCGCCTGGCTCTATGAGCGCGGCGGCTTTGCCACTATGCTGCAGGCCTTTGCCGGGCTGTGCCTGTTTGCGATCGTGGCGGCGCTGATCCTGCCGCGGGAGATCAGGACGCCGTCGGCGGCCTGAGCCGGGCTGGAGCAAGCATGAAGAAGTTGGCGTGGCTGCTGGCTGTCGATCTATTTCGGGACGCGGACCGATCGCGGTCGCGGATGAATTCAGAAACGTGAAGTGCGGCTCCGACATTCCCAAAGCCCTGATCGGCCAACGTTCGTCGAACGAGCGGATCGTGGTCACTGAAGGCAAATATCGCTCATTGGGTTTGAAGCATCTCGGGGCGGATGAAACATCCGATCAGCTGTCGTCGATCAGCTGGCTGATCTGCGGGTCGGAATACATCACGCTGGTGGATCGCAAGGGGCTCGTCCGCGACGCGATCCCGTTTCCGCCGCATTCGAAGAAGTCGCCGGCCTTCTCCAGTTTTTGCAAACTCAACGGCAAGGATAGTCCCGATATCTTCGTAGGCGTGCTGAATGCAGAGGTCGCCGGAGATCAGTTGCCGGCGCTTTTCGTTTGGAAGATCGACCTCAAGAGCGCAAAGTTCATCAAGGCGTCGACCGAGGGCCTGCGCTGTCCGCGAAGCGCAATCTACACCGTAGACGGCGGCCTTTGAACTCATGGAGATTTCCTGCGTCAGCTTGTCGCCGACCGCGGCAGCACGACCCGGAATTCTGTGAATTCGCCGGGGTTCGTATCGACCTCGATCGAGCCCGCATGCTGTTTGACCACGATGTCGTGGCTCAATGAGAGGCCGAGGCCCGTGCCTTCGCCCGGCGGCTTGGTGGTGAAGAACGGATTGAACATCTTCGCCTTAACGTCGGGGTGATGCCGCTGCCGTTGTCGCGGATGCGGATTTCGACGCGATCGCCGAGATTCTTGGTGGCCGCCGTCAGCGCCGGTTCGTAGCCGTTTGCACCGGCCTCGGCCTTGCGCTTCATCGCGGCATAGAAGCCGTTCGAGATCAGGTTGAGCAGCACGCGGGTGATCTCCTGCGGCATCACCTCGGCCTCGCCGGCAGCGGGATCGAGAATCCTGGTCGAGCCTGATCCGGAAATCCTGGTTCTCGGCGCGGGCGCCGTGATAGGCGAGGTTGATGCTCTCGCCGACCAGCGTGTTGATGTCGACGGCGCGGCGGTCGCCTGTTCCCTCGCGCGAATGCAGCAGCATGTTCTTGACGATGGAGTCGGCGCGCTTGCCGTGCTGGACCACCTTTTCGAGATTGCCTTTCAGCATCGCGCCAGTTCGTCGCATCTCCCGCGCGTCTTGTCGTCGAGCGGCGCGGGCTTGAGCACATCGCCAAGTTCGTCGATCAGCTCGACCGACAGCGCGGAAAAATTATTGATGAAGTTGAGCGGATTCTTGATCTCGTGGGCGATGCCGGCGGTGAGCTGGCCGAGCGAGGCCAGCTTCTCGGTCTGGATCAGGCGATCCTGCGCGGCGCGCAACTCGTCCAGCGATGCCGCCAATTCACGGGTGCGGGCTTCGACGCTCTCGAACAGCCGGACGTTTTCGATGGCGATCGCCGCCTGGTCGGCGAATGTCGTCGCGAGCTCGATCTGCTTGTCGGAGAACGGGCGCGGCTTCGCGCGGGTGAGAACGATCACGCCGACGGGTACGCCCTCGCGCAGCATCGGCACGCCAAGGATGGTGCGGAAATCACCGAGCTTCTGGCCTTCGGTGAAGGTGTAGTCGGGATCGGCCGTGACATCGGGGATATGGACGACAACGCCCTCGAGGAGGGCGCGTGCGGTCGCCGACCCGCGGTCCGCCGTCACCGGAACGGTAGCGAACAAAGTCCATGAACTCGTCGGAAAAGCCGTAGACTCTCGGCGCGGTAGAATTCGTTGCCGCGCTGGCGCGTGATGGTCGCCTTTTCGGCGTCGCACAGCCGGGCCGCGGACTGCGACCAACGTTTGCAGCACGGTTTGCAGGTCGAAGGTCGATCGGCTGATGACCTTGAGGACGTCTGCGGTTGCCGTCTGCTGCTGCAACGATTCCCGCAGTTCCTTCAGCAGCCGGTTGTTCTCGATGGCAATGACCGCCTGTTTGGCGAAATTGCCGAGCAGGGTGATCTGCTTTTCGCTGAACGGATTGACCTCCTGACGATAGATCGCGAGCGTCCCTACCAGCTTGTCGTCCTTAAGCATCGGTACAATGGCAATCGTTCGGGCGCCCGCCAGGTCCGAAATCGCAACGACGGCGGGATTGCCTTCGAGGTAGGGCTCCTGCGTCCTGACGTCTTCGATATGGAGCGGGCGGTGCGTCGCCGCGACCGTTCCAAGTCCGCCTCTGGGATGGGGTACGAACGGCTTGTTGAGTTGTGTATCGGCATATTCGCGCGGCACATTGTGGCCCGCGACAAAGGTGAACCTCTCGCCGTCATAGAGGTTCAGGGTGCCGAATTTTGCGCCGCAAACGCGCACCGTGTTTTCGAGTACCGTCCGGAACAGCGGCGCAAGCTCCTCGAGCGAACTGCTGATCGCACCCAGCACCTCCGACGTCGCGGTCTGCTGCTCCAGCGATTCCGTCAAGTCGCGCGGTACGCGCCTGCAGATCCTCGAACAGCCGGACGTTCTCGATCGCGATCACCGCCTGGTCGGCGAAGGTTGTAACCAGGTCGATCTGCTTCTCGTTGAAGGGCTCCGGCTTGGTCTTGGCGATAAAGATGACGCCGACGACCTTGCCGTCGCGCAACAGCGGGGCACCCAGCGCGGCGCGGTAGCCGCCGATCTTCTGCGCCTCGCTCCAGGTGTATTCCGGATCGGCCAGCACGTCCGCAACACAGACGACGCGCCCCTCAAATGCACTGCGACCCGAGATGCTGCTTCGATCAATGGGGACTTCCTGGCGCAGGAAAAGCTCCCTGATCCGCTCATGGGTCGCCGTGCCATGGCCGAAGCTTGATTTGAACCGCAGGATATCGCCGTCGCGCTGGAACAACCAGGCGTGATCCGCCTCGCAAAGGCGGGTGGCGGATTCGACAAGGGTATCGAGCACGGTTTGCAGGTCGAAGGTCGAGCGGCTGATCACCTTGAGCACGTCGGCGGTTGCCGTCTGCTGCTGCAGCGACTCCCGCAGGTCTTCGGTGCGGGCATTGACCTCGTCGAACAGGCGGACGTTCTCGATCGCGATCACGGCCTGGTCGGCGAACGCCTTCAGCAGGTTGACGTGGCGATCATTAAAGGCAGCGGGGGACTCGCCTGCGACTGTTATGGCGCCTACAGCGATTCCATCCCGGATCGTAGGCACTGAGAGATGACTGCGATAGCCGGCGGCCTTCGAGATGGACTGGTAGATGTATTCCGGATCGTTCAATACGTCCGGCAGGTTGACAACGGCTCCGGTCAAGATCGCGCGATCTGTCGGACCGCCCCGGCCGAGGGGCCGGGGGAAGATTTTCCTGATAGCATCGACGACTGCCGGATCGGACAGATTGTGGAGAGCCGCAAGATGCAATTGCGCGCCGTCGAGCCGCGTCACCACGCTCCACTTGGCTCCGCAAAGACGGAGCGCGCTCGCTGCGATAGCTTCGAAGACCGGTTGAATATCGGTCGGTGATCGCGAAATGATGCTCAGGACCTCGCCGGTTGCGGTCTGATACTCCAGCGATTGGCGCAGGTCGTCGGTGCGGGCGTTGACCTCGTCGAACAGCCTGACGTTCTCGATCGCGATTACCGCCTGGTCGGCGAAGCTCGAAAGCAGCGCCATCTGCTTCTCGTCGAACGGCTTGATGGCCTTGCGTGCAAGCAGGAACACGCCGATCGGCGTTCCATCACGCAGCAATGGTGTGGCCAGCAGCGTCCGGAAGCCAACGCGTTTCTGCTGTTCGGCGTACTTATATTCGGGATCGGCGAGGACGTCCGCGATCTGTACGGGCCCACCGGCCAGAAGCGCGCGGCCAACGACGCCTCCGCGATCCGCCTGCATCCGGAACGATTTGCTGTATTCGAGCCAATCGGCAGGAAAGTTATGGTTGGTGACGTTGTAGAAGCCGGACTTCGTCTTGCCTCGCCACCGTCGCCATGTCGGCGCTGCACAGCCGTGCTGCCGACTCCGTGAGCGTATCCAGCACCGTCTGCAGGTCGAAGGTCGAGCGGCTGATCACTTTCAGCACGTCGGCGGTCGCGGTCTGTTGCTGCAGGGACTCACCGAGATCGTCGGTTCGCTTGCGCAATTCCTTCAGCAGCCGCGTATTCTCGATGGCGATAACGGCTTGCTTGGCAAAATTGGTTACCAAATCGATCTGTTTTTCGGTGAATGGACGGACTTCCTGGCGGTATATGCCGATAGCGCCGACCAATTCATTTTCCTTCAGCATGGGGACGTTGAGTTGGCTCCGGACACCACCGAGTTCTGCGGTGGCCACGCGCAGCGGGTCACGCTCCGCATAGGCGGGTTCGGCGAGAATATCGACGACGTGAACGGTCTGCTTGTTACTGGCAATGCGACCAAGACCGGTGTTCTTGCCGGCGTGGATTGGTCCGTTGAAGAGGTAGCTTCGGTAAGCCGGTGTGACGCCGCGCACGGAAACCGCGGTGTAGGCGCCATCTTCGTACCTGAGCAGCACCCCGATCTCTGCATCGCAGATGCGCGTGGCGTTTTCCAGCATGCTTTGGAACACCGGCTCCAGCTCGCCTGGCGTACTGCTGATGATTTCGAGGACTTCGGATGTTGCCGTCTGCTGCTCGAGCGATTCTGCGAGATCATGCGTGCGCGCCTTCACCTCGTCGAACAGCCGCGCATTCTCGATGGCGATGAGAGCTTGATCCGCAAAGATCGAGACAAGCTTGATCTGCCGTTCGACAAACGGTTGCACGACACCTCGGGTCAGGACGATCACGCCAATCGCAATTCCATCGCGCAGCAACGGGACACCCAGGAGAGTGCGATAGCCCAGGTCGCCCACCATGCTCAGGGTGTATTCACCATCATTGCGCGCATCGAGGACGTGAACCGGTCGAAGCTCTAATGCGGCACGACCCGCTACAGAGCTTCGGTCCGGCGCAATCGGATTTTCCTTAAGATACCTGACGCGCTCCGGCTTGGCATCTTTCGCTGCTGCCAGATGATATCGACCTTCATGAAGCCGCAAGATGTAGGCATGCTCGGATTGGCAAAGGTGTTGCGCTGTCGCGGCTATGGTGTCGAGCACGGCCTGCAGATCGAAGGCCGAATCGCTGATGGCAGCCAGAATCTCGCCGGTGGCTTTCTGCCGCTCCAGCGCCTCGCTGAGCTCGCGCTTCAGCTTTGCGGTTTCTTGTTTGACACTAACCTTCGCCGTTCGCCGTCGGCGCGGGGTTGGAGCCTTGCGTTTCTTGGGTGCCTTGCGCGCCTTTGTTTGGCGCTTCGCCATCCCTGCGCTTCTGTTCCTTGAAAACCGGTCTAAGTACGGGGTGAGCCTATCCAAACGGGTTCCCGACGTATAGCCGGGCAAGACCGCAGATTGGCCTGGCGGGCGGCCAAATGCGGGCTATTCCCGGCGAATAGGCAACCCTTGCGGATTTTCGGGGTTGCTGCGTTCGCCTGATCGACCACAATGGCGCATCGAAGGCTCTGGTCCGACAGGAGCCGCGGGGAGGAGCATATGTCCAGCCGAACCATGCCGCGCGTTGCCGGCCTCATTCTGGGAATCCTTGTCATGACGAACACGCAAGCCCGCGCCGACGCGCTCCAGGACGAAATCGCGCCGACCGGCAAGTTGCGAGTGGCGATCGCGATCAGCCCGGCTGGTGGGGCATTCTGGTCCACCAAGACGGAAAACGGCTATGCCGGCGTGCCGGTCGATCTCGGCCGCGCGATGGCCGCGAAACTCGGCGTGCCCGTCGAGTATGTCGCGCACAACAATTCCGGCCAGATCGTCGACGCCGTCGGCAAGGGCACCTGGGACGTCACCTTCCTGCCCAAGGATCCCGAGCGCGAGGCGCGGATGTCGTTCGGCCCAATCTACGAAGTGGCCGACGCGACCTATATCGTGAAGGCGGGCTCGTCTGTCACGAATTTCACAACGCTCGACCAGGCCGGTGTCAAGGTCGCCGCCGTCAATAACACGACGACCATGCGCGGGGCGATCGCGCACCTGAAGAACGCCAAGGTCGCGGGCTATCAGACCTATGACGAGATCTTCAATTTGCTGAAGAACGGCGAGATCGATGCTTTCGCGTTGTCGCGCGACCAGCTCAATGCGATGTCGAAGAAGATCCCGGGCACGCGCGTTCTGGACGAGACCTTCAAGCAGACCGTGACGGCGGTCGCCGTGCCGCCCAATCATCCGCAGGCGCTGGCCTTTGTCGCGAAGTTCGTGACCGAAGCGACCACCGACGGCACGCTGCGCAAGGCCTATGACAACAACGGGCTGAAGGACAATCCGATCCGAACGCAGACGAAGTAGCGTCCTCGCGCGACGGTCGATTGCGATCGGCCTGCGTGCCAACTGTGCAACTGCACAAATTCAGGGCAGGGCCGGCATCGCGAGGACCGGCCGTTCCACCGCGGTGTCGTTGACGCCCAACTAAGCGACGGGAATTCAACAGGATTTCCGGCTCGCCTGGTGCGGCTGTATTGGCACGTCGATTGCTAAAGATATCTCAGTCAATGATGACTGCCGTCCGTTCGGACTGCCAAGGCCAATGCAGGCCGCGGCACTGGGATCAAGCGCCGCGTGCGCTTCGAGCAGTCATCGGGACCTCCTCGCGAAAGCTCGTGCATCTTAGTCCCTGACAAGGCGTGCACGCGTCATCTGCGGTCGTTTGGCGGCCGCGGATTGTTGCGCGCGAGGACGGCGAAAATTTCACTCAATCGTGCACGGCTGCGGGAAGCATCCGGCGCGCTCAACGCTGTCTCGCAAAGGGGAACTGTAATGGCCTATCTCGCGCCTTCGGAATTCGTGACCAAGATGGTCGATGCCGGAGAATCCAAGATCTTCATGTCGACGCGCGATACGGTCATCCGCGCCTATATGGCGGGCGCTATCCTCGCGCTCGCCGCCGCCTTTGCTGTCACCATCAACGTGCAGACC
Organism: uncultured Alphaproteobacteria bacterium; assembly: GCA_963816655.1. Classification (GTDB taxonomy): domain Bacteria; phylum Pseudomonadota; class Alphaproteobacteria; order Rhizobiales; family Xanthobacteraceae; genus Bradyrhizobium. The sequence goes on along the minus strand of CAWFLW010000029.1, from coordinate 273,495 downwards.
GGCGTGCCGATCGTCGGCGCGGCGCTGTTTCCGGTCGGATTCTGCATGCTGTACCTGCTCGGCTTCGACCTGCTGACCGGCGTCTTCGTTCTGTGTCCGCTGGCGCTGATCGACAAACGTCCGGGCGTGACGGTCGGCGGCGTGCTGCGCAACTGGGGCCTCGTCTTCGTCGGCAATTTTGCCGGCGCCTTCACGGTCGCCGTGATGATGGCAATCGTCTTCACCTTTGGCTTCTCCTCGCCGCCGGACAAGGTCGGTCAGGTGATCGGCGCCATCGGCGAAAGCCGTACCGTCGGCTATGCCAACCATGGCGCCGCCGGCATGCTGACCCTGTTCGTCCGCGGCATGCTGTGCAACTGGATGGTTTCGGCCGGCGTCGTCGGCGCGATGATCTCCACCCATGTCAGCGGCAAGGTGATCGCGATGTGGATGCCGATCATGCTGTTCTTCTTCATGACCTTCGAGCATTCCATCGTGAACATGTTCCTGTTCCCGTCGGGCCTTTTGCTCGGCGGCAAGTTCACCTGGTGGGACTATATTTTCTGGAACGAGATTCCGACCGTGATCGGCAACCTCGTCGGCGGTCTCGCCTTCACCGGGCTGACGCTGTATGCGACGCACGTCAGAACCGGCCCGTCGCGCAACGCGTCGGCTGTTGCGCCTTCGCGGACTGCTTCGTCGCGCGCTGCCGCTTGATCTTTCCGGGTGGATGGGTCTCTCCTCGCAAGCGGAGAGGCCCGTCGCCGTGAAAGCCGAAAATGCCGCGCGAGCTGAAAATATCGGTCGGGCAATTTTCCGATAAGGGCCGCAAGGAAATCAATCAGGATTTCCACGGCGTCCTGATACCGGACGAGCCGCTGCTCAGCCTCAAGGGCATTTCCGTCGTGCTGGCCGATGGCATCAGCTCGAGCCAGGTGAGCCGGGTCGCGGCGGAGTCGGCGGTGAAGGGATTTCTCACCGACTATTACTGCACCTCAGAATCCTGGTCGGTGCGGACTTCGGCGCAGCGTGTGCTGCAGGCGACCAATTCATGGCTGCATTCGCAGACCCGCAGCCAGTATGCCTATGACAAGGACCGCGGTTACGTCTGCACGCTCAGCGCCATGGTGATCAAGTCGACCACGGCGCATCTCTTCCATATCGGCGACTCCCGCATCTATCGCTTGTCCGGCAACACGCTGGAACAGCTCACCAACGATCACCGCGTCATCGTCTCCTCGCAGCAGAGCTATCTCGGCCGGGCGCTCGGCGTGAATCCGCAGATCGAGATCGATTACCAGATGCTCAAGGTCGAGCAGGGCGACGTGTTCGTTCTGGTCACCGACGGCATCTACGAGCATCTCAATGCACGCCAGATCGCCAAGGCCGTCAACGACGGCGCCGCCGATCTCGATGCCGCGGCGAAGACGATCGTCGAACAAGCCTTCGGCGCCGGCAGCCAGGACAATCTGACGGTCCAGATCGTGCGCGTCGATGCGCTGCCGGAGAGTGCGGCGAGCGAAGTATTCGGGCGGCCGAGCGAACTGCCGCTGCCGCCGCTTCTGGAAGCGCGCATGGTGTTCGACGGCTATCGCATCGTGCGCGAGTTGCACGGTTCGAGCCGCAGCCACATTTATCTCGCGGTCGACATCGAGACCGACGCGGTCGTCACGATCAAGATCCCGTCAATCGATCTGCGCGACGATCCGGCCTATCTCAAGCGCTTCCTCATGGAGGAATGGGTGGCGCGCCGCATCGACAGCCCGCATGTGCTGAAACCGTGCCTGCCGTCGCGAAAGCGCAACTTCCTCTATCTCGTCACCGAGTACATCGACGGGCAGACACTGACGCAATGGATGATCGATAACCCCGCTCCATCGCTGGAGACAGTGCGCGGTATCGTTGAACAGATCGCCCGCGGCCTGCGCGCCTTTCATCGCAAGGAAATGCTGCATCAGGACACCCGTCCCGACAACATCATGATCGATGCGACCGGCACCGTGAAGATCATTGATTTCGGCTCGACCAAGATCACCGGCGTCGCGGAAGCCTCACCCTCCGGCATCCGCGACGACATTCTCGGCACGCTGCAGTACACCGCACCGGAGTATTTTCTCGGCGAGCCCGCCACCTCGCGCTCCGACCTGTTTTCGCTTGGCGTCATCACCTACCAGATGCTGACCGGCCGGCTGCCCTATGGCGCGCAGGCGGCGCAGGCGCGCACCCGCGCGCAGTTCGGCAAGCTCAGATATCGCACCGCCGCGCATGGTAACCGCGAAATCCCGGTGTGGGTCGACGGCGCGCTGGAGCGGGCCGTGCATCCCAATCCTGCCAAGCGCTACGATAGCCTTTCCGAGTTTCTCTATGACCTCAGGCACCCCAACGCCAACTATGTGGCGACGGCGTCGGCGCCGCTGATCGAGCGCAACCCGCTGTTGTTCTGGAAGTCGACCACGGTTGCGCTGGTGCTCGCCGTCATCGTGCTGCTGGCGATGTTGCATGGACTGCATCGCTAGGGACGGCGGTCCAACCTTCAACGCGACTGCAATGGCTTCAGTCCGGCTTTTGCGATGACTTCCGCGGCTTCTGTAGAAGAGAGGAAGCGCATCAGGGCGATCGCGGCGTCGGGCTGTTGTGAATTCTTCGGCAGCGCCCCGACAAAAAGGGTGGGCGGTTGAACGTCTGACGGTACTGTGCCGACGAAATCGACGCCCGGCACATGGATAAGTTCAGGGACCTGCTGGAAGCCGATTTCCGCCTCCCCGCGGGCGACGACTGCAGCCACGACTTCGCCGGAAGGGGGGCCGCGGATCTTGCGCGTCTTGCCGGAGATGTCGTCGGCGACGCCGAGCTTCTTGAAGCCGATTGTCGACAAATAGGTGCCGCTCGAACTGTCCGAAACGGCGATCGATTTGGCTGCGAGCAGCGCGTCGCGCAGCCCATCCATTGTGCTGATGTCGGGCTTGGGCTGACCCGTTCGAACCACCATACCGATGAATGATTCCGCGAGCGGAATCCGGCTGCCAGGACGAGCCAGATCGCGCTGATCCAGGAGATCGACGCCGACCCCGTCCATGATCACGACATCGGCCTCCTCGCCACGGGCCAGACGCGTTGGAATCGCTTCGGGTGAATCGCCAACCGAAGGCCCACGTGTGGTGACGAGTTTGTGGCCTGTCGACTTCTCGAACACGGGACCGAGCTCTTTATAGACGCTGAAGAACCCGGCCGAGATCATCACGCGGATTTCGGCGGCATTCGCCGCACCTGACAGCAACAGCGTGGCCGCCAAGCCGAACACGAAGGCGCGAAACTGTACCGCGATCCGCATGACCATTTCTCCCGTGGCGGCCTTGACCGGCCGTCCTTGGCGGCATGCTAACGCGGCGGCTTTGCCGCGACTAGGGTATTGCTCTCAGCCGGCGGCCGTATATTGCGGTGCAGATGCCAGAAACTGCGCATAGGCATCGGCGTTGGGCGGCGTGAATTTTTCCGCCAGCGGATTGCGGCGGCGCTTGCTGGCGCCGATGTCGGCGAGCAGCTCGTCAAAATGCTTGTAGTGATAGGGCGCCACACAAAGCCCGCCATAGACGCCTGCGGCCGGCCGCTCGTTGCGCTTGAAGTGCAGCATCATCTCGATGTTGTCGCGCATCTCGCGCTCGGTCGGCTGCTGTGCGAGCTGGCCGTCGGCGTAACGCACCAGCCAGTGTGCAGCCATGTCGGCGCACAGCACGGTGCAGAAGCTGGAATTGAAGCCGACAAAACCCAGCTCCGGCAGGTCCGGATTGGCGATCAGGCGGTAGAGCCGATATTGCCCGTCGGGATCGACGAGTTTGGCGCGAGAGGCCTCGGGCAGGAACGGCACGCCGAGCTTGTAGCCGATCGCCAGCACCGCGACGTCGGCCGGCACGCGCTCGCCGCCGCTCATGACGATCGTATTGCCATCGCAGCGCTCGAAGGTGCCGCGGATCGCCTTGATGCGCCCGTCTGCCACCATCGGGAAGAAGCCGGGCGTTGCGATCGGCACCGAGCAATTGACGTCGTCCTCGATCCGGGTTTCCGGCACCATCTTGCATTTGCCGAGCTTGAACTGCGCCTTCAGCATGCTTTCCAGCCCGCGCCAGTTGGCCCACACCAGCGGCTTTGCGATCGGCATGGGCGAGCCGCGACAGCGGGCCGATGCCCCAACTCGCAAACATCTCCTCCTGGGCGCGGATGTAGAGAATGCGCTTGAAGTTGACGAGGCCGCCGATGAAGTAGGGGATGCGCCACACCGGTTCGCGATAGACGATGGTCACTTCGCTGGCGCCGGAATTGACGGCGTTCACGGCGATGTCGGTTGCCGATTTGGAGCCGCCGAGCACGACGACCTTGCGTCCCCTTGCGAGGCTTGCATCGTTGTAGGCGGAGGAGTGCATGATCCGGCCGCCGCCCGCCTTGAAGGCGTCCTCACCGGGCAGCGGCAGCGTCTGCGGCTCGTTGAACTGTCCGGTGCATATCGCGACGAAGTCGAAGTCCTCGCGCGTCGCTCCGTCCGGCGTCTTCAATTCGAGCGTCCAGCCCGGCTTGCCGTCGGCGCGACGCGCCATGGCGGCGACCGCAGTGTTGAAACGCATCAGGCGATCGAGCCCGTGGCTCTTCGCATAGTCGGCCAGATAAGCGTGGACCTGCGGGCCCTTCGGCCACTCCGGATAGGCGTCCGGCATCGCCCTGTCGGTGTAGCGATAGAGATCCTTGGGGCTCTGGGTCTGCACATCGGGATAGGAGCGCGCCGGCTCCCACACTCCGCCGAGATCGGCGCTCTTCTCGACGATGCTGACGTTGTGGCCGCGCGCGGCAAACGCGCGCGCTGCGGCCAGGCCGGACACGCCGGCGCCGATCACGCAAACCTGCTTCCGCTTGACCATGTGATTTTCCTTTTCGCTCCGGGACAGCCGACATCGTTCGCGCAAGCCGGCCGCGACGTCGCTATCAGAAAGACTGTTACGCGTACCTAGTCGTTGGCTTCGGGCGGCAGAAAATCCACCTCGTGCTGGGCCGAGATGCGAACCACCTCGGCTGGGTCTGCGAGATTGTGCAGCTTGTCGAACAGTGCTTCGAGTTTCTGCATCGGCGATACCCAGAACAGGGCGCGCGCCGGCTTGTCCGATTTGTTGAAATAGCCATGTGGGATGCCGCGTGGCAACCGCACCAGATCGCCTGCCTTGGCCTGCACCCAGACGCCGTCGAGCTTCAGGTCGAGCACGCCCTCCTGCACCAGGATGAACTCGTCCTGGGTCGGATGGATGTGCACCGGCACGAACTGTCCGGGGTCGCTGTTGGTCTCGAAGGCGAAGGTGGAATCAGTGACTGCTTTGGGGAAATAGACCTGTCCGAGGATGTTCCAGGTCTTGCCGCGATAGCCGGCGCCGTTGGCCGTGATGCCTTTCTCGAGTGCTGACATGGTTGTCCTCCTTTGAACGTGGCGCGAACCATCCGGCGGACGAAGCGGGATGTCTATCCACAAAACGAATCGGGCTCGCTTCGCGATCTGCTGTTGCGCTGCGGTAGCGGGACGGCAGCGACAAACTTCCTCGCTCCGGGCCGTTCCGTGCGCTCCGGAATTATTGTAAGCTTAAAACAATTGGCGGAGGCATTTTGGGGATGTCAGACGCGTTCATTGCGGATACCGGGAGCGGCACGGCTTCGCCCGATGCTGTGCGGCTTGCGGCGTTTTCCCGCGTCGCCACTGCCGACGTCGATCAGGCGGCCGAACAGATCGGGCGCATCTTCTGCCCCCATGATCTCAAGCCATTACACGCCGCGTCGACGGATTTCTACGCCCGGCACAACTGCGCCTCGTTCGATGGCTTCTCCATCAACTATGTGGCCTACGGCGGCACGGTGTCGATCGACCCCGGGTGTCTCGAGCGCTTCTTCCTGTTGCAGATTCCGCTCTCCGGTGCGGCCCGGGTGAAGACCGGTTCGTGTGACATCGCGGCCGTGCCCGGAATGGCTGCCTCGCTGCTGTCGCCGACGATCCCGACGCAGATGATCTGGCAGAATTGCGCTCAGCTGATCCTGCTGGTCGAGCGGCGGCTGGTCGAGCAGCGCGCGGCTGCGCTGGCCGGCAAAGCCGTGCAGGCGGTGGAATTCGATGCGTTAGTCGATCTGTCGGCGCCGCCGGCGCGCCTGCTGCAGGCCCAGCTTGCGGGGCTGGTCGCCTGGGCCGAGCGCAACGGGACAGCTCGCCCGCCGCCGCTGGCCGTGGCCGACCGGCGCGAGGCGCTATTGGACGCGCTGCTGAACGGCCAGCGCCACGGCCTGTCCGATGCAATCGCGACTTTCGCGGGCCAGGTTGAGACGTTGCCGCGCGCGTTGCGCCGGGCGCGCGACTGCCTGCATGCCCACGCGGCCGATCCTCTCGATCTGGCGCAGCTTGCCGAGGCCGCCGGAATCGGCATCCGTGCGCTGCAGGTCGGATTTCAGCGGCACTTCGGCGCCTCGATTTCCGACATGCTGCTCGACATTCGCCTGGGCCAGCTCAACGCCCGCCTCAAGGCGGCGGCCCCGGAGGCGCGCATCATCGATATCGCTTTCGACCTCGGCTTCACCCATCTCGGACGGATGGCTGGCGCCTACCGCGCCAAGTTCGGCGAGACGCCGTCGGCGACCCTGCGCCAACTGCACTGATGGGCATTTCACTACGCGTCATTCCGGGGCGATGCGAAGCATCGAACCCGGAATCTCGAGATTCCCCGATGCGCAATTGCGCATCTGAGGTCTGGTCCTTCGGACCATCCCGGAATGACAGTTAAAGTTACGAATTGACGTGCACAAAATCGCGCAGCAGCGGATAGATCTCGTTATTCCACTTCTTGCCGGAAAACACGCCGTAATGGCCAACGCCGGCCTGCATGTGGTGGACCCTGCGATAGGCGCGCACGCCGGTGCAGAGGTCTTGTGCCGCCAGTGTCTGGCCGATCGAGCAGATGTCGTCCTTCTCGCCTTCGACCGTCATCAGGCCCATGCGCTTGATCGCCGCCGGATCGACCTTCCGGCCGCGATGCATCAGCTTTCCCTGTGGCAAGAGATGCTCCTGGAAAACATCTCGCACGGTTTCGATGTAAAACTCCGCCGGCAAATCCATGACTGCGAAATATTCGTCGTAGAAGGTCTTGATGATCTCGGCCTTCTCCCGCTCGCCTTTGGCGATGTGATGGGCGAGGTCCATGTGCTGCTTGATGTGGCGCTCCAGGTTCATCGACACGAAGGCGGTGAGCTGCACGAAGCCGGGATAGACCTGGCGGAATGCACCCTTGCACTGCATCGGCACGTAGTTGATCAGGTTTTCCTCGAACCATTTGATCGGCTTGCTCTTGGCAAAGCCGTTCACCTTGGTCGGCTGCACGCGGGTGTCGATCGGCCCCGCCATCAGGGTCAGCGTCGCCGGCCGCGCCGGATGATTGTCCTCACACATGATCGCGGCCGCTGCCAGCGCCGACACTGACGGCTGGCAGATTGCGACCATGTGGGCGCGGGGTCCAAGCTTCTCCATGAAGGTGATCAGGTGATCGGTGTAATCCTCGAGGCCGAAGCGGCCGTGCTGAAGCGGAATGTCGCGCGGGTTGTGCCAGTCGGTGATGTAGACGTCGTGGTCCTGCAGCAGCGTCTTCACGGTGGCGCGCAACAGGGTCGCAAAATGCCCGGACATCGGCGCCACCAGCAACAACCGCGGCTGCTCCGGGCCGTCGTCCTTTGCAAAATGCAGCAGTGAGCCGAACGGCGTTGCGTGGGCGATTTCCTCGGTGACGGCGATTTCCCGATTTCCCATCATCACGCTGTCGATGCCATAGGCCGGGCGGCTGTAGGTGAGGGACGCGCGCGAGATCAGTTCGAGCGCCGCGGAAAGCCGTCCGAACACCCGGTCCGAGACCCCCTGCGGGGCCAGATTGAGATATTTCAGCGCGCTTGATGCCCCCGTCCGCCATGGCGCCGTCAGGTCCATGTGGTTCTGGTAGGCTTGGTACATCATTGACATCATTCACATCCGCCCCTGCCCAGGGGGCCATGCAATATCGACGCCAAGGGGAGGGGCGGGTGCGCCCGCAAAAGCAGGCAGCCCTGCAAAACTGGCACGTCGCTTGCTGATCAAATGCCCAGTGAGTGGGCAGCCGGCCTTTCCGGTCGTCCTCGTGCGCGTGAGGGAGGGCACATGGCGAAGACCACACTGACCATCAGCAGCAAGAACTATTCGTCATGGTCGCTGCGCGGCTGGCTGCTGGCGAAATTCGCAGGTCTGGATTTCGAGGAGATCGTCACCGCGCCGGACGACGCCTCGGCGCGGGCGGAAATCCTGCTGCTGTCGTCCTCGATCCTGGTGCCGTGCCTACGGCATGAGGGCGCCACCGTCTGGGATACGCTGGCGATCGCCGAATACCTCAACGAAATCTGCCCCGACGCCGGCCTGTTGCCGGAGAATCGCATTCAGCGCGCGCATTGCCGCTCGATCTGCGGTGAAATCCATTCCGGCTTCACCACGCTACGCGCCTCGCTGCCGGTCAATCTCAAGGGCCATTTCCCCGGCTTCAAGATCTGGTCGCGCGCCCAGGCCGACATCGACCGCGTCTGCACCATCTGGCGCGAGTGCCTGGCGAAGTCCGGCGGGCCGTTTCTGTTCGGCGCGCGGCCTACCATGGCGGATGCGATGTATGCGCCGGTCGTGACGCGCTTTGCGACCTACGACGTCAAGCTCGAGCCGAAACTGGCCGCCTATGCCAAGACCATCATGACCATGCCTGAGATGGTCGAGTGGATCGATGCCGCGCGCGCCGAGCCTGCCGACATCGAGGAGCTCGAGGTCGAATATTAGGCAGCCGCGCGCCGGTATTGCCTGCATGAGAGGCTGATGCCGCAGGCTTGATTGCCCAAGGCGCAGCCGGCGAACCGCTCGCCGGCATGGCGTTCTCGAGCTGCGCGTGGTGGCGCCGTCGCGTTGGATGGATTTCGCCTGCTAAGCGTTCGGATTCCTGCGCGAAGGTTCAGATCGCCGCGCTGCAGCGCGGCTGGCGCGATTTTCGCATAGCAACATGCAGCCGTGACCGCAACGATGCGACGCTGCCGAAAATTTGGACGCCTCGTGGAGTTGCGCACTCACGAACGAGAACATGGAGGCTTCCAATGAATCAGCACGCCGCCGTCGGCAAATTCTCCCATGTCAAACCCGGCGATACCGACTACACGGGCGGAGGTCTGCGCGACTTCTTCCTGTATCGCGATCTCGGCATAGCGGACGCAACCGGCGGCCAGGTGATCTGCCATCTCGTCAAGGCCAATCCCGATTGTCCCCCGGAGGACGGCACTGGCTGGCATCGTCACGACTGCGAATTCCAGATCGTGGTGATGCTCAAGGGCTGGGCGCGCTTCATGTATGAGGACAAGCCGACGCTGGTGCAGGCCGGTGACGTCGTGCATCAGCGTCCGGGCATCGTGCACTACCTCTACGACTACTCGCCGGACATGGAATACATGGAGATCGTCAGCCCCGCCGACTTCAAGACTGTCGACATGCCGCCGGCCACCGACAAGGTGCCGCCTGTCACGCCGTGGAAGTGAGCCATGTCATCTCCCGAAGAGTTAACCCTTGTCATCGGCCGCTGGCTGGGCCTGGTCGTGGCCGTGCTGCATCTGGTACGCCGCTTCAAGCCGGCGCCGATATCTAGCCGTGAACAGGGGAGTACGGCGCCCGATCGCTGATTCGGGCGCGGTTTGTTCGAAGCGCGTTCCAGACCTTAATTGAAAGTGTCGAAAACCGCGTCTTCGTCGCGTTTTGACACAGGCGTGCTCGCGCATGATCCGCGAAAAGCGGGGCCCGGCTTTCGAGAAGGGACGATGCTCAAACGAGAAAGCCCTAGGCCACGCCGGCCTGCTTGACGCGCGGCATCCGCCACGCAATCACGGTCGCCTCGACCGCGCCGCCCGATTCGTCATTGTGCCATTTGCCGTCGACGAAGCGGCAGGCGAACGGCAATTGATAGGTTCCGCTGTGATCCTCGCAGAGCACCTCGACCGGCTGCCCCAGTGGCGGCTCGCCACTGCCATCGAACTGCGCCAGCCGCTTTTCCCGCGTTGCCATCGTCATCCTCTTTGACTGTTCGGGCCGGTAGACGCCCGCCCGGGTTCCGTAATCCCCTTGCCGCCGGACAGACCACAGGCGATGAATACGGTATGAGTGTGGTATCTGCGACGTTGTGCGCATCTGCCATGCAATTTGACGTGATGATCATTCATCGAAGGGGATTCTTATGATCGGCCGCACCGCTCTTGCACTGACTTTCGTGCTGCTGCCGCGGGCCGCTCTCGCCCAGGACGTTCCGGGCATCGAAATCTGCACCGTGGAGAAGACCTGGGAGCGGCGCACCAGCTGCCTGCAGAGCAATGTCGATTTCCTGCAGAAGACCATGACAAAACTTTCAATCGACAATCAGCGCCGAGTCGAGGCCGCCAATCGCCAGATCGAGGGCCTGAAGGCCAGCGTTGCGTCGCTGGAGAAGCTTATCGAAGAGCAGAAAAAGGCGATCGAAGAGATCAAGAAGGCCGCGCCTTCGCTGGTCAAGGACGCAGCACCCGCGGCCAAGCAAGGTGCGAAGTAGCCCGGTGCAATTGGTTACGCCACCCTGTAGCGCTCCATGACATCGCGATCCGGTTCATAGCCGAGACCGGGGCCATCGGGCACCGCGACATTGCCGTTGGCATCGACGTCGACATGGCCGCGCCACAGGCAAGCCTCGCGCTTCATGTAAAATACCTCGACGAACGTACCGTCGTCGCGCAGCGACAGCAATTGCAGCGTCGCCAGCAATCCCGGACCGAAATAGGGCGAGTGCGGCGCCAGCCGGATGCCATGTTGGTCGGCGAGGCCAACGACCTTCAGATATTCGGTGATGCCGCCGACCTTGGTCACCGAGGGCTGCGCATGGCTCACTGCACCCGCTTCCATCATCTGCCGGAACTGGTACGCCGTGCACGCATTCTCGCCGGCCGCGACGCCAAGTCCGCCTTGACGGCGCACCTCGGCGAGAGCAGCAAAATCTTCCGGCGGCCACACCGGCTCTTCCAGGAACAGCGGCTTTGCATCGCGGCAGGCATGCGCAAATGCAATCGCACTCATGCCGTCCATCGGACAGTTCATGTCGACCATCAGCGGTATGCCGTCGCCGATCGCCTGTCGTGCGGCGAATACCGGCGCTGCCGTCGTCTCATGCAGCTTGATCGCGCCATAGCCGAGCTTCCGCGCGGTCGCACATTCGGCCGCGACCAGGTCCGGCGCACCGATCCGTAGCAGGCTCGCATAGGCGGGGATTTTCGCGCGCTTTTGTTCGCCGAGCAATCGATGCAGCGGCACGCCCTTGACGCGTGCGGCGAGATCCCACAGCGCGATGTCGAGCCCGGAAATCGCAAACATGGTGATGCCGTAACGGCCGAACAGATGCAGATTGCGCTGGATCTGCTCCATGAAGGCGGGAATGCCGGCTGCGTCAGGCACATCCAAGCCGCGGGCCTGCGGCGCGATCATCTCGTTGACCGCAGCATATGTCGTGCGCGGGCACACGTAGCTGAACGCATCGCCCCAGCCGGTGAGGCCGCTGTCGGTCGTGACCTCCACGATCACCATCTCGAGCGCGGCGATCGAGGAAGCACCCTGTCGGAAGCTCGCGACGCCCGCATCATAGGGGATGCGGATATGATGCGCCCTGACGTCGCTGATCTTCATGGCCCGGTTCCTCTCTGAATGCTATCGATGCATCCTTTGCGACAGCATGCATGGTTCCAGCGCGCAAGAGCAAGGACTGTCAAACGCGACCCGGCCAAAGCCCGCATGATCGGGATGCTTCGAACGAGAGCCAAAGTCCATGAACCCTGCCCAGAAAGCGTTGTGGTACGTCGAGAGCCATCTGGCTGATAGCCTGACGCTTGACGAGATCGCATCCGTCGGCGGTGTCTCGCGCTTCCACATGGTGCGGTCGTTTGCGGAAGCGACCGGCATGTCCGTGATGCGATATGTGCGCGCCCGCCGCCTCACCAAGGCGGCGCGTGCGCTCGCCAAGGGTGCACCCGATATCCTGACGCTGGCGCTGGAGGCGGATTACGGCTCCCACGAAGCATTCACCCGCGCGTTCCGCGACCATTTCGGCGTCACGCCGGAGCAGGTGCGCGCCGCAACGTGCCTCGACAAGCTCACACTTCAGGAGCCGATCATGATGAACTCGACCCCCACCACCAACCTGCAGCCGCCCCGCTTCGAAACGGCCAAGGCGTTCCTCGTTGCCGGCGTCGGCGAACGTTACAATCACGGCGCTAGCGGCGCCGGCATCCCCAACCAGTGGCAGCACTTTCACCAGAAGGCTGGCGAAATCCCCGACCAGGTCGGCAAGGTCGCCTACGGCGTCTGCTGCAACGGCGACGATTCCGGCAATTTCGATTACATTGCCGGCGTCGAGGTCTCGGACTTCTCCGACCTGCCGCGCGAATTTTCACGCGTGCGGATTCCCGAACAGCGATATGCGGTCTTCACCCACAAGGAGCACATCTCGACCATTCGCCGCACCTTCGCGGCGATCTGGAATCACTGGCTGCCGGCGTCAAAAATGTGCGTCGCGGACGCACCGAATTTCGAGCGCTATGAGGAGACGTTCGATCCGGCGACCGGCAATGGGGGCCTGGAGATCTGGGTGCCGGTAACGTAGCGATTGTACCGAGACCGCCGATTGCACCGCGCCGCAACGCAGCCCTGTGGGGTGCATCGCGCGTGCTTGCTTGGCAAGCGATATCGACTTTGCCATAACAGCCGCAACGATAATGTTGCGTGCGCGGGATCGCCGGAAATCCGCCTGCAGCCAAAGCGCCGGGAGGGTTTTTATGGCCAATATCCGCGTTCTCGCCACCGATCTGGAGTTTCCGGAAGGGCCGGTCGTCATGCCAGACGGCTCCGTGGTGCTGGTCGAAATCCGCGGGCAACGCCTGACCCGGGTCTGGCCTGACGGCCGCAAGGAAGTTGTCGCGAAAATTCCGGGTGGACCGAACGGTGCGGCACTTGGTCCCGACGGCAAGATGTACGTCTGCAACAATGGCGGCTTCAGCTGGATTCCGACCGGCAAGTTGATCATGCCGGGCCCCCAGGCGGATGACTATCTCGGCGGCTCGATCCAGCGCGTCGATCTGCAATCCGGCAAGGTGGAGACGGTGGTCAGCAAATGCGGCGAGCATGGGCTGCGCGGGCCGAACGATCTCGTCTTCGACAAGCATGGCGGGCTGTGGTTCTCCGAACTCGGCAAGCGCCGCCACCGCGATATGGATGTCGGCGGTATCTACTATGTGAAGCCCGGCATGAAAGAGATCGTCGAGATCGTGCACGGCGTGCTGCCGGCCAACGGTATCGGGCTCTCGCCGGACGAGAACACCGTCTACATCGGCGAGACGCCGACCGCGCGGCTGTGGGCCTACGAGCTCACCGCGCCCGGCACCTTGAAGCCGCGCGACGTGATCTATCGCGGTGAGCGCGGCAAGCCGATCGCGGGCCTTGGCGGCTACCAGATGTTCGAATTCGCTTGCGGTCGAGGCGAACGGCAATGTCTGCGTCGCCACGCTGATCTCGGGCTGCATCTCCGTGATCGCGCCCGACGGAACGCTGGTCGAGCAGGTGCCGACCGGCGACCGCGTCACCACCAACATCGCCTTCGGCGGGCCGGAGCTGAAGACCGCCTACATCACGTTGTCGGGCAAGGGCGAACTGATTGCGATGGACTGGCCGCGGCCGGGATTGCCGCTGAACTTTTTGAACAAGTGAACTTGGACTATCGCAAGTCATCGCGATCGAAGCGAAGCGATCCAGCTTTGCTGCAAAAAAGTAAGCTGGATTGCTTCGTCGCTTCGCTCCTCGCAATGACGAAAGGGGGATGAGAAATGCCTTGGCTTGAACCTGTTACCCTTCGTGGCGCGCACGCGCAGGCTGGAGCCGCTGTCGCGCCGATCACCTCGACGGCCTCGTCGACGCAGTGAAGGACGGCGAGCTCTGGAAGCTCTGGTACACCTTCATCCCGAAGGCGGAAGACATGCGCAAGGAAATCGACCGCCGGCTGGGATTGCAGGCGGCGGGATCGATGCTGCCGTTCACCGTGTTCGATGCCGACGGCAAGATCGCGGGCATGTCCACCTACATGAATGTCGACACGCCGAACCGCCGGGTCGAGATCGGCTCGACCTGGTACGCCAAGCGCGTGCAGCGCACCGCGCTCAATACCCAGTGCAAACTGCTGCTGCTGGCCCATGCGTTCGAGAAGCTCGATTGCATTGCGGTAGAGTTCCGCACCCATTTCTTCAATCAGCAGAGCCGGCGCGGCATCGAGCGGCTTGGCGCCAAGCAGGACGGTATTTTGCGCAACCACCAGATTGCGCCGAACGGCACGTTGCGCGACACTGTGGTCTTCAGCATCATCGCCTCGGAGTGGCCGACGGTGAAGGCGCATCTGACCTATCAGCTCAATGAGAAGGCGCGCTAGCGCTCGGCGAGCATGATCCGGAGAAGATCGTGCTGAGAACAAAGAAGAGAAAATGGAAACGTTCGATTATGTGATCATCGGCGCTGGCTCCGCGGGCAGCGTGCTTGCCAACCGGCTGGGCGAAGATCTCGGCACGAAGATTTGCGTGCTCGAGGCGGGCCCCAGCGACTGGCATCCCTACATCCATCTGCCGGCCGGTTTCATCAAGACGTTCCACATGAAGAGCATCAACTGGGCCTACCAGCAGGAGGTGGGGCCCTGGACCGGTGGCCGCAGCATCTATGCGCCGCGCGGCAAGACGCTCGGCGGCTCGTCCTCGATCAACGGCCACATCTACAACCGCGGCCAGCGCCAGGATTTCGATACCTGGGCACAGATGGGCAATCGCGGCTGGGGCTATCCGGACGTGCTGCCTTACTTCAAGCGGCTGGAGAAGCGGGTCGGCGAGGGTGATGAGACCTATCGCGGCCGCGACGGTGCGCTGACCGTCACCACCATGGAGTGGCAGGACCCGCTCTGCGAGGCCTTCATGGAGGGCGCCGTCAGCCTCGGCATCCCCAGAAACTCCGACTATAACGGCGCGATCCAGGAAGGCGTGTCGTACTGCCAGCGCACCATCGAGGGTGGCCTGCGCATGAGCGCGGCAAAAGCCTTCCTGCATCCGGCAAAGAAGCGCGGCAATGTCGACGTGCGCACCCATGCCCACGTCACCAACATCATTTTCGAGGGCAAGCGCGCGGTCGGCGTGCGCTACCTCAAGGGCGGGCGCGGCGGTACGCCGGTCGAGGTACGCGCCAGCAAGGAAGTCATCCTTTCTGGCGGCACCTATAATTCACCGCAGGTGCTGCAACTCTCCGGCGTCGGCTCGCCGGATCTGTTGAAGTCGCTCGGCATCGAGGTGCGCCATGCGTTGCCCGGCGTTGGTGAGGGTCTGCAGGATCACTACGCGCCGCGCTCGGTGGCGCGGGTGAAGAACATCAACACCATCAACGAGCTCCGGCAAGGCTGGCGTCTCTGGGTCGAGGCGCTGAAATGGGCGACCACGCGGCGCGGCCTTTTGTCACTGTCGCCGACCATGGTCTACTGCTTCTGGCATTCCGGCGAAACGCACGAGAGCTCGGACCTGCAGCTCACCTTCACACCCGCTAGCTACAAGGAAGGCGTGCAGGGCCAGCTCGAGGACGAGCCCGGCATGACGGTCGCCTCCTGGCAGCAGCGGCCGGAAAGCCGCGGCTATGTCCGCGCGCGCTCGTCCGATCCGTTCGAGGCGCCGATCATCCAGACCAATTATCTCGTCGAAGAAATCGACCGCCGCGTCGTCGTCGCCGGCATGAAGCTGGCGCGGCGGCTGCTCGCCTCCGAACCGCTCAAGCCGTACTACGCCTACGAGGATTTCCCGGGCCCGAAGGTACAGAGCGACGATGAGATTTTGGCGGCCGTAACGGAGCGCGGCACCACCACCTTCCATCCCGGCTGCACCTGCCGGATGGGACCGGCGGGCACGTCATGGGCGGTGGTCGACGATCAGCTTCGCGTTCACGGGCTGCAGGGCCTGCGCGTGGTCGACGCCTCGATCATGCCGCGCATGATCTCGGCCAATCTCAATGCGTCCACGCTGATGATCGCCGACAAGGCGAGCGACATGATCCGCGGCAAGGTTGCGCCGGAAGCGGTGAAGCTCGCCGGGTATGCGTAGGTCCTGGTCTATATTGTAGTTACAAAATATGTTTGACGGACAGATAAATTGTAGCTACACTTAAAACGATGAGAATCGTTTGGGATGAGCCGAAACGTTTGGCCAACCTCGACTAGCACGGGTTGGATTTCGCCGATCTCACGAGACATTTTTCGACAACGCGCTGGTCATTCCTTCGCACAACAAGAGCAAGCGTTGGGTTGCAGTCGGCGTGAGCATCCGGGGCGTGATCGTTGTTGTATTCGCGAGGCTTGGCCGCGAGGGCGTCAGCATCATCAGCATGCGGCCTGCAAGTCGTAGCGAAAGGATACTCTATGCCGAACGCTAAAAAGAAAACCGGCTACAGTAAAAAGGATCTGCGTGAAGTCAGCGACAATCCGGAGCTGACAAGGGCGGATTTCGCCAAAGCTCGGCCATTCGTTGAAGTCTTCCCCGATCTGGGCGCGTCCATTAGCAAGGGGCGAGGCCCAAACAAGGCGCCGACAAAGAAGCTTGTCTCGTTACGCCTTAGCCGGGAGGTGATCGAGCATTTCAAATCTACCGGGGCGGGATGGCAATCTCGGATTGACGAAACCTTGCGCAAGGTGGTCAAGCGCAAGGTTTCATGAATGCGCGCCCCGGCTCTGCGCAGCGGCACCATCGCGCAGCGGTGCGTCCAGGACACGAGTATAGCGGGCCTTAAACTTCCCGCCGGCTCAAAAACGCCAGCCGCTCGAACAAGTGCACGTCCTGCTCGTTCTTGAGCAGGGCGCCGTGCAGCGGCGGGATCAGTTTTCGCGGATCGCGCTCCCGGAGCATCTCCGGCGTGATGTCCTCGTTGAGCAGCAGCTTCAGCCAGTCGAGCAGCTCCGAGGTCGACGGCTTCTTCTTCAGGCCCGGCACCTCGCGCACCTCGAAGAAGATGCGCAGCGCCTCTTCGACCAGGCGCTTCTTGATGTTGGGGAAGTGCACGTCGACGATGCGGCTCATGGTGTCGGCGTCGGGAAACTTGATGTAGTGGAAGAAGCAGCGGCGCAGGAAGGCGTCCGGCAATTCCTTCTCGTTGTTCGAGGTGATCATCACGATCGGGCGCAGCTTCGCCTTGATGTTCTCGCCGGTCTCGTAGACGAAGAACTCCATGCGATCGAGCTCGAGCAGCAGGTCGTTGGGGAATTCGATGTCGGCCTTGTCGATCTCGTCGATCAGCAGCACCGGGCGCTGCTCCGCCGTGAAGGCGTCCCACAGCTTGCCGCGCTTGATGTAGTTCGAGATGTCGGAGACGCGCGCATCGCCGAGCTGGCTGTCGCGCAGCCGCGACACCGCGTCGTATTCGTAAAGGCCCTGCTGCGCCTTGGTGGTGGACTTGATGTGCCAGGTCAAAAGCGGCGCCTTGATCGCCTTGGCGACTTCCTCGGCCAGCACCGTCTTGCCGGTGCCGGGCTCGCCCTTGATGAGCAGCGGACGCTCCAGCACGATCGAGGCGTTGACCGCGACCTTGAGGTCTTCGGTCGCAACATAGTCCTTGGTACCGGTAAATTTCATTTTCGTCTTATGCTTTCGTTCTCGATGCTATCGTCTTATGCACGCGTCTTTGTGCACACGTCCTGGGCACAGCGTTTCACGACTGCCTTAACAGGAAAATCCGGTTAAAACAGCATTCGCTGCCGGTATAGGGGGAATGCGTCAGGCGCGCCTGACCAGCGACAAAATGACCAGCACGATCACCGCGCCGATGGTGGCGTTGACGATGTCGCGCATGGTGCCGCTGCCGAGGTTGACGCCGAGCTGCGGCAACAGCCAGCTCGCAACCAGCGCGCCGATGATGCCGATCACGATGTTGCCGATCAGCCCGAATCCCGCGCCGCGGACAATCAGGCCGGCCAGCCAGCCCGCGATGGCGCCGATGATCAGCGCCGCAATGATGCTCATGGAAAACCCCCTCTGCGAAAATGCCCTCTCGGGCGCAATTCTAATGGAAAAACAGAGCTGGTCTAGGCTTGTTGCAGGGCTTGTGGCCTTGACCTTCGCCCCCTGACGGGCGATCTCTAGTGCCATGTTTTTGCAATTCTTCACCTCGCTCCGCGATGCGCAGGTCCCCGTGACCTTGCGCGAATACCTCACGCTGATGGAAGCGCTCGACCAGGACCTCGCCGATCAGACGGTGGAGAATTTCTATTACCTGTCGCGCGCCACGCTCGTGAAGGACGAGCGCAACCTCGACAAGTTCGACCGCGTGTTCGGCTGTGTCTTCAAGGGGCTGGAGAGCCTGCTCGATGCCATGGAGAAGGCGGACATTCCCGCCGAGTGGCTGAAGAAGCTTGCCGAGAAATACCTCACCGAGGAAGAGAAGAAGCAGATCGAGGCGATGGGCTGGGACAAGCTCATGGAGACGCTTCGTCAGCGCCTGAAAGAGCAGCAGGGCCGCCACCAGGGCGGCAACAAGTGGATCGGCACAGCCGGCACCTCGCCGTTCGGCGCCCACGGCTACAATCCCGAAGGCGTCCGCATCGGCCAGGAGAAGAACCGCAACAACCGGGCAGTGAAAGTCTGGGACAAGCGCGAGTTCAAGGACCTCGACGGCAATGTCGAGCTCGGCATCCGCAACATCAAGATTGCGCTGCGGCGGCTGCGCAAATTCGCGCGCACCGGCGCGCCCGACGAGCTCGACCTCGACACCACCATCCGCGAGACCGCCAATCACGGCTATCTCGACGTCGTCATGCGCCCCGAGCGGCGCAACGCCGTCAAGGTGCTGGTGTTCTTCGATATCGGCGGCTCGATGGATTCCCACATCGAGCAGGTCGAGGAATTGTTCTCGGCGGCGAAGACCGAATTCAAGCACATGGAATATTTCTACTTCCACAACTGCCTTTATGAAGGCGTATGGAAGCAGAACAAGCGACGCTTCACCGACCGCACGCCGACCTGGGACATCCTGCACAAATACCCGCACGACTATAAGGTCGTGTTCGTCGGCGACGCGTCGATGAGCCCTTACGAGATCATGGTGCCGGGCGGCTCCGTCGAGCACGTCAACGAGGAGGCGGGCTCGGTCTGGCTCGACCGCGTGAGCCGCACCTATCCGCACACCGTGTGGCTCAACCCGGTCGCGCAGCGGCACTGGGATTATTCGGAATCCACCACCATCATCCGCCGGCTGCTCGCCAACCGCATGTATCCGATCACGATCGAGGGTCTGGAGAATGCGATGAGGGAGCTGGTGCGGTAATCATCGCGCTCGTCATTCCGGGGCGCCTCGAAGAGGCGAACCCGGAATCTCGAGATTCCGGGTCTGGTCCTTCGGACCATCCCGGAATGACGGAGCAAGTTTGAGAGGACGGCCCATGCCCCAGACCATCCACCGCGGCATCAAGGCGATGATCGACGAGGCCAATGCCGAGATCGAGACGATTAGCGCCGCTGATGCCATCAAGCTCACGGGCGACAACAACGTCATCATCGTCGATATCCGCGATCCGCGCGAGATCGAGCGCGACGGCCGCATTCCCGGCGCCTTCCCCTGCACCCGCGGCATGCTGGAGTTCTGGATCGATCCGCAAAGCCCCTACGCCAAGCCGATCTTCCAGGAGGACAAGAAGTTCGTCTTCCACTGCGCCGGGGGGCTGCGCTCGGCGCTTGCTGCCAAGACCGCCAAGGACATGGGCTTGAAGCCGGTCGCGCATATGGGCGGCGGCTTTGCCGCCTGGCGCGATGCCGGCGGGCCGGTGGAGAAGTGGGAGCCGAAGAAGAAGGGCTAGTGCGAGCACTATCCATTCGTCATGGCCGGGCATAGCCGTTCGAAGA
The DNA here is from genome assembly GCA_963816655.1 of uncultured Alphaproteobacteria bacterium. Lineage (GTDB taxonomy): Bacteria > Pseudomonadota > Alphaproteobacteria > Rhizobiales > Xanthobacteraceae > Bradyrhizobium. The sequence continues at coordinate 253,500 of CAWFLW010000029.1, read as the reverse complement.
ACGGCGTCGCTTCGCTCCGCCTATGTCCCGGCCATCCACGTCTTTGGCGGCTAGCAAACAAAAGTCGTGGATGCCCGGGTCAAGCCCGGGCATGACGATCGTCGAAAGGAATAGCCGATGGCTTCTACCACCGATCCGCTCGTCTCGACCGAATGGCTTGCCGCGCATCTCAACGATCCCGCCGTCAAGGTCGTCGACGCCTCGTTCAAGCTGCCCGGCGTGCTGCCGCTGCCAAAGGACGATTATCTCAAGTCGCACATCCCGGGCGCGGTGTTCTTCGATGTCGATGCGGTGTCGGATCATTCCAACCCGCTGCCGCACATGTTTCCGGACGCCGGGCAGTTCGGCCGCGACGTCGGCGCACTCGGCATCGGCAATGGCGACACGGTCGTGGTGTACGATTCCGGCGGCTGGGTCGCAGCGCCGCGGGCATGGTGGATGTTCCTGTCGTTCGGCAACGACGACGTCCGCGTGCTCAATGGCGGCCTGAAGAAGTGGGTCGCGGAGGGACGCAAGGTCGAGGGCGGGCAGGTGACCGCGAAGCCGGCGACGTTCAAGGCGACATTCGATGCGCGGCGGGTGCGCAGCATGCAGCAGATGATCGCCAACGTCGCAAGCCGCGCCGAGCAGGTGATCGATGCGCGCGCCAACGAGCGCTATCAGGGCAAGGCGGCCGAACCGCGGCCGGGCATTCGCGCCGGGCATATCCCGGGCAGTCTCAACCTGCCGTACAACAACCTGGTCAACGCAGCGACCGGCGAGATGAAGTCGCTGGAGGAGATGCGCGCGGCGTTCCTCGGCGCCGGCGTCAAGCTCGACGCGCCGATCGTGACAAGCTGCGGCTCCGGCGTCAGTGCCGGCGTGCTGACGATCGCGCTCTATCGTCTCGGTGTCGAAAATCCCGCGATCTACGACGGTTCGTGGACGGAATGGGGCGCGGCCGACGGACCGCCGATCGCAACCGGGCCGGCGTAAACGCTCAGCGCCGGCGCCTCGCCGTTGCCGGCTGCGTCTGTGTGGCCGCTTCACCAAACGGATCAGCCGATTGCTGGACGCCTGCTGCGGGCACTATGGCGGCCTGCTGTGCTGCCAATCGCGCGCGGCGCGCGGCAAGCCGTCGACGCTCGCGCGCGCGTTCCGCCCGCTGCTTCTTTCTGATTTCGCTGCGATCGGATTTCGCACTCGCTTTTTTGGTTTCCGCCGCCGGCGCCGCGACAGTCGCTGCAGGGCTGCCCAACGCTGCGATTTTCGCCACCGGCTTGTCGCTGCTGACGTTGCCGCTGCCGTCCGTCATCGCGGGTATGACGATTTGTTCTGCGGGAGCGGATGTCGTTTCACCACCGCCGGCGCTGGCGTCGTCGCGTCGATCGCGGCAATTTTCGTTTCGGCTTGTGTCTCGGCCATCGGCGCCACGAGCGCCGGCGGTTCAGTCGCCGCAATCTCCGGCTTTGCCGGCTCCACAGGTGGCGCAACATCCGCGTTCAGTGCGGCGAGTTTCTCCGTTTCCACCTTCGGCACCGGCACGGCATCCGGCGCGGGCTCATCGACGAGAACGGGCGCCGGCGGACTGACGGGCGCAGTGTCTTGCGGCGCGGGCTCGACGCGCAGCATCGCAAGCGTCGGCGCCGGCGTCTCGCTCTGCTGGGCGAAGTACGGTTCGGGCAGGACCCGCCGCGCCGGAATGCTGGCAAATTCCTCATGCTTGGCGCGCAGCAGGGCTGCGGCACCGAGGCCGAAGATCAGGACGGAAACGGAAAGCACGATCGCGGCGAACAGGAAACGGAAACCGGGGAGCATGGGCTCGAGTTCCGCCTAAGCGGGGTCTGCCAAGGCTTTTGGATGCCACAGGGAACGCGGTGGAGCACTGGAATCAGCCGCCTTCGCCGCCGCGAATCAGCTGAATCCAGAATACAGCAATCCGGGCCGGGCCGTTGCCCCCATGTGATTGGACTGATGGGCGGATTTCGCTGCCAAAACGCGGCGCAATCGACCATTGAAGGGGTATTCCGCACGCGCAGCGGCGATCACAAAGTGCCCGAATTGGGCCGAATTTCGGGGATTTGTCTTGAATGCGCCGCTATCTTCCTCCATCAGCCGTTATTAACGGTCCGGTGTGGCTTGGGGTCTATACAAGAGCGATGATGATCAAACGAATTCTGACGATCGGTGCCGCCTTGGCAGCCGCCGCGGCGGGAACTTCGCTTGCCCAGGCGCAGCAGGGCTATCCGGTACCGCCTGGCTCGACTTATTCGGCAGCACCCCCGTATCCGCCCGGCGGATACGTGGTCGATGACCGCCGCCAGCCCGGGGCGCCCGATTTCGACGCGCTGGATGACGATGACGATGTGCCGGCGCCGCGAAGCGCGACTGCGCTGCCGCCACCGGGTCCGGTCCTGTCGCCGAACGATCCGCGTTACGGCGCCAACCGTCCGGTCTATTCGAATGTGCCGACCGGGCCGATCCTGTCGCCCGATGATCCCCGCTATGGTCGCCCCGCCGGCCCGCCGCAGGTGATCTATGCCGACCGTCCGCCCGGCGCGCCGCCGGTTGGCGATAACCGCATTCCCGGTCGGCATCGCCAATTCCAACGATGACTTTCCGCGTCCACCGGGCGCCATCGGCGCTGCTCCGCCGATGGTCACCGGCGCTGTTCCGCAGCCGCAGCAGGCGCCCGTCGGCGCCGACGGCAGGCCGCTGCAACTGTCCGCGCTGCCACCGGAAGAGCAGCCGGAAACCGGCCCCGCTCAGCTTCCGCCGCATCTGCGCCGCCAGGAAGTTGCCTTCGCCACCAAGGAGCCCGCCGGCACCATCGTGGTCGATACGCCCAACACCTATCTCTATTACGTGCTCGGCAACGGCCGCGCCGTCCGCTACGGCGTCCGCGTCGGCCGCGACGGCTTCACCTGGACCGGCGTGCAGAAGATCACCAAGAAGGCCGAATGGCCGGATTGGCATCCGCCGACCGAAATGATCGAGCGCCAGCCCTATCTGCCGCGCTTCATGGCCGGCGGCCCCGGCAACCCGCTCGGTGCGCGGGCGATGTATCTCGGCTCGACCGTCTTCCGCATCCACGGCACCAACCAGCCCTCGACGATCGGCAAGTTCGTCTCCTCGGGCTGCATCGGCATGCTGAACGACGACGTCTCCGATCTGTTCGAGCGCACCAAGGTCGGCACCCGCGTGGTCGTCATGCCCGGTGGTCCGCCGCCGGGAACGGCAACCGCCTCGGCAGCCCCGCCTGTGGGCGGTCCTGCCCGGCGCTGCTGCGGCCCCGCCGCCTGCCCAGGTTTCAGGTCCCGTGCCCGGCACGCAGACCGTGGTGCCGCCGCTGCCGCCGCCGACCACCATCCGCTGATCGGTCCAAAATTCCGGGAAAGCCCGCGTTGCGAGACGCGGGCTTTTTTCATGCGCCCGCTCGCGCCATGTCCGATGCCTGACATATGCTCAGCCGTGATTCCATCTCGCGGAGGCGTCTTGTGAGAAAAGCACTATTGCTCGTGGCCCTGCTCGCCGCGCCTCTGCTTGCGGCATCAGCCGCGCCCGCAAGCGCGCAAGCCCGCTCGCTCTTTATCGACGATCTCACCTGGCCCGAGGTGCGCGACGCCATCGCAGCCGGCAAGTCCACCGCGATCATCTTTGTCGGCAGCAGCGAGCAGAACGGCCCGCATATGGCGATCGGCAAGCACAACTTCATCGCCCGCTATTGCGCCGAACGCATCGCAGGCGAACTCGGCGACGCCCTGGTCTATCCCGTCATTCCCTTTGCCATCACCGGCGACGCTGCGGCAAAGACCGCGCATATGCGCTTTCCGGGCTCCGTGACCTTGCCGCCGGACGTCTTCTCGGGCGTCGTGCGCGCGGTCGCGCAAAGTGCGCTTGCCGCCGGCTTCAAGCTCGTGACGCTGATGGGCGATCATGGCGGCGGGCAGGACGAGATGGCGCGGGTCGCGCAGGCGCTCGACGCGCAAGCGAAGAAGAGCGGCGCCCGCGTGCTGTTTGTCGGCGATCTCTACGGCAAGGCCGACGCGCAGTTCGATGCGCTGCTGGCCAAGCGCGGCATCTCGAGCAAGGAACTGCATGCCGGCATTCCCGACACATCGGCGATCATGTTCCTCGGCGCCGATAACTGGATCCGCAAGGACCAGATCGCGGCCGCCAACGATGCAACGGGCGTGCAGGGCACGCCTGCGCTTGCCACTGCTGAATTGGGAAAACTCTATCTCGACATGAAGGTCGAGAATGCCGTCACCCAGATCAAGGCGTTTCGCGCCGGTGCCAGATAATCCTACGCCAGCCGCCGCGGCGCCTCGCCGCCCTTGGTCCAGGCGTCGATGCACTCCACCATCTGGGTGTAGTGACCCCTGAAGTTTTCTCGCCGTGGCGTAGCCGAGATGCGGCGTGATCACCATGTTGTCGAGCTTGCGGAACGGATGGTCTGTTGGCAGCGGCTCGACGGAGAATACGTCGATGCCGGCGCCGGCGATCTTCTTCTGCTGCAGCGCCTCCAACAGCGCGGCCTCGTCGACGATCGGCCCGCGCGCGGTGTTGACGAGATAGGCAGTCGGCTTCATGCGCGCGAGATCGGCCGCACCGATCAGGCCGCGGGAGCGCTGGCTCAGCACGACGTGAATGGTGACGACGTCGGCGGTTGCAAGCAGCTCTTCCTTGCTGGCGTAGCCGACGCCGGCCTCCTTGCACTTCTCCGCCGTCAGGTTCGGGCTCCAGGCGATCACGTTCATGCCGAAGGCCTGCGCCAGTTTGGCGACCTTGGCGCCGAGCTTGCCGAGCCCGATGATGCCGAGCGTACGGCCTTCGATCTCGAAGCCGAGCAGGCCCTGCCAGGGCACGCCGGCATGCATGCGGGCGTTCTCGCGGCCGATATTGCGGGTCAGTTCCAGGATCAGGCCCATGGTCAGCGGCGCGGTCGGGTCGCGGGCGAAGGCCGTACCGCACAGGACGACGTTGTGCGCCTTGGCGGCCTCCATATCGATTGCCGCATTGCGCATGCCCGACGTGATCAGGAGTTTCAGGTTCGGTAGCCGCTCGAACAGCGAACGCGGAAACGCCGTCCGCTCGCGCATGGCGAGGATGATCTCGAAGTCCTTCAGCGCCGCGGCGGCCTCATTCTCCGAGGCGAACGGCTTTTCGAACACGGTGAGGTCGACCCGGTCCTTGATCTTCGACCAGTCCGCCGAGTTGAGCGAAAGCTTGAGATAGTCGTCGAGGATTGCACAGCGCAGCCGCGTCATGGGGAGGTCCGATTCCTGTTAGGGATGGCGGTGCGAAAGACGCCCCGTCGGGGAAGTGGACCATGGTCGCGCGCAATCACGGCCCGCGCAAGCGCGGGCGGAGCGGCGATGGGTCAAACTGTCCGACGGGTGCAGCTTAGCTGGCGCGAAGAAGCGCGTGTGCTTGGCGCGCCAGGCCGGGCCTGGGCCGCGCATATAGTGCAGTTCCGGCCGGTAGGGGTTGAACGCCTTGGCGAAGAAGGCGCGCCAGAAGGCACGGAATTCCGCGAGCGGCTCGACCCGGATCTGGCCGGTGGCCGTGTGGGAGGGGGAGGTCGAAGCGATCGTAGCCATGACGCGAAACCCGTTGTTTTCACCGCGGCTTTTGCCGCCTTGCGCGCCTTTGGACGGGCGCGGAACGAGTTTTCGCCTGATTTATTAAAAGGAAGTTTCAATTGTAGGGACTTGCCGCACACATGGTATCGACCCCGTAATCATCCGTGGTGAACGGAGGGAAAACGACTTCCCGCGGTTGCCCTTTCGGGCCCGCGCGGCTATGTCAGCGGCAGCAAATTTCCCCACAATCCAACGGCTTCCCAAGGGATCGCGATGGCGCGCCAGTTCGTCTATTTCATGCAGGGTCTGACCAAGAGCTATCCGACCCGCAAAATCCTCGACAACATCCATTTGTCTTTCTACCCGGACGCCAAGATCGGCGTGCTCGGCGTCAACGGTTCGGGCAAGTCGACCCTGCTGCGCATCATGGCGGGGATCGACAAGGAATATACCGGCGAGGGCTGGGTCGCCGAGGGCGCCCGCGTCGGCTACCTCGAGCAGGAGCCGCATCTCGATGCGACCAAGACCGTGCGCGAGAACGTCATGGAGGGCGTCGCCAAGCAGAAGGCGATCCTCGACCGCTACAACGAGCTCGCCGCCAACTATTCCGACGAGACCGCCGACGAGATGACCAAGCTGCAGGACGAGATCGAGGCCCAGGGCCTGTGGGATCTCGACAGCAAGGTCGACCAGGCGATGGACGCGCTGCGCTGCCCGCCCGACGATTCCGACGTCACAAAGCTCTCCGGCGGCGAGCGCCGCCGCGTCGCGCTATGCCGTCTGCTGCTCGACCAGCCGGAGCTGCTGCTCTTGGACGAACCGACCAACCATCTCGACGCCGAGTCGGTATCGTGGCTGGAAGGGCATTTGCGTAACTATCCCGGCGCGATCCTGATCGTCACCCACGACCGCTACTTCCTCGACAACGTCACGGGCTGGATCCTCGAGCTCGATCGCGGCAAGGGCATTCCCTACGAGGGCAACTACTCCTCCTGGCTGGTGCAGAAGCAGAAGCGCCTCGCGCAGGAAGGCCGCGAGGACGCCGCGCATCAGCGCACGCTGGCGCGCGAGCAGGAATGGATCGCCTCATCGCCGAAGGCGCGGCAGGCCAAGTCCAAGGCCCGCTACCAGCGCTATGAGGACCTGCTGAAGCAGGCGAGCGAGAAGCAGACCACGACCGCGCAGATCACAATTCCCGTGGCCGAGCGTCTCGGCCAGAACGTTGTCGACTTCGAAGGCCTCAGCAAAGGCTACGGCGACCGTGAGCTGATCGACAATCTCACCTTCAAGCTGCCGCCGGGCGGCATCGTCGGCGTGATCGGCGCCAACGGCGCCGGCAAGACCACGCTGTTCCGGATGATCACCAAGCAGGAAACGCCCGACAAGGGCAGCATCACCGTCGGCGAGTCCGTGCATCTCGGCTACGTCGACCAGTCGCGCGACGCGCTCGACGGCAAGAAGACGGTGTGGGAGGAAATCTCCGGCGGCAACGAACAGATCCTGCTCGGCAAGCGCGAGGTCAATTCACGCGGCTATTGCTCGTCGTTCAACTTCAAGGGCGCCGACCAGCAGAAGAAGGTCGGCGCGCTCTCCGGCGGCGAGCGCAACCGCGTGCATCTGGCGAAGATGCTGAAGTCCGGCGCCAACGTGCTGCTGCTCGACGAGCCGACCAACGACCTCGACGTCGATACGCTGCGCGCGCTGGAAGAGGCGCTGGAGGATTTTGCCGGCTGCGCCGTGATCATCAGCCATGACCGCTGGTTCCTCGACCGCATCGCCACGCACATCCTGGCCTTCGAGGGCGACAGCCACGTCGAATGGTTCGAGGGCAACTTCCAGGACTATGAAAAGGACAAGATGCGCCGGCTCGGCCAGGACAGCATCATTCCGCATCGGGTGAAGTACAAGAAGCTGACGCGGTGAGGCGACGGCTAGCCCACTTGCGAAGGCACATCTTGATCAGCGATGATACGGCACGTCGCGCTTGTTCGCGGCAATCTTGATTGTTCGAGCAAGGCTGAGGGCAGTCGGATCGAAATGGCCGTGGTCGAAGGCTTCAGGTTCGGGAAGCGCACGCGCTCTGCTTTGCTCCAGTCGACATAGTCGGAGGAGTCGTGGGTCTCCCAGAATTTGCGCTCTTCGGCTTCAGACTTGAAGTCCGGCACGCGCTTAAGCTTGCTCATAGAACTTCCGCTCCTTCCGGTGCATGTCCCGCGCCGAAATCACCCGGATCATTGTCCCGCTGCGCGCGGAGTGTGAAAGTGACATGCAAAAGACGATTTTGGCTGGTCTTTCCCAATGCGTTGAACCGTTGCTCCGCTGTCGCTATGCCGTAAATCCTCGACAAGGATCAGGGGATCGTTGAAGAAAACGCCTTCCGCCTCTGCCTGACTGACGGCATGTTTGTCAGCGCTCTTGCGGCTGTTGCCATCGTCCCACTCAAAGCCGACGATTTGCTCAAGGTCGATCATTGTATATGTCCAATATATACACTTGTCAGGATAGCTTCAAGGCCGTTTTGCTGCTGCGCTGTCTGGTGTTGCTGGTTGCAACTGTCTGGTCAGGAGCGCCCGCTCGCGCCGCCGATGCCGCCTTCACGCAATTCATCGCCTCGCTCTGGCCGGAGGCCCAGGCCGCCGGCGTCTCGCGCGAGACGTTTGATCGCGAAACGCGCGGGCTCGAGCCCGATTACAAACTGCCCGACCTGATCCTGCCTGGAAGGCCCGCAACTGGTGCACCATCGCAGGCCGAATTCGTCCAGGTGCCGGCGGACTACGTCAAGGAAGGCACCATCGCGCGGCTTGCGTCCGAGGGCGCGCAAGCTGATGCAGAAACATCGCGCAGCGCTCGATCAAATCGAAAAACAGTTCGGCGTGCCGGCCACGATCGTTCTGGCGATCTGGGGCCGCGAGACCGACTACGGCCGCTATTCGCTGCCCTATGACACGCTCCGCGTGGTGGCGACGCAGGCCTATGTCGGCCGCCGCAAGGACCAGTACCGCGGCGAATTCATCCTCGGACTGAAGATCCTCGGCGAGGGCGCCGTGACGCGCAAGGAATTTCGCTCGTCCTGGGCTGGCGCCACCGGACTGACGCAATTTTTGCCGTCGGAATATTACAAGCACGGGGTCGATCTCGACGGCGATGGTCGCATCGATATCTGGCACTCGGTGCCGGATGCGCTGGCCTCCGCCGCAAGACAACTCGCCAACAAGGGATGGCAGCCTGGCGTGCGCTGGGCCTACGAGGTGCGCGCACCCGGCAATGTCGATTGCACCATGGGTGTGCCCGAAGTGACGAAGCCGATCGGCGAATGGCTGCGCGCCGGCTTCGTCCCGGTGCGCGGGCAAAAACTGAGTGCCGCCGAACAGGCGCAGCCGGCGTCGCTGCTGCAGCCCGAGGGCACCTATGGCCCGTCCTTCCTCACCACGAAGAACTACTTCGTGATCAAGGAATACAATTTCTCCGATCTCTATGTGCTGTTCGTCGGTCATCTCGCCGACCGCATCACCAATCCGCTGCCCTTTGCGACGCCATGGTCGGCCTCGACGCAGCTGCGCACGAAATCGGTCGAGGCGATGCAGAAGCACCTGACGCGCATCGGGCTCTACAAGGACAAGATCGACGGCAAGGCGGGCATGCTGACCCGCGCCGCACTCGGCGCCTATCAAAAGTCCGCCGGATTGAAGCTGGACTGCTGGCCGAGCGAAGCCGTGCTGCAATCGATGAGCGCGGCGAAGTAGCTTTTCTGTTTGTCGCGTTTTCTTCACGCGAACCGGTTTCCACTTCGCGTGAAAACGCTCTGGCAAACAAAAACCCGGCCGAACCGGCCGGGTTTGAAATCAAAGCGCTGGATGTTGCGCTCAAATGTTCGCTTAGTTGCAGACCTCGTAGCGGCGTACGCGCCAGCCGATAGCCGTCCCAGAAGCGCTCGCGCACCATGCGGCACGCCGGATAGGGCCCTTCTTCCACATAGGCCGGCGCCGGATAATAACCATAGGCCGGGCGGCTGGCGGCAATCGCGCCACCGACGATCGCGCCGCCGATCAGGCCCGCAGCGACGCCCGCGGCGACGCCGCGCTGCGCATGCGCCGGCGTCACGCTCAGCGAACCGGCAACCGTCGCAACCGCGACCAAGGCGACAAATGTCTTCTTCATGTCCTGCTCCTGGAGTGGCGCACCGCTGGGCGCCTTCTGTGATCCCACGCAACTCGAAATGACCGTTCCCGCAAGGGAAGCGCACAACGGTCAACCGAAAGTAAACGCGGCAGGTCTGTGACCTGAAAAAGCGGTTTTTTCTGGCCGGTTACCCCAAACGCCCCGGGAAATACTGGAATTTCCCGGGGCGTCCCGTGCGATTTAATGAAGATGAACGATGCTTATCCGCAGACCCTGACACTGCGGACGCGCCACCCAAAGCCGTCCCAGAAGCGCTGGCGCTGCCAGTAACAGGGGCCTGTCAGGGTCGGCCACATAGGCGGGCGCACCTCGATAGTAGCTGGGGTAGTAGCCGGGTCCGTAATAGTAGCCGGGCCCGTAATAATAGTTTTGCGAGGCGATCGCCCCGCCGACGATGGCGCCGCCGATCAGCCCGGCTGCAACGCCCGCGGCGACACCGCGCTGGGCGTGGGCGGGGACCGCCACTGCCGAACCGGCCAAGGCCGCGACGGCGGCAAGCGCCACCAAAGACTTCCTCATGACTTCACCTTTCCCGTGGAGCAAATAACGGCCGAAAAGTTCCATATTCCGCTTGAATGATCAATGAACGCTGCCGCCCCATTGGGCGACCAATATGGCATACGCGGATATCCGCGCAGGCGTGGCAAGCTGGGCAGGAAGGTCAGCATGAGCGGTGATGGCATTCTTCATCGCGGTCGGCGGCGTCTCGCTGATCTTCTTTTGGCTGATGGTGCGCGCGGACCGGATCCGCGATCGCCGCGGCGCCTATGCCGACGGCAGCAGCGACACCAGCGGCATTTCGTCGAGTAACGACGGCAGCCTGCTCAACTGGTTTGGCGGCAGATCTTGGTCGTCGGACAATTCCTGCACGACTTCGATTCTTCGAGCTCAGGCAGCTGGAGCGACAGCAGCGGTTGCAGTGACGGGGGAGGCGGCGGAGATGGTGGCGGTGGCGGCGGTGGCGGCGACTAGCGCGTTGCGCTTCCACCCATTTAGACCCGTTCTAGTCTGCGACTGGCGGCAATTTGGAATAGCTAAAAAGCCCCGCTTTTCCTTTTGCATCGCGCCCGGCCGTTCAATATCGATAGGTCAGGAAGCATCACCAAAGGCCTGCCGGTTTCATGATCGTCTGTTCCTGCAACGTCCTCAGCGACCATGACGTCCGCAATGCCGTGAGTGCATCCGTCGGACCTTCCGCGCAACGCCAAGCAGATCTACGGCTGCCTCGGTTGCAGCGCCGAATGCGGTCGCTGCGCCCGCACCATCAAGACGATCATCGAGGAAGCCCTCGGCCCCTGCGCCGAGGCCTGCTGCGTCGGTTGCCCGCACGGCCATGGCGAAGAAATCCAGGCCGAACAGCAGGTCGAATACGCCCTCGCGGCGGCCTGAAACTCCCTAAGCCCATTGACCAATCGGCCGCATGCCGGTTCCCGGCAGGGCGGTTGCGCTTGCCCGTCAACTGATTTAGAAGCGTTCTAAATTGTGATTCCGGTTCCGGTCAGGGGCCGCAAACGTGGAGTGCAACCATGCAGGGCGACGCCAAAGTCATCGACTATCTCAACAAGGGCCTGCGTCACGAGCTTACGGCGATCAACCAGTACTGGCTGCACTACCGGATCCTGAACAATTGGGGCCTGCTGGAGATGGCCAAGGTCTGGCGCAAGGAGAGCATCGAGGAGATGCAGCACGCCGACAAGTTCACCGACCGCATCCTGTTCCTCGACGGGTTTCCCAACATGCAGGTGCTCGATCCCCTGCGCATCGGCCAGAACGTCAAGGAGATCCTTGAATGCGATCTCGCCGCCGAGCACAGCGCGCGCGCGCTCTATCAGGAAGCCGCCACCTACTGCCATGGCGTCAAGGACTACGTCACGCGCGACATGTTCGAGAGCGTGATGAAGGACGAGGAGCATCACATCGACTTCCTCGAGACGCAGCTTGACCTGATCAAGCGCATCGGGCTCGAGCTCTACACCCAGAAGCATATGGGCCACCTTGAGGCCGAGGACTGATCGCCCCCGGGTCACCCCGGGGTGAGCCCAGTTCTTAACGGAGCCTTAATCCGTAAATGCCTGAGTAATGGGACAGCTGCGGCCGGCCGAAGTGCCGGCGCAGCGGCATGCATCAGCGGTGCCGACGATGTCCGAGCAAGATCCGATTATCTCAGGCCGCACTTTGCTGGCCGCCAAGATCATCTCCAACTACGGCCAGTCGAGCATCGACTGCGTCGTGCGCAGGCTCTCCGATCGCGGCGCCACGGTCGCCGTCGAAAGTCAGCTTGGGATTCCGAAGCATTTCCAGCTGTTGATCCCGGGTGAAGGTCCGCCGCGGGCCTGCAAGCTGGTCTGGCAATCGGGCAAGGAACTCGGCCTCGAATTCGAGGAACCTGAATCGGCCACCGAGGAGAAGCCCGCCGCGCCCGTGAGGCCGCCGGAGCGAGGCGCCGATGCGCTGATGCGCGGGATGATGCTGACGCTGCGGGCGGCGCTCGACGAGATCGAAACCGGCGTCGTTCTGCTCGACAGCGACCTGCGCGCGCAATTCATCAACCGCGCGTTTCGCCGGATGTGGGCACTGCCGGACCAGGTGGCCGACAGCAAGCCCGCGTTCGTCGCGCTGATGTATCACGGCCGCGACACCAACGCGTATGAGGTCGCGGCCGGAGCCCTCGACAGCTACGTCTTCGAGCGGATTCGCCTGGTCCGGGCGGGCGACACTACTCCGCGCGATCTGCGCCGCAGCAACGGCGAGGTCGTTCGCATCCGAGCTATGCCGAGCTGATCGCCAACGCGCCGCATGCCCGTGCCCATGATGTGCCGCCGGAGCAGCGCGAGGCTTTCTTCGCCAGCCGCGTCGAGGCGATCCGCTTGGCCGACCCGCCGATCCGCGATGCCTTTACCCCGGATGGCCGGCACATCCGCGTGCACTGCACGGTGACCGCGAATGGCGGCCGCATGCTGACCTATTGCGACGTCAGCGACCTGGTCCGGAATGCGCAATTGCTGGAGAAGCTCGCGACCATCGACTCCATGACCGGCCTCTATAACCGCCGGCACTTCATGACGCTCGCAGACGCCGAGTGGGGCCGCTTCCAGCGTTACCACGGCCGCTGTCGATGCTCGCGATCGATATCGATCATTTCAAATCGGTCAACGATCGCTACGGCCACGCGGTCGGCGACGAGGCGATCGTATCGGTGGCGAACGCCTGCCAGCAGAGCAAACGCTCTTCAGACATTGCCGGCCGGCTGCGGCGGCGAGGAGTTCTTCATGCTGCTGCCGGAAACCGACCTTCGCCCAGGCGGTCGTCGTTGCGGAGCGCCTGCGCGAGAAGGTCGCCGCACATATCCTGCACGTGCACAAAGTGCGCTTCAACGTCACCGTCAGCATCGGACTTGCCGAAGCCTCGGTCAGCATGTCCGGCATCGACGCCCTGTTGCGCGCGGCCGACCAGGCGCTGTACCAGGCCAAGCGCGACGGGCGCAATCGCGTCGCGCAGTGGACCGCGCCACATGCACCCAAGTTTGCCGCCGAATAGGACGACGCGGCTTTCGGCTAGAGTTGCGTCTCGTAGCGCGCGACGATTGCCGCCTGTTTTTCCGGCTCGCCAAGGCCGGTCTGGTCGTGGATCACTTCGGCGATGCTCGGAAATACGTCGCGCTTCACCCGGTTCTCGGCGGTCCACAGTTTCGAGCGCATCAGCGCCTTGCCGCAGTGGAAATAGGCTTCCCGGACCTCGATACGCATCACCGCGCGCGGCTGCTTGCCGAATTCCACCATCGACGCCATCAAGGCGGGGTCGGTCGTCAGCGTGCCCTTGCCGCCGACGCGCAGCGTCTCGTCGATCCCGGGCACGAAGAAGATCAGCTGCAGCAGGCCAGATCCCTCGACGATGTTGCGAAAGCTGTCGATGCGGTTGTTGCCGGAACGGTCGGGCATCAGCAGCTCGTTGGGCCCGGTGACATGGACGAAGCCGGGATTGCCGCCGCGCGGCGAGGCATCGACGCTGGCATCCGAGCCCGAGGTGGCGAGCACGCAGAACGGCGACATCTCGATGAATTTTTTCGAATGCGCATCGAGTTGCGGACGCGCCTTGGCAAGGACACGCTCCGTCGGCTTGGCATAGATCGCGGCGAGATCGCAGTCGGCAATGTCGGTCAAGGCAAATCTCCAGGCTGTTTGATCCGATGCTATCACCGCGAGGCGCCGGCGTCACCCGCCGCGCGCCGCCACGGCCAGTCGATCACGTCGGCGCAGTAGAGCGACCACCAGACGATGACGGGTTGAAAGGCCAGCCGGGGACCGTGATACCACCAGCTGTTGGTGACGAAAGGCAGTTCGACGCCATCGATGGCGTGCTTGAAATTGGCGGGCCAGACGCAAACCGCATAGACCGCGAAGGCGATCCCGGCCCATTGGCGCCAGGGCTGCGTCAACAGCGCGACCGAGCCTGCAATTTCGAACAAGCCGGTCACGAAGATCACCGTCGGTGCAAACGGCACCCATGACGGCGTGATCGCGAGCAGCTTTTCCGGCACCAGCAGATGCGCGACGCCGGCCATGGAATAGAACGCCGCGATGATCCATCGCATGACGGCCCGGTTCATTTCGGCAAAACCTTCTTTCGCGCGGTCTTGGGCGATTTTGCCTCCACGTTCTGCCAGGCCATCGTCAACGCGCTCTTCAGCGTCGTCGCATCAGCCTTGGCGAGACGCACATTGGTGGCGCCACCCTTGCCCCAGCCGCCCGGCACGGGGCGGAAGATCTCCGGCTCCGCCTCAACCACCATCGACTGCTGCTCCGGAGTCAGCTTCACCATGCCCCATTCCTTGTCGGGATAGCCGAGGGTCGCGAAGATGCGATTGCGGAAGCGGAAATCGACCGTGCCCTGATGCGCGCCCTCGACGGCGTCCGGCAGGCTGAGCGCGATCCGGCGAAAGCGCTGCGACGACATTGCCTTCGTGTCCCCGGCTCACATCGTCCGCTGCGGCGCCGTCTGCAGCAATTCCCTGAGCGGCTGCGTATAGAATTTCGCAGCACCTGTCGTGGAGTGGCCGCGTGTCTCGGGGCTCGCCGGGATCAGAAAGAGTTTTGCGTTCTTGATCCGCTTCAAGGCGGCCTCGGTGATGCCGGTCTCCGGCGGGTTGCGCTCGTCGTCGGCCGCATTGATGAGCAACGTTGCGGCCGCGATCTTCTCGAGCCCCGCGGAGGGATCGTAGTCGTGCGAGGCTTCCCACTGGTAGACGAAATCATTGGCGTCGGCCGTGATCGCGGTTGCCAGTCGATCGTCGACCAGCTTGTCGGCGGCGGCCGCGGTCGGCGCCTGCGACTGCATGGCGAGCGTGCCGCCGGTGGTCGCGATGGCAAAGGCGTTGATGGCGTATTTCATCATCCGCGGCTGCGTCGTGTAGTTGCCGCCGGCATAATCAGGATCGTTGCGGATGGTCTCCAGCATCATCCGCCGCAGCATCCAGTTGCGCGACGCCATCGCGGTCGGCTGCGAGGCCATCGGCGCCAGCGCGTCCATGAAGTCAGGATATTTGACGCCCCAGATCCAGCTGTGCATGCCGCCCATGGAATTTCCCATCACCAGCCGCAGGCGCTTGATGCCGAGCCCTTCCTTCACCAGGCGGTAGTGCGCGTCGACCATGTCCTCGTAATTGTATTTGGGGAACGTGGTCTTCATGCCGTCAGACGGCTTTGACGATTTGCCGTGGCCGATGCCGTCGGGGATGATGACGAAATATTTCGTGCGCATCGAGCGGCTGGCCGGCGCCGAACAATTCGCCGGCAAAAGCTGGCGTCAGCAGCGACGCGGAGGACTGGCCGGAGCCGTGCAGCACCAGCACCGGCTGGCCGGTGGGCTCGCCGATCGTGGTGTAGTGCAGCCGCAGGTCCGGCAGGGTTTCGCCGGTATGGAAGCGGAAATCCTTGGCGACCCAGTCGCCCTGCTTGGGCGCAGGATAGTCGGCGGCGAATGCGGCTGACGAGACGAGCGCGAATGCGACCGATACGGCCGTGGCGATGAATTTCATGGCGGGCTCCCCAGATGCAGCCGCTTGGGCGGGGCTGCTTGCAGACACGTCTATCACATCGTTCTCATCTGGTCGTCACGAGATTGCCGACCAGCACCGGAGGCCAACCCATGCGTTCATCTCATACCTCGTATCGCCGGCGATGGGTGACAAGCATGCCATTCACGCCCAAGATGAAATCCAAGATAAACTCAAGATAAAATCCAGTTGTCGGATATCGCAGCCGCCGTTCGTCCTTGGGAACGGGCGCAGCCAGGGGAGAAAATTCATGTGCCGCAACATCAAGACGCTGTTCAACTTCGAGCCGCCGGCGACCGAGGACGAAATCCGCGCCTCCGCGCTGCAATTCGTGCGAAAGCTTTCCGGCTTCAGCAGGCCGTCGCAGGCCAATGAGGAGGCCTTCAACCGCGCCGTTGTCGAAGTGTCCGACGCCGCGCGGCGGCTCCTGACCTCGCTGCACACCCATGCGCCGTCGCGCGACCGCGAGGTAGAGGCGGAAAAGGCGAAGGAACGTTCGCGCTTGCGCTTTGGGCAAGCATGATCCCCTTTTTCGGGCAGCGTGATCCAGCTCACGGCGGGGAACCGGTCCTTTCGCCATAATGGCCGCAACCCTGTCGCCATTGGAGCTGCGCCATGAACCCCGATACTCCCCTCAAATTGGCCTCGATCGCGTTCGCCGTTCTCTGGGCCGCCTGGATGATCTGGTCGAACGGCCTCAACCTCGTCAACGTCGCCACCTTCGGCGTCGCCGGCGCGCTTGCCGGCTGGCTCTGGTTCCTCGGCATGCGCTGGTTTTTCCGCCGCATCGGGCGGCTGCCGAAGGCGTGACAACACGCGGCCACACTGCTACCAACTGTCGCCCGACACGCCGCAACGCTCGAACGGCCTGCGCCAGTTCGCGGCATCAATTGGTGGAAGCTGATAGCTGTTCTTTCCCGCCGATATCGTCAGCGGCTCGCCCGATCCGAGCAAGGCGTAGAGCCGCGAACGAATCGCAAGCCAGCGCTTGCCGTAAACCCGGGCGTCGTTCTTGTCGTAACCGAGCCATTGCTGCATGAATTGCGTCGCGTAATCCCTCGGCAGGGGGTCTTCGACCTTGACCTGCGGCACGAACTCGCCGTCGAACGTCATGGTGGATTTCCCGGACGAGAGGGTGATGCGCGCTTTGCCTTCTTCTTTCGCCGTGCCGGGATACTTGACCATGAGCGCAAAGCCGCGGCCGCAGCTCAGGACGAAGGTGACCCTGCCTTCCTCGTTGAAGGTCAGCTCATGGCCGTCATTGCGACTGACATCGTACTTCCACGTGCCGGCTTGCCACGCGCCGGCCGCAGGCGTTGCGATGATCAGCAGCGCCGCCAGGGCGGAAACGCTTGCGCCCATCGAGAGCGCTGTATCCGGTGCATTGGGACGGTCGTTACGGGTCATGCGCTCACACCGTCCGGTAGCCGCCATCCACCATCACGATCGATCCGCGAGACGTAAGCCGACAGATCCGAGGCGAGGAAGATCGCGGGCCCGACGATGTCCTCTGCCGTCCCGGCGCGGCCGAGCGGGGTGTGGGCGATAAAAGTCTTCGCCAGCTCCGGATTGCTCGCGCGCACCTGCGCGTTCAACGGCGTCTCGATGAACCCGGGGCCGATCGCGTTGACGCGCACGCCTTCCTTGCCGAGTTCGGCGGCGAGCGCCTTGGTGAAGCCGAGCACGCCGTGCTTGGAGGCCGTATAGGCCGGCGAACTCGGCGTCTTCAGATGCACAAAGGACTGGATCGAGCCGATATTGACGATGCGTCCCTTGTTGGCGCGCAACGGCGCCAGGAAGGCGTGCGTCACGTTGAAGACGCCGGTGAGGTTGATGGCGATGATGTCTTCCCAGTCCTTGATCACTGCCGCGTCCGCGCCGGTCATGCCGTTGCGCCGCGCGATGCCGGCATTGTTGACGAGGATCGTGACCGCCCCGACCTTGTCGGCGACCTGCTTTGCCATCGCGATGCAGTCGTCGCGTTTGGTGACGTCGAGCACAAAGCTCTCGGCCTTGCCGCCGGCGTTGAGGATCTGCTGCGCCGTCTCGGCCGCCGCTTCCTTGTTGACGTCGAGCACGACGACGCGCGCGCCTTCGTGGGCATAGCCGGCCGCGATGGCGCGCCCGATGCCGGAGCCCGCTCCGGTGACGACGGCGATGTGATTTTCGAGCAGCGGCATGGGCATTTCCTCGTTGGGTTTTGGTTATTGCCGACAAGCTAATTCAAATTGTCGGAAACGGGAACGCAAGATCGTCTGCTTGCGCGCGGCTCGCATTCCGTTTTGTATTGGGCTATGGACCGGCACGTCGGTGAATGGAGGTTCGCGCTCGATCGGTTCTGTCGCAGGACGCTGCGCCCGACTGGCACGAGGTCGCGCGCGTGGTCGCGGCATCGCTGCCGCGCGCGAGGCCACCGAACTGCGGCAAGCGGCGATCGCAGGCGCAGCCGAGCCTGCGCAATGCGGCCGCAAATCCCGCCGATCACATCACGAGCGTGGTGGCGCGGCGGCGCCTGGCTGTCGTCCGCGACGTCCTGCACACGCTGACCACGCCGAAATTCGGCCGCCGCGGCAGCGAGACAGGCCGCCCTTTCGGCCGAAGAGCGCTGCCGCGAGATGCTTGGCCTTCCGCGCGACGGCCGGCTTGCCGCGACCGAAATCCACCAGGCCTTTCGCCGCACCGCCAAGCGCGTGCATCCGGACACCGGCGGCAGCGAACATGCCTTTCTGGCGCTGGCCGCGGCGCGCGATGCGCTGATGCATGCGGGAAGCAAAAAGGGCGGATGACGTCGCCGTCGTACGGCAAGATCGCGACTGGTTCAATTTGCTGCACCAAAAGCGCCGGCGCCTGTCGGGCTTCCGCCGGTGGCATCTCCACAAGCAAGCTGCCTGAGAGTTGCTTCGCGGCGGGCAGGCGCGATTGCCGGCAATTGCTGATTGCACTACGGTGCCGCTGACAGTGCCGGCGCGACAGGGGGATGCCGTGGACGAGAAGCATGTTGCCGCCTTCAACGCCTTGCCGCAGCCATCCGCCTGCCGCCTGATCGACTTCGAAGACGTCCAGGTGATCCCCGGCACCATCCTGCGCACCTATTTCCTGATCGTGAAGGGCACGAAGCCTTGGGTCACCATGGATGTCGGGCCTGCATCCGCTGCCCTATGCCACGCGACCGGAGTTTACCGGCATCGAGGTGGTCGGCTGCCAGAACGGGATCGGGCTGCCGCAGGCCGGCCCCTACAGCGCGGTGATCGAGTTCACGCACCTGATCGGCACAAGGGGTATTGAGGTGATCGGCGCGAGCGCGCGGAAGAAGATCGAGATATCGTACGGCGATGTAAGGCAGCTGGCCGCGCGGCGCCTTCGAGGCGTCGAAGATGTGCGCGATGCGTGAACGGCACGGCAGCGAGTTTCGGAAGGCGAATACCTCCAGCCCGTAGCCGTTGTTGTCGGCGACGCCGAACAGCGTCGGTAGCGAATACGAGTGTCAGCATGCGCGGATCAGTCCTTGAGCGCAGCCGCTGCGTCATTCTCGCGGCTCGCTTGCCCGAGTTGCTGCAATTCGTTGTCCCTTTCCGTGAGAAGGGCGCAGGGAAAGCCGGGCGCTAACCGCACCCGCAGCCTGGGGGCAACAAAAAACAAGCCCACCAGTATAATCACCACGAGTTGCCGCACACCGGCTTTCCCCGCGTAATGGTTTCGACGGTTTGCTTCGTGCTCTCCCCGGTGAGCGGCCTTCATTGTCACCGTTGCCCATCCAGCACGGGCCGGAGGGTTAGACGCCAGGGTCGTGGCGCCTGGACCACACGACTTCGCCGTACGCTGCCTGCGTTTCGTCCGGCGCTATTCACGCCTGACGCCGCAGCGTCCATCGCATCCCGGCCCAACGTATCGTGACGATCATGATGCGTCCCTTTGGGCGGGCCGGGGTGAGCGGATCAGTGCCAGTGATTTGCCCGACGCGGCAAGGAGAACTTTATGATTTCACGCAATCGGAAAACGGAAGGAAGGTCGAGATTCCGTCAAAGGCCTGCCTTCGTCGCACGCGTCATTTCGGGGCGTCCCTGCGAACGCGAGCCCGGAACCCATAACCCCAGGGAGCAGTTGTTGAAAGAAAGGCGACCACCACTGTGCCGCAACGACATCCGCCGCGGCGTATGGGTCCCTGCGCTTGCGCCAAGGGCGCGACCCGGTAGGCGAGAGGAGGTCGCGGCGTCGCCTCACCCCTTCACCTGCGCCACGCCCTCGATCTCGATCAGCATCGCCGGGTTCGGCAGCGCCACCACCACGCAGGTGGTGCGGGCGGGATACGGCGCGGGGCCGAACGCCGACGCATAGAGCACGTTCATCGTCGCGACGTCGCTGGCGCGGGTCAGCAGCACGTTGACCTTGACGAGATCGCGCATCGTCGCCGCCGGCCTCATCGAGGATGCGCTTGATGTTGGTGACGACATTGGCGAACTGCGCCTCGAAGCCGTGCCGGGCAGGTTGCCGTTCGTCGTCGAAACCCGGGATGCCGGAGATGAACAGCAGGTCGCCGCGTGCGCGCGGCAAACGACAGCGGCGGCGCCTTGATGCCGGAAGGGGCCGGGAAAGTGTTTGATGGTCATGGTTGTTCTCCTTCGAGCGAAACCACGCGGCCAGCTCACGCCATGGTTGCAGGGTCCATGAGCCGGAAGCCGCGCCGGACGGCGAGGTTAGCACGAAGATATCCGCAAATCGTCCGGCGGCTGCTGCCGGCCGAGCGCAATGGCGCCGGTCGGCCTGCCGTAGAAGTAGACTCGCGGCTTGCTTGCTGGTGAAGGCGATCGCCGCGGGGCGAAGGTGGCGAGCTTCTCCCTGAACGCCGCCACGTCGATCGCGCGCGCCGATAGCGCGTGGTCCATGCCGGCTTCCGACTTGTTGAGATCGGTGAAGCCGATGCCGAGTGGCAGCAGCGCGCGGAACTCGGATGGCTGATAGCGGCGGCGGTCAGCCCGGCCTGATGAATCGCGCTCCAGAAGCGATTGCCGGGATGCGCGTAATAATGGCCGATCGGCGGCGGAGCGAGGTGCTGGCGGCGGTGCCGACGAAGACCAGCCGCAGGTTCGCGGCAAGCATGTCAGGCAGTTTGTCGGTCACGGTCGGAAGCTCACCATACGCGGCCATTGTCGGCGCCGGCTCTGCGAGCGAAGCGCTCCGGGCTCCGGCCGCGCAGGCCACGATGAAGACGAATGGTCTTGCGGATAGTCCGCTTGGCCAGGCCAAATTGGCTTCTTTCGCGGGATTGATGGGCTAGATTGGCAACAATGATTCGGGTTGGCTCGATGTAACCTGCAAAAGAGGCTACCACATGACAAGGTCGTCCGTCCTGCGCACCGCATTCGCCGCTTTTATCGCCTTTCGCCGCCGTGCTGTCACCCGCCCGCGCCGATGAGGGCTTTGTCACGCTCACGATCTACAAGGCCGGCTGGATCATCGGCGGCTCCGGCGGCTCGGGCGTGCTGACATTTCCGCGGCCGCTCCTACGGCCTGTCCACCGGCGGGCTCGACTACGGCCTGGTGTTCGGCGGCTCCAAGACCGTGCTGCGCGGCCGGGTCTGCAACATCTATCGCGCGTCCGACGTCGCCGGCGTCTACGGCGCGGCCGGCGCGGGACTAGCGATCGGCCGCGGCGCGCGCGCCATCGTGCTGACCAACCAGAAGGGCGCGGTGCTGGAGCTGACCGGGCGACAGGTCGGGCTGATGGCGAATGCCGATTTGAGCGGGCTGGCGATTACGATGCGGTGAGCGTCTCCGCCGCGTACGCCGGGCCAGCGAACCTCGTCCGCCGAAGCTCAACGAGCGAAGGCGGAAGGCGTAACCCACCGCTTTGCGGAGACACGAAGACGGCGGATTACGCTTGCGCTAATCCGCCCTACATCTCGCTACAATCTCACCGCGGGGACTCTCGCCCGACGATGCGTTGCAGGCTAGCATGGGCGCAACGCATCCCCGGGAGGATATCATGAAGTTGAAGACCATCGCCGCAGGCCTGCTCGCGCTTGCCGTGTCGGCCGGCGCCGCCGTCGCGCAACCGGCGAAGAGCCTCAAGGACCGGATCGTCGGGACCTGGAATTTCGTGGTCGCCGAGGTGACGGCGCCCGACGGCAAAAAATCGTTTCCGTTCGGCGAGACGCCCAAAGGAATTCTGATCTTCACGCCCGACGGCCGTTTCGCGCAGATCCATGTTGCGAGCGACGCGCCGAAAATCGCGTCGAACAACCGCATGACCGGCACGCCGGAGGAATACGCCGCGCATCATGCGGCGCAGCCTGTCGGTGTTCGGCACCTGGACGGTCGACGAGGCCAACAAGACCGTCACCTACAACATCGTGTCGTCCACGTTCCCGAACTGGGAGGGCGAGGCGCAGACCCGCAACATCGACAAGCTCACCGACGACGAGTTCGTCAACACCAATCCGAACGTCGCCGGCGGGCGCGGCAGTGCGAGCAATTTGTACAAGCGGGTGAAGTAGGGGGCTGGAGTAGGGTGGGTTAGGCGAAGCCGCAACCCACCATTCCTGGAATCAAAGCAACGAATTACGCTTCGCTCATCCGCCCTACGGACCACGGTCCTTTGGGCGTTCACGGCGCTTGCTATTGTTCGCGTATTACGTGCACAATACAACTATTAAACCATTGCGTTTAGCTTTTGCGCCGAGGATAATGCAGATGACGCTATTTTCGATGATTGAGAAATTTGTCGAGTATTCACTTTGGACCAGCCGTCGCTTTATGTTTTTTGCGGTGGTCGCCTGTATGGTCGCATTCTTTTCAGTACTCTTCCTGACCGTAATCGAGCTTTTTCACGTCGTCGCTCCGGTGCTCCGGCGATTGGCAGTATTCGATTTCACGAGCGACACTACCGAATTGCATGAGGAAACTCTCAAGAGCGTCGTGGGGCTTGTCGACAGCTTTCTGGTCGCAATTTTCCTGCTGCTGTTCGCCTATGGCATGTATGAGTTGTTTGTGAGTGAGTTGGATCCCGCAAGGAGGGAAATGAAATCCAAAGGCGCCACGGCCATTTTGGGATTGTTACCCATTCGAAATCTTGACGATTTGAAGAGCAATCTCGTCAAGGTAATTACTGCCATCTTGATCGTCACGCTTTTCGAACATGCGGTTGCAGTCGATGTAAAAACGCCGATCGAGCTGCTGTGTTTTGCCGCCGCGATCGTTCTTGTGGCTCTGGCCTTGTATGTCATTCATCTGGCCAGTAGTCTGCGGCCGTCGCATGGCGAGGCAGGTCTGGCTGATCAGCGAAGCCTCTCTTCGAAGGAAAGTGCGACGATCGCGCCGCCGGCCGAGTGAATTCTAGAAACCTACGCAATCGGCCGTGTCGCCGTAAGCTGTATAACCACTCCCAAAAATGAAGGCCGAGCTTTCGCCCGGCCTTTTCGTTTCGGATGGATGCCCGGGTCAAGCCCGGGCATGACGAGCGGCGAGAGTGCGTCTCACAACACCCTGTTACTCTCCTTCACCTTCTCCGCATCCAGATAAACGCTGCTCCCCATCTCCTTGAACTTGGCGCTCATCTGCTTCATGCCATCCTCGATGGTGCCGGACATCGACATGCCCACCGCCGCCGGGTCGTTCAGCGTCGCCGCGTAATCCCGCACATCCTGCGTGATCTTCATCGAGCAGAACTTTGGCCCGCACATCGAGCAGAAATGCGCGACCTTGTGGGCTTCCTTCGGCAGCGTCTCGTCGTGGAAGTTCTTTGCGGTCTCGGGATCAAGCCCGAGGTTGAACTGGTCGGTCCAGCGGAAGTCGAAGCGGGCGCGGGACAGCGCGTCGTCGCGCAGTTGCGCCGCCGGGTGGCCCTTGGCGAGATCGCTGGCGTGGGCTGCGATCTTGTAGGTGATGACGCCGACCTTGACGTCGTTGCGGTCGGGCAGGCCGAGATGCTCCTTCGGCGTGACGTAACACAGCATGGCGCAGCCGAACCAGCCGATCATGGCCGCGCCAATGCCCGAGGTGATGTGGTCGTAGCCCGGCGCGATGTCGGTGGTCAGCGGGCCCAACGTGTAGAACGGCGCCTCGCCGCATTCCTTGAGCTGCTTGTCCATGTTGATCTTGATCTTGTGCATCGGCACATGGCCGGGGCCCTCGATCATCACCTGGCAGCCCTTCTCCCACGCGATTTTTGTCAGCTCGCCGAGCGTCTCCAGTTCGGCGAACTGCGCGCGGTCGTTGGCGTCGGCAATCGAGCCCGGGCGCAGGCCGTCGCCGAGCGAGAACGAGACGTCATACTTGCGCATGAGGTCGCAGATCTCGTCGAAGCGGGTGTAGAGGAAACTCTCCTTGTGATGCGCCAGGCACCATTTGGCCATGATCGAGCCGCCGCGCGAGACGATGCCGGTGACGCGGTTGGCGGTGAGGTGGATGTAGGGCAGGCGCACGCCGGCATGGATGGTGAAATAGTCGACGCCCTGTTCGCACTGCTCGATCAGCGTGTCCTTGTAGACCTCCCAGGTCAGCTTGACGGGATCGCCGTCACACTTCTCCAGCGCCTGGTAGATCGGCACGGTGCCGATCGGCACCGGCGAGTTGCGCAAGATCCATTCGCGGGTGGTGTGGATGTTGCGCCCCGTCGAGAGGTCCATCACGGTGTCGGCGCCCCAGCGGATCGCCCACACCATCTTGTCGACTTCCTCCTCGACCGACGAGGTCACGGCGGAGTTGCCGATGTTGGCGTTGATCTTGGTCAGAAAATTGCGGCCGATGATCATCGGTTCGAGTTCGGCATGGTTGATGTTGCAGGGGATGATGGCGCGTCCGCGCGCGATCTCGCTCCTCACGAACTCCGGCGTGATGAAGGCGGGCACCGCGGCGCCAAAGCTCTCGCCGTCGGCAAGCGCCGCCTCGGCGCGTTCGAGCTGAACCTTGCGGCCGAGATTCTCGCGCTCGGCGACGTAGATCATCTCCTTGGTGATGATCCCGGCGCGGGCGAATTCGAGCTGCGTTATCTTGTGGCCGTCGAGCCCGCGCAGCGGCTTGTGATGCGCGGAGAATGCCTTCGCCGCCTTGTCGGCGGAGACGTTGCCGTTGTCGACCGGCTTGATGTCGCGGCCCTGATATTCCTCGACGCCGCCGCGCTCTTTCACCCAGGCGAGGCGATTGCGCGCGAGACCCGCATTGACGTCGATGGTGACGGTCGGATCGGTGTAGGGACCCGAGGTGTCATACACCGGCAGGTTCGGCTCGCCCGCGCCTTCGGACAGCATGATCTCGCGCAGCGGCACGCGCAAATCGGGCGCAGCATCCGGGTTCGCAAAGATTTTTCGCGACGACGGCAGCGGTCCCGTGGTGACGGCGGGAAGGGTGGAGTTCGGATTGGAGCGGATGTTCATGGGATCCTCCGTTTTATTTCGTTTCAGGCGGCTTTGGCTGATGCGCCAAGCCATTTCAGGACCCGTGCATCCGGGTCGGCGTTCTGGGTGACGTCGGAAACAACGGCGATGGAATCGGCGCCGGCGGCGAAAATCTCGGCTGATTGCTCGAACTTGATGCCGCCGATCGCTACCAGCGGGATATTGCCGATGCGCTTCTTCCACTCGCCGATCTTGGCAATGCCCTGCGGCGCAAAGCGCATCGACTTCAGCGTGGTCGGAAAGATCGGCCCGAGCGCGACGTAGTCGGGTTTTGCGCGCAAGGCGGTTGCCAGCTCCTCGTCGTCATGGGTGGAGATGCCGAGCGTCAGGCCGGCTTTGCGGATTTCGCCGAGGTCGGCATCGACGAGGTCCTCCTGGCCGAGATGCAGGTGCTGCGCGCCGGCGACGATCGCCGCGCGCCAGTAATCGTTGACCACGAGCTTGGTGGCGCGTGCCCTTTGTCGCCTCGAGCGCATCGCTGACGATCTGCAGCGCCCTGGAATCATCGAGGTCTTTGGCGCGCAGCTGAATGGTGCCGACGCCAAGCCTGGCGAGGCGCGCGACCCAGGCGACGCTGTCGACGACGGGATAGAATGGATCAGGATACGGCATGCCAGAACGGGGTCCCGATGACTGGGGTTGAGGGAGAGGCGAAATCGCGGGCTTGCATCAGGCCCGCCTCATAGGCGGTGCGGCCGGCCTCGACGCCGAGGCGGAAGGCAGTCGCCATTGCGACGGGATCGGCGGCTTTTGCGATCGCGGTGTTGAGCAGCACCGCGTCGTAGCCGAGTTCGAGCGCCTCGGCGGCGTGGCTGGGCGCGCCGAGCCCGGCATCGACCACCAGCGTCACGTCACCCAGCCGCTCGCGCAGCAGTCTTCAGCGCGTCGCGGTTGATGATGCCTTTTGCGCTGCCGATCGGCGCGGCCCAGGGCATCACCACCTTGCAGCCGGCCTCGACCAGCCGCATCGCGACGGAAAGATCCTCCGTGCAATAGGGGAACACCTCAAAGCCGTCCTTGATCAGGATGGTGGCGGCCTCCACGAGGCCGACCACATCGGGCTGCAGCGTGTCGTTGTCGGCGATCACCTCCAGCTTGATCCAGGACGTGCCGAACAGTTCGCGCGCGAGTTTTGCCGTGGTCACCGCCTCGCGCACGCTGCGGCAGCCGGCGGTGTTGGGCAGCACGGTAACGTCGAGCTCGCGGATCAGCGCCCAGAACGCATCGCCGGTCTTGCCGCCGGCAGCTTCGCGCCGCAGCGACACCGTGACGATCCCGGCGCCGGACGCGCGGATCGCGCCCTGCATGATCGCGGGCGATGGATACAGCGCCGTGCCGATCAGGAGGCGGGAGGCAAAAGTCTTGCCGTAGAAGTTCACCATGAGGTTCTCACCCTCCCTGCCGCGGCGTGATGATCTCGATCTCGTCGCCGGCCTGAAGCTGCGTGTCCGCCCAGCGGCTTTTCGGCACCACGTCGTAATTCAGCGCGACCGCGAAATGCGATCCCTCATAGTCGAGCTCGGCCAGCAGCGCATCGACGTGCGATGCGTTGATTTCGCGCTGCTCGCCATTGATGGTCACGCGCATCGCATCACCTCATTGTCGATCGCGCCGCGTGCGACATAGGCAAGCGTCAGCTCGGCGAGCGCCGGCGCCAGCAGGAAACCGTGGCGATAGAGGCCGTTGACGGCGATCTTCTCCTGCTCGATGCGCGATGCGCGGCAAATTGTCGGGGAAGGCCGGCCGCAGCCCTGCGCCGAATTCGAGGATGCGCGCTTCGGCAAAGGCCGGATGCACGGCATAGGCCGCGCCCAGAAGCTCCAGTGCCGAGCGCACGCTGACGCCGGAATCCTCGGCTTCGATCGAGGTTGCGCCGAGCATGAACCTGGAATCGCCGCGCGGGATCACGTAGAGCGGCCAGCGCGGATGGATCAGTCGCACCGGGCGCGATAACTCCACCTCCGCCGTCTCGACGATGATCATCTCGCCCTTGACGCCGCGCAGCTCGGGTTGCTGGTCGCGCGCAGAAAGGCCGCGGCAATCGATCACGATGCCGTCGATGTCTTTTGCCGCGACCTCACTGCCGAACTTGACGGTGCCGCCGGCCGTGGCGATGCGCGCGTGCAATTCCGGCAGCACCTGCCGCGGCTCGACATGGCCTTCGTCGGGGTAGAACAGGCCCTCGCGGAAGCGGCCGTCGAGCGACGGCTCGAGCTCCGTTAGGCCGCGCGCATCGAGCCGGCGGTGACCGGAGGTGAGGCGGGCAAAGCGTTCGAAATCGCTGCGGTCGCGCGCATGCGCCACCACCAGCGAGCCGTTGAAGGGGGTTTGCGGAAAATGCTCGCGCCACAGATCGAGCGAGCGGACGCCGAGCCGCGTGATCACGGGCTCCGAGGTTTCCGCCTCGCACCACGGCGCCAGCATGCCGCCGGCCCAATGGCTGGTGGCGTCGGTCATTCGCCCGTCACTGCGCTCGTGCAGGGTGACGGCATGGCCGGCCTGCGCAAACAACAGCGCTTGCCAGGCGCCGGCAATGCCTGCGCCTATGATGGTGACGGGAGAATCGCCCCGCGGCTTGGTGGTCTGGTGCATCCCTGTCCCTTCGCCGGCATGACCCGGATCAGGTTCAAAGGGTCACCGCGAACTGCGGTATCTCAGCTCCTTCCGGAGCACCCCTCGGAACAGGGCTAATGTAGGCTTGTACCGCCTTAAGTCAACGCGGCTTTGCGTCGTTTGCACCGCTCGGAACGGCGGCGGCAGGCCGCGGAACCTGCGCTTTCGCGTCCTTCTGCTTGCGCGATGCGGGCTTGGGCTTGGCCGCGGTGACGGCGGGATTGACGCCGGTGATTGGCGCTGCCTTCGCGTTTCCCTGCGCATTTTCCTTGGGCTTTACGACAGTCGCGAGCGGCGTTGCATCCTGCTTCGGCGCTGCGCTTGCGGGCGCCTCCGCCGCCTGTTTCAGCCGCTCGAGGCGCTGCTGCTTTGCGACGTAGTAGTAGCCGCTCGCATAATAATGCATGGCGCGATCGTGATCGCCGCGCGCGGCGCGCCAGGCGCCGGCGAGATATTTGATGCCGTAAGCGAGATTGGTCTCGGGATCGCGCAGCCCCTCCGCATCGCCGGAATAGCCGACGCCGCGGGCTGTCGCGAGCTTGAGCTGCATCAGCCCGACGGTGCCGCCGCGTCCGACCAGGCCGGGATGGTACTTGCTCTCGCGCACGATCACCCGGTGCACCAGCGCTTCCGGCACGAGGTTGGCCTTGGCGTGGGTTGCGATCAGCCTGTCCCAAGCATGGCGGTCAGGGCGGTCGTCCGCTCGCGCGACAAGCGAACATGGCAATGCCGCCGTGACGACACAGGCGAGTAGCCACGTCCGCTTCATTGGAGAGCCCCGGCGGCGCAATTGCCGCATTAACGCTTTACTGACCGTATTTGCCGCGCAGATGTGGCCAAAACCCGGCAATCCCGCGATATGGCCGGGACCGATTGCGTATCGCCTTTACCAAGCATTATGCGCTGGCGTGGTTCGATCGGGCCTCGATTTCCGGAGTTTTCGTGCCGATGGCGATGTCCGTCACCCACAGCCATGCCGCTGCGCCCGCGCTGCGCGGCCTGCTGCCGTTCTGGGTCGGCGCCTTCACCTATGCGCTGATGGTGCTGGGGGGCAATCGCCTGCTGATCGACCCCGACACGATGTGGCAGGTCACCGTCGGGCAGTGGATCATCGATCACCGCGAGGTGCCGACGGTCGACGTCTATTCCTTCACCATGCGCGGCGAGCCGTGGATGTCCACGCAATGGCTGGCGCAGGTGCTGTATGCCAAGGCGTTTGCGGTCGCCGGCTGGAGCGGGCCGGTGGTGCTGGCGGCAGGTGCGATCGCCGTGACGTTTGCCCTGCTGACGCGATTCCTGTTCCGCCGCCTGAGCGGCGGCGCGACGCTGACATTCTTTGCCGCGGCGCTGGCGCTCACCATGCCGCATATGCTGGCTCGTCCGCATGTGCTGGCGCTGCCGCTGCTGGTGGCCTGGACCGCCGGCCTGACCGCCGCCGCCGACCGCCGCGCCGCGCCGTCGTTCTGGCTTTTGCCGCTGATGGCGCTGTGGGCCAATCTGCATGGCGGCTTCGTCTTCGGCCTTGCCCTGATCGCGGCGCTTGCGCTCGATGCGGTGATCGGCGCGGAAGCATCAAGACAGAAATCG
Source organism: uncultured Alphaproteobacteria bacterium (assembly GCA_963816655.1). Taxonomy (GTDB): domain Bacteria; phylum Pseudomonadota; class Alphaproteobacteria; order Rhizobiales; family Xanthobacteraceae; genus Bradyrhizobium. The sequence goes on along the minus strand of CAWFLW010000029.1, from coordinate 224,113 downwards.
CTGCTGATGCGCTGGGTCGGCTTTGGCCTCGCAGCACTCGCGGCGAGCTGCGTGACGCCCTATGGCTGGAACGCGCTGCTCGCCTCGCAAAAGATCCTCTCGCTCGGCAGCGCGCTACCGCTGATCATGGAATGGCGGCCGGCCGATTTCTCCTCGCTCGGCGCCTTTGAGCTGACCCTCCTGCTCGGCGTCGGGCTCGTGCTCTGGCGCGGCATCACGCTGCCGCCGATGCGCATCGTGCTGCTGCTCGGGCTCCTGCACATGTCGTTCGCGCAGGGCCGCGCCGCAGAAATCCTTGCCCTGGTCGCGCCGCTGCTTTTGGCCGTACCGCTTGCGCGCCAGATCGGCGTCGGCGAGGCGCCTGCCATCGCAACGCCCGTGCGCAATGCGGCCATCGCCGGCGTGGTGATGGCGCTCGCCGCCGGCACGGTGCTCTACGCATCGGTGCACCGCTTCGAGCCGCACATGCACGGCTCGCCGGTGGCTGCGGTCACTGAGCTGAAGAAGCTCAAGCTTTCGCGCGTCTTCAACGACTATGATTTCGGCGGCTACCTGATCTCGAGCGGGGTCGCGCCGTTCATCGACGGACGCACCGAACTGTACGGCGAAAAATTCTTCGTCGACCACAATGCCGCGTCGGGCCTGATGGAGCCGGACAATCTGTTCCGTCTGCTGGAGCAGTACAAGATCGAGGCGACATTGATGCGCACGCGGAGCGCTGCGACAAAGCTGCTCGACCGTGTCGACGGCTGGCAGAAAATCTATTCCGACGACATTGCGACGATTCACCTGCGCAAGGCGGGCGCCGTCCACACCGTCGCACCGGCGGTTGATTTCGAAATCGAAATAGTTTCGCCAAATTTGCATCGCAACAACGAATTGCCGCATCTGCGCACACGGTTTGTCGTGCAAATGACGCAAAGCGGGTCTAGGATTTTTCCCAACACAGAACGTGTTCGGTTCCGGCAGTAATTCTGTCCCATCATCCGACATCGTGGTTCAAAAAAAGTCTGAGGGAGTGCGCCATGGCGAGAGCGAATCTCGGCAACATGCCCCGTGGAAATCCATGTGCCCAATGCGGCAAACCGATCGCATCGCCTGACTGGATCGAACAGGGCGAGGGACGAGTAGCCTATCTCTGGAACTGCCGCGTCTGCCATTACCGTTTTGAAGCGATCGCGATTCTGGACACGCACGAGGCGGAACGGGAACCGCTCGCGGCCTGATTATCAGCTTCACTTTTTGTGTGCACCGCCGCAGATTTTGCGGCGCGCGAACGGCTGTTCCCTCACCGAATGAGGGAACAGTTGTCGATTTGACGTGTTCTCCTCGCACTCGAATTTTTGAAATGAGGAGACCGAAAATGTTAGCCAAATATGCCATCGCCGGCCTTGCTGGCTCGGCGTTGCTTGCTTCCGTTGCGTTCGCGCAATCGCCGTCGACGCCGTCCGAGAGCACGAAGATGGCGCCGGCTGCCGCAAGCGACAGTTCCACCTCGCCGTCGTCCTTTACCGGGCAACTGGCGCGCCTCGAAGGTCGTGGGCCTCAGCGTCTACAACGACAAGAACGAGAGCCTCGGTTCGATCAACGACCTCTTGACCGACAAGAGCGGCAAGATCGTCGCCGTCGTGATCGGTGTCGGCGGCTTCCTCGGTGTCGGCGAGCATCTGGTCGCCGTACCCTTCGAGAAGGTGAAGTTCGTCAACGAGCCGATCGCCTATACCGGCGCCGCCAACGCACCTGCGAATGCGCCTGCGCGGCCGGGTTCCACCACGACCACGGGCGCGGCCACGACCGCGCCGGCGGCCGCGTCGAAGCCCAATCCCTGGTATCCTGACCACGCCGTGTTCAACGCCACCAAGGATGAGCTGAAGGCGATGCCGGAGTTCAAGTATTCGACCTGAGCCACTGCGTAAGGGTTGAAGAGATAAGGCGCGTCCGGTCCTGCCGGGCGCGCCTTTTCTGTGTGCCTTTTACCTCGCCCCGCCTGCGGGGAGGGCTAGGCCGCCCTCGGCGGCTGTCTCTTGAAGAACGCCCAAGCATGCTGCGGCTATGTTGCACGACAGATGCAATCCGGGTGAGGGGTACAGGTCTATCGATAGAGTAACCGGCGGCGAGAGCCCGTCGCCCCGACCCCTCCCCGCAAGAGCGGGGCGAGGGGCAGGCAGTTCGAGCGCGGGGAGAGCCACAGCGACGGCAGCGATGAGATGGCGACGTTGATCATGCCCTCGGATTCCGCAATCACCCGCAGCGTTTTGGAATCGAAGGCGATGGCGGCGAGTTTGAGGCTGGTGATCTCGGCCTTGACGCGAACGCCTTCGTCGGTCTTTTGCAGGTCGGCGATGGCGGCGGCGATCTTCTTTTGCGCATTATCGGCGAATGGTTTGAGGTCGACGCTGGCGTTCTGCGCCAGCACGCGCTGCAGCTGCGGCATTGCCGCGCGTGTGGCTGCGCCGAGCAGCCCGAAGGCGGCCTCGGATTCCACCGCAAGCTCGATGTTGTTGAGCCGCAGCGTCTGCTGCGTCTGGTCGAGCGCCGGCACGCCCCAGATATGCACATTGGCCTCCGCGCCGAAGCCGAAGAAGCTCTTCTTCTCCTTGGCGTAGACCAGCAGCGTGAACAGCAGCCGGTCGCCGGAGGCAGCGACGCTCGCCTTCTTCACGGTGACGTCGACCGAGCCGGACCCGTCCTCGGGAAACGTCTTGCCGGCGAATTGCGCCTCGACCATCTTGTTGATCTCGGTGAACGGCAGGTCGATCGGGACTGCGATGTTGACGCCGCCCGGCGTCTGCGGTCCGATCGTGATGGTGGCGGGGAACGGGCAGTTCGGCTTGGTCTCACCCGGCGTGATGCGGGTCTCGGCCTCGATGCCGAGGGTGAGGATCATCGACGATGTTTCGATGCGCGGCTGTGCTGCGATCGCACGGACCGGCTTCAGCTCGAGCCACAGCGGCGGCAGGCTCGAGCTCGAACTGGTGCCCTGCAGCGGAAGCGAGCGGCAGGCTTTGGCCCATTGCGGCGCGCGCGTTCTGCTCGAACGCCGGATCGTTCTTCATCCGCGCCTGCACGACGGCGATCTGCTCGGCCACCGTCTTGTCGATCAGCGGCTTGACCTGCGCCGGCACGTTGATGCGGGCGCCGGCGGCGTTCAGGCTGGTGTCGCCGAGATTCACTTGCGCGGCGAGATTGGGCTCGATGCGCCAGGCGGCGGCAAGCCGCGGCCGCGACGTGACGACGACATTGCCCCTGATTTCGCCGCTGACGTTGAGATTCTTGATGTTGATGCTGCCGATCTGCTTGGCGGCGTTGCCGCCGAGCAGGCCGCCGATGGCATCGCCGACCGCGCCGGTCGCCTTCGAGGTCAGCGAGCCCGTGACGTTCAGCGTGCCGGTCAGCGGCGTGGTCAGTGACAGCGTGTCCTGCGCACCGCTTGCCGCGATCGTCCCGCGCGAGGCGGTCCAGCCGATATCGGCATTCTGCAGGAGCTGCGAGATCGGGTTGTCGGCCTTGCCGCTATAGGTGCGCGGGGTGCCGCGCTCGGCCGCATCGCGGATCGCCGACAGCGCGATCGTCACCGGCGCCACCACGCGGGAATTGCGGGTCACCGGCGGCAGCGGCGGCAATTGAGTGAGCACGGGACCCTTGCCGCCGCCGCCCGGCGCCAGCCAGTCCATCGCCTTCAGGCTGACGAAGAAGGACACCGCGATCACCGCGGTCGCAATCAGGATCGTCGTGAGACTGAGATCAAGCTTCAGGTAACTGAGATTCAACTTCAGGCGCATCGGTCCCCCGGAATCGGGCCGGACTTTACAGGCGGGGAAGGGGTGGCGCCAGACGGCCCCGATCAGAGCAAACCCAGCTCTTCTGGGAAGGGCGTCTTGTTCAATCCTCATCCTGAGGAGCCCGCCGAAGGCGGGCGTCTCGAAGGATGGTTGATTTGCGCCTTGAAAGCTGCGGCAATGACGTGAGGTTGCCTCGCATGAACGCCTCTTTCTTCGCGCGGCTCCACTTCTTGAGCTTTCGCTCGTTTTCAATGGCGTCGGTAATTCGGTCAAACCATTGTGAGAACACCAGCTCGACCGGCCGACGCGACTGCGTGTACCCGCCGAACGTGCCTGAATTGTGCTGGGCTATTCTGAATCTCAAGGGACGATCGCGTCGTTCCGACGTAGTAGCTTCCGTCGGCGCACCGGAGAATGTAGAGCCACGCTCCTTCTGACATCTCGCTACACGCCTCGTCCTTCGAGACGCGCGCAAGGGCGCGCTCCTCAGGATGAGGCTAACTGCTGACCTGTACCTATTCAACGTCACACACAACGCAAAACAAAAATGGCGCCTCAAAGGCGCCATCCTTGTCTCACTGGATTTTGAAGCGATCAGCGAATGGCGTTGCCGAGATCGGCGCGGCGATCCATCGGCAGCACGATCACCTTGGTGCCGACGTGAACGCGGGAGTAGAGGTCGATCACGTCCTCATTGACCAGACGCAGGCAGCCTGACGACACGCGGGTGCCGATGGTGTGCGGGGCGTTGGTGCCGTGGATGCGATAGATGGTGCCGCCGAGATACATGGCGCGGGCGCCGAGCGGGTTGCCGGGGCCGCCGGCCATGTGGCGCGGCAAATAGGGCTGGCGCGCGATCATCTCCGGCGGGCGGAGTCCAATCCGGCCATTCCGCCTTCTTGACGATGGTCTGCGTGCCCGACCAGGTGAAACCTTCGCGGCCGACGCCGATGCCGTAGCGCATCGCCTGGCCATTGCCGAGCACGTAATAGAGATAGGTGTTCGGCGTATCGATGATGATGGTGCCGGGCGCTTCGCGGGTCGGATAGTTGACGACCTGGCGCTTCAGGCGCGCGGGCAACTGGAACGTCGACGGTGTGTCTTCGTCGTCGGACGGCGCGAGCTGCGGCTGAGGCGCGGCCTGCTGGGTCGGCGGGGCAAAGAACGGAAACAGCGGCAGCGGAGCGGCTGCGGCGGAAGTGGTGAAGGCGAGTGCGCCGATCGTCAACGCGCCCATGGCAGCGGCAACGAGGCGTGCGTTCAGCTTGGCTGACTTGAACATGATCGTCCCCTGTTATTTGCGCCCTTGCGCGCCAGTCCCCGGCGCGTCGTTGGGATGATCAATACCGATGAACCGTTTCGGGACGTTTGCACGAAACCGCCAAAATGGTTTCGTCGCATTAATGGTTTGTTTCGTCGGTTAACCACGCGACGACACATTTCCGCAGGCGGCCCGGCACGAAACGGAGGCTGGCGTCAGCGCGGGACCGGCGGCTTCTTGCCCTTTTGCCCCGCGACAGGCGCAGGCCGCCGCGGCAATTGCAGGCCAGGCCGGCCGGGCAAGTCCCGGCCGCTGCAGTCCCGGAGCGCCGGGCCGCTGCAGCTGACCGCCCTGTTGCGGCAGGGGTTGCGCGCCGCCAGGTGCGACTGGTCCGGCCGGCTGCTGCAGGCGCGGCGGCTGATTGACAGGCGCAGGTCCGGCGGGACCGCCGGGTGCGGGCGCACCGGTCGGCGCGCCGACCTGTCCGGGCGTGCCTGCCGGGTTGGCCCGGCCGCGGCGGCAATGCCGGGCTGTTGCGGACCTTGCTGTTGCTGGCCCGGTTGCCGGTTGAGCTGTCCGGGCTGACCCGGTTGCGGCGGCTTGCCGGATTGCTGCGGCGAGCCCGGCACTGGCGGCTGCTGGCCCTGGCGGCCGGGCGCGCCCGGCTGTTGCTGGCCCGGCCGGTTCTGCAAGCCCGGTTGCGGCGGCTGGCCGGGCCGGTTTTGTCCGCCCTGGCCGGGCTGGCCGTTCGGGCGCAATTGACCGGGCCCGCCTGGCTGTCCGGGCTGGCGCAGCGGTCGGTTCGGATTGACGAAGCCGGGATTGGCGCGGCGGAAGGTGCGCTGCTCGTCGAACACGCGGCGGCCGAGCGTTTGCGTGGAGTGGACCTGGCGCACAAAGCCCTGGTCGCGCTGAATCATCTGCGGCGAGAACGTCAGCGGCACGGCGGCAAAGCGCGACGCCGCCCGCGCCGGGGCGAATGGCAAAGCCGCTGGCGCCCTGCGTGAGGAAGCCGAGCCGCGCGCCGGCGCGATCGTTGACCTCGATGCGGCCGACCCGGCCGTCGGCATCGGGATAGAGCTTGATGTTGACGTTGTTGGCGCTGGCGGCGGTCGCACCCGCCGGCACCTCGACCAGGCCCGACGTGCCGCGAATGCCGAGCGTTGCGGTCGGCGTCGTGATCTGCATGTCGCCGGTTTTCGCCACCTGTGCTGCGACGAAGGCGACCGTGCCCTTGGCAACGTCGAACACGCCGGCATTGTTCTTGCCGCCGTCCTCATAGACGAAATTGTCGATGGTGATCTGCGCGTTGGCCTTCAGGTTGAAGGTGGTGCCGTCGCTGAAGGTGATGCCGAGCGCCGAACTGGCCGCCGTCTGCACCACGTCGTTGAGATAGATGTCGTCCTTGATCGCAAGCGGGATCTTCTTGTCATTGCGGGTGACGCTCGCCTTGCCGGTGACGGTGGCGACGCTGCCGATCGGCTCTTCGGCCTGTTGCGTGTCGGCGGGCTGCGCTGCAGGGGCGGCTGGAGCAGATGGCGTTTGTGCTGACGGAGCCGGGGTCGCAGGGGGCGCGGGAGCCGGCTGGGCCTGCGCCAGTTGCTGATGATCCGGGCGCGGCATATGCCACGCCTGCGCTCGCAAGTCCGGCCAGCAGCAGAAGCGCGAATGAAAACCGGCGCCGCATCACGACATGATTTCCGGACAGGAGGAGGAAGCACGATCGGGGAAGGCGATTTCAGCCCGGCCCGCCTGAATGCCGGATGAATGGAAGCTTGTTGTCATGCCCCAGCAAAACGATCAAGCGCCACGTCTTGCGACGCGGCGCTTGCAGGAATCGTGCGTAGATGTCAGCCGCGCTTGTGCGGGGTGATGTTGAGCGGCTGGTGCGGTTTGCCGGTCGGCGCGTAATTCACCGGCGCAGGCGTGGACCCCATCGGACGGAATACCGACTTGCAGCCGTCGGAGAGCTGCGAACGCTTTGCGACCATGCAGGCGGTGACGCGCTCGACGTCGGGAATTTCGGAGCTGCACAGCCGCATCGCGTCGCCTGAGCAAAGCTGCTGCTGCTCCTGGGTGTAGGCAAACGACGCCGTCGTCAGCATACCCAAAGCAAAAACGGTCGCGGCGAGCGTCTTGCCGCCGCGGAAGATCGAAGATGTCATGGAAGTGTCCCCTTGATAGCGCGAGATGCGTCGCCCGACGTCTCTCGTTACGCACAACGATAGGCGTCTCGCGTTTCGGGAGTTTTTCGTGGAAGGGTCGAAATTGTTTCATCGGGGCAAGGAATTGTTTCGTCGCCCGGGCGTATACCAGTTCTTAACCAGGCGCTTGCCGGCAAAACAAAAGGCCTCGCGGGAATACCGCGAGGCCTGCATTCGGGTGAACGTTGCTTAGCTGACGCGCTTCCAGGTCTGGCCGCCGCAGAACATGCCGCCCATGGCGCAACCCTGGACCCGCAGTGAGTTCGGGCCGCGCATCGCCATCGTCGAGTCGTAGTTGCGGCCGGAGTTCGGGATCCTTGATGCGGCCGACCCACTTGGTATCTGATGGCTTCATGTTGATCAGGATGCGTTCGTTGGTCTTGACGGCATAGCCGCAAAGATTTTCGCCGCACTGCTCGATACGCACGTTGCCTTTGTTCTCTTCGGTCGCCCAGATGCCGATCGGCGAATTGGCAACCTGAACCGGAGCGGCCGCGACGGGGGCCGGAGCAGCGACCGGCGCGGGAGCGGCGGCAACCGGGCCGGCCGGAGCCGGGGTCACGTCGTTGGTCACGGGCGCGGGCGCAGTGGCAACCGTGGCGGTCGACGGCACCATGGCGGAGGGAGCCGGAGGCGGCGGCACCGCGGTCGACTGGACCGGAGCGGGAGCGGGAGCCGCGACGGGCGCGGGGACCGTCGTCGTCTTCGCCGGCGGCGGATCGGAGACGTCGTCATCCTTGTCCTTGGAGCCGAAGCCCTTCAGGTCGATATTGCCGAGCTTGCCCTTGTAGCCGGGCGCGGAAATCGTGATGCACGACAGCGAACTGCAGCCGCGCGGCGATTCGATACGAACGCGCTGGCCGTCGATCTCGAAGGAAAGACCGTTGCCGGCCTGGGCGGAACTGGTTGCCAGTAACAAAACGGTGGCGGCGGCGAAGCAGAGCTTTTTCATGTGAGCCTCCTGGGGGCTTGATTTGATGCCCGGACCCTACGCTCGGTCGCGGCGTTCTTCCGTGACGTTCATCACGGGGCAGTCGCCCTCACAAATGGGTGATTTAAATCACATTCAAAACGGCCGGTTCCCCGCATGGTTTAGCCATTGACCGGGGAGGTCTCGATGAAACGGCTTTGCAGTCTGATGGTGCTGTTGCTTATGGCTTCTTCCGCGCATGCGGACTCCATCTCGTTTTCGGTCGGGGGTCACCGCATTCGCGTCGATGCGCCGCGCAATTGCCGTTCGGCGTCCTGCGCCTCGATCACAATTCCCGGCGTTTACGAATCCCGGCGCAAACGTTTCGGTGACGATGAGGATCGCGACGTCGTTGCCGCGCCACCGCCATCTCCGCCTCAGCCCGCGCCCGCCGCAGTTCAGCCGCCTCCGCCGGTGCAACAGGCGCCGCCATCCGCACCAGCGCCGGCCGTTGCCGCGCCGCCGCCTGCACCTGCGCCAAAGCTGACGGTGGTGATGGTGCCGACGCCAACGCCACTTGCGGTTTACAAGGCTGCTGCCACCACGACGCAGGAAGTCGCGCCTCCGCCTCCGTCGGCGGCACAGTCGCCGCAGGCCGCCACCCAGCCTTGCCCGCCGGCGCCCGCGGCCAAACCCGTCGATGTGAAGCCCGCGCCGCCCATGCTGAAGGTCTTGCGTGAGGATGAATCGAGCCGACTCGCCGGTCGGCGACTGGCAGACCGAGAAGAAAGGCATGGTCCGTATCGCCGAGTGCGGCCGCGCGCTGTGTGGCTACACCATCAACCCCGGCGCGGACGAGAAGGGCGAGGCGGTGCTGATCAACATGAAGCCGAAGTCGGCGGCGCAGTGGACCGGCAGCGTCTACTCAAAGGACACGGGCGACACCTATTACGGATCGATCAATTTCAACGGACCGAACACGCTGCGGGTCGAGGCTTGCGCGCTGGGCCGCTTCTACTGCCACGACAATCACTGGACGCGGGTGCCCTCGAAGTCCGACCACGTGATCTCGTCCCGGCAATTGGATTTGCTGCCGCGGACGTGAGCCGGATCAGCTGGGCCAAATAAAAATGCCCGGCGGAAGCAGGTCCGCCGGGCCATCAATCCAAGTCTGCTGTCCAGGTTGGACGGGGAGAGCCTAGAACACGCCGAGCACGATGGCGCCGACGAACGCGAAGGCGACATACGCGGTAACAACGCTCAGTCTGCTGACGAAAGTCATGGGAAGTGCTCCCTTGGTTCACGTCGTGCCCGCTATTAACGTTAAAGCTAGCAAGGCGTTCCCGGCCAAAAAAGTCAGTGTTCCTGTCTATCCCGACCTCTCCACAGCTGAAGAGCCCCGGCCGTCGTGGTTAAAGAGTCGTGAAATCAACGCGTTGAAAAGTCCTTAAATAAATTGGCCGAACTTGCGCGGATGACGCGTGGGGTTCGTTTGTATCTCGTCGGCTCCGTCGTCCTTGTTTCGTTAGCGGGCTGCGGCAAGGGGTTTTTCCAGGCCGAGCGTGAACCGTGGCGGGCCGAGGCCGAGGTCGCATGCCTGAAATCCGGCGCGGTCAAGGAAGGGCCCGAGCGCGTCCGGGTCGAGCCGATCTCCGGCCCCGGCATGTGCGGAGCGGAATTCCCGTTGAAAGTTGCCGCACTCGGCGAAGGCCCCAATTCGTTCGGCTTTGCCGACGATTTGCGGCCGCCGGCTGCGATCGGCAACCAGCCGCGCTGGCCGGTCGCGCAGCCGCCGGCTCCGCCGCAAAACTATCCGGCCACACAGAATTACCCGGCCGCGCAAAACTATCCGAACACCTACTCCAACAATGCCGTGCGCCAGCCCGGTTACGGCGCGCCGTCGAACGGTCCGATCTCGCTCTCGCCGCCTGGCGTGACGCAGCAGGATGACGACATCGACCTTCCGGCGGAAGGCGCCCCCGGCATGCGCCGGCCCTCGCGTGCGCCTTACGCGAATTCGCCATCGGCCTATCCGCCGCGCACGACCGCGCCCTACTCGGAACGGCAGGACCTGTCGCCGCCGCGGCTCGGTCCGTCGCGCGGCGATCCCGTCGCCGCGGTCGGTGCGGTCTCGGTGAAGCCGACCGCGACGCTGGCGTGCCCGATCGTCTCGATGCTCGACCGCTGGTTTGCCGATTCCGTGCAGCCGGCAGCGATGCGCTGGTTCGGCGTGCGCGTCGTCGAGATCAAGCAGATCTCCGCCTATTCCTGCCGCGGCATGAACGGCAATCCGCACGCCCATATTTCCGAGCACGCTTTTGGCAACGCGCTCGATATTGCCGCCTTCACCCTTGCCGACGGACGAACCATCACGGTGAAGAATGGCTGGCGCGGCATGCCCGAAGAGCAGGGCTTTCTGCGCGACATCCAGGGCGGCGCCTGCCAGATGTTCAACACCGTGCTGGCGCCCGGCTCCAACGCGCAGCACGCCGATCACTTCCATGTCGACCTGATGCGCCGTTCTTCCGGGCGCGTCATCTGCCAGCCCGCCGCCGTCTCGGGCGATCAAGTTGCCGCGCGCGCCGGGGGACGCAATTCGTACGCCGCGCGCGAACCCTATGCGACGGGATCGCTGGGCGGCCGCAGGCCGTTCGTGCACCGGCACAGGGCGAACGAGAAGGTCAACGAGGAAGACGAGTTCTCGGACGATTAGCGTAACGCGCGTCCCGCCGCTTCAGCACAACACCATGTGACTGGTCCGCTGCCGCTTGCCGCAGAATTGCGACAATTGCCGGGGACAACGGCCCTGCCTGCGCGGACGTGTACCCAGGGAGGTTCTGCCATGTCTGAAGTGATACCCTTCCCACCGAAACCCCCGCCGAAGTCGATCGAAGAGGAGACGCGGGAGTTCTTGGAGCTTCTGGAGCGCATCCGCTCTGAATCGCAAAAGTCCAAGTAACGAAAAGGCCCTCGTGATCCGCGAGGGCCTTTTTACTTGTGACGCTTGTTACCGGTGATGCTTCAACATCGCGCTATTTGGCCAGTTGCTCCACGAGGTCACGCACCAGCCCTTTCAGAAGTTCAAGCTTGTATCCGGTCATCGGCAGCGGTTTTGCGCCCGATGTCGCCTGGTTCGCCGCATTGGCGATGACGGACGGCGTTGCAGATGCGCCCTGCAACGCTGACTCGACTGCGGTCAAGCGCAGCGGCACCGGCGCGATCCCGCCGGCTGCGATGCGGACGAACTTGAATGCGCCGTCCGCGATCACCGCACGAGCGCAGATTTCCACCAGCGGCCATTCGGCATGGCTGCGGCTGATCGCGCGCTTGTAGAGCGCGCGCTCGCCGGCAAGCGGAGGAGTCAATGCAATGCTGCGGATCGCTTCGCCCGGTTGCAGCGTGTGATCGGCGCGGCCGTTGGTGCCATCGCCGAGGAGATCGCCAACCGAAAGGCGGCTGCGGCGATCGGTGGTGATAGCCGCCTCATAAGCGAGAAGCGCCGCTGCCATCGAGGACGGGTGCGGCGCGACGCACGGACCGAGATCGAACGCGACACTGTAGAGGTGATTGCCTGCGCGCGCCGGACAATCGCTGCCGCTCTTCTTCAGGCAGTCGATATGCGGATTGCGAAAATACCAGCAGCGCGAACGCTGGGCGAGATTGCCGCCAAGCGTCGCGAGATGACGGATCTGCGGCGTGGCAAGGCCGAGCGCGGTGGCGGCGATACCGGGATAGGATTGCTTGATGCGGGCATCGGCCGCGATCGCGGCGATGGTCGTGAACGCGCCGATGGTGGCTGCGCCGTCGGCGCCCCAGTCGATGCCGGTATCACCGGCCGGCACGAGATCGATCACGGCGCCCCTGGACACGCCGGTGCGGCGGCGTTCGGAAAGGTCGGTCCCGGCGGCGCGGAATTCGGAGGCTGAAGTCACGGTGGCTGCGACGCTCATGCTGCGCTCCTTCCCTGGAGGGCTGCGATCAGGCGGGCCGGACTGATCGGGGTTTCCGTCGGCCTGATGCCGATGGCGTTGTAAATCGCGTTCGCGATCGCCGGCGACGTCGGCACGGTCGCAACTTCACCGATGCCGACACTGCCGCCCATCACGTGGTCAAAACCTGCTTCGTCGAAATGCACATCGATGTCAGGGGTGTCGGCGATTCCGGGAATGCGGTAGTCCTCCATGCTCGACGTCAGCACATGGCCGCTGTTGGCATCGGTCTCGCGCGCTTCATAGAGCGCGTAGCCGACGCCCTGAATGACCGAGCCCGCGGCCTGGCTGCGCGCCAGCGCGGGCGCAACGATCTTGCCGACGGCGATACCGGTGTGAACCTTGAGCACGCGGACGTGGCCGAGCCATGTGTCAACCTCGACCTCCACGACCTGCACCGAACTCGGCACGCCGGCGCCGACCGCGAGGTTGGAGAAGCGTCGCATCATCCAGCCGAAGATGATGCCCATAAAACCTGCTTCCTTCAGCGGCGAGCGCACGCCCGGCGCGGTCGGCTTGCTGTCTTCCGGGCGGACGCCGGAGGCCGAGAGGTCGGGCGCGGCCGCGAGCAGTTCGCGCCACGGCGCGTTCGAGCCGGGCGCCGGTACGCGCTTGGCACTGCGTTCGATTGCGGTCTTGAGCTTTTGCACGGCAATCAGCGTCGGCGGGATCACGGAGGCCGTGACGCGACTGCCGCCCGCGCCCGGTCCTTCCGGCAAATGGGAGTTGCCGATCCGCACCTCCACCTCATGCGGCTCCAGTCCGAATTCGTTCGCCACCGTGTTGGCGATGACGGTGCGGGCGCCCTGGCCGATGTCCTGCGTCGATGAACTCGCGATCAGCCGGCCGCCCTTCACCGCGATCTCGATCGAGGAGCCGGGTTGCCAGAGATAGAGCCAGTAGCCGCTGGCGACCCCAACGCCGCGGCGATAGCGGCCGGTTTGCGACGCGGCGCTCTCCCGGTTTCGCCAGACATCGAGGCGGGACGCCCAATCGTAGAGCCGCTGGCGGTTCGGATCGGTGTCCCATCGCTTGCGCAGCGCAATCGGATCGATCTTCAACCGCAGCGCGGCTTCATCGACGGCCTGCTCCAGCGCGAACGCCATCGGCGGTCCGCCGGGTCCGCGGAACGGCGCGCCGGGCGGCAGATTGCTGATGACGTCGAAATCGACAAGCTCCTTGGCTTCCGCCGGATAGATCAGGCGCGCAAGGGCTGCGAGCGTCGAATTGGTTGCAGCTCCCGTGTCGGCCCATGCCTTGAACGTCAGCGCCTTCAGCGATCCCTCGGGCGAGGGGAGCAGCGCGATCTTCACCTCGGTCGCCGGACGGTAGCCGGTGACGGAAAGTTCCTCGTGCCGGTCGAACACCACCCGCACCGGCGCTTGCGCCGCGCGCGCCAGTTCGATCGCGGCCGTTGTCTCAACACCGAGGCTGGCCTTCGAGCCAAAACCGCCGCCGACATGATCGGCGATGACGCGGACCTTGTCGTGCGGAATGGCAAATCGCTTGGCGATCAGTTCGCCGAGATGAAACACCGCTTGCGTCGAGACGTGCACGGTGAGGCGGTCGCCGTCGAAGCGCGCCACGGCGGCGTGCGGCTCGAGGCAGGTGTGCTGCTGCGTGGCGGTGCGGAACGTCGCCTCGACCAGCAGCGGATCCTCATTCTCACGCGCGCTGCCGATCCAGCTTCGCGCCTTCTTCGCCTTCTTGGAGAAGGCCGCCGAGGGCCCGCGCAGGTTTCCCTTCCACGGCGCAGGTCCGCCGCCGCCTTCGGAAACGTTGCCGGCCTTCTTGCGGCTCGCCTTGTCGAACACCACGGGCGCATCGGGCTTGCGCGCGTCGTCGAGCCCGATCACCGACGGCATCGATTGGCTCGACAGCTTTATGGCCGCAAGCGCCGCAAGCGCGGTCTTGCGGTCTTTGGCTGCGACCGCTGCGATCGGCGCGCCGACGAAACGCACCATGCCGTCCCCGCCAAGCAGCGAGATCGCAGCGACAACGCCGGGCATGGCGCGCGCTGCCGCAAGATCGATGTCACTGATCCTCGCATGCGCGAGGTTGGAGCGCAGGATCACGCCTTCGAGCTGACCGTCATGCCTGATGTCGACGGTGTACTTGGCCGATCCCGTCACCTTGGCGCCCGCCTCGACGCGCGGCGGCTGGATATCGCGGCCGTCGAACTGCCCGGTGCAGGCGGCGGCCACCGCGTTGAAGATGCCTTCATAGGCGCCGCAGCGGCAGAGATGCCCCGACAGCGCTGCGCCGATCTCCTCTCGTGACGGCGCCGTCATGCCATTCGTGGCCCGCCAGCGATCGCAGAACGCCGCCGCCTCGACGATGAAGCCGGGCGTGCAGAAGCCGCATTGCAGCGCGTCGTGCGCCATGAAGGCTTTTTGCACCGGATGCAGCGCGGCGGCGCCGATGCCTTCGACGGTGGTGACGGATTTTCCGGCCGCCGATTTGGCGGGCAGCAGGCAGCTTGCCACCGGCGCGCCGTCGAGCAGCACGGTGCAGGCGCCGCAGACGCCTGAGCCGCATACGAGCTTGGTGCCGGTGAGGCCGAGCTGATCCCTGATAACATCGACCAGCATGGCGTCGGCATCGTCGGGAAGGCTTGCGGATGTGCCGTTGATCGTCATGGTGCTCATTTCCGGACTCCTGCTTTACGGACGGGACGGGCGGACTTGGTGGATTTCGGTTTCGACGCGGCGAGGGCACCGGCGATCAAGGTGCGCACCATGGCGTCGACATCGCGCAGGAAGGCTTCCGCCGGCTGCATCGAGGGGTGCGCCGACTTGGCGCCATGGATCGCAAGCTCGACATAGCGGGCGAGCTTTGCCGGTGTCATGCCGGCTGTGAGCGTGAGTTTTTCGCGGCGGACGGCGCGTCCGATGGCGGCTGCGACCTGCGCATCGTGCAGCACCGCGTAATGCTGATAGAGATCGCGGCCATGGATCAGATGTTCGGAGAACAGCTCCTCGACATGGGGCGAGCCTTCGAAGGAAGCGACGATGGCCTGGAGCCGCGCGGCCGCCAGTGCGATCACGATATCGGGCAGCGCCTTGCCGGCGCGCTCGGCGCTGTTCCGCCGCAGTGGCGCCGGCCGCGAGCGCGGCCTCATGCACGCGCTCGATCACGGCGCGGAACAGCGCTTCCTTTGACTTGAAGTGATGATAGAGCGCCTGGCGCGTCAGCCCGGCGGCTTCCGCCGTTTCCTCGATCGAGGAACGGCGGAAGCCGTGGCGGCGAAACACCGACATGGCGGCTTCCAGGATACGGTCGCGCGGGCTCATTTGACGAATTTTACACTCTTGGTGAAAATGTCAAATAACGGATTTGTGTGGGCGCCACCTGCGACACGGTGCGGCGTCAACTCCGTGTGATCCAAGGTAGCGTGTTGGCTGGTTCACAACCAACGGAGCGAAAGCGCGCTAACCCTCCGGACAAGGAACAGTTTGTCGGGAATTCCTCTCGGCGCTGCTCCCTGACATGGAGAAACATCATGACAACCTTCCATCGCCCCACTGCCGGCCTGGTTGCGTCCGGCGTGTTCGCCCTTGGGCTGTTCTGCGCCGTCGGCGCCGTGAAAACCCAGGCCACGCCAGTCCTCAACGAGGTGATGCTGATCAACGCCAAGACCGGCAAGTGCCTCACCATTGCCGGCGGCGTCAGCCCGGACAACAACGTTCCGACCGTGCAGTTCGACTGTGACCAGGATCCTTCGCGCCGCTGGATGCTGCGCGAGATGTCGGGCGGCAACGTCTACCAGATCCGGAACGTGCGAACCGGCAAATGCCTGACGATTGCCGGCGGGGTCAGCCACGACAACAACCTTCCGACCCTGCAGTTCGATTGCGACAATGATCGCTCGCGCACCTGGCGGATCAGCGACGTCACCGGCGGCGGCGTCAACCAGATCAGCAACGTGGAGACCGGCAAATGCGCGACGATCGCAGGCGGCACATCGACCGACAATAACGTTCCGGGCGTTCAATTCGATTGCGACGGCGATCTGTCGCGGCGCTGGACCATCAGGCTGAAGCTGTAATTTCGCACGAGGTGCGTGAGCATCGCTTGATGTCACGTGGCGGTGCGGGTCATCCCTTGGCTGGCCCGCGCCGGGCCTCGCGCGCTATCGCCGTGCAGCGAGTGAGCTGTGTTAGCCGCCCTTGCCTTCGGGGCGAACCTGCTGGAGGCGCCATTCCGCGCATTGCCTGGCATTGTTGGAGAACTCGGCCGCGAAGCTGATGACCGCGGATTCGATGGTCCAGTCGATCAAGCCCAGTTGCTTGAGCCGCTTGAATCCGCTCTGCAACTCGCCGCTTTGAACCAGCCGTTCGATCGCATCGATCGTCCCAAACTGATGGCGCATACCGACGAAGATCGCTGGATTATATCCCCGCTCCTTGGACAGCCGAATGCCTTCGTTGACGAACGCCTCGAGCTCGGGGCTGGCAATCCGCTTTGTTGGCATTCGGACAGCATACCGCACTCTGCGGCGCGATACGATCTGCGTGGCGAGTTGGATTTACACCGGCGGGGACGGCGGTCGCTCGCGCTTATTTCGCGCGATAGTTCGCCAAAAACATCTGCGTCGCGCTCTCCACCACGGCGTCGATGCGGTCGCGGGGAGGGGGCCGGTGCTGCCTGGAATACGAACGGCAGGAACAGGCTCGCCTGGCACATCATCATGAATTGCGATGCCGCGAGCGCGCAGTCGTCGATGACGAGGCCGTCCGGCTTCACGCGCGCGGCGAGATAGGCTGGCGAGCTGGCTGATGTTTTTCTCCAGCACCTTTTCGTAGAAGCGGCGGCCGACCTCCGGCATCCGCTCGGCGATCGCCATCACGGTGCGGATGGCGGAGCCGCCGCCGGGACGGCACAAGAGCTTGAGATAGTCGCGGCCGAATTCGCGCAGCGTGGTCTCGACATCGCGGTCCGGATCGAAGTTGAAGGCCATCTTGCCCTGCTCGATCGATTCTTCCTCGACGATCGCCTCGAACAGGCGGTTCTTGTCGGCGAAGTAGACATAGAGCGTGCCCTTGGACACGCCGCAGGCCCGCGCGATCTCGCCCATGCTGGCGCCGTCGAAGCCGAGATTGAGGAAAACCTTGCGCGCACCGTCGAGAATCTGGCGGCGCTTCGAGCTTTCCTCGTCGGCGACGAGATGGATGGGGTTGGACGTGGCTGCAACCATTGGTTTAGCTTCTCGGGAAAGATTCCGACGGTGGGAACCTCGTGCAGGCAAATCCTGCTTTATGGTCCTACGCATACGAATGTAGCTTGACCGAACCGTTCGGTCAATGATAATTGTCGTCAAAGAGGCGGTTCTGCGTCCGAGAGGGCGCGCGTGTCCGCGATATTGTTTTGGGGAGGCCGGTCATGGCCGCAGCGAGAGACCAGGCCGCCCGCGTCATCCGGCCGGAGCCGGGCACGACGGATGGCGATGCCGCGACCGGTCTCGGCGGACATCTTGGCGAACAGCTTCGCACGCATGTAGTCGACGAAACCAAGCGGCATCCCGTCGAGCCCGCTGGTCCGCTGCCCGCGGGCAATCCCGCCGCTGCGCCACTGACCGCTCCGGGCACGGCTGCTCCCGTGACGGCTGCGCCGAAATCGGGCAAGCGCAAATTCGTCATGATGGGCGTGGTCGCGCTGCTTGCGCTCGCCGCCGCCAGCTACGCCGTCTATTACGTCTTCGTCGGGCGGTTCTACGTCTCGACCGACGATGCCTATGTCCGCGCCAACAACACCATGCTGGGCGCGCGCGTCGCCGGCCACATCACCGCGATCGTTCCCGGTGACAACGTTATTGTGAAGAAGGGCGAGGTCATCTTCCGCATCGACGATGGCGACTATCGCATCGCGATGGATTCCGCGCGCACCAGGATCGCGACCCAGCAGGCGACCATCGACCGCATCGGCCGCCAGGTCACCGCGCTGGAAAGTGCCGTCGAACAATCCAGGGCGCAGCTCGTCTCGGCGGAAGCCGCCCTGAAGCGCGCCGGGCTTGATTTCGAGCGCCAGCAGGCGCTGAGCACCAAGGGCTTTGCCTCACGCGCCACTTACGAAGTGTCCGAAGCGAGCCGCGACCAGGGCGCCGCCGCCGTGAAATCCGCGCAGGCCGCCTACGACGCCGCGCGCGACAATGTCGAGGTGACCAAGGCGCAGCAGAACGAGGCGCGCGCGCAGCTCGCCGAATTGCAGACCGCGCTTGCCAAGGCCGAGCGCGATCTCGACTTCACCTATGTGCGCGCGCCGGTCGACGGCACCTTCTCCAACCGTCTGGTCAATGTCGGCGACATGATCCAGGCCGGCCAGCGGCTCGGCAATGTCGTGCCGCTCGACGAGGTCTTCATCGACGCCAACTTTAAAGAGACGCAGCTGAAGCGCATTCGTCCCGGGCAGCCGGTGACGATCAAGGTCGATGCCTACGGCTTCCGCAAGTTCGCCGGCGTCGTCGACAGTATTTCGGCGGGCGCGGGCTCGGTGTTCACGCTGCTGCCGCCTGATAACGCCACCGGCAACTTCACCAAGATCGTGCAGCGCGTGCCGGTGCGCATCCGCGTGCCGAAGAGCGTGGCGAAGCAAAACCTGCTGCGCGCCGGCATGTCGGTCTACACCACCGTCGACACCCGCGAGGGCGCGCACGACGCCGACGACGAGGCCGATCTCGACTCTGTCCGAAACGACCCATCCGAAATAGCAGGCGGCGGCGCCAGCGCCGTCCGGCTTCGAGTGCACCATGGCCGACGCCACCACAGCACCACCAGCGATGATGAACCCCGCCGACGCGTCGGCGGAACGGATTCCGCCGAAGCGGCTGTTTGCGTTCCTCATCATGGTGTTCGGGATGTTCATGTCGATCCTGGACATCCAGATCGTCTCGGCGTCGCTCGCCGAGATCCAGGCCGGGCTTTCCGCGAGTCAGAGCGAAGTCTCCTGGGTGCAGACGTCCTATCTGATCGCGGAAGTGATCGCCATTCCCCTGTCCGGCTTCATGTCGCGTGCGCTGGGCACGCGGCTGTTGTTTGCGATCTCGGCGTCCGGCTTCACCATCGCAAGCTTCTTCTGCGGCTTCGCCTCGACGCTGGAGCAGATGATCGTCTGGCGCGCGATCCAGGGATTTCTCGGCGCCGGCATGATCCCGACGGTGTTCGCCTCGGCCTACACGGTGTTTCCGCGCTCGAAATTCTACATCGTCGGCCCGATCATCGGGCTCGTTGCGACGCTGGCGCCGACGATCGGGCCTACCGTCGGCGGCATCATCACCGACTGGATGTCGTGGCACTGGCTGTTCTTCATCAACATCGTGCCGGGCATCGGCATCACCGTCGGCGTCCTGATCCTGTGCGATTTCGACCGGCCGGACTTCAAGCTGCTCGAGCATTTCGACTGGTGGGGCCTTTTGTTCATGGCTTCCTTCCTCGGCACGCTCGAATATGTGCTGGAGGAAGGCCCGCGTTATGAGTGGCTGCAGGACACCTCGATTGCGGCGTGTGCCGCGATCTGCGCGGTGTCGGCCATCGCCTTTTTCTGGCGCGTGTTCACGGCGCGGGAACCGATCGTCGACCTCACCACGTTTGCCGACCGCAATTTCGGCATCGGCTGCCTGATCGCGCTTTTCATCGGCGTCGGTCTTTACGGCCTGACCTACATGTATCCGCGCTATCTGGCGGAGGTGCGCGGCTACAGCGCGCTGATGATCGGCGAGACCATGTTCGTCTCGGGGATCACCATGTTCCTGGTCGCGCCGATCATCGGGCGCCTGATGACGTTCGTCGACATGCGCCTGATGATCGCGTTCGGCCTGATCATCTTCGCGATCGGCTCCTAGCAGATGACGGGGATCACCAAGGACTACGATTTCTGCGAGTTGTTCGTGCCGCAGATCCTGCGCGGCATCGGCATGATGTGCGCGATGATACCGACCAACACCATTGCGCTCGGAACACTGCCGCCGGAGCGGGTGAAGAACGCCTCCGCCCTGTTCAACCTGATGCGCAATCTCGGCGGTGCGGTCGGGCTTGCCGTCATCAACCAGGTGCTGAACGAGCGCACCGACCTGCACATTGCGCGGCTGCATGAGCGGGTGAACTGGGGCAATGCGACCGCGACCGAGACGCTCAACATGTTCACCCAGCGCATGCAGGGCATGGGCGACGCCGCGATGATGGCGATGAAGCAACTGTCGCAGATCGTGCACCGCCAGGCCGCCGTGATGGGCTATGGCGACGCCTTCTTCATGCTGACGATCTTCTATGTCGCGCTGAGCCTGCTGGTGTTGCTGCTGAACAAGCCGTCGCCGGCGGCCTCGGCCGGCGCGGCGCCGCAGGACCACTAGCGGCGCGTCTTCCGGAGCCTGCGATGTTCAAGGAAACCCACCCGATCATCGGCACGCGGGATGTCCAACGGGCAATCGCGTTCGACGCGCGAGTTTGCTCTCTATGATCCCGATCGCAACGCGCTGACCTTCTACCGCCGCCTGACAAGCGCCGAGAAGCAACAGTCATAAATATTCGCATCGTTCCGGCGTCGGTGCACGTCTCGCCATGTTGCAATTCCGCCATGATGCATCTATAAGCACCGCCGCATCAGCTCGAACCGGGGAGGGATTTGCATGACTATGTCGATTTCGCAGATCGCACGCCCGCGTCCGATGCTTTCGCTGGGCGTACGCGCTTAACAAGCGCCATTTCCACCAGCGCCGATCGGGCCTGAAGTCCCGATCTCCCAGACTTCCCAATGAGTTATCGATTTAACGACGCACGCGTTCGGCTGTTTGCCGCGCGCTCGCGTCCACCAGATGGAGCCGGCGTGTGCGTTGAGCGCAGCCGGATGATGTCATGACCGCCAGACGAAAAGACCGTCCCGCCGCCATACGCGTGGTGATTCCCTTCGTGTTCCGCCACTGGCTGGAGCAGCCGCTGCGCGCGGCGACCGTCGCCGGCGGCCTGTTGGGTGCAACCGCGGCCGACCTGTTCATGCCGGTTTTCTCCGGCCATCTGGTCGACGCGCTGACCCGCGGCGCCGACGATGCCGACGCGCGCCATGCGGCCTTTGTCGCCTTCGGCGGCATCGTGGCGCTCGGCCTCACCTCGATGATCCTGCGCCTCACCGGGTTGCAGGCGATCGTGCCGTTCACGCTGCAGATCATGTCGGACGTGGCGCGCGATGCCTTCATGCGCGTGCAGCGCTTCTCCACCGACTGGCACGCCAATTCCTTTGCCGGCTCGACCGTGCGCAAGATCACGCGCGGCATGTGGGCGCTCGACCTGCTCAACGACACCATCCTGATGGCGTTGCTGCCGTCGCTCACGGTGCTGGTGGGCTCGATGATCCTGCTCGGGCTGCACTGGCCGTCGCTCGGCGCGGTGATCGCGGTCGGCACGATCGTCTATGTCTCGATGACGATCACCTTCTCGGTCCGCTACATCGCGCCGGCCGCGCGCGTCTCCAATGCCTGGGACACCAGGGTCGGCGGCACGCTGGCGGACGCGCTGACCTGCAACGCGGTGGTGAAGTCCTTCGGCGCGGAGACTGCGCGAGGATACGCGGCTGTCCGCCGTCATCGCGCGCTGGCGTGCGCGGGTGAACCGGACCTGGCTGCGCTACAACTACACCTCGACGGCGCAGCTCGCGGTGCTGCTGTGCTTCCGCGCGTCCGTGATCGGCGGCGCGGTCCTGCTGTGGATCGCGGGCCGCGCCACGCCGGGCGACGTCACCTATGTCCTGACCAGCTACTACATCATCCACGCTTACCTGCGTGACGTCGGCATGCACATCAACAACCTGCAGCGCTCGGTCAACGACATGGAGGAGCTGGTGGCGATCCATGACGAACCGCTCGGCATTGCCGATGCAGCGGATGCGACACCGATCGACATCCAGGGCGGGCGCATCGTGTTCGACCGCGTGACCTTCCTCTACGGCGGCCATCGCACGCCGCTGTACGACGGTCTGTCGGTCGACATCCGCGCCGGCGAACGCGTCGGCCTGGTCGGCCGTTCCGGCTCCGGCAAGACGACCTTCGTCAAGCTGGTGCAGCGGCTCTACGACGTCACCAGTGGCCGCATCCTGATCGACGGCCAGGACATCGCCAAGGCCACGCAGCAATCGCTGCGCAGCCAGATCGCGATCGTGCAGCAGGACCCGGTGCTGTTTCACCGCTCGCTGGCGGAAAACATCGCCTATGGCCGGCCCGGCGCCAGCATGGCGGCGATCGAGCAGGCGGCGCGGCTTGCCAATGCGCACGACTTCATCCTGCGGCTGCCGAAGGGCTACGGCACGCTGGTGGGCGAGCGCGGCGTCAAGCTGTCGGGCGGCGAGCGGCAGCGCGTGGCGCTGGCGCGCGCGTTCCTTGCGGATGCGCCGGTCCTGATCCTGGACGAGGCGACTTCCAGCCTCAATTCGGAATCCGAAGGCCTGATCCAGCAGGCGATGGAGCGGCTGATGAAGGGCCGCACCTCGATCGTGATCGCGCACCGGCTGTCGACCGTGCGCAGCCTCGATCGCATCCTGGTGTTCGACGCAGGCCGAGATCGTCGAGCAGGGCACGCATGCCTCGCTGACCGCGCGGCAAGGCGGCATCTATCGCGGCCTGTTCGAGCGGCAGGCGACCGAGTTCGGCCGCATCGACGCGGCGGAGTAAATTGTGGCGCGTGGCCACACGGACCGATGTCCGGCAGGCCACGCGCCAGGGATGGATTTGAAATGAAAGACCTTACGCATGGCTCGATTGCGGGCCACATCCTGACCATGGCGCCGCCGATCGTCGTCGGCATGATCACGATCATGATCTGCCAGCTGGTCGACCTGTATTTCGTTGCGGATCTCGGCGATGCCGCCGTCGCCGGCGTGGCCGCGGCCGGCAATGCCGGATTCCTCATCAATGCGGCTGATGCAGGTGCTGGGCGTCGGCACGGTCGCGCTGATCGCGCATGCCGTGGGGCGCAAGGACCGCCTCGACGCCAACCTCGTCTTCAATCAGGCGATCGTCCTGTCGGTGCTGTGCGGTCTGCTGACGCTGGTCGCGGGTGTCTGTGCTGTCGCGCCCCTACATGCGCTGGGTTGCCGCCGACGAGGCCACCGTCGAAGCGGGCACCACCTATCTGCTGTGGTTCATGCCGGCGCTGGCGCTGCAATTCGCCACGCAGGTGATGGGGGCGGCGCTGCGGGCCACCGGCATCGTGCGGCCGACCATGCTGGTGCAGGTGATCGCGGTCATCATCAACATCGCGCTGGCGCCGGTCCTGATCACGGGCTGGGGCACCGGCTACGCGTTCGGCGTTGCCGGTGCGGGCCTTGCGAGCTCGACTCGCCGTTCTCATCGCCGTGGTGATGCTGTTGGTATATTTCCACAAGCTCGAACGCTATGTCGGCTTCGACCCCGCGCAATGGCGTCCGCAGTTCCGCCAATGGAAGCGCATCCTCGATGTCGGTCTGCCGGCCGGCGGCGAGTTCGCCATCATCTTCGTCTGGATGGCCGTGATCTATTACGTGCTGCGCGATTTCGGCGCGTCCGCCCAGGCGGGCTTCGGTATCGGGACGCGGGTGCTCGGCCTGATCCAGATGCCGGCGCTGGCGGTCGCGCTCGCCGCCGGGCCGATCGTCGGCCAGAATTTCGGCGCCGGCAACGGCGGCCGCGTGCGGGAAACCTTCGTCAAGGCGGCGTTGATCGGCACCGCCGTGATGATCGCCTTCACGATCCTGGGGCTGTGGAATCCCGGGCTGTTGCTCGCCGGCTTCTCAAGCGACCGGGAAGCCATGGCGGTCGCCGCGCAGTTCCTGCAACTGGTGTCGCTCAATCTGGTGGCGCATGGATTCATCTTCACCTGCAACAGCGTGTTCATGGGCCTAGGCAACACCAGGCCGGTGTTGCTGAGCTCGGCTACGCGTCTGCTCACCTACGCGGTGCCGGCGATCTGGCTCTCCACGCGGCCCGGCTTCCGGATCGAGCACGTCTGGTACTTGTCGATTGCAACGACGACGCTGCAGGCCGGCGTCAGCCTGTGGTTGCTGCGCCGCGAGTTCAGGAAGCGGCTGGAGCCGCTCGGGCGAAAGGTCACTCCGGGAGCCATTGGCGGCGAGCCGGTGGCACCGTCGGCGCACGCGTCCGTGTAGAGATCGCCACCGTCGCGACCACGGCGGCGGCAAACAGCACGATCTGCAGTGTGATCGTCTCATCGTTGAAGAAGGAGGCGAGCGCAAAGGTGACGAACGGCTGCAGCAGCTGCACCTGCGACACCCGCGCAATGCCGCCCATCGCAAGACCGGCGTTCCAGGCAAAGAAGCCGATCCACTGCGAGAACAGCGTGACATAGACGAGGCCGAGCATCGGCTTTAGCGGAATCTGCGCGATGTCGGCGGGCATGGTCAAAAGCGCCGCCGGGATCGAGATCGGCAGCATGATGACCAGCACCCAGCTGATCACCTCCCAGCCGGTCATGTCGAGCGGCAAGCCGCGCGGAATAGGCGTAGCCGATCGCGGAAACCGCGACGGCTCCGAACAGCAGCAGGTCGCCGACCGACATCGCGCCGCCGCCTTGCCGGAGCGCGAAGGCGATCACCAGCGCAGCGCCCGCGAACGAGGCGATCCAGAACAGCGGCCGCGGCCGCTCATGCGTGATCATGACGGCGACCAGTGCGGTGGCGATCGGCATCACGCCGAACACCACGCTGCCATGCGAGGCGTCGACCGTCTGCATGCCGAAGCCCATCAACAGCGGAAACAGGATGGCAACGCACAGCATGGCGATGATGAGCTGCGGCCACAGCGCGCGCGGCGGCCACGGCCGGCGCAGCGCGACCAGCAGCGCCAGCGCGCAGAGCCCGGCGAGCGCCGCGCGCATCGCCGTCAACGCGACCGGATCGATGGCGGACACCGCAAGCCGCGTCGCCGGCAAGGTGCCGCCGAAGATCACCATGCCGACGAAGCCGAGCAAGAGGCCGAGACGCGCGCGCGAAGAAGATGAAGCCATGACATGCGTTGCGGAGGACATGGCGCGATTCGATAGCGGCTTTGCCTCACGCCGTACAGCAGATCAATCGGTGCACATGGCGGCCATGCGCGGCTAACTCGGTGCAATGCTGCTCCATACGAGGCCAAGGCCCGACAGGAAGAGCAGGCCCAGCACGATGTCGCCGAAATGACGGTCGCTCAGCGCGTGATAGATTCGCGCGCCAAGCCACGCGCCGATGATGGTGCCGGGGAAAGCGATCAGCGCCAGCCAGTACACCTCCACCTTCACAAAGCCGGTTGCGATCTGCATGACAAGCGAAGCGGCGAGCACTGCGGTATTGAAGATCTGGAAGATGCCGCGACGTTCTTCCTTGCTCCAACCGCGGATGCTGGCCCACAGGATCGGCAACGGTCCCGACAATCCCGCCAGTCCGCCCAAAATGCCGCCGGCGAATCCGATTGCGCCGTCGGCCGCCTTGCCGCCGAACGTGATCGCCATGCTCCTGCGCTGGAAGTAGAGCGCGGCCGGGAAGATCAGGAGAAAAATGCCGACCGTCAGCTTGAACACGGCGGGGTCGGCATGCGCGATCAGCCTGGTGCCGAGCGGTACGCCGATCAGGCCGCCGATCACGAACGGCCAGACCAGCGAAAAATCGATGCTGTTCCAGATCGAACGCAAGGTGGAGATCTGCGCGATCACCGAGCAGATCAACACCAGCGGCACCGCGACCGCGGGCGGCAGCACCCAGAGCCAGATGCCAAGCGCCATCAGCGCGGTGCCAAATCCGGCGAGGCCCGACACGAATCCGCCGGCAAGCGCGCCGAACAACAGGATTGCGTAGGCCGCGACGGTCATTTCTGCGTTGCCTTCCTTGTCTTTGAGCGACGTTTACACGACGCGGCGGGCGGGTACTATCGCGCCCGCGAGCAAAATAACAAGTTCAGGGAAACGCCTCGATGAGTTCAATATCCCCCAAGACTTTCCTGGTCTGTCACGGCGCGTGGTCGGCCGGATGGGCGTGGAAGAAGATGCATCCCTTGATGAGCAAGGCCGGCCATCGCCTGGTGACGCCGAGCTATACCGGGCTCGGCGAGCGCGCGCATCTCGCCATTCCCTCGATCGATCTCGAGACGCATATCACCGATATGCTGAACGTCATCAAATACGAGGACCTGCGAGACATCGTCCTGATCGGCCACAGCTATGGCGGCATGGTCGCAACAGGGGTTGCAGACCGCGTGCGCGACAAGGTCAAACAGCTCATCTATATCGATGCCTTCGTTCCCCAGTGATGGCCAGTCGCTGCTCGACCTGAACGAAAGGGATCGGCAGCGCGTCGAGGAACTCGCAAGTTCGGGCGACGGCTGGCGCGTGCCGCCGAACCCGACCCCGCCGGATACGCCGCCCGCCGATGTCGACTGGCTGAGCGAGCGCCGCGTCCACATGCCGATCAAGTGCTTTCAGAGCCAAACTCAAGCTGCAAGGCGGCCCACTGACCCTGCCGCGCAGCTACATCTACGCCAACCGGATCACGCCATCAGACACGTTCGGCCCGTTCGCGAAAATGGCGAAGGGCGATCCGGCGTGGGGCTATTACGAAATCGACGCCAGCCATGCGCCGAACGTGACGGCGCCGGACGCGTTGATGGCCTTGCTGGAAAAAATTGCGGCAACGTAGGCCAGAACGCACCGGCACCTGCTACAAGCGCCTGCCGCCCATCGTCCTCTTACCTGCCTGTTCATGCACACACCTATCGAACGACCGGCCGAGCGACCGCCATCCATCGGAAAACTCGCCGCCGACTTCGGCTTGCTGTACGCCTCCAATGGATTCATCGGCTGGCTGTTTGCCGTCACCGCGCCGCTCGCCATCATCCTGACGGCCGGCTCGAAAGGCGGTCTCTCGGAAGCCGAGATCGCCTCATGGATCTTTGGCGTCTTCTTCATCAACGGCCTGATCACCATCCTGTGCTGCTGGCTCTACCGGCAGCCGCTGTCCTTCTTCTGGACCATTCCCGGCACGGTTCTGGTCGGCCAGTCATTGACGCATCTCAGCTTCCAGCAGGTCGTCGGCGCCTATTACGTCACGAGCGTGCTCATGCTGGTGCTGGGTGCGACCGGCTGGGTGAAGCGCGCGATGGCGCTCGTGCCGCTGCCGATCGTGATGGGCATGGTCGCCGGCGTGTTCCTGCGCTTTGGCCTTGACCTCATCCATGGTCTGTTCGCGGACACCGCCATCGTGGGGCCGATGGTGGTGACCTGGCTGGTCCTGACGGTGATGCCGCAGCTGGGGCGTCGCTGTCCGCCCATCATCGGCGCGCTGCTTGTCGGCGCAGTGGCCACGATCCTGCTCGGCCGGTTCGATACCTCGGCGCCGCTGCAGTTCGAGTTGATCCGGCCGCTCGTCCAGCAGCCGGCCTGGTCGGTTGCCGCGCTCGTCGAACTTGTCGTGCCGCTGGCGATCACCGTGCTTGTGGTGCAGAACGGCCAGGGCTTTGCCGTGCTCAAATCTGCCGGTCACAATCCGCCGGTCAACGCGGTGACGATCGCCTGCGGCATTGGTGCGGCGTTGAGCGCGCTGGTCGGCGGCATCAGTACCTGCCTCACCGGGCCGACCAATGCCATCATCGTCGGCAGCGGCGAACGCGAACGGCAGTATGTCGCCGGGATCGTGGTCGGTCTCCTGGCGCTGCTGTTCGGGTTGCTGGCGCCGACCTTTACGCGGCTGCTTCTCAACGCGCCGAAATCGTTCGTGGCGGCGCTGGCGGGTCTTGCGATGCTGCGGGTATTGCAGGCCGCCTTCGTCACGGCGTTCGCCGGCCGTTTCTCGCTCGGTGCGCTGGTGGCCTTTCTCGTCACCGTCGCCGACGTGGCGCTGCTGAATGTCGGCGCGGCCTTCTGGGGGTTGGTCGCGGGCCTCGTCATTGCCGTCCTGCTGGAGCGCGCTGATTTTGCAGCGGAGCAAAAATCGTAAGGCGGCGTGGCTATGATGTATCCGATCGACTAGATAGGATGCATTCTGGGCTCGGGGTTGGCATGCAGCGGCGCGAATTCATCAAATTGACCGGCGGTGCGGCGGCGGCGTGGCCGTTCGCGGCTCATGCACAGCAGAAGGGAAAGCTGCCCGTCATCGGCATCTTGAACCCCGGCGCGACCGATGCCCCCGGGGTCGTAGGATTTAATCAAGGGTTGCGCGAGCTCGGTTACTCGGAAGGCGTCAACATCACGATCGAGCGTCGCTACGGCGACTGGAACGCCGATCGCTTCAAGGAAATCGCGGCCGATCTGGTTCAGCGCAAGGTCGATGTCATTTTCGTGGTGAGCACGACGCCGGCGCGCGCCGCCAAACAGGCGACAAGCACGATCCCCATCGTCGTGGCCGGCATGGCCGATCCCGTCGGCGATGAACTGGTCGCGAGCCTGTCCCGTCCGGGCGGCAATATTACGGGCACCACCTTTCTCGGCCCGGAATTGATCGCCAAGCGCCTCGGGCTGCTGAAGGATGCCATCCCCCGCGTTTCGCGCGTCGCCGCGCTCTGGCATCCGACGGCGTACGGCAAGCGCACGATTGACGCGATGAAGGTGGAGACAGAAGCTGCGGCCGGTTCACTCGGACTACAGCTGCAAATGGTGCCGGCCCTTGGCCCTGACGACATTGAGGGTGGCTTCACCACGATGTCGCAAGGGCGCGCCGATGCTCTCATTGTGTTGCCGAGCCCGATGCTCTACGGCGAGCACAAGCGCATCGTGGCGCTCGCCGCCAAGAACCGGCTGCCGGCGATGTACGCCGCACGGGAGTTTGTCGAAGGCGGCGGCCTGATGTCCTACGGTGCGAGCTTGCCTGATCTGTTCCGCCGTGCGGTCACCCATTTGGACAAGATCCTCAAGGGCGCGAACCCGGCCGATCTTCCAGTCGAGCAGCCGACAAAACTCGAGCTTGTCTTCAATCTGAAGACAGCGAAGGAGCTTGGGCTCGTCGCTCCCCGCGATTTCCTGTCGCTGGCCGACGAAGTGATCGAGTGAATGGCGCGATCCAAAAAGGCGAGGGGCCCGGCGTGTTGCGCCGAGCCCCTCATACTTTAGAGCATCAGCCGGCCTGTAAGCCGGGTTCTGTAGGGCACCGCCCCGCTTGCGCGCGACGATACGTGACGGCCATTCCTCTGGGACAATGTTTGCACATTGCCTCGAGCAACCTACCCGGACGGCGAGCCTGACATCGCTCCCGCGGTGTTATCGCCCAAGGGCGAACTCTTCCGCGTGTGCCGTCCCTATTCGGTTTTGCTCCCGGTGGGGTTTGCCCTGCCATCGCCGTTGCCGGCAACGCGGTGCGCTCTTACCGCACCTTTTCACCCTTGCCCTGCGAAGCTCCGAAGAGTGGAGCAGGGCGGTTCGTTCTCTGTGGCACTTTCCCTGGGGTCGCCCCCGCCGGGTGTTATCCGGCACCGTATGTCGATGGAGCCCGGACTTTCCTCCCCCGCAGCCTTTCGACCGTAGCGGGAGCGGCCGTCCGGCCGACTGACGGATCAGGCATGGGGGCTAAGGCCGCCCGCGTCAAGCGGATTGCGCCTCCGGAACCGGCCAAAATAAATTATCCTGAACGTGTCGTTTGCCGCGCCGTCCATTCGACCTGATGTCGGCGATCCAGCCGATCAAGAGGAGTACGACAGATGCAGTACCTGCTGCTGATCTATCGAAGCGAAGCCGAGCTGACCAAAATGACTGCGGCCGACCGCAAGCAGATGACGGCGGAGTACGGCACATTCACCCAGTCGATCGTTCAGAGCGGCCATTTCAAGGCTGGCGACGGCCTGCAGCCCAGCACCACAGCGACCACGGTGCGGGTTCGCGACGGCAAGATGTTGACCACGGACGGTCCGTTTGCGGAGACGCGCGAGCAGCTCGGTGGCTACTATCTGGTCGAGGCCAAGGATCTCGACGCGGCGCTGGCCGTCGCGGCGCGCATTCCCGGCGCCAAGACGGGTTCGATCGAGGTGAGACCGGTCATGGTCTACGACTGACCTCGTCTCATTGGACGCTTGAACGGCAAACTACATGACCCCGGGCGAGATCGAAAAAATCTTTCGCGACGAGGCGGGAAGGGCGCTCGCAACCCTGATCCGCCTCGTCGGCGATTTCGATCTCGCCGAAGACATGCTGCAGGAAGCCGTCGCCGTCGCGCTCGAACGCTGGCCGAACGAAGGGTGCCCTTCCAATCCCCGCGCCTGGCTGGTCAATGTCGGCCGCAACAAGGCCATCGACCGCATTCGTCGTAACATTGCATTCCGCGGCAAGCAGCTACAACTCACGCACGAGATCGAGATCAACGCGGCGAGCGTTGACGAAGCAGCCGACAGCGGCGTGCTTGACGACGACATGCTGCGATTGATCTTCACCTGCTGTCATCCGTCATTCGCACCGGAGGTGCAGGTGGCGTTGACGCTGCGCACGGTGTGTGGACTTTCCATCGCGCAGGTCGCCCGCGCATTCCTCACGAGCGAGGATGCGATGGCGCAGCGCCTGGTGCGTGCCAAGCAGAAGATACGTCTTGCCGGTATTCCCTATGAAGTGCCCGAGCGCGACGCGCTGGGGCCGCGGCTGAATGGCGTGCTTGCGGTGATCTACCTCGTCTTCACCGAGGGCTATGCCGCAACCTCAGGCGATGATCTGCTGCGGCCTGACCTGTCGCGCGAGGCGATCCGGCTGGCGCGGCTGCTCGATCGCCTGATGTCCGGCCGCGGCGAGATCAAGGGTCTGCTGGCGCTGATGCTGCTGCACGATGCGCGCCGCGCCGGCCGGGCCACCGCGGGTGGCGATATCGTGCTTTTGGAAGAGCAGGATCGCGCGCTCTGGGACAGGGATCAGATTGCGGAGGGCCTTGAGCTCGTCGAGGTCGCGCTGCGCATCCCGGGCCGGCCGCAAGCCTATGCGGTGCAGGCGGCGATTGCAGCGCTTCACGCCCGCGCGCCAAACCATGCGGATACCGACTGGCGGCAGATTGCCGGTCTCTACGAGGTCTTGTTGCGCATCAGTCCGTCGCCGGTGATCGAACTGAACCATGCCGCCGCCGTCTCGATGGTTGATGGTCCGGCTCGCGCGCTCGACCTTGTCAACGCCCTTGCCGCGCGCGGCGGCCTCGACGGTTACGAGCTGTTACCGGCGGTGCGCGCCGATCTGCTGCGCCGGCTCGGCCGCCATGAGGCGGCGCGCGAGGCCTATCAGGCGGCGACCACAGCGACGCAGCTCGCGCCGCTGCGGCGGCTTTATGCGCGGCGGCTCGCCGAGATTGACCAGGTTGCGAAGACGTGATGCCGGGCGGCCGCTCGCTTCCTAGACGATGACGGGGCGCAATTCCCGTTCGATGGCGGACGATGCCTTCAGCAGGACTTCCGCAACTTCATGTTCGCGCCGCGGACCGAGCCGGGAGCGCACGGCCGAAACGGTGATCGCAGCCGCCGCGCGGCCGTCGGCGGCCTTGATCCATGTGGAGATCGACTTCGTCCCCTGCACCAGTCCGACCTCACGCAGGTTGTAACCGCGCCGTCTTGCGGCGGCGATCTGGGCAAGGACTGAGGAACTGGTGGTCCGATACGCCGCGAGCCTGGTTTGATTGGCCGCAACGATCTTGCGGGTATCCTGCGCCGGCAGTGCTGCGAGGATGGCGACACCGGCGCTGCTGACGCCGAGCGGCCGCCGCGCGCCCACCTCGATCGAGAGTACCTGGATCGGGTAGGAGCCGATCCTGCGATCGACACACAGCGTGTCGTTGCCGGTGCGGACCGTCAAAAACAGGGTGTCGCCGATCTGCCGCGACGTCCGCCTGAGAACGTCCTCCGCGATCGCAAGCAGCGGGGAG
The DNA here is from genome assembly GCA_963816655.1 of uncultured Alphaproteobacteria bacterium. GTDB lineage: Bacteria > Pseudomonadota > Alphaproteobacteria > Rhizobiales > Xanthobacteraceae > Bradyrhizobium. The sequence goes on along the minus strand of CAWFLW010000029.1, from coordinate 192,152 downwards.
GGCGAGGGACGCGCCAGCGCCAGTTCCGGCACCTGATTGCCGATCGCGTAGCGGCCGGTCTTCTGTCTTTGCTCGACGATACCCTCCTCGATGAGGGCGTGAACGATCCGATGCACCGTCGGGCGGGTCATGCCGGTCGCCTGGATTACGTCCGCCAGCGGCAAACCCGTCTCGCGACCCGCCGCGAGAATGCGCAGGATCGCGAGCGCGCGCCGGATGGCCTGCGCGCCCTGCCTTGGCTCTATCTTGCGTTCGGTGCTCATTCCGGCGTCCTGTCCACAATGTGGACAAAAACCGCACAATTCGGTCGACAGGTAAAGCCCCGAATCCAATGATAGCCGCCAAAACAGCCCGGGTCCGATCTCAACAGGAACAGGCGGATTTCGATCCGCTGCCGGGCTTCGGGAGAATGCCATGAGATTTCTGACGGGAGTGGTGGTTGCGCTCGCGGCGGCGCTTGCCGCGCCGGCTGCGGCCCAGCAATGGCCGGCGCGCAATGTTCGCCTCATCGTGCCTTATCCGGCCGGCGGCAATGTCGATACCGCGGCCCGCATCATCGCCGACAAGCTGCAGGAGCGGCTCGGTCAGCCCTTCGTCATCGAGAACAAGGCGGGCGCCGGCGGTCTGATCGCGGGCGAAGCGTTCGCAAAGTCCGCCAACGATGGCTACACGCTGTTCGTCGGCGCCAACGGTCCGGTGCTGTTTGCCCCCGAAATCTCAAAGCGCGACGCCTACAACTGGAAGCGCGATTTCCTTCCGATCACGACTATTTCGATGACGTCTTTGGTGCTCGAGGTCCATCCTTCCGTTCAGGCCACGACGGCCAAAGAGTTCTTTGATCTTGCGCGGCGCGAGCCCGGCAAGCTGACGATGGCATCGCCCGGCGCCGGCACGACCAACCACCTGCTGAGCGAGCTGGTGCAGTCCGCGCTTGGCCTGCAATGGGTCACTTCGCATTATCGGGGCAACGCGCCCGCGACCAATGACCTGATCGGCGGGCAGGTGCAGTTCGCCTTCGATCAGATTTCGGTGGCGCTGCCGTATTTCAAGAGCGGCATGCTGCGGCCGCTGGCCGTCACCAGTGCAGCGCGTCTGTCGTCGCTGCCGGACGTGCCCACCTTCAAGGAGCTAGGTTACCCGGATCTCGATGCCCAGACCTTCACCGGGCTGTTTGCTCCGGCCGGAACGCCGGGGCCGATCGTTGAGAAACTGCACGCGGCAACGGTGGCGACCCTCAAGGATCCGTCGGTGGTGGAGAAATTTGCCAAGCTCGGCGCCGAAGCGGTCGCGATGACGCCGGCCGAATTCACGGCCTACCTGACCCGCGAGGACGCCAAGTGGATTCCCGTGGTGCGAAAGGCCAACATCAAGGCCGACTGACGGCACGGCGACGAGGCGACCATGCGGATCGATCCATCGGAGCTTGGCGCGGAGCGGACATACAGGCTGATGACCGGCATCGTCGTGCCGCGTCCGATTGCCTGGGTGACGAGCCTGTCGCGCAGCGGCGTGCTCAATCTCGCGCCCTTCAGCGCATTCACCTTCGTCTCGCAGAAGCCGCCGATGCTGGCGATCAGCGTTGGCCGCAAGGCCAGCGTCTACAAGGACACCGCGCATAACATTCTCGATACCGAAGAATACGTCATCCACATCGCCGACACGCCGTTGATGAACGCCGTCCACGACAGCTCCGTCGAGCATCCGCCTGATTTCAGCGAAGTCGAGCATCTCGGGCTCGAAACCGCGCCCAGCGAACTCATCAATGTGCCGCGCCTGACGGCGCCGCCGGTCGCCATGGAGTGCCGGTTTCGGCAGTGCATCGAATTCGGCGAGGCGAAAAGCCGGCTCATCGTCGGCGAGGTGGTGATGATCCACATCCGCGACGGACTGGTGAACAACGGTAAGGTCGAAACCGCAGCGCTCGACCCGATCGCCCGCATCGCCGGCCCGCGCTACGCGCGGCTCGGCGAGATCGTGACGCTGAACACCGTCTTTCAAACGCCGAAATCGGAGGAACAAACGTCATGACGGGACAGTCACGCCGCAAGAGCGTTCATATCGGCGCCTTCAAGCACGCCAATCCCATCCCCAATGCTTCCCGGATCGGAAACCTCGTGATGTCCGGCGTCATTCTGGGCCGCGATCCCGCGACCGGAAACATGCCGGAGAGTATCGAACGCAATGCGCCAACATGTTCGCGCATATGAAAGCGACCGTGGAAGCGGCGGGTGGCACGACCGACGACATCATCAAGATGACCGTGTGGCTGAAGGACCGTTCGCAACGTGCGCCTGTCAATGCCGAGTGGCTGAAAATGTTTCCCGACGAGCATTCGCGGCCCGCGCGCCATGCGCTGCCGATGGACAACATGGACGGTGGCGCCCTGGTGCAGTGCGATTTCACCGCCGTCATTGACTGAGCGAGGAACTGGCCGTGCCGACTTATCTTCCGTTTGATCCGAACCCGCGCCGGCCATCCAGACTGCCGCCGCCAAAAACCGTCGACAGCCAGTTTCACGTCCTTGGACCGGTGGAGAAATATCCGGAACGGCCGGGCGCGGCCTACCGGATGCCAACGGCAACATGGGAAGCGGCGCTGCGGGTACACAAGGCGCTCGGAATCGAACGCGGCATCATCGTCCAGACCACGACCTACGGCGCCGACCATGCGGTGGTGCTCGATGGCCTTGCCGCCATGGGATCGAATTATCGCGGCTGCGCCAACGCACTGGTGTTCGCTGAGGCTGATGACGCCTATCTGGGCAAACTGCACGATGCCGGTGTCCGGGGCGCCCGCTTCAGCTTCCGCCAGGAATTGGGGGCTGTGCTTTCGGACAAGGATTTTGCACGGGCGATCGCGCGCATCCGCGAGCTCGGCTGGTATGCGAAGATTTAGCCGGAAAAGGACGGCATCATATCGAGCGTCGAAAAATATCGAGTCGCTCGACGTGCCGGTGCTGATCGATCACATGGCGCGCCCGGACCCGACCCGCGGCAAGGATGATCCGAACCTGCGCAAGATGCTGGAGCTGCTCTCGAAGGGCAATTTCTGGGTGATGCTGTCATTGGGCGAGAAGACATCGAAAGCGGGTCCGCCGTGGGACGACGTCATCCCGGTTGCTCGCACCTATATCGAGGCCGCGCCTGAGCGCTGCGTCTGGGCGAGCGACTGGCCGCATCCGGTCTCGGTGGTGCAGCCGCCCAACGATGCCGACCTGCTCGAACTGATGTATCGCTACGCGCCCGACGCGGCGACGCTGGAAAAGATACTCGTTCGCAATCCGGCGAAGCTGTTTGGCTTTCCCGACTAGGGGAGGCGAAACGATTTTCTCTTGATAATGCGGAAGCTGCCCCTCACCCCGACCCTCCAAGAGCGAGCTTTCGCTCGGCTCTCCCCCGCAAGCAGGGGTGAGGGGGCTCGCCGCCGCTGCGGACCTATGTCGCCGCCGCGACATTCACCGCATCGCCCGGCAGACTCGACAGCAACGCATGCAGCGTCGCCATGGTCGAATGATCGGCGACCCCATCGACGCGAAGGGGGCGGAAATGCCGCTGGAACGCGGCCACCACTTCCATGGTCGCGCCGTCATACTTGCCGGTGACGGGAATGCCGTAGCCGTAGCGGGCGAATGCGGTCTGCATGTTGCCGACATCGTCGCTGATCGCGCCGAGCTTCAGCGACTCGCCGCGCGTGATCGGCGCCGGCTGCACCCAGTGGCCGACGCCGGAATTGGCCAGCGAGTGCCAGGGAAATTTTTCGCCCGGATCCTTCTTGCGCGACGGCGCGACATCGGAATGCGCCAGTACCCGATGCGGCGGCACGTTGCGGCGGAGCATGATGCCGCGACACAGCGCGATCACAGCGGCGATCTGGCGCAGCGGAAAGTCCGGATAGCCCCAATCATGCCCGCGGTTGACGATCTCGACGCCGATCGAGCAGGAGTTGATGTCGTCCTCGCCGGCCCAGGCCGATATGCCGGCGTGCCAGGCGCGCTTGGCCTCCGGCACGCATTGCACGATGCGGCCGTCCTCCAGCACGATGTAATGGGCGGACACGTCGGTGCCGGGCGTGCAGAGCTGCGCGATCGCGCCCTCGACGTCGGGCATGCCGGTGTAGTGCAGCAGGATCATGTCCACGAGCCGCCCCTTGTTGCGCTCGCCAAAGTTCGGCGAGGGGATGACGTCGGACGCGATCGAGGAATCCGGGGTAAAGGCCTTCATATCCGCGGTGCCCTTCGGAAGAGGGAGGGCGCGTTGACGCTTCGAATCAATACCAGCAGACGCGAACGAACCGGACGACATTGCAAGACCCAAACCCGGCAAGAGAACGGCAAACAAAGGTGGACGTTTACTATTCCTTTACGATTTGGTCGTGGCAATCGCGCAGTTCTTTGCGGCCGCGCATTTTGGCGGAGTGTGTGCGGGGCGCATCAGTGGCTGACGCGCCATGCCGCCAAACTGCGCAAAAGCCGCTCCCGATCATCAACGCTTTCTTAAGCGTAAGTGCCGTTACTAAGTGGTGAAGAGCCGAACCGGTTTTTGGGGGACGGCCGAGGCCCTGTTTCACGTTTGAAGTGCCATGGCAGCCCAGCCAGTTCCGTCGAAAGATCAGGGTTTGCGGCCTGACGCGGAACATCGCGGCGGGCCAGAGCTGCGGTCTTTCTCCCGGAAAAGACCGGCCAAGCGCAGAGATTTGAGGCGCCATGGGCCTGTCGCTGTCCAAGTTCCCGCGATTTTGCCGGTGCGCCGCCGGGGTTTCGGCATGACCTCCGCCCGCCACGTCTCCGTCCTCGGCCGCGAGGCGGTCGAATGGCTCGCGCCGCGCGCCGGCGGCGTCTACGTCGATGCCACCTTCGGCGCCGGCGGCTACAGCCGGGCGATCCTCGAAATTCCGGCAACAAGGGTGATCGGCATCGATCGCGACCGTAGCGCGATCGCTGATGGTTTTGACCTCGTCGATGGCTCGGACGGCCGGCTTGTGCTGGTCGAAGACCGTTTCTCAGATCTCGCCGAGGTCTGCGCAGGGCAGGGGTGTGAGGCCGTCGACGGCGTCGTGATGGATGTCGGCGTCTCCTCGATGCAGCTCGACCAGGCCGAGCGCGGCTTTTCCTTCCGCCTCGGCGGTCCGCTCGACATGCGGATGGGGCAGTCGGGTCCGACCGCCGCCGACGTCGTCGCGCGCGCCTCCGAGACCGAGCTTGCCAACATCATCTATATCTTCGGCGAGGAGCGTCATTCGCGTCGCGTTGCGCATGCCATCGTCGCCGCGCGCAAGGATGCGCCGATCACCACTACGCGCGCGCTTGCCGACATCGTCTCGAAGGTGGTGCGCTCCAAGCCGAACGAGATTCATCCGGCAACGCGCACCTTCCAGGCGCTGCGCATCTTCGTCAACGAAGAGCTCGACGAGCTGCACGCAGGCGCTCGCCGCCGCCGAGCGCGTGCTCAAGCCGGGCGGCCGGCTGGTCGTCGTGTCCTTTCATTCGCTGGAAGACCGCATCGTCAAGAATTTCATGGCCGTTCGTGGCAAGGTGACCGCGGGTTCGCGGCATCTGCCCGAGGTCGAGCAAGTCGCGCCGAGCTTCCAGATCCTGACCAAGCGTCCGGTCGTGGCTGGCGAGGCCGAGGTCGCGAACAATCCGCGCGCGCGCTCGGCAAAGCTGCGCGCCGCGGAACGCACGGCAGCAGCAGCGCACGGCGAAGACAAATTGCCGAACTGGCCGCGGCTTTCCGACGTGATGAGGGGAGGTTGACCATGCGGATCATCCACCTCCTCGTCGTCGGCATGCTGGTGTTTGCGGCGGCCTATGTCTACCGGATCAAGATGGAATCGACCTCGCGCGTCGAGCGGGTGCAGCGGCTCAACGCCGAAATTCGCGAGCAGCGCGACGCCATTGCCGTGCTGCGCGCCGAATGGGCCAAGCTCGATGCGCCGCTGCGGCTGCAGGGCCTTGCCGAGCGCCATCTCGGGCTGAAGCCGGTCGTCGCCACCCAGTATGACGCGCTGAAGAACCTGCCCGAGCGGCCGCCGAATTTCACGCGCGACCCCGACCCGATCGGCTCGATGCTCAATTCCATCGAGGCGGCCGCCGGTGCACCCGACCATCACCGGCTCGGTGCCGGCGCCGGGAGCGGGCCGATGACCGAGCGCACCCCCGGCAAGCGATCAGAACATTGGCGGACGCGGCTGATCCGCAGCCTGCTCTACGGGCGCAATGTCGACCGCAACGCCAAGGCGCGCGCCCGCGTCGGCTTTGCCATCCTCGCCTTTGCCTGCGTCTATGCCGTCATCGCCGGGCGCCTGGTGATGTTTGCGATCGGCGCCGACAGCCACAGCGCGCGCCGCGCCGCCTCGCAGGACGCGATCGCCACCGCGCGGCCCGACATCGTCGACCGCAACGGCGAGATTCTGGCGACCGACGTCAAGGCGCCGAGCCTCTTTGCCGAGCCGCGTCGCATCATCGACAAGGACGAGGCGATCGAGCTGCTCACCGGCGTGCTGCCCGACCTCGACACCGGCGAGGTGCGCGACCGCCTGTCGACGCGCAAGGGATTCGTCTGGCTGAAACGCGAGATCTCGCCGAAGCAGCAGCAGGCCATCCACAAGCTCGGCATTCCCGGCATCGGCTTCCTGCGCGAGAACAAGCGCGTTTACCCGACCGGCGCCGAGGTCGCGCATTTGATTGGCCTCGTCAACATCGACAACCAGGGTATCGCCGGCATGGAGAAGTGGCTGGACAATAACGGTCTGGCCGATCTGCACCGCGCGGGCTTTGCCACCGACCGCCTGCAGCGTCCGGTGGAATTGTCGATCGACCTGCGCGTCGAGCACGCGCTGCGCGATGAACTGTTGAAGGCCAAGGAAAAGTTCAAGGCCAAGGCTGCATCCGGCCTCGTCTCCAACGTCAAGACCGGCGAGATCGTGGCGCTTGTGTCGCTACCGGATTTCGATCCGAACAATCCGAAGGAAGCGCACGACCCCGATCGTATCAACCGCCTCACCACGGGCGTGTTCGAGATGGGCTCGACCTTCAAGACGCTGACTTTGGCGATGGCGCTCGATTCCGGCAAGGCCAATCTCAACACGCTGTTTGATGCGCGCGGCGCGCTGCACTATGGCAAATTCGCCATCCACGACACCCATCCGCTCGGCCGCTCGATCACGCTGTCGGAAGTGTTCACCTTCTCCTCCAACGTCGGTGCGGCGCGCGTTGCGCTCAGCCAGGGCGTCGAGGCGCACAAGGCCTTCCTGCGCAAGGTCGGTCAGCTCGACCGGCTGCGCACCGAATTGCCCGAGAGCACTTCGCCCCTGGTGCCCAAGCGCTGGAGCGAACTCAACACCATCACCATTGCGTTCGGCCACGGCATCGCGGTGGCGCCGCTGCAGGCGGTGATGGGCATCAATGCCATGGTCAATGGCGGCCTGTTGATTCCGCCGACCTTCCTGAAGCGCTCGGAGGAAGAGGCGAGAGCGATGGCGAAAAAGGTGATCCGGCCGGAGACCTCGGAAAAGATCCGCTATTTGATGCGGCTCAATGCCGAGATCGGCACGGCGAAGAAGGCCGACGTCAAGGGCTATTATATCGGCGGCAAGACCGGCACCTCGGAAAAGGTCGTCAACGGCCGCTATTCCAAGAAGCAGGTGCTCAACTCTTTCACGGCCATCCTGCCGGCCGACAACCCGCAGTTCCAGCTCCTGATCATGCTCGACGAGCCCAAGCCTCTGCCGGAAACCAGCGGCTTCATCACCTCCGGCTGGAACACAGTGCCGACCGGCGGCAAGGTGATCGCCCGTATTGCGCCGCTCCTGGGGATCGAACCCCGCTTCGACCTGCCGCCGTCCGAGCGCCTCATTCTTGCGGCATCGAAGACAAATCAGTAATCCACTGGTTTAGCCTGCGGATGGTGAGTCTCCGCCGGGCGGCCGGACTGGAACAGCATGCGACTTCGCGACCTCTTTGGCACCGATGCCACGATCGACCCGCAAGCCGAGGCGGTCGAGGTCCGGGGACTTGCCGTCGACAGCCGCGTGGTGAAGCCGGGCGACCTGTTCTTTGCGCTGGCAGGCCACAAGACCGACGGCTCGCGCTTTGTCGATGCCGCGATCGCCGCCGGTGCCGTTGCGGTTGCGAGCGACCAGCGGCCGGGGCTCGCGAAAATCCCGTTCGTGGTTCTTGGTAATCCGCGCCGCGCACTGGCGCTGGCTGCGGCAAAATTCTTCCCGCGCCAGCCCGAAACCATCGCGGCCGTCACCGGCACCAGCGGCAAGACCTCGGTCGCCGCCTTCACGCGGCAGATCTGGGAGGCGGAGGGACATGCCTCGGCCAGCATCGGCACCATCGGTCTCGTTTCGCCGAAGCGCACGATCTACGGCTCGCTCACCACGCCCGATCCGATTGCGCTGCATCGCCAGCTCGACGAGATCGCGCGCGACGGCGTCACGCATCTGGCGTTCGAAGCCTCCTCGCACGGCCTCGACCAGTATCGCCTCGACGGCGTGCGCGTTGCCGCCGGCGGCTTCACTAACCTCACGCGCGACCACATGGATTATCATCCTGATGTCGCGCATTACCTCAACGCAAAACTGCGGCTGTTCCGCGATCTCGTCGCCGACGGCGGCGCGGCGGTGATCTCGGCCGATCATGATTGCTCGCAGGAAGTGATCGACGCCGCGCGTTCGCGAAAGCTGCGCATCATCGCGACCGGCCGCAAGGCGGATGGCGACAGAGGCATCCGCCTCGTCGACGCCGCGATCGACGGCTTTGCGCAAAAGCTCGTCATCGAGCATCGCACCCGCAAGCACGCCATCGCGTTGCCGCTGGTCGGTGAATTCCAGATCGAGAATGCGCTGGTTGCCGCGGGTCTTGCCATCGGCACCGGCAGCGACGCGGCCAACGTCTTTGCCGGTCTCGAAAAGCTGCAGGGTGCCAAAGGCCGGCTGGAGCGGGTCGGCGAGCGCAACGGCGCGCCGATCTTCGTCGACTACGCGCACAAGCCGGACGCATTGGCCAAGGCGCTGCAGGCACTGCGGCCTTATGCGAAACGCAAGCTGGTCGTCGTGTTCGGCGCCGGTGGCGACCGCGACGCCGGCAAACGCCCGCTGATGGGCGCGATCGCAAGCGAGAACGCCGACCGCGTCATCGTCACCGACGACAATCCGCGCAGCGAGAATCCGGCCGCGATCCGCGCCGCCATCCTCGCCGCGGCCAAGGGCGCGACCGACATCGGCGACCGCGCCGAGGCGATCAAGGCCGGCATTGCCGCGCTCGAGCCTGGCGATGCGTTGCTGATCGCCGGCAAGGGCCACGAGACCGGGCAGATCGTCGGCAGCCAGACGCTGCCCTTCAGCGATCACGACGCGGTCGCCGCCGCACTGGCATCGAGGGTCGCATGAGCGCAAAGCCGTTATGGACTGTCGCAGAAGTCGCGCGTGCGCTGGGTATCTCGGAAAAATTCCCGGACACGCCGATCAACTTCGTCACCCAGGACAGCCGCCTCGTCAAACCCGGCAGCCTGTTCGTGGCGCTGAGCGGCACGCCGAGCGGCGGTTTCATCTCGAGCTTTGCCAGCGCGCGCGACGGCTGGGAGTTTGCCGCGAATGCGCAGGCTGCAGGCGCCGTGGCGATGATCGTGCCGCACAAGATCGAGGGCGTCACGGTCCCGCAGCTCGTCGTCAAGGACACGCTGATCGACGGCCTCTGGGCGCTCGGCCGCGCGGCGCGCGCGCGCTTCAAGGGACCGGTGATCGGGTTGACCGGCAGCGCCGGCAAGACCTCGACCAAGGAATTCATCGCCGCCTATCCGCGTGCTTTTGCCAGCCCCTCCAGCTTCAACAATTTCTGGGGCGTGCCGCTGACGCTGTGCAATGGCGATCCCGCAGCCAGCGCCTGGGTCGTCGAGATGGGCATGAACCAGGTCGGCGAAATCGCGCGGCTGTCGGAGCTGACGCGGCCGACGGTGGCGCTGGTCGTCAACGTGCAGCCGGTGCATCTTGAAAAGCTCGGCAGCCTCGAAGCGATCCGCCGCGAGAAGGTCAGTATCGCGCTTGGTCTGCCTGATGACGGCGTGCTGGTATTGCCCACCGACGTGAACGCGCCGGAATGGCCGGGCAGGGTGATCCGCTTTGGCGGTGCGTCCGAGATTCGCGAACTCAAGCACAGCGCCCGCGGCGAGAGCTGGGACGTCAGTGCCGACATCGCGGGTCAACAGATTTCCTTCAGCCTGACGCCGGGCGCGCCGCACCGACTGCAAAACGCGCTCGCCGCATTCGCTTCCGTGCATGCCGCCGGCCTCGATGCCGCCGCACTCGCGCCCGAACTCGGCGAGGTCGGCATCATGACCGGCCGCGGCGTCGAGCAGACGGTGGCCGGCGCCACGCTGATCGACGACAGTTTTAACGGCAACCCCGCAAGCATGGTCGCCGCCCTCGACAGCCTGAAGGCGCGGCCTGTTGCAAAAGGCCGCCGCATTGCCATCCTCGGCGACATGCTGGAACTCGGCGACGAGGCGCCGAGCTATCACGAGCGCCTCGCGCCGCATCTCGACGGGATCGACGGCGTCTATTGCGTCGGTCCCCTGATGCGACATCTCTATGACCGCCTGCCGGCCGACAAGGGCCTCGGCTGGCACGAGGATCCGGCGACGCTCGAGCCAAGTGCGGTCGCCTCGCTTTTGCGCGGCGGCGACGTCGTTGTGGTCAAGGGTAGCAAGAAGATGTTCTGGGTGAACAAGTTCGTCCCCAGGCTCGTCGCTGCCATGCAGGCCAGGGCGTAACGCCATGCCGCTGTTTCTACCCGGCGTGACTCGCGCTTGCCGTGCGATCGTGGTTAAAGGGCGTTGCGGTTCGAGGGCGAAAATGATTGTCGCGCCGCAACGCGTTGAGCCGCACAAGCGGCATGGGGCCTACTGAATGTTGTATTGGCTGATCGAGCTTTCGAACACGGTCCCGATCCTCGGATTCCTCAAGGGACTGCTGAACGTGTTCCGCTACATCACCTTCCGCACGGGAGGGGCGATGGTGACGGGTGCGCTGTTCGTGTTCCTGTTCGGCCCGTGGATCATCGATCACTTGAGGCTGCGCCAGGGCAAGGGCCAGCCGATCCGCACCGATGGTCCGCAGTCGCACCTGATCGCCAAGAAGGGCACGCCCACCATGGGCGGGTTGATGATCCTCTCGGGCCTCGTGGTCTCGACGCTGCTGTGGGCCAACCCGCTCAATCCCTATGTCTGGATCGTGCTGGCGGTGACGCTCGGCTTCGGCTTCGTCGGCTTCTATGACGATTACCTGAAGGTGACCCAGCAGACCCACAGCGGGTTCGCCGGCAAGCTGCGGCTTTTGATCGAGGGCATCATCGCGGTGGCGGCCTGCTATATGCTGGTGCGGCTCGGCCGCGATGCCGCCTCGACGTCGCTGGCGATTCCGTTCCTGAAGGACGTCGTGCTGAACTTCGGCTGGTTCTTCGTGATCTTCGGCGCCTTCGTCATCGTCGGCGCCGGCAATGCCGTCAATCTCACCGACGGCCTCGACGGTCTCGCCATCGTGCCCGTGATGATCGCGGCCGCGAGTTTCGGCATGATCGCCTATCTCACCGGCAACGCCGTGTTCTCCGATTATCTGCAGATCAACTACGTCGCCGGCACCGGCGAGCTCGCCGTGCTCTGCGGCGCGGTGCTCGGCGCCGGCCTCGGCTTCCTCTGGTTCAATGCGCCGCCGGCCTCGATCTTCATGGGCGATACCGGCTCGCTTGCGCTCGGCGGCATGTTAGGGGCCACGGCGGTGGCGGTGAAGCACGAGATCGTGCTCGCCGTGATCGGCGGGCTGTTCGTGCTGGAAGCCATCTCCGTCATCGTGCAGGTGCTGTCGTTCAAGATGACGGGCAAGCGCGTGTTCATGATGGCGCCGCTACATCATCATTTCGAGCAGAAGGGCTGGACCGAGCCGCAGATCGTGATCCGCTTCTGGATCATCTCGGTGATGCTGGCGCTCGCCGGCCTCTCCACGCTGAAACTGCGGTGACACACTCTCGACCTCTCCACTGTCATTCCGGGGCGTGCGAAGCACGAACCCGGAATCCCCGAGATTCCGGATTGCCGCTGCGCGGCCTCCGGAATGACGGCCTAAGTCATGATCCCCGTCACCTCCTTTGCGGGCAAGACGGTCGCGGTGTTCGGCCTCGGCGGTTCGGGGCTTGCAAGCTGTCACGCGCTGAAGGCGGGCGGCGCCGAAGTGATCGCCGCCGACGACAGCGCCGACAATGTCGCCAAGGCCGTACAAGCCGGATTCATCACCGCGGATCTGCGCGCGGTGTCGTGGCAGAAATTCGCCGCGCTGATTCTCACCCCTGGCGCGCCGCTGACCCATCCGGCGCCGCACTGGAGCGTGCTGATGGCCCGCCAGGCCGGCGTCGAGGTGATCGGCGACATCGAGTTGTTCTGCCGCGAGCGGCGGCGTCACGCCCCCGATGCGCCGTTCGTTGCGATCACCGGCACCAACGGCAAATCGACCACCACCGCCCTGATCGCGCACCTGATGAAATTCGCCGGCTACGACGCCCAGATGGGCGGCAACATCGGCACCGCGATCCTGTCGCTGGAGCCGCCGCGGATGGGGCGGGTGCACGTGATCGAAATGTCCTCCTACCAGATCGATCTGGCGCCCTCGCTCGATCCCTCCGTCGGCATTTTGCTCAATGTCAGCGAGGACCACATCGATCGCCACGGCACGCTCGAGCACTATGCGGCGGTGAAGGCGCGGCTTGTCGCCGGCGTGCAGCCGCAGGGCACTTCGATCGTCGGCGTCGATGACGGCTGGTGCCGCAACATCGCCGACCGGCTCGATCGCGCCGGCAAGAATGTCGTGCGCATCTCCGTGAAGAATCCGTTGCCAGACGGCATCTATGTCGAGCGCGAGACCGTCGTGCGCGCCGACGGCGGTGCGCGCAGCGAGATCGCGCGTCTCGGCGGCATCGGTTCGCTGCGCGGCCTGCACAACGCGCAGAATGCGGCTTGTGCTGCGGCCTGCGGGCTTGCCATGGGCATCAGCGCGGAGACATTGCAGAATGGCCTGCGCAGCTTTCCCGGCCTGGCGCACCGCATGGAGCAGGTCGGCCGCCGCGGCAATGTGCTGTTCGTCAACGATTCCAAAGGCACCAATGCCGATGCCGCCGCGCATGCGCTGTCGTCGTTCGGCGAAATTTTCTGGATCGCCGGCGGCAAGCCGAAGGCCGGCGGCATCACCGGCCTCAAGGATTACTTCCCGCGCATCAAGAAGGCCTATCTGATCGGCGAGGCCGCGCCGGAATTCGCCGTCACGCTCGGTGACCTCGTTCCGCACGAGATTTCGCAGACGCTGGAAGTTGCCGTCGCCAGCGCCGCGCGCGATGCGGAAGCCTCAGGGCTCGCCGATCCCGTCGTGCTGCTGTCGCCGGCCTGCGCCTCCTTCGACCAGTACCGCAATTTCGAAATCCGCGGCGCCGCCTTCCGCGACCTCGTCACCGCGCTATCAGGCGTCAAGCCGGTGGTGTGAGGATGGGAATTTCCGCCTTGGAGGCGCGTGCGTCGCTGCGGAGCACGAAGCCAGCGGGCTAGCATCCTACGAAGCTTCCCTCAAAAGTTACGCACTCCATTAACCCCCCGGTAACCAACCTCCGCCACCAATGGGACGGACCTCTGCCCATTGGGGACGCCTATGCTCTCCCGCGAAGTACGCACCCCGTTTTCCGAATGGTGGTGGACCGTCGACAAGCCGCTATTGGCCGCGATCCTTGCGCTGATGCTGACCGGCGTAATCCTGTCGCTGGCGGCAAGCCCGCCGGTGGCGACCCGCATCGGGCTTGATCCCTTCCATTTCTTCGGCCGTCATGTGCTGTTCCTGCTGCCGGCCTCCCTCGTGCTGATCGGCGTTTCCTTCCTGTCGCCAAAGCAGATCCGCCGTACCGCGCTGATCGTGTTCGCGGTCAGCATCGCGTTGATCGTGGCGACGCTGTTGTTCGGGCCCGAGGTCAAGGGCTCCAGACGCTGGATCACGCTTCTCGGCGTCAACATCCAGGCCTCCGAATCCGCAAAGCCCGCCTTCGTCGTCGTCGCGGCGTGGCTGTTTGCGGAATCGACCAAGCGTCCGGAGATGCCGGCGACCTCGATGGCGCTGGGGATGCTGCTGTTGCTGGTCGCACTGCTCGTGATGGAGCCCGATTTCGGCCAGACCATGCTGATCCTGTTGGTGTGGGGGGCGCTGTTCTTTATCGCCGGCATGCGGATGATCTGGGTGGCGGGACTCGCGGGCGCCGCCGGTGCCGGCCTGTTCGGCGCCTATCTGCTCGTGCCGCACGTCGCCGGCCGCATCAAACGCTTCATGAACCCAGCCTCGGGCGACACCTTCCAGGTCGATACCGCGATGGAAGCTTTTTTCAACGGCGGCTGGTTCGGCCTCGGGCCGGGTGAGGGCATCGCCAAACGCAGCCTGCCGGACAGCCACACCGACTTCGTGTTCGCCGTCGCCGCCGAGGAATTCGGCATCATCCTCTGTCTGATGCTGCTTGCGCTCTACGCCTTCATCGTGATCCGCGCGCTGTCGCGGGCCTATTCCAGCGAGGACATGTTTGCGCGCTTTGCCGCTTCGGGCCTCGCCATCCTGTTCGGCGTGCAGGGCGCCATCAACATGGCGGTCAATCTGCAGCTGATCCCCGCCAAGGGCATGACACTGCCGTTCATCTCCTATGGCGGCTCCTCGATCATCTCGCTCGCCTATGGCGTCGGCATGATGCTGGCGCTGACGCGGTTGCGGCCACGGACCGAGATCGAGTCGAACAACGACGCCGGCGTGCGCAGTTACGCCTAAGCACAAAGGTTGTCATGCCCGGGCCTAGCCGTCCGAAGGACGGCGTCGCTTCCGCTCGCCTATGCCCGAGCATCCACGTCTTCGTCTCCACTCGCAAGAAAGTCGTGGATGGCCGGGTCAAGCCCGGCCATGACGGAGGCTGCCTTCCGGGACAGGTGACGCGCGCGGCGCCGTCAGCTATCAACGTGGCATGAACCCTGCGCCCCTCATCCTCCTCGCTGCCGGCGGTACCGGCGGGCATCTGTTTCCCGCCGAGGCGCTCGGCGTCGAGCTGATCAGGCGCGGCTATCGCGTGCGGCTCGCGACCGATGCGCGCGCGCTACGCTACAGCGGCCTGTTCACCCGCGACATGATCGACGTGGTGCCGAGCGAGACGGTGCGCGGCCGCAACCCCATCTCGCTGGCCCGGACCGCGATCATGCTCGGTTACGGCACATTGGTTGCCTTCAACCTGGTGCGGCGGCTGAAACCATCAGCAGTTGTCGGCTTCGGCGGCTATCCGACCGTACCGCCCTTGATGGCGGCGCGGCTGTCGGGCGTGCCCGCCATCATCCACGACGCCAATGCGGTGCTTGGCCGCGCCAACCGCTTCCTTTCCGGCCGTGTCGATGCAATCGCGACCTCGCTGCCGGGCGTGCTCGACCGCGATCCGGCGCTGGCGGGAAAGACCGCCACCGTCGGCACGCCGATGCGGCCGGCAATTCTCACTGCTGCCGCCGTGAACTACGATCCGCCCGCGCCGAACGGTCCGTTGCGTCTGCTGGTGGTCGGCGGCAGCCAGGGCGCGCGGGTGATGAGCGATATCCTGCCGCCTGCCGTCGAGCGGCTGGAGCCGGCGCTGTGGAGCCGCATCGTGCTCACCCAGCAGGTGCGCGAGGAAGACATGGCGCGGGTGCGCGCCGTTTACGACCGGCTCAAGATCAACGCCGAGCTTGCGCCGTTCTTCTCCGATCTGCCGGCGCGGCTCGCCTCCACCCATCTCGTCATCTCGCGCTCCGGCGCCGGCACGGTGGCGGAACTCGCGGCGATCGGCCGGCCCTCGATCCTGGTGCCGCTGCCCGGCGCGATCGACCAGGACCAGTTCGCCAATGCCGGCGTGCTGGCGCAAGTCGACGGCGCGGTCCGCATCGTGCAATCCGACTTCACGCCGGACCGGCTGGCCGCCGAAATCTCCGCCTTCGCCGCTGAGCCCGCGCGCCTCACCGCCATGGCCGCCGGCGCCCGCGGTGCCGGCCGCCTCGACGCCGCCGAGCGGCTTGCCGATCTGGTGGCCAAAGTCGCCGGAATCTAGGCCAAACGCTTGAATTTCTGTTGTTCTCGCGTCATGGCCGGGCTTGTCCCGGCCATCCACGTCTTTAATAAGGGCTCTCGAAGACGTGGATGCCCGGGACATAGGCGAGCGGAAGCGACGCCGTCCTCGGACGGCTATGCCCGGGCATGACGAGGGAATAACAGGACGACACATGAGACTGCCGCGCGAGATCGGACCCATCCACTTCATCGGGATCGGCGGCATCGGTATGAGCGGCATCGCCGAGGTGCTCAACAATCTCGGCTACACCGTGCAGGGCTCGGATTCCTCCGACGGCTACAATGTCGAGCGGCTGCGCAAGAACGGCATCAAGGTCAGCGTCGGCCACAAGGCCGAGAGTGTCGCGGGCGCGGCCGTCGTTGTGGTCTCCACCGCGATCAAGCGCGACAATCCGGAACTGATGGCGGCGCGCGAGGCGCGCATTCCCGTGGTGCGCCGCGCCGAAATGCTCGCCGAATTGATGCGGCTGAAAAGTTGCGTCGCCATCGCCGGCACCCACGGCAAAACCACCACCACCACGATGGTGGCAACCCTGCTCGATGCCGGCGGCTTCGATCCGACCGTAATCAATGGCGGCATCATCAACGCCTACGGCACCAATGCGCGGTTAGGGGCCGGCGACTGGATGGTGGTCGAGGCCGACGAGAGCGACGGCACCTTTCTCAAGCTGCCGACCGAAGTCGCCATCGTCACCAATATCGACCCCGAACATCTCGATCACTTCAAGACTTTCGAAGCCGTGCAGGAGGCGTTCCGCAATTTCGTCGAGAACGTGCCGTTCTACGGTTTTGCCGTGATGTGCACCGATCATCCCGTGGTGCAGGGCATGGTCGGCCAGATCGAGGACCGCCGCATTATCACTTACGGACAGAACCCGCAGGCCGATGTGCAGCTAACCAATCTTGTTGCAATGGGCGGCGGTTCGCAGTTCAAGGTCGTGATCCGGGACCGCAAGACCGGGGCAGCGCACGAGATCTCCGATATCACGCTGCCGATGCCGGGACAGCACAACGCGCTCAATGCAACGGCTGCGATTGCGGTGGCGCACCAGCTCGGCATGTCCGATGACGCCATCCGCAAGGCGATGGCCGGCTTCGGCGGCGTCAAGCGCCGCTTCACCCGCACCGGCGAGTGGAAGGGCGTCACCGTGATCGACGATTACGGCCACCATCCGGTCGAGATTGCGGCCGTGCTGCAGGCGGCGCGCGGGTCCACCAACGGCAAGATCATCGCCGTGGTGCAGCCGCACCGCTACACCCGCCTGCAGTCGCTATTCGCCGAGTTCTGCACCTGCTTTGACGATGCCGACACCGTGGTGGTCGCCGACGTTTATCCGGCCGGCGAGGCGCCTATCGCGGGCTTCGATCGCGACCATTTCGTCACGGGCCTGCGCGCGCACGGCCATCGCGAGATCATCCCGTTGCCGAACGCCGGTGAGCTCGCAAAGATCGTGCATGGCCTTGCCAAATCAGGCGACCTCGTCGTGTGCCTGGGCGCCGGCAACATCACGCAATGGGCCTACGCTCTGCCGGGCGAGTTGAAAGCGTTGGGGTGATGGACGGGATACTTTCAGTTTCGTCATGGCCGGGCTTGTCCCGGCCATCCACGTCTTCACTTCGTGATTTCGTCGTAGAGATCGCCCCAATCGGGATTTCCAGCAGCTATCGTCCGAATTTTCCAGGCGCGCGACCAGTGTTTGATGTTGTGTTCGCGTTGAATGGCGTCGCGGATGTCATCGAATTGCTCGAAATATACCAACCTCTTCAAACCGTATCGCTTCGTGAAGCCGTCGACGAATCCGGAGCGATGCTCGAATATCCTGCGGACAAGATCGCTCGTCACGCCGACATACAGGATGCCGTTCGGACGATTGGTCAAAATGTAGACGTAGCCACCTGCCATGTTGAAATTCTGCAAGACGTGGATGGCCGGGACAAGCCCGGCCATGACGGATAGAGGGGTAATTTGACTTTCCCCGACATCACGCCAGACCTCAAAGCCGCGATGCCGCAACTGCGCGGGCGGCTGCTCGCCAACCAGTCGCTTGCCGAGCTCACCTGGTTTCGCGTCGGTGGGCCGGCGCAGGTGCTGTTTACGCCGGCCGATCAAGACGATCTCGCCTATTTCCTTAAAGCTCTCGCGAGGGAGTTGCCGGTCTATGTCGTCGGCGTCGGCTCCAATCTGATCGTGCGCGATGGCGGCATCTCCGGCGTGGTGATTCGCCTTGCGCCGCGCGCCTTTGGCGAAACCAGCGCGGAAGGCGACACGGTGACATCAGGCGCGGCCGCCCTCGACAAGCGCGTCGCCGAGACGGCGGCATCGGCCAGTATCGGCGGCATGGAATTCCTGTTCGGCATTCCCGGCACCATCGGCGGCGCGCTGCGGATGAATGCCGGCGCCAATGGCCGCGAGACCAGGGACGTGTTGGTCGAAGCCACCGGCATCGGCCGCGACGGCACCAAGCACACCTTCTCCAACGCCGACATGAAGTTCGTCTACCGCAACAGCGGCGTCGATCCCTCCATCATCTTCACGCAGGCCAAGTTCCGCGGCGCCATCGCCACGCCGGACGCCATCCGCGCGCGCATGAACGAGGTACAGACCCACCGCGAGACCGCTCAACCCATTCGTGAAAAGACCGGCGGCTCGACCTTCCAGAATCCGCCCGGCAACAGCGCCTGGAAACTGATCGACGCCGCCGGCTGCCGGGGCTTGCGCGTCGGCGGCGCGCAGGTGTCGGAAATGCACTGCAACTTCCTGATCAACACCGGCAACGCCACCGGCCATGATATTGAAACGCTGGGCGAAACCGTGCGCGAGCGCGTTAAAGCAAATTCCGGTATAGAGCTGCATTGGGAAATCAAACGGATTGGGATTCCCAACTAATTGTCGTTCCGGGGCGCGCGTTAGCGCGAACCCGGAATCTCGAGATTCCGGGTCTGGTCCTTCGGACCATCCCGGAATGACGAACGCGAGGTAAGATGCGCAACACCATTCTCTTCGGCGGCACCAACAAGGAGCGGCTGGTTTCGGTCGCCACGGCGCAAGCGTTGTGCGAGGCGCTGCCCGACGCCGACCTCTGGTTCTGGCACGTCGCCGACACCGTACATGCAGTGACGCCGGCGCAATTGCTTGGCCACAAGCGGCCGTTCGAGGATGAGTTTCAGCCCGATAGCCGCGGGGTGCCGCTGGCGCAGGCGCTCGACAGCGCCAAGGCGGAGGGCCGCGTGCTGGTGCTTGCCCTGCACGGGGGCAGGGCGGAGAACGGTGAATTGCAGACGATGTGCGAAATGCGCGGCGTCCCCTTCACCGGCTCGGGCTCGGCGTCCTCGCATCTTGCCTTCGACAAGACTGCCGCCAAGCGCTTTGCCGCGCTGGGCGGTGTCGCCTCGCCAGCGGGAATCGATCTTTCCAATCTCGACGAAGCCTTTGCCGAATACGGCAAGCTGATCGCAAAGCCGGTCAAGGACGGGTCGAGCTATGGCCTGATCTACGTCGTTGCAAAGCAGGATCTCGTCGCGGTCCGCAATGCAGCAAAGGCCGAGGAATATCTGATCGAGCCATTCATCTCAGGCGGCGAGGCCACCTGTGGCGTGCTGGAGCAGTCGGATGGCAAGATGTTTACGCTGCCGCCGATCGAGATCGTCGCGGCCGAAGGCCGCTTCGACTACACCGCAAAATATCTCCTGAAGTCGACGCAGGAGATATGTCCCGGCCGCTTCACGCCCGAAGTCACGGCGCAGCTGCAGGACCTCGCGGTCAAGGCACATCGCGCGCTGTCATGCTCCGGCTATTCGCGATCCGATTTCATCATCTCCCCGAAGGGGCCGATCTACCTCGAGACCAACACGCTGCCCGGCCTCACCAAGGCCTCGCTTTACCCCAAGATGCTCAACGCCGAGGGCATCGGCTTTAGCGATTTCCTGCAAGATCAGGTCGCGCTGGCGATCAAGCGCACGCAAAGATAGTGCCAAAGGCCGTTTCCGCCCGGCGGGTCCGGGTTCCCTAACGCACGACAAAGCTGCGGCAAACCCCTCACAGCACGAGCCAAATCGGCGCGTGGGCCGGCCGGCTTTACCCTTTGTTTACCAGGAAGAACGAAGGTTAACGCTGGCGGCGCAGGTGTGCGCTCGGCCGGCCGTGACGGCATGACCGAGACGCCATTTGTGCCAACGCCCGCAAACACTTGCGGATCGTAATTGACGGGCTCGTGCAATGGATGGTGCAGGGCGCTCCGCTCGATCCAGGCGATCGGCTGAGCCGAAGACTGACCTGAAGGCGGCCGCCATTGGTGCGGCCGTGCTGCTGCGCGAATATTTTGGCGTGGGGCGCGTGCGCGCGCGACGCGCCGTCGATCGCGAGCCGCCGTCGCGCGCCATCCTCTGGCTCGAACGCTATTCGCCGCGCCGTGCCGTGCTGATGCTGACGCTGGTGACGCTGCTCGGCAGCGCTGCGCTCGGCGTCACCAAGGGCGGTCACGTCGATGCGGTGCTGGCGCAGCTTGCCGACAGCCGCAACGCGCTCGCCAACTCTGCCGGCTTCCGCATCACCGCGGTCGCAATCAACGGCCGCAAGCAGTTGAGCCAGGACGAGGTGCTCGGCATCGGCGGCGTCAACGGCCGCTCGTCGCTGCTTTTCCTCGATGCCGCCACCGTGCGCGACAAGCTCAAGGCCAATCCCTGGATTGCGGACGCGACCGTGCTGAAATTCTATCCCGGCCAGTTGCAGATCGACATCGTCGAACGCACGGCGTTTGCGTTGTGGCAGCAGGCCGGCCGGCTTTCGGTGATCGCCGAGGACGGCGCGGTGCTTGAGCCCTATGTGGCGCGGCGCTTCCTTTCGCTGCCGCTCGTGGTCGGCAAGGGCGCCGAGACCCGCGCCCGCGATTTCCTGGCGCTGCTTGCGCGCTATCCGCAGGTGCATTCCATTACGAAGGCCGCGGTCTTCGTCGGCGAACGGCGCTGGAATCTGCGCCTCAAGGACGGCCTCGACATCCGCCTGCCGGAGAACGACGTCGGCAACGCGCTTGCTGCACTCAGCAAGATGGACAAGGACGACAAGCTGTTCTCCCGCGACATCGTCGTGGTCGACATGCGTCTTCCCGACCGGCTGACCGTGCAATTGTCCGAAGACGCGGCAAAGGCCCGCGAGGAGCTCTTCAAGGAAAAGAAGAAGAAAAAGGCCGGTGACGCATGACCGGCCTCGATCGCACCCAGACCCCGAAGACGCGTCCGATGGCCAAGCGCACCGCGCTGGTCGCTTCGCTCGATATCGGAACCAGCAAGATCGCCTGCATGATCGCGCGGCTGAAGCCGTGCCCGCCGAACGACGCGCTGCGCGGCCGCAGCCACGCGGTCGAATTGATCGGCTACAGCCAGATCCAGTCGCGCGGCATGAAGGCAGGCTCCGTGGTCGACCTCGCCGAGTGCGAACAGTCGGTGCGCCAGGCCGTGGCGCTGGCCGAGCGCATGGCCAAGGTGCGGGTCGAGTTGGTGTTGCTGTCGGTTTCCGGCGGCCGCCTGCAGGGACAACTGGTCGAGGCTGCCGCCGACATCAAGGGCG
Organism: uncultured Alphaproteobacteria bacterium; assembly: GCA_963816655.1. Lineage (GTDB taxonomy): Bacteria > Pseudomonadota > Alphaproteobacteria > Rhizobiales > Xanthobacteraceae > Bradyrhizobium. The sequence goes on along the minus strand of CAWFLW010000029.1, from coordinate 170,443 downwards.
GCTCGGTGACCGCAGCCGATGTGACTCGCGTCACTTCCACCGGCATGCGCCACGCCACCGGCGAAGGCCGCACCGTGCTGCACGCGCTGCCGGTCGGCTACTCCGTCGACGGGGTCAAGGGCATCCGCGATCCCCGCGGCATGGTTGCCCGGCAGTTCGGGGTGGAGATGAACGTCGTCACCGCGGACGCCGCGGTCGCGCGCAACCTGATGCTGGTGGTCGAGCGCTGCCACCTCAATGTCGAGGCGATGACGGCGAGTCCTTATGTCGCAGGACTGGCCGTCCTGACCGACGACGAGGCCGATATCGGCGCCGCCGTGGTCGAAATGGGCGCCGGCTCGACCACGATCGCCACCTATTCGGCCGGCCGCTTCGTTCATGCGGGCGGATTTGCGGTAGGCGGGCAACACATCACGATGGATTTGGCCCGCGGACTCTCCGCCTGCATTGCGGATGCCGAGCGAATCAAGACGTTATATGGCACCGTGCTGACCGGCGGGTCCGACGCGCGAGAATTGATGTCCGTTCCGACTGCGGGCGACGACCACGAGGTCCCGCAGATCGTGTCCCGCGCCACGATCGCAAACATCGTCCGGCATCGCGCCGAGGAGATTTTTGAGATGGTGAGGGACCGCCTTGCGGAGTCCCCTTTTGCAGCAGAGCCGAGGGCGCGCGTCGTCCTGAGCGGCGGCGCCTCGCAACTGACCGGCTCGGTCGAACTCGCCACCCGTATTCTCAACCGCCCGGTGCGGATCGGCCGCCCGTTAGGATTTGGCCGGCTGCCGAACGAGGCCAAAGGCGCCTCCTTCTCGGTGCCCGCGGGCCTTCTGGTCTACCCGCAATACGCTCACCTCGAACATGTCGAACCGCGGCATACGCGGCAGCTCAAGACAGGGACGGACGGATACTTCGGAAAGGTCGGACGATGGCTTCGCGAGGGCTTCTGATGACCGGCATCTTCATCAACCGACTTTCACCAACACCCGCGGCCGCCGGCCGTGGCGAAACAACGCGCGCGTAGCTACGAGAGGCAACCATGGCACTCAACATCACACCCCCTGACATCAGCGAGCTGAAACCGCGGATCACCGTCTTCGGCGTCGGTGGCGCGGGCGGCAATGCCGTCAACAACATGATCACTGCCGGGTTGCAGGGCGTCGACTTCGTCGTCGCCAACACCGACGCGCAGGCGCTGACGATGTCGAAGGCGCAACGCATCGTGCAGATGGGCACCCAGGTGACGCAAGGCCTCGGCGCCGGCTCGCAGCCGGACGTCGGCGCCGCCGCCGCCGAGGAGGTGCTCGACGAATTGCGCGATCATCTCTCGGGCGCCAACATGGTGTTCGTCACCGCCGGCATGGGCGGCGGCACCGGCACCGGTGCAGCCCCCGTGATCGCCAAGATCGCCCGCGACATGGGCATCCTCACCGTCGGTGTGGTGACCAAGCCGTTCCACTTCGAGGGCGCGCGGCGCATGCGCACCGCCGAGTTCGGCATCAACGAGCTGCACAAGGTGGTCGATACGCTGCTGATCATCCCGAACCAGAACCTGTTCCGGGTCGCCAACGAAAAGACCACCTTCGCCGACGCCTTCGCGATGGCCGACCAGGTGCTGTATTCGGGCGTCGCCTGCATCACCGACCTGATGGTCAAGGAAGGCCTGATCAACCTCGACTTCGCCGACGTCCGCGCCGTGATGCGTGAGATGGGCAAGGCGATGATGGGCACCGGCGAGGCCTCCGGCGACAAGCGCGCGCTCACCGCCGCGGAAGCCGCGATCGCCAACCCGCTGATCGATGACAGCTCGATGAAGGGCGCTCGCGGCCTTCTGATCTCCATCACCGGTGGCAGGGACCTCACCCTGTTCGAGGTCGACGAAGCCGCAACCCGAATTCGCGAGGAAGTCGACCAGGACGCCAACATCATCGTCGGCGCCACCTTCGACGAGGCGCTCGACGGCCTGATCCGCGTCTCCGTGGTCGCCACCGGCATCGAGCAGGCGGCGGTCGCCCGCTCGATCAACACCAACGCCGCGCCGGCCGCAACGGCTGTGACTTCGCCGGAGAATCGCCTGGCCGATCTCACCGCGCGGCTGCGCGCCGACAATCTGCGCACCGCCGAGCGTATGCAGAAGCTGGAAGCGGCATCGCCTGCCGCAGCACCGGCAGCTGCCGCGCAGCGCGCTACCAGCAATATCGAGCGCGCCGCGCTTGCCGCGATCGCGGCGGCCGTTGCGCCCGATGCACCGTCCGCCGCGCCGCAGATGCAGAGTGCATCCTATGGCGACGTCACTGTGCGTCCGGTTGCGCAGAAGCCGACCCTGTTCCCGGACCATGAGGAGGCCCGCGCCGAGCCGTCAGAGCCGCCGACGCCGGAAAACTTCATCCCGCAGGCTGCGGAGCGTCCGCCGAGCCGCGCGCCGCGGATGCCGAAGTTCGAGGACCTGCCGATGCCGGCCCAGGCCGAGATTCGTCAGGCTCGCGGCGAGACCGAGGAAGAGCATCCGCAAAAGACCCGCCTGTCGCTGTTGCAGCGCCTCGCCAATGTCGGCCTCGGCCGCCGCGACGAGGAGAGCGAACCGCCGATCGCGGCCCGCGCAACCGGCCCCGCGATGCCGCCGCTGCCGGAACGCAAGCCCGCCCGGTCGGTCGCCCAACAGATCGCGACCAATGAGGCGGTGTCCGAATACGCCAAGCGTCCGGCCCCGCAAGGACTGGATGCCCATGGCCGCCAGGCCCCTGTTGCGCCTGCGCCACAGGGCGACGACCATCTTGATATTCCGGCCTTCCTGCGCCGGCAGGCCAACTGAAGCTTGTTACAATCCTGACTTCGCGAAAGGCCCCGGCAGACCCGCCGGGGCCTTTACTTTTCCACAGATGGGGCCTCGCGAGGGAAAACGGCAACTCTCTGTTTTTAAATGATTAATTATTCTTTCTCCGGCTTAATCAGTACGCCGGAATGGTGCCTTTGGCTTCCGCAATTTGGTTAAGCTTTGGCGCTAATACGGCAGAGATGGGGTAACAATCGGTAAAAAAGCGTGAGTTGGCGCGCTTTCGGGCAACAACTATGGTTTGCCGCGACTAGGGGAGCTTGAAGAGCGAGTTGGCCTCACAAGTGGGTCAAACTGGTCTTTGAGTTTAGTCGGGTAGTGGGCAGTTCTCGGATGAAATTTAGCCGACAAACAACGCTTCGTTCGCAAGCCACTGTGACTGGCGTGGGCGTTCATTCCGGCTTGCCCGTCAATCTCACCATTGGACCTGCACCCGTCGATGCAGGTTTTATTTTTGTCCGTACCGGCCTTGAGGGCGCCGACCGCGAGGTCCAGGCGACCGCCGAATCGGTCATTGCCACCGAATTTGCCACCGTGCTTGGCGACAGCGAAGGCCCGCTGGTTTCCACTGCGGAACACGTGCTCGCAGCGCTGCGCGGCATGGGCGTCGACAACGCCACCATCGAAATCGACGGCCCCGAAGTTCCGATCATGGACGGCAGCGCGGCCGCGTTCGTCGCCGCCATCGACCAGGCAGGCGTCGTGGCCCAGCCGGCGGTTCGCCGGTTCATGCAGATCCTCAAGCCCGTCCAGGTCGCGCTCGGCGACAGCTTCGGCGAAATTCGGCCCTATGCAGCGGGTTTCCGCGCCGAGGTCGAGATCGACTTCGCCAATCCCGTGATCGGCCAGCAGAACTATACGCTCGAACTCAGCCCGGAGCGTTTCCGCCGCGAAATCAGCCGTGCCCGCACCTTCGGCTGCATGAACGACGTCGCCCGTCTCTGGAGTGCGGGTTTCGCGCTCGGCGCCTCCTTCGAGAATTCCGTGGTGTTCGACGATGAGCGCCTGCTCAACGCCGAAGGCCTGCGCTTTGCCGATGAATGCGCCCGCCACAAGGTGCTTGATGTCATCGGCGACCTCGCGCTTGCCGGCCTGCCGCTGCTTGGCGCCTTCCGCTCGATCCGCGGCGGCCACAAGCTCAATCACGCCGTGCTGAGTGCGCTCCTTGCCGACCGCAGCGCTTGGCGGGTGGTCGAGGGCGAGCCGGCCCGCCGCTCGCGTGTTCCGGCCGAGGCCGGCGCCCGTGCCGTCTCCGGCATGATGGCGCCCGCCTACAGCCCCGACGTGTCCTGAAAGCCCAAGCTGTTGAAAGACCAAGCTGTTGAAGACCTGGCTCTAGAAAGCCCGGCGCTCCGGTCCGTTTTCCGTAGTAACCACAATTGGTAAGGCTTGGGGCCGGCCGCCTTAATCCGGGCGAAATGCCTGCCTATGCGGTTGGTCAGTGGGGTTTTTTCGGGTAGAACAGGCCCGCGGTCGCGCGTGCGTGCGCGTTGCGGGGAAACCGATCATTGCGGCCGTAACGGGGGTCGCTGCAGGCACCGCATCTACCACAGGCGTCAGGTCCAATTCATGTCGGCACAGCGTATGACGCTCGAATGGCGATCAAAGGCCCGCCTGGCCCGGCTCACGCGGCCCTTGCGGCTCGCCGGGCTGTTGGCATTGTTTGCAGTGCCGCTCGGCGGCTGTGGCACCGGCGGGCTGTGGGACAAGTTCATGTCAAAGGACGACACCTTCGTCGAGGAGCCGGCGGACAAGCTCTACAACGAGGGCTTGTACCTGATGAACCAGCGCAAGGATCCGAAGGCGGCCTCGAAGAAATTCGAAGAGGTCGACCGTCAGCATCCTTATTCAGACTGGGCGCGCAAATCGCTCCTGATGTCGGCCTATGCCTTCTACAACGCCGGCGACTACGACAGCTGCATTGGCGCTTCCACCCGCTACGTGACACTGCATCCCGGCAGCCCCGATGCGGCCTACGCGCAGTATCTGATTGCCGCTTCGCATTACGACCAGATTCCCGACATCTCGCGCGACCAGGGCCGCACCGAGAAGGCGATCGCTGCGCTCGAGGAAGTCGTACGCAAATACCCGACCTCAGAATACGCCACTGCCGCCAAGTCGAAGATCGAAGGCGGGCGCGACCAGCTGGCCGGCAAGGAGATGGCCGTCGGGCGCTACTATATGGAGAAGAAGGATTTCACTGCCGGCATCAACCGCTACAAGACCGTGGTGACCCGCTACCAGACCACGCGTCATGTCGAGGAGGCGCTGTACCGCCTCACCGAGGCCTATCTGACGATCGGCATCGTCGGCGAGGCGCAGACCGCGGCGGCCGTGCTCGGACACAATTTTCCTGACAGCCGCTGGTACAAGGACGCCTACAATCTTGTAAAGTCCAGCGGTCTCGAGCCGAGCGAGAATCAGGGTTCCTATATTTCCAGGGCCTTCAAGAAACTGGGTCTCGGCTAGGAATCTGTCTCCGCATGCTGGCGCGTCTGTCGATCCGCGACATCGTCCTGATCGAACGGCTCGATATCGAATTCTCCCGGGGACTAGCCGTGCTGACCGGCGAAACTGGCGCGGGGAAATCCATCCTGCTCGATGCCTTTGCGCTGGCGCTCGGCGGCCGCGGCGATGCCGGCCTCGTGCGCAACGGCGCCGAGCAGGGGCAGGTCACTGCCGTGTTCGACGTGCCCAAGGGGCATCCGGCTGCGGCAATCCTCGCCGGCAACGGCCTTGGACGATAACGGCGAGATGATCCTGCGCCGCGTGCAGTTCGCCGACGGGCGCACCCGCGCCTTCATCAACGACCAGCCGATCAGCGTGCAGACCCTGAAGGCGGTCGGCAGCGCGCTGGTCGAGATTCACGGCCAGCACGACGAGCGCGCGCTGGTCGATGCCTCGACGCATCGCCGCCTGCTCGATGCCTTTGCCGGCCTCGAGAAGGACGTCACCGCGCTGGAAGCGCTGTGGGAAGCGCGCCGCACCGCGGCCAGCGCGCTGGCGGAGCATCGCGCCGGGATGGAGCGCGCGGCGCGCGAGGCCGATTATCTGCGCCACGCCTCCGACGAATTGAAGAAGCTCGCGCCGCGGGACGGCGAGGAGACGGCGCTCGCCTCCCGCCGCACCATCATGATGCAGGGCGAGAAGATCGCAACCGACCTGCGCGAGGCGCAGGAGGCGATCGGCGGCTCGCATTCACCGGTGCCGGCGCTGTCGGCAGCCGTGCGTCGGCTGGAGCGCCGCGCCGCCAATTCGCCTGCGCTGGTCGAGCCCGCCGTGAAGGCGATCGATGCCGCGATCAACGCGCTGGAAGAGGCCGATCAGCATCTGCGAGCCGCGCTCGCCGCCGCCGATTTCGATCCGGCCGAGCTCGAACGCATCGAGGAGCGGCTGTTTGCGCTGCGTGCGGCCTCGCGCAAATATTCCACGCCGGTCGACGGCCTCGCCGCGCTCGCCAGCAAGATGGCCGCCGACGTCGCGCTGATCGATGCCGGCGCCGAGCGATTGAAGAAGCTCGAAGCCATGGCCTCCGAAGCCGACCAGCGCTATGGCGCGGCTGCCGCCAAACTCTCGGCAGCGCGGGCCAAGGCCGCGACCAAGCTCGACAAGGCGGTCAATGCCGAGTTGCCGCCCCTGAAACTCGAGCGCGCCAGTTTCACCACGCAGATCGAGGCCGATGAAGCATCGCCCGGCCCGCAGGGCATCGACCGCATCGAATTCTGGGTGCAGACCAATCCGGGCACGCGGCCGGGGCCGCTGATGAAGGTCGCCTCCGGCGGCGAGCTGTCGCGCTTTCTGCTGGCGCTCAAGGTGGTGCTGGCCGACCGCGGTTCGGCGCCGACGCTCGTGTTCGACGAAATCGACACCGGCGTCGGCGGCGCGGTGGCCGATGCCATCGGCACGCGCCTGGCGCGGCTTGCGTCGAAGGTGCAGGTGATGGCGGTCACGCACGCGCCGCAGGTCGCCGCGCGTGCCGGGCAGCATCTGCTGATCTCCAAGGATGCGCTGGACAAGGGCAAGCGCGTCGCCACCCGCGTCAACGCGCTCGCCGCCGATCACCGCCGCGAGGAGATCGCCCGCATGCTGGCCGGCGCCGAGATCACCGCCGAAGCGCGGGCGGCGGCGGAGCGGCTCTTGAGAGCGGCCTCGTAGGCGAGCCGCGCATGGCCAGCAAAGCGAAGAAAGCAGCACTCCCCGACGTCGCCAAGCTCAGCAAACCGCAGGCGAAAATCGAGCATATGCGGCTCGCGCTCGAACTCGAGGGCCACGACAGGCGCTATTACCAGGACGATGCGCCCAGCGTTTCCGATGCCGAATACGACGCGCTGCGGGCGCGCTTCACGGCCATCGAAGAGCGCTTTCCCGAATTGGTCAGCGCCGACTCGCCGTCGCAGAAGGTCGGCGCGGCGCCGTCCGGGCGCTTCAGGAAGGTCCGGCATTCGGTGCCGATGCTGTCGCTCGACAACGCCTTCAGCGAAGCAAGACGTGCGCGACTTCGTCGACCGCATCGCGCGCTTCCTCGAAATTGCCCGACGACAACATCGATTTCTCCGCCGAGCCGAAGATCGACGGGCTGTCGATGTCGCTGCGCTATGAGGGCGGCGAGCTCGTCACTGCGGCCACCCGCGGCGACGGCGCCGAGGGCGAGGACGTCACCGCCAATATCCGCACGCTCGAGGACGTTCCGCAAAAGCTTAAAGGCCGCAACGTGCCCGAGATCTGCGAGGTGCGCGGCGAGGTCTACATGACCAAGAAGGCGTTCCTCGCGCTGAACAAGAAGCAGGTCGAAGCCGGCGAGGCGCCGTTCGCCAACCCGCGCAATTCCGCCGCCGGCTCGCTGCGCCAGAAGGACCCGACCGTCACCGCCTCGCGCCCGCTCGGCTTCTTCGCCTATGCCTGGGGCGAGATGAGCGCGATGCCGGAGGACACGCAAACCGGCATGATCGGCTGGTTCGAGCGCTGCGGCTTTTCGACCAATCCGCTGACAAAACTCTGTCATTCAGTCGAGCAGCTGATCGCCTTCCATCGCAAGATCGAGGAAGGCCGCGCCGGGCTCGACTACGACATCGACGGCGTCGTCTACAAGGTCGACCGCATCGACTGGCAGGAGCGGCTCGGCTTCGTGTCGCGCACGCCGCGCTGGGGCGTCGCGCACAAATTTCCGGCCGAGCGCGCCACCACGGTGCTGCGCGACATCGAGATCCAGGTCGGCCGCACCGGCTCGTTCACGCCGGTCGGCAAGCTCGAGCCGGTCGGCGTCGGCGGCGTCATCGTGCAGAACGTGACGCTGCACAACGAGGACTACATCCGCGGCGTGGGGCAACAAGGGCGAGGAGCTGCGCGAGGGCCGCGATATCAGGATCGGCGACACCGTCGTGATCCAGCGCGCCGGCGACGTCATCCCGCAGGTGGTCGACGTCATCATCGACAAGCGGCCGAAGGGCGCGAAGGAATTTCACCTCCCGAAGAAATGCCCGTGCCCGCTGCACACCGATGTGGTGCGCGAGGAGACCGCAGCCGGCGAGGAGGGCTCGCGCGCCCGCTGCACCGGCGAGTTCGCCTGTCCGTTCCAGAAGATCGAGCATCTGAAACTGTTCGTGTCGCGCCGCGCCTTCGACATCGACGGCCTCGGCGAAAAGCAGCTGCAGTATTTCTTCGACGAAGGCTTGGGTGAAGGAGCCCGCCGATATTTTCACGCTGCAGAGCGCAACAGCAAACTCGAAGCTCGAAGAGATCGAGGGCTACGGCGAGACCTCGGTGCGCAATCTCTTCGCTTCGATCGAGAGCCGCCGCAGCATCGCGCTGGAGCGTTTCATCTATGCGCTCGGCATGCGCCATGTCGGCGAGACCACGGCGCTGGCGCTGGCGCGCGGCTACGGCTCCTGGGAGGCCTTCCACGACGCAAGCCTGAAGGTCGCCAAGGGCGACGAAGAGACGATCGCGGAGATGGATGCGCTCGACCAGATCGGCGACACCGTGATCGCAGAGCGTCGCCGCCTATTTCGGCGAGAGCCACAACCGCGGCATCGTCGATCGGCTGACCAAGGAAGTGACGATCGTCGACGCCGAGAAGCCGAAGAGCAATTCGAGCCGTCGCCGGCAAGACCGTGGTCTTCACCGGCGCGCTGGAGAAGATGACGCGCGACGAGGCGAAGGCCACCGCCGAACGTCTCGGCGCCAAGGCCGCGGGCTCGGTGTCGAAGAAGACCGATTACGTCGTCGCCGGCCCCGGCGCCGGCTCGAAGCTCGCAGAAGCCAAGAAGCACGGCGTCACCGTGCTGACCGAGGACGAGTGGCTGAAGCTGATCGAGTAAGGTGGCCACGCGCGTTGCCGCGGCGTACACTCGCGCCGGAACAAGAAAACTTCAAACCAGGAGGAAGCGATGATCAAGGTAAGCGTGATGTATCCCAACAAGGACGGCGCGCGCTTCGACCACGACTATTACAAGAACAAGCATATGCCGCTGGTGAAGGCCCGCATGGGCGATAGCCTGCAAGTACTACACCATCGACAAGGGCCTTGCCGGCGGCGCCCCGGGCGCGCCCGCGACCTATGTCGGCATGTGTCATATTTTCGCCAACTCCGTCGAAGCGTTCCAGAAGAGCTTTCGGACCGCACGCCAAGGAGATCATGGGCGACATTCCCAATTACACCGACATCGCTCCGGTCATGCAGATCAGCGAAGTCGTTGTGGAGAAATGAAGCGCATCTGCCGCCTTGTTCTGCTCGGCCTCGCGCTCGCCATTCCGGCGGGCGTGGCGCTGGGCCAGGACTATCCAACTCGGCCGATCAGGATCGTCGTGCCGTTTCCGGCCGGCGGCTCCAACGACATCATCGCCCGCATCGTCGCCCAGAAGCTCGGCGAGGGGATCGGCCAGAACGTGATCGTCGAGAACCGCGGCGGCGCCGGCGGCAATATCGGCGCCGAGGCGGTAGCGAACTCGGAAGCCGACGGCTATACGCTGCTGCTCACCGCGCCGCCGCCGCTGACGATCAACGCGGCGCTCTACAAGTCGCTGAAGTTCGATGCGGCAACGGCCTTCGCGCCGGTTGCGCTGATTGCGACGGTGCCGATCGTGCTTGCGGTGCATCCCTCGCTCGGCGTGAACAATGTCGGCGAACTGATCGCGCTTGCCAAAGCCAAACCCGGCACCATCAATTTCGGTTCATCCGGCAACGGCTCGACCAACCATCTGGCCGGCGAACTGCTTGAAATCGATGACCGGGATCAGCATCGTCCACGTTCCCTACAAGGGGGCTGCTCCCGCGATGAACGACCTGATCGCGGGCCAGATTCCCATGATGTTCGACAACATTCCGGCGGTGCTGCCGCAGGTCCAGGGCAAGGCCGTCAACGCCATCGCGGTGGCGGGCGCCAAACGCGCCTCCGCCTTGCCAGATGTTCCCACGGTTGCCGAGCAGGGCGTTCCGGGGTTTGAGGCCTCGGCCTGGTTCGGCCTGGTTGCCCCCGCGAAGACGCCGCAGCGCGTGCTGGAGCAGTTGCAGGCCAAGGTCGAGGCCGTGCTCCGCCTGCCGGAGGTGCAGAAGCGCTTTGCCGACCTCGGCGCCGAGCCCGGCGCGATCTCCGGGGCCGCCTTCGGCAAATTCCTCGGAGAAGAGACGACAAAGTGGAGCGCCATCGTTCGCGCCTCCGGCGCCACGATCGAGTAGCGGCGCGCGAGCGGCGCCGTCGCTATTTGATCGCCGCAATGTACTCCGGCGGCAGGCCAAGCCGGCGACCAAGGTCGCGCAGCTTCGCGGCGTAGTCCGGATTGGCTTCCTCAGGCCGTGGCGGCTCTGGCAGGTTGAAGCAAAGCGCTGCCGCTTGCGATCCATCAGCGAATTCGGCGAGCACAGCCTCGGCGCGGTACATGGCGACGCTCGGCTCCGATAGAGTTGGTCGATCTCGTCGTGGGCTAGCTCCATGACGATGCCGTGGACGCTGGCTTGCGCGTCAGCAACAAGCGTTGCTCGCGCGCCGATGCGAAGCGCCATTCCGTTCACGCGCGCGAGGCGCACATTCGATCGAATTCAATCCTTTGGCGCGGAGCGCAGCCTGATCCATGAAGAGACCGTAGAAGAACACGGCCAGGCGGCGAGCTTCCATCGCGGGCCCCTTATTGATTCACCTGGACGCTGGATGGAGCCTCACTGCTCCATCTTGATGTTGGCGTCCGTGATCACCTTCCGCCAGCGCGCGATCTCCTCGCCAACGAAGGCGCGAAATTCCTCCGGCGTGCCGCCCACCGCCACGATGCCCTGCTCGACGAGCTTTTCCTTCAACGCGGGATCGGCCAGCGCCTTCTTGGCTTCCGCCGAGATGCGCTCGACGATCTCCTTGGGCGTGCCCGCCGGCGCAATGATCCCGGCCCAGGTACCGGACACGAAATCAGGCACGCCCTGTTCGGCCATCGTCGACACGTCGGGGGCTGCCGGAATACGCTCTTTCGCGGTGACGACGATCGCTTTGGCGGTGCCGGACTTGACGTGCGGCATCAGCGGACCGACCACGTCGAACATCACATTGATGCGGCCGCCGATGGTATCCTGCAGCGCGCCTGCGGTTCCCTTGTAGGGAATGTGCACCATGTCGATGCCCATGCGGCTCTTGAACATCTCCATCGTCAGATGCGCCGCCGCGCCGACGCCGCTTGAGGCGAAATTGAGCTCGCCAGGCTTTGCCTTGGCGAGCGCGACCAGTTCCTTGACGTTGCTCGCCGGCAACGAGGGATGCGCGATCATGATCAGCGGCGCGACGCTCATCAGCGAGACGTAGGAAAAATCCTTCAGCGTGTCGTAGGGCAGCTTTGGATTGAGCGTTGCGTTCACCGCATGCGCGGCGATCACGGTGCCGATCGTGTAACCGTCGGGCGCGGCCTTGGCGACGACGTCGGTACCGATGATGGCGTTGGCTCCCGGCTTGTTCTCGAAGACGATGGGCTGGCCGAGTGCGTCGGAGATCTTCTGCCCGACCAGGCGGGCCATCAGATCGGTATAGCCGCCCGGCGTGTAGGGCACGATCATGCGGATCGGCCGGCTCGGCCAATTTTGCGCGAGTGCGGTGCCCGAGCAGGTCAGCACCACAGCCAACGCTGCGAGCGCGCGGAACATGCATTTCATGATGTCGATTTCCTCAAGATGTCGGTTCGATCCGTAACATTCAGTGTGTGCGACCCGGTTTGACGCGGTTTGCTCCATTACTCAATCACTTTATCGGCGCGGGTGAGGAATAGCTCCGGAACGGTCACGCCCAGCGCTCTTGCGGTGTCGAGGTTGACATACATGTCGAACTTGATCGGCTGCTCAACAGGCAATTCGCCTGGCTTGGTCCCCTTCAATATCCTATCGACATAGCCGGCCGCACGCCTGAACAGATCGGCGTCGCTTGGCCCATAGCTTACCAGCCCGCCGTCTTCGACATAGCCCTGGAAGGGGTAGACGGCGGGCAGGCGATATCTGCTGGCCAGATCCACGGTGGGCTTTCGCTCGCTGAACAGGACGGGATCGGTGAGGACGATGAGAGCCTGCGCCGCAGTCTTGCTCATGGCGGCGAACGCATCTTCCAGTCCGTCCCGCGTGGAAACCTCGATCGGATGAAGGCGCAGTCCCATCGCCGAAGCTGCGGCGCTCATCTCCTTGAACTCGATTTGCGACTGCGGATTGCTGGCATTCATCAGCACGGCGACCGAAGACATCGTCGGCACGATCTCCTTCAAGAGCTGCAGGCGCTTTGCGCCAAGTTCGGGGGCGACGATGCTGAAGCCGGTGGTGTTGCCGCCAGGTCGCGCAAGATTCTCCACCAGGCCTGCGGCGACCGGGTCGGCCATGATGGCGACCACAATGGGGATGGACCTGGTTGCAGCCTTGAGCGCTTGGGCGGCCGGCGTTCCGCCGGTGACGATGACGTCGACCTGGCTTTGCACGAGCTCGGTTGCGAGAACGGGCAACAGGTCAACGCGGTCGTTCGCCCATTTCCATTCGATCGCGATCGTCTGTCCCTCGACGCGGCCGAGTTCACTCAAGCCATCGACGAAGGCTTTCACGCGCTGCGAGAATGAGGCGGCGGTGCCCGGAATCAGCACCCCAATTCGGGGCAATTTTTGCGGTGAGCGCTGCGCATGGCTACGCAGCGGCGTCATCGCCATACCGCCAAGGACCAAGCAACGCGAAGTCGCGCCGTCTCATCCGACTCTCCGACGCATGCGTTTTGGCGAGGTGAAATTACCATACCCAGGTGCGCTTGGCGATGCGTCCATGATTCCCGCCGCGGCACGCGCGCTTCACAGCATGCCCTGTTCCTCCTCTTCCGCCTTCTCGATCAATTCCTCGCTCACCACCACGTCGCGCCGCGGCACCAGGAACAGCATGGTCGAGGCGCAGGCGAGCGACAGCGCGAAGATCGCAGCCGTCAGCGGCAGCGTGGTTTCGGAGTGACCTCCGAGATAGGCGCCGAACTGCGAGACCAGCGCGCCGATGCCCTGCTGCAGGAATCCCATCGCGCCGGAGGCGGTGCCGGCCGCTTCGGGGCGCACGCTGATGGCGCCGGCCGTGGCGTTGGCCATCACGAAGGCGTTGGCGACCATCACGATCATCTGGGTGCCGAACAGCCAGCCCGGCGCCTGGTTGATGCCGGCAATACTCCAGACCAGGTTCAGCGCACTGCCGCCAAGCTGCAGCGCAAGGCCAAACCAGATCAGCTTTTCCAGCGAATGGCGTGGCGCAAAGCGCACGCAGAAGAGATTGCCGACCAGATACGCAAAGCCCGTGGTGGCGAACCAGGCGCCATATTCGGCCGTGGTGCGTCCCATCTGCGTCACCACGATGTAGGGCCCGCCGCCGGCAAAGGTGAAGATGATCTGCGAGGCCAGCACCTGGCAAAGCACATAGCCGATGAAGGCGCGATTCCTGAGCAGCGAGCCGACATCGCCGCGAAAGCCGCTGCTCTCGCTGCGCTCACCGCGGGTCTCGGGCAGGGCGATGGCGATCAGCACCGCGACACCAAGCGAGGCGGCGGTGATGAAATAGAAGATCGCCCGCCAGCCGAAGCTGATCTCGATGAGGCCGCCGGCCAGCGCACTCAGCATCTGCGCCACCATCATGACGGCAATCACGAGGCTGATCATGGCGCCGACGCGCTCGCGGCTGTAGAGGTCGCGGACGATGGCGCGGCTCACCACCATGCCGGCGGCCCCGCCCAGCGCTTGCAGGAAGCGCGCCGCGATCAGCTGCGGCAGCGTTTGCGCCAGCGAGCAGCCGATGCTGGCCGCCACCATCAGACAGAGGCCGGCGAGCAGCACCGGGCGGCGGCCGAACTTGTCCGACAGCGGCCCCATGATGAGCTGCGAGCAGGCGATCCCGACCATGAACAGCGACACCGTCATCTGCGCGATCGAGATGTCGCTGCCGAAGGTCGCGGCCAGCACCGGCAGCGCCGGCACCAGCATGTAGAGCGAGATCGGCGCCACGCCGGTCATGGCCACGAGCATCAAGAGCATGATGCGCGAAGTCGCAAGGCCGTCCTTGTCCGTCACCGCGCCGGGCGGCTTGCCCCTCACGCCATGCATTGTACGAGAATCCTGATGTCGCGAATGACTGTAGCGGGATCGGCGATCGCGCCTACGCTCGTTTCGTCATGCGGCTATGAGGATTTCGGGAGGCGGGAGCCGGGTCTCCGTCAGGGTTTTGCGGCGGTCGGCAGAAGTATGGATCGGCAGGTGCTCCCAAAACCGAGGACCAATGTCCGCGGGATGAGAATAAGTCTTGTTATTCGACCACGTCATCGGTGCTGGCAAGCAGGGCCGGGGGAATTGTGAGGCCGAGCGATCTTGCCGTTTTGAGATTAATCGCCAGTTCGAATTTTGCCGCCTGTACCACCGGCAGATCGGCGGGCTTCGCCCTCGGCCTGATGCGGACGGAAATCGAGCGGGGCATGCGGTTGATGGGCTGCACCACGGTCGGTCAGTTCTCGCGTGAAAACCTGCGGTTCAGATGATCGCACCAATGGCGCCGAACGACATGAGAATCGGGCCGCTGGCGAGGATGACCTGGGTTCACGTTCGAATAAGGCGGTCGATCGCCTTCGTGATCTCCGCGGCCGCGTACGGTTTCGACAGGAAGCGGCTGCCTGCGGGCAGGTCGCTCTCTCCGATCCTTGCATGGCCTGAAGTCGCAATGATCTTGATCGGCGGCCAGCGATCTTTCACGAAATGCGCAAGCTTGAGCCCGTCCATCGATCCCGGCATCTGGACGTCGGTGAAGATCACGCGGATATCGCTGCGCTGCTCGAGGATCGCGATCGCCTGATCCGCGTCGGCAGCCTCGATGACATCAAAACCGGCGCCCTCGATGGCCTCGATGGCGTCGATCCGGATCAGCACTTCGTCTTCGACAATGAGCACGACAGGCCGCTTGCTAGCGCTGGGCTGCATGGGGACGACCTTTTCTTTGGATGGCGGGCGGCCCGGGGGTGCGGGGCGGCATTCGCTTGCCCGCAATGTCGGGTACCCGACACTACGGCAAAAGGGCAATCAATCCCACTGCGAATGGTTCCGGGAGCTTCAAATTTAATCCTGGTCGAGAGGCCCCAGCAGTTCCTCGTAGCGCCGCTCGATCCGGTCGTAGCAATCGCAGGAGACCGCCTGGAGGCCCTCCAGGTCCAGAATGGAAATGCGGCCTCTGCCGATCTGAATAAGCCCGGCATTCTGCAAAGTTCGTTCAACCAGGTTGATGGTGGTCCGCTGCACGCCGAGCATTTGTCCGAAGAATTCCTGGGTGAGCCGGATGTCGTTGCTGCCCAAACGCTTCCTGCATTGCAGCAGCCATCGCGCGGCGCGGTTTTCCACCTGATGCAGTGCCTGACAAGCCGTCGACTGTTGCGATTGCGCCAGCAGCGACAGGTCGAACAAGGCGATGGTCTTGCGAAAGCTTTCGCTCGTCTTGCCGATGCGATGGACGTCGGATGTCGGAATGCGGGTGGCCTCGCCGCCGACCTGAACGACCGATTCAGCAAATGACGTCATGATTCCATGGATCGCGGATGAGCCGATCATGCCTTCCCGGCCTGACGATGGAAGTCTCGGCGGTCTGCCCTTCCGAGGTGCGCGCGAGCACCGAGATGATCATCGATATCGGAAAATAGGCGAATTCCATTTGCGACGAAGGGCTGTGCAGGAGCTCGCCGTGGTGGACGGTGATGGTCTTCATCTGAGGCTTCAGCAGCTTGAGTGCCGCGGGCTCCAGTGTACGTAACAGATGGTTTTCAGCGGCCACAGCAGCTCCTGCACAAATAAGGCGGGAGCTTCAACTCTCTCTGTCACCGATGCCTGAGCGTGGTTTCGGGGATAGACCCACACTGGGCGCTAGCACGGCCAATAGCCAATTAATTGTGCCGGGATAGTCGGGTATCCGACAGTTTGTTCGATATTTCTGTCAGGGGCCCTTACTGTCTGTGCCGGGCCTAGCGGTCCATTGGTGCATGGTAGCGGGGTTATGGGCTCTTCCGATCCGATCATTCAGATCATGAGCATCTGATTGAGCACCGTCGTTTCACGCGCCGGTCTCGTCGTTCCGATGCAGCATTGCGTGCTCAACCTGATCGGCAAGGCTGCTCGAGATGCACGGCCAGCCGATCGAACATCGCGCGCTTTGCAGGATCAGTGGCGAGGTCGCGGATCAGGGCGCATTCGGCGGCGTCCTTGCGGAGCTTTTCTAGCTGGGCTTGATAGTCCTTCATCGGGCCCACCCGTTGCTGATTTTTCCCGAAAGATAGCGGGATGATCAGAAAGCGCCAACCAAAACGTACAAACAAGACCGACCCTTGTAGGAGGTCGGGCTTTTCTGTCTGGCGCCTCGGCTGCCTTTTGGTTCGCGCCACTCACTGAACCCTTCGTCAGAAAGGCGCCGGCGGTCGCCCCGGCTGGGGCCTTTTCGTATTCGCAGCAGTGCAGCGCTGTTAGGACTTCCCGCCCGCGACTACTCAGACAGCAACTTGAACTTGATCTTTGCAAAGCCCACCAACTGAGGCCGCCTTACCAACCGAGTGCCTGCCGAGCCTGGCGTAGCACCGCGATTAGACTGTCTGTGTGGCGGCCGTGGCTGAAATGGTAATCCGCCGCTACGGCAGCGACCGTCAGCAACAGCACTGTCCAACCTGTCTTGCCCATGTTTCGCCAAAGGCTGCGAGTTAGTGTATTTTTAGCGGCCCGCTTTCAGCAGGGTTCGAGCCGTACGCCTTTTAATGATCTGTGCTTGCGCGCCGGCGCGGATTTCTTTCGCCTGTTTCGGAGCGCGCCGAAAAAATGGGTCGTCGGTGTCTCGATTGAAGCGAGAGCAGCTTGAAGCAATTCGGACAGTTCAACTTGGCGCGGATCAGGTTCGGACGCGCTGGATAGACTCGTCTTCAGAGCTAGGTAAGTCGAGGAAACGAGGTCAGCCAGCTTTGTCGCGGGCCTCCTCGACTTTCGCCTTCTCGGCCTTGTCGTAGTAGTCGAGCGCAAGAATATGCAGAGCCCGCGCCTTCTCAGGGTTGGACTCCACCAGCGCCAAGTGAGCCGCTAGCTGGGCTTGCTTCAGATAGTATTCGGAACCTGGCAACGCACTTCCCCCGAACCCGCTCCACCTCCAATGGCGCGGACTCATAAGTCCAAAAGTGCACATTGGTTCCAAGGAAAGAGGGCGACGCGAACTCCCACCGTCGTCGGGAGGAGTACAGATCATGAACTTTTTGGGAAGTACGACAAACTGGTGATCCCGTGAGGAGAACGCGCATCGAGGAATCATGCGATAATCCCGCCAGCGCAGGGGATTCCCGTGGCCTCCATCATCCCGTTCATCCGCAAGACCGGCGTTGCCTTTGACGATCAGTGTGACGTCCTTGCTTGGCCAGGCCTTCGATGCGGCCTGCCGTGAGCTCCACGACAAGGGTCAACCTCACATCGTTTACGAGATCATTGCCGGCCGGATCATCGAGGCGGCCAAAAAGGGCGAGCGCGATGTGAACCGGTTGGCCGCCGCCGGCCTGAGTGCGCTGGGAATTCGTGACGACAACAGCGGTCTCAAACGCTCGCAGTAGCGGTGCGCGCCACGTTGGCGGCCTGGCCCGCGCCAGATCACGCAGCTCGCCAGAGCGTCTAGCGTCCAAGCTCCTTCGGCGGCTGCAGTCCCGGCGACTTGAGCCACTCGCTCATGTGCGAGGCCGTCTCGGCCTGACGGGCCTTTCGCAGCAACTCTTCGCGCTTGATGCCCTGCGGGAGCTTTTTCGCTTCCTCGCGCAGCCGGGCCGCCTCGGCGGAAAGTCGTATTTCCAGGGATTCGGTTTGCTTCACACGGCGTCTGAGCATGGTGTTCACTCGATTTAGCGAAGCGGTGCCGACGTTGTCATCACCGATGATTGGCACTGGCCGCTCGGTGATCTAACTCGGCACGCGCAGGAAACGTTGCGTGAAATGATACTCGCGACGTTTTCAATTTCTACAAAAAAATTTGTGTAGTCGTTTGAGCCGGCTACTCAATTTGATTTGAGCGAGTTACTCAATTTGATGAGTCTTATGTCGGCTACCTGACTCTTCGGTTCGCTTTCAAATCAAGTTGCTCGCCGCGGATTCAATGTCTCGACGCGGGGCGGATGCGCAATCGCATATCTTCGATGCCTCGCGTTACTCCGGCGAGATCGCCAGATTTTCGAGAGGAGTCGTCAGGCGGCAAACAAGCCCGGTTGATCCGTACGACACGTCAACGGTGCCCTGGAAATCGTCTTGCAGTACACGCGAAATGAGACGCGAACCGAATCCGACGCTGCCGGGTTCTAACACAGCCGGACCGCCAAGCTCCCGCCAGACGAAGACAAATTTTGGATCACCATCCTGATCGTCGGATGTCCATGTGATCGACACCTTGCCATCTGCCGCGGTCAGCGCGCCATACTTCAAGGCGTTGGTCGCAAGCTCGTTGATCGCCAGCGACAGCGCGAGCGCCTGTCGCGATTTGACGATGAGCGAAGGGCCCGAGACCGTAAACCGGCCTTCGCCTGTCCTGAAAGGGATCAGCGCCGTCCTGATCACGTCGTGGAGCGGCGCCGCCGCCCAGTTCGCCGCAGTCAGCAAATCGTGCGCGCGTGCGAACGCGGCCAATCGTCCCTGATACTTTTCCAGATCGGCCTTGCTCGATGCGCTCGCGAAAGGTCTGGGTGGCCACGGCGCCGAGCACGGTCAGGGTATTCTTGACGCGGTGCTTCAGCTCCTCGTTGATGAGGTTCAGCGCTTCCCGTCCCATGTGCTCGGACGTGACGTCCCGGCAGACCACGAGCACGCCGCCGACCTTGCCTTCGAGATCGATGGGACTGAAGCTGTACGTCCACCAGACATCCTCGCGCCGGCCGTGACGCGTGACCGGGACCAGCTGGTCCTCGTGCCAGGTGGCACCGTGACCGGCCATGACGTAGTCGATCTGGGGGCCGATGATGTCCCAGATCTCGGCCCAGCATTCGCGGCCCCGCGCGCCCAAAGCGCTCGGATGCCGTTCGGGCCCCATCGTCTCGCGATAGGCATCGTTATAGAACTGGATGAGTTCTTCGCCCCACCAGATGAACATCGGGTGGCGCGTGGTGAGAACGAGCCGCACCGTGACGCGCAGGCTTTGCGGCCAGCTCTCGGGCGGGCCGAGCGAGGTCTTCGACCAGTCAAATCCCGCGTCAGCGCGCCAAGCTCGCCGCCCTCAGCCAGGAAATCGTTGACTGCCTGCCCACTCATACGCGCAACCCCACTCAAACGCTCGTGGTCGACCCTATAGCCGGAGCTCCGCAAAGCACAATGAATCTCTGCTGTCATCGCCCGGTTTAACCGGGCGATCCAGTATTCCAGAGACGTCAGTGATTGAATCGAGAGGCCGCGGCGTACTGGATCACCCGGTTAAACCGGGTGCGAATTTGAAAACTGAATCAGCAAATTCACTGTCGTCCCGGGCAAGCGAAGCGCGACCCGGGACCCATAACCACAGGAAGATGTTTTACGAAAGTTGGGGCTCCAGCTTGTTCCCAACAACCGCGCCCTGTGCGGGTTACGCGCTTCGCGCTTTCCTCGGACTTCGTCGCGTATTTCGACACCTCGTCCCAAGAGATGTCGAAGTAGACATGATCGAGATCAGGATTTTTTAGCGCGCGTGCAATTGCCTTGCCTGCTGCACTATCGTACGAACGATACGCCCGAGTCCGATGTGTGCCCAGATGATCTTGGTCTTTCGGTGCTCAGGAACAGTTCCTTGTCTGTAGCCAAGTGTGCGGCTGATCGTGCTTTGGACAAGGTCGTTCAATGTCGGTATGGATCAATGCGATCAATCCGACTTCGCCCGCGAATGCGAAGATCCGTCGAGAGCGGGATTTGTGAGGCTGGCCTTTTCACCGGCGATCTTCGACGATACGAACTCCTTGTAAACTGAAAACTCCCCGATGCCACAGAATACGCCGGGAAACGTCTTAAGAACACGGCGAATCTGATCCACCCCATACATATCGCCGGATTGAACCCACTTATCATTGGGTCGAATCGCGCCCGCTCTTCTGCGTAGATGACAGGCTCCGAGTGCGCGGTCAGGACGCCTTGCGCTTACTTCAACTCCGCCGTCGCTTCATCCAGCCACAGCTGTGTCGCGTTATCACTGAGCTGCGGCCGCACTTCCTTCGCGACGCGGGCATGATAATCGTTCAGCCACTTCAGCTCCGCCGCGCTCAGCATCGCCACCTCGATCAGCCGGCGATCGATCGGCGCCAAGGTCAGCGTCTCGAACGCGTTCATCGGCTTCTCGGCGCCCTGGATGTCGGTGCCGATGACGAGTTCGAGATTCTCGATCCGGATGCCATAGGCGTCGGTCTTGTAGTAACCCGGCTCGTTGGACAGGATCATGCCGCGCTTCAACGGCGTGGTGCCGAGCTTGGAGATCCGCGCCGGGCCCTCGTGCACCGAGAGATAGCTGCCGACGCCGTGGCCGGTGCCGTGCTCGAAATCGAGTCCGGCCTGCCACAGGAATTGCCGCGCAAGCGAATCGAGCTGCGCGCCGGTGGTGCCGTCGGGAAACACCGCGCGCGCAATCGCGATATGGCCGCGCAGCACGCGGGTGAAGCGGTCGCGCATCTCGGCGGTCGGCGTGCCGATCGGAATGGTGCGGGTGACGTCGGTGGTGCCGTCCTGGTATTGCGCGCCGGAATCGATCAGCAGCAAATCGCCGGGCGCGATGCGCCGGTTGCTCTTGCGGGTGACGCGATAGTGCACGATGGCGCCGTTCGGGCCGGTGCCGGAGATGGTGGGGAAGGAGACGTCCTTCAGCGCGCCGGTCTGGCGGCGGAAGGTTTCCAGCGCCTCGACGGCGTCGATCTCGGTGAGCGCGCCGGACGGCGCCTCGCGGTCGACCCAGGCGAGGAAGCGCGCCAGCGCCACCGCGTCGCGCTGGTGCGCGGTGCGCGTGCCCTCGATCTCCGTGATGTTCTTCACGGCCTTGAGCAAGCGTCACCGGATCGTTGCCGCGCACCGGCTTGCCGCCGGCGCGGTGATCATGCGGCTCAGCGCATCGGCCGCGGTGGCGCTGTCGAGCGCAATCGCGCCGCCGCGTTTGGCAAGCTCGCTGAGTTTCGGCACCAGCCGGTCCGGCTCCTCGACGTCGGCGGATTGTTCGAGATGGTCGCGAGCCGCATTGGAGAGTTTGCGGTGATCGATGAACACGGTCGGCCGGCCGTCCTTCGGCACCAGCGCGTAGGACAGCGGCAGCGGCGTGTGCGAGACGTCGGCGCCGCGGATGTTGAAGGTCCAGGCCACGCCGTGGGAATCCGACAGCACCAGCGCATCGACGCCGAGCTTTGCGATCTCGAGCCGGATGCGCTTCAGCTTCTCGGCCTCGATCTCGCCGGAAAATTGCTGGCCCTGGATCGCGACCGGCCCGAGCGGCGGAGCAGGGCGCTCGTGCCAGATCGTATCGACCGGATTGCCCTCGACCGCCACCAGTTCGGCGCCGGCCTTGGTGCAGGCAGCAAGCAGCCGCTCGGCTGCCGCCGAAGTGTGCAGCCAGGGGTCAAATCCGAGGCGGTCGCCGGCCGCCAGATGCCGCGACAGCCACTGTTCCGGGGGCGGATCGACCAGCGGCTCGATATGCCAGGCCTTGCGGTCGACCTGTTTGCCGGCCTGCAGGGTGTAGCGGCCGTCGACGAAAACCGCGGCCTCCCGGGTCAGCACGATGGCCATGCCGGCCGAGCCGGTAAAGCCGGTCAGCCAGGCCAGCCGCTCCTCGGAAGGCGCGACATACTCGTTTTGCTGCTGATCGGCGCGGGGAATCACGAATCCGGTCAGCTTGCGCTTTGCCAGTTCCTCGCGGAATGCGGCAAGCCGGGCGGTCAACGCGACGCCGCCTTCGGGCTCCTCGAATGTCTGGAAATGGGCTTCGAACATTGCGCTCACATTTTAGGTGCGTGTGGATGGCTCGGCAATCGGTGCGAATTCTCCTTAATCTGGCACAAGTTATGCTTGAAACATGACGCTTGCGTTAGACAAGACCGACCGATTTGCAGGCCAAATCGTACGGATGATGACCGGGAGACTTCCAGGAGTGTCTCAACTCAACGACGAGGGGATGCACCATGCCTGCCTTTACCTTTGAGAAGATTTCGCCGCCGACCACAAGCGGCCCGGTCGCGCCGATCGTCGTCCGCAAGCGGCGCGGCGTCATCGTCCAGATCCTGGACCGTTTTGTCGAAGCCCGCGTCAAGCGCACGATGACCGAAGAGAAGGGCGTCGTCTTCCGCGTCAAGCGACGCAAGAAGAAAACCTAGCCCGCGCCGATTTTCCAACGTCATTCCGGGGCGGCTCGTAGGCCGAACCCGGAATCTGCGATTCCGGGTTCACGCTTCGCGTGCCCGGAATGACGGTCCTAAACCTTCCGCAGCAGCAGGCTGCTCCATCCTTCAATCCGCAGATGCCTTAACGGCACCAGCCCGCGCGCGCGGTAAGCGGCGATCACGCTCGGGGCCTGGTGGGTCAAGAGGCCCGACAGGATCACCAGCGCCGATGGCGCGAGATGTCCTGCCATCGGCGTCGCCAGTTGCCGCAGCGGATTGGCCAGGATATTCGCCAGCACCAGGTCGAACGGGCCGCGACGGGAAAATTCCGGCGCCGAGAAGCCGGTGGCGCGGATCACCTGCACGAGATCACCGGCCTCGTTGAGCCGCGCATTCTCGCGCGCGACCGCCACCGACGGCGCATCGATGTCGCTGGCGAGCACGCCGATCTTCAGCGCCTTTGCCGCCGCGATGCCGAGCACGCCGGTGCCGGTGCCGAGGTCGAGCACGCGGCGCGGCCGGTCACGCTTCAGCACATGGTCGAGCAGCAGCAGGCAGCCGCGGGTGGTGCCGTGGTGGCCGGTGCCGAAGGCCAGCGCCGCCTCGATCTCGATGCCGAGCTTGTTTGGCGGCACGCGCGCGCGGTCATGCGCGCCATGGACGACGAAGCGGCCGGCCGGCACCGGCACGAGATCTTCGAGGCTCGCCTTGACCCAGTCCTTGGCCTCGACCGTATCGAAGGCGAGCGTAGCGGCGATCTCGGCGCTGGCGGCGTTGGTCACGAGTTCGCGCATCAGATTTTGGTCCGGCGCGTCGGCAAAATGCACCGTGACGTCCCAGCGTCCGTCCGGCCGCTCGAATGCGGCGATCGCGGCGTCGCCCTCGAAGAAGATCTCGGTCAGCACGTCGACCACGCGTTTTGCGGCGTGCTCGTCGCCGATCGCAAAGGAGGCGCGGTGGGTGGCGGGGGTGAGGTTCATCGGTCCACAGCTAACGGGCGGGAAATACAGGTCTTGTTTACAGGCTTCTCTACCGGACTCCGGCAGGATTTTCACAGCTTCTTCACCCTGTGTCGCAGGAGAGGCGCTCGAACGAACTCCGCGCGAAAAACCCAGCGAAACGAGAGGGAGACCGCCAATTCCCACAGATGCATCCACAGCTTATCCCGCACTTATCCACAGGCTGCTCCCCGCATTCCACAGGGCGTGGGCGGTTAACGCCCACCTAAGACGCCGCGAAAATTCATCGCGGATTCACCCCGACACCAGAACGGCCGCGCGATGGAACCGCGCATTAAGCGCCGTGCGCGAGCATGGCCCCACAAGAAAACAAAAAGGGGGGACTTCAAATGACCAGGTACGTTCTGATGGTTGCCTGTGCTCTCGTGCTCGTCGGCTTTGCCGGCACGCTCAAGGCCAGTGCGCCGCGCCACTCGGCAGTGGAGACGCTGTCGCCGTCGGCGATGATGCAGGACACGCGTTCGCTTCCGGTGGAAGCCTACGACGCCGTCTAAGTCAGAGGACGAAAACGATAACGGCCCGCTCAGCCCCGCGAGGGCCGGGCGGGCCGTCGTCTTCATGCGAACAGCGCGCGGTGATCGGAAAGGATCGCGCGCGCGGCGTTGTGGCCGGGCGCGCCGGTGACGCCGCCGCCGGGATGGGCGCCGGAGCCGCAGTGATAGAGCCCCTTCAGGGGGCCGCGGTAATCGGCATGGCCGAGCATCGGCCGCGCGGAGAACAACTGGTTCAGCGTCAGCGCGCCGTGAAAGATGTCGCCGCCCAAGCAGGCCGAACTGCCGCTCGAGATCGAGCGGGGAGAGCACCTGCCGGCCGATCACGCTTGCCGCAAAGCCCGGCGCGTATTGGTCGACGGTCGCGATCATGAGGTCGGCGACCTCCTCGCGATAATCGTCCCAGGATTTTCCGTCAGGCAATTGCGGCGCGACATGCTGGCAGAACAGGCTCGCGACATGCTGGCCGTGAGGGGCCAGCGTGTCGTCGAGGGTTGAGGGGATCAGCACCTCGACCACCGGCTCGCGGCTCCAGCCGTGCTCGCGCGCATCGAGATAGGCGCGGTCCATGTAGCCGAGCGAGGGACCGAGGATAATGCCGGCCGTGAGGTGATCGCCGTTACCCGGCAGCGCCGTGAACGACGGCAGCGCGCTCAGCGCGACGTTCATGCGGAAGGTGCCGGATCCATTGCGCCAGCGCGAGATGCGATCGAGGAAAGCAGCCGGCAGCGCGTCCTGCGGCACCAGCCGCGTGTACAGCAGCTTTGGATTGACGTTGGACGCGACGTATTTGGCGCGCACGGTCTCGCCATTGTCGAGGACGATGCCGACCGCGCGGTCGCCTTCCACGATCACCTCGCGCACGCCGGCGTCGGTCTCGATCTCGGCGCCGTGGCGTCTGCGCGGCGCGCGCCATCGCGAGCGTGATGGCGCCCATGCCGCCGATGGCATGGCCCCAGACGCCCTTCTTGCCGTTCACCTCGCCGAAGGCGTGGTGCAGCATCACATAGGCCGAGCCCGCAGCGTAGGGGCTCGCGTAATTGCCGACGATGGCGTCGAAGCCGAACAGTGCCTTGACGAGGTCGCTCTCAAAACGCTCGTCCAGCATCTCGCCGGCCGAGCGGGTGAACAGATCGAGCAGGCTGCGCTGCTGTTCCAGCGCGAGCTTGCGCAGGATGTGGCCGGTGCCGAGCGCATTGAATGCTTCGCGGATCGCGGCGGCGCCAAACCCTTCGACGAGGTTGGGCGGCGCGCGCAGCACCAGTTGCCGCAGCACGTCGGCGATATCTTCCAGTTCGCGCGCGAAAGCATCGATCCGGCCGGCGTCGCGTTGGCTCAGCTTTGCCACCGATTCCCTGGTGCGGCCTTCGCCGGTGAGGAGATAGCTGCCGTCGGGGGCGGGCAGGAAATTCTGCGCGCGGCGCTCGACGATCTTCAGGCCGTGATCGGCGAGCCTGAGATCGGCGATGATTTTGGGATTCAGCAGGCTGACCGTGTAGGCCGCGACCGAGTTGCGGAACCCGGGGCAAAATTCCTCGGTCACCGCGGCGCCGCCGACCACCTTGCGGCGCTCGACCACTTTTACGCGCAGCCCGGCCATCGCGAGGTAGGCCGCGCAGGTGAGGCCGTTATGCCCCGCGCCGATGATGACGACATCAGTTTCGTTCATGTTCGCTTCAAGAAGGATCGGCTATGCCCCGGGTTGCATTCAAGCAAACGTGCTGTCGCGCCCCATTGCTGTCCCGTCAAGTCCACGGTTCCTTGCCCGTCATGTTGCCATATGCTCAATTCGGCGTCTCTGGCGTACCCCTGCCGGAAGTGCCATCCCCCGCCGGGCTTTTGCCGGAGCCTTCATGACTGTGTCTGCGCCGTCCGTTACGGACCAGCCCGCCGTGTCGCGGAACCGGCTGATCCTTGCCGTCTATACGCTGGCGATCTTCGTCAGCGCGCTGCTGCTGTTCTCGGTGCAACCGCTGTTCACCAAGATGGTGCTGCCGCGGCTCGGTGGCTCGCCGGCGGTGTGGTCGGTGGCGATGGTGTTCTTCCAGTCGCTGCTGCTCGCCGGCTATGCCTATGCGCATTACCTGACCAAGCTGCAAAACCGCGCCGCGCCCATCGTGATTCACCTCGCGCTGCTCGCGGTTGCGATGCTGACATTGCCACTGGCGATCCGCAGCGGCTGGGGCGAGCCGCCGAGCTCGGGCTATGCGTTCTGGCTGCTGGGCCTGTTTGCGGTCTCGATCGGGCTGCCGTTCTTTGCGCTCGCCGCCAACAATCCGCTGCTGCAGGCCTGGTTCGTGCGCACCGGTCATCCTGATGGCCCCGATCCGTACTTCCTCTACGCATCCTCGAATATCGGCAGCTTCCTCGCGCTGTTGTCTTATCCGGTGCTGCTGGAGCCGATATTCACGCTGCGCACGCAGAACCTGATCTGGACCGGCGGCTATGGCCTATTGATCCTGCTGATTGCCGGCTGCGGGGTGTTGCTGCTGCGTTCACCGCCAAATGCGGCGGCGCTCAACATGCCGGATGACGACGCGAACGCAGTTGCGCCGTCATGGCTGCTGCGCGCGCGCTGGATTTTCCTGGCTGCGGTGCCGTCGGGACTCCTGATCGCGGTCACTGCGCATATCTCCACCGACGTCGCGGCTGCGCCGCTGCTGTGGGTGTTGCCGCTGTCGCTCTATCTGCTCACCTGGGTGCTGGTGTTCCAGTCGCGGCCGCTGCTGCCGCATTGGCTGATGTTGTTGTTGCAGCCGCTGGCGATCGCGGGCGTGGTGATCCTGCTCGCGGTCGGCGGCGAGCAAAACCTGCTGCTGACGCTCGGTGGACACCAATTGTGCTTCTTCGTGATCGCGATGGCCTGCCATGGCGAACTGGCGCGCACCCGTCCGGCTGCCAAATATCTCACCGGCTTCTATGTCGCGCTGTCGTTTGGCGGCATGGTCGGCGGGCTTTTCGCGGGCCTGATCGCGCCGTTCGCCTTCTCCTGGATCGCGGAGTACCCGATCCTGCTGGCGCTCGCCACGCTGTGCCGGCCGCCAATCAGGGAACGCCTGCCGCAGATCACGCAATGGTATTGGCCGTTGCTTGCCGCCATCGCAGTCGCCCTGATCCTGCCGGCTTATTACGCCGGCAACGTCTTCGATCGGCTTGAGGACTATCGGGCCTGGATGATCGGCGGCGTCGGCGTGCTGGCGGCGATCATGGCGCTCGCGTTCAACGGCAGCCGCTTGAAGATATTGGTTACCGTCGTGGTCGCGCTGGTGCTGCTGCGAGCCTATCCGTCCGACGCCGGGCGCGTGGAGACGGTGCGCAGCTTCTTCGGCGTGCACAAGATCGTGGTGACGCCGCACGGGCAGTATCACGTGCTGATGCATGGCACGACCATTCACGGCGCCGAGAAATTCCTCAACAACGACCGCACGCCGGTCACGGGACGGCCGGAACCGATCACCTATTATCACCGGGAAGGCGGCATCGGGCAGGCGATCACGGCCATGCGCGAACGCAAGGGCGCGCCGCTGCGCGTGGCTGTCATTGGCCTCGGATCGGGGACGTTGACCTGCGCCTCCGAACCCGGCGAAGACTGGAAATTCTTCGAGATCGACCAGACCATGGTCGACACCGCGCGCGACCCGAAATACTTCACCTATATCCAGAAATGCGAACCCGATCTCAAGCCCGTGATCGGCGATGCCCGGCTGACCTTCGCCAGGGAGCCGAGCGGCACTTATGACGTCATCATTGTCGACGCCTATTCCTCGGATGCGATCCCGATCCATCTTGCGACCGAAGAGGCGATGGCGATCTACAAGGACAAGCTGGCGCCGCAGGGCGCCGTCGTGATGCACGTCTCCAACCGGCATCTCGAGCTCGAAAGCGTCGTCGTCGGTATTGCCGACGCCAACGATCTCAAGAGCTGGGTCTATAGCGAGGATACCGGTCGCGACGCCGAATACATCTTCTCCACCACGGTCGTGGTCTCCGCGCGCGAGGAGGCCGACGTCGGCAAGCTCGCCGCATCGGATAAATGGGAGTTGACCGAAGCCGAGGACCATCATCGGGTCTGGACCGACGATTACTCCAACATCCTCGGCGCAGTCTGGCGACGGCTGCGCTTTGGCGAGGAGTAGGGCGCGTCAATCCTGGTAGGTGTAATAGCCGCGCGGCTGATAGGTCGGGCGCGGCTGGTAGTAGCCTTGCGGAGCCGGCGCATAGCCGCGGTCATAATAATATTGCTGCTGCGGCGGATAGACCTGCTGTGCGCCATAGGCGCGGCGCGGCGCCGGATAGATCGGGTCGCTGCTGCTGCCGTCGGCGGGATAGATGTAGCCGTCGTCGGGGCGTTGCTGCGGCAGCGCGCGCGCTTGCGGCGTGATCACGACGGGATCGCCGGCATTGTCGTAGCGCTGGTCGTATTCGGCCGGCGCGCGGCGGGCCACCGCCGTGTTGGCGCGGCCGCGCGGATTGCGGGCGAGCGCGACCTGCGAGGAACCGGTCAGCGTCACCGTGGTGTTGAGCACGCCCTGTTCCTCGACGAGGGCATAGAGCGTCGCGGCGTTGGCGCGCGACAGCCGCACGCAGCCATGCGAGGCCGGGTTGCCGAGCCTGCCCGCCGCATCCGTGCCGTGGATGGCATGTCCGATCTTGGTGAAGAAGATCGAATGCGGCATCGGCGCATCGTCGAATTCCTTGGAATAGTGATCCGCTTCCATTCGGAACGCACGGAACGAACCGTTCGGGGTCTCGTAGGAGGGCAGGCCGCTCGACACCGGCCAGCGATACCGCTCGACGCCGTCGACCGCGACGGTCATCTGCTGGCTGTCCTTGTCGACGGTGATGGCGACTTTGGCTTCGGCGCCGGAGGCGATCAGCATCAGCCCGGCAAGTGCGACGAGGAAGGAACGCATTTTACTTCTGGCCTCCAGGCCTAGATGGCAGTGCCGCAGCCCCGTCCCCCCGCAAGCACTATGCCGGGATTCCGGGTTTGGTTCCAGTGGGCTGGGTGCGGATCGTTAATGAACGGCGCTGACTTTTTCGCGAGTTGTCGTTCATCTTCGCCAACCGCCTGGAAGCTAGTTCTTCAGCCGATACCCCGTTTTGAATATCCACCAGATAATGACCATGCAGCCGGCGAGGAAGCCGAGCGTGACTGCGACGCTCAGCCAGATGCTGACATCGGAGATCTCGTAAAAACTCCAGCGGAAGCCCGAAATCAGGTACACCACCGGATTGAGCAGCGTGATGGTGCGCCAGCCCGACGGCAGCATGTTCACGGAATAGAAGCTGCCGCCGAGGAAGGTCAGCGGCGTCACCACCAATAGCGGAATCATCTGCAGCTTCTCGAAACCGTCGGCCCAGATGCCGATGATGAAACCGAACAGGCTGAAGGTGACGGCGGTCAGCACCAGGAAGGCCAGCATCCACCACGGATGGTGGATGTGCAGCGGCACGAAAAGCCCGGCGGTGGCAAGAATGATCAGGCCGAGGACGACCGATTTGGTGGCGGCGGCGCCGACATAGCCGACCACGATCTCGAAGTGGGAGATCGGCGCCGAGAGGATTTCGTAGATGGTGCCGACGAATTTCGGAAAGTAGATGCCGAACGAGGCGTTGGAGATGCTCTGCGTCAGCACCGACAGCATGACGAGCCCCGGCACGATGAAGGTGCCGTAGCTGACGCCCTCGACCTCCGTGATGCGCGAGCCGATCGCGGCACCGAACACCACGAAATAGAGCGAGGTCGACACCACAGGCGAGACGATGCTCTGCAGCAGCGTTCGCCAGGTACGCGCCATCTCGAACAGATAGATGGCCTGGATCGCGCGCCAGTTCATGACTGCCTCACCAGGCTGACAAAGATGTCTTCCAGCGAGGATTGCTGGGTCTCGAGATCGGAGATGCGGATACCGGCGTTGCGCAGGTCGCTCAGCAGGCTGGTGATGCCGGTGCGCTCGCCCTTGGTGTCGTAATCATAGACCATCTCGCGGCCGTCCTCGCAGAGCTGCAATTTGTATTCGGCCAGCGCTTCCGGGATGGCGTCGATCCGGCTCTGAAGATGCAGCGTCAGGCGCTTGCCGCCAAGCTTGCGCATCAGTCGTGCCTTCTCCTCGACCAGGATGATCTCGCCCTTGTTGATGACACCGATACGGTCGGCCATCTCCTCGGCCTCGTCGATGTAATGCGTGGTGAGGATGATGGTGACGCCGGAGGCCTGCAGCGCGCGCACCACCTCCCACATGCCCTTGCGCAGCTCGACGTCGACGCCTGCCGTCGGCTCGTCGAGGAACAGGATTTTCGGCTCGTGCGACAGCGCCTTCGCGATCATCACGCGGCGCTTCATGCCGCCGGAGAGCGTGATGATCTGGGAGTCCTTCTTGTCCCAGAGCGACAGGTCCCTCAGCACCTTCTCGATATGGGCGGGATCCTTCGGCTTGCCGAACAGGCCGCGGCTGAAGCTGACGGTGGCCCATACCGTCTCGAACGCATCGGTGTGGATTTCCTGCGGCACCAGCCCGATCAGCGCGCGCGCCGCGCGGTACTGGCCGATGATGTCATGGCCGCCGATCGTGATGCTGCCGGAGGTCGGATTGACGATGCCGCAGACGATGCTGATCAGCGTGGTCTTGCCGGCGCCGTTCGGGCCGAGCAGGGCGAAAATCTCGCCCTGCTTGATGTCGAGGCTGACATTGTCGAGCGCCTTGAAGCCGGAGCCGTAGACCTTCGAGAGGTTGGTGACGGAAATGACAGACGACATGGCAGGCTTTGGCGATCGGGGCTTGGGAAGGGGCAAGCTCTGGCCGCGCGTGGCATGCCAGAGAGGGAGGAGCGAGGCCAAAGACAGATAGGGAGAGGAACCTTCTTCCGC
This sequence comes from uncultured Alphaproteobacteria bacterium, assembly GCA_963816655.1. GTDB lineage: Bacteria > Pseudomonadota > Alphaproteobacteria > Rhizobiales > Xanthobacteraceae > Bradyrhizobium. The sequence goes on along the minus strand of CAWFLW010000029.1, from coordinate 139,415 downwards.
AATCGGATGCGGGAGCTATTTCTTCTTCTTGGCCGGTTGCTTCTTCGCCGCGGCGGTTACCGCCGGCGGTGCGCTGTCGGGGATTTTCGACAGCGTCATGATCTGGATCTGGTTGTTCACCGGCGCGGTGGGGCGCGCGGAATCGAGCAGTTGCTCTTCGCCGAGCCCTACGGACTGGATGCGCTTGGCCGAGATCTTGAACGTGTTGACCATGATTTCGCGGATCGCGTCGGCGCGTCGCTGACTGAGAATCGCGTTGGCTTCGCGCTTTCCGTTGGCTTCGATGTGGCCGACAATCAGGAAGGTGTAGGGCAACAACGATGAATACACCATTGCGTCGGCGATGCGGCCGACGGTCTGATAGGACTCCGGTTGCACGATCGGAGTATCGACGTCGAACACGATATCGACGTTGAAGGTCGGCAGTTTTGTGATTTCGGGCACGATCGGCGGCCGTTTCTGCGGCGTCGGCTCGTTCTTGCCGCGCATCTTCGATCGCTCGGTGACTTGCTGGCGCAGTGCGGCGACGTCGAGCTCCTGGTCGGCCTGGTATTTGTCCAGCTTCGCAACGATGTCGTCGCGGGTCGGCGCGTTCTGGGCGGAAGCAGGTGCGGCCGCCAGCAACAGGAGAACGCCGCCGGCAAGCAGGCCAATCCCGCGCAAGCTGCTCATCAGCGATACCCCGCGTCGGTCATCGCCTGGGTGCAATTGCGGCTGACGCCGCTCGCCGTCATCAGGCAGGGCACCGACTTGCTGGTTTCCTTGGTCGAGCCATGGCAGATCTTGACGATCTCGCGGCTGCAGGCGTTGGCCACCGTCACGCGCGCCGCGATCCGCTTCTGGATCGCCTCCAGCGCCTGAAAGTAGGCGCCCTTGCACTGCTGCGAGGTCACGTCCTGGTTGCGGGACAAACACTCCTTCAGCCGGCTGGAGTCGAGATTGACGCCGCGGCAATTGGCGGTGATGTCGGCGCCGCAGCTCCGCGCCAGCGTGGCGACCGCATCGCCAAAGCTCATCGTCTCCGCCGCCGCCAGAGGCGGCACGGCCAGCAACGCAGCAAACAGGAAAATCCCTCCCCGGACCATGGAGCCATCTCAACCGATGATTTCGCCTGTGGTCAAGGGGTTACGAAGGGCAGCTCAGCTGCTGTCCACGACGGGCAACAGATGCAACTGGAAGCCGTAGACGTCGAGATTGCCCTGGCGAAAGTCGATCTCGGGAAACCGCACAAAGCCGAGCCGTTCATACATCGTCCAGGCGGTTTGCATCGCCCGCGTGGTATGCAACACGGTGCGCGCCTTGCCGAGTTCGCGTGCCCGTTCGATGCAGAATTGTGTCAGCGCCTTGCCGACACCCCTGCTCCGAAAGGCATTGTCGACCGCCAGCAGGCGAATTCCGACCGCATTTGTCACCATTGAAGCCGGGCCGCCGGAGCCGTATTGGGTCATGTCATCGATGAAGTCGACGCTGCCGAGCAAATGGTCCGCTTCGTCAGCCGCGACGAACACCCGCAGCGCCGGCTTTGCAGCCCGCGCCGCGACGTTTTCCAGCATCGCGTAATAGTCCGGCTGTTCCCGCGGCGAGGGCATGGCCGGCAACCCCGCATAGGCACTCACCAGCAATTTGCCGAGCGCGGCATATTCGTTTGCGCGCGCCTGCCGGATCACAAAGTCCTTGGGTCGCGTCATCTTGCCGCGGCCTCAGGCCCGCTCGACAAAGCTGTCGACCACCTTCTTTTCGCCGGCCTTCTCGAAGGAGATGGTGAGCTTGTTGCCGTCGATCTTCACCACATGGCCGTAGCCGAATTTCTGGTGGAAGACGCGATCATCGAGCGAGAATTCCGACACCGTGCCGGTGGATTTTGCGACCAGCTCGCCTTCGATCACGACAGGTCCGCGCTTGTTGCGCGAAAAGCCGCCTGACGAGAATGACGACTGGTCCTCGTTGAACCCGCCGCGGGCCTGGCCGCCGCGGTTGCGGGCGCGATTGGCCTGGGCGCGCTGCCAGCCCGGCGTCGAGTAGCTCGAGCCGAACGATTCCACGTTATCGAAGCGCGACGGACCGTAGCCGCCACTGCCGCCCCAGCCGGAGCCGCCTTTGGACTCCGTGATCTCGACATTGTGCGACGGCAGTTCGTCGAGGAAGCGCGAGGGGATCGTGGTCGACCAGGTGCCGTGGATGCGGCGGTTGGTGGCAAAGAAGAGTTTTGCGCGACGCCGGGCACGCGTCAGCCCGACATGGGCGAGGCGGCGTTCTTCCTCGAGTCCCGGCGCGGCCCTGCTCATCGAGCGTGCGCTGGCTCGGAAACAGGCCTTCCTCCCAGCCGGGCAGGAAGACGTTGTCGAATTCGAGCCCCTTGGCGGAATGCAGCGTCATCAGCGACACCGCTTCGGCTTCCGCGCCGTCCTCGCGGTCCATCACCAGTGAAATGTGTTCGAGGAAGCCTTGCAGGTTCTCGAACTCCTCCATGGAGCGGATCAGTTCCTTCAGGTTCTCCAGCCGTCCGGCGGCGTCCGCCGAGCGGTCCTTCTGCCACATGTCGGTATAGCCGCTCTCGTCGAGCACGATCTCGGCCAGTTCCGTGTGCGATGTGACCTCGCGCTGGGCGCGCCAGCGATCGAACTGCAGCACGAGATCGCGCAGGGACCCGCGCGCTTTCGGCTTCAGCTCGTCTGTCTCGACCACGGCGCGCGCGGCCTCGAACAGCGGCACGCGCCGCTTTCGGGCGTGATCGTGCAGCAATTGCACAGTCGCATCGCCAAGCCCGCGCTTCGGCACGTTGACGATGCGCTCGAAGGCGAGGTCGTCGGCGGGCGAGTTGATGGTGCGCAGATAGGCCAGCGCATCGCGGATTTCCGCGCGCTCGTAGAAGCGGGGACCGCCGATCACGCGATAGGGCAGGCCGAGCGTGACGAAAGCGATCTTCGAACTCGCGCATCTGGAACGAGGCGCGGACCAAAATGGCGACCTGGTTGAGGTTTTCCTTGGCGCGCTGCAGCTCCTCGATCTCCTCGCCGATGGCGCGGGCTTCTTCTTCCGAGTCCCAGGCGCCGGTCACCGTGACCTTCTCGCCGTCGACGTCCTCGGTGCGCAGCGTCTTGCCGAGGCGGCCTTCATTGTGGGCGATCAGGTGCGAGGCGGCAGCGAGGATATGGCCGGTCGAGCGGTAATTGCGCTCGAGGCGGATGACCTTTGCGCCGGGAAAATCGTGGTCGAAGCGCAGGATGTTGTCGACCTCCGCGCCGCGCCAGCCATAGATCGACTGGTCGTCGTCGCCGACGCAGCAGATGTTTTTGAGGGGAGCCTGCGGTTGCGGCAACGTCATTCCGGGATGGTCCGAAGCACCGGACCCGGAAGCTTGCGTGACTCGATGCTCCGGATCCTTCGATGCGCATTTCCGCATCGTTCTCTTCTTCAAGTCCCGGAATGACGGCGGACAGAGCTTGCGCCTTTGAAGGCGACGGCGCCTGCGACAACAGCCGCAGCCACAGATACTGCGCGACGTTGGTGTCCTGATATTCGTCGACCAGGATGAATTTGAAGCGGTTCTGGTACTGCCGCAGCACATCGGGGTGCTCGCGGAAGATGCGGATGTTTTCCAGCAGGAGGTCGCCGAAGTCGGCGGCGTTGAGGATTTTCAGCCGCTCCTGATACGAGGCGTAGAGCTTGCCGCCCTTGCCGTTGGCAAACACCGCGGCTTCCCCTGCCGGCACCTGCGAGGGCGTCAGCCCGCGGTTCTTCCAGCCGTCGATCAGGCCGGCCAGCATGCGCGCCGGCCAGCGCTTGTCGTCGATGTTCTCGGCCTGCAGCAACTGCTTCAACAGCCGCACCTGGTCGTCGACGTCGAGCACGGTGAAATTGGACTTGAGCTGCGCCAGCTCGGCATGGAAGCGCAGGATGCGTCCGCCGATGGAATGGAAGGTGCCGAGCCACGGCATGCCTTCGACCGCGTGGCCCAGCATCTGGCCGAGGCGGAGCTTCATCTCGCGCGCGGCCTTGTTGGTGAAGGTCACCGAGAGGAGTTCATGCGGCCGTGCCCGGCCCAGGCTCAGGATGTGGGCGATGCGCGTGGTCAGGACCCGCGTCTTGCCGGTGCCGGCGCCGGCCAAAACCAGCACCGGGCCGTCGAGCGTCTCGACCGCCTCGCGCTGCTCGGGGTTGAGCCCGTCGAGATACTGCGGCCCAGCGGCGGCGCGCGCACGCGCGGCTATCCCGCCAGCCGCGGGCTGGTGGTCGGGAACGCCTTGATAGGGCAGCTTGCTCGGCTCGGTCATCGCGAATCGTGTTTTCCCCACGATGGCACCGTGGGGCGGTGAAGGGGAGCCTTCTTAGCAGGGATTGAAGGCCATATAGGGCGCAATTGGCGGATTTGACAGGTTTATCGGGTCGGATTCCACGGCTCGTTTCGTGCGAGCACGGCCACGAAATCGTTCCCTTCTCACGAAGAGTTTTCGCCGTTTTCACTCCGGAACTTCCGTTCCCGCCGACGCATTGTCCGGGCATGTCGGGTCGCCCAAGGCGCCCGCCGGAAAACAGAGGATAGGGCCATGTTGAGCTGGGTTGTTACGTTTCTCGTCATCGCGTTGATCGCCGGCGTTCTGGGCTTTGGCGGCATTGCCGGTGCCTCCATCGAAATCGCCAAGGCGGTCTTCTTCATCGCCGTGGTGCTGTTTCTGGTCTCGGCGGTGGTGGGCCTTGCCCGCGGACGAACCCGCGTCTAGCGGCCGATCATTTGGCGAGGGCATCGCCACCTTGCGGCCGATGCCCTCGGGTCGCGGTACGCCGGCATGGCTGGCGACAGCCGCGGCGATGCGGGTGCGGATGTCTGTTGGAAACGGCGCCACCTTGCGTGCCGCCATGTCGATATGCAGCGTGATGTTCTCCGAGGTCGCGGAAATCCATCCCTCGGTGGCGTGACGCAATTCCTCAAATGTGTGGATGCGCTTCTCGTCGGCTCCCAGCAGATAGATCGTGACCTGCGCGGGATCGCCGAGATGGATTTCGCGCAAATAGCGCACGTGGCATTCGGCGGTGAACGTCGAGCCGTGCCGCTCCTTCATATAGGTCGGGCCGATGCCGAGATGCAGCCACATCTCGTCGATCGCGCGATCCATCATGACGTTGTAGTAGGCCATGTTGAGATGGCCGTTATAGTCGATCCATTGCGGCTCGATCTGCATCACCGAAGATCGGAACGGTGCTGGCGGCAGCGGCAAATCCGCAAGCCTGGTGGCGGTCGTCATCGTCATTCCCTGCATGCGCGATTGAGTTCTTGACCCCTTATATATCCTTTGCCACGGTCTCCCAAAGCCGGGAGGAATTTTGACGTGGCGACCACGATTTCAACTAATCTGAAGCGGCCCGAGCCGGCCGCGCTGAAGAGCACGATCGACGCGCTGGCGGCGCGGTTCGGCAACCGGCTGATCACCTCGCAGGCGGTGCGCGAGCAGCACGCCCATACCACCACGTGGCTGGCCTCGCAGCCGCCGGACGCCGTCGTGATGGCGCAGGAAACCGCCGACATCCAGGACGTGGTCCGCATCTGCGCCAAACACGGCGTGCCCGTCATCGCATTCGGCACCGGCACCTCGCTCGAGGGCCAGGTCAACGCGCCGGCCGGCGGCGTCTGCATCGACCTGCGCGACATGAACAAGATTCTGGCCGTGCATGCCGAGGACCTCGATTGCGTGATCCAGCCCGGCGTCACCCGCAAGGCGCTCAACGAGCATCTGCGCGACCAGGGCCTGTTTTTCCCGATCGACCCCGGCGCCGACGCCTCGCTCGGCGGCATGACCTCGACGCGCGCCTCGGGCACCAATGCGGTGCGCTACGGCACCATGCGCGAGAACGTGCTGGCGCTGAAAGTCGTGCGCGGCGACGGCGAGATCATCACGACCGGCACGCGGGCGAAGAAATCCGCCGCCGGCTACGATCTCACGCATCTCTTTATCGGCGCCGAAGGCACGCTCGGCATCATCTCGGAACTGACCATCAAGCTGCGCGGCATTCCCGACACCATTGCGGCTGCCGCCTGTTCGTTCGAGAGCGTGCGCGGCGCCTGCCAGGCTACCATCCTGGCAATCCAGACCGGCATTCCGATGGCGCGCATCGAACTTGCTCAATGCGGATCAGGTGAAGGCCTGCAATGCCTACTCGAAACTGTCGCTGCCGGAGACGCCGCTGCTGCTGCTGGAATTCCACGGCACCGAGGCCGACGTCGCCGAGCAATCGAAGAATTTCGCCGAGATCGCCAAAGAATGCGGCGGCGGCGATTTCGCCTGGACCACCAAGCCGGAGGATCGCACCAAGCTGTGGCAGGCGCGGCATGACGCCTATTGGTCGGTGAAGGCGCTGCGCCCCGGCGCAGGCGTAGGCGTGGTCGCAACCGACGTCTGCGTGCCGATCTCTCGGCTCGCCGACTGCGTCACCGAGACCGAGGACGACCTGAAGCGGCTCGATCTGCTGTCGCCGATCGTCGGCCATGTCGGCGACGGCAATTTCCACTGCTCGGTGGTCTGCGACGTCGACGACGCCGACGAGATGGCGCGCGGCGAGGAGTTCATGCACCGCCTGGTCGAGCGGGCGCAGGCGATGGGCGGCACCTGCACCGGCGAGCACGGCATCGGGCAGGGCAAGCAGAAATATCTGCAAGCCGAACTCGGCTCGGAGGCGCTCGATGCCATGCGCGCGCTGAAGAAGGCGCTCGATCCGCAGAACATCTTCAATCCCGGCAAGATCGTTCCCGCCGCCTGAGGAGCTGGTTCTCCCCTCATTGGTTGCCCCGCGAGTGGAACTTTTGCCGTTTCTCCGCGTCTTTACTCATGCCGCGGTCTGGGCCGTGTGGCGGAGGAGGATGCCATGTCCAAGCGCGCAATTGGAATTTCGGTGTTGTGCTTGCGATGGTGCTGTCTGGCGCTGCGATCGCCAGAGGTGGCGGCCACGGCGGCGGGCATGGTGGTGGACATGGACACGGCGGCGGCCACGGGCACCGCGCACATGTCGGCGGCGGCCACCATGGTGGATTTGGGCGCTCGCATGGGATCCGGCGTAGCAGTGTCGGTGTCCATCGCTTTGCGGTGCGTGGCGGGCGCGGCAATTTCGGCCATGCCGCGATGGTCTCGGGCAATTCCCGTCACGCCCTCAATCTGCTGTCGAATCCACGCGCGATGCGAAACGGCCAGTTGCTGGGCAACCCCGCGGCCCGTGCGCAGATTGCGGCGGCCGCAGCGCTGGCCGGCTGGCACGGCGGAGCGTTCGGCAACGGCTGGTGGCGGCACGGTAGCGGCGGCTATGGCTGGGTCGGTCCGCTGTTCTGGCCGTTTGCCTATAACGATATCTACGACTACGCCATCTGGGGCAACGGCATCGGCTTCTGGGATTACGGTTACCCCGACATCTATGCCGGAATCTTTCCGCCCTACGGTTACACCGATCTTGCCGGCTATTTCCCGCCGCGACGGGGAGATCGCCGGCGCGGCAGTTCGGTGCAGATCAGCCAGATGTGCGGCAACGATAGCCGCGCGGTCGCCGGCATGCCGGTCGATGAAATCGCAGACGCCGTCCAGCCCACCGACGCACAAACGGCCGCGCTGGCCGACCTTGGCAGTGCTTCGCTGAGCGCCGCGCAGTACATCCGCGCGGCATGTCCCGCACAGGCGATGCTGACCGCGCCGGGCCGGCTAGCCGCCATGCAGCAGCGGGTCGAGGCAATGACTGCGGCGGTTGGCTTGATTCAGCCGCGAATGGAGAAATTCTACGGGCTTCTGACCGATGAGCAGAAGGCGCGGCTCAACGCGGTCGCCGAAGAGCAGCGCAAGACGGCGGCGGCTGTGCCGGAAAAAGGCTCCCCCGCGCAAGGCTCCCTCGCGCAAGGCTCCCTCGTACAAGGCTGCAGCGCGCCGCAGCCTCCCGCCCTCCAATGGCCGAGCAGCGAAATCGAGGCCAGGATACATCCCAACGACACCCAACGCAGCGCCCTGCAAGTGCTGCAGGACACCAGTACCCGTACCGCCGAGACGCTGAAAGCGGCGTGTCAGACCGGCGATCTGGTCACGCCGCCCGCGCGACTTGCCGCCGCTGCCAAGCGGCTCGATGCCATGCTGCAGGCCGTCAAGCAGGTGCGCGCGGCCCTTGAGGATTTTTACGCGACCCTCAATGACGAGCAGAGGGCGCAGTTCGAGGCGATCGGACCGGCGCGGCCGGCCTAGCCATTCGATAGCCTGCGCCTTGCAGGGTTGCAGGCTGCCCGGTTCCCAAACCGGCGCATTACCGGCTATGCTCGCCGCATTGTGGAGTGCGAGTGCGGCAATGCAGTGGTTTGACAAAGCCAAGCGCAGGGAAGTCTGGGAAGAGCCGATCGAAGATTTCGATCGGCGATATCGGGGCGGCGCAGCGGATTCGTGAAATCTGTCGTGCCGCCGCCGATAGCGCCGAAAAGGTGGGCGCGGCCGCCGATCGCAACCACAAGAAGGTCAAGGGCGACGCCGAGCGTTACGAGCGCGCGGCGAAGACGGCGATGGAGATCGCCATGAAGATCTCCGACGAATTGCTGCGTGATGCTGCCGTACGCGAGATCGTCGAATTGTGCCTCAGGGCAGGCAATGTCACGACGGCGCAAACGCTGTTGCGCGCCATCCAGGCCAAATCGATCCGCGACGAGGTGTTGCGGGAGCATCCGCAACTGCAGCAATGACGGTTCAGGCAATGACGGTCAGGTCTGGCCGGCGAGCGCCCTGATGGCCTCGTCAACGCTTCGGAAGACATGCTCCTTCGGCAGCACGTCGTAGATCCCGAACCGCTCAAAGGCTTCCTGCGCCCGCGTCGATTCCAGTCGCGCCACGGCGAACGCGACATTTTTCCTGCGACATTCGGCAACCAGATCAAGCAGCATCTGTGCCGCGGTGAAGTCGATTTCGACGACGCCGCTTGCTTCCAGCACCAGAAGTCGGGGCGTCGCACTCTTCAGCACCTTCTGCACGTCGGTACCGAAATTCTCCGCGTTCAGGAACGACAGGGGAGCCTGCAGTCCCACGACGGCAACATCGGGATGCGGCTCTTGTGCCGCCTGCGGGTTGGATGGCCACCAGATGGTGGTGCCGGGAACGTGTTCAAAGGAGACGAGGCGTGCGCGGGTGATGGTCCAGATGCCGTGCAGCAGTGACAATCCGATGCCGACCGCAACGCCCTGTTCGATCGGCAGCACGATGATGGCGGCGGCGGTCGCCACGATCAGCAGGAATTCGCCCGATGACTGGCGGTAGATCCTGACGATCTGGCCGACACGGATGATGCGCAACGCCACGAACAGGAGAACGCCGCCGAGTGCGGCTTCGGGCACGTGGCGCAGCAGCGTGGCGCCGAACGCCAGCAGCGCCAGCACGATGGTTGCCGCGAACAGGCTCGACAGCTGCGTCCGTCCGCCGGTTTCCGACACGATGCCGGTGCGCGGCGGGCTGGCATCGACGGGGAAGGCGCCGAACAGCCCGGCCAGCACGCTGCCGGCGCCAACGCCGAGGAAATCGCGGTCGACATCGGCCGGCTTGTCGGGATCGGAAGGGAAGGCGCGCGTGGTCGCCGCCGTCTGCACCATGACGACGATCGCGATCAGAAGCGCGAGCGGAACGAGTTTTGCCCATTTCTCCGGAGCGATTTCCGGCAGCGACGGCATCGGCAGGCTCGCCGGCACGGCGCCGACCACGGCGACGCCTTTTGCCTCGAGCCCGGCAGCAATCACTGCAATCGTGGCCGCGACCAGCCCGACCAGCGCGCCGGGAATTTTGGCGCTGATGGCTTCCGATCCCGCGACCACTGCGAGCACGCCGAGCCCGATCGCGAGCGTGTAGAGATTGGTTGCACCAAGCTGCTGCACGAGCTCGAAGATGCGGTCGAGCATCGGCCCCTTCGGCGCAGGCAGTCCGAGCACGCCGGGCAATTGCGATACCAAAATGTGCACTGAAATGCCGGCGAGGAAGCCGACCGTCACCGGTGTCGACAGCAGATTGGCGATCCAGCCCATGCGGAACAGGCTGCCTGATATCAGGATCACGCCGACCATCAGCGCCAGCGCGACCGCAAGCGCCTGGTATTCCGCCGATCCACTCGCGGCCATCAGCAAGAGGCCGCCGGCGAAGATCGGCGTGATGGTGGAATCGGCGCCGCAGGACAAAAAGCGGTTGGCGCCGAACATGGCAAAACCGATCGATCCCGCGATGAAGGCGAAGAACCCGATCTGCGGCGCGAAGCCGCCGAGGCGGGCGGTCGCCATCTGTTCGGGAATTGCGATCGCGGCCAGCGTCAGCCCCGCGATGAGATCGCCCGGCAGGTCGGTGGCACGGAATCCACGCAGCGAGCGGAAGACCGGCCAGTGGCCTGCGGAATCCTCAGGGCCGGTCCGGGCCATCGATCATCTGCTCCCTGCTGTCGCCGATTGGTTCAGAAATATTCGCCGATCATCAGGCAAAAGACCAGCCGGGGAAGACGCGCGAGCGTTAGCTGGCGCGCGCCGCCGTGATCGCCTTGCGGATCGCGGCCAGCGGCGCGCCGTCATCGAATTCGAGCGCCTCGCCGCGCGGGCGCAGGCCGAGATCGCGCCACAACGCGGCGAGGTCGGGCGTCACGGGTTTTGGTCCCATCTCGCGATGCAGCCGTGTCATCACGTCGACGCCGACGGCCTTGTCCGCCGTCGCCAGCACGCGCTCGATCGGCCAGTCCTGCTCATGATTGCCGCCGGCTGCGATCACGCCACGCATTGCATCCTGCAGGCCGAACTTGTTGCCGGTGGCTTTGCGGATTTCGATGTCGGCGAGCAGGCAGAACATCGCGCCGCCCCAATATTTGCGGCCCCAGGTGTCGGTATTGTCGAGGCCGCGGTCGCCGGTCTCCGGCAAACCCTTGGGCATGTCGCGCATCATCGCCTGCCAGATCTCGGCGGCCGTGAGATCGCCGACCTGCACGCGCGCAATCGGTTCGACATAGACGGCAAGTCCCTCCGACAGCCAGGCATGCCGCTCCGCGAGGTCGGGCAGGGCAAGGTGCACCATCTCGTGCACCATCACCCAGTCGCGCTTGAGATCTTCCTCGCTGGAGTCGCGGCCGAGCATGATGCGGATCGCGGCGCCCCGCCAGCCCCAGGTGGTGCCGCCGCGCACGCGCGGACCGTTGACCGGCACCAGCAGCAGCTTGACCGAAGCGACCGGGAAGCGGCCGTAATAGGTAGTCACGGCTTTCGCCGAGGCCCGCACCCAGTCCAGCACCTTCTCCTGCGGCAGCGCGGTGTCGCCCGGCGCAAAGGCGGCACGAATGACGCCGCCGCCGATCTCGATATCCGTCTTCGGCAAGCGGTCGAAGGCATCGTAGGGCATTCGGTCGCCGCGCATGAATTCGGATTGTGCGCTGGCGTGGAAACTGATCGCGCCCGCGAGCGCCGCCGTGAGGCAGGCGATGACCCCGATCGTGCGAATTGCCGTGATCCGTTTCATGACGCCGCACCTCTTGCCGTGGTCGCGGCGCGCGCCAACCCGGTCAGGAAATCCTCGGCCTGCGCAGTGATATCGTCGACCATGGCGCCGAGCAGGATGTCGCCCTTTTCACGCGTTGCCAGTGTCGGATCGCCAAAGCTGCCGGACCGGCTGTAGTTCGGTGAGGCCTTGTCCATCGGCGTCAGGCGGCCCGGCATGGCGCGCTCGATGGCCGGACTTGCCTCGGCGCGCGCCATGTCGACCAGATCGGGCGCGATCGCCAGCATCAGCGACGTCTCGAGCTCGTCGGCGTGGCTGCCATGCCTTTGCTCGGCGAGATCGGCGGCAGCGCGGCGATAGCGCGGCCCGTCGTGAATCCTGATGTGGCGCAAATTGGCGAACGCCACCCGCTCCAGGGCACGCTCGATCGGCGCGCGCGTGCTGATGCCGGTGTCGAGCACGAACAGGGCGCGGCAGCCGTGCCTGAGAATTCCCGATGCAATCTCGGTCACGACATTCTCGAACGTCGCCGCAGACAGGCTCGTGCTGCCGGCGTATTCGACAAAGGCGGGATAGTGGCCGTAGCCCAGCGTCGGCCAGATCAGCGCATCGATCTGCGCTGCGAGACGCTTTGCAAGATATTCCGCCTGGATGCGGTCGGTGTTGAGCGGCAGATGCAGGCCGTGCTGCTTGCTGCCTGCGCCGATCGGCAGGATCGCGGCCGCGCCGGCACCGATGCGGCGCGCGACCGCGTCCCAGGTCATGTGCTCGACGAAATCACGTTCGGCCGCAACGCCCATGCACTGGCCTTTCAGCCGCCGGTGGAAACACCCGTCAAAAGTCCGCCCGTGACCCAGCCGTGCAAGAAGCCTGCGCCGCGCGCCGCCGCCGTATCCGGATCGTCATAGGTCGCGAGCATGGCGCAGAGCACGCCGAACGGAATGCCCGTTGTGGCCTCGTCCCACATCATCGCTTCTTCGGTTGAAAGCTCGCGGAACATCGGCGTGGTGTCCTGACGCCACACCAAAAGGCGCATCGGTTCATCCGCGGCGACCGCGTCCGGCGGCGTCTCGTCGTTCTTGAGCGCGCGCCAGATAGCCGATGCGTTGGTCGCAAGGTCGAGCCGCGACGCGGTCGGATGCGGCTTGAACACCAGATCATTCCATTTCTCGGGCGAAAAGGCCGCGACGTCGGCGAGTGTCAGCACCGCGCCGTCGGTGCCGTCAAAGGCATCGTTGAGCGCCTTCTCCAGCGCGGCAAGATCCGTCAGCACGGGATAGTCGCTGTAGGGCGCGGTAGCTTTTAGAAATTCCGGCAGGCCTTGCGAGAACCAGCGCAGGTTCGGATGATGCGAGGGCTTGACCTTGACATAGGCGTGCCCCATCTCGTCGAACATCTCGTCGCCGAGATAGGCGTGCAGCAGTTCGTGATCGTTGCGCAGCGCGTCCACCAGCCGCGAGCCATAGGCGTAGCGATAGACGCCGAACAGCGTCTCGCGCTTCTCTTGCGGGCTGTCGAGAATTTCCCCGAGCACCTTGTCATCGCCGGCGAGGATGCCGCGCTGAAAATCGTCCTGCTGCCGCGCGAAATCGCCCGTCACGCCGGCGCGTCCAGCACGGCAGAGGCGATCTCGCGGGTGCGCGCCACTTCGACAAGCAACTCGTCGAGCGGCGGGATGTTGTCGTCGCGCTCGATCATGGTCGAGACCTTGCCAAAACGCTTCAGCGCCGCCTTGTAGAGCTCCCAGACGTCCTCGCAGACGGGATGATCGTGGGTGTCGATGATGTGGGTGCCCATGTGGCTGTGGCCGGCCATGTGGAACTGGACCACGCGATCGGCCGGAATGCCGTTGAGGAAGGTCATCGGGTCATAGCCGTGATTGAAGGCGCTGACATAGACGTTGTTGACGTCGAACAGCAGCCAGCAGCCGGAGCGGCGCGAGAGCTCGGACAGGAATTCCCACTCGGTCATCTCGGAATTGTTGAACTGCACATAGGTCGAGACATTTTCGAGCACGAGCGCACGGCCGAGGAAATCCTGCACCAGCTGCACGCGGCTCACGACATGGTCGAGCGCTTCCTGCGTGTAGGGGATCGGCAGCAAATCGTGCAGGTTCTTGCCGTGCACGCCGGTCCAGCACAGATGATCCGACACCCATTTCGGCTCGACGCGGTGCGCGAGCTCCTTCAGGCCCTGCAGATATTCGAAGTTCGGCGGCGCGGTGGAGGCAATCGACAGCGAGACGCCGTGCATCACGACCGGGTAACGCGCGCGGATCTTGTCCAGGGTTTGCAGCGGCTGGCCGCCCGGCACCATGTAGTTCTCGCTGATGACCTCGAACCAGTCGATCGGCGGATTGCCGGACAGGATCTCGTCGTAGTGCTGGTGACGCAGCCCGAGGCCGAATCCGAGGAAAGCGGGCTTTGCGGAGGCGAAGCGATGCTCGGCGCGAGATGCTGACAGATTGTTGCTTGCGACGTTCATGCCGGTTCCGTTCGACGTGCCCCGAATTGTGAAGTTGCAAGAACTATCACGGAACAGGGGCCCGGCCTACCGGACCCCCGCTCCGCGTGAGGTTCGTAGCTTCAGGACGGAGTGAACTTGCCCTTGGCGGCAGCGCACTTCTCCTTGGTCATGGCCGAGAAGCCCTGGCCCTTGCAGGCGTTCTGGCCCTTGCAGGCGTTGGATGCACCCTTACACGCGCTCTGGCCCTTGCAGGCGTTGGCGCCCACGCACTTGCCATCGTCGGCGGCATAGGTCGTGGTCGAGAGAGTCGCGCCGGCCAGGAACAGGGTGGCGGCAGCAGCGGCAAGGGCGGCACCGGACTTGGACGTCATCTTCATGCGGATATCCTCCAGAGTTTATGGTGCACCGCCCAAAGGGGCCGCGGTCCCGGTCCCGGGCTGCACCTCGCATAGCTACGGAGCAAAGTGCGGTTTGGTTACACGCGGGATAGGAATTATTTGTGGCTTGCGGGTGCTGGTTCGGGGTCGATTTTTCCTCCCAAAGCCCGGAACGCCACGTCTAGGGTAACGGCAAACGCATCAAGGCTCTGCCGGTTTCGCGAAAGCCTGCCTTGCGATAGAGCGCGCTGGCGCGGTCATTGCCGGCCTCCACCTCGAGATGCAGGGTGCGGATGCCGAGCTTTGCGGCCTCGTTGATCGCAAATTGAATCAACTCTCTCCCCAACCCCCTGCCGCGCACTTCGGAGACGAGATAGAGGTCGTCGACGAAGCCGTCGTGCCCGCCATATTCGAGGCTGAAGCCGAGCGTGACCACAACATAGCCGACCGGCTTGTTGTCCAGCATCACGAGCCAGGCGCGTCCAAACGGACTGCCGCGTGCGAGCACCATCACGGCGGCTTCACTGGCCGCATCGAATGGCGGGTCATCCCCGCCGTGGAACGCCTTTGCCATGGCAATGAGGGTGGGCGCCTGCGCCATCCCGACAGAAACGTATTCACAATTCATGGCCGCGGCCGCCCGTCCAACACCACCCCGCGGCAACTACGTTGCCACGATGTGGTTTGTTACGCCGGCAAACGAAAGACCCGGCGCATGCGCCGGGCCCGAGTTCGATCGTCGCAGGATCAGCCCTTGACGTAGGCGCCGCCCTTGGCCTTGCACTGGGCTTCCGACATCATCGCAAAGCCGTTGCCCTTGCAGGCGTTCTGGCCCTTGCAGGAATTGCCGGCGCTCTTGCAGGCGCTCTGGCCCTTGCAGGCGTTGGCGGCCATGCACTTGCCCTGCGCGGCGTCGGCCGGGGTCGATCCCGTCGAGACGACGGCGCCGGCCAGGAACAGCGTGGCGGCGGCGGCAGCCAACGTGGCACCGGACTTGGAATTCAACTTCATGAGACGGTCTCCTCGATTGATGTTTGACGACAGAATTGACGCCGTGGGCCTCGATGATCGGTCGATCACAGAATCGCACAACGAAGTTTTGGACGCCCGTTACGATCGCAACGGTCTCGCGGAGTTCGAAGCCCTGCGATCGCGTACGGTCATCCAGGACCAGCTACGGGGTACCCTGCGATTTGGTTACAGCGATCGCGAAGAAAATTTTCGTTTCGTGGCGCCGGGCATCCCGTTTGTGTCCGACCCCGGCGCCGGCCGGAGTATTTCGTTGCACGGCGCACCGCGTGTTGGGTCAGCGGTATTGACCGTTCGATCCCCGTCGCAGCGGCTCAATTCTGCGCCGCCCGTGACGGCTTCAGCTTTGCCATCTGCTTTACGGTCGCTGCCAGCTCTTCGGCGCTGAACGACGGATACGAGCAGATGCGATTGCTGCAGGCGAAGGCGGCGGGTTCGCCGAGATCGGGATATTCGACGTCGGGATTGGGCAATTTGCCTTCGCGCAGGTCGAGCCATTCCAGGCGCTTGTAACGGGCGGGCAGGGCGCGCGCGATGGTGTGCAAGGCTTGCGCGCGCTTGTCGTCCTTGTGTCCGACCACCGTCATGTGGGTCGGCTCGACGGCGAGTTCCTCGTCGGCGAGCAGCACGCCGGGCAGCGGCCGCGCCATCTCCGCGGATGCGCTTGCGAGATAGCGCATCGCGTGCGCCGCCTGTTCGCGATAGGCCTCGTCGCCGAAATAGCGGTTGAGCAGGTTCATGAAGCGCGCCACCTGGATCTGGTCGTCAAGCAGTTTCGCGGGCTTGGCGAATACGCCGGTCTTGCCTTCCGACGTCTTCGACGTGAGGAACCCGCCGGCTTCGTCGCGGAAGCTCGCGACGAAGTCGCCGGCTTTTGCGGCCGCGGTCAGCCAGTCGCGGTTGCCGGTCTGCCGCGTAGAGATCGAGGAATGCCTGTCCCATGGCGAGGGTGTCGCCGATGAACGGACCGCCGCGATCCTTGTCGCCATGGCGGAAACCGCCATCGGGCCGCGCGCGGTTGGCGATCACCCATTTCGCGGCACGTTCTGCGGTCTGAAGCGCCTTGGCATCGCCGCTCGCGTTGTAATAGGCGGCAAGGCCGGAGATCGCCCAGCCGTTTTCGCGGGCATAGAGATTCTTGTCGATGCGGGGCATGCCGAGCTTGCGGCGTTCAGTGTCCGACAGCGCGTAGTATTTGTGGCCGTCGACGTCGTGATTGAGATCGGCATCCTGGCTGACATAGAAGGCGCCGTCGGGCGACAGCATGAACGCCAGCAGATAGCGTTCGACGTCGCGTGCGGCGGCGAGATATTTCGCGTCCTTCCACAGCGCGTAGGCCTGGCTGTATTGCCGCAGATACTGCCCCTGGAACGACATGATCTTCTCGAAATGCGCCTTCTGCCACGAGCCGGTCTCGGAATACTGGAACACGCCGCCCCACACCGGATCGATCAGGGCAATGGCGGCGTCCAGCGTCTGCCGCGCGCGCTTGGTGGCGGTTGCATCGCCGGCTTCGGCGCGGGTGATCGCGAGATCCATGCTGTCGGCGTCGATATATTTCTGTATCTCGCCCCAGCCGCCGATCTTGTCCTCATAGGACTCGTCATAGGTCTTCGACAGCGCCTCGCGCTGCGCCTTGGTCAGGAAAGCGGATGCCGAGGGCTTGACCTCAAAGGCTTCGCCGACCGAGGGGCCGGGCGAGGGATCGTCGATGATGGCCTTCAGCAGCGCCTGCATGCGCGAAGGTTCGATATAGCCCCTGATCTTGGCGATCTCGGTTCCATCGGGACCGAACACGATGGTCGCCGGCCAGCCCCAGTCGCCGTAGCGGCTGGAGAGATCGGGATTGGCGTCCTGATCGACCCGCACCGGCAGATATTTCTGCGCCAGCAGCGATTGCACCTCGGGGTCGGCATAGGTGGTCTTTTCCATCACGTGGCACCAGTGGCACCACACCGCCTCGAGATCGAGGATGACGAAGCGCTTCTCGGCGGTCGCGCGCGCGAACAGGTCGTCGTTCCACTCGCTCCATTTCAGGTCGGAGGCGAACGAGGGCGACGCCGCGAGCGCGGCAAGGGCGATGACGGCAAGACGAAAAAGCTTCATGGCATTCCCCGACAGGCACAGATGTCGGAGCGAGCTACGGGCCCCGCGCGATCGCGGCTCAGGTGCGGCCGCGATGTCACGGGAAAGTGAGAGATTTCAGGTCGAAGCTTCCCGGTCACCGGCGGCATTCACCAGCAGCCGGTCGAGCGAGGCGGCGCCGGGGCCGGCGATCGCGAGCCACAGGAAAGCGCCGAAGTAGGTCGCTTCCTCGAAGCCGAGCAGCGCCTCCAGCGAACTCCACCGCCTCCCATTTCGCCGACTTGATCGCAACCAGCATGGTGAAGGCGAGCATGGCGGCGGGAATGCGCGTGAACAGGCCGAGGATCAGCATGATGCCGCCGAAGAACTCCACGCCTGACACGAAGGGGGTCATGATCTTCGGGAACAGGATGCCCCATTCGGTGAAGTTCTGGGTGATCTGCGGCAGGTTGTTGAGCTTGCCCCAGCCGCTCAGCATGAAGGTGTAGCCGACGATGAGGCGCATGATCAGGGGGCCCGCCCAGGCGAAATGCGACGCGATCTGTGCCGGCAGCAGGATCAGCAGGTTAACGATGAAATGCATTGCAGCAGCCCCTCTGAAATGATCGTGGCGCGAAGCGCGTAGAAAAGAGATACGGCGCATCTGGCAGTAGTTTCGATTGGGCCGGCCCGCTTGTTACGGGCCTTCGGCAAAAAAAGGCCAGTTTTTGCTTGAGCATGATCTCCGCGCAAACGCTTCGCGTTTGTCGCGAGGGAAAACCGCTACACACTTTTCCGGATCATGCGCTAGCCGAAATTCTGCAGCGCGGGAAAGGTCTCCAGCAGCCAGATGCTGACATTGGAGACGGCGCCGGTGAGAAAGCCGATGCCGGTAACGACCATCAGGACGCCCATCGCCCGCTCGACGGTTTGAAGATGATGCTTCATGCGCTTGAACAGCGAAGAGAACTGCTCGACGGCGAATGCCGCGAGCAGGAAGGGAATGCCGAGACCCGGCGGAATAGACCGCGAGCAACATCGCGCCCTTGGTTACGGTCGCTTCCGCCGCCGCCACCGACAGGATGGCAGCCAGGATCGGCCCGATGCAGGGCGTCCAGCCGAATGCAAAGGCAAGCCCCATCACATAGGCGCCCCACAGCCCGACCGGCTTTGGCGCCGTCAGCCGCCCCTCGCGCATCAAGAGGCCGATCCGCGTCAATCCGAGGAAATGCAGGCCCATCACGATGATGACCACACCGGCGAGGATCGAGAACTCTGCCGACCAGGCGCGAATGAAGCCGCCGATGAACGACGCACTGGCGCCAAGCGCCACGAACACGGTGGAAAAGCCGAGCACGAACATCAGCGCCGAGATCATCACCGCGCGCTTGGAAGCCTGCACGCTCTCGTCATTGGCGACATGCTCGATGGTCGCGCCGGTGAGGTACACCAGATAGGGCGGCACCAGCGGCAGCACGCAGGGCGACAGGAAGCTGATCAGGCCAGCCAGGACCGCTGCCGGGACCGATACATCGTGCATTACGTCACCTCAGGGAATTGCCGCTTGTCGCAGTATCCTATTGGCTTGTACGAAGGAAACATTCCAGAGGTTTCGCGCCGGAATGGGCTTTTGGCGCGGTCACAGCCCCGTGTGTAACTTATTCCGCCGGCGTCCGTACTATGTGAAACTGCCAAACCGGAACACCCGATGCGCATAGGAATCCGCAGCGCCATCTCCGCCCTCGTGCTGACGTCGATCGCCGTCAGCGCGGTCGGCGTGCATTTGCTGTGGTGGCGCACCGCCAACCAGGTGAGCCAGACGCTGGCCGACACCATCAACGACCAGATCGTCTCGGGGGTCGCCGATCAACTGCAGTCGATAACGACCGAAGCCCGCTCGGCGTCAATCGCCGTGCGCGCGCTGATCACTGAAAAGGTGCTCGATATCGGCGACGAGAAGCGACGCAAATTCGTGTTCCTGTCGCAGCTTCAGGCCCAGCCCACCATTTCCTGGGTCGCATTCGGCTGGCCGGATGGCTCGTTCTTTGCCGCCCACAAGCTCGGCGACAATGCCGTCGAGCTCCTGACCATCGACGCGGATCGCAAACTCAGGAGCGAGCGATATGATTACGATAATGGCGACCTCAAATTCAGGGACAACCGCGTCGAAGACACCAAATATCTCGTCACCGAACAGGAATGGTTCCGCGGCTCCGATCTCTGGTCGACGCTGACGGTCCATCCGACCGGCGAGCGGCCGGCTGCGGCATTTGCGGTGCGAATCGGCCTCGACGGCGATGCCGCCGGCGTGCTCGCCGTCATCATCGAGCTGACGCGGGTGTCGAACTTCCTGTCGCAGCTCACGGTCGGCAAATCGGCCGGCGCCTTCATCCTCGACCCCAACGGCGTGGCGATCGCAGCGCCTGACGCCAATGCCGACGAAGTCACGCCGCTGAAGACCGAGCATCCGCTGTTTCCGGTTGCGGTCGACGCGATCCGCCAGGCCGGCAGCGCCTATGATCCGGGAGGCTCGCAGCCCTTCAACACGGCGGTCGTCAGGGACGGCAATGCCTACAAGACCGTGCTGACGCCGATCTCCTTCCCCGGATGGTCGCTCGTGACGGTGGTGCCGGAATCGGAATTTCTCGGCCCAGTGCAGGCCACGATCCGCAGCCTCCTGATCGGCCTGGCCGTGCTGATCGTGTTTGCCGGGCTGCTTTCCGCGTGGCTGGCGCAGCGGTTGATCGCAGCGCCGCTGATCAGGGTGATGAACGAGATCAGGCATGTCGAGCGCTTCGACCTCGACAAGGTGCAACGGCATCCCTCGCGCCTCACCGAGATCAGCAATCTTTCCGGCGCGATCGGCGACATGGCGCAGGGGCTCGCCGCGTTCCGTAAATACATCCCGGCCGACCTGGTGCGGCGGCTGATCAGCGACGGCAACGGTGCGCGGCTCGGCGGCGCGGTACGGCCGATGAGCGTGATGTTCATCGACCTCGCCGGTTTCACCGGCATGTCGGAACGGCTGGGGGATCGCATCATCCCGCTGCTGTCGCGCTATTTCGATTCCGTGTCGGCGCAGATCCAGGACTGCGGCGGCACCATCGACAAGTTCATCGGCGACGCCGTGATGGCGTTCTGGGGCGCGCCGGCGCCCAATCCCGATCATGCCGTCGATTGCTGCCGCGCCGCGCTCGCCTGCAAGCGTGCGGTCGAGGAAGCCGGCCTGGTCGACGATCACGGCGAGCGGGTGAAGATACGCATCGGCATCAATTCCGGCGACATGCTGGTCGGCAATATCGGCTCGGAGCTGCGGCTGAACTACACCGTGATCGGCGACGCCGTGAATATCGCGAGCCGGCTCGAGAGCACCAACAAGAGCTACGGCTCCACCATCATCATCGGGCCGGAGACGCGTCGCCTGGCGGGCGACCGCATCGTCGTGCGCGAACTCGATCGTCTTGCCGTCTATGGCCGCGCGGGCGGCCTGCAGATCTACGAATTGCTCGGCATGGCCGGCGAGTGCGATGATGCGCGCGGTTGGGTCAAGGCGTACGAAACCGGCCTTGCGGCCTGGCGCGCGGGAGATTTCTCCGGTGCGATCGCGCATTTCGAGACCGCCGCGAACGAGAAGGGCGGCGATGCCGCGTCATCCCTGATGATCGAACGCTGCAAGCACCAGATCGAGAACCCGAGCGCAGACTGGGACGGCACGACCGTGGCGCGGACGAAGTAAGCTTGAACCCGGCCAACGTTTCCAGAAGGCAGGGCCGCGATGCGGCGATGGCCCTTGACCTCTCCGCCACCAGATGATCCGAAGGTGGCAGGGAGAACTATCGGTCCTTGAAAGTCTTGCTGGCCCATACGCCGCAGATGCGGCGCGATTATTACGGCGAGCGCAGCCTGGCGGGATTGCGTGCGGTGGCCGAGGTGAAACTGCACGAGGGCGACCTTGCGCTTGATGCAGCAGCGCTCGTTGATGCGGCGCACGACGTCGAGATCATCGTCGCCGATCGCATGACCCAGGGGCCGGGCGAAATATTTCCAAGACTGCCTGATCTGCGCGCCTTCGTGCGCTGCGCCGTCGACATCAGGAACATCGATACTGCCGCGGCCTCGGCTTGCGGCGTGCTGGTCACGCAGGCAAGCCCCGGTTTCGTGCAGTCCGTTGCCGAACTCGCGCTCGGATACATGGTCGACCTCTCCCGCGGTGTGTCGCGCGCGAGCGCCGACTATCACGCGGGCAGGGCGCCCGAAATCGCGATGGGACGGCAACTTGCCGGCAGCCGCATCGGCATCATCGGCTACGGTGTTATCGGGCGTTATCTCGCAGGCCTTGCCAAGGCGCTCGGCATGGAAGTGCTGGTCGCCGATCCCTTTGTGACGATAGACGATGCGGCGATCCGGCATGTGCCGCTCGATGAACTGCTCGGCCTGTCCGACTATGTCGTCTGCCTCGCGGTGGCCAACGCGCAGACTGAAAACCTGATCGGGCAGGCGGCGCTGGCGCGCATGCCGAGGCATGCCTTCTTCATCAATCTGTCGCGCGGCAATCTCGTCGATGAAGCGGCGCTAGCCGCGGCGCTGCGCGACAACCGCATCGCGGGCGCCGCGCTCGACGTCGGCCGCGCGCCCGACCAGATGCCGACGCCGGAACTGGCGAAGCTGCGGAACGTCATAGCCACGCCGCATGTCGGCGGGTTGACACCGCAGGCCATTGAGCATCAATCCTCCGAAACCGTGCGTCAGGTTGCGGCGATCATCCGGGGCGAAGCCCCTGATGGCGCCGTCAATGCCGAGAGCTGGACGCGGCGGCCGGAGCGAAAAACAATATGAAGAATCGGCTGCCTTTCTATTATGGCTGGATGATCGTCGCCGTGGTGTTCGTCACCATGGCGATCGGCGTCAATGCGCGCACCGCGTTCTCGCTGCTGTTTCCGCCCATCATCGCCGAATTCGGCTGGGAGCGCGGCGTCACCGCCGGCGCCTTCTCCTTCGGCTTCGTGGTGTCTGCGATCATGAGCCCGCTGATCGGGCGGTTGATGGACCGCTTTGGCCCGCGCGGCGTGATGGAGCTCGGCGTGCTGCTGATGGGCGGCGGCATGCTGCTGGCGCCGCTGACGACGCAGCCCTGGCATCTCTATCTCACCATCGGCGTGCTGGTCGGCGCGGGCAGCGTCTGCCTCGGTTATTCCGGGCAGTCATTGTTTCTGCCGAACTGGTTCCTCCGCCGCCGCGGGCTTGCGATCGGCATCGCCTTTGCCGGCGTCGGCATCGGCTCGGTGACGCTATTGCCCTGGGTGCAGCTCATGATCGAGCGGACGGGATGGCAAACGTCCTGCACCGCGATGGGCATCCTGATCCTCGTCGTGCTGGCGCCGATCAACCTCTTGCTGCACAAAAAGCCGGAGGATATCGGCCTGTTGCCGGACGGCGATCCGCAGCCGACCGCGACATCGCCAAAGCCCGTCTCCAACGTCGTCGATCCCGTGTGGGCCAACACCGAGTGGACGTTGTCGCTCGCAATCCGCACGGCGCGGTTCTGGTGGATATGTATCGGCTACTTCTGCGGCCTGTACATCTGGTACGCGGTGCAGGTGCACCAGACAAAATACCTGCTCGATATCGGCTTCTCCTCCAGCGTCGGCGTCTGGGCGCTCGGCGTGGTCAGCCTGCTCGGCATTCCCGGCCAGATCTGGCTCGGCCATGTTTCCGACCGCATCGGGCGCGAATGGGTGTGGGCGATCAGCTGCTTCGGCTTCGCGATCTGTTTTGCCGCACTGGTCGCGCTGAAATATCTGGCCGAGCCTGTGGCTGGTCTATCTGATGGTGTTCACCCAAGGCGCGCTCGGCTATGGCCTCACCTCGGTGATGGGGCCCGTTGTGCTGGAGATTTTCCAGGGCAAGCACTACGGCAGCATTTTTGGCACCATCATGCTGGCCGCACTCGCCGGCGGTGCGGCGGGGCCGTGGGCCACCGGGCTGCTGCATGATTTCACCGGCAGCTACACCATCGCCTTTGCCGCGGGAATTGCGGTCAGCCTGCTCTCGGCGGTCGCGATCTGGCAGGCCTCCCCCGGCAAGGTGCGCGCCGTCGCCGGCAAGGTGGCGCAAGGGTAGGGCGCTTCTTGTTTCGAGCGTGTTCTCAAACGCGTGACGTCCGATCGCGTGGGCAGATCGAACATGTCCGACAGCTATCGGCACGCCACCTTTTGATCATTCCGGACGTTGGATCGCTGCCTTTTGCGTCAAACCCGTTCGGTTTCTTGTCCGCCTGGGGATCGCGACGTGCTAACGTCGGGGCACCGATGAGACGTTCCTCGGAGGAACTCCATGAGGCGACGGCAGTTCATCACGGTTCTTGGAGGAGCGGCGGCGTCGCTCTTGTCACGCCCCCTGCACGCGCAGCGGTCTGCCAAGCCCTTCCGGCTGGGCGTAATGCTTTACAGCACTCCCCAGGGCGATCCCAACAACGAAGCCTTCTTCCGCGGCATGAGCGATCTCGGCTATGTCGATGGCCAGAACATCGTCTTCGAGTATCGCTTCGCCGAGGGCAAGCTCGAGCGGTTGCCGGAACTGGCGGCTGACCTCGTGCGGCTCAATCCGGACATGATCTACGCGCTGGGTGGGGACGTGGCGCCGGTTGTTCGCAAGGCGACTCGGACAATTCCCATTGCCTTTGCGGTTAGCGTTGATCCCGTACAGAGTGGATTGGTGACCAGCCTGGCGCGGCCCGGGGGCAATGCCACCGGAGTCACTTTCCTGTCGGATGAACTGGCCGCGAAACGCCTGGTGCTGCTCAAGGAGGCCGCTCCGCACATCTCTCGGGTGGCGGTGCTGTTCAATCCCGATCATGTCGACAACGAACTGCGGGAAGTCGAACGCGCCGCAGCAGCGCTCAACGTGAAGCTCCACCTCGCCGAGCTGCGGCGGTCGAGCGATCTTGACGGCGCGCTTGCAGCGTCATCGCAGGCGGGCGTCGAAGGCCTCTACGTGGTGTCGTCGCGGCAAACGGTAGCGAATATTGCACGTATCACTGAGTTCGCGACCCAGAACCGGTTGCCTCTTGCCGGCGGATGGGGCGCCTGGGCGCAGGGGGGCGGGCTCATCTCCTACGGTCCGAACGTCGGCGAAATGGTGCGTCATTCAGCGGTGTATGTCGACAAGATCCTGAAGGGCGCCAATCCGGCCGAACTCCCGGTGCAACAGCCCACACGCTTCGAACTGCTGGTCAATCTCAAGACCGCGAAAGCGCTCGGCCTTGCGATTCCCGAATCGTTTCTCGTGCGGGCGGACAAGGTGATCGAATAGGGTGCTTGCTGCACCGACATCGCCGGCATAGTGGCGCAGCGGTAGGACGCGCGTTTCCTATCAGGACATGGCCTGCAGCAGCGTGGATATCTTCATCGTCGCAAAGTGGGAGGAGGTGTCCGACACGGCGTATGGCAAAATGATCTGGTCCCGATGCGCCAGCGCTCCACAGGTGTAGACGACATTGGGAACATAACCCTCCCGCTCGGATGGCTCGGGCCGCAACAACGGTTCGCGCGAACGCGCCAGCACCTTGGACGGGTCGCGCTTGTCGAGCAGTGCGGCGCCGATCGAGTATTTGCGGACCGGGCCGACGCCGTGCGTCAGCAGCAGCCAGCCTTCGTCCAGTTCGATCGGCGATCCGCAATTGCCGATCTGCACGAACTCCCACGGAAATTGCGGCTTCAGGATCGCCTGGCCGCCTTCCCATGTGTAAAGGTCGTCCGAATAGATCAGATAAAGGTTCTCGTTGTCTTGTCGCGCAATCATGGCGTATTTGCCGTTGAGCCTGCGCGGGAAAAGCGCCATGCCTTTGTTGCGCGCAGCGGCGCCGTGCAGCGGCGACATCCGGAATGACAGGAAGTCGCGGGTTTCGATCAACTCCGAGCGGATCGCCATACCCGTGTAGGCGGTATAGGTCGCGAAGTAGGTGGTCTGCCCGCCATCGATGAATTTGACAAAACGCGCATCCTCGATGCCGTGTGACTGGGACTCCGTGACCGGAAAGATGACGCGCTCGCTGATGTCCTGCTCGGGTCTGAAGACGACCTCTACCTCATCACCGATGGGTCCCGGAATCAGATGTCGAACGCGGGGGCTTGAAGCGAGCCGAACTGTCGGCTCCACGGCAATGCTTCCGTCAGGCGCAATGATGCCGGCGCGGAACGTCAGCGATGACACGTGCCCTTCACCGACGGCGCGGAGGCTCAGAATGAAGCGCAGGCCCCCTGCCGGCGTCCCTGACTGATCGGGATGCGGTACGATGCTCGGATTGAACAAGGCCGAGGCTTCGAACGAGTACTCGTTGAGGAAGTAGGCGCCGATGAGCTGGCGCTGGACCTTGGAAAAGGTGCTGTGCGCGGCGAGGGCTTGCTCCATCTCGTCAGCGCGAAGCTCGAAACTCTCCAGCAGGTTGCGGTGCCTGCCATCGAAATTCTCCAGCACGTCCGCCAGTTGGTGTGCCGCCTCATCTGCATCAAGACCGAGGACGCGCTCGACAATATGATTGGCCCGTGTCTTGTCGGTGGGGTTGAGGTCGCGCGGTTCGGTCGCCGGCTTGAACGGGCGCACAATGACGCGCGCGGGGTCGGGGCGCAGGTAAAGCGCCTGCCGATTCAGAAATGTGGCGTGCAACGGTGTGCCCTCGGTTGGCCGGAGTGAGCGCTCAATCAGGCCCGGACGGCGCGGAGCGCCACGGAATCTGCCGGGTTGGCACTGACGCGGGCAAGCTGACGAATCTCGGCAAGCCCCAGAAGATAGCACACCACCGACTCCCCGCCGCGGTTTTCGTTGGCTCGGTCGGGGTGCAATCCATCGCGGCAGCTGCCGGTCTCGGTATCAACAAGTGCAATCGACAGGTCGTTACTGCCCAGAAACCAGCCGAAAACCCTGGTCGCTTCGGTCTTCCATTCCTTATTGTCCTCCGCACGCAATGCGGTCAGGCAGGCGGCGATCGTTGCGGTTGCTTCCACCGGCTGCTGATCGAACGCGTGGGGCAATTTTCGATGTTCGCCGAAACTGGCCGTGCCGACTGGCTGAAAATGACCCATCGGCGCTGTTTGCTGCGTCATCAGCCACCGCAGGGACCTCAACCCGGCGTCGATATAGCCGCGGTTTCGCGTCGCGATGCCCGTAACTATCAGGGCCTGCGGCAGGCGTGCATTGTCATAGGCAAGGCTTTCTTCGAACCAGTGCCAGTCCGGGGTCTCCACCAACTCAAGGCCGGACATCAACCGGTCGGCCAAAATGCGGCGCATGTCGCGGGCCCGGCGATCATCGGGAATCACCGCACAATAGGCGTCCAGGCCCAGAAGCGTGAAAGCCGCCGCGCGGGGCGAATGAAAGCTTTTCACGATCGGTAGTGCCTCGGCAAACAGCGCGGCCGCCCAGCGGCGCCGGGACGCACTCGCGTCGCTTCGCGCGCATTGACCCAGGGCCCACAAAGTTCGCCCGTGACTATCCTCGGAGCCCTGTTCTTCGAGCCAGGTCCGGTTGTAGCCCATGAAATTGCGAAATCGCCCGACATCGGGATTCCACGCGTGCTGCACAAAAGCAGCAAAGCGGGCGGTCAACGGTTCTGTCAGGGGCCGCTCGCCAGGCGCATTGAGGGCACAGGCCAATAGCAGTGCGCGCGCATTGTCATCCACGCAATAGCCGTGCAGGCGATCCGGCACCGAGTGCACGGCGTGCTGCAGCAGGCCGGTATCGTCGCACATCGACAGAAAATGGTCGGTTTGCATCGCCGGCGCCGCAGCAAGTTGCGGCGCGCTCGCAGCCGGCGTCGCCCGCGCGATCACGGTCAACCGATGGCCCTGCCGTGCATTCTCGAACGTCGTCATGTAACGCTCGGCGGTGCGCTCCCACGTCATCGATCGGCTGGCCGCGTAGGCCCGTTCACGCATGGCCTGCCGGCGCGGGTTGTCGGTGAGCAATTGCGCGATGGCGTTGCCGGTTCCTGCCGCGTCGCCAAAGGAAACGAGAGCGCCGCGCCCGTCGGCCAGCAATTCCCGCGCGTGCCAGTAGGGCGTCGAGACAACCGGCTTGCCGAGGCCAAAGCTGTAAGCCAGCGTACCCGACGTCATCTGCGCTTCGTTGAGATAGGGCGTGACGTAGACATCGCACATTGAAATGAATTCGAGCAGCGTCGTCTGGTCGACGAATTGATCGAGGAACACGACATGGTCCTCGACACCGAGTTCGCGCACGCGCGTCATCAGGCTTTCGCGATAGGCTTCACCCTGGTCCCTGACGAGATTGGGGTGGGTTGCACCGAGCACGACGTAGACCGCATCCGGGCGCCGTTTCAGGATCGACGGCATGGCGTCGATCATGACCTCGATGCCCTTGCTCGGGGATAGCAAGCCGAACGTCAGTATGACGGGGCGGCCGCCGAATCCGAGCTTGGCCTTTGCTGCATCAGGTTCGACAAACGGAAAGTCGGGAATGCCATGGGCGATGACCTCGATTTTCTCGTCCGGCACGCGATAGACGCTGCGAAGCAGCTCGCGCCCCTTGTTGGCCATCACGATAATCTTTGAGGACATCTCGACGATGCGATCCATCACCGCGTGTTGCGCCGCCGTCGGCTTGGCCAGCACGGTGTGCAGCGTCGTCACCACCGGCATGGTGAGGCGCGACAGCAATTCGAGGATGTGGGAACCGGCTTCACCGCCGAAGATTCCGAACTCGTGCTGCAGACAGACGATGTCGAATCGGCCGGCGTTCAGAAATGCCGCGGCGCGCACGTACGCTTCGATGCTGTCATCCTTGATCTGCAGGGCGACCGAACTCGGGTAGTCATAGGTCTGACCGTGGTCGGTCATCGCCACGATGGCGGCCGTCAGGTTTGGTCGTGAATTTGAAATCGCGCGCTGCAGGTCAGTGGTGAACGTTGCGATGCCGCAGCGGCGCGGCAGCGAGTTGCCGATCATCGCGACCCTGCCAAGCGGCGTCACGTCCGCGCCTCGGAAAGGGCTGCCAATTCGGGAACGGTGCCGGCGGCGTGCGGATCGGCATTCATCGATGCCTCGCCAAGTGTCTGCAGCAGGGAAGCGATCGGAGCGGATGCCGGATAGGCGACCAGCGCGGTCAACCCGTTGGCGCCGACCTCGATACTTGCGCGGCCACCGCCGAGGAAGACCGCCTGTCCGACGGCGACCGCGGCCAATCCGATCGCCGCGTGGCCATCCAGAACCAGAATCCATGTCTCCTGTTCTCCCTGCAGCGCCCAGCTCGAGCCTGCAGCAAGGTCAAGCTTTTCAAAGACGAAATATCGGCTGGCGACGAGAACCGTGCGTTCGTTTGTGAGTTGGGTGGGATGGCCTGCAGATCGAAGCGGCCATGCGTGGGCAACGGCGACGCCGTTGTCTTCGTGCAATTCGCGGCCCCGTCCGTAGTCGAACAGGCGGAATGTCGCGTCACTATGTTGCTGCAGCTCCGCAAGCACGATGCCGGCGCCCAGGGCATGGATCGTCCCGGCCGGGATGAAGATGACATCGCCCTTCGCGACTGGGCGCCATTCAACAAGTTCGGCAATCGAGCCGTCCGCGATCGACGCGCGCAATTGCTGTGGCGTTACCCGATGCTTCAGGCCAACACCGATCTGCGCGTCCGGTTTTGCCGATATGATGTACCATGCCTCGCTCTTGCCGTTCGGCATCCCCAGCGCGCGCGCGAACGTGTCGTCCGGATGGACCTGGATCGACAATGGCTCGCTTGTGAACAGCAGCTTGAGCAGCAGGGCAGGAACCTGCGCGTTTTTGTCAGCCCGCTCGAACCACAGCTCTCCCACAGCATCACTCGTGCCGTCGACGCTGCTCCATGGCTGGAGATCACTAACCCCCCAAGGCTTGTGAACGACCCGCACGGAGGCGTGTTCGATGGGCATGCATTGTCCTGACCCAAAACGCGCACATCGAAGCGATGTGCCGTTGGCCGATACAGTTCATTTTGTGAAAGCTGAAGCGGAGTTGTGAAGCAAAGGCGTCGCGTTTCCGGGCTCGC
Organism: uncultured Alphaproteobacteria bacterium; assembly: GCA_963816655.1. Classification (GTDB taxonomy): domain Bacteria; phylum Pseudomonadota; class Alphaproteobacteria; order Rhizobiales; family Xanthobacteraceae; genus Bradyrhizobium. Next base: position 109,990 of record CAWFLW010000029.1, on the reverse strand, counting down.
CGTTTTGCGAGAGCGGAGTGCAGATGGTGCATATGGATACTGCGATCCCGGATATCAACCCATGATCGGCGAAAGCTGGCGTTCAGGTGCCGCGCGCAGACACGTCATGAGCACTGACCAACCATCGTCCGGTATGGCGCTGTCGAGCGCGCTGGAAAGCGTTCCGAATGCGCTTCCCAAAGGCGAAGGTCGATCGGGATGCTTGCGCAGAATTGCCCGGTTTATGGTCACGCGCCCGGCTTTGCGTCGAATCTGTCGCCGATCGCCTGCCGCAAATCGTTTGCCGCGCGCAGAAAGCTGCCGGCCGGCGTGGTTTCGGGATCGATCAGCCGATGCAGGCGGAAGCCGTCCTCCAGTGCGAGCACGATGGCGCCGACCCAGGGCGGGTCCGCAAGGTTTCGGCCGCGGTATTTTGCCGTCGTCTCCATGATCTCGGTGACCATCTGCCGGCGTGCGCGCAGACGCTTGGCAAGCTCCGGCCGACGTTTCTCGGCACGGGCCACAAACAGGATCATCTCCATGTGCAGGAGGGGCGAGCGGCCGAGCGGATCCTGCGCCGTGCGATCCATGTTGCGGAACGCCTCGATGTAATCCCCAAGGTCCTTGTGCCTGGCCAGCAGTTCGAGGCAGCGCCGGACCGACTGATCGACGTGATCCTCGAGCATGGCGATGATCAATTCATCCTTGCTCTTGAAGTTCGAGTAGAACGCCCCGCGCGAGAAACCGGCCGCCGCCGCGATTGCTTCGATGCTGGCGGCGTTGATCCCCTGTTCCTCGAAGACGCGCGCCGCCGCCTCGAACAGTTTGTCGCGGGTATCGTCCCGGGTCGGCCTGGTTCTTATTCTTGACATCGGCGTATTTTAGGGCAGAATGCAATTCGATACAACAGTGTATCGTGTTGCAAACATAATTCGCCAGCGGAAACCCCAAGAGGTCATCATGAACGAACATGTTCAGGCCGCGACCACCGAACCCTTGTTCAATCCGCTGGCGCCGGAGTTCATCCGCAACCCCTATCCCTATTATGAGCGGATGCGCGCCACCGACCCGGTGCATCTGACCCAGCACGGTATGTATGTGGCAAGCCGCCACGCCGACATCACCATCGTGCTGCGCGACAAGCGCTTCGGCAAGGACTACGAAGACCGCACCAAGCGCCGCTACGGCCCCGACATCATGAAGGAGCCGGTGTTCCGCAATTTTGCGCTGACCATGCTGCAGCAGGATCCGCCGGACCACACCCGCCTTCGCGGGCTGGTGGTGAAGGCTTTTACCGCGCGCCGGGTCGAGGATATGCGGTCGCGCATCCAGCAAATCGTCGACGAGAATCTCGATCGCATCATTCCGCAGGGCAGGATGGATTTGATCGAGGATTTTGCTTACCGCCTGCCGGTCACGGTCATTTGCGACATGCTGGGAATCCCCCTCGAGCATCGCGAGATGTTCTACACCGGTTCGCGCAACAGCGGGCGCATTCTCGAGCCGGTGCCGATGACGCCGGAGGAGATCAAGCAGGGCAATGCCGGCCAGGCGATGATCAAGATGTATTTCGAGCAGCTGTTCGACCTGCGGCGGAAGTCCCCTGGCGACGACCTGACCACGCAATTGCTGCACGCCGAAGAGGACGGCAGCAAGCTCAGCAACGACGAGCTTTACGCCAACATCATCCTGCTGTTCGGCGCTGGACACGAGACCACCGTCAACCTGATCGGCAATGGCCTCCTGGCGCTCTATCGCAATCCCGACCAGCTTGCGCTCTTGAAGGCGAAGCCGGAATTGATCACCAACGCGATCGAGGAATTCCTGCGTTACAACTCCTCGGTGCAGATGACCGGCCGATCGGCGCTGGAGGATGTCGAGCTCGGCGGCAGGCTCATCCCCAAGGGCGAGAGCGTGCTGTGCCTGCTCGGCTCGGCCAACCACGATCCCGCGGTTTACCCTGATCACCCCGAGCGGCTCGATATCGCCCGGCCGAACGTCAGGCCGCTTTCCTTTGGCGGCGGCATCCATTTCTGCCTCGGCGCCCAGCTCGCCCGAATCGAGGCCGAGATCGCGATCAACACCCTGCTGCGCCGGATTCCCGACCTGCGGCTGGATGACGCGGTGAACGCGCAGTGGCGGTCGAGCTTCGTGCTGCGCGGCCTCGAACGCCTCCCGGCGAGCTGGTAACCCTCTCGGCGCTCCCAGTTCAAGCGGAGCCTGCCCGCACGGGATGCGGGACGGCGACCACGCGCGCCGGGACGCCCATCCGAAAGAAGAGGCGGCATCCCTGCGATGCCGCTGTGACTTCGCCACACTTGTCTCTATATTCCGGCCTGTCCCGGCGCCGGCTTCTTGTGGGTGCGGCCGCGCTTGGTGACACCCAGAGGAGACACCGTGCAGACGACGCTGCTCGGATTGGCGATTGCCTTCATCATCGCGCTGGTGGCGGCGCTCGTCGGGCCGTATTTCATCGACTGGAACCAGTTTCGCCCGCAATTCGAGGCGGAAGCGACCCGAATTGTCGGCGCGCCGGTGCGCGTCGCCGGCAAGCTCGATGCGCGGCTGTTGCCGGCTCCCTCGCTGCAACTGCGGTCGGTGACAGTCGGCGGCGCCAACGACCTTGGCAAGGTGCGGGCGGAACGGCTCGACGTCGAGTTTAGCCTCAGCTCGCTGATGCGCGGCGAATGGCGCGCCACCGAACTCACCATCAACGGCGTGGCGCTCGACCTCGGCCTCGACGCCCGGGGCCGCATCGACTGGCCGGCGTCGACCGGGACGTTCAATTTCGGTCAGCTTGCGATCGACCGGGTGAACCTCACCGGCCGGGTCGCGCTGCATGACGCCTCAAGCCGCAGCACGCTGGAGCTCGGTGACATCGCCTTTGGGGGCGACGTGCGTTCGCTCGCCGGCTCGATCCGCGGTGACGGCAATTTTCTGTATGCCGGCACGCGCTATCCATTCCGGGTGTCGTCGGGGCAGACCCAGGATGGCAACGGCACCCGCGTGCACCTCAATATCGATCCCGGCCAGCGCGCGCTCGCGATCGATCTCGATGGCGTGCTGGCGTTCGAGCAGCGCGCGCCGCGCTTCGACGGCGCGCTGACGTTCGCCGCGGCAGCGACGAAAGCGGATCCTTCCGTCCTGCCGTGGCGGATCGTGGCCAAGGTCAAGGCCGATCACGCCGCGGCGCGGCTCGACCAGATCGATGTGAGCTACGGTCCCGAAGAGCGCGCGCTGCGCCTTGCCGGGGCAGGCGAGGCGAGTTTTGGCGCGAGCCCGCGGCTGCGCGCGTCGCTGTCAGCACGACAGATGGACGCCGACCGCTTTGCAGCCAAGGACAACAACGAGCCGGTGCGGGCATGGCCAGCCGTCCGCGCGCTGCTGTCGGGCACGCCGCATCTGCCGATGCCGGCGCAGATCGAAATCGCATCGGACCAGATCATGCTCGGCGGACGCCCGGTGCAGGACGTCGCCGCCGAATTCCACGGCGACGGCAAGACCTGGAGCGTGCGCAAGCTGGACTTCCGCGCGCCGGGGACGACGCGGGTATCGTTGAGCGGCGCGCCGGCGCAGGATCCGGTTGACGATAATTTCAAAGCCGCGCTCAATTTCGAGTCTGCCGATCCCGACGCGCTCATCACCTGGCTGCAAGGTCGCAGCGAACTTGCCTATCGCAGCCAGAAACCGCTGCGGCTGCGCGGCGACGTCAGCATCGCGGCGAACGGTTTTTCACTTGGCAACATGAAGGCCGAACTTGACGGCAGTGCGGTCGAGGGACGGATCGCGGTCTCGCATCGTCAACCGAACAGCGGCGCGCGGGTCGAGGCGGATCTGAAGGCGGAGCGGCTCGATCTTGACACGGCCACCGCGCTGGTGCGCTCGCTTGCGGGTCCGCAGGGCGAGTGGCCGGAGGAAGCGCAGCTCTCGCTCGACGTCGGCCGCGCCGTGTCGGCGGGACAGGAGCTCCGACCGCTGGTCGCAAAACTCGGCTACGGCCCGAAGACGATCACGCTCGAACAGCTGAAGATCGGCCAACCCGGCAATGTTGCGCTCGAAGGAACGGGCGAGTTCGATCGCGTCAATGCCACCGGAAATCTGGCTCTGAATTCCAGCGCGGCCTCGTTTGGCCAGCTTACCGCGTTGATTGCGCCGTTCGCGCCGTCGCTGACCGCACGGCTCAATGCCGTTGCCGCTACCCCCGGCCCGGCGCGCGCCAAACTTGCGCTGACACTCGAGAAGAACACCGCGCAGGCCGACCGCACCAATGCCCGCCTTGTGCTCGACCTCGATACGCCGCAGTTCACGGGTGTCACGACGATCACGGCGCGGCCTCAGCTTTCGGCGATCCATGGCATCGACGTCGATGCGCTCCGCCGCAGCGACGTCGTGGTCGAGACCAAACTGTCATCCGGGCAGGGCTTGATGCTGCTTGCGCTGCTCGGGCTCGATGGCGTCGTCGCGGTCGGCGAGGGCGCCGTGCGTTTCGAGGGCCTGGCCGCCGGCGCATGGGGCGCGCCGCTGCAGGTCAAGGCAAAACTCTCCGGCGCGGGGTTGGAGGCCGAGGCGCAGGGCACTGCGGAGCCGTTTGCGCCGGAGCTTAAGGCCAACGTCAACTTGAAGATCGCGAGCGCCAATCTCGCGCCGCTGCTGGGCCTCAAGGCGGGGGACACACTCGCGCAAGGCATCGGCCTGTCCGCACGGCTCACAATTGCCGGCAGCAAATGGACGCTCGACGATCTCGACAGCAGCATCAGTGGCTCGCACTTGCGCGGGCGGCTCGCGCTTGCGCTCGACGATGAGAAATCGATCGACGGCGAAATCGGTCTCGACAGCCTGGCGCTGGCGCCGGCCTTTGCGCTCGCGGTCGGCGCGGCCGGTCATGACACCGCCGAGCCGCTCGGCGCGGGCCTGGTCAAGGGCTGGCGCGGCCGCGTCGCCTTTCAGGCCCTGCGCGGCACATTGCCGGGCGACGTCGAATTGCAGCAGGTCGGCGGCGTCGTCAAGGCCGACGGCCAGTCGCTGGTTTTCGACGACATCAAGGGCAAGATCGGCGGCGGGGAGGCAAGCGCGACCATCGACGTGCGGCCCGGCGCCAACGGGATTTCGCTGAACGCGCGCCTGCAGTTGAGCAATGTCGACGGCAAAGCCCTGCGCTACCGCGCGCTCGCCATGCCAACCGGCCGAGCCTCGCTGGCGATGACGCTGACAAGCCAGGGCCGCAGCGCCGCGGCGCTGATCGGCGCGCTGTCCGGCAACGGTACCGTGACCCTGGACGGCGCGAAATTCGCAGGGCTGGATCCGCGCGCGTTCGAAGTCGCGGTGCGCGCCAGCGACAACGGCCAGGCGCGGGACGACGCGCGGTTGAGGCAGATCGTGGAACCCGCTCTGTCCGCCGGTGCGCTGTCGGTCGGATCGGTGCAGATGCCCTTCACCATCCGCGACGGTCGCATGCGCGTCGCTGCCACCACCATCGACGCGCAAGGCGTACGCGCGGTGATTTCCGGCGGCTACGACATCCCGGCCGATCAGGCCGACATCCGTGCCGCACTGGCGCTGACACTGGCGACGCCGAGCGGCGGTCGGCCGGAAATCCAGTTGTTCGCTGCCGGCACGCCCGATGCGATGACGCGCACGGTCGACGTCGCCGCGCTGTCATCATGGCTCGCGGTGCGCGCGATCGATCACGAAACGCGCAGGCTGGATGCGATCGAGCGCGGCGAGCCGCCGCCTCCGCCGCCGACGCCGATCTCGATTCCGCCACCTGCGGACGCCACGCAGGATATCGGCCCGCCCGTCGAGCCCCTGACCAATGTGCCGTTGCCCGGCCGCGATCCGCGCCGCACGCCCAAGCAGCCGCCGAAGGCCATTGCGCCCCGTCCGTCAGCACCATCGCCGGCAGCGGCCGCACCGGCGCCGGCGCAGGTGCCTGCGCCCCCGCCAGCAGGTCGCACCGCTGCCGCTAGCGCCGCCGAGGTGTCAAGCCGGCGCCCGGCGTCGTCGCAAAGCCCAAACCGAAAGCCGCCGCTGGCGCTGACGCCGCCGGTGGAACGCAAGTCCGCCGCCGCGGTCCGCGCGGCGCCGAACTAGTCGCCCTGGAACAGATTGGATTTCGACCATGGATTCGAACTCGGAGGGGGACGCGGCGGACCGGCCTGAGCCATCCTCCAACCAGGTCAGGACAATCAACCTCGCCCTTCAGGGAGGCGGAGCGCATGGCGCCTTTACCTGGGGCGTGCTCGACCGGCTGCTGGACGAAAAAGAACTGGCCTTCGAGGGACTGAGTGCGACGAGCGCCGGAGCGATGAATGCCGCAGCCTTTGCCTACGGGTTGGCGGCTGGCGGTCGCGAAGGTGCGCGCCAGGCGCTCACCGACTACTGGAAGCGTGTCAGTCAGGCAGCGAGGCTCGGGCCGCTGCAGCCGACCTCGATCGACCGGATGCTGGGAGATCACAGGCTGTCATGGTCGCCGATCTTCTCGATGATCGGCTTCGTGACGCGCATGCTGTCGCCCTATCAATTCAATCCGGCCAACTACAACCCGTTGCGTGACGTGGTCGAGCAATCGATCGATTTTGGGGTGCTGCAACAGCCGAACTGTCCGGTCAAACTCTTCCTGTCGGCAACCAATGTTCGCACCGGCAAGGTGAAAATTTTTACCGGAAAGGAAATCACGGTCGACGCCGTGATGGCTTCGGCGTGCCTGCCCACGATGTTTCATGCGGTGGAGATCGACGGCGAAGCCTATTGGGACGGCGGGTATATGGGGAATCCCGCCATCTTCCCGCTGATCTACAACTGCGAGAGCGCCGACGTCGTCATTGTCCACATCAATCCGCTGCTCCGGGAAGAAGTGCCCCGATCCGCCGACGATATCCTGAATCGCATCAACGAAATCAGCTTCAACTCATCCCTGATGCGGGAGATGCGCGCGGTCGGCTTTGTCACGAGGCTGGTCCGGCAAAAGCGTGTCGTCGGTGGCGGCCTGAAGCACGTGCTGGTCCACAGCATCTCGGATGACGGGTTCATGAGCGCACTGACGCCGACCAGCAAATACAACGCCGATTGGGACTTTCTGATTTTTCTTCGCGACCAGGGCCGAAAATGCGCAGACGACTGGCTTGCGAAAAATCTTGGCAAACTGGGCGTCGAGTCCTCGGTGGACCTTGAATCGGTCTATCTCTGATATCGGAATGTCCCGGGCTGGCCCGCACCGAGTGCGACCGCGGCCTCGCGCGACAAATGTCGGGTCCTATCCCCGAAAGTAGACATCAGGCCAAGGGGTCGGCATGTCCGTAGGTGCCAACAGGGAGCATTCGCGAAACGAAAGCGGTGTCAACGTCGTCCATCCCTCGATCGATTGCCAACAGCAAGCGGATATCCGTACTGGCAAAGGTGCCGTGATCCAGCGTTATGACGGCCAAGTCAACGACGTTCAATGATTTTGGGTGGTCATAAATATACTTGATGTGCCACACCGGGCTGAAGTCCGGAGTGACGATGAAGTCCTTGGATATCAGCGCACGCGTCGTCAACTTAACCGCGTCGCGATTTGCAAGCGACGAGTGCAAAAGAGCGTCGATTATAGCGGCCAGCGTCGTGCCATTCGTCAGCATGGCACGTGCGGTATCGTCACCGTGGACGTGTCTCAAGGCGCGGGCAATCGCCGCGACGGTGTGCGGATCGCGCATTGGTGACCTCGATTGATCGGCAAAAGGCCTCACGTCCCGCCCCGCGCTTCAATGACTGAGCGGGAGCCGAAGCGTGTGGGGCGATTGCGTCGGACCCGCGGCACCTTCGGCAAAATCATTGCTATCCACAGCCCTTTTTTTCTTCACCGGGTGGTCCGAAGACTTGGCGCGTGAGAGGTGGCCCGACGCGCGGTGAGTTAGTGGAGGGGGGAACACGCGCCGGGCCTGCCATGATGGGGTTATTTACCCCAACCGGCTGCTCATCTGAACGCTGGACCAAAGTTCCCGCTAGCTGTCCTGAGGGACAAGTGGTGTTCCTGTTGGGGGCGACACGATTGGGTCTCGCGCGGCGCTCCAGGATTGCGGTTCCATGTCTGGCCGTTGATCCACATCAAGAGTGCCTTTTGCTTTTCTGGGTTTCATTCCACGAGTTGCGACAGTGTTGGAGAGAACCATGCCGCTGGCAACTATTGCCTATCTGGAGCGGCGATACGCGACGCTCGAAAAGGAAATTGCGGATGCTCTGCGGGATTGTCCGGCGGACGACCTGGCGGTCGCCGATCTGGAATATCGCAAGCTGATTATCGCCGACGAAATCCAGAGCTATCATCGATTGATCGAGCGTTACCGTAGGCGCCGCATTCATTAGCAAAGGCAATCGATTGCTGCGTCAACTCCTGAGAATCGTCACGCATCCGGCGACCATCATCGCAGGGGTCGTCTGCGGGTTGCTGTTCGGATTCTTTCTGCCGAAGCCGGCCCACGCGCTGGTGCCGTTCGCGAAACTCTACGTTGCCCTCCTGTCAATGAGCATGTTGCCCATCCTCGTGACGGCGCTCACCTGGGGCATCGGACAGATGTTGCGCAACGAGACGACCCGCGCAGTGTTCTCGCGCATGGCTTGGTCCTATCTGTTGCTGCTGTTGATTCCAGCCACGGCGGCGGTGCTGGTGTGCGTCGTTCTCAGCCCGGGCGAGGGCCTCGGCGAGAGCGCTGCCGCGGCTCTCGGCCAGCAGCTCGCCAGCGAGCCGGCAGTCGAATCCGGCGGTCCGATCATGGCGTTCCTACAGGGCATGGTGCCGCCGAACATCTTCGCTGCGCTGTCGGGGGCGCAGTTCATCAGCATCGTTTTTTTCTGCGTTCTGCTTGGCCTTGCGCTCGGTGTCGTCAAGTCCCCCGGCGCTGACGATACGCTGCGGATGCTGAATGCCCTCTACGAGGCATTTGCGACCATCTTCCACTGGGTGCTGATCCCGCTGCCGCTCGGCCTCTTCGCGCTCGGCGCGGCTCACGTCGCGGAAGCCGACCGGGACTTGCTGGTATCGCTGGTGCGCTACGTCGGCTATTTCTACCTGGCGGGACTGGTGGCGGTTGCCGGGCTGACGGCGGTTCTGTCGATCGTGTGCCGCAAAGCGCCCTGGCGGGTCCTGTCCGATCTCGGCCAGCCGCTTGTCATCGCTTTTGCCACCGACAATCCGCTGGCCGCACTTTATTCCGCGATCGAAGCACTGCAGGAGCGGTTCGGAGTAGACCGCCGCGTCGTCGACACGGTTACGCCGTTTGGCGTCCTCGCCAACCAGCACGGCCAGGTGCTGCTGTTGACCTTTACCGTCATTTTTCTCGCACAGGTCTACGGCGTTTCGCTCGGCACGGCGGCGATCGTCATTATCGCGGTTTCGTGCCTGATCTCCGGCGCGGCGGCGGTCGGAGGAGGACCGGCGCTGGTGCCGATCCTTGCGCCGATCCTGTTGAATGCTCAGATCCCCGACGCGCTGGCTGTGGTGGTGCTGGCGACCACGCAGCCCGCAGTAGCGCCGCTGGTCTCGATGCTCACCGTGCTGGGTACGGCGGCGCTGACCGTCATCACAGCGAAGTCGGGGAAACCGGCATGAACGCGAGACCATGGCGGATATGGGTGATGGGCGCATTGCTCGCATTGGCGATACTGCCGCCGGTGCCATCGGCTGCGCTTTCAAGCTTTCCCGACCTCCGCCAGGTGCAGGAGCGCGGCGCGCTCCGCGTCGGGCTGGTCGCCAAGGATATTCCGCCGCTGCTGGTTACCGGGAGCGACGGTCAGCCTGCCGGCATCGAGATTGCCATCGCCAACGGCCTGGCAAGGCGCCTCGGGGTTAAACTTCAGTTCGTGCGCACGGCCGCGACCCACGATGAGCTGGTGGCCCAGGTAGCTGCCGGCGAAGTGGACGTTGCGGTGTCTTCGGTTACGCGGACCTTTGAGCGGGCCCAGCTGGTGCGCTTTTCGCGGCCGTACTTGACGCAGTCGGTGGCTGTTGCGTTGAACCGGGTGCGTGCGTTGCAGGAGAACGTTGCCTGTCCGGACACGCCTGCCGATGCGGCGGCGCTGGCGGCGCGGCCGGGCGGACTCGGGGTCACGCGCGGAGGCGCCTATGAACAGGCGCTGCGCAACCAGGACCAAAAGATCAATCCTGTGGTCTTCGACACCGAACTGGAACTCCAGGACGCCCTGGAAACCGACAAGCTCCTCGCCGGTCTGGGCGGCGAGATCGGGTTGCGCGAGTTGTTCGACCGGCACCCGGCGGCTCGTATCAAGCTCAAGCTTTGCTTGATGAGCGAGCACAAGGACCACATCGCCATTGCCGTGCGGCCCGACGCACCCAATCTCGCCGCATGGATCGATGTCGTTCTGGACAACGTCGGCTTGCAGCTAAAGCCCAGCGACATCTTCGTCCTCGGAACGGACTGGAGCTTCTGAGCGGAAGTGAGGGACCCGGCGGCCCCCCTCAGGACGCGCCAACCTCACTGTGATTCGAGGTTGTCACCCGCGCATCGCATCGAACATCCTCATATGTCCGCTCACTAGCGGAACCGGTGACATAGCTCGCGGATGTCCAACAAAGGACATGACAGAGCACGGATCGACGTCCGCTAAGTGCCAACACCAGACGGCGCACGGGTCACGTCCAGAAAATTTGATGGATTAGGGATTCCCAATTTTAACCTCACCTCCACGTTCGTGAATTGGGACCCCAATTTCGTCGGACTGCTCCGGGTTCAGTCTGTTGGGGCAATTTCCTTGGAGGGACCGAAATGAAACATCAGGTTCATGTCGCTACCGAGAGCGGCATTGTGTCGACAGAGGCCGTGATGCAGATCAGGAAGCTGATCACGGACCTTGCTCGCACTGTTGATGCTCTAGACGCCGCCAAGAACCGTCCACGCGCGGATGCGGATGATCTGGATACGCGCCGCCGCAATCTGGTGGTCACCATTACTTCGCTGGAGGACCGCCTTGATTGCATCGAAAAAGTGCGTTCTCGTGAGTATGGCGCACGCGCTAAATTGACCGTTCCCGCGATTACGTCGCACGGCTTCACTGAACGGGTTTTGCGATTTCAGCCACGTCTTACGCGACATTCACCAATCTTGCGTGGCGACCGAAGCGGGCAAGCCAAATGAAAGAGGCCGCCAACTGAGGCGGCCTTACTCAGTCGGCGGGGGTCGTAAACTGAAAGAGTGCGCCCTGCGGTTCGCGCGGGATCGCCCACAGCCGCCCGCCGTGGGCTTCGATGATCGAGCGGCAGATAGATGGGCCCAGGCCCATACCCTCGGGCTTGGTCATGTAGAATGGCTCGAATAGACGCGAGAGGTTCTCCGGGCTCAGCCCCGGGCCGCTGTCCCTGGCTGTGTATGGTGGCTGACCTCTAGCCCGTCGATCGTTAGCCAAGGCGCCTTGCGCTTCGTCCATCCCTCGTAACGCGGTGCCAACAGCGACGAATCGTCTAGCGTGCCGGGTTTGATGCTCAAGAAGCCTAATCCACCGGTGTGCCAAAGGCGTATCCCGCAGGTTCCGCAGAAATAGCAGTATTTGGCCCGCCCGCCATTCTCGGGGGGGCGTGTCCAGCACTTCGGCTCGCCGCTGATGAGCTTGACGTCGGCCTCGCGCATCCTGAGGCTCATGCCGAAAACCCCTCCGGATTGCATCTTGCATTCGTTGCAATGGCAGACTGCCAGCCATACGGGCTCGCCCGTGAGGCGATAGCGGACTTCGCCGCACTGGCAACCCCCCTCTGAGGGCAACGCGAGAACTCATTTCTTCCCTTTTCGCTCTGTGGTGCGCTTCGTACTGACCGGAGCGGCTCGCAATCTTCCCCAGCTAGGCGGCGAGGGCAACATAACAGCCCCAGCCGCAGTTCGCGATAGCTCCCATGGCTGTCTGGGCCAGAAGAATGCGAGCGAATGTCCGAGGTCCGCTTTGGGTCATAAGACGGACATTGCGTCGCCTTGCCGGCGAGGTCCGCTTTACCCCCGATTGTGTTGCAAAACTCGGCCGGCCTTGATTGCAGGGGTTTTTATGAGTTCTAGCCGGCCCGTTGTTTGCGCCGTCGGCTGCGGTTGTTATTCGCGGGTGTTATGCGACGCAAGCAGCTCCTAGAGGTGGTGGGGCGCGGCAGAGGAGCTTGGCCAGCCGCCTCAGGTTTTGCGCAGTTGCTGTCAGCAGCACTTCGTCTCTGACGCCGCTCAAGCCCCGCAGCCGGAACCGGTCGAGCCGGAGAATGCGCTTCATGTGCGCAAATCGCATCTCAACCTTCTTGCGCTCCCGGCGGGACTGCTGGAAGGCTTCCGTATCGGCCAAGGCTCGGACACGATCTCGCACATCTTCGTTGAGGTCACGGGTGACTTTGCGCGCAGCCGCCGTGGTACACCGCGGCTTCAGCAAGCAGGCCGAGCAGTCTTTCTTGTTGGCCCTGTAGTAGACGATATGACCCTGGTCGATGTTACCGGTGCTAGTCAGCTCCGCGCCACCCGGGCAGACATAAACATTGCGCTCTTGGTCGAAGACAAAATCCGCGCGACTGAAGGTACCATCGGAGCGCGCCGACTTGTCCCACACCGGTACATGCGGTGTGATGTTGCGATCCACCAGCCATTTGAGCAGCCTGACCGCGCCATAGACCGTGTCGCCCGCGAGCCGCTGGGGCCGCAGATCGAAGCGGCGTTCAACACGGTCCACCATGGTTTTGGTGATGGCAATCTCCACGGTTCGATTTGCCCGAGTGCCCACGGCATCGATGATGATGCCGGCCTTGTTGTCGATCAGGTAGTTCGCATCATAGGCAAAGAATGGGTCCATGCCTGGCCTCGCAACCCATGTCGCTTGCGGATCGGTAAGCGAGACTTCCTTGGGAGGCTTGTGTCGATCGCCGCCTTTGCCTGAACCGCCAGCGTCTCCACCACCGTCTTCATCGCCGCGGGCGGTATCTAGGGCGGCGAGGTACTCGCGAACTGCATGGGATGCCTCCTCTGCCTTCGGCCATGCAATCGGATGGTCGCCGGGCATCCGCTTCTTCTTGTCTACATCCGCCTTGATCAGGCTCGCATCGATCGAGAACGCTTCGCCTCCAACCAGCCCGGTCGCAATGCACATTGCCACCACACCCTCGAAGACCCGACGCAGAGCGTCGCTCTCCTGGAAGCGTTCGTGCCGCGCACGACAGAATACAGAGTGATCGGGGATCCTGTCCTCAATGCCAAGCTTGCAGAACCACCTGTAGGCCAGGTTGACCTGGACTTCAGCGCATAGCCGGCGCTCCGAGCGGAGCGCAAACACGTAACCAACGATCAGCATCCGGATCATCAGTACCGGGTCAATCGAGGGCCGACCAGTATGCGAGTAATATGGCGCCAACTCCTTGTGCACCCAGCTCAGATCGAGCAAACCGTCGATCTGCCGCACCAGATGATCGGGCGGAACCACCTTGTCGAGATCAAACGAATAGAAAAACTGTCCCTGTCCTTCTTCCCGCCGCCCCATCATGCGCCGCTCCCGCCGATGCCGTCTCTACCAACGGAATCATGGTTCGCGATTTGCATCAAAGGGAGTTTTGCAACACAATCATCCCAATAGCAGATGAGGTGGATGGCTCCCGCTCACGGCATCTAGGTGCCAAGGTGTGAAGGCCATCAGGCGTTCACGAGCAAAATGGGAGCCATCCGCTATGAAGATTACCACGATTGGCCTCGACTTGGCCAAGAGCGTTTTTCAGGTCCACGGCGTTGATGCGACCGGCCAGGCTGTGGTTCGCAAGTCGCTTCGGCGGTCGCAGATGCTGCCATTTTTTGCCAAATTGCCTCCTTGCCTGGTCGGCATCGAGGCGTGCGGCACGTCGCATCACTGGGCGCGCGAGCTGATCAAGCTTGGCCACGAGGTGCGGCTGATGCCGCCCGCTTACGTAAAACCGTATGTGAAGCGCGGGAAGACCGACGCTGCCGATGCGGAAGCGGTTTGCGAGGCAGTGACACGGCCTACGATGCGGTTCGTGCCGGTCAAGTCGCCGGAGCAGCAGGCGGCGCTGTCAATGCACCGGACGCGCGATCTGCTGGTCAAGCAGCGCACGCAGCTGATCAACATGATCCGCGGTCTACTGGCCGAATTTGGCATCGACATCCCCAAGGGGCTGGAGCGGGCGTTGCTGATGGCGCGGCAGATCGTCGATGGCAAAGCTCCTGAGGTGCCATTCGAAGCTGCCAAGATCGTCAGCTACACTGTCGCAGCAGGTGCTCGACACCCACGTTCGGCTCCGCGAGATCGATCGCGATCTGGCCATCTGGCTACGTAGCAACGATGTTGCACGTCGTCTCATGACTATCCCCGGCATCGGGCCGGTCGGCGCCTCGGCACTTGCCGCATCGGTAACCGATCCGCATCAGTTCCGCTCGGGGCGGCAGTTCGCTGCCTGGTTGGGATTGACGCCACTTCAGAAGTCGAGCGGTGGCAAAGAGCGGCTCGGTCGTATCAGCAAGATGGGCGACAAATACCTGCGCAAGCTGCTCATTGTCGGCATGACCTCACTTGTTCGCCGTGCAAAATACAATCCCGGTAAGATCGATCCACGTCTGGCGGATCTGCTGGCACGAAAGCCCACGAGGGTCGCCACCGTCGCGATGGCGAACAAGACCGCACGGGTCATCTGGGCGATCATGGCACGTGGCGAGACATATCGCGCCGGTCACCGGCCGGCACTATCCGCATAAAAGACTATACACGACTTAGCTGAAGAGGAGATCAGCTTCACGAGGTTGCGAGCGCGATGCGATGTGATGGCAGACCGGTCAGACCGGGAACAGGGACAACCCAACCGATGTCCAAGGCGTCAAAGCCTGCTTAGCAGAATGGGACCTTGTTCGCGAACTCCATCAGGGCCAGCAGTCTCAACCGACTGCATCAACAGGCCGGACAGAAGACTGCACCCGACCAATGCCATTGCGTCAATTTAACCCTTGCAACGCGGGAGCCATCCACAGAGGACATCGGACAACACCGGACCGGTGTCCGTGCCATAAAGCAGACCACCGTAGCTAGACGTACCGGCTGGATTGCGGTTTATTTTGCTGGCGGCTTCGGAATAGCAGACAGCATCTGAATTTTCCATTTCCCGCCCGTGCGTACGTACGTTGCGGTGCTGTAGCCCCTAATTTCGATGGACGCACCGTTCAAGTCTTTGCCGGTCGTTCGAAATTGGCCAATAGCAACCGCCGCCTCGCTACCTACCGGCCACACGTCATCCACGCTCGCCTCTTGGTAATTCAATCCGGCCTTAAATAGTCCCCGGTAGAACTCTTCAATGTCGATCCGTGGTCCCGCAGGATTGATGTGAACACCACCGTCCACGTAGAGCGCCGCGATCCCTGCCGCATCCTGTCTATTGAAACCCTCCGCGTATGCGGAGCCGATCTTCTCCAGCTCCTGTCTTAGACTATCGGGCATCCTGTCCTCTCACGCTCGGCTTTTGGCTGGTATGATCGGAGAACCCTAGTGGCGTTGCGGCTCAAGTGAAAGGCCGACAAGCGCCAGCGAGGGCGAAGGCACCTTTTTTGTTGATGAGGGGCGCAGTCCATTGATCAGCGACGCCAAGTCCACTTTAGGTCAGAGGGCGACACCGGCCGGCGACCGGACTAGATCCGCTTCGCTCCCAGGAAGGTCGATTACCGGGCGGAAAAACTCAGCATGATCCCCCGCGTCCATTGATTTAGATCAAAGCGTTAACCAGGTCGTCGAACCCGTAATGGACGGCGACGCAATGCCCCACCGTATCTCATTGGTTGGGCCGCCCTCCGTCTGGACGGCGTTTGACTGGTGCAGGAAGAATGGTCACGTGAGCGAGCTGCCAAATAGGAGCGATGTGGCTCACGGCGCGGCTGCCCACGATCATCCCGTCGTGCTGATTGACGAGGTCCATCCACCACCGCGCATCAAGCTTGCGCGCGAGCGAATGCTAATGTGCCGGCTCTATATCGGATTAATCCGCAGCGTGAACGACGATTACGGTTCGGATTTCGCAGGGCACAGCGACAGTTGCACCGACCGCACCATCGGCATCTACGTGTTTCTCAAGACCATCATGTGTACGCCTGCGCGCGCAACCACGATTGCGCAGACCCTCAAGCTACCGCGCACTACCGTGAACAGGCGGCTCCAGGAACTGATCAAGCGCGGATATATTGAGCGGGTCGGCAATGCCTATCGAGTGACCGACAGGGTCAACATACCCGACTTGCAAGGCAAGCTCGAACGCCGGATCGACTTGATCATCGAGACGGCG
The DNA here is from genome assembly GCA_963816655.1 of uncultured Alphaproteobacteria bacterium. GTDB lineage: Bacteria > Pseudomonadota > Alphaproteobacteria > Rhizobiales > Xanthobacteraceae > Bradyrhizobium. Next base: position 93,741 of record CAWFLW010000029.1, on the reverse strand, counting down.
GCCGAGTTGTCCAGGCTCAGGGCTAGGACGGTTTAATGCGCCGTCGATCTAGGGTGTCAGCGCGACTTAAAAAGGAGAGCGGAACGTGGCGACAGGTATCGTAAAGTGGTTCAATCCAACTAAGGGGTACGGGTTCATCCAACCCGATGGCGGCGGCAAGGACGTATTCGTGCACATCTCGGCGGTTGAGAAGGCAGGCCTCGGCAGCCTCAATGAGGGAGCGAAGGTAAGCTATGAAGTCGTCGCCAATCGCGGCAAGGAATCGGCAGAAAACCTAAAGGTGGTTGGATAGTCGCCCACGGCCTCTATGCGGAAAGTATGATGGTTCGACGGGCAGCTTGGAATAACAACGCTTGAACTGGAACGACTGGGGCGCGCGCTTGGAGCTGGTCAACAGCATGAGCGAGGCGCCGGCTGGCCGCTACCCGTGCACTCGAAGATCGTGCAGTGTCCGCTTCGTGATCAAGTACGGACGCGGGCGATAGCCCGTGCAATGTTGGCTGAGTGCCAGAAGCAAACTCGTAGCAACAACACCGGCACAGAGATTTAACGCTTGTGTTGTGTCGACCGGTTGAGCCGGCCTCCTGCAAGCGGACATCAGCATGAAGGGTCGGCATGTCTGCTTTGCGCCACGAACGGATCAATGCGCCGTAGCAAACAATTCGACAACTCATCGAGCTGGCGATAGAATGCTCAGATGATGGACCCACGCACGACGTTGCCTGCGTCGCGTCACCTTCAATGTTTATCGGCCGGCAAGCCAATGCCGGATGATACGGCCAACAAGCCAAACAATGATGCCCAAGCCGACGATTGCCAATCCCAAGGGATCCCTGTTCGGTTGGGCGAAATAGAGCCAGACGACGATCCCGGCGGCGATCACGATCACAGCGATCCATGACGCGACCCAATACAACAGGTGCCCAAGACGCGGTGCCATTCAGGAAATTCCTTACTGCGCGGCGTTGCAATACCTCCTCCCGCATTCTTAGCACAGAGTAGGCAACTTGCGACGCAGGTCAAAGCGGTCCACGTCCGCTTTGGGTCAGAAGCGGAACTTCGGCCCTTCACTGCGCCGCACCCGCTCCACCCTGAATGCGGACATCGTGACTGTTTCGTAAGAGATGCCTTAAGGGGCTGCGGGAGGATTTGTGACGGGCGTTCGAGGCTCCTTCAGCCTGGCCACGAAGACGGTATCGTGCTGGATACATCCCTTGCGGTCGATCAACGGTGTCGCATCCTTCGAGCGCATGAAGTTACGGACTTGCGACCGCGCCGTGGTCTTGCCTCGTCGCGACGTTGACCGGCCATGGATGATCATCACATGGGGGCGCCCGTTGAGCTGCGCTTCCTTGAGCTTGGCGATGACGATGTTGACCACCTCGGCCATGGCCTCGGCAAACGACAACCGCGAGCGGTCTCGTTTGCCGAAATGAAGATCGATCTCGTCGAACTCGGTCAGACCGAACTGTGATCGGTATTGCCTCCAGGCACCATAGCCTCGCTGAAACCTCACTGTGCGGCACCCGGCCAGGTCAGCCACCTGGAGGCGCTGTGGCGGGATGCGCCCGCCGTCGACATGGTGGCTGGGTCGTACACGCCCATGTCTGACCTACTTTGCATGGGGTTGTTTTCGCGATTTTGTCGTCTGCAGGCGCCGCCGCATTGCGTGTCGAACGCCTTCAGCCTGCGCCGAGCCGGATCGCGATCTGGTAGGTCAGGAGACTGGCGAGATAGGCCAGCGTCAGCATGTAGAAGAAGGTCACCGCCATCCACTTCCAGCTTCCGGTCTCGCGGCGGATCACCGCCAGCGTGGAGGCGCATTGCGGGGCGAAGATGTACCAGACCAAAAGCGACAGCGCGGTGGCGAGACTCCATTTGGTGGCGAGCATCTGGCCGATCGCTTCGGCCGCTTCCTTGCCGCCCTCGATGGCGTAGACCGTGCCGAGCGCTGCGACCGCGACCTCGCGTGCCGCCATGCCGGGGATCAGCGCGACCGCGATCTGCCAGTTGAAGCCGAGCGGGGCGAGCAGCGGCTCGAGCGCCTTGCCGAGGATGGCGGCGAGGCTGTAGTCGATCGCGGGTTCGGTGGCGCCGGCCGGCGGTTGCGGGAACGAGGCCAGGAACCAGATCAGCACCATCATGGAGAAGATCGTCGTGCCGGCGCGCTGCAGGAACATCTTTGCGCGCGTGTAGATGCCGATGACGATGCTGCGCAGCCGCGGCATCTTGTAGTCCGGCAGCTCCAGCATGAACGGCGCCGGCTGATAATCGCGCAGCATGAAGAATTTGATCAGGAACGACATGCCGAGCGCGCTCGCTATGCCGGCGGCATAGAGGCCGAACATCACGAGCCCGCGCTGATTGAACAGGCCCCAGACCTGTTCATCGGGGATGAACGCCGAGATGATCAGCGTGTAGACCGGAATGCGCGCCGAGCAGGTCATCAGCGGCGCGATCAGGATGGTGGTGAGCCGGTCGCGGCGGTTGTCGATCACGCGCGTCGCCATGATGCCGGGAATGGCGCAAGCGAAGCTCGACAGCAGCGGAATGAAGGCGCGGCCATGCAGCCCGGCGCCGCCCATGATGCGGTCCATCAGGAACGCGGCGCGTGCCATATAGCCGAAATCTTCCAGCAGCAGGATGAACAGGAAGATGATGATGATCTGCGGCAGGAACACCACGACACTGCCGACGCCCGATATCACGCCGTTCTGCAGGAAGCTTTGCAGCAGGCCCGCCGGCAACTTGTCATGCACCAACTGCCCGAGCGCACCGAAACTCGATGACAGCAATTCCATCAGCGGCTGCGCCCAGGCGAACACCGCCTGGAACATCACGAACAGGATCAGCGCGAGGATCGAGAGTCCACCGACGGGGTGCAGCACCACGGCGTCGATCCGCGCGGTCCAGGTGTCGGGCCGCGCCGGCAGGCTGACGCACTCGGCGATGATGCGGTCGGCTTCGCGCTGGGTGGTGCGCAATTGCGCGGCGGTCAGCGGCTGCCAGAGGTTTTGCCCGACCGATGCCTGAGCCGTCGCCGCGATCTCGTCGGTCAGCCGTAACAGCTCGGCGGTGCCGCCCTTGCGGACCGCGACGGACGTCACGACGGGGATGCCGAGGCTTGCGGAGAATTTTGCCACGTCCACCGTGACGCCGCGGCGTGTCGCGATGTCGAACATGTTGAGCACCAGCGCAAGCGGGCGGCCGATGGACTTAAGCTCGAGCACGAGACGGATGGTCAGCCGCAGATTGGTGGCATCGGCCACGCACAGCACGAGATCCGGCGCGGTCTCGCCCGCGGTGCGCCCGAGCACCATGTCTCGGGTGATCTCCTCGTCGGGGCTGCGGCCGCGCAGCGAATAGGTGCCGGGCAGGTCGACCACCGAGACCTGGCGTCCGTGCGGGGTGACGAAGACGCCTTCCTTGCGCTCGACCGTCACGCCGGGATAGTTCGCGACTTTTTGCTTGCTGCCGGTCAGCGCGTTGAACAGTGACGTCTTGCCGCTGTTAGGGGTGCCGACCAAGGCGAGATGCAGCAGGGGGGCTTCCATGGGACTCCTTGTCGGGTCCTGCCGGGTCAGGCGACGAAGATGGCCATGGCCTCGCGACGGCGCAGGGCGATGGTGATGTTTTCGACGCGCACCGCGATCGGATCGCGGCCGACGGCGCCCTCATGCAGCACCTCGACGCGGGCGCCCTCGACGAAGCCGAGCTCGATCAGCCGGCTTTCGAGTTCCGCCGCCGACAGCGCCGAGCCCGCCTCGCTGGCGGCGATACGCGTGATGATGCCGGAATAGCCGCGCTTGGCATCTCCCAGCCGCAACTGCTCCTGCGTTTCGATCGCGTCGGTCATGGACCCTCATTCCAATCGCCGGGCGTCAGGTCAAGCGAAGTGCTGAAGCTTAGAGCGATTTTAAAGATGCCGCGGTCTGAGCGCTGGGCATGGGGACGTTTTCGGGAATTTCGCCGCGGCCGCGGGGTTTTGGGCTGCGTCTGGGGAGCGCTCACGAAAACGGGAGTGAGACATGCCCAAATCAGTGCTTAGTTCGATGGCGCCAGCCGCGCTTGCGATCGTGCTCACAACCGCGTTCTTGGTGACGCCGGCATGGATTCCGGCTTACGCCGCTGGCGGCGGTGGCGGTGGTGGTGGCGGTGACGTGTCGGACGTCATGTCCGGCAAGCCGGCGCAGCCCGCCAGCAGCAGCCAGACCGAGGGTACGACCAAACGCACGCAGAAGAGCAAGAAGGCCAAGCAGTCCTTCCGCGACGAGCCGGCCTTCATTTCCAGCTATCGCTCGGCCTATGCCACGATCTACGAGCAGCACGACTATGCGCGGGCCATCGAGCAGTTGAAGGCGCTTGGTCATGACGACTATGCCAACGTGGCCAACCTGATCGGGTACTCCTACCGCAAGCTCGGCGACTACGCCCTCTCGCAGTCCTGGTACGAGCGCGCCCTGAAGTCCGACCCGAACCACGTGCTGACCTGGCAATACTACGGGCTCTGGCAGATCGAGCAGGGCAACCGGGAGCAGGCGGAGTATCACCTGACGCGGATCGCCGGGATCTGCGGCACGACGTGCGAGGAATATCGCTCGCTCGCCGCGGCGCTCGAGCAAGCGCCGGGCACCGGACTGGTTTACTGACGTCGACCTGACCGGGTTGTTGCACGCGCACGGCATTTATCGTGCGCGCTGTAGCCGCGCGCGGTCCTCGCCAACGATCGGTTCGCGCCGATATTGCGCCGGGTTGATGTTGCGTCAGGTCGACGGCCGGGTGGAACTCAGGCCTGCGGCCGCACTTCCGCGCCGCCATTGCTGGCCGCACGCGTGCGGAAGTAGTCGAGCACGAACAGCCGGATCGCCGACGACAGGTTGCCCTGCTGGCGGTTGCTATCGATTTCGCCGACCAGTTCGGACAGCGTCATGTCGCGCAGTCCGGAGATTTCCTTCATGCCGTTCCAGAAGGCCTCTTCCAGGCTGACGCTGGTCTTGTGGCCGGCGACGACGATCGAGCGTTTGACGACGGGCGACTTCATGACGCATCTCCGCCGTCGAGCCGGTGCTGATCGAGCTGTGCCTTGGCGCGCTCGTCCTTCTGCTTCTCCTGCGCGCGCTCGGATTTGGTGCGGCCGAATTGCGCACGGTTGGCGTCGGCCTGTTTCGCCGCCGACTGCTTCTCGGCGCGTTTCCTGAAATCGTTTTAGATTGACGACATCACCCATGCCCGTCTCCATCATTCGAAGACCGCAGGAAAAGAGCAACAGCGTCGCGCGACAATAAATTCAATAGCCATCCAGAATCCCCATGTGCCTTCTGATAGCACCAATAATCGAATTCCGCTCTGCGAAAACGAAAACTTGTTGCTGTGGTACCACGAGTTCGCGCGACTGGCAATAGCCGATTGGCGCTCCTCCTTTAGCTGTTATGGATCATAATAATATCACGCCACCTCCATGCCGACGAAGCGCGAATCGGCCTTACGAATTCAGCCGGGGTGTGTCATTTTGTCCGGCTGCACCAGGCGGTCAAATTCCGCTGCCGTTACAAAGCCAAGCCGCAAGCGCTTCTTCCTTCAATGTGGTGCCGCGCGCATGCGCTGTCCTTGGCGACTTTCGCCGCGTTGTCGTAACCGATCTTCGGCGCAAGCGCGGTCACCAGCATCAGCGACCGCTGCATTAAGTCGCGGATGCGTTTTTCGTCGGCGCGTATTCCCTTCACGCAGTGCTCGGTGAACGAGCGCGCGGCGTCCGAAAGCAGTCGGATCGAATGCATCATACAATATGCCAGCACCGGCTTGTAGACGTTGAGCTCGAAATGGCCCTGGCTGCCGGCCACCGTGATCGCTGTGTGATTGCCGAACACCTGGCAGCATACCATGGTCATCGCCTCGCACTGGGTCGGATTGACCTTGCCCGGCATGATCGAGGAACCCGGCTCGTTTTCCGGCAGGATCAGCTCACCGAGGCCCGGATCGCGGCCCCGATCCGAGCAGGCGGATGTCGTTGGCGATCTTGAACAGGCCGGTCGCGACCGAATTGATCGCGCCATGCACCGAGACATAGGCGTCGTTGGAGGCCAGCGCCTCGAACTTGTTCGCCGCGCTGGTGAACGGCAGCTTCGTGATCTTCGCGACATGCGCGCGAACAGCTTCCTGCGAATTTCGGCTTCGAGTTGAGGCCGGTGCCGACGGCGGTGCCGCCCTGCGCCAGCGGATACAGTTCCTTCACCGCGACGCGCGAGCCGCGCGATGCCGCTTTCGACCTGCGCGGCGTAGCCGGAAAATTCCTGGCCGAGCGTCAGCGGCGTTGCGTCCTGGGTGTGGGTGCGGCCGATCTTGACGATCTTTGCGAAGGCCTTCTCCTTCTTGCCGCAGCGCGCGGTGCAGTTCGGAGAGCGCAGGAATGAGGTCGGTGATGATGCCGCGCGCGGCGGCGATATGCATCGCGGTCGGGAACGAGTCGTTCGACGACTGGCTCATGTTGACGTGATCGTTGGGATGCACCGGCGCCTTGGCGCCGAGCTTGCCGCCGAGCAGTTCGTTGGCGCGATTGGCGATCACCTCGTTGAGGTTCATGTTGCTCTGGGTGCCCGAGCCGGTCTGCCAAACCACCAGCGGGAAATGATCGTCGAGCTTGCCGTCGATCACCTCGCGCGCGGCGCGGATGATGGCGCTGGCCCGTCGCGCGTCGAGCAGGCCGAGCTCGCGATTGGTCTCGGCCGCGGCCAGCTTGACGATGCCGAGCGCGTGCACGACCGGCATCGGCATGCGGTCGTTGCCGATGCGAAAATTCTGCCGCGAGCGTTCGGTCTGCGCGCCCCAATAGCGATCGGCGGGAACCTCGATCGGCCCGAAACTGTCGGTCTCGGTGCGGCGTGCGTTGGGATCGCGGTGCTGTTGCCGATCGGGCCATGGAGTGTCGTCCGTTGCGCTTGTGGGCGGGACGGACAGTCTAGCGCTTCGACGGTCTTGCCGCGCGCGGATTATTTCTTGCGGAAGCGATCGAAGCGCACCACGGTCGCGCCCTCGTTCGGCTTGCGGCGGCTCCTCGGCGGCGGCTCCAGTGGCTGGCTCGGAAGCGACGGGGACAGCGGGAACCGCAGGCAGTTTCGCCTCGGCCTGTTCGATGGCTTCCGACGGCTCGAATTGCAGGCCGAACTGCACCGACGGATCGAAGAAGCTCTTGATCGCAGCAAACGGCACCACCAGCCGCTCGGGAATGCCGCCGAACGACAGGCCGACCTCGAAACGATCCTCCGATCACCACCAGATCCCAGAACTGGTGCTGCAGGATGATGGTCATTTCTTCCGGGTATTGCGCGAGCAGCCGCGGCGACAGCTTCACGTCGTCGGCCTTCGACAGGAAGGTGATGAAGAAGTGATGCTCACCCGGCAATCCGTGCTGGGCGGCGTCGCTCAGCACGCGACGCAGCACCCCGCGCAGCGCGTCGCGCGCCAGCACGTCGTATCGGATGTGATCGGTCGCCATGGTCGTCCTTGTTCTTGGTTCGCGTGACTGTCGGCAAAACGGCCGCGCCGGTCGCCCGACTCGCCTTTGAGATACATGCTAACCCGGGCGCAAGCCAAGGTCAGCAGGCGTTGGCGGTTGAATTTGGGGCAGCAGCGCTCGGGTGCAGGGCAAAAAGATGAGACGATGAAGAAGATGGGATGAAAGTGGAGGCTTCTGTTGCCAGGTGCCTCCGAACCCCGCCTAACGGAGCTTAACCCGTTAGGACTTTAAGTGTGGTCTTTCAAACTGCGTTACGCAGCCTGAGCAACCGGAGCATAGTTGTCGTTGGCAACTATTGCATAGCCCGATAACGGCGGAACAATACCGGGAAAAAACACGCCCTTTACGCCCTCGTCGATCCTATTTCGCCCCCGCCGAAACCCGCCTAAACGGGACTGATTTCGGGTTTTGGTGGAGGCGCCGGGTACTGCCCCCGGGTCCGAATGGTTTATTGCGACGGCCATTTATTTCCATAGCCGGCAAGCCGGCACCCTCAATATAGGGGGCAAAGGTTGAGAATGACAGTGCCGGCAAGCCACGCTTTCGGCCTGAAACCGCCCGAACCGGGCTTGGCGGGGCCGGAAGCGCCGTTCTAGGTTCTGACAATGCCATCCAGATTCGCCCGCGGCCTCCGACCCGATCCGACGCCATCCGTCCCGCGCGGACCCGCCCGGGCTCGTCGCGCTGTTTCGTGGCCTTTGCCAAGATGTCGCTGGCCGGCTTTGGCGGCGTGCTGGTGTGGGCGCGGCGCAGTCATCGTCGACCAGCACCGCTGGATGACGGCGGACGAGTTCAACGAGACGTTTGCGCTCTGCCACATCCTGCCCGGTCCCAATATCGTCAATCTGTCCTTCGTGTTCGGCTCGCGCTTTGGCGGCTTTGCCGGCGGGTGTGCCGCCTTCGCCGGCCTGATCGGCCCGCCGATGGTGATTGCGACCGTGCTGGCGGGTCTCTATGCGCGCTTCGGCGATATCGACGCGCTGCGCCGCGCGCTGGCCGGGGTCGCCTGCGCGGCGGTCGGCCTCCTGATCGCGGTGGTGCTGCGCATGATGTGGCCGCTGATCAAAAAGCGTGATGCGTCGGGAATGCTCATTCTGGTGGCCGTCTTCATCGCAATCGGCGTGCTGCAGTTGCCGCTTCATGGGTCGTGCTGGTGGCGATCCCTTCAGCCTCGTCATCACCTATTTCCTGCGGATGCGAGGCGCGGCATGAGCAGCCCTGGCCAGCTCTGGACGCTGATCTGGACGTTCGGATTGATGTCGCTGTTTGCGGTTGGCGGCGCCAACTCCGCCATTCCTGAAATGCATCGCGTCGCCGTCGATATCAATCACTGGATGACCGACAAGCAGTTCGCCGATATGTTCGCAATCTCGCAGCTCTCGCCGGGGCCGAACGTCCTGATCGTGACCCTGATCGGATATTCCGTCGCGGGGATTATGGGCGCAGTGGCGGCGACCTTGGCGATGTGCGGTCCCACCGCGATCCTTGCCTGGTATGTGAGCGGCATCCTCAAGCGTGCCAGCACGTCGCGCTGGCCTGCCATCATCCAGGCCGGGCTGGTTCCGCTTTCCATCGGTTTGATGGCCGCGAGCGCGCTGATTTTGGCGCGGACATCAGACCTTAGTTGGATGGCTACCCTGATAACAATTGTCGCAGCCGTGCTTGCTACTGCGACCAGGCTCAGTCCGCTATGGATGATGGTGGTCGGGGGCCTTTTGGGTTTTGCTGGCGTTATCTGACGAAAATCGCTAGCAAGGGTGGCTGGGATAATCACCAAGCCAAGCAAGAACGGGCGCAAAGCCTTCTCTGGGGGGAGTGACGTATGAGTGACACGCCGAGCCAGGCGACTGGCAAATCCATCATGCCGGCCTGGATCAAGGGTCCGCAGGACTTCGTCGGCGGCGTGGCGCTGATGGCCCTTGCGCTGTTTGCGCTATGGGCCTCGCGCGATCTGCAGGGCATGCACGGCTTCTCCTTCGGCGCCGGAACCGCGCCGCGCATGTTCGCGGTGCTGCTGCTGGCGCTCGGCGTCGGCGTCACGGTGATCGGCGTCCTGAGCGAAGGTACCGCACCTCGCAGCAGTATCACTGGCGCGGTCCCCTGTTCGTCTCGCTCGCGATCCTGTCGTTTGCCCTGCACGATCCGTCCGCTGGGACTCGATCTTCTCGGCCTTGGCGAGCTTCATGATCGCGGCGCTGCGGATCAGCCGAGACGCGCTGGGTCGAAACCCTGATCGTCGGCGCGCTGCCTGACGGCGTTCTGCAGTCTTCTGTTTCCATACGCGCTCGGGCTGCCGTTGCCAGCTGCTGCCCACGTTTCCTGATCCAGTGAGGGCACGATGGTAGATCTGTTTTCACAATCTTGGGCTCGGCTTCGGCGTCGTTTTCAGCCTCGTGCCGTGGACGCCTGCTTTCTTCACGGCGTTTCGATACCGATCCCCGTCAACATTCTGCTGTGCCTGATCGGTGCGCTGGTCGGCACGCTGGTCGGCGTGCTGCCCGGCATCGGCACCATCGCCACCGTGGCGATGCTGCTGCCGATCACCTTCGGACTGCCGCCGGTCGGCGCGCTTGATCATGCTCGCCGGCATCTATTACGGCGCGCAGTATGGCGGCTCGACCACGTCGATCCTGGTCAATATTCCCGGCGAAGCCGGCGTCCGTCGTCACCGCGCTCGACGGTCACCAGATGGCCAAGCAGGGCCGTGCCGGTCCGGCGCTGGCGATCGCCGCGATCGGGTCGTTCTTCGCCGGCTGCGTCGCGACGGTGCTGATCGCCGTGCTCGGCGCGCCGCTCGACCAAGCTCGCGCTGGCGTTCGGACCTGCCGAGTATTTCTCGCTGATGGTGCTCGGCCTGATCTTTGCGGTGGTGCTCGCCAAGGGCTCGGTGCTGAAGGCGATCGCGATGATCGTGTTCGGCCTGCTGCTGTCGATGGTCGGATCCGACATCGAAACCGGCGCCTCGCGCATGGCCTTCAACATCCCGGAACTGGCCGACGGTCTCGGCTTCGCCACCGTGGCGATGGGCCTGTTCGGTTTTGCGGAGATCATCCGCAACCTCGATGCCGGCGGCGAAGCCGACCGCCAACTGGTCCAGCAGAAGGTCACGGGCCTGATGCCGACGGCAAAGGATCTCGAGGATTCGGCGCCGGCGATCCTGCGCGGCACCGTGCTCGGATCGATCCTCGGCATCCTGCCGGGCGGCGGCGCCGTCATCGCGTCGTTTGCGGCCTACACGCTCGAGAAGAAGATCTCCAAGGATCCGCAGCGTTTCGGCCGCGGCGCGATCGAAGGCGTTGCGGCGCCGGAGAGCGCCAACAATGCCGCGGCGCAGACCTCGTTCATTCCGCTGCTGACGCTCGGCATTCCGCCGAACGCCGTGATGGCGCTGATGGTCGGTGCGATGACCATTCACGGCATCGTGCCGGGTCCGCAGGTGATGCAGAAGCAGCCGGAACTGGTCTGGGGCATGATCGCCTCGATGTGGGTCGGCAACCTGATGCTGCTGATCATCAACCTGCCGCTGGTCGGCATCTGGGTGCGCCTGCTGCGCGTGCCGTATCGCCTGATGTTCCCGTCGCATCGTGATCTTCTGTGCCATCGGCATCTATTCGGTGAACAACGCGCCGGTCGACGTCATCCTCGCCGGCGTGTTCGGCCTCGTCGGTTATTGGCTGATCAAGCACGATTTCGAGCCGGCACCGCTGCTGCTCGGCATGGTGCTCGGACCGCTGATGGAAGAGAACCTGCGCCGGGCGCTGTTGATCTCCCGCGGCGACTGGTCGGTGTTCGTGACCCGTCCGCTGTCGGCGGTGCTGATGGCGGTTGCGGCTGCGCTGCTGGTGCTGGCGGTGCTGCCGTCGCTGCGCAAGAAGCGCGACGAGGTATTCGTGGAGTCCGAGAACTGACTGCGTCGATGCGCCGCTGGTCGGCCGCATCGACTTCGGCGGCTGTATCGTGAAATGAAAATGCCGGCCTTCGGGCCGGCATTTTTGTCAACGATTTCCGGAGCAATCACATGAGCTGGTACGCTCGCACGCTGGCGCAGGCCTTCCTTGCCGCCGTCGCATCATTCAGCGCATCGGTCGCGCAGGCGCAGAATTATCCAACCCGCAACATCACCATGATCGTGCCGTTCGCCGCGGGCGGGCCGACCGACGTAGTCGCGCGCATCGTCACCGGCCAGATGGCGCCCGCGCTCGGGCAGACCATCATCATCGAGAACGTGGTCGGCGCCGGCGGAACCACGGGCGCCACGCGCGCCGCCCGCGCCGCCAATGACGGCTATACGTTGATCACCGGGCATATGGGCACGCACGCCGCCGCGGTGCCGCTCTATCCCAAGCTCGCCTACCATCCGGAGAAGGATTTTGAGCCGGTCGCGCTGCTCGCGGGAACGCCGATCCTGATCCTGGCGCGCAAGGATTTTCCGCCAAAGGACCTCAAGGAATTCGTGGCCTACGTGAAGGCCAATGCCGACAAGGTCAACGCCGCGCATGCCGGCATCGGCTCGGTCTCGCACGTCTCCTGCGAACTCCTCAACTCGATCCTCGGGATCAAGCCGGTCGGCGTGCCCTTCAACGGCACGGGCCCGGCGATGAACGCGCTGGTCGCCGGCCAGGTCGACTACATGTGCGACCAGATCGTCAACGCCGTGCCGCAGGTCAATGGCGGCACCATCAAGGCCTATGCGGTGGCAACGCCCGAGCGTAACCCGTCGCTGCCGAATGTGCCGACCACGACGGAGGCCGGCCTGCCGGCGTTCCAGGCCCAGGCGTGGAACGCGATCTTCGCGCCGAAGGGAACGCCGGCGCCGCGTCATCGAGAAGCTGAACGCCACGGCCGCCAAGGCGCTCGACGACGAGACCGTCCGCAAGCGGCTGCTCGAGCTCGGCAGCGTCATCCCGGGGCCTGCCGACCGCACGCCGCAGGCGCTCGGGGCGCTCGTGAAGAGCGAAATCGCCAAATGGACGCCGGTGCTCAAACCCGCAACGAATTGAGTAGCTTAGGCTGTCCGGAATGAAGGGGGTGGAACGCGGGTTCCGCCCCCTTGTCGTGAGCGGAGGCGGTGAACATTTCACTGTATAATCGGTGGGTGAAACCGAGTTGGGGCTGTCGACCGGCTGGCCCGGCCGTTAAATATCGCCGTCCCCAGGAACGACCCGACGCCATGAACCAGTATCACGACCTGCTCGAACGCATCCTCGCCGACGGCGCGAAGAAGCACGACCGCACCGGCACCGGTACGCTGTCGATCTTCGGCCACCAGATGCGCTTCAACCTGCAGGCCGGCTTTCCGATGCTGACCACCAAGCGGCTGCCGCTGAAGTCGATCGTGCACGAGCTGCTCTGGTTCCTCAAAGGCGACACCAACATCAAATACCTGAAGGACCACGGCGTCTCGATCTGGGATGAGTGGGCCGACGCCAATGGCGATCTCGGGCCCGTATATGGATCGCAGTGGCGGTCATGGCCGGCGCCCGACGGGCGCAGCATCGACCAGATCGCTGATGTCATCGACATGATCAAGCGCAACCCGGATTCGCGCCGGCTGATCGTCAGCGCCTGGAATCCGGCGGAAGTCGACAAGATGGCGCTGCCGCCGTGCCATTGCCTGTTCCAGTTCTATGTCGCCAACGGCAAACTGTCCTGCCAGCTCTATCAGCGCTCCGGCGACGTCTTCCTCGGCGTGCCCTTCAACATCGCCTCCTATGCGCTCTTGACCATGATGGTCGCGCAGGTCACCGGACTGAAGCCGGGCGATTTCGTGCACTCGCTTGGCGATGCGCATCTCTATTCCAATCATCTGGAGCAGGCGCGGCTACAGCTCACGCGCCCGACGCGGCAATTGCCGGTCATGAAGATCAATCCTGACGTGAAGGACATCTTCTCCTTCCGCTACGAAGACTTCGTGCTCGAAGGCTACGACCCGCATCCGCACATCAAGGCCGAGGTCGCGGTGTGACCGCCACCGCGCCCGCGCGACCGCAGATCGTCATCATCGTCGCAGTCGCCGAAGTGGCGTGATCGGCCGTGACAACACCATTCCGTGGAAGCTGAAAGCCGATCAGCAACGCCTCAAGGCGCTGACCATGGGCAAGCCCATCGTGATGGGCCGCAAGACCTTTGAGTCGCTGCGGCGGCCGTTACCGGGCCGCACCAACATCGTCATCACCCGCGATGCCAACTACCGGGCGCCGGGGGCCATCGTCACCACGTCGTTCGAGAACGCGCTCGTCATTGCGCGCTGGTGATGCGCTGCGGCGCGCAGCCACGCGAGATCGCGATCATCGGTGGCGTCGACATCTACACAAGGGCATTGCCGATCACCGATCGGCTGGAAATCACCGAGGTTCACGCGCGCATCGAGGGCGACACGCGCTTTCCGCCGATCGATGCCGCGCTCTGGCAGGAGACGGGCACGGACGCGGCATGCCGCGGGGGCGGACGACACCGCCGATTATTCCTATGTGACATATTGCCGGCAGCAGGCGAATTAACCGCGTTAGCTAATGTTTGCATTGACAAATATGGTCCCGCGCATAGCTCGTTCGAAGGTGAGCCGCGCGTTGTAAGGGCCTTTAGCGGTCCCCTATAAAGCCGGGCTGACGTCGTGGGCGGGGCCAATCGGCCCGGTCGCCCGTCAAGGAGACAGTCGATGCCGTGGAAGAATCAAGGCGGGGGGCCCTGGGGCTCGGGTCCGAAGGGACCGTGGGGCTCAGGTCCCGCAATCGGTCGGCCCGCGTCCGCCGGACCTTGAGGACCTGCTGCGCCGCGGCCAGGATCGCCTGCAGCAGCTTCTGCCGGGCGGACATTTCAGCAGCATGGGCATCGCGCTGGTGGTGCTTGGCGCGCTGGCGATCTGGGGCCTTTCCGGCTTCTTCCGCGTGCAGTCCGAAGAACTCGGCGTGGTGCTGCGCTTCGGCAAGCATGTGCGCACCGTGCAGCCCGGGTTGAACTATCATTTGCCTTATCCGATCGAGACCGTGCTGCTGCCGAAGGCGCTGCGCGTCTCCACCATCTCCATCGGCATGACCCTGATCGAGGATCCGGCACGACGTGGCCGCACCATGCGCGACGTGCCGGAGGAGAGCCTGATGCTGACCGGCGACGAGAACATCGTCGACGTCGACTTCACCGTGCTGTGGCGCATCAAGCCCGACGGCGTCGGCAACTATCTCTTCAACATCCAGAACCCCGAAGGCACCGTCAAGGCGGTGGCCGAAAGCGCGATGCGCGAGGTGATCGGCCGCTCCCCGATCCAGCCGATCCTCACCGGTGCGCGGACTACCATCGAGCAGGGCGTGCAGGAACTGATGCAGAAGACGCTGGACTATTACGGCTCCGGCATCCAGGTGGCGCAGGTGCAGATGCAGAAGGTCGATCCCCCGGCGCAGGTGATCGACGCGTTCCGCGACGTGCAGGCGGCGCGCGCCGACCTCGAGCGTCTGCAGAACGAGGCGCAGACTTACGCCAACCGCGTCGTTCCCGACGCCCGCGGCCGTGCCGCGCAGATCCTGCAGGTCGCCGAAGGCTACCAGCAGCAGGCGATCGCCGAGGCCAAGGGCCAGAGCGCGCGCTTCACCAAGGTCTATGACGAATACAAGAAGGCGCCCGACGTGACGCGGCAACGCATTTATCTCGAAACCATGGAGCGCATCTTCGGCAATGCCGAGAAGCTCGTCTATGACGGCGGCGCGCTCCGGGTCCAACATCGTTCCTTATCTGCCGCTGAACGAACTCACCCCGCGTCGTCCGGCGCCGGCGACCACCACCCAGCCGCAGCAGGGAGGCACACGATGAGGTCTCCCGTCACAGGTATCGTCACCCTGATCCTGCTGCTGATCGTCGCGATCGTCGGCTACAGCTCGATCTTCATCGTCAAGCAGACCGAACAGGCGCTGGTGGTCCGGCTCGGCCGGCCGGTCGACGTCGTGTCGGCGCCGGGGCTTAATTTCAAGGCGCCGTTCATCGACACCGTCATCAACATCGACAAGCGCATCCTCGACCTTGAAAACCCGTCGCAGGAAGTGATCGCTTCCGACCAGAAGCGGCTCGTGGTCGACGCGTTCGCCCGCTACCGCATCAAGGACGCGCTGCGCTTCTATCAGAGCGTCGGCTCGATCCAGGCCGCCAATTTGCAGCTGACCACGCTGCTCAACGCGTCGCTGCGCCGCGTGCTCGGCGAGGTCTCCTTCATCACGGTGGTGCGTGACGAGCGCGAAGGCCTGATGGCCAAGATCCGCACCCAGCTCGACCGCGAGGCCGAGGGCTACGGCATCGAAGTGGTCGACGTGCGCATTCGCCGCGCCGATCTGCCGGAGGCCAACAGCCAGGCGGTGTACCAGCGCATGCAGACCGAACGCGCGCGCGAGGCCGCCGAGTTCCGCGCTCAGGGCGGCCAGAAGGCGCAGGAAATCCGCTCCAAGGCCGACCGCGAGGCGACCGTCATCATCGCCGATGCCAACTCGACCGCCGAGCAGATGCGCGGCGTCGGCGACGCCGAGCGTAACCGCCTGTTCGCCGAAGCCTATGGCAGGGATCCGGACTTCTTTGCCTTCTACCGCTCGATGAGCGCCTACGAGACCGGGCTCAAGGTCCAACGACACCCGCTTCCTGCTGCGACCGGATTCGGATTTCTTCCGCTTCTTCGGCAGCGCCTCGGGCAGACCGGCCGCTTCGGCACCGGCGGCTGAGCCGAAGCAATAATACGGACATGGGCGGAACGGGGTTCCGTTCCGTCCGTCTCCCAAGTAGCTTGCAATGGTGATTTGCAAGAAATTGCCCGAAGCAAAAAACCGGGCAAAGCGGGAGGCTGCGATCCGATGAGGTCTATAGCGTTCGTCGACTTCCTCATCGGCCTCGGAATCCTGTTCGTGCTGGAAGGCATCCTGTTTGCCGCGAGTCCCTGCCTTCATGCGCAGGGCGATGAAGAGCGCGCTCGCCACCCCCGACCATATCCTGCGCGCGGTCGGCATCGGCTCGGCGGTGGTCGGGTTGGTCCTGATCTGGTTCATCCGAAGGTGACGAACGTCATTCCGGGGCGATGCGCGAGCATCGAACCCGGAATCTCGAGATTCCGGGTCTGGTCCTTCGGACCATCCCGGATGACTCTTGATTGCGTCAACGCAATCGTGAGCCGTAACACGCCGGTTTTTCGCCGAAATCAGCGTCTCAAATGCTTGCGCCGCGGCCCTTTTCAGGCGCAGTGTGGCCGATATTCGTTCCGTTTTGCCTGGAGAGAGCACGATATGACCGCTGCCCGAGAAGCCCTGAGCCGCCGCCTGCGCCATCTTGCGGCCGCGGCGACGATTGGCGCAGCGAGCGTGGTCTCGGCGCCGGCTCTTGCGCGCGGTCCCGACGGGATCGCCGATGTCGCCGAGAAGGTGATCGACGCCGTCGTCAACATCTCGACCTCGCAGACCGTCGAAGCCAAAGGGGGCGGCGGCGATCGCGGCGCGACGCCGCAGCTACCGCAGGGTTCGCCGTTCGAGGAATTCTTCGACGACTTCTTCAAGAACCGCCGCGGGCCGGGCAGCAAGGGCGGCGAAGGCAACCGCGAGTTCCAGCCGCGCAAGACCAATTCGCTCGGCTCCGGCTTCATCGTCGACACCGCCGGTATCGTCGTCACCAACAACCACGTCATTGCCGACGCCGACGAGATCAACGTCATCCTCAACGACGGCAGCAAGATCAAGGCCGAGCTGGTCGGCGTCGACAAGAAGACCGATATCGCGGTGCTGAAATTCAAGCCGCTGAAACCGTTGATCGCCGTGAAGTTCGGCGACTCCGACAAGCTGCGCCTCGGCGAATGGGTGATCGCGATCGGCAACCCGTTCAGCCTCGGCGGCTCGGTCACGGCCGGCATCGTCTCGGCGCGCAACCGCGACATCAGCCAGGGGCCCTACGACAGCTATATCCAGACCGACGCCTCCATCAATCGCGGCAATTCCGGCGGCCCGCTGTTCAACCTCGAAGGCGAGGTGGTCGGCGTCAACACGCTGATCATTTCGCCGACCGGCGGCTCGATTGGCCTCGGCTTTGCCGTGCCGTCGAAGACGGTCGCCGCCGTCGTCGACCAGCTGCAGAAATTCGGCGAGCTGCGCCGCGGCTGGCTTGGCGTGCGCATCCAGCAGGTCACCGACGAGATCGCCGAGAGCCTCAACATCAAGCCGCCGCGCGGCGCGCTGGTCGCAGGCATCGACGAGAAGGGCCCGGCAAAACCCGCCGGCATCGAACCCGGCGACGTCGTGGTTCGCTTCGACGGCAAGGACATCAAGGATCCGAAGGATCTGTCGCGCGTGGTCGCCGACACTGCCGTCGACAAGGAGGTCGAGGTCGTCGTCATCCGCAAGGGCAAGGAAGAAACCCGCAAGGTCAAGATCGGCCGCCTCGAGGATAACGACAAGGCGAAGGAGGCCGCCGTCAAGACCAGGATGAACCGCCCGCCGAAAAGCTGGTGACGCAGAAGGCGCTCGGGCCTCGATCTGGCGACGCTGAGCAAGGATCTGCGCACCAAGTACAAGATCAAGGAGAGCGTCAAGGGCGTCATCATCACCGGCGTCGACGGCAACTCCGATGCCGCCGAGAAGCGGCTCTCCGCCGGCGACGTCATCGTCGAGGTGGCGCAGGAAGCGGTTAGCAGCGGTGCCGATGTCAAGAAGCGCATCGACCAGGTCAAGAAGGACGGCAAGAAGTCCGTGCTGCTGCTTGGTCGCCAACGGCGAGGGCGAATTGCGGTTCGTGGCGCTGGGCGTGCAGTAGCTGAGAAGCAATGCCGTCAGCGTGGTCCCGGCCCCTCGTGCGCAATTGCGCACCAGACCGGGACGACGCTGAGTGACTACCCCTCCACAAACTCGTCCCGCCGATACCCCTGCGCATACAACAGCGCGGTGAGATCGCCAAAATCGATCCGCGCCGCGGCGGCGGCGGCGACCGCGGGCTTGGCGTGATAGGCCACACCCAGTCCGGCATTCTCGATCATGCCGAGATCGTTGGCGCCATCGCCGGTCACCAGCGTGTCGATGTCGTCGAGATCGAAGGACTCCGTGAGATCGATCAGTGTCTGGAGTTTCGCGGCGCGGCCGAGGATCGGCTCCTTCACTTCGCCGGAAAACTTGCCGTCGCGTACCACGAGCTCGTTGGCGCGGTTCTCCTGGAATCCGATCATCTCGGCCACCGCGTTGGTGAACAGCGTAAAGCCGCCCGAGATCAGGCAGGCGTAGGCGCCATGGGCGCGCATGGTCATTACCAGTTGCCGCCCGCCCGGTGTCGGCGTGATGCGCGTCTTCAGCACCTCGTCGACCACGCCGACCGGCATGCCCCTGAGCAGCGCGACGCGCTCGCGCAGCGCCGGCTCGAATTCGATCTCGCCGCGCATGGCGCGTTCGGTAATGGCGGCGACATGGGCCTTCAGCCCGGCAAAATCCGCCAGTTCGTCGATGCATTCCTGCCCGATCATGGTGGAATCCATGTCGGCGAGAAAAAGCTTCTTGCGCCGCGTCGCTATCGGCTGCACGACAATATCGATCGGCAGGTCGCCGCGCGCGTTGCGCAGGCGGTGCTTCCACGGCCTTGATATCCTCGGCTCCGGTGAAGGGGATATCGACCGCCACCTCGTTGAACAGCCACTCCGCCTCGCCGGGCGAGGGCAGCACGGCGAGGGCGCCATCGACGATGGTCGAATCGAGCGCGGGGTTGGCGGGATTGCAGATGAGGGTGGCGACGAGAGACATGCGTGCGGCTTCTGAAGGTTTCGGCAAGGCCGTGCTTATCGCAGGGCCGACCGCCAGCGGCAAGTCGGCGCTGGCGCTCGAGCTTGCGCAAAGGTGCGGCGGCGTCGTCATCAACGCCGATTCCATGCAGGTCTACCGCGACCTGCGCATCATCACGGCGCGGCCGACACCGGGCGAGGAGGCGCGCGTGCCGCATCGCCTCTATGGCCATGTCGATGCCGCCATCAATTTCTCCGCCGGCGCCTGGGTCACTGACGCGGCACAGGCGCTGACGGAGGCGCGCGCGCAGAAAAAACTGCCGATCTTCGTCGGCGGTTCCGGTCTCTACTTCAGGGCGCTGACGCGCGGGCTGTCGGCAGTGCCGCCGATCCCGTCTGAGGTGCGAGACAGCGTGCGCGCGCGGCTCGAACGCGACGGGGTTGAAGCGCTGCATGCCGAACTCGCGCTGCGCGATCCCGTCTCGGCCGAACGCCTGAAACCACGCGACCGTACCCGCATCGCGCGCGCGCTCGAAGTGATCGAGGCCACCGGTCGCGCGCTGCCGGACTGGCATCGCGAAGGCCTGCCGCCGCTGCTGCCGCCGGGCGCGTTCTCCGCACTGTTCCTCGCGCCGGAGCGCGACGCGCTCTATGCGCGGATCGACGCGCGCTTCGATGCGATGCTGGCTGATGGCGCGATCGAGGAGGTCGCCGCACTCGCCGAGCGAAAGCTCGATCCGCTGCTGCCGGCCATGAAGGCCCACGGCGTGCCGGTGCTGATCCGGCACATCAGGGGCGAGGTGACGCTCCCCGAGGCCGCCGCAGTTCGGCCGCACGGAGACCCGGCAATACGCCAAGCGGCAGTTCACCTGGTTTCGGCACCAGTTGCCGGAGTTCGAATGGGTGGCCCCGGAGGCGGCGGGGGGCTGGTTGGACCGCCTCGCCCAAGCCCGGCCATGACGATGTCGGGGAGCGGCCATGCCGGCCTTTTGTGCCCTTGCAGCATTTTCGCCCTCGCCGAACGGCCGGAAGCCCGCTAATCTCACGGAAACCGCGCGCAATACGCCCTTGCCTTGACAATCGGGGTCAGGTGGCTATAACCGCGCAACCTTTGGGAAGTCCGAGCAGGTAAATGCGCAACATTATTACCAAACTCCTTATCGTCGTCGTACCCAGGTGCATCGCCCCGGGTGGCTGAGGCCATCCCGAATTCAGGCGGTGCACATGGGCCTCTCTCGGGCCCTTTTTTATTTCCCAAAACAGACCAACGAAGACCGCGCCACGAAGTGCGTATCCGGAGCAAGCCATGAGCAACCAGAGCCACGATCCGAACCAGATGACGGGAGCCGCGATGATCGTCCGCGCGCTGATCGATCACGGCGTGCAGCATCTTTTCGGCTATCCGGGCGGCGCGGTGCTTCCGATCTATGACGAGATTTTCCAGCAGAGCGACGTCGAGCACATCCTGGTCCGGCACGAGCAGGGCGCCGGCCACGCCGCGGAGGGCTATGCGCGCTCCACCGGCAAGCCGGGCGTGGTGCTGGTGACCTCGGGTCCCGGCGCCACCAACATGGTGACGCCGCTGACGGACGCGCTGATGGATTCCATCCCGCTGGTCTGCATCACCGGCCAGGTCCCGACGCACCTGATCGGCAATGACGCGTTCCAGGAATGCGACACCGTCGGCATCACGCGGCCCTGCACCAAGCACAACTGGCTGGTGCGCGACGTCAACGACCTCGCCAAGGTGCTGCACGAGGCGTTCTATGTCGCCACGACCGGCCGTCCCGGCCCCGTGCTGGTCGACGTGCCCAAGGACGTGCAGTTTGCCACCGGCACCTATCATCCGCCGCGCAAGTCCGACGTCCATGTGTCCTACACGCCGCGCCTGAAAGGCGACGCCGCGCAGATCCGCAAGGCCGTCGCGCTGCTCGCTAACGCCAAACGCCCGGTGATCTATTCCGGCGGCGGCGTCATCAATTCCGGGCTCGAGGCCTCGAAATTGTTGCGCGAGCTGGTCAACGTGACCGGCTTCCCGATCACCTCGACCTTGATGGGGCTCGGCGCCTATCCGGCCTCGGGCAAGAACTGGCTCGGCATGCTCGGCATGCACGGCACCTACGAAGCCAACATGTGCATGCATGATTGCGACGTCATGCTGTGCGTCGGCGCGCGCTTCGACGACCGCATCACCGGCCGGGTCGATGCGTTCTCGCCCGGCTCGAAGAAGATCCACATCGATATCGACCCGTCATCGATCAACAAGAACATCCGCGTCGACGTGCCGATCATCGGCGACGCCGGCAACGTGCTCGGCGACTTGCTGCAGGTGTTCAAGGCGGAGGCGAAGAAGCCCGACATCAAGCCGTGGTGGCAGCAGATCGCGCAGTGGCGCGCGCGCAATTCGCTGTCCTACCGCAAGAACAACGACATCATCCTGCCGCAACATGCGATCCAGAGCCTGTTCGAAGCGACGCGCGGCAAGGATACCTACATCACGACCGAGGTCGGCCAGCATCAGATGTGGGCGGCGCAGTTCTTCGGCTTCGAGGAGCCGCACCGCTGGATGACCTCGGGCGGGCTCGGCACCATGGGCTACGGCCTGCCGGCGGCGCTCGGCGTGCAGGTCGCCCATCCCGACAGCCTCGTCATCGATATCGCAGGCGATGCCTCGGTGCAGATGACGATGCAGGAGATGTCGACGGCGGTTCAGTACGAGCTGCCGATCAAGATCTTCATCCTCAACAACCAGTACATGGGCATGGTGCGGCAGTGGCAGCAGCTCCTGCACGGCAACCGGCTGTCGCATTCCTACTCCGAGGCGCTGCCCGACTTCGTCAAGCTGGCGGAAGCCTTCGGCTGCGTCGGCCTGCAGGCGATCAAGCCCGCCGACCTCGACGGCGCCATCAAGGAGATGATCAAGGTCAAGCGGCCGGTGCTGTTCGATTGCCGCGTCGCGGCGCTGGAAAACTGCTTCCCGATGATCCCGTCCGGCAAGGCGCATAACGAGATGCTGTTGCCGGAGGAAGCCACCGATGAGGCGACCGCCAACGCCTTTGCCGGCGGCAAGGCCCTGGTGTGAGGTGAGGCAATCAGATGTTTGACCTCTCGGAACTGGAACGCGCACACAAAATCGTCGGGGCAGCGATGCCGCCGACGGCGGCGCATGCCTGGCCGCTGCTTGCCGAACGGCTCGGCACCTCGGTCGTGGTCAAGCACGAGAACCACACGCCGATCGGCGCCTTCAAGGTGCGCGGCGGGCTCGTTTACCTCGACCGCCTGAAGCGCGAGCAACCTGATGTGCCCGGCATCATTTCGGCCACCCGCGGCAATCACGGCCAGAGCCTCGCCTTTGCCGCCGGCCGCGCCGGCGTGCACGCAACGATCTATGTGCCGCATGGCAACTCGGTCGAGAAGAACCGCGCCATGCGGGCGTTCGGCGCCGAGCTCGTCGAGCATGGCGAAGATTTTCAGGCGGCGCGCGAGGAATCGGTGCGCCACGCCGCGCGGGCAGGGCTGCATATGGTGCCGTCGTTCCACCGCGACCTGGTGCTGGGCGTTGCGACCTATGCGCTTGAATTTTTGCGCGCTGCGCCTGACCTCGACGTGATCTATGTGCCGATCGGGCAGGGCTCCGGCATCTGCGGCTGCATCCTCGCCCGCGATCTCCTGGGCCGGAAGACCGAGATCGTCGGCGTGCAGTCGACGGAAGCGCCGTCCTATGCGCTGTCGTTCGCGGCGGGCCGCCTGGTGACGACCGAGACCAGCAATACCCACGCCGACGGCATGGCGACCCGCATCCCGGACGAAGAGGCGCTTGCCATCATCCGCAAGGGCGCGTCGCGCATCGTGCAGGTCACGGATGACGAGGTAGGGGCCGCGATCCGCGCCTACTGGACCGATACGCATAATCTCGCCGAAGGCGCCGGCGCTGCGGCGCTGGCCGCGGCGTGCAAGGAAAAGAACAAACTGCAAGGCAGGCGCGTCGGCCTGATCCTGAGCGGCGGCAACATCGATTTTGATCTGTTCCAGCGATGGGTCGGAACGGATGTCGCTTCAGGCCGAGGTGAAAGAGCGGTCGCGTGAATTCCGGCAGGAGCCGTCATGGCCGGGCTTGACCCGGCCATCCACGTCTTCCCTGCCATCGAAGACGAAAGACGTGGATGCCCGGGACAAGCCCGGGCATGACGAGCAAGAGATTGCAAGGGACGACAATGAACCAGCCGGCATCCGCCTATTTCCTGGAAGAGCGCCACGACCCGACCGAGACGCACACGCTGTCGGTGCTGGTGCAGAACGAGCCCGGCGTGCTCGCGCGCGTGATCGGCCTGTTTTCGGGGCGCGGCTACAACATCGACAGTCTCACGGTCTCGGAGACCGAGAGCCAGAAACATCTCTCGCGCATCACCATCGTCACGACGGGCACACCGATGGTGATCGAGCAGATCAAGCACCAGCTCGACCGCATGGTGCCAGTTTATCGCGTGGTGGACATGACGTTGACCGGCCGTTCCATCGAGCGCGAGCTTGCGATGGTGAAGGTGCGCGGCGGCGGCGACCATCGTGTCGAAGCGTTGCGGCTGGCGGATGCATTCCGCGCCCGCGTCATCGACGCCACCACCGAAAGCTTCGTGTTCGAGATCACCGGCAACTCGGCCAAGATCAACCAGTTCGTCGACTTGATGCGCCCGCTCGGCCTGGTCGAGGTGTCGCGCACCGGTGTTGCCGCGATCGGGCGCGGGCCCGAGGGGATGTGAGGCATGCTGGCGCGCGACTGGTACTATACCGAGCGGCGGCGGGTCGGCATCGATTCCGCCGTCGCCTCGCTCTATGACCGCCACGACAACAGCGACAGCCGCGCGCATGCCGCGCTCTCCATGCTCGGCGTCAAGAAGGGCTGGCGCATCGCCGATATCGGCTGCGGCAATGGCGTACTGGCCTGCGAGGCGGCAGCGATGGGCGCCGAGGTCGACGCCATCGATGTTTCGCCGGCGATGCTCGGGCTTGCCGACATCCTGGCGCGCGAGCGCAAGGTCAAGATCCGCACCCAGTTCGCAGGGCTGCTCAGTTTCGCCTACCAGCCGAATTCCTATGATTTGATCGTCAGCGAATTCGCGCTGCATCACTTGCCTGATTTCTGGAAGGCGGTGGCGCTGTCGCGCATCTTCAAGGCGCTGAAGCCGGGCGCTAACTTCTACCTGCGCGACATCGTCTTTGTCGGCATGCCCGACGGCATCGAGCGCGATGTCGAGGGCTGGGCCGACTTCTCCATCAAGAATCACGAGTTCGACCGCGAAAGCGTCATCACCCACATGCGCGACGAATACTCGACTTTCTCCTGGGTGATCGAGCGGATGGTGACCGATGTCGGTTTCCAGACCACGTCAGTCGACTATCACGCCACCCTGCACGGCACCTATCTCCTGCGCAAACCGAAAGCCGGCGAACAGAGCTGAAAACAGCAACCAAGAACGTAAGCTCCAATAACAGAGCCAAGAAATGAAGCCGGCCGACGTCTTTATCGCTGTCCTGGTAGCGATCATCTGGGGGTTCGGCTTTATCGCAAGCCGGCTCGCGCTCGACGAATTCTCGCCGGAGTTGATGACCGCGCTACGCTTTTGCATCGCAGCCGTGCCGTGCCTGTTCGTGCGCAAACCCGACGTGTCCTGGCCGGTGTTGATCGCGATCAGCTTCTCGCTGTTCCTCGGCCAGTTCCTGGCGCAATCCTACGCGATCGCAGCCGGCGTGCCGGTCGGTCTTTCCAGCGTGATCGTGCAGAGCCAGGCGCTGTTCACGATCGCGTTGGCCGCGGTGATCTTGCGCGAGATCCCGACGCCGATGCAGGTCGTCGGCATCGCGATTGCGACATCGGGCCTTTTGTTGATCTGCGGCACGGTCGGCTATGATTTCAGCGTCGCCGCGTTCGCGACCATCATGATCTCCCCGGTCGCCTTTGCGATCGGCAATTTGCTGCTCCGCAAAGCCGCGGGCGCGCCGATGTACGACCTTTTCGCGTGGCTGTGTCTCACGGCCGCATTGCCGCTGCTCGCGCTCGCGCTCGTCAGCAACGGAGTTGCGCCGACCTGGCACGAGCTGACGCAGGCGTCGCCGACCGCGTTCATCTGCATGCTGTTCCTCGGCGGCATCACCACCAGCATCGCCTATTGGCTGTGGGGCCGGCTGCTGCGCGATTATGCGGCGGCGCAGGTCGTTCCGTTTGCGCTTCTGGTGCCGTTCGTCGGCTCGGCAGCTTCCAGCATCGTGTTCGGCGAAAAATTCGGCCCGCTGCGGCTTGCCGGGATGGTCACCGTCATCGCGGGCATTGCCGTGATGCTGCTGGCGAAACGCCCGAACAGCCTGCCCAAGATCGCCTGAGGAGAAGCAAATGTCGCAGTCGCTGCTGCTCGCCTTTGTGATGTTTGCGACCGTGATGTTCTTCACGCCGGGTCCGAACAACATCATGCTGCTGTCCTCCGGTCTCACTTACGGCTTTCGCCCAACCATCCCGCACGTCGTGGGGATCACATTCGGCTTTGCCTTCATGGTCGGGGCCGTGGGGGTTGGCCTCGGCACCATCTTCATCGCCTATCCGGTGCTGCAGACCATTTTGAAGTATGCCGGCGCGGCCTATCTCGTCTATCTCGCCTGGCACATTGGCATGGCCGAGCCCTCGGCGCCGGAGCAGGACAACAGCCGCGGCCCCATGACCTTCCTCGGGGCGGCGATGTTTCAATGGGTCAACGCCAAGGGCTGGGTAATGGTGATCGGCACCATCACTGCCTATGCCGCGATCGCAAGCTTCCCTTGGAATATCGCGATCCAGGTCGGGATCTGCCTGATCCTGGGTGCGATGTCGTGCTCGGTATGGGCCCTGTTCGGCACGGCGCTGCGGCCGGTCCTGACCTCGCCCCGGGCAGTGCGCGTCTTCAACATCGTGATGGCGCTGTTGCTGCTCGCCTCGCTCTACCCCGTCTTCATGGACGCATGATGCCGCACCGCGCCATGCGAGAACGGGGTTTCCCCGTCAGGAGCAAATGATCTAGACAACGGCCGGAATTTCGCGGGCAACCGGCGGTTTGACCCTCCCAAGTGCCTGATTTATCGGCCGATTTCCGGCCACCTCAAGAGGAAACCACTATGCGAGTTTATTACGATCGCGACGCCGACCTGAACCTGATCAAGGGCAAGAAGGTCGTCATCGTCGGCTATGGCAGCCAGGGCCACGCCCATGCGCTGAACCTGAAGGATTCCGGCGTCAAGGACGTCGCCATTGCGCTGCGCAAGGGGTCGGCCTCGGCCAAGAAGGCTGAGAACGCCGGCTTCAAGGTGATGGAAGTCGCCGAGGCCGCCAAATGGGCCGACCTCGTCATGATGCTCACCCCCGACGAGCTGCAGGGCGACATCTACCGCGAGCACCTGCACGACAACATGAAGAAGGGCGCGGCGCTGGTTTTCGCCCACGGCCTCAACGTCCACTTCAACCTGCTCGACCCGCGGCCCGACCTCGACGTGCTGATGATCGCGCCCAAGGGCCCCGGCCATACCGTGCGCTCGGAATATCAGCGCGGCGGCGGCGTGCCCTGCCTGATCGCGATCTCCAAGGACGTCTCCGGCAACGCCCATGACCTTGGCCTGTCCTACGCCTCGGCGGTCGGCGGCGGCCGCGCCGGCATCATCGAGACGACCTTCAAGGAAGAGTGCGAGACCGACCTGTTCGGCGAGCAGGTGGTGCTGTGCGGCGGCCTGGTCGAGCTGATCAAGGGCGGCTACGAGACCCTGGTGGAGGCCGGCTACGCGCCCGAGATGGCCTATTTCGAGTGCCTGCACGAGGTGAAGCTGATCGTCGACCTCATCTATGAGGGCGGCATCGCCAACATGAACTACTCGATCTCCAACACGGCCGAATACGGCGAATACGTCACCGGCCCGCGCATCGTCACCGACGAGACCAGGAAGGAGATGCGCAAGGTGCTGGCCGACATCCAGTCCGGCAAGTTCGCCCGCGACTGGATGCTGGAGAACAAGGTCAACCAGACCTCGTTCAAGGCGACCCGCGCCAAGCTCGCCGAGCACCCGATCGAGGAAATCGGCGCCAAACTCCGCGACATGATGCCGTGGATCAAGAAGGGTGCGCTGGTCGACAAGACCAAGAACTAAACGTTCATGTCGGTGGCTTCATCCTTCGAGACGCACGCTAACGCGTGCTCCTCAGGATGAGGTCTCCGATCCTCATCCTGAGGAGCTGCGAAGCAGCGTCTCGAAGGATGCAGGCCCCCTTCGCCACACGAAATCTTAAAGCTTGGAGGGCATATTGGGGCGAGATCGCAGCAGCGGTCTCGCCCTTTACGTACTTGAAGTGATTTCTCAGCGGCTGCCGTTCGCGCCGTGCTCCATCAGCCGGAACAAAGAACTGAGACTTCATGCACATTCTTGGTGTGAAGTCGTTCGCGCGATGTCCTGATTCCAAAAAGCTGAACGCTTTCCGAGTTGAAGAGCAGGTGCTTCAACTGAAATCTCGCGCGACTGCATCGCGCCGGATTGCTTCATTCAACTTCGCCAATCCAAGCGCTGCGAGCTAATCCAGATTCTTGCTCACTCAGGCTGCGCCGGCTTTCTCGATCCGGTTATGCAGCTGCCAGAAGCGCACGGTGCGCTGCGCGGTCTCCAGCGACAGTCGGCCGTAGTCGCGATGCGCCTGCCAGACTGACTTGTCGTCGATCGGCGGCACCACCGGCCGATGACGCAGCAGCGTCTCGACCACCATCCAGTCGAGGCCAGCGGATTTGCAGGGGATCAGCAGCAGATCGGCCCGCGGACCTTCCAGCACCCGGGCCATCAGCGCGGTCGGTACGTCGTTGAGCGCGGCCAGGGAGGCTGCGACCTCGTCGAACTTGCCGTTGCCGACGAACTTGACGATCGCGGCGTCGTCGAGCTCGTTCAGGTCCTTCATCAGCTTGACGAGCTGTTCGGCCAGGCTGAAGTCGCGGGCGGGCGCCGGCGGCTCGTCCTGGACGATCGCATTCATGACCCGGCGGATTTCTTCCTGGACGGCCGGAGGCGCAATCGCCAGCAGGCGGTCGCGGACGGCGTCCCTGGCCCGCCGCAGCAGGTCGCGCAGGAACTTGATGGGAAGGTCCATCCGCAGGCCCAGGATCTCGACCAGTTCGTCGTCGTCCTCGGCATGCGCGACGAGGCCGGAATAGCCGGCCTCCGAAAAGCGTGCGCTGGCGTTATTGGCGAGGCGCCGGATCACCTTGTCGCCGCCGCGGTCGACGATGACGTCGGTGACGATCTCCGGCAGGTTGGCGCGCGCCGAAATCGCCAGCAAATGGTCCTGGCCCTTGGTGCTGGCGATCTTGACCAGCGTTTCGGTGCCGAGCCGGCTGGAATTGGTCAGCACGTCGCCGGCGACCGCGATCTCGTCGTCGAAGGCGAGATGCTCGATCACCTCGAACGGGGCATAGTCGATCGGCGCGAGCCGTTTGGCGAGCTCGGCGCGCGCCCGGGTCTCCACCCGCGCGATCAGGAAGCAGAGCACCTCGTCGAACACCTGGACCTGTTCGTCGGACAGCCGGCCGCCGTCCTGCAGGAACAGGTCGGTCACCCGCCGCAGCGTGGCGACGCGCTTGGCCGACGAGCCGCCGGAGACGGCATCCTCGAGCTCGGTGATGATGGAATGCGCGGGCTGTTGCACGTGGTGGTCAGCTTGTTGCCGTTGTTGGCCTCGGCCCATCCTCGCAAAGGAGCGCTTACACGCCGTTAAAAACCGAACACCGTAGAAATACATACGAAAGTGCACGCTTAACGTGTTCTTGCGGCCGTCGCGGCAATTTGAGGCAAGAACAAACCGGCATCGTAACGACCTGGCCACCTTGCACCTCTGTGGCGGATGCCGAGATAGAGCTGACGCAGAGGGGAGCCAAAATCATGAAATCCGTCGTCATCACCGGTGCGTCGACCGGCATCGGCTGGGCGGCCGCGAAATTGCTGCTCGAGAGGGGCTTTCGCGTGTTCGGCAGCGTCCGCAAGCAGGCCGACGCCGACCGGCTCAAAAGCGAATTCGGCGTCAATTTCACGCCGCTGATCTTCGACGTCACCGATGAGCCGGCGGTGCTGGCGGCGGCGCGCGAGGTGCGCGCGGCGCTCGGCGGCGAAAAGCTCGCCGGCCTCGTCAACAACGCCGGGCATCTCGGTCGCGGGCCCTGTGCTCGGGCTGTCGGCGGACAAGTTCCGCCTGCAGATGGAGGTCAACGTGATCGGGCCGGTCATCGCCACCCAGGCCTTTGGTCCGCTGCTCGGCGCCGACCCCTCGCTCAACGGCCCGCCCGGCCGGATCGTGATGATCTCGTCGGTCGCCGGCAAGAGCGGCAACCCGTTCACGTCGGCCTATGCCGCCTCGAAGCATGCGATCGAGGGGTTTTCCGAAAGCCTGCGCCGCGAATTGATGCTGTTCGGCATCGACGTCATCATCGTCGCGCCCGGGCCGGTGAAGACGCCGATCTGGAGCAAGGGGAAGGAGGCCGCCGACATCTCCCGCTACCAGAACTCGCCCTATTTGCCGGCCCTGCAGAAGGTCACCGCCTATCATACAGCAACTCGAGTCGATCGGCCTGCCGGCCGAGACGATCGCCGAGCGCATCCACGACGCGCTGACCTTGCCGAACCCGAAGGTGCGCTACCACATCGCGCCGGACACGATGCGACATCTGCTGACGGCGGTGCTGCCCAAGCGCATGATGGACAGGCTGATCGCAAAACGCCTCGGCCTGATGCCGCCTGCGACATGAGGGGTTGTGATCAAAATCGACCACCCGGAGCAAGATGACGACAGGAACGGACAAGACGGAGCTGACCCGGCTCGCCAACGAGGCGCTGCGCAGCCAGCCGGGCTGCGAGACGGCGCTGGTTCCCGATCTTCAGGCAGCTGGCCAATGCCGGTGGCGGACGCAACTGGGAAATTCCGAACGTCGTGCTCGGTGACAGCCTGATCAGCGACGTCGACCGTGCGGTGATCACGGTGCATCACCAGCTCGGCCGCAAGTTTCACCTACTCCGGGACCAATGATGTCCCGCTAACCCGCTTCGGCCCGGCCCGGGGCGCGTCTTGCGGCCGTTCTGGTCGTACGCAGGGCCGCTCGTCGGCGAGGAGGGACGGAGCTGCCCGCTTCCCGGGCATCGCGCGGCCTGTCAGCCACAGTCAGCGGCGGAAATTTACCGCGCCGAACGTCTAACGGGCGAATTCATTGCCTGTTCATGACGTTTCCACTACGTTTTTATGACACGCTGTGAAGTCCGGCCGCAGCGGGCGCCTCCTGGCCGTCGCCAGCTAAGGCCTTGGCCTGCGCCGGGTCGTATTGCGTTTTCAGCCCCATGGCGGTCCCGCCAAATCCAGGTCCCTCTGCAATCGCCGTCGCCGCACGCGGCCTTGCCGCCATCGGTTATTGGCGGCTGCTTGCAATGGCGATGCCGCATCTGGCCGGGCTCGTCATCATGCTGCGGACCGAGACCGACCTCGGCTCGCGCATCGGCTTCGTGCTCGGCCTGGGGCATCCTCAACTTCTTCTTCATCCTGCTGTTGCGCCGGCCGGCGCTGTCGGGCGCGCTGGCGCTGACGCTGGTCGTGGTGCTCGTGCTGCTGTCGCGGCTGAAGCACGACATCGTGCAGATGACCGCGAACTTCCTCGACCTGATCCTGATCGATCGCGACACTGCCGCGTTCCTGTTTACGATCTTCCCGAATTTGCGCTGGAACGTGGTGTTTGCCGGCGTCGTCATCCTGCCGCTGATGTATGCGCTGTGGTGGCTCGATCCGTTCCGCATCCGCCGCCTGCCGGCCGCGGCCGGGCTGCTCGCATGCGTTGCGGCATTGACCGGGCAGGCGATCGTCTGGCCGGACGAAGCCTGGCGCGGCTATTACGACGACGGCTATTTCTCGAAGTTCGCCCGCTCCGGCGTGACCGCGGTTTCCGACTTCGTCAGCTACGGCTTCATGGAATCCGAGGCGGTGCTCGCCGAGCGGCTGAAAATGCCGCTGGTGGATTCCTGCCACGTCGCCGGCCGCCGCCCGCACATCATCATGATCCATGACGAGAGTAGCTGGGACATCCGTCAGGCCAAGGGCGTCAAGGTGCCGGCGGGCTATGGCAGCCACTTCAAGTCGTTCGACGGCAAGGAGCGCTCATTCCTGCCCGAGAGCAGCGGCGGCGCGAGCTGGCTTGCGGAATATAACGTGCTGGCCGGCCTCTCGTCGCGCTCGTTCGGCCGCTTCTCCTATTTCGTCACCCGTATCGCCTCCGGCCGCGTCGAGCGTGGCCTGCCGCTGGCGCTGCGCCGCTGCGGCTACAATACCGTCTCGCTCTATCCGGCCTATGGCGCCTTCATGGGCGCGCGCGGCTTCCACACCACGACCGGCATCGAGCACTTCTATGACGCCAAGGATCTCGGCGCCAAGGGCATCGAGCCCGACAGCTTCTTCTACGACAAGACGGTCTCGCTGATCGGCGAGCAACCGGCCAACAAGCCGCTCTTCACCTTCGTCTATCTCGCCGCCAATCATTTCCCGTGGGGGACGAAATTCCGCCCCGACCTGCTGCCGTCCTGGCGCGCGCCCGGCAACGAACCCGCCGTCGACGAATATCTGCGCCGGCAGGCGATGAGCGCCGAGCAATACGGAAACTTCATCGGCGAGCTGAAGAAGAAATTCCCCGCGCAGCCGTTCCTGATCGTGCGCTACGGCGATCACCAGCCGGAGTTTTCCTCGAACCTGCTCGATCCCGGCCTCGATGAGGCGAGCGTCGCGCGCAAGTTCGACACTTACGATCCGAGCTACTTCAAGACCTATTACGCGATCGACTCCGTCAACTTCCAGCCGGTGCAGAGCCCGGCGGTGATGGACACGGTCGATGCGCCCTATCTGCCGCTGGTGATCCAGGAGGCCGCCGGCATCCCGCTCGATCCGTCGTTTGCGGAACAGAAGAACATCATGCTGCGTTGCAAGGGCATGTTCTACGCCTGCAAGGACGGCGCCGAGGCGCGGCGCTTCAATCGCCTCCTGATCGAGGCCGGCTTTGTGAAGAATCTCTGACGCATGATCCGGAAAAGTGTGCAGCGGTTTTCCGACAAAGATCATGCGTAAACAAAGCGCATGATCCGGAAAAGTGTGCAGCGGTTTTCCGACAAGATCATGCGCAGACAACAAGCCTAGGATATTGAATGGCGGAAATCGCCAAAGCTGACGCGGGAAGGAACGCAGGCGGTATCTTTCGCTGGCGCAACGCCGTCGGCATTGCCTGTGTCGTTGTGCTGCATCTGGCGGCGCTCTACGCGCTGCTTTCCACTGAATACGGCCCGTTCGCGATCACGCTGGCGCTGCTGGCCTGGCTGTTCGCCAACTGCGTGGTGCTGGTGTTGTTGCCGCGGCCCGGCATTGCCGCCGCGCTCTCGCTGATGTTCGCGGTCGTGCTGATCGCGTTCTCGCGCTTCAAGTTCGACATTCTGCAGCTCTCGATCACCTTCCTGGATTTCCTGATCATCGACCGCGACACCTTCTCCTTCATGCTGTCGGTATTCCCAAAGCTGCGCCTGCCGCTGCTCCTTGCCGCGCTCGCCGCAGGCCCGGTGTTGTGGCTGATCTGGCGCACCGATCCGTTCCGCATCAGCCGTAAGGTCTCGCTGGCACTCTTGGCGTTTTCGACCATCTCGATTGCGGCGATGGGCAATCTGGTGCCCGAGCAGCCCTGGGAGCCGTTCCAGGGCGTCAATCACATCTCCAACCTCGCGCGCTCCGGTGTGGTCGCGGTATCGCGCTTGAGCTCGACCGGCTGGATCGAGGCCGATCCGCCGTCGCACCGTGCGCTTGCGCTGGCGCCCGATGCGCGCGCGGCTGCACCCGCCGCGCTGCCGCTGCCCGCCGATTGCGACACAAAGGTCAAGCGCCCGCACATCATCATGCTGCTGGACGAGTTGAGTTTTGACGTCACGGCCGCGCCGGGCATCAAGGCGCCGGCGGGCTATCGCGATTTCTTCAAGTCGGTCGACGGTCGGCAGCGCACCATGGTGGCGGAGGCGACCGGCGGTCCGACCTGGTACACCGAGTTCAACGTGGTGACCGGGCTGTCAGCGCGCTCCTTCGGCGACCTCAAGTTCTACGTGACGCGGATTACTGCAGGGAAAGTGACGCGCGGACTGCCAAGCGCGTTGCAGCGCTGCGGTTACAAAACGCTCTCGCTCTATCCGACCTATGGCGACTTCCTCAGCGCGCGCTCGTTCCAGAAGGCGCTGGGCGTCGAGGAATTCATCGACATGGCCGACATGGGCGTCAACGAGGACATGCAGCCCGACAGCTTCTATTTCGATCAGGGTTTAAAGGCGTTTGCGCGCGCGCAGCCCTCGGGCGCTCCGGTCTTCATGTTCCTGTATCTCACCGCCAATCATTTCCCCTGGACCGACGTCTACAAGCCGGAGCTGACGCCGGACTGGACGCCGCCGGGCAACACGGCAGAGACCGACGAATATATCCGTAGGCAAATCGTCACTGCGCGCGACTACGGTGACTTCCTCGCGCGGCTGAAGCGCGACTATCCGCGAAGAGTCCTTCCTGATCGTGCGATTCGGTGACCATCAGCCGGCGATTTCGCAAAAGCTGCTCGAACCCGGCATCGACCGCGCCACGCTGGCGAAACGACTGATGGCGGCGGACCCACGCTATTTCTCGACCTATTACGCCATCGACGCCGTCAACTTCCGCCCCAAGGACATGTCGTCGGCGCTGGACACGCTTGATGCTGCTTATCTGCCGATCGTGATCCAGGACGCCGCCGGCGTGCCACTCGATCCATCCTTTGCCGAGCAGAAGAACATCCTGCTCCGCTGCCAGGGCGTCTTCTACGCCTGCAACAAGGGCGCCGAGGCGCGGCGGTTCAACCGGCTGCTGATCGATGCGGGACTGATCAAGGGGTTGTAGTTCCGACCGTCATTGTGAGCTGTCGTAGGGTGGGCAAAGCGGAGCGTGCCCACCTTCCTTGCGCCGGTGCGCGTGAAGGTGGGCACGGCGCGAGCGCGCCTTTGCCCACCCTACGGTTCTGCGCAACATCAGAGTTACTGCTTCCCCACCTTCTCCCACAGCCACCGCGCTACGGCATCCGGCGAGGATAACGCATCATTGCCCGCCGCGCGTAAGTTCGCCTCGCGCATCGAAGCAATATCGATCTTGCCGAGCAGCGGCTGCAGCGCCGCCTTGAGCTTCTCGTCACCGCCGCGTTTGGGCGCCAGCAGCACGATCGAGTCATAGGGCGGGATCGCATGCTTCGGATCCTCGAGCACCACCAGGTCATACTTCGCGATCAGCCCGTCGCTGGTGTAGCCCGCGATCACGTCGACCTCGCCGGAGGCGACCGCCGCATACATGAAATCCGGCTGCATGGTCCGCTGGGTACGGAATGCGAGCCCATAGGCTTTCTTGATGCCGGCCCATTCCGGCCGCGAGAAGAACTCGTAGTCGCCGGCGATCGACATCGTCGATGCGTGCGCGGCGAGGTCCGCGATCCCCTTGATGCCGAGCTCGGTGGCGCGCTTGCGCGGCATCACCAGCGCATAGGCGTTCTCGAAACCGAGTTCGCCGAACAGGGTGATGTTCTTCGCGGCAAGGATCGTCTTCAATTCGCCGATCACCTCGTTGCGCGGCTTGATATCGGTGCGGTGAAACTGGTTCGCCCACAAGGTGCCGGAATAGTCGATGTAGACGTCGATGTCTCCGGCGGCCAGCGCATCGAACACGACGTTGGAGCCGAGCCCTTCGCGCGTGCTGGCCGAGAGGCCCGCCGCGCGCAGCCGCTGCGCCATCAGCGCCGACAGCACATATTGCTCGGCAAAGGTCTTTGCCCCGACGATATAGCTCGACGACGAGCGCGCCAACGTCGGCACCAGCGTGGCCGCGACCAGCGCTGCAATGCCGATGCCGCCGAGCGCGGTGCGCAGCCGGCTGCGATTGCGCAGGCCGTTCTCGATCAATGCGAGCAATTGGTCCACCGCCAACGCCAGCACGGCGGCGGCAAGGCAGCCGAACAGCACGAACACCCAGTTCTGCGTCTGCAGCCCCGCGAAGATGTAATTGCCGAGGCTGGTCTGGCCGATCGGCGTCGACAGGGTCGCGGTGCCGATCACCCACACCGCGGCTGTCCTGATGCCGGCCATCATGACAGGCAGCGCCAGCGGCAGCTCGACCGTCAACAGCGACTGTCTTGGCGTCATGCCGACGCCTTGCGCTGCTTCCAAAAGCGCGGGATCGACGCCCTGCAATCCCGTGATGGTGTTGCGCAGCACCGGCAGCATGGAATAGAGCGCCAGCGCCAGCACCGCGGGCAGGAAGCCGAACGCGGAAAAACCGACGCCGAACCATGACAGCGACAACGCGGCCAGCGCCAGCAGCAGCGGATAGAACAGCGCCAGCAGCGCCAGTCCCGGCACGGTCTGCACGATGCTGGCAAGCCCGAGCAGCGTGCCGCGCAGCAAGGGGCGGTTGCGCGAGAGAATGGCGAGCGGCAGGCTGACGGCAAGCCCAAGCGCCAGCGCGGTCACCGCGACCCGCACGTGATTGCCGAGATAATCGGGCAGGTGCGTCAGCGCCTCGCCCCAGCGCGGGTCGGTGAGGAGGCTCATGCTGCGCCACCCGTCGGCAGCGCTTCATTGAGCCGTTCCGCCTGCCGCCGCGGCGTGCGCAGAAGTTCGCCAACATAGGCATCGCCGCTTGCGGAGAGTTCTGCCGGCGTGCCCTGCGCCAGCAGTTTTCCGCCGCGCATCACGGCGATGCGGTCGGCGAGTAAAATGGCTTCCGTCATGTCATGGGTGATCATGACCGTGGTGAGGCCGAGCTTCCTGTGCAGCGCGCGATAGTCGTCGCCCAGCGCGTCGCGCGTTAGCGGATCGAGCGCGCCGAACGGCTCGTCCATCAGCACGATGCGTGGTTTGGCGGCGAGCGCCCGCGCCACGCCGACCCGCTGGCGCTGCCCGCCGGACAGTTCATGCGGCATCCGGTGGCGGTAGGCGGCGCGGTCGAGCTGGACCAGGTCGAGCAGTTCGTCGACACGCGCAGCTATCTGATCGGCCGGCCAACCCAGCAGATGCGGCGTGATGCCGATATTGTCTGCGACGCTCATATGCGGAAACAGCGCGCCGCTCTGAAAGACATAGCCGATGCGCCGGCGCAGCAGAATCGGATCGGCGGTGCTGACATCCTCGCCCTCGACGCTGATCCGGCCAGCTTCCGCCTCGATCAGCCGGTTAGCGAGCCGCAGCAGCGTGGTCTTGCCCGAACCGGAGCCGCCCACGATGGCCAGGAATTCGCCTTCGGCGACGTCGAGCGAGACATCATCCACCGCCAGCACGCGGCCGCCGTCGAACGTCTTGACCACGTGTGAATAGGCGATCAGGGGCGTGGATGGCATGTCCCGTGGCCTCAAGCTCATAACGCCCCCGGGGCGGGAGGGTGCAAGATCAACTAGCACGCCACGCGGTCGCGTTGAACTTGTTCTCCCAAAACGCTAAGCCTGTTCAAAATGGGGAGGATATCCGTGGCAACGGCTGGGCCGACGGCGATTGCGCTCGAGGACGCGACGGTGGCGTTTCGCCTCGCGGATTCCCGGAGCTATACCGCGGTCGAAAAGGCGAGCCTGACTGTCGCAAACGGCGAGTTCGTCGCCATCGTGGGGCCGACCGGCTGCGGCAAGTCCACCTTGCTCAATGTCGCAGCCGGCCTGCTCAGGCCGACCTCCGGGACGGTGCGGATTTTTGGCCAGCCGTTGGCGGGCCTGAACCGCGACGCCGGCTATCTGTTCCAGTCGGACGCGCTGTTCCCCTGGAAGACCGCGATCGACAATGTCGCCATCGGGCTCGATGTCGCCGGCGTGCCGCACGCGGAAGCGCAGCAGCGCGCGCAGGCCTTTCTGACCTCGGTCGGCCTCGGCGGTTTTGGCAATCGCTACCCGCACATGCTGTCGGGCGGTCAGAGAAAGCGCGTCGGCCTTGCGCAGGTCCTGATCCGCGACCCCAAGATCCTGCTGATGGACGAGCCGTTCGGGCCGCTCGACGCCCAGACCCGGCAGATCATGGGCAATCTGCTGCTGGAGTTGTGGAATGCCGACCGCAAGGCGGTGCTGTTCGTCACCCACGATCTGGAGGAAGCGATCGCGCTTGCCGACCGCGTCGTCATCATGTCGGCAGGCCCGAGCGCGCGCATCATCGGCAACTGGCCGGTGCCGCTGGCCCGGCCGCGCGATATTTCGGAAGTGCGGATGGACCGGCAGTTCCACGAACTGCACCGGGAAATCTGGGGCGTGCTGAAGGACGAGGTCATGAAGGGATACGCGCAATCCTCGCAAGTCGCGGAGGCCGGCTGATGTCGCGGCCAAAGCTGCTGTTGTCGCAACTGGCGGTCGCTGTGGTAGCGCTCGCGCTCTGGCAGTTCTTCGCCACCGTGCCG
Organism: uncultured Alphaproteobacteria bacterium; assembly: GCA_963816655.1. Taxonomy (GTDB): domain Bacteria; phylum Pseudomonadota; class Alphaproteobacteria; order Rhizobiales; family Xanthobacteraceae; genus Bradyrhizobium. The sequence goes on along the minus strand of CAWFLW010000029.1, from coordinate 56,040 downwards.
GTGTTCGGCAAGATGCTGCTGCCACCGTTCTTCTTCTCGACGCCGATCGAAGTCGCCGGCGAGGTTTTCGACCTGTTCTGGAGCGGCAAGATCTGGAAGCACCTCGTGATCACCTTGGTGGAATCGATCCTCGCCTTTGTCATCGGTTCCGTCCTCGGCGTTCTCGTCGGCTTCTGGTTCGCGCGGCAGCCGCGTATTGCTGCAATTTTCGATCCCTATGTGAAGATGATCAATGCACTGCCCCGCGTCATCCTGGCGCCGATCTTTGCGCTCTGGCTGGGGCTCGGCATCTGGTCCAAAGTTGCGCTCGGCGTGACGCTCGTCTTCTTCATCGTGTTCTTCAACGTCTACCAGGGTGTCAAGGAGGTCTCGACCACGGTGCTCGACAACGGCCGCATGCTTGGGATGAGCGAGCGGCAATTGACGCGCCACGTCTACTGGCCCTCGGCGCTGTCGTGGATGTTTTCCTCGCTGCACACCGCGGTCGGCTTTGCAGTGGTCGGCGCCGTGGTCGGCGAATATCTGGGTTCTGCCGCCGGCCTCGGCTATCTGATCCAGCAGGCGGAAGGCGTGTTCGACGTCGCCCGTGTGTTCGCCGGCATGTTCGTGCTGTCGGCCTTCGTCATCCTGATCGACTTTGCCGTGACGCTGGTGGAGCGGCGGCTGCTGGTCTGGCGGCCGGTCGCGAGCGAGGGCAGGGGTTGAGGGTCTCGTAGGGTGGGCAAAGGCGCACTTGCGCCGTGCCCACCTTCCACGCCGTGCTCGTGAAGGTGGGCACGCTTGCGCTTTGCCCACCCTACGGCGCCGCGCTAAATCTGTAACACCGCATCCACACTTCGTGACTCGCCTTCGACGGGCCGCGCGTGCATGAAGACGCGGGGTCGCGGTGAGCGGCGCGGGGCGGGCGAAGATGCACGACGTCGAACCGGCACGAGAGGCGACGACGCCGCATGGCCGCGACGAGACGTCGCCGCGCTATGCCGGCTGGCGCGTGGTGCTCGCATGTTTCCTGATGGCGCAGTTCCTGTTCGCCTTCGGACTTTACGGCCAGAGCCTCTATCTGACCGAGTTGCAGCGCCTCAATGGCTGGCCGACCGCGCTGATCTCGGGCGCGGCGACGCTGTCGCTTGTGATCTGCAATGTCCTTGCCACCTTCACCAGCGAATTCCTGATCTGGCTGGGCGGGCCGAAGCGGCTGGCCCTTGCCGGACTGGCGACGCTCGCGGCATCGACGGTTCTACTCGCTTCGGCGACCACGCCGCTGCAGCTCTACATCGCGTTCGTCCTGATGGCCCTTGGCTGGGTCGGCATGGGCACGGTCGTGATGGCGACCGTCGTGAGCTTGTGGTTCGTGGAGCGTCGCGGGCTTGCGCTCAGCCTCGCCTTCACCGGCGCGAGTTTCGGTGGCGCGGTGCTCACGCCGCTGCTGGTGCTGCTGGTCGACCGGGTCGGCTTTGCGACCGCGATGCTGACGGCAACCGCCATCATGGCGGTTGTGCTCGTGCCCGTCATCCTGGCCTGGATCGGGTCACCGCCGGACGGGAGTGGGGATCGACCCGGCGATCTCGTGCAGCCGCGAACGGTCGCCGTGGCCGGAAGCACGTCACGGGGAGCGCTCTTGCGCCGCCCGGCGTTCTGGTCGATCGCGATCCCGTTTTCGCTGGCGCTGGTGGCGCAGATCGGCTTCATCGTCCACCTCCTGGCAATGCTGGAGCCGAAGATCGGGCGCGCCGGCGCAGGGTTTGCGATTTCGCTGATGTCGTTCATGGCCATCGCCGGGCGCCTCGGTCTTGGCACGATCGTCGACCGGTTCAATCCGCGGCTTGTGGCCGGCGCATCAGTGGCAAGCCAAGGCCTTGCACTCCTGATCGTCATGCAGGCAGACAGCATGCCCATTGTGCTTTCGGCTTGCGCCGTCTTCGGCTGCTCGGTTGGGAATATGATCACGCTGCCGCCGCTGATCATCTCGCGCGAGTTTTCCGACAGGGATTTTGCGGTGGTGCTGGGGCTTGCCAATGCAATCAGCGGAACGCTGGGTGCGCTCGGCCCCGGGCTTCTCGGTTTGGCACAGGGCTGGACCGGCGACTACGGTCTTGCGCTAGGTCTGTGCATCGCGCTGGATTTCCTTGCAGCGGCGATCGTGGTGCAACGTGTTCTGATTGGCCGCCCGGCGACCGCCGCGTAGGGTGGGCACGCTGTCGCTTTGCCCACCCCACGGCTTCGCGTCAGTTCAGCAGCTTCGTATCATCCGGCGCCTGCGGCGGCGTCTTGATGGCAAGCGCCTTGATGGTGCGGCCAACGGGCTTGGTGCCGCCATGCGGCGTGCCCTTGGGGATGATGACGAGATCGCCGGGCTTCACCGTCACTTCCTTGTCGCCGAGCCAGATCGTGCCGGTGCCTTCGAGGACGAACTGGATCTCGTGGGCATTGGCATGCAGGTGCTTGGGCGGGCTGCCGTCCTGGATCGAGATGGTCATTCCGTCAGCCACGCCGAGTACCTTGTTGCGCATGCCGCCGGTGTTGACGGCGGAAATCTTGTCGCCCTCCATCTCGCCGGTACTGATGACCTGGGCGGTGAGGTTCTCGGCGGCGTGCGCCGGGCGCAGGAAATGAGTGGCGCCGCAACCGGCGGCAAAGGCGACAGACAACGAGAGCGCAGCAACGACACGATTCATGAGGCAGTCCTCCCTGGGGCTTTTTCTTGGTGCCGGCGATGCTATGCCGCGAAGCTTCGCCTGACCAGTGCGCGTATTCGCCCAGCCGGCCAAAAGAACGATATTTGGCGATGGAATAATTCGTGAGCTACCGGCGGGAACAGGCGGTCGCAAGCAGCGCTTGGCACCAAAGTCACCTTCTCAAGGCGTGCCCGCTGCACTATCGTCCCGCCCAAATCGATCGGAGGAACCCCATGCGGACAATCATTGGCCGGCTGGCCGGCGCGGCCCTGGCCCTCGCGCTGAGCACGGGTCTTGCCGCAGCGCAAAGCAAGGTCACCATTGCCGTCGGTGGCGGCGGCTGCCTCTGTTATCTGCCGACCATTTTGGCAAAGCAGCTCGGCGAGTACGAGAAGGCGGGGGTCGACGTCGAACTGGTCGACCTCAAGGGCGGCTCGGACGCACTGAAGGCGATGATGGGCGGCAGCGCCGACGTGGTGTCGGGCTATTTCGATCACTGCGTCAATCTCGCCGCCAAGAAGCAGGAGCTGCAATCCTTTGTGGTCTACGACCGCTATCCCGCCCTCGTGCTGGTGGTCTCCCCCAAATACACGGGCGAGATCAAGTCGATCAAGGATCTCGCGGGCAGGAAGGTCGGCGTCACGGCGCCGGGCTCCTCGACCGATTTCTTCCTGAAGTTTCTGTTGAAGAAGAACGGCCTCGACCCGACCAGCGCCTCGGTGATCGGTGTCGGCCTCAATGCGACCGCGGTTGCCGCGATGGAGCAGGGCCTGGTCGAGGCCGCCGTGATGGCCGATCCTGCCGTCACCCTGCTGCAGGGCAGCCATTCCGATCTCAGAATTCTCGCCGACACCCGCACCCAGAAGGACACGCTCGAGACGTTCGGTGGCGAATATCCGGGCGGCTCGCTCTATTCGACGGTGGCCTGGATCAAGGGCCACGAGAAGGAAGTCCAGGCGCTGACCAATGCGATCGTGAACACGCTCAACTGGATCCATTCGCATTCGCCGGAAGAGATCATGGCGAAGATGCCGGAAGACATGGTCGGCAAGAACAAGGCGCTCTATCTCGCCGCGCTGAAGAACTCGTTACCGATCTATTCGACGACCGGAAAGATGGACCCCAAGGGCGCCGACGCCGTGCTCGCGATGTTCAGTGTCGGGTCGCCCGAGGTCGCGAAAGCAAATATCGACGTCACGAAGACCTACACCAACGCCTTTGTCGAGAGGGCGCTGAAGACCACGGGTGCAAGCGCGAAGTAGCCGCACCCGGTGAATGTCTTGCGAATTTCTCGCGTCACCACGCTTGATTTGCGGGTGACGCCGCGGCTCTGGCCTTTCGCCGAGGCGCGCCGCGCCGAGATAGCGGCGCATTTTGCCGAGGCGCAGCGCGCCAAGCCGAAACTGTGGAATGGCCGGGTGCTGCTGGCGCGCAACCCGCGCCTTGCCGGTGATTGCTTCAGCGCCGATTATTTCGAGACGGATTTCGCGAGCTTCCTCGCCTGGCGCGACTGGGGCTTTCCCGACCGCGACGTGTTCAACAGCTTTGGCATGGGCGCGCTGCGTTCCTCCGACGGCGCCTTCGTGCTCGGCGAGATGAGCGCGGACACCGCCAACGCCGGGCGTGTCTATTTTCCCTCAGGCACACCCGATCTCGACGATATCAAGGGCGGCGCCATGGATATTCCCGGCAGCGTCGCGCGCGAGGTCGAGGAGGAGACCGGGCTCGCCCCATCGGACTACCATGCCGCCGCCGACTGGACCTGCGTCGAGGTCGGCGCCTCGGTTGCCATGGTCCGCATTCTCGACGTCGACATGTCCGGCGAAGCGTTGCGCGATAGGATCGAGGCCAATCTCGCGCGGCAATCGGTGCCTGAATTGTCCGCCATTCGTCTCGTGCGCGCTCGGTCCGATCTCTCGAGCGCCATGCCGCGCTTTGTCACGGCTTTCCTCGAAGCGGAATTGCCGGCCTGAGCGGGGGATTGCACGCGCCGATTGCAGCCGAAGGAATAATGCCTGTGCCTCACGGACGCAGCGCAATGCGCTTGACATCGGTTGCCGCTATCAATGTGATAGAGGGCAAGAAAACCAAGAACGCAATGCACAATTCCAGGGAGGATTTAATGCCGGTGCGCAACGCTGCACGCCTGTTTTTTGGGCTGTTTGCCGCAATGGCGGTGCTGGGGGCGACGTCGCCTGCCGAAGCCCAGGAGAAAAAGATCAAGATCGGCGTGATCTATGACCTGACCGGCCCGCTCGCCGGCGGCGGCTCCGAGCTGCAATATATCGGCGCCAAGATCATGCTCGAGCAGTACGCCAAGACCGGCGTCGAGGGCTACAAGGTCGAGGCCATCTATGCCGACGCGCAGAGCAAGCCCGACGTCGCGATCAACGAGGCGGTACGCCTGATCGAGCAGGAAAAGGTCGACATGCTGCTCGGCTTCTTCTCCTCGGCGCAATGCGTGCCGGTCGCCGCCCGCGTCGAGCAGCTCAAGAAGTTCATGTGGATCACCACCTGCATCTCCTCGGCCGTGCTTGATGGCAAGAACTACAAATATGTGTTCCGCCCGCAGGCGAGCGGCGACCAGTTCGGCATGATGACGATGGACTTCATCGCGCAGAACTCGAAAGTCGAAGTTCGGCAAGGAGCCGAAGGATCTGCGCGTCGCCATCATCCATGAGGATGGCGCCTATGGCGTCGACGTCTCCAAGGGCAATGAGGCCGGCGCCAAGAAGGCCGGCTTCCAGGTCGTGCTGAAGGAAGGTTATTCCGCCACCGCGCCCGACCTCTCGGCGCTGGTGACGAAGCTCAAGCGCGCGCGGCCCGACGTGATCTTCCACACCGGCTACAATCCGGACATCACGCTGTTCGGTCGCCAGGCCCGCGAGCAGGGGCTCAAGTTCGGCGCGCTGGTCGGCCACGGCGCCGGCTACGGCGTCTACGAGAAGCTGAAGGAAGGCCTAGGCTCCGACGTCAACTACGTCTTCAACACCGACCCGATCTCGATCTGGCTGACCAACGAGAAGACCCTGGATCCGAAGCTGCTGCCGGTCATCAAGATGGTCGGCGAGGAGTTCGACAAGGTGAAGCCGGGCGTCGCCATCCGCTCCGCCCATGTCGGCATGGCCGCGTCCAACACCTATCTGTTCCTCACCGACGTGCTGCCGCGCGCCATCAAGAAATATGGCGGCGTCGATCCCGACGCGCTGCGCAAGGCCGCGCTTGAAGTCGACATCCCCGAGGGCGGCACCATGCTGGGCTTCGGCGTCAAGTTCCCCGCCGAGGGCGCGCAGATGGCCGGCCAGAACGAGCGCTCGAACCCGGTGGTGCTGCAGTACATCGACGACAAGTCGTATGTGGTGTGGCCGAAGAGCCAGGCGGTGCGCGAAGCCGTGCTACCGTTGCCGAAGGGAACGACGTTCAGCAACCAGTAACCGCCATATTGCGCGAGCGGAGGGATTGCGGTGCTGGAGGTGAACGGTCTGGTGAAGCGCTTCGGCGGCTTCACCGCGGTCAACAACGTGTCGTTTCGGGTCGAGCAGGGCGAGATTCTCGGCCTGATCGGCCCGAACGGCTCCGGCAAGAGCACGATCTTCAACATGCTGTCGGGCACGCTGGTGCCCACAGCAGGCTCGATCAATTTTGCCGGCCATGAGATCGCGGGACATGCGCCGCACCGGATCATCAATGGCGGCATCGGCCGCACCTTCCAGATTCCGCGGCCGTTCCATCGTTTGACGATCTTCGAGAACGTCGCGCTCGCCGGCTTCTACGGCCAGGGCCGTCACAGCCGTAAGAATGCCGACGAGGCTGCCGAGAAGGCGCTTCACATGGTGGGCTTGCCGACCGATCGGCATGCCAGCGTCGACGGTCTCGGCGCCGCCGGCCTGAAGAAGCTCGAACTCGCCAAGGCGCTCGCCACCGGCCCGAAACTGCTGCTCGCGGATGAAAGCCTCGGCGGTCTCGACGAGACCGAGATGGATCAGGCCGCCGACATGCTGCGCAACATCCGCGACGAACTCGGTATCACCATCATCTGGGTCGAGCACATCATGGGCGTTCTGATGCGCGTGGTCGACCGCGTCATGGTGCTCGATCATGGCGAGAAGATTTCAGAAGGGTTGCCCGCCGCCGTTGCCGCCGATCCGCGCGTGATCGAGGTCTATCTCGGCAGCGATTCGGACGCCACGCTGGTCGCAGCCTCCGAAGCGCGCCGCCGGGCAGGGGTGTAGCCATGCTCGAGCTGAAATCGATCGATGCGGGCTACGGCACTTTCCAGGCGCTGTTCGGCGTCAGCCTCGAAGTCCACGCCGGCGAGGCGGTCGGCGTGATCGGCCCCAACGGCGCCGGCAAGACCACCTTGATGCGGGTGATTTCCGGCCTGATCCGCCCGACCAAGGGCACGATAGCCATGGAAGGCACCGAACGTGCTGGCGACGGCCGCGCACAAGATCGTCAGCCTCGGCATTGCGCATGTGCCGGAAAACCGCCGGCTGTTTCCGCGCCTTACCGTCGACGACAATCTCAAGATGGGCGCCTACATGCCCGGCGCGCGCGCCAAATATGTCGAGCGGATGGATTTCGTGTTCGATCTGTTCCCGCGCATGAAGGAGCGCCGCAATCAGATGGCCGGCACGCTGTCGGGCGGCGAGCAGCAGATGTGCGCGATCGGCCGCGCGCTGATGTCCGACCCGAAACTGCTGCTGCTTGACGAGCCCTCCGCAGGCCTTGCGCCGGTCGTGGTGCAGCAGGTGTTCGAGCTCGTCAAACGCATCCGCGCCTCGGGCCTTACCGTGCTGATCGTCGAGCAGAACGTGCAGCAGGTGCTGAAGGTGGTCGACCGCGCCTATCTGCTCGAAGCCGGCAGCATCCGCGCCTCCGGCACCTCGGACGAGATGATGAAGACCGACACCATCAAGCAAGCATATCTCGGGGTATGAGCATGACCGCGTCAACACGACCGGTGCACCCCCTCTCCCGCTTGCGGGGGAGGGCTGGGGTGGGGGTCTCTCCACGAGTTACGCTGCCGATAGAGCCCCCACCCGGATCGCATCTTGCGATGCGATCCGACCTCCCCCGCAAGCGGGAGAGGTAAGCGATGCAGGCATTCCTCGACATCTTCGACATCTACCTGCTGGAAGCCGTGGTCAACGGCATCCTGCTCGGCGGCGTGCTGGCGCTGCTTGCGCTCGGGCTCAATCTGATCTTCGGCGTCATCGACGTCACATGGATCTGCTACGCCGAGCTCGTGATGATCGGCATGTACGGCATGTACTACATGGTGCAGGTGTTCGGCATGCCCTATTGGGCTGCGGCCCCGTTCGCCATCATGCTGGTGGCCGCACTCGGCGCGGCGCTGCATTACATCGTCATCGCGCCGCTTCTCACCGCGGCGCCGATCAACCAGTTGCTCGCCACCGGCGGCGTACTGTTCATCCTGCAGAGTTTTGCCACCGTCGCTTTCGGCATCGACTTCCGCAATCTCGGCATCCGTCTGCCGGTACTTGCATTCGGCGACATGCATTTCAGCTATTCGCGGCTGCTGTCGTTTGCGGCTGCCCTGGTCGGCATGGTCGCAGTCTACCTGTTCATGACGCGCACCTTCACCGGCACCGCGATCCGCGCCATCTCGCAGGATCGCCAGATCATGCCGTTGATGGGCGTCGACACCAGTCGCCTCTACGTGATCACCTCGGCGCTCGGCGGCGCGCTGGCCGGCCTCGCCGCGTGCCTGCTGGTGCTGCAATATGACGTGCATCCCTTTGTCGGGCTCTCGTTCGGGCCGATCACCTTCCTGATTTGCGTACTCGGGGGCTTAGGCAATTTCATCGGCGGCTTCATCGCGGCCTTCGTGTTCGCCGAGATCATCTCGCTCGGCGGCCTGTTCTCAGATCTCGAATGGGGCTACGTGCTGGCGTTTGCCTTCTTCATCGTCATGATGTTCATCCGGCCCGCGGGCCTGTTCGTGAGGCGCTCGTGAACGCAGGCAATGCCGCCCGGGCTCTCGGTCTCGCCGCGCTGATCGCGCTGCCCTTTGTCTACCGCGATCCCTATCACCTGCATCTGCTGGTGCTGATCCTGATCTGGTCCTTTGCCTACACGTCGTGGTCGATCATGGGCCGCTTCAACCTCGTCTCGCTCGGCCATGGCGGCTTCATGGGTGTGGGCGCCTACGTCACGGCGCTGTTGTGGAATCACCTCGGCGTCTCGCCCTGGATCGGCATCCCGATCAGCATGGTCGCCGCCGGCGCACTGGCATTGGTCGTCGCCTATCCCTGTTTCCGCTTCCGTATCACCGGACACTATTTCGTGCTGGTGACCCTGGCGCTGTCGGGCATCGTGCTGCAGGTCATCACCGCGACGCGCGACTGGACCGGCGGTTCGCTCGGCTACACGCCGAACCGCGCGCCCAGCGGCAAGGGGCTGATGGCGCTGCAGTTCGACGACAAGATCACCTGGTACATGATCGCGCTCGGGGTCTGGGTCGTCGGGCTGATCATCTGGCGCGCCATCGACCGCAGCATGAGCCGCTATGCGATGGAGGCGATCTCGGAGGACGAGGACGCCGCCGCCGCGGCCGGCGTCAACGTCACCGCCGAGAAGCTGAAGATCACGCTGATCTCGGCGTTGATGACGGCGCTGGCCGGCGCTCTCTACTGCCAGTACCAGATGTTCATCTCGCCGGACACCGTCAGCGGCATCGCGGTGTCGCTGCAGATGGTGTTCGCCGTCATCGTCGGCGGGCTCTATGTTTCGCTCGGCCCCACCGTCGGCGCCGTCATCACCATCCTGCTCGCGGAAACCTTGCGCATCGGCTTCGGCACCAAGGCGGTGGGCTGGGACAACCTCGTCTACGGCGTGCTGCTGGTGCTGTTCATCATTTTCCTGCCCAAGGGCATTTTGGGCAGCATCATCGAACGGCTGAAGTGGAAGCGGGCGTAGCGGTCAGCCCTGGACGAACGCCAGCATCACGCCGTTGGCCGCGGCCGGCGGCACCACGACCGCGCCGCTGCTGGCGACGGCTTTGGTGCCAGTCGCGCGCTGGGCTGCGGCGAGATCGTTGACGACAAGCTCAAGCCCGGCGCCGGCGCGTGCGGGCAGGCGCGCTGACATCCACGCCCGGATACATCCGTCCCAGCGCATCGCGGCTGAGGAAGACGAAATCGGCGCGGCCGAAATCCGGTCGGCACCACGGCCGATCCGTCTGCGCCGATCTGCACTTCGCCCGCAATCATCTTCGCCAGATGCTTTGCGTCATCCGCCGCGCTCGGCGTCACGATGAACACCCGCGCGATGCGGTTTGCCGTGTTGGCGTGCTTCTGCAATTCCGGGATCCACACCGTATCGCGCGTCTTGTGCTGGCAGGCGAACAGCCGTACGCCGCCGGGGGCTTCCTTAACCGGCCACTGGAAGGTCGCGAATTTCGCCGCCGCCTTGCGTCCGTCCGGCATGGTCACCGGCCGCTCGAAATCGGTCGGCCCGATCGCGGCATAACCCAGGGTGCGGATTTCGGCTGCGCCCGCCGCAGCGCTCGGCGTCGTGAAGGCGACGCGCTCGATGCCGCCGCCGGTCGCCTCCAGATAATTCCGGGTCGGCGCGTTGTGCTCGGTCGCGTCGAGCACGCCGAGCAGCTCCATGTAATCGTCGCCGAGCATGATGGTGTAATTGCCGGTGCCCATATGCGCGCTGTGGGTGCCGCGCGGCGAGATGGTGAAGCCGAGTTGCTTCCAGTTGGCGGCGGCCGCGTCGAGATCCCTGACCGCGACGACGGCATGATCGATTCCGGCTATGCTTTTGATGGTCACGCTTGCACGATGTCCCTGTTATTTTCCCCGCCGCATAATTCGATGGGTTTCGCTTTCGCTCAACCCATCCTACGATCGCGCCCAGAGGAAGTCTAATGTCGCCTGAAACGATCGATTGGCCGCCATCGCTATGGGCCGCGGTGACGCCGCAAGGGCCGGCCTTGCCGCAGCTCGAGGGCAGCGTGCAAGCCGATGTCGTCGTCATCGGCGCCGGTTTTACCGGTCTCTCCACCGCACTGCATCTGCGCGAGGCGGGCGTCGATGTCGCCGTCGTGGAAGCGGCCGAGCCGGGCTGGGGCGCTTCGGGGCGCAACAACGGCCAGGTGATCCCGACGCTGTCGCGGCCCGACCCCGACGACATCGTGGCCAAGCATGGCGGCTCCGGCGAGCGCTTCGTGGCGCTGTTGCGCGACTGCGCCTCGACGCTGTTCGATGTTGCGCGCAAATACCAGATCCAGGCCGAGCAGGAGCAGGCCGGCTGGGTGCAGCCGGTACATTCGCCGGGACGCATCAGGATCGCCGAGCGCCGCGTGCGGCAATGGTCGAAGGCAGGTGCGCCCGTTGAATTCCTGTCACGCGAACAAGTGCGCGACATGCTGGGTTCGGATGCCTGGCACGGCGGCTTCTGGAACAGGACCGGCGGCCATATCAATCCGCTGGCGCTGGCGCGCGGGCTTGCCCATGTCGTGCTCGATCGCGGCGGAAGAATTTTCGCGCGCTCGCCGGCCTTGCGGTTCGAGCGCAAGAACAACCGCTGGATCGTCACCACGCCGCAAGGTGAAATCAGTGCGCGCGCGCTGATCCTCGCCACCAACGCCTATACCGGCGAATTCGTCAAAGCCCTTGCGCCCGCCATCGCGCGTGAGGTGATGCCGGTGTTTTCGTGGCAGATGGCGACCGAACCCTTGGCGGACGCGGCGCGCAAAACCATCATTCCCGGCCGCCAGGCGATGTCGGACACCCATGGCGAGCTTTACTTCGCGCGCTACGATGCGCGCAATCGTCTCGTCACCGGCGGCGCGCTGATGGGAACGTCGGATGCCCCCGCGCGGCTCAGGGCCGCGGTTGGCGCGCGGCTCAAGCGCCTGTGGCCGCAGATCGGCGACGTCAAGTTCGACTACGTCTGGAACGGCTATGTCGGCATGACCTCCGACTTCCTGCCGCGCATCCACCGCCTCGGCCCCGATGCCTGGGCCTGGACCGGCTGCAACGGCCGCGCCGTTGCGCTCTCCATCGCGATCGGCCAGGAGCTCGCGAAAGCGGCGCAAGGCATCCCCGAGCAAGACCTCGCCTTGCCGTTCAGCGAACCCATGCCCTGGGTCGCGCATGGCCTGTTGCGCCGCCTCGCGCCATTGATGCTGATGGTCTATCGTCGCCGCGACGCGGCCGAAATCCCCGAGGTCCCATCGGGGCCGCCCCAACCGGAGCACTTCATCGCATGGGCAAGCAATCTCAAAAATCGCTGGCGGACCAGCTGAAGCCTTTTGTCGCGCCGTTCCGCTATGACGGGTCAGGCGAATTTCACCTGAAATCGCACAAGACCAACGAGAAGGGCGGGCTCGACAAGGAGAAGGGCGAGAAGATCATCGAGGCCAACCGCAAGCGGCTCAGTGATTTCCAGGAGAAGCTTTACGCCCAGGACCGCTGGTCGATGCTGCTGATCTTCCAGGGCATGGATGCCGCCGGCAAGGACTCAGCGATCAAGAGCGTGTTCGACGGCGTCGATCCGCAGGGCTGCGAAGTCACCGCGTTCAAGGTGCCGTCGTCGAAGGAACTCGACCACGATTTCCTGTGGCGCGCCGCGGTCGCGCTGCCCGAGCGCGGCCGCATCGGCATCTTCAACCGCTCGCATTACGAGGAATGCCTCGTCGTACGCGTGCATCCGGAAATCCTCGGCAAGCAGAAACTGCCGCAGCAACTGGTGACCAAGGACATCTGGCGCGAACGCTTCGAGGACATTTCCGCTTTCGAGCGGCATCTCGCTCGCAACGGCACCGTGATCCTGAAATTCTTCCTCAACCTTTCGAAAGGGGAGCAGCGCGAGCGCTTCCTCGATCGCCTGGAGCAGCCCGGCAAGAACTGGAAATTCAACATGGGCGACATCGGCCGAGCGCGCGCTGTGGAGCAAATACCAGGCCGCCTATCAGGATATGATCCACCACACGTCCACGAAGCACGCGCCGTGGCATGTCGTGCCGGCCGACCACAAATGGTTCGCCCGCGTCGTGATCGGCTCCACCATCGTGTCGGCGCTCGACCGGCTCAACCTGCAATTCCCGAAAGTCGACAAGACCGACCGCAGCGAGTTCAAGCAGGTGCGCCAGGCGCTGCTCGACGAGGAGAAAGCGAGCGCGGTGCAGAAAGTGGTGAAATCGAAATAGCTGTCACAGTCGCTGTCAACGCGTCTGGCCGTCCCGCTCCAGATAGCTGACGTGAATGCTGATCGGATTGGTCGACCCGTGAAAGCGCACGCGGCTAAGACCCGTGTGCTCGCGAGACCAACGCGAAGTCCTGCCTTGTTCGCGAGCGCCTGAACGCGTCGATCGCCCTGTTGGACAGCAGCAGCTTTCGGCGTTCGCCGCGCCGCATCATTGACTCGATGATATCGAGCAGAAAGACGGCGGCGGGCTCAGGCTCGCCCAGCTCGCCGGTCGCGTCCAGATAGTCCCAGGCGATCTGGAACGAGCTTTCGAGGACTTGGGGTGTTGTCTCGGTCATATGACGAAAACGCCGACGGCGCCGTCGCGTTCCCTCATATCCCCCTGCGGCATCGGCGGCGAGGAACCGGTTTCGCCCGCCGGGGTTTTTCCAGGAAAGGCGGCGCGAACCCGCAAGCGTCGGGCAGCATGAAAGGAGTGAACATGGGTACCTGCGAAAACTGCGGCAACGAGTACGACAAGGCATTTCAGGTCGTCATGAAGGGCGAGACGCACACATTCGACAGTTTCGAATGCGCCATCCATGCGCTGGCGCCGACCTGCAAGCATTGCGGGACGCGCATCGTCGGCCACGGGCTGGAGAGCGCAGGCGTCTTCTACTGCTGCGATCATTGCGCACAGAAGGACGGTGTGAAGAAACTGCGTGATCGCGTCTGAGGGCGGGAGCACCGCCGAAGCGTTCGGCAATTGAGGAATCAAAAAAGCCCCGGCGAACCGGGGCTTTCTTGGTGACGACCTACCACTTCTGGCGGTCGAACCACGTATTCACTTCCTTCTGGGCCTGATCCTTGGCGTAGCCGTAGCGCTGCTGCAGGCGGCCCTCGAGCTGCTCCTGCTTGCCGTCGATGACATCAAGATCGTCATCGGTGAGCTTGCCCCACTGCTCCTTGACCTTGCCCTTGACCTGCTTCCAGTTTCCTTCAACGCGATTCCAGTCCATTGGCTTCTCCTCTTGGTGAACCTGCAATTCCAACCGGCGGATCGAAGCATCGTTCCTAAACGGCCTGCGCGACGTTTTGGCAATTAGTGAGCGCCGCAACTCGTTGGGCCAAAAGTGAACACAAGCTCGCGTCGATCCATGCACTCACAACTTCCGTAAAATGCGACCCGTTTCAGGGAAGGGGTTGCTCTCGCGGCGCCAGCGCACGACTGGTCCACCAGCCCGGCACGGCGCCGTCGCGATGGCGGCCGCCCTCGATGGCTGCAAACCAGGCGATGACGGCTCCAAGCAATATCGACGCCGCAATCGAAAACGCCGCAATGATGGCGCTGCGCCGGGAACGGGCAATCGCGGTCTTCGCGTTGGCGATGATATTGTCCACGCGGCGCTCCGCGTCCGCACCAGCCAGCCCGGTGATGCCGCCCACCAGCTGCACCAGATAGGTCCGGTCTTCGGCCGCAACGCCGCTATGGCTGGAGGAGGTGAGCAGAATACGTCCCGCTTCTGCCCGCTCCATCGTCGTCTCGGCATTGGGAGTCCGCCGGGCGGGACGGAACAGCCGGTCGAGTTCGTAGCTCAACAGCGGCTCCGCCGCGCTGGCGGAGGGAGCGGAGCGTGCGAGAGGCGCGCGCGCGAGCGTCGCGCTGCCGACGAGCGCGGTGATGAGCACGGTCAGAACGACAGCGATCGCCCACGCGGCCAGGCCATGCAGGCCATCCCGGTGCTCGAGGTCACTGGGCCGCGGCGGACCGGCCGGTTCGTATGCGGCCAGCGACATAGCCGCCGAAGCCGAAACTGACCAACGCGACCAGTATCAGGTAGACGCCTGACAGCAGCCACAGCGCCGCCGAGGCGTCGCGCCAGGTCGGCGCTGACGGATGCCACGCCCAATCCGACGGCCGCACCGAAGGCAATCAGCACGGCGGAAAGCGCCGCTGCGATCAACGCTCCCGCAACCGCGGGCGTCCAGGCGAGATATCCGGGGGTCGCGATGCCGCCGGGATAGACCCGTTCTTCTTCAATGATGGTCATGAGATGCTCAACGAAGCCCGAAGAAGGAAAGGATGGCGAGGACGACGACGATTAGTCCGACGATGTAGATGATCTGGTGCATGTTTCTCTCCTGATAAGGAATTAGCTGGGTTGCGATGAGGAACGTCCGGTGGCCGCGCCCGCAACGCGACCTGCCTTGTTCGACAGGTCGGTGGCGGCAGCCTTCAGTCCATCGACGGTAAGACCCTGTTGCCGCGCCTCGTCGGCAACCGCTTCGGCGACCTTCTTGCCGACCTCGGTGGCACGTTCCGCCTGTTCACCTGCGATGGTGCTGGCCTTGTCCTTGACGAAATCGCTGGTCTCACCGAAATACTCGGCCTCGGTCTCCGTCGTCGGGAAGGAGGCGGCGATCGCCGCGCCGATCGCAAGACCCACCGCGCCGATGGCGAGCGGTTGCGACTTGAACAGCTCACTCATGCTGGCGCGAACATCGTCAAAAGCGCTGCCGGCCCACTCCGGCAAGTCTTCCGCATAGTCGGCCGCAGCGTTGGTAAGCCGCTTGCCGGCCTGCATGGCCTGGTCTGCTGCCTCGTTACCTCGATTGAGGGCGGAGTCGGCAGCGTCCCTTGCGGTATCGCGGACCATTTCGGCGCCCGAACGCAGGTTGGAGCTGGTGCCCTCCCATGCCTCGCGCGCCCTATCCGGCAGCCGATCGATGCCGGTGCGGCGAATAAGATCACTGCCGCGCGGAGAATGGCTCGCAAACAACCAGACCGCGCCGGCGCCGATGAGGGCCGCTGACAGCGGATTGCGTCGCGCGGCATCGCCGAGATCGCGGACAAATTCGCCCAAGCGGTCTGAATTACCACTCATTGCAGCATCTCCTTTGCGGCGACCTTGTCGCGTTGCAATTGTTCCAGTGTCACGGACGGCTTCAACTCGTCGGCGGACAGGCGGGACACGCCGACGCCGACCAGAATTGCCGCAATCGCGCCGGCGCCTGCTCCGGTCAGAAGGTAAGCAACCGGATCCGAGTATCCGGCGTGCATCAGCGCAGCCGCCGCGGCCATCAGCAGCAAGACGAGCGCCGGGATCATGAACACGGCGCCGGCGCCGATCATCATGATGCCGCGGCCCATTTGACCCGCCTTGGTCGAGAGTTCCGCCTTGGCGAGATCGAACTCATTGCCGATCAGCTTGGCGAGCTGCGCCAGCACGTCGCTGAGCAGTTCGGAAATGGAGCGGTCAGTGCGTGAAGTCATGGCCATATCCGCGATTGCTTTCCCAGGCTGATTGCTTTGCCCAGCCTGATTGCTTTGCCCGGCCTGACGGTCGGCTGCCGACGGAGCATCCGAAGAACTCTTCAAGAAGCGCACCGCGGCAAAACCTGCCAGAACCGCCATTCCCAGAAACGCCGTCGGCTGGCGGCGGGCAAAGGATTGCGCACTGCTGACGAGGTCGTTGATGTCCCCGGTTCGGATCGAGTCGGAAACGTTTTCGACCTGCGCGGCCGCCTTGCGGATGTATTTTCCGGCGATCGGCAGATCATTGTCGAATTCGCGCGCGGCACGCCGTATCGTCTCGGCGAGGCTGCCGACATATTCTGCGCCGGCGCCGCGTTGCTCGGACACCTTCTCTTTCAACCGGTCGGTTGCCTGAGAGGCCACGTTCTTTGCCGCGTCGGCGAGCTCGGAAGCCTGTTCCCTGAACTTCTCACCTGACGTCTCTGCAAGATCGACAGCCTTGTCCTTGATCTCACGGCCGGCTGCGACAGCCTGGTCGCGCACGCTCTTGAGTTTATCGGCGTCGCTTTTGCTGCCGCCGCCCGTTTGCTGCCATGTCTGGTCAACCATTTGTTTTTTCTCCGCCGGTGTGGTTGCTGGAATGATCTGGATCGAAGGCCGTCGTGACGGCGCGCTCGGCCACGCGCTGGACGCGTTGACCGACGTCTTGCGCGCTGCGCGCCAGTCCGTCCGGCGTAAGGCCTTCGGCTGTGGCTTGCTGGGCGACGTTGGCGAGGATTTCGCCCGTTGCGCCCTTGGCCGCATCAAATCCGGCGGCCGCCGCCTCGCGCGCCTTGCGCCTGACTGCGTTGCTGGCATCGCCCGCCAGGTTCTCTTCGATGTCGGATTTGGGAAGCGCGCTTGCGATCAGTGCGCCAATGAGGAGCCCGACACCCGCCACCAGCAACGGATTTTGCTGGAACGTGTCACGTACGGTTCCGGCGGCTTGCCCGCTGAGCCGGCTCGCCTGCGCGCGCGTGGCATCGAGGAACTCCTGACCGGAGTGCGCGGCGCGTGTACCGGTATCCCGGACAAACTCCGACGCCTCCTGGACGATGCGTGCGGGAGCGTCGGCCGCGTGCGACAGCTTGTCCTTTGTCGCCCCGAGAGCATCCGCGGCCTGGCCTGCAGCGTCCTGGATAGTCTGTGAGCCCGCTTCCATTTGGTTACGGAACGCGTCGGCGGCCTCCGAACCTGTTTGCCTTAGCCGGTCAGTCAGGCTGCCGAGCGCCTCGCCGGTCCGGTTCAGGGCGTCGGCTGCGCTGCCTTTTGCGTCAGAGGCTGCCTGCGAGACCTGATCACCGAGCGCCTGCGCGCGGCGCTGAGCTTCGTCCGAGAGGTCTCCGGCAAGGTCGGAAGCTTTTCGGCTGAGGTCTTGGCCTGTCTTCGAGCCGGTCAGGAACAGACCCGCCCCGATCATCAGCACCGGGAGCGGGATGGCGCGCGCCAGCCGCAACGCGGGATACGCGATGCTGGCGCCTACGGCGACCGCCTGCATCGGATTGCGCCGCGCCATGTCGGTAAGATCAGCCAGCAGCTGTTCGCCGCGACTCTTGATGTATCCGGATACTTCCGCCTTGATCGCATCGGGCCGCAGCCGGTTCTTGATGTCTGTCGCGGTATCGCTGACCGTGCCGCGCAGCTCTTCCACAGTCGTGGTCAACGCTGCACGGGTTTGCTCGGTCTCGCGCTTGATCTCATGTAGAGAGCGCGTGTCGCCCTGAGCCATTTGTTTTCCTCCAGCTTTCTTTCATAGCTCCAATGCCGGAGTGCGATGCCTGTTCCAATCCGAAAAAAAGAACGCGCGCCTGCTTCGTGTCGACGTGGATACGATCAGCGTTACGCTTGCTTCATCGGGGACAGATGTCGGCGCGAGCTGTGAAGTGGCGCTACCCTCGCGTCGTGTGCCGATCAGGGACTCGCTCAGATCGCGCAGAGGTCTTTAGTATGAGACCTGCGGCAAACGGCGCGCACAGTGCGCGGAATAGGGCGTCAGCCCGCTATCCGACGCCTTTCCAACCTTTCCCGGAAGTCGGCTCAAGCCCTGGCTTGGGGGCTCGGCAAGGGTCTGCGTAATGAATCAGGTAGGAATTCGGCCGCTTTGGTTGGATAGACGCTAGCCCCATTGCCCGCGGCACTCCCAAAGGCAAGCGCGGTGGTTACCGAAAGTTCCCGTCGACGGGCGGGCAGAGGGGCTTTCCTGTTTTTGCCACGACCGCTTCGCTGATTCTGGAACCTTCAACCTCACGCTCCGTTGGGGCCAAACGGAATTTACCCCGGAGGAGGAATCCATGAAGACCATTCTAGCGACGTCTCTACTCGGCTTTGCGCTCGTCAGCGGGCCGGCTCTTGCTCAAACTGCTCAAACTGCTCAACCAGCGGATCGCAATGCCCCCGCGGCGACGACTGCCCAGACGCCCGCAAACAAGATGATGCTGAAGGGCAACTGGCGTGCTTCCAAGCTGATGGGCCTGGACGTGTACAACGAGGCCAATGAAAAGCTTGGCGACGTCAACGAGTTCATCCTCGACAAAACCGGCAAGGTCACCGCCGTCGTCATCGGCGTGGGCGGCTTCCTCGGCATGGGCGAACATGACATCGCCGTGTCGATGGACAAGCTCAAATTCGTGGAGGAGCCGGTCCGCACCAGCTCAACCGCTCCTGCGACTTCGCGAGACGCGACGACCGGCACAGCCAACCCACCCGCAAACACAACGGCGCCGGCGCGCAACGCCAATGTGAATGACTGGGTCCCCGATCACGCCGTGATGAGTGCCACCAAGGAGCAGCTCAAGGCGCTGCCCCAGTTCAAGTACTCTGATTACAACTGATCTGACCGTTCCGTCGGAGGAGGTGCCTGCTTGGCGCCTCCTCCCTCGGTTCGTCGGGGACTTGCAAAGCGATCTCAGCGGCTGCGCCCCGGCAATTTTTCGATTCATATGACGGTATTGCAAGTCTCGCCTCGCCCCGGCGGTTACGATCCGATCACCGCGACATCACAGCTCGCATCGTCGCCGATCGCGCCCGCATCCATCAGAATGATTGCTGCCATCCAGCACACAAGCGAGCATCGAGAAGTTCGTCTTCGCCTATTTTTTCCAACTCGGAACAACGCTTCAGATTCGCGCGTTCAGTCCTCCGAACAGAGAGGCTGAGGCTATGGCAACGAATACGGGTGCTTTTTTCGTCGGAGTGGGAACTACATTCGCAATTCTTGCCGTGGGCTTCGGCGGCGGCTTGATGATGGCGAAAACGGCTGTCGAGCCGCGCCCTGAACAACTGGCGCGGGCTCCGCGGGAAACATCGCAGCCCGTGCGGGTCATCTTGCCCGCGTCAGCTGAGCCTGCGCAGCCTCCGCAGCCTTCGACGACGACCGTCGCGGACCAACCGATGCCGCCCCCGCCGGTGCGATCGATCAACGAAGCATCAGTTCCTGAAAAATCACTGGAGAAGGTCGATGCGCGCAAGGCGGAGCTGGAAGAGCGGGACCGCCGCAAGCGATCCGCCGAGCAGAAAGCCAGGCGGCTTGCGGAGCGTGCCAAACGCAAGCAGCAGATGGAGCAGGGCGAATACCGCAATCCGCCGGTCATGGCGTTTGGCGGCGATGAGCCTCGGCAAAGCGGTGGCTTCGGCTTCTTCGGCAATTAGACGCCCTGAGCTCACGCACCGTGAGGCGTCCTCACCTGCAAACGCTGTGGCCAATTTCGCATCTGCGAATAGCCCCGCCCTGTCTGGCGCGTGCGCTGGTCGGTTTCGAAATACAGTGGCTTGATTTGACTTGTGTGCACTACTGGACAGACGGGAACCGGAGCGCGGTCTTACGAATTATGCCGTGGGAAAAAGTGGCAGTTCGAGTGGAGGGACCGCGTTATGCAGAACCGTCGTCGTTCCAAACAAACCGTGTCGCTAGAAGAGCGTCTCGCAGATGAGGCAACGCGCCTACGCGAGGAAGCCAACCTGCTTCCCCCTGGCGCGATCCGTGAGGCGCTGATCCGCAAAGCACGCCAAGCCGAAACAGGCTCGCATATGAGTGAATGGCTGCGCTCCCCCGAACTACAGCCGCCAAAGTAATGTTCTCGACTCTCGATCATCCCTAAGCCTACTGTGCGATGTGAAGATGATTGCAGAGTACCTGGAGCACGCGCTTCAATTTGAGCGCTTGGCTGCTGGCGAGCAAAATCCCAGCCTCAAGGCCAATCTGGAAAAGCAGGCTGGGGCTTACCGCAAGCTGGCGGGAGAGCGAGCCAAAAAGCTCGAGACAGACCAACCGAAATCTTCAAACTGAGACACTACTTCTACGAAAGGCCCCAGCGCGTAAGCCGCCTCAGCCTGCCGGCGACGCCCGGCAAATTGTCTATCCCTTGGGGGTCGGAACGGAGCGGGGGCTACCGCACGTCGGGGTGTGGAAGATCATTTCCAATCTGAAAGCCAGTCTTCTCGTGCAGCGTATGTCCGATAGCACAGAATAGCGCACCCAATTGCGATGCCGCCAAGCGTCACTCCACTCGTCGGCGTGTCGTTTCGGAAAGCTATAATGCTCATGACTAGACTTACAAAAAAGCCAACGACGATTGCGATCATCCAACACAAAATAAGCAGCTGTGCTCCGAGCCTGCGTCCTCTATCGCTCATTTCTTTACCTCAGTCCCGTGGGGATCGGAACGCGGCGAGACTACTGCGCGTCGTGGCTGTGGACATTATCGGATAATGGATTTCCCCCAAATCCTAGGGTGGCTTCGAGAATTGCGCAGCGCGGGACGGTGGGCGATAACAGCCTATTCGGCGACGAGGTAAAATGGAACGGTCGGACGCCAAGCGGCTTGTTCATTCATGCCTGTCGCCAAGCAAAAGTCGCGTGCCGCTGCTCCCGCCTTGATCCGGCCACGGCGGAAGCGTCCTGCGAGTGCGGCCCTACCAAACCGGCAAATTGCTCGCGCGCGCCGGAAATTTCTTCGCGCCTTTCCGGCGGCTTTCGTGATGAGACCTATCTCGACTGGGAACGCGATTACAAATGGCAAGCGCATCTTCGCTGGCAGGAGAATTTGAGTGAGGCGAACTTCCGCCGCCTGATCGACAGCCGCCAGTTTGAAGTCGTGGCGAGGCTCGCAAGCTCGATCGAATCCCGCACCAACCTGCTTTTTTCGTTCGAGAAGATGGCCCTTCGCGATGCCGTGCGCTCTGCAGCGGGCGCGCAGGCGTTTTCGTCAGCCCTCTTCGAATTCCTTCACGGTCCGGGGCCCGACGAGATTCGCTTTGCAAGTTGGGTGGCTGCACTGGATCGTTTGCCGCGCCGGCAGACGCGCGTTCTGACATGGCCGCTCGCGACCGTGTTCGGCTTTATCGCGCAGCCGAAGGCGCATTTCTTCTTCAAGCCAACCGTCACCCGCGAAGCGCTACGGCGGAGCGGAATCCCGTTGCAGTATTCATCCCGCCCCAACTGGCCGCTCTATAAAAATCTGCTGGATAGCGTGGCGCAGGTCAGGCGCGAAATTGCCGCGATGCGGCCCCGCGACATGATCGATATGCAGTCGTTTCTCTGGGTGCAGGGCTCGGATGAATATCCAGACTAAGGGGAATGCCCTCGTGCTCAGTGTGGCACGTCGAGTTGACGTTGGACCCTGCACCTAAAGCCGTGGGGCCCGCAATCAGGTGGATTCCCTCGCCGGAACGGAACTGTACAAAGCGTGCACTCGCCAGGAACGGGTTAGTTGTCAGCGCGTACCGATGCGTTGATGTCGCGGGCAGAAACCGGAAAAATGCTCGCGTCCAACGTCCCCGTTGTGTCCGGTTGTCACCCGGCGGTGCGCTGAATTAACTCCGTCGCTTCAATTTGGTTCTTGCCCGGGTGTGGCAAATTCAACACGACGGGCAAATCACCAATTCTGGTTTCCATAAGGTGTGTCAAGCCCCAAAATTAAAAATATTTCGCTTTTCAGAATACCCAAATCAGTGGCATATGCTTCCTCGTTCCGGTCCGTCCAAAGGGGACGTATCGCGCGATCGTCACGCTACGTCGGGCCGGAATGCGATGGACGCTGCGGCGTCAGGCAGCTTTGCTGCCGGACGAAACGCCTGCAGCGTACGGCGAAGTCGTGTGGTCCTGGCGCCGCGACCGTGGCGTCTATCCATGCCGGCCCGTGCTGGGATGGCAACGGTGACAAAAAACGCCGCTCACCGGGGAGAGCACGAAGTAAACCGTAAAACCATTGCGCGGGGAAAGCCGGTGTGACTGGCTGAACTCGTGGTGACTAACTGGTGGGCTTGTTTCTTTGTTGCCCTCCAGGCTGCGGGCGCAGTCAGCGCCCGGCTTTCCCTGCGCCCTCTCGGAGAGAGGGACAACGAATTCGAATACTCGGACGAAATCATGTCGCGAGAACGCGGACGCTTGACGAGGTGCAGCATATACCCACCTCGTCATGCCCGGGCTTGACCCGGGCATCCACGACTTCCCTCCTTGCATGGCCGAAGACGTGGATGGCCGGGTCAAGCCCGGCCATGACGGTGGTAGGAAATCTTCGCCGGGACGACGCGGGGAGGGAGCCTGCGTCGGTTCGACGCGAGGAAAGGGCAGCCCACCCCAAAACGTCACCCCTCCTGACCATCTTTTGGCATTGCGGCCATTGGCATTTCTCGTCTAGAAACGGGCCTCACGCGGGATGCTGGCAACGAACCGTCAACGGTTTTGGCCGAGGATTCCGTGGTTTAGGGTTTGGCAATGCTGATTCGCAGCGAAAATTTGGGGATCTGGGACGGGGCGGCCGTGTCCGCGACGTCAGCGATTCCGGCTGCGTCCCTGCCCACCCTTATTGGCGGGCTTCTGCTTCTTATCGGCCCCTGAGGGCCGTCTGGGCGGTTTGCGCCTGGGCACTCAGGGGTTCGCGTAAGTCCAGGAAAACCCTTCAGCGCCCAACTGACCGGCGCACCACCCAAAAGGAATTTGCAGAGATGAAACCCGTCAACAAGTCCGACAAGGACCGCGTCATCATATTCGACACCACGTTGCGCGACGGCGAGCAGTGCCCCGGCGCGACCATGACCTTCGAGGAGAAGCTCGTGGTCGCCGAGATGCTCGACGACATGGGCGTCGACGTCATCGAGGCCGGCTTTCCCATCACCTCGGAAGGCGACTTCCAGGCGGTCAGCGAAATCGCCCGCCGCTCCAAGAACGCCGTCATCGCCGGCCTGTCGCGCGCCAACCCCAAGGACATCGACCGCTGCGCCGAAGCGGTGAAGTTCGCCAAGCGCGGCCGCGTCCACACCGTGATCGCGACCTCGCCGCTGCACATGCGCGTCAAGCTCAACATGACGCCGGAGCAGGTGATGGAGCTCTCGATCGCCAACGTCACCCGCGCCCGCAACCAGATCGACGACGTCGAATGGTCGGCCGAAGACGCCACCCGCAGCGAGATGGATTATCTCTGCCGCATCGTCGAGGCCGTCATCAAGGCCGGCGCCACCACGGTGAACATCCCCGACACCGTCGGCTACACCACGCCCGAGGAATACGCCCACTTCATGCGCACGCTGATCGAGCGGGTGCCGAATTCCGACAAGGCCGTGTTCTCGGTTCACTGCCACAACGACCTCGGCATGGCGGTGGCGAATTCGCTGGCCGGCATCTCCGGCGGCGCGCGTCAGATCGAGTGCACCGTCAACGGCATCGGCGAGCGGGCGGGCAACGCGGCGCTGGAAGAAGTCGTGATGGCGATGAACGTTCGCAACGACAAATTCCCCTGGTGGAACAAGATCGACACCACCAGGCTGACCGCGGCCTCGAAGCTGGTATCGGCGGCGACCTCGTTCCCGGTGCAGTACAACAAGGCGATCGTCGGCCGTAATGCGTTCGCGCATGAGAGCGGCATCCACCAGGACGGCGTGCTGAAGGATGCTTCGACCTACGAGATCATGAAGCCGGAAACGGTCGGCGTGAAGCAGTCCTCGCTGGTGCTGGGCAAGCACTCCGGCCGCCACGCCTTCGTGCACAAGCTGGAGGAGATGGGCTACAAGCTCGGCGCCAACCAGATCGAAGATGCCTTTGTGCGGATGAAGGCGCTCGCCGACCGCAAGAAGGACATCTACGACGAGGACATCGAGGCGCTGGTCGATGAGGAGATGGCGGCTTCGCACGACCGCATCAAGCTGACCTCGCTGACCGTGATCGCCGGCACCCATGGCCCGCAGCGCGCCACCATGAAGCTCGACGTCGACGGCCAGATCAGGATCGAGGAAGCCGAAGGCAACGGCCCGGTCGATGCGGTGTTCAACTGCATCAAGGCGCTGGTGCCGCATGAGGCGAAGCTCGAGCTCTACCAGGTCCACGCCGTGACCGAAGGCACCGACGCGCAGGCCGAAGTCTCGGTGCGGCTCGCCCATGAGGGCCGCTCCATGACGGCGCGTGCGGCCGATCCGGATACGCTGGTGGCCTCGGCAAAAGCCTATCTCGGCGCGCTCAACAAGATCGTCATGAAGCGCCAGCGCGACACGGTGAATACGGCGGCCGCGAGCTGACGCGCGAAGCGCGTCATTCCGGGGCGCGCATTAGCGCGAACCTCAGATGCGCAATTGCGCATCGGGGAATCTCGAGATTCCGGGTTCGGTGCTTACGCACCATCCCGGAATGACGGCTTCCAATAATTGGCGCGACATTTCGGTGTCGCGCTTCGCGTTTGGTAGTTGGGATTTTCGGACAGAATGCCGCATATTGCGCCGCAGCAAATCGACCGCAACAGACCCTGCTAAGGGGCAATAGCGTCGCCCGCCAATCGCCTGTATTGGTGCGCGAGGAAATCGCCGGGGCAAAAATCCGGCAAAATCAAGTTCGGGAGGAATACGAATGCGGAAAATCCTGATCGCGGCGGCATCGATCGCGGCATTGAGCCTGGTCGGCCCGGCATCGGCCCAGTCGCCGATCGTCATCAAATTCAGCCACGTCGTTGCGACCAACACGCCGAAGGGGCTGGCCGCCGAAAAATTCAAGGAGCTCGCCGAGAAGTACACCGGCGGCAAGGTGAAGGTCGAGGTCTACCCGAACTCGCAGCTCTACAAGGACAAGGAAGAGCTCGAAGCGCTGCAGCTCGGCGCGGTGCAGATGCTGGCGCCGTCGAACGCCAAGTTCGGCCCGATCGGCGTCAAGGAATTCGAGGTGTTCGATCTTCCCTACATCCTTCCCGACATTCCGACGCTGCGTAAGGTGACCGACGGCCCGCTCGGCACCAGGCTTCTGAAGCTGCTCGAGCCGAAGGGCATGATCGGCCTCGCCTACTGGGACAACGGCTTCAAGATGATGAGCGCCAACAAGAAGCTCGTCGCGCCGGCCGACTATCGCGGCCTCAAGTTCCGCATCCAGTCGTCGAAGGTGCTGGAAGCGCAGTTCCGCGCGCTCGGCGTGGTGCCGCAGGTGATGGCGTTCTCGCGAAGTCTATCAGGCGCTGCAGACCGGCGTCGTCGACGGCCAGGAGAACACCTGGTCGAACATCTACACCCAGAAGATGCACGAGGTGCAGAAGTACATCACCGTGACCAACCACGGCTACATCGGCTACGTCGTGGTCGTGAACAAGAAGTTCTGGGACGGCCTGCCGGCCGATATCCGCGCCAATTGCGAGAAGGCGATGAAGGAAGCCACCGCCTACGGCAACGGCCAGTCGCAAAAGGAAAACGACGACGCGCTCGCCGAGATCATCAAGAGCGGCAAGAGCGAGATCATCAAGCTGACGCCCGAGCAGGACTCCGCGATGCGCAAGGCGATGGAGCCGGTCTACAAGGACGTCGCCGGCCGCGTCGGCCAGCCGTTGATCGACGAGTTCCTGAAGGAAACCAAGGGCGCGACGAACTAGGGCTAAGCTGCCGTCCGGCTCGATCAGTTAGACGGCAGTATTGCAGTTCTTCGTCATGCCCGGGCTTGTCCCGGGCATCCACGTCTTAGCTGCATCGCAAGGAAGACGTGGATGGCCGGGACAAGCCCGGCCATGACGACGGGGATAGACTGGGGGCACATTGATTTTTCTTCGCATCCTCGACCGGCTTGAGGAGATCCTGATCGCGACGCTGATGGCGCTCGCGACCACCATCATCTTCATTGCGGTCGTGCACCGCTATCTGCTCGGCGTGCCCTTCCTGTTTCCGATCCTGTTCCCGATCAACCTGTCCTGGGCGCAGGAGCTCTGCATCTACATGTTCGTCTGGGTGGCGAAGTTCGGCGCCGCCTACGGCGTGCGCACCGGCATCCATGTCGGTGTCGACGTCGTCGTCAACCAGGTCAAGCCGCCCTGGAAGAACGCCATCGTGCTGTTCGGCTTGCTCGCCGGCGCTTTCTTCACCGCCGTGATCGGCACCATGGGCGCAAAATTCGTCTACGGGCTTTACCACACCGACCAGGTATCGCCCGACCTCGAGATCCCGAGCTGGTTCGTCTATCTCTGCATTCCGCTCGGCTCCTATTTGATGTGCTTCCGCTTCCTGCAGGTCGCCTGGAACTACGTTCTTCACCGGCGAGCTGCCGCATCACGACCACGCCCATGTCGAGGGCGTCGACGTCAACGAGCCCGGCATTGGTGCTGCGGAGGTGACGCGATGACCTCGCTCATCATCTTCGGCCTGCTGATCCTGCTGATGCTGACGGGCATGCCGATCTCGATCGCGCTCGGCCTGACGGTTCTGACCTTCATCTTCGTCATGACCAACGTGCCGACCGAGTCGGTGGCGCTGAAACTGTTCACCGGCATCGACAATTTCGAGATCATGGCGATCCCGTTCTTCATCCTCGCCGGCAACTTCCTGACCCATGGCGGCGTCGCCAGACGCATGATCAATTTTGCGACGTCCATGGTCGGGCACTGGTATGGCGGCCTCGGGCTTGCCGGCGTGATGGCCTGCGCGTTGTTCGCCGCTGTCTCCGGATCCTCGCCCGCAACCGTGATCGCGATCGGCGCGATCATGATGCCGGCCATGGTGGCTCAGGGCTTCCCCAAGCGCTTCGGCGCTGGCGTCATCACCACCTCGGGCGCGCTCGGCATCCTGATTCCGCCCTCGATCGTGATGGTGATCTACTGCGTGGCGACCGGCGGCAGCATCGCGCTCGATCCGGCCGGCCAGCGCGTATCGTCGGCTTCCGTCGGCCAGATGTTCATCGCCGGCGTCATTCCCGGGCTGATGCTGGCGACGCTGCTCGGCCTCACCACGTTCTACCGGGCATGGCGCAACGATTATCCGCGCATGCCGAAAGCGAGCTGGGCCGAGCGCATCGTCGCGTTCCGCAAATGCATGTGGGGCCTGCTGCTGATCCTCATCGTGCTCGGCGGCATCTATGCCGGCATCTTCACGCCGACGGAGGCGGCCGCGATCAGCGCGGTCTATGCCTTCATCATCGCCGTGTTCGTCTATCGCGACATGACGCTGCGGGACGTGCCGAGGGTGCTGCTCGGTTCCGCCAATATGAGCGCGATGATCCTCTACATCATCACCAATGCGGTGCTGTTCTCCTTCCTGATGGCCAACGAGAACATTCCGCAGCAGATCGCAAGCTGGATCACCTCGATCGGCGTCAACTGGATCATCTTCCTGCTCGTCGTCAACGTGCTGCTGCTGCTCGCCGGCAATTTCATGGAGCCGTCCTCGATCGTGCTGATCATGGCGCCGATCCTGTTTCCGGTGGCGGTGAAGCTCGGCATCCATCCGGTGCATCTCGGCATCCTGATGGTGGTCAACATGGAAGTCGGCATGTGCCATCCGCCGGTCGGGCTCAATCTCTACGTCGCCTCCGGCATCGCCAAGATGGGCATCACGGAGCTCACGATCGCGGTGTGGCCGTGGCTTCTGACCATGCTGGTCTTCCTCGGCGTCGTCACCTATTGGCCGGACCTGTCGCTGTGGCTGCCGCGCGCGCTCGGGATGCTGTAGCGGAGGGCGCGCGTCAAACCGGGCAAAGTGGATTGCGAACAGATCGTTAACGCACATTACATCTTGGTAAGAGAAGGCGTTCTGTCCAATCCGTAAGTTGAAAGGCGCTGGCCGCGCGCCCATTCTCAGGCAACCTTTTTGCATGGAGGTTCGCATGAGGAATTTCTGGATCGCCGGCGTCGCCGCGCTCGCCATCGCCGGTTCGACCGCGGTTTATGCCCAGCATCACCGGCACTGGTCGCATGGTCAGATGCGGGTCAGCCCGGAGGATCGCGCTGCTTTTGCCGATGCGCGGATCGCCGCCGTTCATGCCGGGCTGAAGCTCAACGCCGACCAGGAAAAGCTGTGGCCGGCGGTCGAGACCGCGGTGCGGGAATTTGCCAAGTTGCGGATCGATCGCGCCAATGCGCGGATGAACGCGCCGGCAGATAGCGCAAAGCCTGATCCCGTGACCCGCCTGCGCGAACGCGCCGACAACATGGCGACCTCCGCGGCTGCAATGAAGAAGATCGCCGATGCAGCCGACCCGCTCTACAAGACGCTGGACGAGGGCCAGAAGCGCCGGCTTTCGGTCCTGACCCGGATGGACGGCCGCTTCGGCGGTGGCTGGCGGCACCGTGGCTGGGACCGTGATGACGACGGCCGGGGCCCTGGTGGCCCACGTTTGGAGCGGGATCGCTACGAACGCGACGGCGGGCCGGGCAAAGGCGGCCCCGAGCGGCTCTGACGGCCGGAGCACGCTTTCCGTAGAACCACGCGAAGCCGCTGGAATCCAGCGGCTTTTCGCCGTTCGGGGGCCCCCGTCAAAGGCCGGGAAAACTCTGGGCCCTTTGCTGGACATTGGGGGGTCGCTTTGCTAAACGACCCGCTCTCGCGAAGCTTTTTCCGGACCGGTTCCGGGCGCATAGCTCAGTTGGTAGAGCAGCTGACTCTTAATCAGCGGGTCCCAGGTTCGAGCCCTGGTGCGCCCACCAAGCTTTTCAAAAACCTAGCATTGCGCAGACTGCGAACGGTTTTTGCGGTTTGCAGTTTTTGTTCACGCATGGACAAGCATCGCCGTTTCGGCGGTGCACGTCGGGCGGCAAGAAGAAGCCGAAGCCGCCGTGAAGCAGCGGCTGACACTATCGCCAGGCTTGCGATCGTGTTGAGGATCGCCAATTCGCTCTTCCGCGATCAATCCGTCGACGAGACCTTTGTGCAAGATCTCCGGGCCGCTGGTGTGCCGGAAGGCTAACGGGTGTTCATCGAGCCACGCGGCCGATCATACGACTCCTGACGCGCGTCGGCGGGCAAAGCGTTGCTATGCCTAGCGCAACACATGTTGGACTGCCCTTATGACTTTCTCTGCTGTGGCATTGATATAATTCAAGACGGCTTCGCCCGCGTGTCCGCCGGTAACTTGGTCAAGTTCTGTGTCCGACAGCGTGGTTGCCTCTTGCTGCGCCAGCTTCTCGATGTTCATGTGGTCTTCTCCCGTTCCCGTTCCCGACGGCTCAATTGCCTCGGCTGAATGATCGTGCCCGCCAGGGTACGGATCATCTGCAATCTGTATGTGATCTTCAACACACTGGCTTTCGGGCGGCCTTTCACCCACGGGGGACTATGGGTTCGTCCAAGCCAAACTTACCTTTTTCGTCCCGGGTGCAGGCTAAAGATAAAGAAGTGTGCAACTTCGTCGTAATATTCCTTGGCCTCTGCCGCCTCGTCCAGCGGCAAACTGGTCGACTCAACCGGACAGGCTTCCATCGCCGAGCGTTCTAAGCATCCGGTTGAATCTTTCGCCTGCATCAGAGACGCGATCAAGAATGCCCATGTCGAGCTCGTCGGGGTCGATAACGTCGTCATCCGCGAGCGCGGAACTCGTTGAGGTGCTCCTGCGCGCATCCCGAAGGCGATCAGCAAGAAACACGGCGAGTGCCCGATAGAACCGGCTGCTGAAACCTTCATCGCTATCGAGCTTCTGTTCCAGCTTCACCTTGTCGAGAAACAATGCGAATCCGGTCCCCCGGGCCGTGATTGTGGCGGAAGGCGGTGCCGAGTCCACCATTGACATTTCGCCAACCACCTCGCCGGCGCCCATTCTGGCGATTTCGCCAAGCGACCTCGTCGTTACCAGAAGTTCTCCCTGCAACAGAAAAACAACAAAATCAGACCGCTTCCCCTCGCGGATGATGATCTCTCCGTCACTCAGGAGTCGGCGGATGCCAGTTCGAGCCATCCATTCGATATCGGCGTCGTTGAGCAGACCAAAGATGTACAGAACTTTGCGCATGACGAAATTCCCGTGTGCAGCGTTGTTCTAGTCCATTGAGCCCGGCGGGACATCGCCTCATTCCGCAAACTACAGCATCTGCCGCTGGGCAAAATCGGCAAACACCCCTTTTATTTGGCTCAGTTCGTCGAACGTTCCCGTTTGCACGATTTTGCCGTCAGCAAGGACGACGATGCGATCTGCCTCGCGAACGGTACTCAATCGGTGTGCGATGACAAGTCGCGTAACATTGAGGGCCCCAAGGGATGCGCTGACGACTGATTGCGACCGATTGTCGAGTGAACTCGTGGCCTCATCAAAAAGAAGGATCCGGGGACGACGGGCAACAGCGCGCGCGATCATCACCCGCTGTCGTTGACCGCCCGAGAGTGTATTGACACCTTCGGCGATTGTTGTGTGCATCCCCATCGGCATACTCTTGATGTCGGCGTCCAAACCCGCCATCCGGGCTGCCTCCCAAGCCTCGTCAAGAGAGAGCTGAAGACCACCGCAGATGTTTTCATAGAGACTTCCAGTTGCGAGGCGTCCGTTCTGCAGCACGACACCCAGCTGCCTTCGAACGGCACTGACATCCAGCGTATCGAGGGCTTTGCTGTCGAAGAAAACAACGCCGGACTCCGGCTTTTCGAAGCCGAGCAACAGGCGAAACAGCGTGGATTTGCCGCTGCCCGACGGACCGACGATGGCGACGTATTCTCCCTGCGCTATACGCAGCGACACGTTATCAAGCACCGGCGGTCCTCCCGCCGCGTAGCGGAACGTCAAGCGCGAAAGTTCCACAGCGCCAGTCAGTTCACCCGGCGGTTTGCGGTCGTCGGAAATCTCCGCCGCAGCCTTGATCAGGGGGCGGATCCGATTGATTTGCGGAATGGCGACGAGAGAGGAACTCACACCATTGGCCCACAAGCCGATCCCTGCCATGGCCTGGCCAAACGCTGCAAGAAACGCAAGGAAACTGCCAAGGTTTTGCGTCAGGGTGCTCCCGGTCGCCGACGCGCATGCAAAAAGTATAAGGGTCGCAAAAGTCGGAAAGGAAGTCTCAAACAGCGTCAGCGCATTGGCGATCTTTTGCGATTTGATAAAGTGGCGCTTCTGCGCCGCAAATTGCCGTGACCAGACGGCGAGGGCGCGAACGGTTGCCGCTGCAACCCGCAGCTTTCCGATCCCGGCCAGCAGTTGCAGCACGAGACCTTCCACCTTGCCCTGCAGGTTGAATTGGCGCGTTTCCTGAACAACCCGAAGTGCACTCATTCCGATGATGAGGATCGCCCTGACGGCGGTGAGAGCAAGCCCGATCAGCGCAAGCCAGGGATCGTAGATCACCATCAGAACGATACTGAACCAGCAGAAAAAGCCGGCCATCAGACTGCGCAAGGTTTGGCCAGTAAGAATTCTGCGGACCGCGTCTATTCCGAGTGCGCGGGCTACAAAATCTCCGGTCGTATATTCGCGGAACAGCGATGCGGGCAGGCGGAGCAGTCTGTCGATTACGGCAGCCTGCAATCGCCAGTCAATTAGCCCTTCGAGCCGCAGGAATGCGACGCTCTCCATCAGCTGGACGCCTGCCGTTGCTAATGCAGCAACGGCGAGGGCGAGCGCACAAAAGGTGAGTTGGTCTATTTCGGTGCGAGGGATGACGGAATTAACCAGCGCCTGAACAATCAGCGGGGGGACCAGTGACAAAAGCCCCATCATCCCGATCGCAATTGCGATGCGCACAAGATCGCCCCGGGAATGAAGAAACGAGAAATCCAGGAGATCGCGGAGGCTGAGCGCAGTCGATGGGAGGCTCGGATAGAACGCGATGGCTTCCGGACTGAGCTCCAGCGCCAATGCGCCATCGAGCGGACGTCGCGATACCAGCTTTGGATCGACCATAGCGTAACGCCCCGATGCCCGAACCAGCGCGACGGGGTCCCGTGCA
This sequence comes from uncultured Alphaproteobacteria bacterium, assembly GCA_963816655.1. Taxonomy (GTDB): domain Bacteria; phylum Pseudomonadota; class Alphaproteobacteria; order Rhizobiales; family Xanthobacteraceae; genus Bradyrhizobium. Next base: position 23,812 of record CAWFLW010000029.1, on the reverse strand, counting down.
GGACCATGCCACGCCAGAAGGGAGCCAACATCCTGCTTCCACCACTCGCCTCGCAACAGGGTACGACGCACGCGAAGGCGGGAAGTGCGGGCGATCTCGACGACGTCCGTAAAGCTTTGCTGACGAGGCAACGCACCGGCTGGCCTTGCGATTGGCCTGCCGATGTCTTCGGTAACTATTCGGCAGGCAGCAAGCAGAGCATCCGATAGATCCGAAGGACTTTCGCTACGGTCCGATTGCCGCACGATCAACGTAGAAAGCCGATCAAATAATTCGGTCGCCTGCAGGTTGGTCAGCTCGGTGCGGCGGTTCAGCCTTGAACGCTGAAGCTCGACGTTCTGGTCCAACAAGCCGTCGATGCACGCAAGCGCGCATTGATTGAAATGATCCACGGCATCCCAGAAATTGGTGTCCGTCAACTGTCCTCGGTGGATCGTGCACCCGGTGGGCGCGGCCTCAATCCACATCCCCGCGGCGAGCGGGATCGGCGGACTGTCAGGTCCATAGGCAGGCTCATGCCCCATCATCCGTGCCGCGCCAGCACCAACCGACAGCCACAGCATGTTTCGAGCAGGCCCACGCCGGCGGTCACCCGGTTCGATCTCCATGGCAAGAAGGTCGGTGGCTTCCCGGATTTCCCAGCTTGGATTGGAGCCGACGATTGTCCTGGAAAGCCTGGCAATCCAGCCTTCTATGAGCGGTCTATTGTCATACTCCGAGCGACGAACGAACCTCGCTTCAGCATCGGCTCCGCCGACTGCAATCACGCGCGTGGGCGAGCCACCGGTCATATCGTAAAGATCTGTAATGACTTCGCCGCTTTCAACGCGAAGCAGGTGCTGCCGCGCCGCTTCTATCCTTCCTTCGCTGATCTTGACTGCAAAAAGGTCGACGTGACCGGATAAAATCTCCAGCACATAACCATGATGATCGAGCAATCGGGGCCGTCGGCCATCGAAGGCAAAGCGCTCCTCAGAAGGCGTCCCGGGAGACGTCGCTGCCGGGACGCTATCTGACCGCGATAGGACGGGGTCATTCATTGCTGCATCACCAGTTGCGCGTAGGTGCCTTGCTGCGCCATCAACTGTTCATGCGTCCCCCGCTCGGCTATCTGCCCCTGCTGCAGCACAATAATCTCGTCGCAGTCGCGTACCGTACTCAAGCGATGGGCGATGATGACGCACGTGCAGCCCCTGCGGCGCAGCTGATCGTCAATCAATTTCTCTGTGACGGGATCAAGGGCTGCAGTGGCTTCGTCGAGAACGATAACGGAAGGATTGGTGACCAGAGCCCGTGCAATCTCGATGCGCTGGCGCTGGCCGCCACTGAAATTTGCACCTCCTTCGCCAACGTAGCAGTCATAATTTGCGACCCGGGTTGCAATCTCTTCGTGAATGGCCGCATCTCTAAGTGCCCGCGAGATTTCCGCTTCAGGCACAGTCGCGTCCCAGAGCGTCAGATTGTCACGCGCCGTTCCTTCAAACAGGAAGATGTCCTGATCCACGTAAGTGATCGAATTTGCAAAGACTTCACGAGGAATTTCCGACAAGGTTCTGCCGTCGATACGGATGTCTCCCGACCAGGGCTTGTACAAACCGCAAATCAACCGGCCGAGTGTCGATTTGCCGCTGCCTGAGAGACCCACCAGGGCCACGCGCGAGCCAGGCTCGATCAAAATCGAGAAGCCGGTGATCAGCGGCGGTTCCAGAATGGAATAGCCAAATTCGACATCACGCATTTCTATGCGCCCTGTCAGCTTGGGCGGGAAATGGCTTGCCTCGATGGCCTCTTGTGGGTCCTCGTCGAGCGGATAGTTATAGACATCTTCCAGTCGCTCAAGACCGCCGCGGATTGTCTGAAAGCTTCCGACCTGGTTGACGAGATTTGTAATCGGATCCGAAAAGCTCGCCATCAGCGATTGGAATGCAACAAGCCCGCCGAGCGTAAGGGAACCTTCGATCACACGAAGACCCCCGATGCCGAGAACGGCAGCCACCGTCAAGCCTGTCAGGAGGGTTGGCAGCATATCAAGAAGGCTGGAGGAAAGCCCCAGGTCCTGTTCCGCATTGAGCGCCTTGGCCTGTATTCCGGCCCAGTGATTGAATGCTTCGTCCTCAAGGCCGGCAGATTTGATGGTTTCGATGGTACGGACCGCACTAATCGTGCTGCCCACCAGCTTGCCTCGTTCCAGCGCAAGGCTGCGGCTGAGGTCCTCGCGTCGTTGAGAAATGATTTTCAATGCCAGAACGTTGAGCAGCGACATGCCGACAACGATTGCTGTCAGCAGCACATCGTAAGCGGCCATTGCAATGGCGAAGAAGACAACCGAGGTAAGGCTGAGCGCGTTCGTGACGACGCCGCCCGAAAGCAGCCGGGCAATTTGATCGTTGGTCGCGATCCGGGTTGCGATGTCACCGGCATGTCGTTGCGCAAAGAAAGTCATTGGCAGCGAAAATGCGTGCCAGAGGAAGCGACTGACCATGACAACTGCAAGCTTGGTCTGCAGCCGCAGCAGCATTGACTGCTGCAGCGCAGTTACGGCTGCCCGAAACAGCGCTGTAACACCCATGCCGATCAGAAGCGGGACGAGCCAGCTGTCGTTCTTTTGAATAAGAATTTCATCAACGAAAACCTTCGAGAACCCGGGAATTACAATCCCCGGGATGATAAGCGCAAGGCTCACCGCAATCGCGAGCGCAACTGATCCCTGCGAATTGCGCAATTCGCGAAGCAGCAGGCGCAAGCCGTTTGGCTTGCTGCCGACCTTGCGAAAGGCCTCGGTCGGCTCCATCGCCAGCGCGACACCGGTAAAAGCAAGGTCGAGTTCAGCCTGATCGATCCGGCGGCGGCCCATGGCGGGATCGTTGATCGACACCCGATCACCATCAATTCCTTCAAGAACCACAAAGTGGTTGAAGTTCCAGTGAATGATACATGGCATGGGTAATTCATGCAGCGTCGAGGGATCCTTGCGAAAGCCCTTTGCCGCGAGTCCCAGCGCGCGCGCTGCCTTGACGATATTACTTGCCTTGCTGCCGTCGCGCGAAACGCCACATGCCACGCGCAGCTGTTCGAGAGGAATCCAGGCGCCGTGATGTGCCAGCACCATCGCGAGCGCGGCAGCTCCGCATTCCACTGCCTCCATCTGCAGTACGGTCGGCGTCCGCTTGATGGGACCGCGACCAAACCAGCTTCGAATGCGTCGAAACATCAATGCTACTGGGTTTGACTGGGAATGTATCCTGCAATTCCGGTCAACCGCTTGAGCATCGGCACGACGAGTTCAAGCGGGCGGCGTTCGCGCGTGGTGATCTCGGCTTTTGTCAGGGTTCCGCTGGTGAGGCGGACTGCGGGCCCCTTTCCAACGGCCCAACGGTATCCGCTGCTGCTGTTCTCATCCCGTTTCAGCCGCACCGACGCTGCGTAAGGCGCGCCCTCCTTGGAGAAGCGGGTCACCAGCGTATCGTTATGCAGCACGGCCAGCATGCCTTGCGGGGTAATGGGAAACTCGGAAACAGACACAACATTGCCCACCATGGTCCCGAATTCCTCCCGCTTGACTGTGCTCGGTTCAAGACGGACTTCCATGCCGGGCTTGACACTCTTGCCTCGGTCGGCCGCGATATACACAACGGCATCAAGCGTTGTGCCCTCCGTCTCGATCGCAATGACCGCGGTGCCGACACTCAGGACCGAACCGGGTCGACACCTTGATCTCGAGCACTCGCCCATCGATCGGGCTCAAGACCTGGGTATTACGCCCCAGTTCTGCGGAGAGCTGCTCGGTCTGGCGACGCGCTTCGTTGAGACGAAACTGCGAGTTCTGGATGTCGCGCTGGCGCTGGGTCTCGAGATCGGTTCTTTGTTCGCTCAGCTTTAAGATTTCATTCTGCGTATCTTCCTTCCGCTGCTGTGCATCGGTGAGTTCGCGGCGGCGATCCTCGACGTAGCGACGCGTGGTGAAACCCTTAGCCAGCAGGCCTTCGAGGTTGGTCAAATCGCCAGTGAGATAGTTGATGCGCTGATCGGTTGCCTTGATGATCTGGTTGAACGCTTCCTCCAGTTTGGCGAAGTTCTGTGCCTTTAGGGCAAGCTCCGCATCGGTTTTGGACTTGAGAGTGTCGTGTTCGTTCTGTCGCTCGCGATGTACTTCGACGGCGTCGCGATAGCGATGCTCAATATCGGTCTGCGTCACTCGCGCGACAGGTTGACCCAGAGTGACGTGATCACCAACCGCAACATCGATGGAGGCAAGGCGCCCCGATGCGCCTGAGACTGCGTCGACCACGCGGCCTCCGCTGCTGACCAAAATGCCCTCGGCATGGGCGCGCGTCGGCACCCGGCCCAAAATGCTCCAGGCCACGGCCGTCGAAAGTACAATCAGGATGACCAGCGCGAGGATCCAGTCGACCGGCCGCGTGATGTTTACGAGATGATCAAGTTGCTCGGGCGATGCGGCACGTTCCAGTGCGACCGCACGAAAGGCCTTGTTCGGCTGATCGGCCATGGCCGTACTTCCCGTCTAGTCGCCAACGGAGAGGCTCAAATTCAGAAACCCGACCAGCCTCCTTCCGAGGCATTTTCAGAGGCGTTTCGCTGCTCCCCGATCGGCTGTTTGTCGTGGGATGATACAGGAAGGAAGCGCAACATGACCAGTGCCAATTAGTCACTGGCGGCTGGCGGGGTTGCTCAATTGGCGAGAGGCGGGGCTGGCGCGGTGGCGGGTGATCCGGTAGAATTGCAAGTCGCACCAAAACGGCCGATCATCAATGCTTGCCGACTGCCTGAGCTTCAGTCGCCTGAGAGCCGCAGCCGTCCTTTGCGGCGGGCTTGCGCTTTTCGCAAGAGTGACAGTCCTCGCGCTGGGGTTGGCGTCGATAGGTGGTTCAGCCAGCGCGCGCGTCCTCAGCGACGTTGACCTTGAACGGATTGCGTCGATCAAGAAACTGTCGGTCGACGTTATGACAGAGATCGGGATGTTGGCGCGTCGGCCGGATCTATCCCAGGCAGACAGCGACTGTATCAAGTCGACACTCGGCAGCCTCACCCAGATTGCCGGTGAGTTGCAGAGCTATGAATACCTCATCACGATCGAAAGCCAGCTCAATGATGTGGGTGACGATCAATCGTTGCGAGGCATTTTGCGCTTCGCCGTGGAAAATGCACTGAAAATTCTCGACATCGAGCGAAAGCGTCTGACCGACATTTCGGAACAGTGTTCGCGGTATCCGTTGTCCGCAGAAAAAGCCAAACGTGCCACTCAATTTGTCGAAACCACGGTGGTGATCCTGAAGTCGGTTCAGCCGCGCCTTTGAAATGCCCGTGCAGAGACCTTTACGGCATGCCTGAAAGCCGTATACTGCCGTCGATTTAAGACGTTTGTATTTGTCTCCTGAATAGGAGCGCTTGCTTTGGAACAGAGAGAGCAAGTTGTATTGGTTGTACCGCCGGTGCTCTACCCCGGTATTCCGACGCTCGGTCCGAGTATCCTCGCACCAGCCTGCCGGAAACTGGGTGTTTCGGCCCGCGTTCACTACGCCAATCTGAGATTTGCCGCCCGCTTTGGGTTTGAGATCTGCGCGCGAATTGCGGCGTCACGCACCCTGATCGGGGAAGCGATCTTCCTCGGCGCTGCCTTTCCCGAACGGGCCGATGCCGTGCAAGGCATTCTCGACCTGCTTACAGAAGACGCCGAAGCTGCCGCCAAATTGCGACAACTTGTCCGGCTTGCTTCTCCGACCGACCAGAACATCCAGCAGTGCGTCGCCGAAATACCCGAGTTTGTTGCGAGGACAGCGGCAGAACTCGTGCAACAGCAACCAAGAATAATTGGTTTTTCCACCATGGTTCAGCAGACCATGGCGAGCATCGCGATCGCACGGGAAATCAAGCGGTTGAACCCGGCAATCCTCACCGTTCTCGGTGGCGCAAATGCAGCCGAGCCGATCGGCAGTGCCTTGCTGGAACTCACCGATGTCTTTGACTATGTCTTCTCCGGCGAATCTGATCTCGAGTTTCCCCGGTTCTGCAAGGCGTTCATTGAAGAGGGGGTGCTGCCAAAGCAGCGGATCATTCGAGGCAGGGGCGTTCCGAACCTCGATCAGGCCTCAGCCCCTGACTACGACGACTATTTCGCGGAACTGGAACCGATCAGGGCAAATGACAGCATCGCGGCAAACGCACCGCATTTCCTGATCTTCGAGTCCTCACGCGGATGTTGGTGGGGCGACAAGAAGAATTGCACATTCTGCGGGTACAATTTTCCGGGCACCGGCTACCGTGCCAAGTCTCCCGATCGCGTGGTCGGCGAGCTTGAATCACTGATCGACCGCTACAAGGTGAGCCGCTTCTATGCGAGCGACAATATTATGGCCCGTGATTTTCCGGCGGCGGTGCTCGATGCGCTTGCAGACCGCGGCACGCCCTGTGCGCTTAGTTACGAAGTGAAATCACCAATCAAGGCCGCAAATCTCGATCGCTTTGTGCTGGCGGGTATTTTCGAGATCCAGCCAGGCGTGGAGTTGTTCTCCACCAACATCCTCAAGAGTATGGATAAGGGTGTCAGTGGCCTCGACAACGTTCGAGTGCTCCGCGATGCGGCATCACGTGGCCTGCAGGTTGTATGGAATATATTGACGGGCATTCCGGGCGAGACCCGCCAGGATTACGAGCAGATGCTGTTGCTGTTGCCTCTGCTTGAACATCTGCGCCCTCCAACCAGATGGGGACCCATTCGGATTTCGCGCTATAGTCCCTATCATAATGAACCGGCGAAATTCGGGATCACAGGATTGCGGGCCTGGAAGGCCTATTACGAATTGTTCGGTGATTATGCGGAGCGCATCGCACTGCATTTTTTCGGAGAGTATACCACAGAGTTTCTAAGCTCTCCTGATCTGGTCGCTGAACTCGATACGCTGGTTGGTCGCTGGACCGATGCCTGGATGAGTGCGACCGAACCTCCAATGTTGGCAGGTCGTCCGGTGGCGGGCGGAGGGTTCGAAATCAAGGACACGCGAGCCGTTGCCAAAGCGAACGCGTATTTGTTGTCCCCCGAGCTCGCTCAAGCACTGCAGTTGGTGCGCGTTTCGGTCTCGCAGTCGCGAATTCCCCAGGAGCTGCAGGAACGATTGAAGCAACTGGTCGACCTGAATTTGGTCGTTCTTCATGAACGAAGATACCTGTCGCTGGTGACCGAGCCTGACATCGGTGAGCGGTTGCTGGCGCAGCGACAGCAAAATCTGGCGCGACGCGCCGAAAGCCCGTTACCGCAGCTCGGCATAGTTGGTGACCTGCGCGTTGGCCTCGAACGGCGCCACTTACCGTTGGCGCATGGCGAGACGTTGAGGATCTAGCTGGAGGCGGCGAGATGAATGCTGAGAGAGGTCATCGGGTCACCGCAACGGTCAAGTGCATCAAGGGCGTTTGCAACGCCGGTCACAAGGTTGGCGACGTCCTGAATGTCAGCGCGAGAGACACCGCGGGGATGTGCGGCTATCTCTATCATGCGGCGCACCCGGCCATTCTCATGCTGCAGTTTGGTGGAAACGTTCCCTGGCAGGAATCGGGCGTTGTGGAGCTGAATTGCCCCGATCCTGTCAATTTGCTGAGCATTGAACTCAAGAGAGTTGGGGACGAGGACCAACAGGCCGAGGCAGCAGAGGCGCCCGGTGTGGCCGTTGCGGCGACGCAGGAGGACCGGGGCGAGCAAGCCGAGCCGCCTGTGCGCTTTGGCCAAGTTGTTTGCAAGGTCGAGTGAGCCGGCTACGCCATGGCAACGGCGGTCCCCATTATTGAACGCCGCCCCCAGCCTGCGCACGATCGTATCGAACGCGCCTGGCAGACCGTTCGAACCGTTTCGCGTGGTTACGGCTATAACGGCGATGAGGGGAAACTGGAGACGGTCTTCCGCACACTGACGCAATCATGGAACGCATTCTCACCTTCGGCCCCGCTACCATGGTCAGGGCTCGGTGCAGATGCCAGCGGCTGCGATGTTTCCATGGTGCTCGGGGGCAGGGAACGTGAGCTTCGCGTGACAGTTGAGGCCCAGGGGTGTCCGGCGTCACCCTGGTCGTATTGGGATGCCGCGCGGAAGCTCTCGGAAGCGCTGGAGGTCAACTATGGCGCTGATCTGACATTGCTCCGGCGCATTGAGGATCTGTTCGGCCCGTTTGCTCCTGAGGCGGCCGGGGTTCTTTGGCACGGAGCGGTATTTCGCAAGGACAGGGCACCGTGGTTCAAAATTTACCTGCACTTGATGAGCGCAGGTCGACCGCGGACGCGCGATTTCACGCAGTCAATCTTGCGAAGGCTCGGACTGAGTGATGTCTGGCCCGATGTCTTGGCGCGACTGAATGTAGACGATGAGCTCTTGTTTCTGAGCTTCGATCTCGTTCCCAGTGAAGACGCTCGCATCAAGCTTTATATCCGGCATGCTAATCAGACCCCCGCTGGCCTGGCGCAGGCGTGCTCGGCTGGCGGTCTGCACCACGATCGAGAGATCGAGAGCTTTGTCAGGATATTGCTGGGTGAAGCTGGCCGCAGCATTCACAGGGGCGCGTTGACTTCACTTCATCTCAAGCGTGGTCAGAAGGTTCCCGTTCGCGCGGCAACCCACGTTCGGCTGTATCCGAACTGTGCACTGTCCGATGCAGTTCTTTTCGAAAGACTGCGACAGGCAATCAAGCATGTGGGGATTGCGCCGGAGCAATATGAAGCGGTGATTTCGGCGATGGCCGGGGATGATCTTGATCGGCAACAGGGGATCCACGGCTGGGCGTCGCTTCAGTGGGCAGAGCAGGATCCCGTTGTTACGATCTATCTTTCACCGAGGTTGCATTTCGCTCGGTATGGCCCCATCGGGCTTGACCCTTCGCAGATGTGGCCGTCCCCACTTGTTGACGTCTGCTAGGTTGGCAAATCATGCAGGTGACGCTGATCTTTCCGCCAGCGACCGACCCAAGGGCGCCGCATCTCGGGCTGCCCTATCTGGCTGCCGTGCTACGGCGAGCCGGAATTTCTACCCGCCTGATCGACGCTGATATTGGCGGTTTGATCGCGCTATTGCGTCCTGACGCCATATCCCGGTCGGTTCAAACATTACGGCAGGCGGCACCAGCCAGCACCGAAGGTGTTTTACGCCTCTTATCGCGCGGCGAGATGCTGGTCGAAGAAATACCGAAGGCGCTTGCTACCTTGCGCGACAAGGAAGCGTTTTATGACGTGCATCGTTTTCACGCGGCGCGCGAGGCGCTGTTCGATAGTCTCGACCTTGCGTGCGCCGCGTCTGGCCGTGCGATCCGGTACAATCTCTGTCCGATCCAATACGAAATCGAGGGGATCGACGAACAGTCTCTGGACGCCCTTATCGCGGCCACCGCCGATCGGCAAAACAACTTGTTTGAGGATTATTGGGAAACAGAGCTGTTTCCTTCCATCGAAGCCCAGTCTCCAGATCTGATCGGCATTTCCATCGTTAATCGCCAGCAGATATTGCCGGGTCTGACGCTTGCTCGGCGCTTGCGTGAACGAGGGTTTTTTGTCGTGATCGGAGGTACGGTATTTACCAAGTTTGTCACGCGATTGATGCAACTACCCAGCTTTTTCGCGCATTTTGCCGATGGCGTCGTCGTCTATGAAGGCGAAACCGCAATTTTGGAGCTGGTATCACAGCTCGGATCCCGCCGCGATTTCTCGCGAGTGCCAAATTTCCTGTTTGTTCAGGATGGCCGCGTGCGTCTGGGAAAGACTCATGTTGAGGATGTTGACGAGCTCCCCGTACCGGATTTCGACGACCTGCCGCTTCACGATTATCTTGCGCCGCAGCCTGTTCTGCCGATCCTGGTGGGCAAGGGCTGTTATTTCAACGAGTGCAAATTTTGCGATATTCCATTCATCAATCATGTTTCAAAAAAGCCTTATCGGGTACGAGACCCACAAAAGATCGTGCAGGATATTCTCGAGCTGAACGCGCGGTTCGGCTGCGAGCATTTTGAAATTACAGACGAGGCACTGCCACCTCGATTGCTGGAAAAAATAGCCGATGAGTTGAAGCCTCACCAGGACCGTCGATTTTCGTTTACCGGCTATGCCCGATTGGAACCGGGCTTTACGCCGGAAGTTTGCGGGAAACTTGCCGGGATGGGCATGAAAAAGCTGTTCTTTGGTCTTGAGTCCGGTGATCAGGAAACGCTGGATCACATGAAGAAAGGGATCAAGATAGAGAATGCCCGGCCTGTGCTTGTCAATTGCCATCAAGCAGGCATCCATTTCCACGTCTTCTCGATAGTGGGTTTTCCCGAAGAAACGGAGAAGCGGGCGCAGAGCACGCTGCAATTTTTTCAAACCAACCGCGATGTGATCGATCATCCGGGTAATTCGTTTGATCTTCATCCATTTGGACTGGAACTGCGTACCGAGTATTTTGCCAACGCCGAGCGCCTTGGCCTGCGTCTTCCGCCCGAAGCGCTACAGGGTGACTTTGTTATTGGCGTCAAATCCGAATGGTCGAACACGCGAGGCCTTTCGCAACAAGACGTCACAAGGCTTGTTACCGACTACAACCAGTTGCTGCGGCGCACCTATCGTCGTTTCCACAATTCCCGCTTTCACCTGTGGCCGGGATTTGAGGAATACGCCGTCTTGTATGCCGATCATTTTCGCGGGCGAGAGTTTCCGTTTCGTACGGCGCTTCCCGACAGCGAGGAGGAGGGACGGTTTTCAATTAGTTGGTGTCCCGATACAGTCTTGGAACTCGACAAGGGTTGGGTCCGGGTTTCGTCGCGGTGGAAGAGCGTTATGGTGACGGAAGCAGCCTATCGCGTGCTGGGCTCCCGTCGGCCGCGCACGCTGTTCGAATTTCTGAACGATTGCGTGGCGGTCAATTTGCTCGGGGAACAGGCGATGCCCGAAGCCGCAATCCGCGATGCAATCAATGAACTGATTGGCGAGCGATTGCTGCAGGTTTCAGTTGAGAAATCCCTGGCAACTGGTGGCTTCCGCCCGAAAGGCGCCGAAATCGCAGTGCCGACCCACTAGCGTCTCGCAGTCGCGTTGCCTGCAGCCGTATTGCCAACAAGGGCCACTTTGTATAAGCTCAATGGGCATTTTTACGTCCATTTTTAGGGAGACGTGACATGGCGGATCAGAAGGAGCGTCCGAACGGCTTGGTGGTCACAGACGATGGTGGCAATTACTACTATCTCCGTCCAGAAACTTTGGCACAGGCGAAAATGCCGCCGGAGGATGTCGCAAAGCTGAAGGCGGGGCTTCAAGGCGGTAAAGGGCAAGATCGAGAGTTGAGCGTTGATGATCTCCATGCGGTCGCTGGTGGCATGAACGTGCAAGCCGTGAAGCTTCCGGGCATTACAAGCATTGGCAGCACCGCCTCGATGCGAATGCCGATCGGCGCTCCCGGCGGAGATCGTACGGTCCAATCGACCATCATGTGCCCGTGGTGATGTAGCAGTCACTGTCACAGCTTAGGCGCCCACATTGTGGTCCTAGTCCATGTTCCGAGTGGCTCTCATTTATCCTCCAGGCGGGGATCCGAGAGCTCCTCGGCTTCCTCTACCTGCGCTGGCAGCGGTGCTGCGCCAGGCCGGCATCAGCGTTGATCTGTTTGATCTCGATCTCGAAGGCGTCCTTTCGCTGCTGAGACCTGACCGGCTCGTTGAGGCTGGTGCAATCATCCGACAAAGAGCTCAATCGGCCGGAGCTGACGAGCGTTACTTTCTCGAGCGAAGTGCATCCCGTGCGCCGGCCCTGGCTGAATCAATTGCGGCGGCCCTTGCAACTATCCGGAATCCCGAGCAGTTCTTTGAGCCAACACAGCTCAATTGCGCCCGAGAGCGCATCTACGACTCGTTGGATATTGTATCGCTTGCCGCCGGACGCCCGCTTTCCTATCAGACAGAGGTGCTGCGCTACGAGGTGAAGGGGATCGACCCAAGCCGCTTCTGCGATCTGCTTGAGGTTACCAATGATCCCGCAGCAAATCTGTTTGAGGAGCACTGGATCGATACGGTCTACCCTGCATTAGAGAATGCAGCGTACGATCTGGTCGGAATCTCTCTTACACTGCGCTGGCAGATTATTCCTGGCCTATCGCTTGCTCGGCGACTTCGGCAAAAGGGATTTCGGGTTGTCCTGGGAGGAACGGCGATTGCGAAAGTCTCGCACCGCTTGCCCCATCTGCCGGAGTTTTTCACCGCGTTCGCCGATGCGGTGGTGACCCGCGAAGGGGAAACGGCGCTTCTTGAACTTGTCAACCAGCTTCAGGGCGAGGGCAACTTCGCCATGGTTCCAAATCTGTTGTACAAGGCCGACGGCAGGGTTTGTGCGACCAAGCTTCACATCGAAGATTATGCCGCTCTTCCCACGCCCGATTTTGATGGGATGCCTCTGGGGCGCTATTTGAGCCCTTCGCTCGTGCTTCCGGTCATGATCGGAAAAGGGTGCTATCACGACGAGTGCACCTTTTGCGATATTCCCTTCATAAACCGGGTCTCGCCCAAGCGCTACAGGGCCCGCAGCGCCGAGACGGTCGCCGCGGATATTACGAAACTGGCTGAGAAGCACGGCTGCCGGCACTTTCTTCTGGCCGACGAGGCACTCCCGCCCCGTCTCCTGGAAAAGGTTGCCGATGCACTGGTGCAACGCAAACATCGCGAGCTTGCCCTCTCTGGCTATGCGCGGCTCGAGCCGGGCTTTACGCCACCCCTGTGTGAAAAGCTGGCGGCCGCCGGGCTTAGACGAATTTATTTTGGACTGGAGTCCGCCGACCAAGCTACGCTTGATCGAATGCAGAAGGGAATTCGCATCGAGAATACGGTGAAAGTGCTGCGAAATTGCCACGCCGCCGGCATCGGGTTTCACGTGTTTTCAATGATTGGTTTTCCGGGTGAAGATGCAAATAGCGCAGAGCGCACCATCGAATTCTTTGAAGATAATGCGGACCTGTTTGATAGCCCCGCCAACACCTTCGATATCCACGAACTGGAGATATTGACTGACACCGCGTATTTTTCCCAGGCAGAGAAGTTCGGCATCCGCATCCTGGCACCCGTTGCAGGAAAGGACTTTGTGTTCGGAATTGGCACTGATTGGGAAAACACAATCGGGTTGAGCCGCGCGCAGATCGCCCTCCTGCTGCAGGAAGCTGTGCAACGTATCACGCCGCGGTTTTCGCGTTACCATGCGTGGCCGCCGATCGCATGGCCGGCGCAGGAGGAGTGGGCACTGATTTACGCCGACAGGTACTGCAACCAGCCGGTCCCGCATCTCACTTTCATTCCGCAAGAACCAAGCGCTTTGCCCTATCGAATAGCCTGGAATCCGGCCGCCCATGTCGAGCAAAAGCAGGACAAGGTCGTCGTCACTTCGAGGCGCGGCAGTCTGGAACTTGATTTGGGGTCGTTTCGACTGCTCGGTGAGAATTCCTCCTACAGACCCGCGTCAGAAATTGTCGGCCGGCTTGCGGGCGGCGAGGCCAGCGATGATCACCGAGCGGAGGTAACGAAATTTGTCAACCAACTTATCCGCCAGCGGCTTCTGGAATTTGTGCGCGAGCCACCGACGACGAATGTCGATCAGCATGAGGCTGTTTCCTGATGAAGGCCAAAAAAGTGTCGGATGCACAGCGCCGCGCCGCGCAGCTTAATGAACTGACGGCCTGTGGAGAAACGCTGGCCGTTGTACGGAAAAAGGTCCTGCTCAGGATCCTGGCCCGTGAGAGCGCCGAGCGGTCAAGGTTGAGCATTACCGATGCCGACCTAGAGCGCACGTCTGAGCAGCTTCGGAGCGAATTCAATCTCTTGGAAAACGATGAGCATTCACGGTGGCTGACGGAGCAGGGCCTTACTCCGGCTGCCTATTCGAGAGCGATGCGTGATTTCACGATCGTTCGGCTTCTCGAAGAGACCTATGCAGAACGCATCGACGAACTTGTTGCTGAACATGTCGCAATCAGTGCCGTGCGGCTGAGAGCGAAACCCGGGGCAAGTTGATGGATAGATACCTCCTTCGATGACGCGTCAGGCACGAGAATGGCTTCAGCTAAACGTAGCCTTGACCCGATCCAACGGCTCGGCACTTCCATCAGCGCGATTCCTAATTCGGGAAATCGAGGCGGCGCTCCTGGGTGGCGACCCCCGTGGTTCAACCCGATTCTTCTTCCAGCGCAAGAATCCCGATCTCCGCCTTCGCTTTTATGGTAACCGGCAATTCCTGATGCGAGGCCTTCGACCGGTGATTTCGCGCGCCAAGTCGCAGGGCTGCATCCTGAAGAGTTTTTACAGCGTCTATGAGCCGGAGCAGCGGCAGCTCGGTGGACGCGAGTGCATGCGACATGTCCATGCCTATTGGGCGGCCGACAGTTTGATCTGGATTGCACGGGACCGTTTGGCTGAAGCCAATTCGCTTCTGGTTTCGTGCCCGACGTTGATGGCTTCGGTGCTGGATGATCTTTTTTGCCGCACGCTGCAGGACGGTGCGGAAGTATGGGACACCTGGTGCAATCTGGGAATGCTGGTGCGGAATGAGACGGCAGACCGCGGCCAGACCCCCAGGCATTTTTCCCTGGAGGTCCTGAAGAACCGGGTTGCCGATGAGGAGGCGGATATTGTCGTTCGATATCAGCAGGCCAACGACTTGCTCTCAACAGGGCTGTTGGACGTTTGGCAACAGGGCAAGATGCGCTGCGGTATCAGGTCGCTCCTTCCCTATGTTGCGCTTTTCACACTCAATAGGCATGGCTTTGGTCGCGTGGAGATCGCTGCAATTGTTGACTTGATGTCGGCTATCAGAGATCCGAAGCAGGGTCTGATTGGCGCCGAGCCCGACAGAGCTGTCATGCCTGTTGCAGTCGATAGCGGCGATGTCGGCTCAGCGCATTCGGACGGACGAGTGCCTGGGGATCACTAATACCTGGTTGATTTGATGCAGGACAAGACATCCGCGGCGTCCAGGAGGCTAAGCCCGGCGATCCTGCGCGTCGCCGGATGGCCAATCGAAGCCATTGAAACTCTTCGATCAACGGCGTTGATCGAAAGGATCGACAGCTGGATCTCCAATGATGATGCCATTCGCCGTGAAGGAGAGGGGCTTGCTTCGGTACTATACAAGCTGATCCCCCGCCTTGGTGAACGGAAGACCCGTGGTCTGGTGCTTGAACTCAAGCGTCATCTGCATCGCACAACTGATCCTCCGTCTGAAGATCTCTTGCTCTGCATCCTGAAAGACGACACCGTCGTTCGGACACTTGGCGATACGCTTCACGCAATGAAGTGCCGCCGAGCCGAACACGTGGCGGAGCGGGCAGGCATTGAAGATGCTTACCGTGCTGAGATCGAACGCGCGGACAGTGCGCTTGAACAGCTCACGAGCAGCGATTGCTTTCTGCGCGCGCTCTGTGTGGCCAGTCCGTCCACATTCGCACGCTGGCAGCAGGCGCAGGGCGCGCAGACCGATCGACGGTCGCGGCGGCGATTGCAGCGCACGCTTCACCGCTACCTGATGCGCGCGATCGGACGCGCAACTCCCAACGGGCTATGGGCCGGAGTTGCCCTCGAGAACATGACGGCAGAACCAACTGCTTCGCTCCAGCTTCGTCCGGCAACACCGACGGTTCGCGTCACGCCCTCCCTGTCGTTGCTGGCGCGTGCGCTGAACAGCCTCAACCGTCGTGAGCCGTGGATCGAAGAGGTTATCTGGCGGAGAAACCCGACCTTGCGCCGGATTGACGCGGAGACGTGGGAGTTCGGTGCCTTTGCCGAAGACGCCTGGTGCGTCAGACGCATTGCGCATCATGCCCAACTGGACTTGCTGGTTGAACGGATGTTGCCAACCGATGCCATGCATTTTGGTGAAATCGAACAGGTGCTGCGAACTAATTTTCCGGAAATGACGCCTTCCAGTGCCAGGGAGGTGATCAAAATCTGGATTAGTGCAGGTGTGATTTGGTCCCAGGCAGCCTTCCCGGCGTTTTTCACGGACCCCTGGAAGGCCCTCGATGCGACAATCGACGTGCTGCCTGCTGGCGAACGGCCGATTTGGCGCGACTGCCGGGATACGCTGGCGAGGGTAGCAGACAAGATTGAGAAGACCGTCAATCTCATTGATCCTCGGTCGCTGCGGGATCTCCTGCGGGAAGCTCAAACGGCACTTGTTGCCCTGCTAGAACGCTACCAAGCCGTGATGTCCAGCGAAGAGAACCCCCTTATCATAGATCGATCTGCACCATTTGAGTTTTCCATTTCCAACGAGATGACGCAGACCATTGAGCAGAACCTGCGGACGTACTGGAATTTTGACCGATTTGGATTGGGAGAGCTCGAAACGCAGATCGCGATGCGAGAACTTCTGGGTGAGGCCTTGGCTGAAAAGCCGATACGGCTTGCTGATTTCTTAACTCGAGGCGCAGAAATCGATCTGCGTGGATCGTTATCATGGCAGGGGCGGGTTTTATCCAGGGCAAACCCGATGGAGGCGGAAAGTGTTCGCAGGGCTTTTGCGCGGTGGGACCAAGAGATAAGGCCAGCAGCTGACGGTAACGTGCATCACCTGCGCGCCAATGATGCCGATGTCTCCCAGATTGCAATGCCGGCCGGATCCGCATTACTGCTTGTCGGTCTTCTGAATGGCGATACAATTTTTCGTATCGGCGGTATTACACCCGAACCGTGCTTTTTCTATTCGCGGTTTTCGCGTGTGCTAGGCCGAAATCGTGACGAACTGGACGAATTTCAGAAATGGCAAACCGCAACCACAGGAGAAATCGTACAAAAGTTTCCAAGACTCCGGTTTGAGGACCTGGCGGTCAGGAACTTCAATCTCAATGTGGCCGCGCGCCCACGTTTTGCCAGCGAGGTGATAGACCCGCTCGATGGCGCGAGCCGACTGCTCTGTGAAGCTGCAATTAGCCGCGATCATCGTGGTCGTCCTGTCATTTCCCTGTCGGATGGCAAGGAGCTCCTGCTGCCCTGGGCCAGGTCGGCCGCGCTGCTTGCCGGTCTCGATCGGTTCGCATCGGTTCTGGCCTCAGTCTCCTTTTTACTGGGAAGGCCGTCGCTGATGGCGCCGATGCCGAGGCTCGATCAAGAGATTGGCGAATGGCATCACCTGCCGCGATTGCTGTTGGGAAAGGCGGTCGTCAGCCCCGAGCGGTGGACGCCGGAGCCTTCAACCGGGGCGATGCTGGCGAATGCGCGCGGCGCTGATCGCTTGATTGCCTGGCGACGGTTCGTTCGTCAGACAGGCTTGCCGGACCTTATCTATATTTTTGTTGGCAAGGACCATACCGAGAGCCTGCTGGCCGTCGATAGCGCAATCGGGGTTGAATTCCTGGGGGAGGAATTGAAGGCGCAAGGATCGTCGCTTCGCATGCAGGAGCTCTTTCCGGGGCCTGATGCCTTTTTCGCCAGAGATGGCGAGGGAAAACGGTACCTCGCCGAACTCGCTGTCGCTTGGGCCGGTGATGAAGCATTCTGGCGTGACTACTCGGGATCGTCAGCGTCGGGTGAGTGAATTGTGGAAGCGACAACCTCGCCGGCGAAAACCGTGGCTAACTGGATCTGCGCGGAGAGTCCGCGCTCGACCTCCAGTTCATACTTCCGCATCAATCGGCTGACATAGAGTTCGTCTTCGAGGTGCGACATGATCATCTGCTCCGAGATCGCGTTCCAATTCATCCATTCCTGAACCGCGTCGCTGCCCGATAGGCCAAGCTCGTCCCATAGCGCATTGGCCTGTTCGGTGATTTCGATCTCATGCAGAATCCAGCCATACTGCTTGGCAAATTCGCGCGCCAGCGCCCGGAGTAATACCAGCCGTCGTAGATGCTCCATCATTCGATGGTTTTCGGTCAAGGCGCGCTGTCCTGACCGGTCTTGAATCGCTTCCAGTCTGACTTCGTTGGATAACCGCTCAACAAAGATCGTTGGCTCCACCCTAAAGCTAAGCTGCTTCGGCTGCCACGCTGTCTCTGTGATCTGTTGCAATTCCTTCAGTAGCGCAATCGCATCTCGCTGCTTTAAACTGCGATAGCGCGAGGTCACAAAATCAAGCCAGCCGCAGGCCGCATCAAAACTCGCGGGCACAGTCCGGCGCACTTCATCTACGACGGCTTCGTTCGTCCGCTCCCAAAAGGGCAGCCGCTTTGCCGCAGCCACGATCTGCCTCGAGGCGTCCTCGTCGATGATCTTTTCGCACAGTGCTTCGTCACAGCTGTCGCGTATATCGACCAGGGGATTGTTTAGCGGAAGGTATCCGAGTTCGGCGGGGCCGTGGCGTACAGCAACTTCGTCGTCCGCAACGATCTTGCCGTCACGATACCACTGGAAGATCGTGCCAATCCCGACCATTCCGAGGCTGTGCATTTCGGCGGCACGCAAGGCCCCCATGCTTGCCGCGCCGAACACGTGAACACCTTGCTCCATGGCAAAGAGTATTTCCTTGTGCCAGACAGCCGGTACGGTCTCGAAGTATCCATCTACAATTCCGACGTACTGCGGCTTTCGTTCAAGAAGCCTGATGAGGTCGCCTTGCTGGATAGGGGGAAGATAGGTCGCCTCGAGGAGCTTGACTGCATGCTCCTGCGAAAGGCTGGGGCCGAGGAATATGTAGATGCTCATAATTCTGTCTGGGCACGTGCAAGTACCCGGCTCCCTGGCAGATAGGACGGCGAGTCCGTTGGACCTTCCAAACCAGGCACTATTACGCGTGTAACCGAGATTGGCGTTTCCAGTCGGCTGAGGTCTACAGTGAGAATTTGTCGAAAACCGGCTTGTTCGAGCTTGGTGACAACGAACTCCACGGTTTGGGTGACGCTTTCAAATGTAACGGTCGGCACCGAGCTGAACGCGTGCTGTCCGACCGCCCCGGCCAGCGCACCAAACGAATCAAGCGCCTCGGCGCTTTGCGTTATGCGATAGCGTGTTCTGCCGAGATCGTCGCGAGAGCCAGCGATCGCCGTTAAACGACTTTGCGCGGCTTCTGTAAGCGCTCTGCAGAGGGCAACCACACGATCGGGGTGACAGCCTGCGCCTGAGCTTGTGGGCAGCGGTCGCGCTACGGGATCCGACAAATTATCGTAAAGCGCAACGCGAAACGTAGCTATGCCGATGTCACTGGTCGTATCCCAGATAATGGGCAGGTTGTCGGCGGTGAGCAATTGCTGCACGACGTCGGAGGCCGGAGAAGTGTTGATGGTGTTTAGATCGATCCGACGCGCGCGCTGCAGAACATCTGATGAATATTGCCATATCGCCATCGCATCCCGTTCGATGACTTCGCACAGACCGTGAAGAACGGCTTCTTCCTCGGAATTTCCGGATGCAAGACCATTCGTAGTGTGCAGGAAGCAGCCCGCGCCGTTCGCTCTCGGAATCGTCGCGTCCACATTCACGATCTCGTACGGAACCCAAACAGCACCACCGGTCTTCCAACAGTCGGCCCTGACCCAGGATAGTTGCGTGTTGGTTCCAAACAAGGAAGCGCGCATTCTTGGCAGGGTACTCAGGTCAACGAGATCCCCGGATGCCGCGATCTCTCTCTCAGTGCCGTATTTGATCTTGAGCGTAGGCTGCTCGGCGTGGGCGAGCTCAAGGGCTTCCATGGCGGCTGATACTTTTGCGGCGCTGTCGGTCAAGCCCTTCCCCTGTGAAACTGACAAGCTGCGCGCGTTCGGCCGAACTGCAATCCATACAGGAAGGCCGATGCGATCAAGGCCCGTAATTTCGCCGACGCGCGTGATTCCGAAGTCCTTCAGGATTGGAGAGATGTTGCTCCAGGTTTGCTCAACTGGAATGACGCGACTGCCGTTGAACAGGCCGTTTTTCATGACCTTGGCCCCTCTTGACCAGCAGCGCCAATGGTTCAGGCCGAGGGATTAACCCCAGAGCCGTGTTTCCCCGGCGGCGCGACGAAGCTGCTGGAACTCACGTGCGCGTGCTACATATGAGCCGCTCATTGATTGCTTGCTAACTTGTTCAGGCGTCCGCCTCATTCTCTCGAATACCACTCTACTGCGCATAATGATGAAGTTCCTGACGGCCCTAACTTTATGTCAGTTAGACCGTTGGAGTCGATTCAATCATCTTCAGCAGGGAGATGGCGAGATGCGCGCTACATCCCGTTTGCGCTTACGACGATGATCACGGCTTTCCACATCCGGTTTCTTTACGACTTCGAGACATCCAATTTCAGGCCGGATGTAAGCTCTGCAGTCCGCCAACGTCTCGCCACCCTTGCCTCGAGACCATCTGTGATGCCGGTCACTGTTGGATACCCAAGGTACGTAGTGAATTACCCCATCCTGTCGGAACAGGACGAACATGAAGGACCGGACGATGATGAACGCGAGAGAGAATATCGAGCAGCGCGAACTGTCGGATGTCGGACTTGATCTAGCGGAGCTCGACCAAGTTTGCGGGGGCGGTTCCAAGTTGGGGGCCGGGACTGACGGCGTGCACAGCGCCGGTAGCAAGCCTGGCGGCGTTACTGACGGCATTGTTCTGTTCGGCAGCAAGCCGGGCGGGGCAGGAGACGGGTTTTTCTAGGGCGACAGAGCCGTCACGGTGCTCGCCCATACATCACGGCTGTCAAGCCTGGTGGCCACCTGTAGAAGTCGGGCGGTGCATTGATGAGACCGCCGTTGTTGTGATCAGCCTGTCCTCAAGCTCACGGTGCCGTCGCGATCCCGGCTATCGGCTACCTCGTCGCATGAGGCAGCCAAAGGGCGATCTGCGGGTACAGCAGCAAGAGGGCTAACACGATCACTTGGATGACCATGTAGTCGGCCATGCCCTTGTAGATCGTCGACAGCCTCCATTGCGGCACGACGTTGCGCAGATAGTAGGCCGACATTGCAACCGGCGGACTGAGGTAGGACGTCTGCATGTTGACGGCCGTGAGCGCGCCGAACCAGATCAGCAGGTCGAGCTTGCCGAGGCCGAGCTGCAGCTTCTCGACAACCGGCAAAACGATCGGCAGGAACACCAGGATGATCACCGGCCATTCGAACGGCCATCCCAGAATGAAGAAGATGGACATGATGAGCGCCAGCTTCCACCAATCGCCCACGGGAACGGCGAGCAGGTAGCTCGTAATCAGGTTTGCCGAGCCGAGCTTGGTAAAGATGGCGCCGAACACGGTCGAGGCAACGGCCAGGAACAGCACCATGGCCGAGGTCACCATGGTGCCGGTGGCCGCGTTGATCGCCGCTTTCAGATTGAGTCGGCCGTAGACGAGCGCGAGCAGCGTCGCACCGAAAGCCCCGCACGAGGCCGCTTCGGTCGGTGTCGCGAGGCCCCCGACGATCGTCCCGAGCGTAAAGCCGATCAGCGCGCTGAGCGGCGCTATGCCCAGCACCACGGCGCGAAAATAGTCGCTTCGGAAATAGGGGAACATCACCAGCAGCGCCGGAACCGCTGCAATTCCCGAGATATCGATCGAGCCGGCGCCGATGGCCATGCGCGGCACGCCCGCCTGGCTCAACAGCAGTTCTGCAAGCAGATAGGTCATGACAACGAGACAGAAAAGTCCCAGGGCGACCACGGCGACGCCCACCTTTTCCGTCGTCATCGCGTCGTAGGCTTCCTTTCGCTCATCCATCGTCATGGGCGGGCCGAGCTTGGGATTCATGAAGCTGCGGGTCATCGTGTAGGCGATGTAACTGCCCGCGAGCAGGAAGCCGGGGCCGAACGCCGCTGAATAGAGCAGGTTGACGGGTATGCCCATGGTCGGGCCCATCACCACCAGCATCACGCTGGGCGGAATCAGGATGCCGAGCGTGCCGCCGGCGGCGATGGCGCCCGCCGACAGCCGCGCGTCGTAGCCCGTCCGGATCATCATCGGTGCGGCCATGATGCCGAGCACCGTTACGGCGGCGCCGACGATGCCGGTTGCCATGGCGAAGACCGTCGCGGTGAGGATAACCGCCAAATAGAGCGAGCCGCGCACCGGCGCCAGCAGGCTGCGCAGCGCTCCGAACAGCCGCTCCATCAGTCCCGCCTGTTCGGTCATGTAACCCATGAAGATGAAGAGCGGCACGGCCGGGAAGATCTCGTCCTTCATCGTTCCCCAGATCTGCAGGTAGGTAAGATTGAAGGTCTGCTCCCAGCCAAGCCCCAGCCCGCCGAAGATGATGGCGAGAAACAGCAGCGTGAAAGAGATCGGGAAACCGATGAAGATTACCGCAACCATGCCGATCAGCATGATCAGTCCGAGGCTCTCTGAATAACCCATGGCCCTCAGACCTCGATTTTCTCGTGCCTGGTCAGGAACGCGCCTGTCCGCCAGGCCCAGATGCTCTTCATGAGCTCGGAGATGCCCTGCAGGAACAGCATGAAGGCGCTAAGGGGAATGACGCCGCGCAGCGGCCACAGGATCGGCGCCCACGCGCCGGAAGCCGAGCGCTCGTTGATCGAGACGGCGTAAATGAAGTCGTCGATCGAGATGTAGAATAGCACCGCCATGGTTGGCAGGAAGAACAGGATGAATGCAATGCTGTCGATCATGCCCTTGGTTCGATCGGAAAATGCTTCCCACAGCATGTCGGTCCGCACATGCGCGCCCTTGAGCAATGCCAGCGCCGATCCCAGCATGAACAGCGCCGCATACGACATCGTTGTGATATCGAGAGCCCAGATCGTCGGGTCCTTGAAGACGTAGCGGGCGAACACCTCGATCACGTTGGACAGGATCAGGGGAATGATGAACAGCACGAAAAGGTAGCCTGTCCACTCCGTGAACTTGTCGATGGTGCGGATGACAGCCAGATAGCCCTTGGGAGGCATCAGCTCTGGTGGAGGGGAAATGCTGCTCATGCGAACGGATCCCGAGTAAGCTGCGAGACGCGGCCGATGGGGCGAGTTCGATCGCGCCGCTACACAAGAAGGGCGGCTCAGGCCGCCCTTCAATTCATGCTAGTCGCGAAATGTCGCTCAACGCGATCTTATTGCGTCTTCGCGGGCCAATAGTGGTCGGCCTGCAAATTGTAGGGTGGGAACATGAAGCGCTTGGCCGGCACCACTTTTGAGGCATAGGCCCGCTGGGAGTCGTAGACCTTCTTGAAGAACGGGTTCTTCGCAGCTTCCGCCGCCGCGAATTCGTCCCAGGTCTTCAGGAACGCGGTGTTGATCTCCGGCGGCGTCGTCATGAGTTTTACGCCGTGCTTGGTCGTGAACTCCTCGATGGCATCCGCGTTCAACCTCTGGAACGTCGCCCACCAGCGCAAGAAGGTCTCCGTTGAAGCCGACTTGATCGCTTCCTTGTTCTGCTCCGGCAGGCTGTCCCAGACGTCCTTGTTGATCGCGAGCTCGGCGACCGAGGCGCTCTCGTGCATGCCGGGGGTGTAATGATATTTCCAGACCGTATGCAGGCCGAGGCGCAAATCCTCGACGCCACCGACCCACTCCGCGCAATCGATCGTGCCACGCTCGGCAGCAGGCAGGATCTCACCACCGGGCATATTGACGACGGCCATGCCCATCTTGGCATAGAGCTGGGAGACGATGCCGGTCTGGCGGCACTTCATGCCCTTGAAGTCGGGGAGGTCCTTGATGGGCCGCTTGAACCAGCCGAGCGCCTGCGGGCTGGGCGGGATGCTCGGCATGGCGACCAGATTGAGCTTCAGCTCCTTCTGATAGAACTCGTTCCACAGCTCGAGGCCGCCGCCGTCGTAAACCCAGCCGATGAAGTCGACCGGATCCATGCCGGCGATGCCGGCCGGGGTGTTTGCGAACAGCGTTGCTGTGACGCTCTTGCCGACCCACCAGTAGGAGATGCCATAGGCGCCATCGATCACCTTCTT
>CAWFLW010000028.1:0-79593 GCA_963816655.1 uncultured Alphaproteobacteria bacterium | reverse complement strand
CCGCTGGTATCCATCATTGTTCCGTGTCTTGCCCGCACCCCCGAGGATGAGCGTCTCCTGGACGAGACGCTCGCCAGTGTCGACGCCCAGACGCGCCGGTCTGTACGAAGTTCTCGTGATTGACGACGGATCGCCGCGCGACCTCGAACGCATAGTGGACGCACCCCCAAACGCGGCTCATCCGTCAGGAGAATGCCGAAACTTGCTGCTCGCGCGCAAAACACCGCATTGCCGCGAGCTGGGGATCTCTGTTCATCTTCCTTGACGCCGACGACCACCCGCTGCTGCTCGCGATTCGAGACGGACTGGCTCAGCTCGATGCCCACCCGGAATGTGGCTTCGTGGTCGGCCGCGTGAAGAAATGACCTACGACGGCGCGCCAGTGCCGTGGCAGGTCCCGCTGCCTCCGCCGGGCGGCGACATCTACCACGCCCTCCTGCGCTTCGAGTGGGACAACATCATCCTGCTGTCGGTGATGTTCCGCGCTGATGCTGTCGACGGTCACCGGTTCCAGGATCGTGGGGCGCCGACGATTTCGACTTCTATCTTCTTCGGGTCGCGCGGCGATACGAGGCCTGGTGCTACCAGTCGCCTGCGGTCACACGTTATCGGCGATACAGTGCCAGCTTGTCCCGGGATGGTGAACGAATGCTGCGGAGCATCCGCGCGGTCATCGACCGGCAGTGGCCGGTCGTCCAGTATTCGGAAGCGGGGCGGGAAGCGTTGACGGGGCTGTCGCGGCTGGTGGACATCTTCACCGATCTCCGGCCCGGTCGAGAACACGACCGACCGCGTCCGGGCGCGCAACTGGCGCGGCGCCGCACGAGCTGCCGCGGTGCTCGGCCGGGAGAAGCCAGCCAAACTAATCAGGGCCTTCGCGCTCGCGCTCAATACCCGTGAACCCATTGAAGAGTCCAGGTGCGAATCGAGCGGATGATCGTGACCGGATCCCGTGAGTGTTCATCCGGCGGCCGGTCGCGCAGCCCGGCGCACCCCGCGACATACGCGCAGGAGCCGGACTGGCGACAGCGTCGCCGAACCTGGCGCGATCGACATCTGCCCGCATCGCCAGGCGAATCCCGCAAGGAGCAAAGCCCCTGCCGATACAGCATGACGGGAAATTGATTAGGCGCGGCGGCGGGCTGGCCGGGCGCCACGGCGGCGCCGCGCCGTGTCGTCGACCTGCGCTTCGAGCTCGGGCTTCGTGGCAGGTGTGTAGTAGCGGGTCAGCCATCGGCTGAGGCCGTCCAGACCAGGGAACAGAACGCGTTCGTTGATGTTGGCCTGATTGAGCTTGTCGCGGATTTCACGTTTGAGACGGGCCGGGACCACGACGCGGCGATACAACTCCGGCCGGTCGCGGAGCCAGTCGTCCAGCGCCGCGGCGGGGCTCGAGATGAGTGAGAACAGCGCCAGCTGATGCAGGATGCGATCGTCGATCGCCGGCGGCTCGACGAACACCACGAATGGCTCGCGGGTCAGCGTATTCAGGCAGACACGCTGCCAAACGTGCTCAACATGTCGGCCGTGAATGTGTCGGAGGCCTCCCGTTGAAGCATGCGCTTCAGGCGCGGCGGCAGGCGGGCGTTGGTCTCGATGAAGTTCACGCACCAGACGACGCCATCGGTGTCGAGATCGGCGGCGTGCTCAGTGGCGAAGTGCAGCGCGACCAGCGGCGAGTAACTCCAATCGAGCAGCCGCGTCGGCAGCCCTCGATGCTGCCCCAGGGCCATCCAGGTCCAGATCGAGTCCCCGGGAGCGGCCGCGCGGTGGGCGGGACTCGGTGAAATTGCGCAGCAGCGCCTGCTCGAGGCGGCGCGCATCGGCGTGGCCGTCGGCGAGGCGGAGCAGCCTGCTAGCCAGGCCGCGCTCCGCCCGGCCCTCGCCGCGAAATGCGAACGGCGCAGCGGAAGCGCTGGAGCCCGGGGTCCACGAGCCCTCGTACAGCGAATCCAACACCTCGAGCCAGGTCCGCACGCAAGGACGCGCTGAGCAAGCCCTACGCTCAACGCCGGCGTGATGAGTCGCGCCGGCTCGCGGTGTATGGCAGAATCGCCGTGCGCGGCGTCTCGCACAATGATGGCCGCCAGTTCTGGCAGGAGCAGCGATGAACCAACGACATTTTCTGATGAGCACGGCGGTCATGGCGGGCGGCGCGGCCGTTCGCGGACTCGCCAGTCCGAACGACACGGTGCGGATCGGCGTCGTGGGCTGCGGGGGCCGGGGCAGCAGCCATGTAGCGGCGTGGCCGGGCCTGCCGAACGTCAAGATCGTCGCGCTCTGCGACGTCGACGAGCGCACTCGCCGAGAAGTCGAAGCCGCCCGAGTCAAAGGTCTCGAGAAAGCCGGCGACCTACGACGACCTGCGCAAGCTGCTCGACGACAAGGACATCGACGCGGTCTCGATCGCCACTCCCGAACCACTGGCACGCGCTGGCGACGATCTGGGCCTGCCAGGCCGGCAAGGACGTCTACGTCGAGAAGCCGGTCTGCCACAACGTCTGCGAAGGGCGGCAGATGGTCGAGGCGGCCCGCAAGTACGGCCGCATGGTCCAGGTCGGCACGCAGAGCGCGGAGCGATCAGCCGCGCGAGGCGAGGCGATCGCAGCTGCGTCCGGCGGCGAGCTCGGCAAGGTCTACATGGCCAAGCGGGCTCTGCTACAAGCGGCGCGAGTCGATCGGCCACGAAGCCCGACGCGCCGGTGCCCGCCGGCGTCGATTACGACCTCTGGCGCGGCCCGGCGCCGAGCGCGCCGTTCAACCCGAACCGCTTCCACTACAAC
Organism: uncultured Alphaproteobacteria bacterium; assembly: GCA_963816655.1. Taxonomy (GTDB): domain Bacteria; phylum Pseudomonadota; class Alphaproteobacteria; order Rhizobiales; family Xanthobacteraceae; genus Bradyrhizobium. The sequence continues at coordinate 76,810 of CAWFLW010000028.1, read as the reverse complement.
TGGCACTGGTTCTGGGACTACGGGCAACGGCGACATCGGCAACCACGGCGTCCACGAGATGGACATCGCCCGCTGGGGCCTCGGCGTCGACGCTGCCGACAGAGGGTCTTCGTCCAGCGGCGGCAAGTTCATGTTCGACGACGACCAGGAGACGCCGAACACGATTATCGCCACCTTCGATTACGGCGACGGCCAGACGAAGATGGTGCCTTCGAAGTTCGCCCTGGATTTCGCCGCACGAAGGCGGGGATCAATGGCGAAGACGGCAATACCATCGGCAACCTGTTCTACGGCTCGATGGCGATCCGTCATGGACAACTCGACAGGTACAACGGTTCCGGGAAGACCAGACACCGGACCGGGGCGACAAGAAGGACGAGCACAGGGCCAATTTCCTCGACGCCGTGCGGAGCCGCAAGGTGGCTTTCGACGCCGAGATCCAGGAACGGCGCTGCTCGCCAACCTATGCCACCTGGCGAACATCAGCTACCGCGTCGGCCGGACGCTTCACTGGGACGCCGCCAAGATGCAGTGCATCGGAGACGACGAAGCGAACAAGATGCTATGTGTCTATCGAGAGCCGTTCGTGGTCTTCGAGCACGTCTGAGAGGGTGGGGAGCGCGCTCATTCGGCGCGCTCCTTCTCAGCGGCGCGTGGCGGTCACGCGCTGTTCCGTTCGCGGCACTGGCTCAGCGCTTGGCGTCTGCTGCGGGGAGTGGGGACTCGTGGTGGAACAGGGCCATCCACTTCCCGCTCTTCTTGGTCCAGACCGTCGAGGCCCACACCGGGGCTCACGAGCGGCTTGCCATGGTCCTTACCTTTCGCCGTCCACTAATGATGAATCGCGGTGGTGGCGTCAACCCACACGATCTTCTTGCTCTCGGTGATGTCCCACGAGGCGATCTTGAGCTCCTTCGTCAGTCCGGCAAAGTCCTTCAGCATGTCGGCCACCGGTGCGCGTCCCATCACCGAGTCCACCGCCCACCCGTCTGCTGCCACCAGCGCCTTGAAGGCCGCTGGATCTCCCTTCGCGAACGCGTCGTTGACGGCGCGCTCGTTGGCGATGATGGTCTTCTCGGCTTGCGCATCCTGCGCGACGGCGATTCCCGTTCCGATGCAGCAGGCCGCTGAGGACCATCGCAGTGAGTTTCATGTGTCGCTCCTTTATGCGGTAGACGCAGTTCCCGCTGCGACACCTTAGCTCTTCAGGATGGATTTGTAACAGACGCACAGGTCGCTCGTCACTTGATGGGCGTCACCTGGCCGCAGCCGCGAGGGTGCGCTTGCGCGATGCGACGATCCATTTGTGGCAGCCATTCGGCGCCGAGATAGATCAGCAGCCCGCCAAGCACGAATTTCGGATGAAGCCGAGCAGGGCGGTCGCCTGCGCCAGCATGAGCAGCGCGATCGCCGAGGCGGTCAGGCCGGCGATCCGGCCGCGGGCGCCGGCACTGAAGCTGAGGATCGTGCGGCTGATCGAGACGCAGCCGGTATCCGCCGAAAGCGCCGGACGCGATGTTGGCGAGCCCGGTGACGTCGAGCTCGCGCTCCAGATTGGCGTCGCGCTGCGTCGCGACCTCGATGCCGGCGGTGTTGAACAGCGTGCTGGATGCGGTCACGAAGATCACCGCAACGAGATCGACGGAGAGGTCGGCGAAGATGCGCCAGGGATAATGTTCGATCTCGGCCCACGGCAGCATCAGCATGAACTTCCTTGGTGGCGGAACGAACACCCAGCCCGCGCCTTGCGCGTCCGCCAGCGAGAAGCCCGCGACCCGGAGGCCGAGATGGCCGAGCAGGACGCCGCCGATCAGGATCACCGGCAGGCCGATCGGGCTGCGTGAACGATGCCAGGTCAAATACAGGACAACCGCCATGGCGATGGCTGCGCCGAGTTCCAGCAAGATGGTCGCGTCGGCGAACTCACCGAGGGTAGCGAATTGCAGGCGATGGCCGGTGATCACCCTGACAGCGCCGAGCAGGATCAGGCAGCCGGTCGCGCCGAGGAAGCCACCGACTACGGGATAGGGCACATAGCGGATCGCCCGGCCGAGCCGGCTCAGCCCAAATCCGCACAACACGAGCCCGGTTGCGATGCTGGCAAGGCCGAGCGTGATCAGGGTCGGCGCAAGCAAGGACGCCGCCGGATGAGCCGCCGCCATGCGCTCGACCAGCGCAGCCGCCAGAATTCCCGTCATTGCCCCGCTGGTCGAGGCATCCGGCCCGGCGATCAGGATGGGAGCGAGCTGCCGCCCGCGAGCACCGCTGCGATGATCGCCGATGAAACGAAGGTGGCCGCGACGCCATAGGCGAGGTAGGCGGAACCGGCCCGGGCAAAGATCAGGAGCGCGTAGGAAAGGCCGAAGGAACGGTCAGGATGCTGGCAGCGGCGCCGCCGAACACGTCACGGATGACCGTGTCGGTTGTGATGCCTGGGATCAACGAACCAAATGGACGAGCCACCGCGTAATCCAGCCCTTGGGGCATGATCCCGAACACGGGAACAGGCTTCCGGAAAATGTCTATGAACAACGCGTGACGACGAAAAGATCATCACGCCTTGACCTGACGGTATTGGTAGACGACCGCGGCGCGCCCGCAAGCAGAAATTTGCGGACTGTTCGGTTTCGGCGCTAATCTTGGCTGAACCGCGCCGTGGCGGCCCACGCCGGACGCGAACCGCGCCGCACCGGAAAACGTCTCGCCGGAGGCGATCACCTCAAGCCCGCCGCGCATTTCGTTGGCGATGGCTTCCTCTTCCGAAAGATCCCATTGCCGCAGCGCCGACGCCCGGTCGGCGCGCATGCAGGTCTGCGGAAAGCGCGCGATTTCCTGCGCCAGCGCAATCGCGTGCGCCGAGGCTTCGCCGCGGGCGACCACGCGGTTGGCAAGCCCCATGCGCAGCGCCTCCTGTGCGCCGACCGGACGACCCGTCAGGATCAGGTCGATCGCCTGGGAATGGCCGATCAGGCGCGGCAGGCGGATGGTGCCGAGATCGATCAGCGGCACGCCGAAACGGCGGCAGAAGATGCCGAAGGTGGCGTCTTCGGCGACCACGCGCATGTCGGCCCACAGCGCAAGCTCCATGCCGCCGGCCACCGCAAAGCCCTCGACCGCGGCAATCACGGGCTTTGTCAGCCGCAGCCGACGTCGGCCCCATCGGCGCGATGGTGTCGAACCCGCCAAGCTCGCGCTTCTTCTCGGGATCGCCGGCGGCGACTTTCTTGAGGCCCGCGCCGGCACAGAAATAGCCGCCGGTGCCGGTGAACACCGCGACCGAGGCCTCCTTGTCGGCATCAAAGGCGAGGAAGGCGTCATAGAGTTTTCGCGCGGTGGCGCGTCGACGGCGTTGCGGACTTGCGGACGGTTGATGGTGACGATCGTCACTGCCCCCTCGCGGTCGACGAGGACGGAATTATCTTCGGACATGGCGGCGGCCTCCCGGTGTTCTTGTTCTGCGGAAAGCCTAACCGCTCGTGCTAGTCCACGCCATCGCGAACAAAGGCGACGCGGATGGTGGGATCGCCGATCGCTTCATGCGCATCCTCAAACGGACGCGCCGCGTGATGACGTGCTCGGGATGGAAATGTCCGCGCTCGACATGATCGACGCATTCCGGCAAGTTCGGCGCGCACATTGACGCGGCTGACGCGAAAGGTGATGCCGACGCCGTACATGTGGCGCAGCGGCACCGGCGTGGTCGTCGGTGAAATCGCCATACATGCGCTGGCAGATGCCGTTCGGCTCCGCCGAGCGGAATGCGAGCAGGATGGACGCGTCGGTCGCGGCGGCGTCGATCACGATGGGAAATTTTCCGATCGAATTCCATCGCTAACCCCTTCGGAGCCTCGTGCACTTCCGCGCCGAGCGATTTCGCCTTTGCCAGCCGCGCCGGATCGTCATCGACATAGACGACCCGCCGCGCACCGCGGCTGACGGCGGCCTGCACCGCGAACATCGACAGTGATTGCCCAAAACCGCCGATGACGAGCACCTCCTCGCCCGGCCGCTGCTTCAGCCAGTTGGCTACCGAGCTGAAGCCGTCGGTCGCGCCGTCGGCGAGGCCTGCGGTCTGCGACATGGCATGGCCCTTCGGTTGCCGCACCAGCATGTGATCGGCAAACGGCACCCGGATCAGATCGGACAGCCCGCCGCCATATTCGACGCCGCATACCGGCTTCAGCCCATAGGACGAACGGAACGGCACGCTGGTGCAGGCATTGGTATGGCCGCGCCGGCAGGCAGCACATTCGCCGCAGCTGATCTGGAACGGCACGATCACGAGATCGCCGGGCGCAGAAATTCTTCACGGCGTCGCCGACATCGACCACGCGGCCTGCGGTCTCGTGCCCGAGCGCGAACGGGCCGGGCAGGCCGGACGCGGCCGCCGGCAATCGCCAGATCGAGGTCGCAGCGCGTCACCGCCAGCGGCGCCACGATCGCGTCGCGATCGTCCAGCAGTTTTGGCTCGGGCACGTCCCACCACTCGATCTTCGTGCCGCCGACATAGGTGAGCTGACGCATGCTGCTGCCTCCGTTGCGCGCGGACACTGCAGAAGCGGGCGCGGCGGGACAAAAGGTTTGTGCTCATGTCGGGTGAAAGGGATTTACCTCGCGCGGCGGGCGAATCCGCCCCACGGCACTGGTCTACTTTGCATGGGGTTGTTTTGCGAGTTTTTGGTCCGGTGCGCCCCAGCACGGCGTCAGATCTTCAACTCACTCCCCGTCACCCGACGATACGCTTCGAGATAGCGCTTGCTCGTCGCCTCGACCACGGTTGCCGGCAGTTTCGGCGCCGGTGCATCGCCGTTCCCAGCGGCCGGCCTTGCGCTCGGCGTCGAGATAGTCGCGCAGCGGCTGCTTGTCGAAGCTCGGCTGCGGCTGGCCGGGCTTGTAGGCGTCGGCGGCCCAGAAGCGCGAGGAATCCGGCGTCATCACCTCGTCGATCAGGATGATGCGTTCGTCCTTGTCGCGGCCGAACTCGAACTTGGTGTCGGCGATGATGATGCCGTGGTCGCGCGCGATCTTCTCGCCCAGCGTATAGATCGTGCGCGCCATCTGCTCGAGTTTTGCCGCGACCTCTGGGCCCACGATCTCGCGCACCCGCGACACCGTGATGTTCTCGTCATGGCCGGTCTCCGCCTTGGTCGCCGGGCTGAAGATCGACGGCTCGAGCTTGGCGCTCTCGGTGAGGCCAGCCTGCAGCTTCTCGCCCGCCAAGGTGCCGCTTGCCGAATACTCCTTCCAGGCGGAGCCCGAGATGTAGCCGCGGATCACGCATTCGATCGGAAACACGGTGGTACGTTTGCACAGCATCGCGCGGCCGACAATATCGGCGCGGTGCGCCTTGAATTCCGGCACCTGTGCGATGATCGCATCCGCATCCGCGCTGACCATGTGATGCGGCACCACGCCTTCCAGCCGCTTGAACCACCAGGCGCTGATCTGCGTCAGCACCGCGCCCTTCATCGGAATGGTTTCCGCCATCACCACATCGAACGCGCTGATGCGGTCGGTGGTGAGCAGCAACACGCGGTCCTCGCCCACGGCGTAGATATCGCGCACCTTGCCGCGCCCGATGCGGGGCAACGGCAGATCGCTGGCGAGCATGGCGTTCATAGGTGTTCTCTCCCCGCATGATCCCGAAAAGTCGGGGTCCGGTTTTCGGACAAGATCATGCGCAAGCTGAATTCGAGGAGAGGGATTAGCTCATTCCGGCAGCGGAATGAACTCGTGCTCCTGCGGAACAGCGGCGAACCGGCCGGTTTTCCAGTCCTGTTTGGCCTGCTCGATGCGTTCCTTGCTGGAGGAGACGAAATTCCACCAGATGTGCCGCGGACCCTCCAGTGCATCGCCGCCCAGAAACATCATGCGCACCGGCCCGGTCGCCTTCACGGTGATGCGGTCGCCGGGACGGAAGATCAGCAGCCGCGGTCCCTCGTAGCGCTCACCGGCAATCTCGACTTCGCCGTCGACGACATAGATCGCCCGTTCCTCATGGTCTGGGTCGAGCGGCACGCTGGTGCCGGCCTGTGCGGTGACCTCGGTGTAGAACCACGGCGAGACCATGCTCACCGGCGACGTCGCGCCGAACGACGAGCCCGCAATGATACGCGCGGTGAAGCCGCTTTCCTTCACCGTCGGCAGGCTTTCCGCCGCATAATGCTGGAACGACGGCGCGATCTCCTCGGAGCCTTTTGGTAGCGCGATCCAGCTCTGCAGGCCCAGCATCTGCTGGCCGTCGCGGCGCTGCACGTCGGGCGTGCGCTCGGAATGCGCGATGCCGCGGCCGGCCGTCATCAGATTCATCGCGCCGGGCTGGATCTCCTGGATGTTGCCCTCGCTGTCGCGATGCATGATCGCGCCGTCAAACAGATAGGTGACGGTGGCAAGCCCAATATGCGGATGCGGCCGCACGTCCATGCCCTTGCCCGCCATGAACTGCACCGGACCGAAATGGTCGAAGAAGATGAAGGGCCCCACCATCTGCCGCTTGCCATGCGGCAGCGCGCGCCGCACCGCAAAGCCGTCGCCGAGGTCGCGGGTGCGCGGCACGATGACGAGATCGAGCGCATCGCAGGTCTTGGCGATCGCCGAGCACGGGATCGTTGGAGGGAAGCCAGCTCATTTTTTTTCTCCGTTGTTTTTTCGGCGATCATACTCCACGTCGTCCCTGCGAAAGCAGGGACCCATAACCTCAGGAGGTCGTTTTGCGATGGCTGGAGCCACAGCGCACCCGATAACGGAGATTTGTGGTTATGGGTCCCGCGTGCGCGGGGACGACAACGGTGCTAGAATTCGAAACCAACAGCATCCATGGTTGAACAAATTGATCTCCCTTTCTCTCCTCGACCTCGCCTTGCGCGCCGCGACCGTCGCGCTGCTGCTGGTGCTCGCGGCCGCGCTGTATCGCGACTTTCGTCATGTCGTGGCGGGAAGGCTCGCGGTCGCCTTCGCGCTGGGCTCGGCGGCGCATGCGGTCGTCCTCCGCGATCGGCATCCCGCGCCGGTTTCGCTTGGTGCTGCGCCGCTGATCGCGCTCTCCACCGGCAATATCGTGGTGTTCTGGCTGTTCACCCGCGCGCTGTTCGACGATTCCTTTCGCTGCGCTGGTGGCACGTAGGCTTATGGCTTGCCGTCACCGCCTTCAGTTTCGTCAATTGCGCGTTCTTTGCGCCCGCCGATCGGCAATGCGCGGATCGCGTGATCGCCATCAACCTGATCGCGCTCGGCTTCATCGCGCTTGCGGTGGCGCAAACCATCGCGTCCTGGTCGGCCGATCTCGTCGAGGGCCGGCGGCGGATCCGCGTGTTCATCGTGAGCGCGGCCGCGATCTATGGCGGTATCAATGCGATCCTGCAGATCGCGCTGTCCGGCGGCAACGCCGCCGAGGTCGCCAACGCCGCGAATGCCGTCATGCTCGTCGGCATTGTCGCGTCGATCTGCATTGCGATGCTGCGCGTCGACGGCGCGGAATTGTTTTCGGTGCCGCGCCGGCGAGCAACCGGCCGTGCCGCCGGAGACGGCCCGCCGACCAGAAACTGGTCGATGCCCTGATGCGGCTGATGGCGAACGAGCGGATCTACCGCCACGACAATGTCAGCATCGGCTCGCTGGCGACAAAACTGTCGATTCCCGAATACCGGCTGCGGCGGCTGATCAACCAGCAACTCGGCTATCGCAATTTCAATGTCTTCCTCAACAATCACCGCATCGAGGAAGCCAAGGCCGCGCTCGCCGATCCCACGCAGGCCGAAGTGCCCGTCATCACCATCGCGATGGACGCGGGCTTTGCCTCGCTCGGCCCCTTCAACCGCGCCTTCAAGGCGACCACGGGCGTGACGCCGACCGAATATCGCCGCCAGCGCGGAATCGCGGCCTGAGCTCTATTTCATTGTGATTTCAGGATAATTTCGAAATCGGCAAGACGCGTGCAGAATTCGGCGAGGCCATTTCCCAAATCCGGCGAGCGGCCGGCGCGGCATCGGGCTGGTGGAGGCAACCTCAAGCCGGAGCCATCCATGACCCGCAAAAAACTGTTCCTCATTCTCGCCGCCTCCACCGCCCGAGCGCGCTGGCGCTGTCCGCCGCGCGCGCCCGCGACGTGCCGAAAATCGCAACCGGCTTCGTCGCCAACGTCATCTGCACCGAAACCTTCGTCTCCGGCCTCGACCCGGCGCGGGTGTTTTCCGAGACCACGGCCGCCATGCCCGGCACCGGGCTGATCACCTGGGCGATCGACTATCGCGTCGACCGCGCGGCCAAGGATGTCACCGTGACGCTGTTCGGGATCGGCAAGAGCCACGCCGTGTTCCGCGGAGAAGGTCTCGGCTGCTATCTCGATCACGGCGGCGCGGCGGCCGATATTTCGCTGCCGGCAATGGACGCCAAGCCCGCGCTGCTGCCGGACATCGCCGGTTCGTCGATCGTTGCGCCGCGAGATGCCGCAACTCGCCGCCGCGCTCGACCGCGCTTTTGCCGAACCGGACAAGTCCACGCCGCGCAATACCCGCGCGATCGTTGTCATGAAGGACGGGCAGGTCATCGCCGAGCGCTATGCCGATGGCATCGGCATCGACACGCCGCTACTCGGCTTCTCCGCCACCAAATCGGTGATCTCGGCGCTGGCCGGCATCATGGTGCGCAAGGGGACACTGAAGCTGCACGAACCCGTGCCGATCGCGGCATGGCAGGACGCCAGGCGATCCCAGAGCTGCGATCACGCTCGATCATCTCCTGCGCCACACGGCGGGCCTTGCGCTCGGCAGCTCGCTGTCGGCCTCGCTCGCCTCGGCGCTCGAGCCGGTCAACCGCATGAAGTTCATGGAAAGCGACATGGCTTCCTATGCCGAGAGCATGCCGCTGGAGACCACGCCGGGCACGGCCTGGAATTATCACGATGGCAACACCGTCATCCTAGCGCATCTGATCCGCCAAGCGGCCGGCGGCAGCCCCGCCGATATGATGGGCTTTGCGCGGCAGGAATTGTTCGGCCCGCTCGGCATGCGCCACGTCGCGCTCGAGTTCGATGCCTCGGGCAATGCGGAAGGCTCGAGCCAGATGCTGGCAAGCGCGCGCGACTGGGCACGCTTCGGCCAGCTCTATCTCAATGACGGTGTCGCCGGCGGAAAACGCATCCTGCCCGAAGGCTGGGTAAAGTATTCGGCCGCGCCGACGCCATCAGCCTTTGTTGGCATGGGCGCGGGCTTCTGGACCAATCTCGGCGACAGTTTTGGCGCGACCTACCGCGCCGAGCGCGGCATGCCGCGCGACGCCTTCTTCGCCAAGGGCACGATCGGGCAGTATGTGATCGTCATCCCCGCGGAGCGGCTGGTGATCGTCCGCTTCGGCCGTTCGCCGAACTGGCCGCTGGCGGCCGACGGCGTGTTCCAGCTCGTTGTCGACGTAATGGCGGCGACGAACGCCCACGCAAAATTGGCGGGGAGCAATTGATCGAGTTGCGACTATTGCCGGCCGAGCTGGGTGGCCTTCTCGACGCGGTCGAATCGCTCCAGCGACAGGATCGCGTCCGCAAGCTGGTCGGCGCGGCCGTTCAGCACCGGACGGGCGAGCGTGAGGAATTTCTGCTGCATCGCCTGCGCGTCGGGGAACGAGGTCGGCTCGCCCGAGGGATCGGCATAAAGCCGCTCATGGGTGCCGTCGTCGGTGGTGATGGAGACGCGAGCGCCGAACGGATGGGTACGGCCGATCTCGAGACGGTCGTCCTGCACCACGTCGAACTTGTCGGCGAGCGCGTCGACGGCGGCATCGCCCAGCCGCCCGTAATCGTCCCAGCCGAACGAGCCCTGGTCGAGCGCGACCGCGCCGGTGAAGAACATCGAGAACTGCCCGCCGACGACGGACGTCGGATGCCGCTTGGTCGCGGCATCGCCGGTGAGCGTGATGCCGTTGCGGTGCAGCCCGATCTCGACGCGCTTGACCTGGTCCGGGGTGAGATTGTGCTCGCGGCGCATCGCGATCAGCGCATCGAGCGCGGCATGGGTGTAGCGGCAGCTCGGATAGGGCTTTACGCCGATCTTCATGGTCTCGTAGACCTTGCCGAGGCCTGCGACCGCCTTGTCCGGATGCGGATTGTCGCTGTAGCCGACGAGCAGGCCATGCTTGCCCTCGACGGCTTCAGACGAACCGATGAATTCATTGCGCGCAAGCGTTGCCGCGATCACGCCGTTCATCGCGGCAGCGCCCACTTGGTAGCGCTTGTTCCAGGCGCCGTTGACGAGGAATTGCAGCGAGCCTGCCGCCTGGCTGCCGGAGACGCCGAAGGCGGAGATGATCTGCTCCTTCGACGAGGCCGAACAGTTTTCCTGCCGCCGCCGCCGCGCCATAGGTGCCCGCCGTCGCGGTCGGGTGAAAACCCCTGGCGTAGTGCGAGGTCGGATCGAGCGCATTGCCGAGCCGGCAACATACTTCATAGCCGGCGACGATCGCGGTCAGCACGTCGCGGCCGGACGCGCCCGTCATCTCGCCGACGGCGAACGCGGCCGGCACCACCGGGGCACTCGGATGCAGCGAGGAATTCGCATGGGTGTCGTCGAAATCAAGCGAATGGCCGAGCGCGCCGTTGAGCAGCGCCGCCACCGCCGGCGTCCAGGTCTTGCTGTCGCCGAACACGGTGGACTCGCCCTTGCCGTCGAGCTTGAGCGCTTCCAGCATCTTCATCAGCGAGGGGGTCGATTCCGCATCGCGCCGCGCACGGATGGCGCTGCCGAGGAAGTCGAGCGTCAGCACCTTGGCGCGCTCCAAGACCTCCGGCGGGATGTCCTCGAATTTCAGGTTGGCGACATAGCCGGCGAGGGTTTCGGTTTCATGGGCCATGGCGTTGCCTCGGGTGTTATCGTTTGCTGCGAATTTGGTAGGACCACCGCGCAGCGGCGTCAACATCCCTTCCGGCAATTCAGACCCCGCAGGACGCGCTAGGCCGGCCACCTGCGCCAGCATGGCGCGGACCACGATTCGGTGAAACGGCATGATCGTCGCCAGATAAGTACGTCCCAGCCAGTTATGCGTCAGCACCAGCGTGGTCGCGGTGACGCTCTGCCGTGTGCCCGACGTCGCGACGTCGAGCACGACACGGAAATCGAGGTGCTTGTCGTTGAAGCCGGCGACCAGGCGTTCCGGCGTTTCGCTGACCACGGGAAAGATACCGATGATGTCGCGCGGCAAGCGCTCCTGCGCGCCCGATCCCTTCAGGCCGAACGGCGCGACGATGATATTGCGCAACACCAAGAGCGCATCGACCCAGCGCGGGGCGCGCGCCATCATCCGTTCCGCCGCACGTCGCGCGTCGAGGTTGGCTCCGTCCACGTCGAGGCGATAGGCATCCATGAACTGCGCGCCGGCCAGCAGCGATGCGGGATCGATCTGCGGTGTCACTTCCTCGACCGTCATGCAGCCGAACCTGCTGGCAAGTTTCCGGAAGCGCAGGATCAGGAGGATGGCATAGACCAGCGTTCCGCAGGACAGGCCGATCCACACGCCAACTGCACCAAGTTCGGTCCGGAAGCCGAGGACGCACGCCATCGTGAACCCGATCAGCCAGTAGCTTACGACGGCGAGCAGCAACGGCACGCGGGTGTCGTTGAGACCGCGCAGCGCGCCGGCGACGATGGTCTGGATGCCGTCGGTGATGAAGTAGGTGGCGCCGACCACCAGCAGCGTCGCGGTGAGCGCGATGGTCCCGGCGCCGGTCGCGCCGTGGCCGAAGAATGCTTCCGCAATCGCAAAGCGCGCGAATACGACGATGATGGTGAAGATGCACGGCAAGCACGATGCCGAGCCACAGCGCGACGATCGCCGGCGCGTTTGACCCCAGCCGCATCGCCGCGGCCGACGGCATGCCCGACCCGCACGGTCGCGGCCATGCCGATGCCGAGCGGCACCATGAACAGGATCGCGGTGACCTGCAGCGCCACCTGATGCGCGGCGAGCGCCGCGGTGCCGATCAGCCCCATCAAAAGCGCAGCCGACGAGAACAGGCCGTACTCCATCAGCATCGACAGCGAGATCGGCGCACCGAGCGTCACCAGCTGGCGCATCAGCGGCCAGTCGATGCGCCAGAGCCGCGCCAGGATGTGATATTTCCGGAACGGCCGCCGCCACATCACGAACCCCAGGGCAGCGACGAACGTGCCGATATTGACGATGGTGGTGGCAAGCCCTGCGCCGAACAGTCCGAGTTTCGGAAACCCCCAATGGCCGTGGAGCAGGAGGTACACCAGCAGCGCGTTGGCGGGCACCGCTGCGAGCGTGATCCAGAGCACCGGCTCCGGCCGGTTGACCGCGCCCATGAAGCCGCGGATGGCGATGAACCACAGCGCAGGCGCAATGCCCCAGACGAGCCCGAACAGATATTGCTGGCCGAGGCGCGCCGCCTCCGGCGCCTGCCCGAGCGCGAGCAGGATCTGCTCGCCGTGCAACGGCAGGAACATGATCGGGATCGATACCAGGAGGGCCACCCACAGGCCGGTACGCACGGCGCGGCGCACCTGGCGCGGATCGCGCGCGCCAAAAGCCTGCGCGGCAAGGGGTGCTACGGCCGCGACCAGGCCAAGCCCGAAGGTGAAGCTGACGAAGAACACGGTGTGGCCGAGCGCCGCGGCTGCCACCGCGTCATCGCCGAGCCGTCCGATGAAGGCGAGATCGGTCGTCATCATCGCGATCTGGCCGAGCTGCGTCATCGCCATCGGCGCTGCGAGCCGGATGGTCTCCGTCAGCTCAGCGGCGAGATGATTCTGCGGCGCTGCCAGCTCGCCGGCGCGCTCGATCTTGTCGAGGGAAGTCATGGAACCAAACTATCAGTCGGGCTGGTCGAAATGGTGGCCGCAGCCGTGCGAAGCAAGAGACTTATCCGCGCGGCCGTTCCGGTATTCGCGTGATTTTGGCGCCGAGCGCGTTCAACCGTTCCTCGATCCGCTCGTAGCCGCGCTCGATCTGGTCGGCGTTGTTGATGGTCGAGGTGCCCTCGGCGCAGACCGCGGCGAGCAGCATCGCCATGCCGGCGCGGATGTCGGGCGAGGTCATCGGCGCGCCGCGCAGCCGGCTCGGGCCCGCGACGATCGCGCGATGCGGGTCGCACAGCACGATGCGTCCGCCCATCGCGATCAGCTTGTCGACGAAGAACATCCGCGACTTCGAACATCTTCTCGAACATCAGGATCACGCCGTCGCATTGCGTGGCGGTGACGATGGCGATCGACATCAGGTCGGCCGGAAAGGCCGGCCAGGGCTGATCCTCGAGTTTGGGCACATGGCCGCCGAAGTCGTCGTGGATCTTCATGGTCTGGTTCGAGGGAACGATCAGATCGTCGTCCTCGACGCCGCAGACGATGCCGAGCCGCTCAAAACCCATGCGGATCGAGCGCAGATGTTCGACGCCGGCGCGCGCGATGCGCAATGGAGAGCGCGTCACCGCGGCGAGCCCGATCAGCGACCCGACCTCGATGTGGTCCGGGCCGATGGAATACCGCGCGGAGCCGAGCGTGGTGCCGCCCTCGATCACCATGGTGTTGGTGCCGATGCCTTCGATCTTTGCGCCGAGCTTGACCAGGAAATGCGCAAGATCCTGCACATGGGGTTCGGAGGCGGCGTTGCGCAAATAGGTGGTGCCGCGGGCGGCGACCGCCGCGACCAGCGCGTTTTCGGTTGCGGTCACGCTGGGCTCGTCGAGAAAGACGTCGGCGCCCTTCAGCCGCGAGGCCTTGAATTCCAGCCGGTGCGTCGCGGTGACGGTGGCGCCGAGTTGCTCGAAGGCGAGGAAATGCGTGTCGAGGCGCCTGCGGCCGATCACGTCGCCGCCGGGCGGCGGCAACGCCACTTCGCCGCAGCGCGCCAGCAGCGGCCCCGCCAGCAGGATCGAGGCGCGGATGCGCGCGCAGAGCTCGGGATCGAGGTCGGCGGCGCGGATCTCCTTGGCGTGGATCAGCAGCGTATTGCGTGCCTGCCATTCGGCGGTGGCGCCGACCGAGCGGACCAGCTCGACCAGCGTTTCGGTGTCGCGAATGCGCGGCACGTTGTCGAGCGTTACGGGATGTTCGGTGAGTAGCGCGGCTGCGATGATCGGCAGCGCCGCATTCTTGTTGCCGGAGGGCTCGATCGTACCGGCAAGGCGCTGGCCGCCCTCAACAATATACTGGATGGGCGGCACGGCTTTTTCCTACACGTTACACATCGACATTGGCGCTCAGCGAATTATCCTGAATGAATTCGCGCCGCGGTTCAACCACATCGCCCATCAGCTTGGTGAAGATGTCGTCGGCCTCGTCGACTTCCTTGACCCTGACCTGCAGCAGCGAGCGCTCGTTGGTGTCGAGCGTGGTTTGCCACAGCTGGTCCGGGTTCATCTCGCCGAGACCTTTGTAGCGCTGCAGCGACACGCCCTTGCGGCCGGCATCGGTTACCGCCTCGAACAGGCCGACCGGGCCGTGGATGGCGGTTTCGGTGTCCTTGCGCCGCAGCAGGCCGGGGCGCGGATAGGCTTCCTGCAGCCTGCCGGCATATTCGTCGAGCTTGCGCGCATCGGCCGAGCCGAGCAGCGCGTCGTCGATGATGGCGACGTCCTTGACGCCGCGCACGGTGCGCTCGAACTGGAAGCCTTCGCCCTCGGTGAAGCGCCCGGTCCAGCCGCGCTCGACCTCCTCGGCCAGCGCGTCGAGGCGCCGTGCGATGTAGTCGGCGGCGGCGTTTGCCGTGGCGACGATCGCCGATGATCTTCGGCGTGAGCACGCCGGCAATCGCCGCCTGCTCGACCACCTTGCGATTATAGCGGCTGTGCAGATTGCGCAGCACGTTGCGGATCACGCGGGCGTCCTCGACCAGCGCCATGCAGGTCGCGGCCGCTGCGCTCCTCGCCGGCGGCGAGCTTGAACACGCAATCGTCCAGCCCGGTATCGATCAGATAATCTTCCAGCGCGCGCTCGTCCTTCAGGTACTGCTCGGACTTGCCGCGCGTCACCTTGTAGAGCGGCGGCTGCGCGATGTAGAGATAGCCGCCCTCGATCAGCGACGGCATCTGCCGGAAGAAGAACGTCAACAGCAGCGTGCGGATATGCGCGCCGTCGACGTCGGCGTCCGTCATCAGAATGATCTTGTGGTAGCGCAGCTTCGTCAGGTCGAAGTCGTCGCGGCCGATACCGGTGCCGAGTGCCGTGATCAGCGTGCCGATCTGCTCGGAGCTCAGCATCTTGTCGAAGCGCGCGCGCTCGACATTGAGGATCTTGCCGCGCAGCGGCAGCACGGCCTGGAATTCGCGGTTGCGGCCCTGCTTGGCGCTGCCGCCGGCCGAGTCGCCCTCGACGATGAACAGTTCCGACTTGGCGGGATCCTTTTCCTGGCAGTCGGCGAGCTTGCCGGGCAGCGAAGCGTAATCGAGCGCGCCCTTGCGCCGGGTCAGCTCGCGCGCTTTCCGGGCGGCCTCGCGGGCGGCGGCGGCTTCCACCACCTTGCCGACGATGGTCTTGGCCTCGGCCGGATGTTCCTCGAACCAGGCGGCGAGCGCCTCGTTGATGACATTCTCGACCACGGGACGCACTTCCGAGGACACCAGCTTGTCCTTGGTCTGCGAGGAAAACTTCGGATCGGGCACCTTGACCGACAGCACGGCGGTCAGGCCTTCGCGGCAGTCATCGCCGGTCAGCGCGATCTTGTCGCGCTTGGCATTGGCGTCGGCATAGCCGGTGACCTGGCGGGTCAGCGCGCCGCGGAAGCCGGCCAGATGCGTGCCGCCGTCGCGCTGCGGGATGTTGTTGGTGAAGCAGAGCACGTTCTCGTGGTAGCTGTCGTTCCACCACAACGCCGCCTCGACGCCGATGCCGTTCAGGTCGGTGCGCACCATGATCGGCGCGGGCACGATCGCCTTCTTGTTGCGGTCGAGATATTTGACGAATTCCTCGACGCCGCCGTCGTAGCGCATCGCCTCGCGCTTCTCGACCGCATGGCGCTGGTCGGAGAGCACGATGTTGACGCCGGAATTGAGGAAGGCGAGCTCGCGCAGCCGGTGCTCCAGCGTCGCGAAATCATACTCGACGTTGGTGAACGTCTCCTTGGAGGCGAGGAAGGTCACCTCGGTGCCGCGCTTGCCGTTGGCCTCGCCGACCACCTTCAGCGGCGCAACCGCGTCGCCATGGGCGAATTCGATGTAGTGCTCCTTGCCGTCGCGCCAGACCCGGAGCTTCAGCTTGCTCGACAGCGCATTGACGACGGAGACGCCGACGCCGTGCAGGCCGCCGGAAACCTTGTAGGAATTCTGGTCGAATTTGCCGCCGGCATGCAGCTGGGTCATGATCACCTCGGCCGCCGAGATGCCTTCGCCCTTGTGGATGTCGACGGGAATGCCGCGGCCGTCGTCGCGCACCGTGACGGAACCGTCGGCGTTGAGGACCACTTCCACCGCGGTGGCGTGCCCGGCCAGCGCCTCGTCGATCGCGTTGTCGACGACTTCGTAGACCATGTGATGCAGGCCGGAACCGTCATCGGTGTCGCCGATATACATGCCCGGTCGCTTGCGGACGGCATCGAGGCCCTTCAGAACCCGGATCGACTCCGCGCCATATTCAGCAGGAATGGAATGCTCGGAGTCGGCGACGGGTTGCCGGGCAGGTTCTGTCATGTGGGGCCTAATGAGATGTCTCGAATCAGCGGCGCAAAACCAGGCGCTGAATCAGTCTATTTGTGCCATGAAAGGGGCGTTGCGCCTAGCGTAAAGTCTCCATCCACAACTTATTGAATAGATAGGGCTTTTTGTTCGTATTTCAAGTCCGCCAATGGCCGATTCCGGCGCCTGAAAAAAGCATGATTCGGCGGCTGATTCTGCACCTCGAAAACCCCCGCCCGGCGACCTTCGTTCCCCTGGAGATTGCAACGCGCGCGGAGGCCTGCGAGAGGCGTCCCGGCTCTGGCCGCAGCATCAACCGCGGCGGCTGACCTGCCCGGAATCGACGTCAAAAATCTCGCCGGATGTGCCGACATCGGCGAATGCTGCCGGGTCGGCGCCGGTCATCCAGACCTGGGCGCCAAGTTTGGCCAATTCGTCGAACAGCGCCTTGCGCCGGTTCGGGTCGAGATGCGCGACCACCTCATCGAGCAACAATAGCGGCACGATCCCGGTCATCTCGGCCACGAGACTTGCATGCGCGAGCACGAGGCCGATCAGAAGCGCCTTCTGCTCGCCGGTGGAGGCATCGCGCGCCGGCATGTTCTTTGGCGCGTAGATCACCTGCAGGTCGGTGAGATGCGGGCCATCCAGCGTCCGGCCGGCCGCGGCATCGCGCGCGCGGTTCTGGCGCAGCATTTCGCGGTAGCGATCCTCAACGGCGATGGCAGTCTCGGAGGCAAGCGCATTCTCCATCCAGCCGTCGAGCGCGATCTCGGCGGACGGGAACGGCGATGCCGCGCCGCGCGTGCGCAGCATGTCGGCGAGCCTGGTCAGCGTCTGGCCGCGGGTCGCGGCGACTGCGACGGCAAGCTCGGCGGTCTCGCGCTCGATCGCGTCACACCAATGGTCGTCGTAGTTGCGCACTTCCAGCAGGCGATTGCGCGAGCGCAGCGAGCGTTCCAGCGCCGAGACGCGGCTGGAATGCTCGCTGTCGATCGCGAGCACCAGGCGGTCGAAGAAGCGCCGCCGCTCGGATGCGGCGCCCAGGAACAATCCGTCCATCGCCGGCGTCAGCCACACCATGCGCAGATGATCGCCGAAGGCGTTCGCCGAGCCGACCGGCTCGCGGTCGATGCGGCAGCGCCGGCTTGTGCCATTGGCTTCGCCATGCGGCGCATCGATGCCGGTGCCGAGCGTAGCGAGCCCAAGCGCGCCCTCGACTTCGGCCGACACCGCCCAGGAGCCGTCGCCCTGGTTGTCGGCGACGTCCTCCAGCGTGGCGCGGCGCAGCCCGCGGCCGGGCGACAGGAAGGAGATCGCCTCCAGGCAATTGGTCTTGCCCGCGCCATTCGGTCCCACCAGCGCCACGACATCGCCGCGCGCGACGACGCTCGCCGCGCGATAATTGCGGAAATGCGTCAGCGTGAGGCGATGGATGCGGGAGGGGATCATGCTGTCTGTC
Organism: uncultured Alphaproteobacteria bacterium; assembly: GCA_963816655.1. Taxonomy (GTDB): domain Bacteria; phylum Pseudomonadota; class Alphaproteobacteria; order Rhizobiales; family Xanthobacteraceae; genus Bradyrhizobium. Next base: position 58,739 of record CAWFLW010000028.1, on the reverse strand, counting down.
GGTGGCGGTCTGTTCTTCCCCTCTCCCCTTGTGGCAGAGGGTGGCGCCGTCACGCAGTGAGCGCGACGGGTGAGGGGTCATCTCACGGCTCGGCAAGCTTTGCGAAAATATCCTCCAGCACGGACGACCGGCGCTGTAGCACATCGTTGTTCCAATAGCGCGCAATTCGGAAACCTTCCGCGATCAGGAGCGCTTCCCTTTCCACATCGCGGCCGGAGTCGGCGTGCTGGCTGCCATCGATCTCGATAACGAACTTCCGGTCGAGACAGACGAAATCGAGGATGCAGTTTCGAAACGGGACTTGGCGACGAAACTTGAATTTCGCAAGGCGGCGATCTCGGAGTAGGCGCCACATCGCCGCTTCCGCGTCGGTAGGCTCGCGCACGCATATTCTTAGCGAACTTGCGGACACGTTTGGCGACCGGTCGATGGTTTGGTGTTTGCGGATCGAACCCCTCACCCGTCGCCTCGCTTTGCGAGTCGCCACCCTCTCCCACAGGGGGAGAGGGGAAGGGGAACGATGGCGACGGTTGGTCACACCCGCATCGGCATCAGCACGTAGAGCGCGCCCTTGTTGTCGCGGTCCTGCACCAGCGTGGGCGAGCCGGGGTCGGCGAGCTTGAGCACGGCGACCTCGCCCTCGATCTGGGCGGCGATGTCGAGCAGATAGCGCGAGTTGAAGCCGATATCGAGCGGGTCGGAGGCGTACTCGACCTCGAGCTCTTCGGTGGCGCTGCCGGAGTCCGGATTGGTCACCGACAGCACGAGCTTGCCGGCGGACAGCGCGAGCTTGACCGCGCGGCCGCGCTCGCTGGAGATGGTGGAAACGCGGTCGACCGCGGCCTCAAAATCCTTCTTGTCGACGACGAGTTCCTTGTCGTTGTTCTGCGGAATGACGCGGCCGTAATCCGGGAAGGTGCCGTCGATCAGCTTCGAGGTCAGCACGACATTGCCGATGGTGAAGCGGATCTTGCCGGCCGACAGCTCGATGGCGACCTCGGCCTCGGTGTCCTCGATCAGCCGCTGCACTTCGCCGACCGTCTTGCGCGGCACGATCACGCCGGGCATGCCGGAAGCGCCCTTGGGCAGTGCCAGATCGATCTGCGCCAGGCGATGGCCGTCGGTGGCGACGCCGCGCAAGCTCGCCGCCTTGGCGCTGCCGGCCGAATGCAGGTAGATGCCGTTGAGATAGTAGCGGGTCTCTTCGGTCGAGATCGCAAACTGCGTGCGGTCGATCAGCCGCTTGATGTCGGCGGCCGGCAAGCGAGAACGAATGCGTCATGTCGCCGGCGGCAAGATCGGGGAAATCGCTCTCGGGCAGGGTTTGCAGCGTGAAGCGCGAGCGGCCGGCGCGGATCGCCAGCACCGAGCGGTCGCCGTCGCCTTCCAGCACGATCTGGGCGCCGTCGGGCAATTTGCGCACGATGTCGTAGAACATGTGCGCCGGCACGGTGGTCGAGCCGCCGGTTCCGGTTTCGGCCGCCAGCGTCTCCGTCACCTCGAGGTCGAGGTCGGTGGCCTTCAGCGACAGTTTGGAATTTTCCGCGCGCACCAGCACGTTGCCGAGGATCGGGATGGTGTTGCGGCGCTCGACCACGCGATGCACGTGGCCGAGTGACTTCAGGAGCTGCGCACGCTCGACGGTGACCTTCATAGCAATATCCGCCCGATCCCAGAGATGGAAAAGCCGGGCGGCCGGCAGGCGCGCCGCGGCATTTGAGACCCGAAAAGTCCGGTCAATCGCCCGAGATATGACCAAACCCCCGAGGGGACCGCAAGGTGGCGCGGAAGGGCCGCAAGTTCAAGGGATGGATGGCCCGATTCCCACGTTTTGCAGCGGATTCGGGCAACCTCCCCCGGCCCAGGGGAGGCCTCGGAACAGGCTCACTGGAACGAGCTCACTCTTGGAGCTGACGCTTCAGCGACTCGACCTCTTCGGATAGCGCGACATCCTTGGCGACCAGTGCTTCGATCTTGCGCACGGCGTGCAATACCGTGGTGTGGTCGCGCCCGCCAAAGCGGCGGCCGATCTCGGGCAGGGAGCGCAAGGTCAGCGTCTTGGCCAGGTACATCGCGACCTGCCGCGGGCGCACCACGTTGGCGGTGCGGCGCGAGGACAACAGGTCGGAGCGGCTGACATTGTATTGCCGCGCCACCACGCGCTGGATGTCCTCGATCTTGATCCGCTTCGGTTCCTGCGGCCGGATCAGGTCGCGCACCTCGCGCTCGGCCATCTCCAGCGTCACCGGCTGGTTGTTGAGCTTGGAGTGGGCGAGCAGGCGATTGATCGCGCCTTCGAGGTCGCGGCCGTTATGGGTGATGGTGCGCGCCAGATAATCCAGCACCGGTTCGGGCACATCGAAGCTCGCATGATGGGCGCGGGCCGCGGCGACACGTGATTTGAGGATCCCGAGCCGCAGTTCCTCGCCGAGCGAGCCCATTTCCACGACGAGACCACTGCCAAGCCGCGAGCGCACGCGGTCATCAAGGCTCTCCAGATCCGACGGCGGACGGTCGGCCGCGATCACCACCTGGCGGCCGGCGTCGATCAGCGCGTTCAGGGTGTGGCAGAACTCGGACTGCGTCGACTTGCCCTGCAGGAACTGCAGGTCGTCGATCACGAGCACGTCGATGCCGCGCAGCGCTTCCTTGAAGGCGAGCGCCGTCTGGGTCTTCAGCGCGGCGACGAAGCCGTACATGAATTTTTCGGCCGTAAGATACAGCACCTTGCGCTCGCCCGCGGCATTGCCCGCCCAGGTCACCGCCTGCAGCAGATGCGTCTTGCCGAGCCCGACACCGGCATGGATGTAGAGCGGATTGAACATCACGGCATCGCCGCGCCGTCCTTCCGCGACCTGACGCGCTGCCGCGTGCGCCAGCGTGTTGGAGCGCCCGATGACGAAGCTTGCAAAGGTCAGGCGCGGGTCGAGCGGCGAGCCGCCGAGCGCATCATGGGTTGCGGAGACCGGTGCGGTCGCAACCGCCCGCAGTTCCTGCGGCGGACGGCTGTCGGCGCGTTCCGGACGGCGCGCCTCGGCGGGCGCCGTCGCTTCCTTCGGCATCGCAGCGCGCATTGCCGAGCGCACCGTGAGGTCGACGCGATGGACTTCGGGCATTTCGGCCTGCCAGGCGGAAAGCACGCGCTCGGCATAGTGGGCCTGTATCCAGCTCTTGAGGAAGCGCGTGGGCACCGACAGGTGCACGCTCTCGTCCTGCACCGCTTCGAGATCCATCCGCGCGAACCAGCTCGTATAGACGTCCTCGCCGACGCTCGAGCGCAGCCTGCCCTTTACGCGTGTCCAGCGATCCTGTTCCGTGTTTGTCATTGCTCGATAACTTTTCTCAATGAGTAATGTTGCTTGTGAAATGGCCATGCAGGGTTCCTGCCAGCGCAACCTCGAGCGAAAACGACATCTTCAGGGCATAGACCGGCCGTGCGGCAAAAATGCCGCCGAGATCAGATCACCACTGAAAGAAAAATCGCTCTCGCGAGGTTAGCGCGTACTCGACGGTCTTTCCGGAGTGCGCTTAGGCGGTTGCGTGAAGACAGAGCTGGTAGAGCTGAATACGGTTGCTGCCAAGAAATGCGATTGGATGAATGTCGCGCTGTTTCCGTAAAGCATGCTGCCTCCCCCTCTCGTCGCGGCATGCCGCGGCGAGTTAGTCATCTCGCTTAAGTTTCAACTTCAGTCCGCCGCCTGCCGAACATCCGCGATGTCCGACGCCGCTACGCCGCGTACCTCAGCCCGTTCCCGTCAACCTGCCTGCAGGCTCCGCTTTCCCCGCCGCTGCCGGCGTTCGGTGCTTGTTTCCCTGGTTGAGGCGCGCACGCTGCGCTCGGGAAAACTTAGGCACAGAACAGCTGTTCTCATATCGCTATGAGTTACGAACCCAGCATCGCTTGGAAAGCGTCGCTACGCGCACACCGCCGCCGATTTGCACGTCCGCTCAGGGTTCTCAAACCGCGCTGGTCTCAAGAACCGTTGAACGCCGCGAGCGATGTAATAACTACACGATGGTTTGGTTCTGACAATCCAGCAAATTTACTGGCTATGCGACTCTTCGCCAGTGTTGCCGCGTTGCAATTCGAAGCGCTGAAAGCAAGCCGCTGAATCATCGCGCAGATTCTGCAACATGACAAAATGCGCCGCACTCCAAAAAATTTTCATCAAACAGTCACGGGCGTCGCGGCCGAAAGGCGTTTTTCAAAATGCTTGCTGGCACTATGTGGATAAGTGATTAGCGAGGCGAAGTTTTTCGCGATTGTTTTTTCGGGTAACTCCCGCCGCAGCGTCAGCTCGCCCGTTTCATCTCGCGCTTGTGCCGCGGGCTTCTCGCACTTGCTCAAAAGCGAACTATTGCTCGGGGAACGCGGAACCGCGGCTCGTAAAATTACGGGCGCGCCGTTGTGGTCGCTAGTCGCAACAACTATGACACGCGGCGAGGCAAGGCCGAAGGGAAAACGATCTCGAACAAAAAGAAAAGGCCCGGCGTGAGCCGGGCCTAATGACGGATTTTCTTTTTCGTCAGCTTGCTTGGTTCGTGAGCTTACTTGACGACTTAGCTGACGACTTACTTGGCGAGCTTGGCGATCTGGTGGGTCAGGCGCGAAACCTTCCGGCTCGCATTGTTCTTGTGAATGATATTGCGCTGCGCAGCCTGCATCAGCTCCGGCTCGGCTTGCTTCATGGCCGCAAGCGCTGCGTTGCGGTCGCCGGTCTTGATTGCTGCCTCGACGGTACGGACCGCGCCGCGCAACTTGGTCCGGCGCGACTTGTTGATCTCGGTGCGGCGAGCAATCTTGCGGGTCGCCTTCTTGGCGGAAGTCGTATTGGCCATCTTCTCAAATATCCTTCGACAGGGACTGATCACGGCTCGCCGGGCTGATCTCGCCCCGGTGCTTAAGTCTCGTGATCGACACTGATATGTTTGCCGGTGTGTTCTTGAGAGAGTGCCATGGACGGAGCAAAATTCGCTCACAAGGCCGGCGCCGCTCAAAGAACAGCGGCGGGATTGCGCCCGCCGCCATTGGCCGGTCTTATAGAGGGCGTACCCCCTAGCGTCAACGCTTTCCGGGACGTGAGGAGATGCCGGAGGGCGGCTTGGGATACCGGATAAGGTGCTGAAGTGGTTGAATTTCTCATTCTGCCCCGGTATTGGCTGACGGCATTTCCTTATGCGCGCGCATATTGACCAATCAAGGTGAGACATGATCCGCGGCTTTTTCCGACTGATCGGGCTGCTGCTGCTGGCCGGCGGCTTCATCTTCATGGTCTATGACGGCGCGCGCTGGGTCGCCGACCAGACACTGCGTTTCACCCGTTTCGGCCAGTTCTGGAACGATATCCATCAGTCCAGCCAGCAGGCGTTCCGGACCTGGGCGGAGAGCAACGTGCCCTGGCTCTGGAACAGCGTGGTCAAGGTGGTGCTGGACCAGCCGGTGTTTGCGGTGATGGGGATTTTGGGCATCGTCCTGATGATCCTGTTCCGGCCCGGCAAGCCGTTGATCGGCTATTCCCGGGATTAAGCCTCGGTAATGTGCGGCAGTCCTGCTGTAACGGGGCTGCTCCGGCCCGCGTAAAAGCCTATATAATGGCAACCATCGAAGAGGCTCCGGCGGACGCGCCTTTTCGCGCCCGCCGCCTATCTCAGCCCGGAGAAAAATCCATGCTGTTCATGCGCAAGACCACCGCACTGCCGAGTGCAGCCGAAGCGCTGCCGGGCCGTGCCCAACCGATTCCGACCGCCACGCGTCATTTCGTCAACGGCCGCCAACTGCAGCCGCCTTACCCTGACGGGCTTGAACAGGCGGTGTTCGGACTCGGCTGTTTCTGGGGCGCCGAGCGCAAATTCTGGGAACTCGGCGAGGGCATCTTCACCACTGCGGTGGGCTATGCCGGCGGCCATACGCCGAACCCGACCTATGAAGAGGCGTGCTCGGGCCGCACCGGCCACACCGAAGCGGTGCTCGTCGTGTACGATCCGAAAAAGGTCTCTTACGAAAAGCTCCTGAAGACGTTCTGGGAAAATCACAACCCGACGCAGGGCATGCGCCAGGGCAACGACGTCGGCACGCAATATCGCTCGGCGATCTACACCTTCAATGACGCGCAGCGCAAAGCCGCCGACGCCTCGAAGGCGACGTACCAGAAGGCGCTCGCGGCGAAGGGGCTAGGCGCCATCACCACCGAGATCGCAGCCTCCGGTCCGTTCTATTTCGCCGAGGACTATCACCAGCAATACCTCGCCAAGAATCCGATGGGCTATTGCGGGCTCGGCGGCACCGGCGTTTCCTGCCCGATCGGTGTCGGCGTCAGCGCGGCTTGATTGCCTTTCCCTCCCCGCGTCCTGCGGGGAGGGGATACCTCAAACAACCATTTGTTAACCATAACCGGTGCAAGACTAGGATCATCTCGCTTTGAGGGATGGCTCCGGTGCGGGTTGTGCGCGCGTTTCGACTGCCTGTTATCGCCGCCATGACCGCGCTTGCGCTGTCGGGCTGCATGCGTCGCAACGCGCCGGTGGCAGTCGCCCCGCAACCGAGCCTCGACAGCATCGCCTATGCCGGACGCGCCGCACCGGTCCCCGTTCCCGTCGCCTATGCCGCGCCGGCGCCTGCCGCCCGCACCTTATGATGCGCCCTATCATCTCGATGCCGGCGACAGGCTGCGCGTCGTGGTCTACGGCCAGGAAGGCCTCACCAACACCTATTCGATCAGCGCGGGCGGCACCATCACCATGCCGCTGATCGGCTCGGTGCCGGCACGCGGCCGCACGCCATCGGGCTTGGCTGCCGACATCGCCGCGCGGCTGCGCAACGGGTTTATCCGCGAGCCTTCAGTGGCGGTGGAGATCGAGGCCTATCGTCCGTTCTTCATCCTGGGTGAAGTGCAGGCGCCCGGCCAGTATCCCTACGTTCCCAACATGACTGCGGAGAGCGCAGTCGCCATCGCCGGCGGCTTCTCTCCGCGGGCCAAGCGCGATCGCGTGACACTCACGCATACGGATGCCTCAGGCACCTCGCGCGTGATCGTGCCGCCGGGTACGCCGATCGGTCCCGGCGATACCGTGCTCATCGGCGAGCGCTGGTTCTGACGCCTTCGGCGTCACTTCTTCATATGCTTGGCGAAAAATTCCAGGCTGCGCGGCCAGGCGATGTCGGCGCTGGTCTTGTCGTAGCTTGCGCGCTCGTCGCAATGGAAGCCATGCTGCGCGCCGGGATAGATGTAGACCTCGACTTCGGGCCGCTTCGACTTGATCGTCTCGACATCGGTCAGGGGAATGCCGGCGTCCTTCTCGCCGAAATGCAGTTGCGTCGGCACTGTCGGCTTGTCGTCGGCAAAGCGTACGACGGCGCCGCCGTAATAGCCGACGGCCGCCGCCAGGCCCGACAATTTGGTGGCCGCGGCATAAGCGATGCTGCCGCCGAGGCAGAAGCCGATGATGCCGACCGGGCCGATCCCCTTGACCGCATCGATCGCGGCCTGGGTGTCGCGCAGCATGGCCGGCCAGTCCGGATTGGCGATGAACGTTCGCGCGTTGGCGATTTCGTCCGGTGAATAGCCGCATTGGAAATTCGGCTGGATGCGGTCGAAGATCGAGGGCGCGATCGCGACATAGCCGGCCGCCGCCACGCGGTCGCACACCGAGCGGATGTGGTGATTGACGCCAAAGATCTCCTGGATCACCACGATGGCGCCCTTTGGGCTGCCAGTGGGATCGGCGCGGTAGCCGCCAAGCTTGAAACCGTCAGAGGCTGTCAGTGTGATGTCTTGTCCCACGGTTATCATTCCTTGGTTTGAGGGTTCGGGATCGTTCGCGATCAATGGAGCGGGGGCAAAGCTACTGCCACATCCAGTTCTTGCCCCAGTCGCCCTTCCAGCCCGCAAGCCGGCCCTTGCGGAATTGCAAATAGAGCCGGTGGCGGTTCGGGAATAGTCCGCTGCCGCCGATATCGCGGAAGGCGAGGAATATTTCGTCACCCGGAAGGCCGCGGACGTAATTGAGCGGCACACCGAGCGCGAACACCGCTTCATCGGCGCTCATGCCAAAGACCAGCGGAACATTGTTGGACAAGGTTGCGGTGAACGGCCGCGGATCAGGTCCACCGAGAGGCGGCAGACCCTGCGCCTGCGCGGGGGCGCAGGCCAAGGCGAGCAACAGCGAGATGACAGCAATGCTGGACTTCATGACGCTGCCCGCTGCGGCGATCCGCTTTCGAGGTCGGCGAGGAATGCCACGACCGCATCGTTGAACGCCTTGGGCTGGTCGATATTGGCGGCGTGGCCGGCGGCTGGGATCACCACTTTCCGTGCGCCGGGAATTTTCGCCGCCATGTAGTCGGACGCCGCCAGGAACGGCGTGTCGTCGGCGCCGACCACGACCAGCGACGGCGCCTTGATGTGGGGCAGCGTCTCGATCACGCTGGCGTCGCGCTGGGTCAGCATGCCGCGCGCGGCATGGGCAAGGCCGGACGCATCGCGATGGGCGACGCTGGCGCGCTCGGCGCTCAGCGATTTCAGCACCGTCAGGCCTTCGCGGTCGAAGCGGTCGGCATTGTCTAGGGAGCGCTTATTCCAGGCCTCGCGCGCCTCGTCCTTCTTGAAGCCGGGGCCGGTATCGATGATCAGAAGCGCCCGCACCCGCTCGGGGTGGCTGCGGTAGAACGCCAGCGACATGTAGCCGCCCAGCGAAAGCCCGCCGACGATTGCTTGCCTCGCGCCGACGGCATCCAGCAGGGCTGCGATATCGGCGACCGTCAGTGCCTCGCTGTAGGCCGCAGGGTCGGCAGGATAATCGGACTGGCCGTGGCCGCGCATGTCCCACAGCACAAGCTTGTGCTGCCGCGAAAGCGCCGCGATTTGGCCCTGCCACATCGCCGATGTCGACGAGTAGCCATGGGTCAGGATCAGCGGCGGGCCGTCGCCATGGACCTCGTAGTGGATGTTGACCCCGTCGCGGTTGAGCTTGGGCATGGCGCTTCCTCATTTCTTGCGCTGGCGGACAGCTTAGGCGACCGGGGGCGATTGAGAAATGCGGAAATGAGGGATGCTGCCCAACGCCGCCGGAACATGATCAGCCGCGCCTCACATAGCCTGCCGCAATGCACAAGCGAGCGGTCAAGAAGAAATATATTTTCCTTCGATCAATTCCAAATTGCATTGCCTCTAAACGGGATCGGTATCATTCTGCGCGCCAACTGGCCGCTTACCCGGTGGGCCGCCAGCCATCCCGCCAAGTGAATGCTGCCGTAAGCAGCATCATCCACCGGAAGGGGAGAGGAAATGCCCAACCTGAATATCAACGGACGGAGTATGTCCGTCGAGGCGGCGAATGATACGCCGCTGCTTTGGGTCATCCGCGATCAATTGCAGATGACCGGAACCAAGTTCGGCTGCGGCGCAGGTCTGTGCGGCGCCTGCACGGTTCACGTCAACGGCGAAGCCGTTCGCTCCTGCCAGACCTCGGTCGGCGATGCCGTCGGCAAGAAGGTCACCACCATCGAGGGCCTCGCCCCCAAGGGCGATCATCCGCTGCAGAAGGCGTGGATTCTCGAGCAGGTTCCGCAATGCGGCTACTGCCAGTCCGGCCAGATCATGCAGGCAGCAGCACTGCTTGCGAAGAATTCCAACCCGACCAAGGAAGAAGTGGTCGCGCACATGGACGGCAATCTCTGCCGTTGCATGACCTATTCGCGAATCCAGAAGGCGATCATGCGCGCAGCCGCCGACATGCGCACGGCTTCCAACGCCGGCACCGAGCGGAGGCCCACATGAATAAGCACGTGAAACCCACGGACAGCGTGTCCGCCGATCTCAGCCGCCGCTCGTTCCTCGTCGGCACGTCGGCAACGGCCGGCCTCGCGCTCGGCTATTCCGCCGTACCCGGCCTGCTCGGGGCCGACCAGGCGCTTGCCGCGCCCGTCGAGCTTCGACCCCAGCGTCTGGTACTCGATCGGGCCTGACGGGCTTGGTCACCGTGACCTGCGGCAAGGCCGATATGGGTCAGCACATCGCCTCCACCATGGCGCAGATCGTCTGCGAAGAACTCGGCGCCAAATGGAGCGACATGCGGGTGCAGCTCGCCTCCAACGATCCGAAGTTCAACGACCCCGTGCTGGGGGCGCAGATCACCGGCGGTAGCTGGTCGACCATGATGAACTTCGATGCCATGAGCCGCGCGGGCGCTGCGGGGCGGATGGCGTTGACCGATGCGGCCGCCACAGCAATGGGCGTGCCGGCCGGCGAACTCGTGGTGCGCAACTCCGCGATCTCGCATGCGAAGTCGAAGAAGTCGATGAGCTTTGCCGACATCGTCAAGAGCGGCAAGGCGACCAAGACCTTCACGCCGGACGAACTGAAGGCGATCAAGCTGAAGACCCCGGATCAGTACACGCTGGTCGGCGTCTCGGTGCCGCAGCTCGACATCCCCTCCAAGGTCAACGGCACGGCCAAGTACGGCATCGACGTCGTGCTGCCGGGCATGGCCTATGGCGCGATCGTCACGCCGCCGGTGCGCTTCGGCGCGACGGTGAAGTCGGTCGATGACAGTGCGGCAAAGAAAGTGCCGGGCTTCATCAAGGCCGTCACGCTCGACGACAAGACCCAGACGACGTCAGGTTGGGTCGTCGCAGTCGCCAACACCTACGCCAGCGCCAAGAAGGCGGCCGAAGCGCTGAAGATCAGCTACGATGGCGGTCCGAACGCGAAACTGTCGAGCGAGTCGCTGTTTGCCGAAGCCAAGCGGTTGCAGGGTCTCGAGGACTCCGGACAGTTCTTCGTCAAGGACGGCGATCCCGCAGCCGCCTTCGGCACGGCGGCGAAGGTGTTGGAGGCGGAATACACCACCAACATCAACATCCACGCGCCGATGGAGCCGATGAACGCCACCGCGGAGTTCAAGGGCGACATCCTGCACATGTATTCCGGCAACCAGTTCGCGACGCGCTCCGGCGCGATTGCGGCGGGTGCGGCCGGGATCGATCCCAAGTTCGTCGTCATGCATCAGATGTGGCTGGGCGGCGGCTTCGGCCGGCGACTCGATGCCGACATGATGGTGCCTGCCGTGCAGGCGGCCAAGGCCGTCGGCAAGCCGGTCAAGGTGGTCTACTCACGCGAGAACGACATGACGATGGATTTCTCGCGTCCGCTCACCTACCAGAAAGTGAAGGCAGGCGTCGATGCCGACGGCAAGCTGATCGCGCTCAGCCATGACGTCGTCTCGGCATGGCCGACCCAGCGTTGGGGAATCCCCGATTTCCTGTCGCCTTCGGTCGACAAGAAGGGTCCGCTCGACGCCTTCACGGTGAACGGTTCGGACTTCTTCTACACCGTGCCCAACCACTTTGTGCGGGCGATCAAGAACGAGATGGCGCACAACGCCACCCCGTCCGGTCAGCTCCGCTCGGTGGCGCCGGGTTGGACCTTCTGGGCCATCGAGAGCATGATCGACGAGATCGCGAATGCGGCCGGCAAGGATCCGGCGCAGTTGCGCATCTCGTTGCTCGACGGCAAGGGCAAGAACGACGGTGGCGCGCAGCGCCTGCGCAACACCCTGCTCGCCGCGATGGGCATGGCCGGCTACGGCACGACCAAGCTGCCGAAGGGCGAAGGCATGGGCGTGGCCTGCGTGTCGTCACAGGAGCGGGCGACCGCGAGCTGGACGGCTTGCGTCGCCCATGTCGCGGTGGCGCCGTCGGGCGAGGTCAAGGTCAAGAAACTGACCGTGGCCACCGACGTCGGCATGCAGGTGCATCCCGACAACATCCGCGCCCAGGTCGAGGGTGCGGCGCTGTGGGGCCTTTCGCTCGCCATGTACGAGAAGGCGACGCTGAAGGATGGCGGCATCGAGCAGACCAACTTCGACACCTACACCCCCTTGCGGATGAGCCAGGTGCCGGAAGTGGCCGTCAACGTCATCGCCAACGGCGACAAGCCGACCGGCGTCGGCGAGCCGGCGGTGACCGTGATCGCGCCTGCGCTCGGCAACGCGATCTTCAACGCCTGCGGCGCCCGCGTACGCGCCCTGCCGATCACGGCTGCGGCCGTGAAGGCGGCGATGAAGGCGTAAGGCGCGCGACGATCTCGCGACAATAACGATCCGCCGGGGGTTTCTCCGGCGGATTTTTTCTTGCCGCACCAGCGGAGCACCCTACGAACTGCGCGCGGTGATGACGATCGCGCCCAATCCGTAAACTTTGAACGATCGCGACTAGGGCGAAGTTCACAACGCCCCTTAAGGGCCGGGGAACACCTCCTCGGATAGCGTTCGGGCCGACACGCCTGCATCGCGTCCCGAGGGGTTCTTATGACAGCTTCCGCCAACGCCGCTTCGCCGAAACGCCGCCTGCTGCTCGCCTCGGATCGGGCCGATTCCTCCAGCGAGCTTGCGACCATCCTGCAATCAGTCGGCGAGGTGCAGACGGTTCCGACCTCGGAGATCCCTGAAAAACCCGGCCAGGTTTCCGGCGTCGTTGTCGACATCAATCTGCGCTCGCCGGAGAGCGTGCAGATGGTGCGCAACAAACTGCGCAGCGAGGCCTATCGCGAGATGCCGCGGCTGTTCGTGCTGGCGGATGCGCTGCATCACGGCGCCATGCAGGCCTGGGCGCTCGGCGCCACCGACACGATCTGGCGGCCGTTCGATGCGCAGGGCATTTTGCAGCGCATCCGCGCCGCTTTCCCCGACGCCAGCGAGTATGACGCGACCGATCGCGGCAAGAGCCTGAACCGCGGCGTCGAGGCGGCGCATGAGGTCATGGTCAAGATCTTCGAGAAACTGCCGGCCGGCGTGCCGCTGAAGTTCGAGGACATCGTCCAGGCCGAAACCAAGATACTGAAGGCGATCAAGCATTCGTCGCTGCGGGAATGGCTGACCACGGTCGGCTGCCATCACAATGCGAGCTACCGCCACTGCCTGTTCGTGACCGGCTTTGCGGTTGCCTTCGCCCAGCATCTCGGCATGCGCGAGGACGACCAGCGCCGGCTTGCCCGCGCGGCCCTGCTGCACGACGTCGGCAAGGCCTTCGTTCCGGTCGAGATCCTCGACAAGCCCGACGGGCTGACCGAAGAGGAACGCGCGACCGTGCGCGAACATCCCGCGCCGCGGCCATGAGGCGCTGGCGGCGCAAGGCGGTTTCCCGCCGGAAATGCTCGACGTGGTGTTGCACCACCACGAACTCCTCGACGGCTCAGGCTATCCGGAGGGGCTGTCGGGCAAGCAGATCTCCGACATCGTGCGGCTGACCACCATCGTCGACATCTATGCCGCGCTGGTCGAGAACCGCGCCTACCGCATTCCCTATACCCGCCTGAAGGCCTTCTCGATCATGGAAGAGATGGGCGACAAGATCGATCAGCAATTGCTGCAGGCGTTCCGGCCGGTGGCGGTGGGGATTGGCTGAGGAGTCGCTACGCTCTTCGCATGACGAGGGAATGACAGCCGACATCACCCCAGCATCTTCCGCAGCTCCGCCTTTGCCACCTTCTCCAGCGTCGAGCGCGGCATGTCATCCACGAAGTGGATCTCCCGCGGCACCTTGAAGTCGGCGAGCGCGCTGCGGCACGCTTTCATGACGGTGTCGTGCAGGTCGGCCGGCAATCCCGCCACGCCGGCCTGCGGAATGATGAAGACGACGGGCACCTCGTCGAGCATCGGGTGCTTCTTCGCGACCACGGCAGCCTCGCGCACGCCGGGGATCACAGCGATCACCTGCTCGATCTCGGAAGCCGCGACGTTTTCGCCGCCGACCTTCAGCATGTCCTTGGCGCGGTCGCCGAACCTGATGAAGCCGTTCTCCAGCAGCGTGACCCGGTCGCCGGTGAGGAAGAAGCCGTGCTCGTCAAAGCTGTCGCGGGTGGCCGCCTCGTTGTGCAGATACTCCGCAAACAGCGACAGGCCCGGAATGCCCTTGATCGAAAGATTGCCGGTGTCGCCGACCTTGGTCGGCGCGCCGTCATCGCCGGTGATGCGGATGGTGTATTCCGGCGCCGCGCGGCCGATCGACATCGGCGTGTTGGGCTGATCGACCTCGCCGATGATGCCGTGGGTGATGGTCTCGGTCATGCCCCACCAGCCGATCATCTTGACGCCGAAGGCGGCGAACGGCGGCGGCTCGTTGATCGCGGTGCCCCACAGGCGAAATTTGTGCTGCTTGGGGATCTCGTGCTCGAGCAGCGCCTTGATGCAGAAGGGAATGGTCGAGGTCCAGGTCGCGCCATGCTGCCAGCGCCACCGGCCAGAAGCGGCTTGCCGAGAAGCGCGGCTGGATGATGCAGCTCGCGCCGACCCACAGCGATGCCAGCATGGAATAGGCCAGCGCGTTGGTGTGGAACAGCGGCAGATAGGTCTGGTGCACGTCGCCCTGGTGCAGGTCCTCATGCGCGGCATTGATCTTGGCGCCCCACAACGCATTGGCATGCGTCCACAACACCGCCTTCGGCCGCGACGTGGTGCCTGATGTGTATTGCACGCTGCAGGGCGCAAGCGGGTCGATGGCGCGGCGTGGCCGCTCCGCGCTGTCGGCAAACAGGGATTCAAAGCTGTCGCCGCGCTGCGGCGCGTGAGCGGGTGCTGCGCCCGCGTCATGCGAAATCACCGCGATCCAGCGCAGGCCCTTGCAGTTGGCCGCGACAAGCTCGGCATAAGCGGGTTGGGTGATCGCGGCCACCGCGCCGCAATGACCGGCGAAATATTCCATCTCGGCCGCCGCCGAGCGGGTGTTGGTGGTCACCGCGATCGCGCCAAGCTCGACGCAGGCAAACCATGCCAATACGGCCTCGATGCAATTGTCGAGATGGATCAGCACATATTCGCCGGGCTTGATGCCGCGTTTGGCAAGTCCTGCAGCGAGCGCGCCGACGCGTTCGTGAAATTCACCGTAGGACCATCGCCGCGCCGGCGCGTCGAACGGCGCCCAGATCAGGAAAGGATGATCGCGCCGCGCCTGCGCACGCATCCCGAGCAGCCACGGCACATCGAGACCGTCGAACGGGCTGATCACGCCCGGCGCCTGGCCGTGAATGAATCATGCTTCCTCCCGCGCAGCTTGCTGCCGCCGATTGTCATCTTGGGTGGGGTCTTTCTGCCACTGGATCGCGCGGCGAGCAAATTTTGTGGAAGGGCAGGCCTATTCCCCGTCGTTGCGAGCGAAGCGAAGCAATCCAGCTTCTTCGCCGCGAGGCAAAGCTGGATTGCTTCGTCGCTTCGCTCCTCGCAATGACGGTATTAACTTCCTCCGTCTCGTACGACGAAATCTCGATCAAGCTCCCGTCCGGATCCCTGCAATAGACCGAACGCAGCGTACCGCGCGCGCCCTGCTTGGCCACCGGGCCTTCCTCGATCGCGACGCCGTTCGCCTTGAGATGCGCGACCACCTGTTCCGGCGTGCTCGATGTCAGGAAGCAGAGATCGTCACTCCCTGCGGTTTCATGGTCGGCGGTGAACCACTCGACCTTGTCGGCATCGCGCGGCCGCACATTGATCTTCTGGTTGCCGAACACCAGCGACGTCCGCGGCGTCTTGCCGGGGCCGGGATTGAACACCTTGATCTCCATGCCGAGAATGGTTGCGTACCATTCGGCGGATCGTTGCACATCCGCTGACATTGATCACGAGGTGATCGAGCGCATTGACCTTCACCGACATGCCTCATCCTTTCGTCGCGGGTGGGGATGCATCTGTCGCACTGGCCGCGTCAGGCGTTGTTTGTTACAACGCACGCCGTTGCAAATTCAACAGATAAGGGCCGGGCACTTAACCGGGTCCGCAGGGAGAAGCTTCATGATTTCACGCCGCTCAGCCATTGGTCTCGTCGCACTTGCCGTCTCGGCTACGGTTCCGATCGGCAGCGCCATGGCGGCGGATTATCCGACCCGGCCGATCAAATGGGTGGTCGGCTATCCGCCGGGCGGCGCCACCGACATCATCGCGCGGCTGATTGGCCAGCGACTGTCAGGAAAGGCTCGGCCAGCAGTTCGTGATCGAGAACAAGCCCGGCGCCGGCAACAACATTGCGACCGAGTCGGTCATCAATGCGGAACCCGACGGCTACACGCTGCTGCTGGTCAATCCGGCCAACTACATCAACACCTCGCTCTACGCCAATTTGAAGTTCAACTTCCCGCGGGACATTGCGCCGATCGCCTCGTTCAACCGCGTGCCGAATGTGATGACCGTCAACAAGGACGTGCCGGCCAAGACCGTTGCCGAATTCATCGCCTATGTGAAGGCCAATCCCGGCAAGGTGAACCTTGCCTCGTCGGGCAACGGCACGTCGGTGCATCTCTCCGGCGAGATGTTCATGGCCATGACCGGCGCCAAGATGCAGCACGTGCCTTATCGCGGCGCGGCACTGGCGCTGACCGACCTGATCGGCGGCCAGGTACAGGTGATCTTCGACAACATGCCGTCGGTGCTCCAGCACATCAAATCCGGCGCCCTTCGCGGGCTGGCGGTGACGTCGACGCAGCGTTCGGAGCAGTTGCCGGATACGCCGACCGTAGCCGACACCGTGCCCGGCTTCGAGGCGAGCGCGCTGTTCGGCATGGGCGCGCCGAAGAATACGCCAAAGGACATCATCGCCAAGCTCAACGCCGAAGTGAATGCGGTCCTGGCCGAGCCCAATATCAAGACCCGCCTGATCGAACTTGGCGGCGCGCCGCTGATCCAGACGCCGGAGCAGTTCGGTAACGATATCGTGGCCGAGACCGAGAAGTGGAAGAAAGTGGTCGAAAGCGCCGGCATCAAGGTGGAATAATTTGTCGGGCGCCAAAACCTTCTGCAGGTCCAGGCGTACTAATGCAGGGGCGATGCACAGGAGGCAGAGCCATGCGTAAGACTATATTGGCAGGGATTACGGTCCTTGCCGCAGGTATCGCTACCCTGGCCGGCTCTGCGCCGGCCGCCGCCGGCGACTATCCCTGGTGCGTGCAGGGCAGGGAGATCGGCTATCCCGGCGACTGCTCGTACTCGACGTACCAGCAGTGTCAGGCAAGCGCCTCGGGCCGCTATGCCTCTTGCGGCGTAAATCCGCTCGTCGCATTTCAGCAGCAACAGCAGCCGCGGCGCACCCGCGCCCCGCGCAGCACTTACACCTACTAAGATTTTGCACCTACTAAGATCGGCACCTCCTGGGATTGGCATCTCCCAGGATTGGCCCGGCCTGATTTCCTGGATCAGGCGGGCTTGACGCCTGCGCGTTTGCGCCTATACTAAACCTCATGGTTAAGTATCAGGACGCCACGCTGGACCGCACCTTTGCGGCGCTTTCCGACCCGACCCGCCGGGCGCTGCTGGCGCGCCTTGTCGAGCAGGACGGCCTGTCCATCAGCGAGCTGGCCCAGCCATTTCCCATGTCGCTGCCCGCGATCATGAAGCATCTCGACGTGCTGTCGGATGCCGGCCTGATCGCGCGCGAAAAGACCGGCCGCACGGTGGCGTGCCGGCTCACCGCGCAGCCGATGGAGCAGGCGATGGAATGGCTCAATCGCTACCAGCGCTTCTGGTCCGACAACCTCGACCGTCTCGCAGCATTCCTGGAGGAAGAAGAATGGCAGCCCAGTCTCGTGCGATCGCCGACGCCGCCCTCGCCGCGCGCCCAAGCCTCACCGTCACGCGGCGGCTCCGCGCGCGGCCGGAAAAAGTCTACGCCGCCTGGACCGAAGCGGAAAAACTAGTGCAGTGGTTCGGGCCTGCGAACGTCGTGCCCGGCACCTTGCGCGCGGATCTCGATATCCGCGTCGGCGGGCGCTACCGCATCAGCTTCACTGACGATAAGGGCGAGTACTTTCGAGGTCGGCGGCGTCTATCGCGAGGTGGTGGCGAACGCGCGGCTGGTGTTCAGCTGGGCCTGGCATTCGACGCCCGAGCGGGAGTCGCAGGTGACGATTTCAATCAAGCCGGATGCCGCGGGCTCGCTGTTGACCCTGCATGCACGAACAGTTCGCCGACGAGACGGCGCGCGACGGTCACGAAAAGGGCTGGAACGAGCTGCTCACCCGGCTGGAACAGGCCGTCGCCTGATCCTTGCTGAAGGAGGCGTCCATGCAACCGCACAAGATCGTGTCGCGCGAGGAATGGATCGAAGCCCGCAAGGCGCACATGGCGCATGAGAAGGAGTTCACCAAGGCGCGGGATCGCCTCGTCGAAGAGCGACGGGCGCTGCCCTGGGTGAAGGTGGACAAGGACTATGCTGTTCGAGGGTCCGAACGGCAAAGTGGGCCTCGCCGAACTGTTCGCAGGCCGCAACCAGCTCGTGGTGCAGCACTTCATGTTCGCCCCGGACTGGGATGCCGGCTGCAAGAGCTGCTCGTTCTGGGCCGACGGTTTTGAGCGCATGATCCCGCATCTGGCCGCGCGCGACACCACGCTGGTTGCGGTCTCGCGTGCGCCGCTCGACAAGCTCGCGGCCTTCAAGCAGCGGATGGGCTGGACCTTCGACTGGTACTCATCCGCGGGCGGCGACTTCAACTACGACTTCGCGGTGTCGTTCACGCCGGAAGAGATCACGGCCGGTCACGTCAGGTACAATTTCGGCACCTCCGGTTTCGGGATTGAAGACGCCCCCGGCATCAGCGTGTTTTATCCGCGACGAGACGGGCGCGATCTTCAACACCTATTCCTGCTTTGCGCGCGGGCTCGACATGATGAACGCGGCTTACCACTATCTCGATCTCACCCCGCTCGGTCGTCACGAGGAAGGGCTGCCCTATCCGATGGATTGGGTGCGGCTACGTGACCAGTACCAGCCGCAGCCCGCTCAGGCATCATGTTGCCACAGCTGACGCGCACATTGAGTGCGCGTCATTGCGGACGTCGCGAAGCGGCGATCCGGAACCTCGATTCCGGGTCTGGCTTCGGACCATCGCGAATGACAGCCAATGTACATGCCAAGGAATTCCCAATGCCCTATGTCGATGGTTTCATCGTTGCAGTTCCCAGGAAAAGTCTCGCCGCCTACAAGAAGATGTCGACCAAGTCCGGCAAGGTCTGGCGCGAATATGGCGCATTGGATTACCGCGAGTGGGTGGCCGACGACGTCAAGGTCGGCAAGTGGACGTCGTTTCCGCGCGCAGTGAAGCTGAAGCCCGGCGAGGTCGTCGTGTTCGCCTGGATCACCTACAAGTCGCGTGCCGCACGCGACCGGATCAACGCCAAGGTGATGGCCGATCCGCGCCTGAAATCCATGATGGACCCGAAGGCCATGCCGTTTGACGCCAAGCGGATGATCTATGGCGGCTTTGAAGGCCTGGTGAAGGTCTAGAGCCGCCTTCCGGCACGTCTGTCCGGCAAAGCCTGCGGATAACTCGCCGCCGGCGCTGGACGGCGGTGCCGATGGGAACATATTCTCAAGCTCTTAAGACTGCGCAGAACAACAAGAACCGTTGCGGTCAGAGGCGTTTGTGAGCATCCAGATTGCTGTTCTAAAGATATTGTCCAGCCACGGCAGCGGACGCGCGCCGCTCGCCTCCCTCAATCGGGACATCGCCATCCTCACCGCAAGCGGCGCGGAATGGAGCGCGCGTATCCGCAGGCTTGCGAGCCGCGTGTCAGCGATCGACATTTTTGGCCAAGGCTATGTTGTCCGCGAGGATGACGGCTGGCAGATCACGCCCGCCGGGCGGGACTTTCTGACCAACCTGGAAGCCGTCACACAGGACAATTTGCCTCAAGCGGACGAAACGCCTGTCGGCATCCGCGGAGAGCGCCGCATCGGAGCGCGCCAGTCTCATCGTGGTCGGACACCGATTCCGCAACAGGATTCACCGCCCTGGAATGCCGATGCGCAAGGCCGGCGGATCTGACCGCGCCCTTAGGTCAGAAGCAGCTTCATGCCGGGATCGCCTTTTTCCATCGCGCGGCGATAGGCCGGACGTTGCGCGATCCCGGCGAGATAACGCACGATGTTCGGGCAGCGTCCGATGTCGTAGGGCAGGAAATAGCGCATCGTGGTCAGCGAAAAGCCGATCATGATATCGGCGGCGGTGAATTCGCGGCCTGCGAGATATTCGGTTTCACCGAGCCGCGCATTGACGAGGTCAAAGGCGCGGTCCACGCGCGCCTGGTTCGCCTGCAGGATCGGATTGTCGTCGGCGAGCTTGAGCCGGTTGAGGATCATGTTGCGGCCCATCTGGGCCTGCAGCGTGCCGTTGGCGAAGTGAAACCAGTACAGAAAATTTGCGAAGTCGGGATGATCCGGCGGAAGCGTGAGCCGGCCGTTGCCATACTTCGCGATGATGTACTCGACGACAGCGCCGGATTCCGCGAGCACGCAGCTCGCCATCGGCGATCACGGGCGCAGTGCCCATCGGATGCAGCGCCTTGTAGTCCGGCGGCGCCAGCCTGGTCTTCGGATCGCGCTCATAGGTTTTCAGCGCGTAGGGAATTTCCAGCTCCTCGCACAGCCAGACGATCCGCTCCGATTGCGAGATGCCGAGATGGTGGACGGTGAGCATGACGCAACTCCGCGGCGCCGAATGCGCTGTTGAATCGGCATTGTTCGTGGGGACCGGCAAAATTACAAGGTGCTGCCACATGTCGCCCGGGTTGACAGCGGCGGCGGCACGGCGAGACTGGCCGCCATGCGCATCACCCTGATCCACGCCCTGAAGCATTCGATCGTCCCGATCGAGACGTCCTTTGCCAGATTGTGGCCGGAGGCGCGGCTGATGAACCTGCTCGACGATTCCTTGTCGGCCGATCTCGCCCGCGACGGCGGGCTTTCCGATGTCATGACCGAGCGTTTTCTCAATCTCGGCCGCTATGCGACGACGACCGGCTCGAACGCCATCCTCTTCACCTGCTCGGCCTTCGGCCCCTGCATCGAGGCGGTCGCGCGCGCGCAGGCGCCGATGCCGGTGCTCAAGCCCAACGAGGCGATGATCGAGCAGGCGGCTGCGCAGGGACGCCGCATCGGGTTGCTCTCGACCTTTGCGCCGACGCTGGCCTCGATGCCCCCGGAGTTCCCGTCCTCGGTCGAACTGGTGCCGAAACTCGTCGAGGGCGCGCTTGCGGCGCTCGACCGCGGCGACCGCGCGACCCACGACCGGCTCGTGGTCGAGGCTTCCAGGGATTTGCGCGACTGCGATATCATCGCGCTTGCGCAGTACAGCATGGCGCCGGCGGCAGCCGATCGTCGCCGCGGCGAC
Organism: uncultured Alphaproteobacteria bacterium; assembly: GCA_963816655.1. Lineage (GTDB taxonomy): Bacteria > Pseudomonadota > Alphaproteobacteria > Rhizobiales > Xanthobacteraceae > Bradyrhizobium. The sequence goes on along the minus strand of CAWFLW010000028.1, from coordinate 37,593 downwards.
CGGCCGGCCGGTGCTGACCACGCCCGACAGCGCGGTGGCGAAGCTGAAGAACGATGCTCTGCTGACGCAGGAGAGGCGGACCCGGCCGATGCGAGCGCAAGCCATGTCGTTGATGTTCTGTCTTGCCGTACTGACGGCGGCGGCAGGTGCGCGCGATGCCCGCGCCATTCCGCTGACGCCGTTCCGCAGCGAAGCGCAGGCGCAGCGCCATTGCCCGCTTGATGTCGTGGTGTGGCTCGATTTCGCCAAGGGCATCTACTACGCCAAGGGGCAGAGGCGTTACGCGCGCGGTTTTGACGGCAGTTTTGTTTGCCGCGAAGAGGCCCGCAGCAGCGGCTATCGGCGCTCCCTGCTGGGGCTGCGCTAGGCGCTCCGAGTCGCATGAGTTTGATGCGTAGCAGCGCAACTGCTGCTTGCCGGGCGCGGCCAAAGGTGACTATGCTTGATGCGTAGAGGCGCCTGGCGGCCCCGCGCCTCGACGGTCCACTCTTCGCCTTGTGAAGGGAGAAGCAGCCATGCTGCGCAAGACGATCGTTTCCTTGCTCGCCATCATCGTGATCACCGTGCTGTCGCTTTCGGGCGCGCTCGCGCGCGGCGGTTTTGGCGGCGGCGGGGGTAGAGGCGGCGGCATGGGCGGCGGTTTCCGCGGTGGCGGCATGGGCGGAGGTTTCCGCGGCGGCGGCATGGGCGGCTTCCGAGGTGCGGGGATCGGCGCGCGTGGTATCGGCATCGGTGCCGTCGGCGCGCGCGGTATCGGGGGCATGCGTGGTGTCGGCGTGCGTGGCGTTGGCATCGGCGGCGGAGCATGGCGCGGCGCGGGCTGGCGCGGCCGCGGCCGCGGCTGGGGTTTTCCCGCGGCGGGACTGGTCGGTCTCGGCTACGGGCTCGGCTACGGCTATCCCTATTACGCCGGCTATAACCCCTATTATTATGGCGGTGACTGTTACTACGTGTACCGCACGATCATGACGCCATGGGGCTTGCGCCGCCGGCTGATCCAGCAGTGCTATTGAGCCAACCGGCGCGATTGCCCTGTCGCAATGATGCGCTGCCCGGCGTTGGGCTTGCGCGTGTTTACGCCGGCACCTTCAGCGTCAGCCGCGCGCGAAAGGGAACGCTGTAGCTGCCGACCAACGCCGTGCCGTCGATGTCGGCAGAACCTTCCGAATAGGTGCCGGTAAAGCCACAGGTCACCTCGCGGCCGCCGAACGCGAGATTGAGGCCCGGTGCTTCGGTGTGCTGGTGTACGATCATCTCGCCGCGCCACTTGCCGCGGCTCTGGGAATACGACCCGGTGTAATAGAAGAAGCTGTCGCCGCCCATGATGCGGCCGTCCTGCAGCAAGGCAATGCCGGTCGCGTGCCCGCGTTTGAGGCCACTCATCTCGATGCCGAGGGTGTAGAGCCCGTCTCTAACCCGCTGTTCAAGGTCCGCGCTGTCGCTCGCTTGCGCCATGGCCGTTTTCGCTGCTCCGATGTCGTCTGGACAGGACAGTATCACAGTCGTTTCCCGCGACAGAGTATTGGCGCAGCTCGCGATTTGCTGCCTTTGAGGGCGCGCTTTTCGGAACCGCACGCGCCCCCGCAGGGCCGCATTAACGAAATCCACGGGCATTAAGATTACGCCTTAACCAGTTATTAATTATGCGTTTGCGGGTGCGAAATCACGCGCCTAGCGTTCCCCGGGGCGGTTACAGGATCACTCGTGGAATGGTGCGTGTCATGACGTCTCGTATGGTTGGAGCGCTTGTTGCCTCTCTCAGTTTCGTCGCGCTCGCAGGTAGCGCGAACGAGGCCGCGGCAAGGTCCGGAGCACCCGCTGTCGCAGGCGCTGCGGGCGCGCGTCCAGTTGCGGCGCATGCGCCGATGGCCCGGCCCTTCCGGCATCATCATGGCAGGAGCGGCTTTGGCGGCTTCTGGCCGACGGCGGGCGGTTACTATGACGGCGCGTCATATGGCGGCGCGCCCGTGATCGATGTCACGCAGCCCAGCAACGTCCATTATACCTACACCTACGATGTACCCTGGGACTGGGTGCATCGCTTCCCGCCGGCGGTCGTGCCGTCGGATCGCCCCTACGCCCCGAGTTGCACCACGGAAGTCGTCACCGTCCCCGGCCGCGGCGGTGATCAGACCGTCAACGTCACGCGCTGCTACTGACATCGCAGCCGACAGCGTAGACCGGACGTCCTTGATCCAGGTCAAGGTAGCCGGCGCTTGAGATGTCCAGCGTGCGTCTTGCGCGGGATGCCCAAAAGCAAATCCGGAAAAAGCACGATGAAACGAAAATCTCTCGGCTGCGCAGCGGCCATGCTGCTGGCTGGCCTCGGCGTCACGACATCAGCGCCGGCGCAGACCGCGACCGACCGCACGGTGGAACTGTTCACCTGCAAGGACGTGATGCGCGAGCCGAACACCAGCCGCGAGGTGGCGATAGCCTTCCTGCACGGTTATCTGCTCGGCAAATCGGGCGGTTCCAAGTTCAACGTCGAAATCCTGGAAAAGCAGACCAGCGCCTTCATCGAGGAATGCCTCGACAACCCGCAGAGCAAGGCCGCCGATGTCATGGCAAAGCTCAAGAAATAGCGCGATGCGGGTAGCACAGCGCGCGATCCTGTCGGCCGTGGTGCTGGCGGGGTTCATCGCGTCGCCTGCCTTTGCCGCTGAACCTTGCAATCCCATCATCGACGGCACCTATTGCGCTACCCAGATGCCGAAAAATCGAGGCTATGCAACTTCATCCGGCGGAATGAAGCCGCTCGACGACTATTCCCGCCTGGTGCCCTCGGCGGCAGTCGGCGGCACACCGGGGACGTTGATCGGGATCGGTGTGCAGGGTAATCGTAGCTGCTTCGGTCTCCTGCGCAGGACGGCTTGCGATTGAAATCGCCTCTTCCACGCTCCACGTCACCCGGCTCGCCGAGGTCCATCCGCGGCGTCGTCAAATCGTTCTCGGTGTTCAGCCAGTCGATCCGCCGCAAGATCGTCGGCGTTGCGCTGGGCCTGATCATCCTGATGATCATCACCGCGGCGCTGTCGATCGTGATGTCGGCGCAGGTCGGCCACCTCCTGGACGAGCTCACCAATCGCTATATCCCCGCCTACGCCAACCTCGCGCGCGCCAATGTCCGTTCGCTCGAACGCGCGCTGGCGCTGCGGCGAATGGTGATTGCGAAGATGCAGACCCCGCCGGACGAGGCGAGCTACAAGGCGCGGCTGGAGACGTTCCTGGCCAAGGACGGCGAGGTCGAGCGCGAAACCAGTTCGGCGCGAAAGTTGATCAACGAGATCATTGCCGATCCTTCGACCCCGTCGGACAATGCGGCATTGGCGCGCATCGAGACCCGGATCGAGATTGCCGTCACAGATCTGCGCCTTGAGCTTGCCGCCGAAGATGCCAAATTGATGAAGGCGCTCGACGCTGGCAAGTTCGACGAGGCTCGCTCCGTTCTGGAGCACGTCGACACGCTGCGCGACCAGTTCGTCGGCAAGCTCGAGGCGATCCGCGCCGAGATGATGTCGCAGGTTTTGGCCAGCACCGCGACCGTGATACGCAATCAGCGCCAGGCGATCGTGGTTTCGGCCGTGGTGACGGCGCTTGCCGCAGCCCTCGGTTGGGCCTTTGCGCTGCTGGTCGCCAGCGGCATCACGCGGCCGGTGCGGCAGTTGCTGCAAGGTACGCGCGAGGTGGAAGCCGGGCGTCTCGATCAGGCCATCGACGTGTCGACGCAAGACGAAATCGGCCAGCTCTCCGCCGCCTTCAACCGCATGGTCGAGCAGTTGCGACAGCAACGAGCGCATCCGCGAAACATTCGGGCGCTACATCGATCCCAAGGTCGTGGAGGGCCTGCTCGCGGGCCCGGGGACGGCTGCGACGGAAGGCAAACGCCGCGTCATGACGGTGATGTTCTGCGATATGAAGGGCTTTACCGCGATGAGCGAGGGCATGACCCCGCAAGGGCTCGTCAAGGTCGTCAATTGCTATCTGTCGACGATGTCGGAGCCGATCCGCGGCCACCGCGGCATCATCGACAAATATATCGGCGATGCCATCATGGCTTATTGGGGCCCGCCCTTCATCGAGGAAACCGACCAGGCGCGCTTTGCCTGCGCGGCCGCGATCGACATGGCCGAGCGCGTTCCGTCGCTGCGCACGCAATTGCCGGAACTTCTCGGCATGCGTTCGATGGCGGTCGAGTGCGACATCCGCATCGGCATCGCCACCGGCGAGGTCCTCACCGGCAGCATCGGCTCCGAATTCATGATGAGCTTTACCGTGATGGGTGACGCGGTGAACCTGGCGTCGCGGCTGGAATCGATCAACAAGGTCTATGGCAGCCGTATCCTGATTGCGCAGGCTACCGCCGCCGCGCTCGGCGCGGCGTTCGAGCTTCGCGAGGTCGACCGGTTGTCCGTGGTCGGCCAGAGCATCGCACAAACGATCTATGAAGTGATGGCGCGAAGCGGCGAGCTCGCGCCGCAGCAGGCGCAACTGCGAAGTCGCTATGCCGAGGGGCTTGAGGCCTACCGCGGTGGCCGCTGGGATGAGGCGCGACGCGCCTTCAACGCTGCGCTGGAAGCCGCTCCCGGCGACGGCCCGTCGTTGGCGCTGCTCGCGCGCATCGACCATCTCGCCGCCAACCCGCCGCCGGATTGGGACGGCGCCTGGCAAATGGAGCACAAGTAGCGCACCCCGCGGCCGCCTTACCCGCCCTGACGGGTTGCTTTCGTGGCAACGCCGCTATCCTGCGTTTTGCCTTATCGGCAATGACTTTCCTCCGACCGGATCGGCTTTCAGACGGTGGTTCGTTGAGTTCTCTTCTTCTGGGCCGTCGCTGGCTTGTCCCCGTCGCTTTCGCGCTGCCTTTTGTGGCAGTGCCGCCGCTGCTCTTCCACTTCCGAAGAACTGGTCGCTGATGCCCGGGGGCGGCGGTGCATCCGGTGCTGGCCTTCGAGCGAAGGGTGCCGACTGCGATCACGAAGCATCTCGCGTTCCGGATGATGGTCGTTCTTGGAGCGACGCTAAGATCAGTGTTGCTGCGATACGCGCAAATCGTGGTCTCAACTCACATGCGGTAAATCGATCGTCGTCGCCGCCAACAGTCACGTCCGATTAGCCAGCAAGAGATGGACTCGAAAGTTACTCACGCTTATTGAAGAGACGCTTGAGGAGCTAATCGCGGATTCTTGCGGTAGTTTACCGCAGCGCATCATTCCCGGCTGGAAACTGGCTGGTCGGGAGGCGTCTTCGGAGGCATCATCCAGCCGGTGAGGCCGAGCCGATTGCACCGAAGATCGGAATATATCGTCAGGACCGAGGGGGACACGATGTCCAGAATAGCTAGGCAATTGAGTTTTATCTTCGCAAGCGCGCTTTTCGTCGGGGCGCTGGTTGCGACTGCGCAGGCGAAGGACAAGGTCAAGATTGGCTTCATCGGGCCGTTGACCGGGGGCGTTTCAGCCAATGGGCTCGGCGGTCGCAATTCGGCCGATCTTGCCGTCAAATTGCGCAACGCCCAATGCGAAGGCGAAATACGAATACGAACTCGTCGTGCTCGACGACGAATGCAAGCCGAACGTGGCCGTGCAGGTCGCCACCAAGATGGCGGCGGACAAGGAAATCGTCGCCGCGACTACGCATTATTGCTCCGCCACCGCGATCGCTACGGTCGATGTTTATCACAAATTCGGCTTTCCGATCATCGTATGGGGCGCGGTGCTGCCAGACATCACCTACCGCGCCAAGTATGCGGAGGTGCATCGCGTTAACGGGACCATGATCAACCAGAACGACGCCAATGCCGAGCTCATCTCCAAGATCGGTTTCAAGAATGTCGCGGTGATCCACGACACGACCGATTATGGCAAGGGTCACAACGAGTATTTCAGCAAGGCTTTCGCCAAGCTGGGTGGCAAGATCGTCGGCACGTTCGGCGTCACAGCCGACCAGCAGGACTTCACTGCCGAGCTGACACAGATCAAGGCGCTCAATCCTGAAGTCATCTATTTCGGCGGACTTAACGCCCATCGGCGTGCGCATCCGCTCGCAGATGGACAAGCTTGGTATCAAGGCCGTGTTCGATGGCACCTCGGGCATCGTGTCGGATGCTTTTATCCAGGGCCTCGGACCGCTTGCCGAAGGGTCGCTCGCGTTCCGTGAAGGCGCGCCGACTGAGAAGCTGCCGGGCGGCAAGTTCTTCATGGAGAACTATGCCGCGCAGAAATACGACAACCCGCCCGAAGCTTACGGCGCTTTCTCTTTTGCCGCCACGGACCTGATCCTCGACTCGATCGAAAAGGTCGGTCCGGATCGTAAGAAAGTCATCGAGGAATTGGCCAACGTAAAAGAGCGCGACTCTATCGTCGGAAAGGTCACGTTCGACGACCACGGCCAGAACACCGTGGCCGTGATCACTAAATACGTGGTCCAGGACGGCAAGTTCGTGGAGTGGGACGACAGCGAATACGCCACGGGCAAGCGCAAGCTCCCCGGACAGAAATAGGGAACAGGCAGGACGGGCGGCACCAGCATTTCCGTCCCGCTTCGCCTTCCCAACGCGCGCAGGATTGAAGACATGGATGTGGGGCTACTTGCCCAATACGTCATGAACGGTCTCATGCTCGGCATGATGTATACGCTCGTCGCGATCGGCTTCACGCTGTTCTTCGGTGTGCTCGACATCATCAAGTTTTCCCACGGCGACGTGCTTACGGTCGGCGCCTTCACGGCGCTGGCGACCTATATCGGGCTGCGCTCGGCCGGGGTCGGTTCCACTCCTCTGCTGCTGCTTGCGATGCTCGTCGTCGCGATCCTCGCCATGGCCGTGCTGGGCATGTTAATCGCGCGCTATCTGGTCATGCCGCTGCGCTCGGCGCCGGCGCTCAACACGCTGCTGATCACGTTGATGCTCGGCACGGTGCTGCGCGAATTGGTTCGGCTGTTCTACCCCCAAGGCGCCAACCCGAAGCCGTTCCCGGCATTGCTTCCGACTGCTTCAATCAACCTCGGTCAGTTCAACCTGCGGCTCGACAATGCCCTGATGCTCGCGGCCGGCGGGCTGGCGATTGTCGGGTTGCAGCTTCTGCTCAACAGGACCAAGCTCGGCCTCGCCATCCGCGCAGTCGCCCAGGACGAAGAAACCGCTCGCACCATGGGGGTGAATTTCACCGCCATCGTGCTCATAACCTTCGCGATCGGATCGGCGCTCGCGGCCTATGCCGGCATCATGAACGGCCTGTACTACAACGAAATCAATTTCGGCATGGGGCTTTATCTTGGCGTGATCGGCTTCGCCGCCGCGATCATCGGCGGGCTCGGCAGTATTTACGGCGCCATCCTCGGCGGCTTTCTGTTCGCAGCGTTGCAGACCATTGGCACCGTCGCGCTGCCGTTCGCCAGCGCCTACAAGGACGTGTTTGCCTTCACCGTCGTGATCGCGTTGATCGCATGGCGCCCGACCGGACTGATCCAGGAAAAAATTAGCGAGCGGGTCTGAGCGCATGTCGGAAATTATGCAAAAACTGCGGGCTCCCTTGCTGCCGGGCGTCGTCGCATCTGGCGCTATCGACTGCCTATCTGATCGCGCTGCTGGCTGCCGAAAAGCAACCGCTTATCATCGGCCTGCTTGCGTTCGCCGTCGTTGCCGTGCTCGCCGCCCATTACCTGGGCTGGCTCAACTTGGTGAGCCGAAGCTTCGCCGACCGGGAGGATGTGCTCGGCGTCTACGCGATCCTCGCCGCCTGCGTGGTGGCGGCGTTCTTCCACGACAATCACTTCGTGCTGCTGCTGTTCGTCACCGTGCTGCTATATACAGTCGCGACGCTCGGGCTGAACATTCAGTTTGGCTACGCCGGAGTGCTTAACTTCGCTGGCGCGTCGTTCTTCGGCATCGGCGCCTATACATCCGCGGTGCTCAGCGCTTACAGTGCCGTCCCGCATCTCCTCGTCCTTCTGATCGGCGGGATGCTCGCCGCCCTGATTGGATCTCTGCTGCTGCTCCCGGTGTTGCGCACGCGCGGCCACTATGCCGCGCTGGTTACCATCGCATTTGCGCTGCTGCTCAAGACATTCTTGGAAGTCAACGACGTGCTCGGCGGCCCGCAGGGCATGCAAGTCAAGGGCATGAGTATCCTCGGTTGGTCGTTCAACGACAATTTCGAGATCGGCAAGATCGAGATGTCGTTCTATCTCAATTATTTCGTAGTCAGCATGCTGCTGCTGACCGGCACCTTCGTCTTGGTGCGACGGCTGGAGCGGTCCTGGATCGGGCTCAATCTCGATGCGCTACGACTCGATGAGACCGCGGCGAGTTGCTTCGGGCTAGATATCGCGCGCTGGAAGATCACCGCCTTCATTCTCGGTAATTTCCTTATCGGCATTGCCGGCGCGCTGTTCGGTATGGTCGGCGGCTTTGTTGCGCCCAATAACTACACCTTCGCCGATTCGCTGATCATGGTGTCGATCCTGCTGCTCGGCGGCATTGGCAACCCGTGGGGGCTGGTGGTTGCCACCTTCATCGTCGTGGTTGTGCCGGAGAAGTTGCAGACCATCCAGGAATACCGAATCCTGCTCTATGCCCTGATCGTTATCATGATGCTTCTGTTCCGTCCGGAGGGACTGCTGCCGCGGCCGGTGCGGCGTTATTTCCCTGGGTGGCGAGCATGACCTATTTGTTAGAAGCCCGCGGACTGACCCGGAAATTCGGCGGCGTGGTGGCGCTGGACAATCTCGATCTTGCTGTCGTGCCCAACGAAATCATCGGCCTGATTGGACCCAACGGGTCGGGCAAGACGACGTTCTTCAATGTCGTCACCGGAATCTACGGCGCCCACGGCGGCTCTGTCACTTTCGATGGTGCGGACATTACACGCGCCTCGTCGCCCGCGGTCTATCATGCCGGCATTTCCCGCACCTTTCAGCGCTCGCGGCTGTCGCTGCCGTTGTCGATCTTCGACAACATCATGATCGGCAACCACAAACGGCTCAACCAGGGGCTTTGGTTCAATCTGATCCGGCGCGATGAGTTCAAGCGCGAGTTCGAGGCCAACTATGGCGCGGCGCGCACGCTCGTCGAAGTATTCGAGCCGCAGCTCGCCGAGCGGATGTTCGAGCCTGTCGGCGGACTGCCGATGATCGACCGGCGCCGCATCGAGATCTGCCGAGCGCTGATCAATCAGCCGAAGCTGCTTTTGCTCGACGAGCCGTCGGCCGGCATGACGCATGACGAGACCAAGGAATTGATGGACGATATCCTGCAGGTCCGCGATCTCAACCGAAATCTCACCATCATTATCGTCGAGCATGAGATGGGGGTGATCGAGCGCATCACCGAACGTTGCGTGGTACTCAATTTCGGCCGCAAAATCGCGGAAGGCCCGTACCGTCAGGTCGCCGTCGACCGGCAAGTGCAGGAAGCCTATCTGGGGGTGGAGTAGATGGCTGGCCTGCTGGAAATCGAGGGCGTCCACACCGCGTATGACAAGGCGGATGTGCTCGAAGGCGTCTCACTCAAGATAGAGCCAGGGCGCATTACATGCCTGCTCGGCTCTAACGGCTCCGGCAAGACCACACTGATCCGCTCGATCCTGGGGCTGACGCCACCGCGCGCAGGCCGTATCGCATTTGATGGCCAAGACATCACCGCGCTGCCGACGCACAAGGTCATCGCCGCGGGCGTGGCCTGTATCCCGGAAGGCCGCAAAGTGTTTCCCAAGTTCACGGTCGAGGAGAATCTGCGGCTCGGCGCCTACCAGGAACCCTCGGAAGCAGTCACCCAGGAGCGCATGGCGGAAATCTTTCGCTTGTTCCCGCGACTGGCCGAGCGCCGGATGCAGCTCGCTGGCACCATGTCGGGCGGCGAGCAGGCGATGGTCTCGATCGGCCGGGGCCTGATGCGGGCGCCGAAGTTGCTGCTGATCGACGAGCCCTCGCTCGGCTTGTCGCCACTTTTCGTCAAGGAGAATTTCAACATCATCCGCAAGATCAACGAGCGTGGCATTTCCATCTTTCTCGTGGAGCAAAACGTGCATCAAACGCTCGCTATCTCCGACTACGGATATGTTTTATCCAAGGGCAGGGTGGTAACGGAAGGCAAGCCAAGCGAACTCGCCAAGACCAAAGAGGTCCACCAAGCTTATTTTGGTTGAGCGGTTGGATGCGGGTGCGTTTGGTGCGCTCGACACAATTCGAACGTGTGACCTTTGCCTTACGAGGGCTACGCTCTAACCTGCCTGACTTGCCGTTGGCTCGATCAGGGAGTGCCGAATGCCTGAGCTCGACGATGCAGAAATCGCGCGCCGGCTGCTGCATCATCTGACGCGCGCCTTCGGGTGTGCGGATGCGGCGTATGTCGCAGGTCCGGTGCGTATTCAGGGCGGCCTTGACACCACGATCTTCGGCTTCACGCTCGAGCGTGCGGCGCCTCCGTTGCAGGGGCCTTTGATCCTGCGGCTCAGCCACGCCAATGCCGATCCGGCGCGGGTCAAGCTCGAAACCGTCGTCCAGAACACGCTCGCCGAGATGGGCTTTCCGGCGCCGCGCGTCATGGTGACCGAGAGCGACCCGGCCATCCTTGGTGGACCTTTCATGGTGATGGGCGTGTTCCGGGGCAGACCCTGGCGCACGGTCTCGAGGGCTTTGGCGCTGGCAGCTCCCTGCCGAAGCAGTTGCGATTGCTGCTCGATCTTCCGGCCATTTTCAGCGGCATCATCGACCAGTGGGTCGAGATGCAGATCCGCCTGCATCAGTTGCCGGCGGAAACCCTGTTGCGGGCCGTGACGGCAGCGGGCATCGACGTGCGCGCCATCACCTTCGAGGGTCAGTTGGCGCGGCTTCGGACCATTGCCGAACGTTACGCACTCTCCGGCGTGGAGCCCGCGCTTGAATGGCTGGACCGGCATCGCCCCACGCCGGCGCAAGACGCCGCGATCTGCCATGGCGATTTCCACCCGCTCAACATACTGGCCGACGACGGCAAGCCCACCGGCGTGATCGACTGGGCCAATGTGGTCATTGCAGAACCCGCCATGGATGTTGGCTCAGCGATCGCCAATATCTCAACCGTGCCGATCGCCTTGCCATGGGCATTGCGTGTTGCAGTACAGGCCGCGATCGGCGCGGCGCTGCGGCGCTACGAGCGTGCCTATCGATCGCGTCGGCTGCTTGATGATCACGCCGTGCGCTACTATCAGGTGTTCCGCGCGGTTGCCCAGTTGGTCCCGGTCGGTGCAGCGAAGGCCGCCGGCCGTGCGGGCGGCGGCGCTTTTCATTCGGCGGCCGGGGCCGGCAACCTGATTGCGTTGATCAAGACGCTGAGCGGAGTATCGGTGCGGCTGTAGTGATAGAGGTGTTGCAATGCCGACCGGTCGGGTGAAGTGGTCGACGCGGTCCCCGGGTCCCGCGCTGCGGTGCCACGCGTCCATTTCGTTCAGAGTGTAGCCGAAACCGCCGTCTAGCAATGCCATCTCGACCACGCGGGGAAAGTCGCGCTCGTCATGCGGGTGGCGCGCTCACTCTTGCGGCGGGTCATCCCCCGTCGTCTCGATCCGGGCGAGTGCTAGACAAGTTCGCAACTACTAGTGTATGGTAGGCGCCGTCGCCGTCACTGACCGCGCATTCGCGATTTTAGACCCTGAGCCGCATCGATCTTCAAAGGAGCCTATGATGGACAATCATAAGGATTCGGATGACCGTCGTCCGCGACCCGTGAGTTTGCTGAACGATCTCGCCGCCGTCGGAATGGTAGCGGCGACTGCGGAGATGCCGGCCGAACTCGCCGCCATGCTGAACCCCGAGAAGGGGGTCTTCATCCGGGCCGAACAAAAACCAGTTCTTGACATCACCGTCGAGCCGGTGCCCGGCGCGAGCGAACTCTGGCGCGTGGTCAACCGGACTAAGGGCCAGCCCCTGCTGACTGAGGTCCCCGGCCTGTATTCGGAGGATCTCACGAAGATCGCAGCCCCGGCCGTACGACGTTCACGCGAGACGCTATCCACCGAGGGCTATTGCCCGCCATGGGCTGCTGAAGAACTGATGCCTCGGCTGGTCCCGTTCCGCAGCGGCAAGGGTGTCTATCTGGAGCCTAGGGCCATTGAAGAAGGTCAGCGGCTCAACTACCCATGGCGCACCGTCGGCATCATCTTCGACAACCAAGGCTTCCAGGGCAGCGGCGTGCTGGTGGGACCTAATCTCGTCCTCACGGCGGGCCATATGGCCCCTTGGGGCCAGAACCCCTGGTCGATGGAATTTATCCCTGCCTTCCGAATGGGCGAACGGCCCTTTGGCAGTTCGTTCGTCCAGCAATATCGTGGCTACAACACCGCGCCGGAAGTGAGCGGCCACGACTACGTCATCTGCAAACTATATCAGCCGCTCGGCAACGCAATCGGCTGGATGGGCAGTAAGTCTTTCGGCAACGAGGACGACTACTATCGTCGCAGCTATCTTGCATCCGGCTACCCCGGCAATTTCCAGGGGCGGCCCGCGGTCGAACTCGACCTTGGCATACGGGACATCGACAACGACAGCCCGGGCCTCGAACTCGAGACGGTGAATCGTCCCGACCTGCAGACAGGCTGGTCCGGCGGGCCGCTTTGGCTGCCGCAAGAGGGTCCGGCGGTCGTCGGGGTTCTGAGCGGTAGCGAGCAGGATGGGTTAGATCCGCGGCGGGCGGTCTTCGCCGGCGGCTCTGGCATGGTCGATCTGGTCCGGTTTGGCCTCGACAATTGGCGGCCATGACAAGGAGCCGTGGCGGGAATGTCGTGGCCCACTCGTAGCAGTCGGTCCGTGGCGCGGACGATGTCATCTTGTAACGGCGTCGCCACGGTTTGGGCGATTATGCCATCAGCATTAGACGCGCGCATTCTTGTGAACGATTGATCGATGGAAGAGTAGTGATCTGTGGACCGCGAATTCTTGTTGGCGCGTCCGGCAGATGAACGCGTGCCTCACGACAACTCGAAGTCTCGGTCACGGCCAATACCGCGCCAATCTTCCATTTGTTTTTGGTGAACTGCTGTTGAGTTCTACTTTCACTCACATCAGTGCATGGTCACTAAGTCATTGATTTTTTGGCGCACCCGACACGATTCGAACGTGTGACCTTTGCCTTCGGAGGGCAACGCTCTATCCAGCTGAGCTACGGGTGCAGTGTGCCCCATTTAGCCGATTGGCCCGGTCGGGGCAACGGCTCTCGGCGCCGATTGTCCTGCCCAAAACAGCCTGTAAACTGCGCCGCAAATGAAGCCGCGCCGGGAACGCCCGCGCGAGCATGGGAGAGGCGCGCATGCGGCCGCTGGAATTTGGCTGGTACCTGCCGACACATGGCGACACCACGGCCTATGGGCTGGCGGAGGCCCAAATCGCCGGCTCGGTGGAGCTGTGCGAGCGCGTGGTGCAGGCGGCGGAAAAAGCCGGCTTCGACTATCTCCTGATCCCGGTCGGCTCGGTGTGCTGGGAGGCCTGGATCGCAGGCGCCTTCATGGCGGCGCGTTCCTCGAAGATCAAACCGCTGATCGCGGCGCGGCCGGGCTACATCAATCCGGTGCTGATGGCCAAGATGATCTCGACCTTCGACCAGATGTCGGGCGGGCGCATCTGCATCAACCTGATCGCGGGCCAGAACGAGAGCGAGGTCGAGGCCGAAGGCGTGCGCTACGCCAAGGAAGAGCGCTACGCGTTGATGGAGGAGGAGGTCTCGATCCTGAAAGCGCTGTGGACGTCGCGCGGCCCCGTGCATTTCGACGGCAAGTTCCACAAGATTTCCGGTGCCTTCATCCGGCCGCGGCCGCTGCAACAGCCTTTCCCGAAATTCTATCTCGGCGGCGGTTCGCGGCCGGCGTGGGAAATGTCGGCCAAGCATTCCGATGTGCACCTGTTCTGGGGCGATCTACCGGAGAAGATCGCCGCCAACATCGCCGAGATCAGGGAGATGGCGCGCGCGCATGACCGCCACCACGAAATCGGCTTTGGCATGCGGCTGCAGGTGATCTGCCGGGAGGACGAGAAGGACGCATGGGAAGCCGCTGACGAGCTGGTGCGCCACGCCACTGAACGGCAGAAGCAAGAGATGAAGACGCTCTACAACAAGTCGGAAGCAAATTTGCGCGTGCAGCAGCTCGCCCGCGAGCACGGCGATCTGCTGTTGCCGCATCTGTGGACCGGCATCACCAAGGTGCGTCCCGGCGCCGGCATTGCGGTGGTCGGCAATCCCGAGCAATGCGCTGAAACGTTGCAGCAGTTCATCGACGCCGGCTGCCACTCATTCTGCCTGTCCGGCTATCTGCACGACGAGGAGGCCGAGCGGTTCGGCCGGCTGATCCGTCCGATCCTGGCGGCAAACAACCGCGGACGGCTGGCGGCCTAAGGTGGGGGCGATGTCGATGCGCTGGCTGATGCTTCCGGTCCCTTTGCTGGTGCTGCTGGCGGCCGGTACCGCTCGTGCCGACGCCATCGACGGCGACTGGTGCAGCGCCGACGGCCAGCGCATGTCGATCCGCGGCGACAGCATCACGATTCCGAGCGGCAAGCAGATTGTCGGAAATTACAGCCGCCATGCCTTCGACTATGTGATCCCGCCAGGCGAAGATGGCTCCGGCGACACCGTGAACATCATCCTGCGCAGCGAGTATATGGCGTTCTCGCGCCAGGGTGCGGGCGGCGACAGGCCGACAGAATGGCGTCGCTGCAAGGATCTGAACAGCTAGGCGTTCTTGTTCGCGGCGACCTGCGCGGCCAGCATCTTCCGCGTCGCCTCGACGTCGACCAGCGGGTAGACGTCGAACTCGGCCGGGATGATGTCGGCCCATTCGTTCAGGATGCGGTGCAGTTGCTCATTGCTTTCGACATCGAAGACCGCCACCGCGCCGCGGCCGACACGGGCATAGATGTGCTTGCAGACGCCGTCGGCCTGGTACTTGCCGATCCACGGCCAAAAGCTCTGCCGTCGCGCGGCAAGTTCGGAAGGCCGTTCCGGCCGCGGGTTCGAGACAACGAGAAACAGCGCCACGACCAAATCGCTCCGTTCTGGATTCTACGCCGGCACGATCACCTTGCCGATCGGCCACAGCGCAATACCGGCGAGTTTGAGATGCGCCCAGGCAAAGGGAATGCCGATGATCGTCACCGCAAGAAGGACAGCGGTGATGAGGTGGCCGAGCGCAAGCCACCACCCGGCAAGGATAAACCAGATCAGGTTGCCGATCACCCCGAGCGCTCCGGTGCCGATGTCCGGCACGCCGGTGACTTCGTCGCGCCGCACGGCGCGCGAGCCGAACGGCAACAACGTATAGACTGCGATGTTGAACGCGGCGCGCGCCCAGGGGAGACCGATGATGGTGATCGCCATGATCACGGCGGCAATCAGCCAGCCGAACGCCATCCAGGCGCCGCCGATGAGAATCCAGAGTATGTTTAGGAGGATGGAGACTGGTTGCATGGCAGGACCCGTCCGTTGAGTGAAGGCAGGCTAAATATAGGGAAGGTTTTGCGGGCGCGGTAGGGCCGGGCGGAGGCGCGAGCGAAAACTATCGCTTGGCCGCGCGCGCGGTATTTTTCTCGGCCGGCGTCGCTTTCGCGGCTTGCGCCTTGCCGGCCTGCATCCGCGCGGAATGCGCGCGCGCGAGCTCCATCAGCATGGTATCGGAGGAGATGACGCGGTTTCGGCCGAGATGTTTTGCAGCATAAAGCGCCTGGTCGGCCTGGCCGAGCAGCCAATCGGGACCGATCACGTCCTGGCCGGGCGTGTAGGTGGCAACGCCGATGCTCATCGTCGCGTAGGGTCCAACGCCGGAATCGCCGTGCGCGATCTTCAGGTCCAGCACCGACGTGCGCAGCCGTTCTGCGACTTTCCGCGCGGCCGCCATATCGGTGTCGGGCATGATGATGGCGAACTCCTCGCCGCCGTAGCGGGCGGCAAGGTCGGTCGGCCGGATGGCGTTCCTGCCGATCGCCGCCGCCACTGTCGCGCAGGCATTCGTCGCCGCCCTGATGGCCGTGACAGTCGTTGAAGCGCTTGAAATGGTCGACGTCGGCAAACAGCAGCGCCATCGTCCTGCCGCTGCGCATCGCGCGCGACCATTCCAGTTCCAGCGCCTGGTCGAAGGAGCGGCGGTTGGCAAGGCCGGTCAGCGCGTCCTTGGCCGCAAGCGTCTGCAGCGCCATTTCCGCCCGCTTCTGGTCGGTCATGTCGCGCAGCGTTTCCACCACCGCGATCAGCTTGCCGTCATCGTCGAGGATCGGGCCGGCGTCGATGGCGAGATAGAGGTGGTTGCCGAGCCGCGGCATGACGCACCAGTTCTCGGCGCTCGAGCCGAGGCTCTCGTCGCGGGTCGCGACATATTCCGTGTAGAGCTCGCCGATCCTGTCCTGGCGGCCCAGCGCGACGAGGTCGGCGAGGCAATAGCGGCGCTTCTCGTAAAATGCCTGCCAGTGCTTGCTGGTGCCGAGCACTTCTGCCGCGGTAACGCCGGTCAGCCGCTCGCAGGCGCGGTTCCAGACCACGACGCGGCGCTGCGCGTCGATCACGAAAGTCGGCACCACCAGATGCTGCAGCACTGCATAGGTAGGCGCGAGCTCGAGGCTCTTGGCGGCTTTGCTGCGGTCGCCCGTCATCACGCCACCGCCGACACGTTGTCGTCGGAAGCGCCGAGCAGCTTGCGGACATCAGCGCCGGGCTTCGCGGCGGAGAACAGAAAACCCTGCATCTGGGTGCAGCCGAGCGCGCGCAGCAGCTCTTTCTGCAGTTGCGTTTCGACGCCCTCGGCGACCGTCGTCATGTTGCGGGCGGCGGCGATATTCACCACCGCCTGGATGATTGCCGACGATCCGTCGGTCTCCGTCATGTCGGCGACGAAGCAGCGGTCGATCTTGATCTTGTCGAACGGGAAGCGCTTCAGATAGCTCAGCGACGAATAGCCGGTGCCGAAATCGTCGAGCGAGATGCGCACGCCGAGTGCGCGCATCTCGTGCAGGATGGCAAGCGCGGTGTCGTCGTCGCGGATCAGCACCGCCTCGGTGATCTCGAGCTCGAGCCGGTTGGCGGGCAGGCCGGAGGCGGCGAGCGCGCTTGCGATCTTCAGCGACAGCGTCGGCTCCTTGAGCTGTATCGGGGAGACGTTGACAGCGAGACGGACATGGTCCGGCCAATGCGCCGCTTCCGCGCAGGCCGTGCGCAGCACCCATTCGCCGAGTTCGACGATCAGCCCGGTATCCTCGGCGACCGGGATGAAGTCGGCCGGCGAGATCATGCCGCGTTCCGGGTGCCGCCAGCGCACCAGCGCCTCGCAACCTGTGACGCGGTCGCTGCGGAGGTCGACCAGCGGCTGGTAGTGGATTTCGAAGCCGCCGTCGGAGAGCGCCTGGCGCAGGTCCTGCTCCAGCGCGAGACGCGCCTTGGCGCAGGCGTCCATCGCCGGCTCGAAGAAGCGGTAGGTGCGCCGTCCGTCGGCCTTGGCGCCATACATCGCGAGGTCGGCATTCTTGATCAGCGTGTCGAGATCGGTGCCGTCCTGCGGCGCCATCGCGATGCCGATCGAGGCGTCGGACGACAGATGATGCCCGAGGCACTGATAAGGCTGCCGGATCGTCTCGTGCAGCCGCTTGACGAAATCGAGCACGTCATGGGTGTTCTTGACGCCGGTCTGGATGACGGCGAATTCATCGCCGCCGAGGCGCGCAATCAGGTCGCCCTCGCGGATGCAGGCCTTGATGCGGCCCGCCACCGCCTTCAGAAGTTCGTCGCCGACATGATGCCCGAGCGAGTCGTTGATGCCCTTGAACTCGTCGACGTCGATATAGAGCAGGGCGAATTGCTCGCCGCGGCTGACCTTCTGCAACTCGCGCTCGATCTGCTCGCGGAACAGCACGCGGTTCGGCAGGTTGGTCAGCGGATCGTAATGCGCGAGGTGCGCGATCTTCTCGTCGGCGCGGCGCCGTTCGGTGACGTCGTTGACGACGTTGACGATGTAGCGGATCTCGCCGGCATTGTCGCGGATGCCGATGCGGGTCGATGTGATGTAGCGATCGCCGAGCCCCATGCTTTCCCAGGGGTGCTCGTCCTTGACCAGGCCGTTGGCCTGCAGCGTCTTGTCGTCGTCGGCGGAGATGATCCTGGCCGATTTCTCCGGGAACAGTTCGTCGGCGGTCTTGCCGACGATGTCGGCCCGCGCCTTGCCGAACTGGGTCTCGGCGACGCTGTTGGCGAGCACATAGCGGCGGTCGCGCGCGTCCTTCACCGTGATCTGCGAGGGGATGTGGTCGAGGATCTGGTTGAGGAAGGCATAGTTGCGGTCGCGCTCCTGCTCGAGGCGTTGCCGGTCGGTGACGTCCTCGATGGTCACCACCCATCCGCCATGCGGCAGCGGCTGGTTGACGATCTGGAACCAGCGTCCGTCCGCCGAGCTCGAGAGCGACCTGGTGACTTCGCCCTTCGCGACGTTGCGGCGAATGTTCTCGTAGAAATCGTCGGGGTCGCCGACGAACGAGCCGGTTGCCGTGCGGTGATGCATGACATCGATGGCGTGACAGCCCGGCTTGATGATCTCGGCCGACAGGCCGAACATGTCGATGAAGCGCTGGTTGCACAGCACCAGGCGCGATGACCCGTCATAGAGACAGAGCCCCTGCGTCATGTTGTTGAGCGCGGTGTCGAGCTGCTGCTTCTGCTCCCCCAGCCTTTGCTGCGATTCGCGGCTCTGCCGCGACATCTGCCGGACGGTGAGCAGGAGCGTGAGGCCGATCGCGAGCGTCAGCAGGAAGGCGCCGCCGACCATCACCTGGGTCTGGGCGCGCCAGTCGGTGAGCACGCTCGCGACGGTGCGGGTGACCACGACGACAATAGGGTGGCCGTTGAGGCCGGCGGCCGAACCGACCCGTTCCAGGCCATCGATCGGGCTTGTCGTCCGCAAGGTGCTGCGTCCGCCGCCCTGCGTGGCGACGCCGCTCACCATCGGTGTGTTCTTGAAATTCTGTCCGATCATCGCGGGATTGTGCGGATAGCGCGCGATCAGCTTGCCGTCGTAGTGGAACAGCGAGATTGCAGATCCTTCTCCGAGCGCGACGGAGGCAAAGAACTTTTCGAAGCTCGCGGGATCGATCCGGCGCGTCAGGATGCCGAGGAAGGTCCCGTCAGGCCCGCTCAGGCGGTTGGCGATGACCGTCGTCCAGTCGCGCGTGAAGTAGCTGAGCACCGGCTCGAACAGCACGGCTGCGGGATCGGCGCTGGCCTTCAGCGTCTGGAAATAGGCGCGATCGGCGACGTTGACCGAGGGCAGCGGCCATGTGGAGGACGAATTGATCAGCGTGCCGTCGGCGGCATAGATGTTGAGCGCGCCGATGTCATAGAGCGCGCTGATCTTCGATTTCAGGACCAGGTGCGCGTCGTGGGACGATACTTCAGTCCTGAACATGTCGGCCGAGGCGAAGTTCGGGATGCCCATCTGTGAGATGACGTTGCGCGCGACCGCGCTGGAGTCCCCGAGCTGCTGGTCGAAGTGGCGCGTCAGCAGCAGCACGGTATTTTCCATCTCGCGCTCGCTGTTGGCCAGCGCGCGCTCGCGGAATTGACCGACCATGAATGCCGTGCCGAGCACGATCGCCGCCACCAATAGCGTCCCGCAGGCGACCAGCCAGCCGACCGGGCTGCGCCGCACCGTCGCGGCATTACCCGAACCGTCCGTCGCGGGAAATCCATCTCCGAAATTGGCAAACAATCGACGCATTATGCCCAGCCCCTGGGTGTAATGCGTACGACGCGATAGATGGCATTGACGTTAGGAAATCCGGTTACTCGGTGCTTAAAGACCGGCGCGCGGCGCCACGCGGCATGATTAACGGGTGGTAGCGACCTGTCAGCGGCGATAGGAGCCGGCGCGTGAATAGCCCGAGCGGTTCTCCTGCGCCGGACGGTTGGCAAGACCGGGGCGCGACTCGCTGGCCTGCGGCGTGGCGAGCTTGAGGTCTTCCAGGAAGATCGGCTTGTAGAAGTAAAAGCCCTGCGCGTAGCGAATCCGCGTCGCCGCCTGCAGATAGGCGAGCTCTTCGTAGGTCTCGATTCCCTCCGCAACGACCGTCATGCCGAGCGCTTCCGACAGCGACTCGATGGCGCGCAGGATGCCCTGGCTGCGCGGCCGCTTGTGGATGTCGGTGATGAAGGAGCGGTCGATCTTGATCTCGTCGGCGGTGATGTCGGCGAGCGCCGACAGCGACGAATAGCCGGTGCCGAAATCGTCGATCGAGATGCCGACGCCGATCTTGCGCAAGATCGGCAGGATCTCGTCCTGGAAATGCGTCTTGGTGACGAAGGCGTCTTCCGTCACCTCGACCATGAAGCGCCTGGGGAAGCCGGTCTGCTCCAGCGCCAGCGCGAACGGGCGCATGAATTCGGGATTGCCGGCCTGCTTGGCCGCGACATTGATGCTGATCGTGGTCTCGGCGCCGAAACTCTCGTTGATCAGATCGATCGACTTGACGATCTCCCCCAGCACCAGATGCGTCAGCTCGTCGATCAGCCCGAGTTCGGTGGCGAGATTGATGAACGTGCCCGGCGCCTGGATCACGCCTTCGTCGTCGCGCAGCCGCACCAGCGCCTCGATGCCCTTGATGTCGCGGGTGCGGATGTCGACCTTGGGCTGGAATGCGCAGCAAAAGCGCTTTTCCAGGATGGCGAGCCGCAGCGACTGCTCGACCTTCATGCGTTGCTGGGCCTCGCGCTCCATGCTGTCGTCGAAGAAGGCGGCGGCGCCCTTGCCGGCGTTCTTGACGCGATACATGGCGATGTCGGCATTGTGGCGCAGCGCTTCGTAGTTCTGCCCGTGCTCGGGATGGAGGCTGACGCCGATCGAGGTCGAGGCGAACAACTCCGAGCCGTCGATGAAGAACGGCGCCTTGATCCGCTCCAGCATGAATCTGATGTATTCGGCGACCTCGTCCTGGCTTTGCACCGGATGCAGCAGCAGCAGGAATTCGTCGCCGCTGATCCGCGACAGCATGTCGGACGGACGAAGGTTCATGGCGAGCCGCCGCGTCATTTCGACCAGCAGGGCGTCGCCGATGGTGTGGCCGTAATAGTCGTTGATGTGCTTGAAATTGTCGATGTCGAGAAAGGCGAGCGCAAAGCCGGTCGGTTCATCGGCGGCGAGAAGCTTGTTGACGCGATGCTCGATCACCCGCCGCGTCGGCAGGTCGGTGAGCTCATCGTAATAGGCCGCACGGAACAGCGTGTCCTCGAACGCCTTCTGCTCGGTGATGTCGGCCGAGCTCGACAGCACAAGCTCGCGGCCGCCGATGCGAACCGGCCGGTGGCTGGTCAGCAGCACCTGCCCGCCGGCTTCGCCCGCAACCGTTTCCTCGACCACGGCGGGGCTGCCGGAGCGCAGGCATTCGATCGCGATTTCGTGACGCCGGCCGGCGAGTTCGGTGGCGGCTGGATCATTGGCGAGCAGGATCTGGCCGTGCTCGTCCTGCAGCGTGACGACGTTCGGAAGCATCCTGAAGACATCGCGCAGGATGTTCAGTTCAAGGTTGCCATCGTCGGAGGCAGGCGCCGATTGAAGGGGACTTCTGTCGCTTCCATGCATGCGCGGCGAGCATGGCAAAGTCCGTTGTAGTTTTGGTTAAGTGGGGCCGAAAATGGCGGCGCCGGCGGCGGCGGCGTGCCGTCGGCGCTGGCCTTGCCAAGATCATCATTAACAGAACGTCAACGCGCCGAAACTGGATGCGACTGGTGCGCGCAACGAACTTCAGCTCGCGGGAATCCGGCACTGCATGGTGCAGTGGACGCCGGTCCGCAGGAAAGCAATCTCGGTCTTGCCGTCGAACGGCCGCAACGCCGAGCTCGAGCAGCTTGGTGCCGAAGCCCGGCTTGCCGACATTTTCCACCGCCGGCCCCTCGGTTTCATCCCAGACGATGCTGAGCCGGTCCTCGTTGACGGTCCATGAAACCTGCAGCAAGCCGCGCGCGGCGGAAAACGCGCCGTACTTTCCGGCGTTGGTGGCAAGTTCATGGAAAAGCAGCGCCAGGCTGACCGCAAGCTTTGCCGGCAGGAACAGCGCATCCCCGTTCAGGTTGAACCGGACATGGCCATAGGGTCCGAGTTCGGAGCGCAGCAGATCGCGAATATCGCAGCCGGTGCCGTCGACCCGGGCGATCAGATCGTCGGTCGCCGACAGCGCGCGAATGCGCTTGTCGATGCCGTCCCAGATCTGCGGCTGGTCGGCGAGCACCTGGTGCAGCACGGCATGAACCGTCGACAGCTTGTTCTTCAGCCGATGCTGCAACTCGTCGACGATCAGCTTGCGATATTCTTCCTCCTCGATCAGCTTTCCGGAGATTTCGCGCTGCCGTCCGGCGATCCCGCGGTAGTGCTCGACGCCCCAGATGGTGACGCCGCACACGGCCCAGTAGATCACCAGCAGCACGAAACGTGCGGAATCGGCCTTGGTGTCGCCGAAATTGGCGCTGACCCCGAGCGCGCCGGCGGCGATCGCAGTCAGGATGCCGATCCGGTAGCCGCCGAACATGGTGGCCAGCACGACGGCCGGAAAGTACGGGGTGAAGAACACGTCCGGACGGATCTGGGCCAGTCCCCACCGCGCAATGGTACTTGCGACCAGGCAGAGGATCGCAAAACCGATCGCGAGCGACAGGGAAGGCGGGGAGAACCCCTGCCAGCCCCGCCTGAACTCGTCGATCAATTTTGCCATGTATTTGTCACTTCACGTGATCAGCGAATCCAAAATATGGCCGAGCATAGGGCAAAACCCGCGAATTCTGCGTGCCGATGGTCGCAACCATGCCATGCCGGTGGCGCCCTTGCGGCTTGCACGGTTCAAGCGTGGCGGGGATAGTGGCGCAGGCAAGGCGGAATTTCATAAAACAAGGGGGAAACGGGATGGGACGGCTGGATGGCAAGGTAGCGGTCATCACGGGGGCGACGAGCGGCATCGGCCTGCGCACCGCGGAGATCTTTGTCGCCGAAGGCGCGAAGATCGTGATTGCGGGGCGCCGCGTGCCGGAGGGCGAGGCGCTGGCAAAGCAACTGGGCGCGGCATGCCTGTTCCGCCAGACCGACGTCACCGTGGAAGACCAGATGCGCGCGCTGATCGCGCTTGCGGTCGACAAGTTCGGCCGCATCGATTGCCTGTTCAACAATGCCGGCGGCCCGGCGCAGACCGGCGGCATCGAAGGCCTCGATGTCGGCCGTTTCGACGCTGCGATGGCAACCCTCGTTCGCAGCGTCATGCTCGGCATGAAGCACGCCGCCCCGCACATGAAGAAGCAGGGAAGCGGCAGCATCATCAACAATGGCAGCATCGCCGGCAGTCTCGCCGGCTTTTCCTCCTCCGTCGTCTATGGCGCAGCGAAGGCCGCCGTCATCCACCTGACCAAATGCGTGGCGATGGAGCTCGGCGAATCCGGCGTGCGCGTCAATTCGATCTCGCCCGGCGCGATCGCGACCGGCATCTTCGGTAAGGCGCTGGGACTTTCGACCGACGCCGCCGAGAAGACGCCGGCCGTGATGCGCGAAGTCTACAAGAGCGCGCAGCCGATCCCGCGCGCCGGCCTGCCCGACGATATCGCGCACGCCGCGGTGTTCCTGGCCAGCGACGAGTTCAGCTTCGTCAATGGCCATGATCTCGTGGTCGACGGCGCCATCACCGGCGGCCGCAACTGGACCCAGCAGCAGCAGGGCTACGTCGCCTTGCGCAAGGCGTTCGATCAGGGGGCGTGATTTTGTTCGTCGTTCCGGGTTTGCGCTTCGCGCGCCCCGGAACGACTGGGAAGGAGAATCAAGAATGTTCGCAACGTCAGCACTCAGGATACCCGAACCCCGCCCGCTCCACCTTGCCGTCATCGCAGGCCTTGCCTGCGCGTTCCTGATCGCCAAGGCAGCACCGCTCACGCGCGACATCGTCGCCGCCGTGATCGAGCCGCTTTGCATGACCGCGTCACCCACCGGCTCGTCGCTCGATGTGGTCGAGCCGATCACCTCGCATGCGCTGCCCAATGTGCCGGGCAAGCGCGTCACCGTGGTCCGCGTGTTCTATGGCCCCGGCGGGTTCACCAAGCCGCATCGTCATTCGGGCTCGGTCACCGCCTACGTCACCAAGGGCGAGATCCGCTCGCAGCTCGGCGGCGGTCCGGTCGAGACGTTCAAGGTGGGGCAGTCGTTCTTCGAGCCGCCGGGCGCGACGCATCTGGTCTCGGCCAATGCCAGCAACACCGAACCGGCCGAGTTGATCGCAATCTTCGTCGCCGACGAAGGCGCGCAACTCACG
Organism: uncultured Alphaproteobacteria bacterium; assembly: GCA_963816655.1. Taxonomy (GTDB): domain Bacteria; phylum Pseudomonadota; class Alphaproteobacteria; order Rhizobiales; family Xanthobacteraceae; genus Bradyrhizobium. Next base: position 13,320 of record CAWFLW010000028.1, on the reverse strand, counting down.
ACGTTTTTGGAGTGATGGGCGGGCTCGACCCGCGATCCTCGCGCGTCATGCGCGGGCTTGACCCGCGCATCCATCATGAAAAGACTTTTCCAGAAGAAAGATGGATTGCCGGGTCAAGCCCGGCAATGACAGTCGTGCTCACACCGGCTTGATCGTCACCTTCAGCCCGTCGCGCGGCTTGGGGATCGGCCACATCTGCCAGTCCGGCTTGTAACCCGGCTCCAGCGACACCTCGACATTCTGCAGGAAATGCCGCGCAAAGGTTTTTGCCTGCATGTAGGCGAAATGCAGTCCCAGGCACATATGCGCGCCGCCGCCGAACGGCACCCAGGCGAAGCGATGGCGGTTGCGCACCGCTTCGTCGGTGAAACGCATCGGATCGAATTTTTCCGGCTCGGGCCAGATCTCCGGCATGTGATGCGTGTACAGCGGATTGATGCCGACCGAGGTGCCGGCGGGGATGTCGTATCCGCGGAAGGAGAAGTCGCGCACCGCGCGCCTCGGCATCGACGGCACCGGCGGCTTCAACCGCAGCGCTTCCTTGAACGCCATTTCCGACAGCGGCATCTTTTCCAGATTGTCGATGCTGGAGGGATCGTTGGCCTCGATGCCGAGGCCTTTGACCTCATCGCGCAACCGGGACTGCCATTCCGGGATGGGCGGCAAGCTCGCCGACAAAGGAGGTCAGCGACGACGTCAGCGTGTCATGCGCGGCCATCATCAGAAAACTCATGTGGTCGATGACGTCCTGGGTCGACAATAGCGCGCCGTCCTCATGGGTTGCCTGGCACAGCTGCGAAAACAGATCGTCGCCGCCGCCCCGCGCGCGACGGAGCGGAATCTGCTCGGAGAAATAGGCGACGATCCGCTTGCGGCCCGCAACGCCGCGGCCCATCTGCGTGAACGGCAGCGGGTGGCGGATCGGCGCCACGGCGGCCGCCACCATGTCGATGAAGGCGCGGGTGATCTCGTCGACTTCAGGCCCGATGTCGGCGCCGAGGAAAGACGTTGCCGCCAGATCGAGCGTCAGCTGTTTCATCGCGGGATAGACCAGCATCTCGCCGGGCTGCGCCTTCCATTGCTTGACGCGCGCGGCAATGCCGCGATCGAGATCGACGAGGTAGGATTTCATCGGCCCCGACTTGAACGCGACCGACAGCGCGCGGCGGTGCAGGCGGTGTTCCTCAAAGTCGAGCAGCATCAGCCCGCGCGGAAACAGCAAGCCCGAGGATCGGGCCCCAGCCATGGGTGGAGGAGAACAGCCGCGCCTGGTCGAACAGTACGAGTTCGTTGGCTTCGGGCCCGAGCAGCGTGATGCTGGTCTCGCCGAACAGACGGGTGCGGTAGATCGGCCCATATGTGGCGGCCGCCCTCTCCACCTGTCCCTTGGGGTCGGCCAGCACCTTCAGCGTGTTGCCGATGAACGGCCAGCCCTCGTCGCCGGGAATGTGCCGCAGCGCCTTGGGTTTCGGCGGCGTCGTGACGGCGGGGGAAACCACACTCTGCATCGACATGGCGAATGCTCCGGTTAGAGCATGATCCGGAAAAAGGTGAAATCGGTTTTCCGAAAATCCGCTCAAAAACGATGGCCGTTCGTACGTCCGCCGGAAAATAACCCGTTGTGCTCGACGCTGCAAAGCTCAAGTCCCGGCCGCGTCCCAATTCGCGCCACAAGGTCGCATGCCCATGCTAGGTTTCGCTGAAAATATCAGATCGGCAGGGAGACGTTGATATGTCGAAATTGTTGCGCGGGATCACGGTCGCGTTGGCGGCCGGCTTTGTGGCGCTGGCGTCCAGCCGCACTGGCACAGACCAAGCCCACGGTGACGAGCCTCGGGCCGGACTACCCGAAGACCGCGATCTTCATCGGCAACAGCTTCTTCTACTACAACAACAGCATGCACAGCCACGTGCTGGCGATGCAGAGGGCGGCCGATCCGGCCAACCAGGGCGCCTATCGCGCGACCTCGGTGACGATCTCCGGCTCCGGTATCGACTGGCATGACGTCGAGAGCTATCTCCGTCCCAAGGCGATCGGCAACTACTCCTTCGACGCCAACAACAACGTCGTCTTCAACAAGCTCGACAAGCTGTTCGACGCCGCCATCATGATGGATTGCAGCCAATGCCCGATCCATTCCGAACTGAAAACGGTCTTCACGGAGTATGCGAAGAAGGATGCCGAGATCGTGCGCGCCAAGGGCACCAGGCCGATCTTCTTCATGTCGTGGGCCTATGCCGACAAGCCGGAGATGACGGCGCAACTTGCCGAGGCCTACACGATCGCCGGCAATGCGAACAATGCGCTGGTCATTCCCGCAGGGCTCGCTTTTGCGCGCTCCGTCAGCAAGCAGCCCGAGCTCAATCTCTATGTGGCGGACAAGCGGCACCCGAGCCTTGCCGGCACCTATCTCGCAGCCTGCGTGGTGTTCTCGGCGCTGACGGGCAAGTCGCCGGTCGGCAATTCCTATCTCGCCGGGATCGACGCGCCGACGGCGAAGTTTTTGCAGGAAACCGCCTGGGCGACGGTGCAGGACTATTACGGGAAATAGCTCGTCGGTCAGGAGACTGAATGCGCCGACGGGACGTCATTGCAGCGTTGGGAGCGGCCCTGGTGTGGCCGCTTTCCGCCCGTGCGCAGCCATTGCCCGTCATTGGCTTCATGAGCAGTCGCTCATCGGACGAGTCGCGGGCACTGCTGGCGAAGTTTACCGAGAGCCTGGCCGAATCGGGGTTCATTGCAGGCAGGAACGTCGCGATCGAATATCGCTGGGCCGACGGTCGTTATGATCGGTTGCCGGCTTTGGCGGCCGAACTCGTCGCGCGAAATGTCACGGTCATATTGGCGGCTGGCGGGCCGCCGTCGGCGCTGGCGGCGAAGGCGGCGACCTCGACCATCCCGATCGTGTTTTCCGGTACCAGCGATGCCGTTGGCCTCGGACTCGTGCAAAGCCTGAGCAAGCCCGGCGGCAATATCACCGGGATCAGCCATTTCAACGTCGCGCTTGCCGGCAAGCGGCTGGAAAACCTGCGCGAGCTGACACAGGCGGGCAATCCGTTCTGTTATCTGATCAATCCGGGCAACCCAAGCGCCGAAACCGAGCGCCGAGGCATTGACAGGCGCCGCTGCACTCGGCTTGCGCCTTGAAATCCTGAAGGCCAGCACCGAGGAGGAAATCGAAGCGGCTTTCGCCGCGGCCGCGGCGATGAAGATTGGCGGTGTGGTCGTTTCCAGCGAACCGTTCTTCGACAGCCGGCGTGACATGATCGTTGCCTTGGCAGCGCGCCACGCGATGCCGGCCAGTTATGGCTGGCGCGAATACGCCCTTGCGGGCGGCCTCGTCAGCTATGGCTCCAGCCTGCCCGGTTCGTATCGCGAAGCCGGCAAATATGTCGGCCGGATTCTCAAGGGAGAGAAGCCGGCCGACCTGCCGGTCCTGCAGCCGACCAAGTTCGAACTGGTCATCAATCTGAAAACCGCCAAGTCGCTGGGGATTGCGGTATCGCCTCCGCTGCTCGCCCGCGCCGACGAGGTGATCGAGTGATCGTTTCGCAGGCTCGCGCGAACGTGAATTTGACCGGCATTAATATCGTTTGCCTGCTTGGATGCGCTGATACTCTGACGACAGATTCAGAGGGAGGCTCCGATGCGCATTCCGGCTTTGGGGATTTTGACAGTCGTCATGGGTTTGACGTCCATAGTTTCGACGTCCATGGTTTCGACGTCGGTACCGGCGCTGGCGCAGACCTATAGCCCGGGCTATCCGATCTGCATGTACGCCTACCGCTGGGGCGGTAGCGACGTCGATTGCAGCTATGCCACCCTGGCGCAGTGCGCAGCCTCCGCATCGGGCCGTGGCGCCACGTGCATGGCCAATCCATATTTCGCGAACGCGCAGATGCCTGGTGAGCCAAATCGGCGGCATCGGCGCGTTTACCAGTAAGAGGCGTAGCGGCGGCTAACCCACCCTACGCGTTGTTTCGCTCACGCCTTGCGCTTGGCGGCTTCCTTCTGCAGATCGGGCGCATTGACGGCGGGGATCGCGAGGCGTCCGGGCGCGGTGAGCGGAAGGGCCGCCGCCGCCTTTTCGTTCTCCATGATCTTGGCCATCACGGCCTGCCCGGCGCGGTCGAACACGGCGCGGTTCTCGACCAGGAACTGGCGCGATTCGCGCAGCTTGGTGAGGTAGCCGTTGATCTCGGGCACCACGTAGCGCGCCACCATATCCCAGCTGCGGCGGGTGTTTTCCGGATTGGCCCAGTCATGCGCGAAGCCGATGATGGCGCCGACGCCGCCGGAAGCGTCCATCAGGTTCTTGATGATCTTCACGAGATCATCGGGGGTGCCGATGGCGGAAGCCGCGCCATCGACGAAGGCGGTCTTGTCCACGGCCTCGTCAGGCGACGAAAAAGCCGTCAGCCCCGGCCGCTGCAACGTGCCGACGTTATATTCGTTGTGCCAGCGCATCAGGCCGGCGCCGGCCTCGCGGCGGGCCTGCTCGCGCGTCTCGGCGATGTGCCAGGTCAGCAGCACGCGCCAGTTGGCGCGGCTCACGGTGGTGCCGGCCTTCTTCGCGGCGTCCTCGGCAAAGCCCCATTGCGTCGGCAGCGCCATCAGGCCCTGCGTCGACATCGAGCCGAGCGAGATGATGCCGATGCCGTATTTGCCGGCGAGCGTCATGCCGGACGGCGAGATCTGCGAGGCCACCACGAACGGCATCTCCTCCTGCAGCGGCAGGATCTGCAGCGCGGCGTCGTTCATCGTGAACCAGTCGCTCTTGGCCGTGACGCGCTCGCCGTTGAACAGGCGGCGGATCATCGCCGATCGCCTCGTCCTGGCGGTCGCGCTGCGTCATCGGATCGATGCCGAGCGTGTGCGCGTCGGAGGCAAGCGCGCCGGGGCCGGAGCCGAAGATGGCCCGTCCCCCGGTCATGTGGTCGAGCTGCACCATGCGCTGGGCGACATTGAAGGGATGGTGATAGGGCAGCGAGACCACGCCGGTGCCGAGCTTGATGCGCTTGGTGCGCTCGCCGGCGGCGGCGAGGAACATCTCGGGCGAGGCAATGGTTTCCCAGCCGGAGGAATGGTGCTCGCCGCACCAGAATTCGTCATAGCCGAGTTCGTCGAGCTGCTCGACGAAAGCGAGGTCGCGGCGGAATTGCAGCATCGGATGCTCGCCGATCGGGTGATGCGGGGCGAGGAAGGCTCCGAACTTCAGGCGCGCCATGGGGTTTCTCCGGGAGTTTATTGTTATGGGCTTTTCAGCGACCCAAGGTACGGGCTGGGGGGAACCAAGGCAATCGCGCCGGCGCCTTCGCGGCGCATGGTTGGCGTGCGATGGGCGCGGCACGCAAGGGAAAGGCCATGGCCAGTCGGCGCCTCAACGCAACTTCGCGGGGCCCGCGGAACAAGGCGCCGGCCGTCCGGCCTGATCCGCTCATCTTGTAGGCAACCTTTAAGCGTTGCTTCACCCGGCGATAACCCTTTGCCGGGAAACCGCGTCCGCTGGCGGGCAAGTTCTGCGAGATTCAGGGCAAGTTAAAGGGTGAGCGATCATCCTGACCAACCGCGGCAAAGGGACGGTTTGCCGAGGGCGTGGGACTGGGAAGGGGAAAATAAATCCGGGGCCGTTAGCTGCGGCTCCCAAGGCGGCTGGATCTTCGATGGCGTTGCTCAGGGGGAGTTCCTGGTACCGGCTCTTCAAGCTGGTGTCGCCCTTCATCGCGGTGGTGTTGCTTCAGGCCTTCATCGCGGGGCTTAGCCTCGACGTTTTGTCGTCGGTCAGGGCCTATGTGGCCGGCGAGGCGATCTGGTCGCGCTCGCAGAAGAACGCGGTCTACTCCCTGCACCTCTACCTCCACTCCGGACAGCAATCGTTCTTCGACGGTTTCCGCACGGCTATCGCTGTTCCGCTCGGCGATCAGATCGCGCGCAATGCGCTTGAGCAGCAGGTGCCGGACCTCGAGGTCGCGCGCGCCGGATTCCTGCAGGGCGGCAATCATCCCGACGATGTCGCAAACCTGATCTGGCTGTTCCGCTATTTCCACGAAGTGAGCTACCTCAAGCTCGCGATCCAGCAATGGGCGGCCACCGATCCGATGCTGCTGCAGCTTCTGGTGTTCGGCGAGGCCATCGAGGACGAAATGAAGTCCGGGCTTCTCAACGACGAAAGCCGACGGCACTTCCTCTCGCTCAAGCTCTACCAGCTGAACGGCCAGCTCACGGAGCGCGCCAACGCGTTCTCCGAGGTGCTGGGCGAAGGCTCGCGCGCGATCACGGCGATGCTTGCGTTGGTCAACACCATGACCGCGACCGCGCTGGTGCTGCTGGTGGTGTGGCACACGCGGCGGCTGGTGCGGCAGCGCGAGGCCTTCGAGACCGCGCTCGAAGCCGAACAGCAGCGCCTCGCATGGCAGGCCTCGCACGATTCGCTCACTGATCTGGCGAACCGGCGCGAGTTCGAGACGAGGCTGAAGCAGGCGCTCGACCGCTTCCAACCCGGCGACACGCCGCATGCGCTGGTCTTCCTCGACCTCGACCAGTTCAAGATCGTCAACGACACCTGCGGACATCTGGCCGGCGACCAGCTGTTGCGGGATATCGCCGGCATCCTCACGCGCGAAACCCGCCCCGGCGACGTGCTGGCGCGGCTTGGCGGTGATGAATTCGGCCTGTTGCTGCCGCACTGCGAGACCCTGCAGGCCGAGCTGATCGCCGAGCGGGTGCGGGCTGCGATCGAGACCGCCGGCTTCCTCTGGGAGAAGCGGCGCTTCGCGGTGACGGTGAGCATCGGCTGCGCCTGCATCGCCGAATGCGGCGTCTCGGTCGAGGAGGCGTTGCGCCAGGCCGACATCGCCTGCTACGGCGCCAAGGAAAAGGGCCGCAACCGGGTGCAGGCCTACGGCGCCAACGATACCGAGCTGTTGGCCCGGGTCGACGAGATGAGGTGGGTGCATCGCATCCAGGAGGCGCTCGACAAGGAACGCTTCTGCCTCTACGCGCAGGAGATCATGCCGCTGCGCAAGGAGCTCGGCATCGGGCGCCATTTTGAACTCCTGCTGCGGCTCAAGGACCAGTCCGGCAGGATCATCGGTCCCGCCGAATTCATTCCGCCGGCCGAACGCTACGGGCTGATGCCGCTGATCGACCGCTGGGTGGTGCGCAACGCCTTCGCGCAGCTCGCGAGCGAACTCGCAAGGCCGCAAGCGGTGGCGATCACGAAGTGCAGCATCAATCTCTGCGGCCAGACGTTCGGTGACGACAGCTTCATCGAGTTCGTGCGCCTACAGCTCGAAACCCACGGCATTCCGCCCAACATGATCTGCTTCGAGATCACGGAAACCAATGCGATCTCCAATCTCGACGGCGCAAGGCGCTTCATCTCGGCGCTGCGCAGTTTTGGCTGCCGCTTTGCGCTGGACGATTTCGGCAGCGGCATGTCATCCTTTACCTACCTGAAGAACCTGCCGGTCGACTACCTCAAGATCGACGGCTCCTTCGTCAAGGACATCGTCGACAGCAAGGTCGATCGCGCCATGGTCGAGATGATCGATCGAATCGGCAAGGTCATGGGCATCAAGACGATCGCCGAGTTCGTCGGAAGTCCGGCGATCCTTGCTGCCGTGCGCGACATCGGCATCGATTACGCAGGGCTTTGCCGTCAGCGAGCCGCAGCCGTTCCAGTCGGGCGCCGCACCCGTGCTGCCGCGCGAAAATCGTTCGCGCCAGGTCGCCTGACGGAACTCGCCGTCGTCACCACACGTTCCAGATAAATCCGCATTCACGGCATCGCGTTACCGCGCGGCGACAGATGTGCGCGCATCATTGCGTTAATGGCAAAGATTGCGCGTGAAGATTTCTTTGCGGTGGAAAATTGCGCGCGGGCACGCGCTGTTCATTTCTTCGGCATTGTTTGCGCTTGCGATCATCGTCGCCGCCGCATTTTTGTCATGGATACGTCGCGCGTGATGCCGAATTAACACCATCGTTCAACTTTCAGACGATCGGCAGCACACGGTCTTTTCTTTCCGCAGTGCAGCAACTATCTGTGGAAGGGGCCGACGTTGTGATCCTGATTCCAGAAATCGTCCTCCCCTAGGAGCTGCAGTGACCACGCTTGCCAGCAATATCGACTTCCTGCGCCGTCTTCCGAAGCTCGCCCGCGGCTTCGGACTGTACGGGCGCGGCCGCTCGCATGTCGTGCGCAGCCCGCTCATCGAGATCTCGGACTTCGGCGACAATCCCGGCGGGCTGCGATGTTCACCTATCTGCCGCCGAGCCGGCCGAAGCGTCCCGCGCTGGTCGTGGTGCTGCATGGCTGCGGCCAGGATGCGGCCGGCTACGATCACGGCGCCGGCTGGTCGACGCTTGCGAAGCGCTACGGCTTTGCGCTGTTGATGCCGCAGCAGCAGGAAATCAACAACGCCAACACCTGTTTCAACTGGTTCAATCCTGACGACATCGCGCGCGACGGCGGCGAGGCGGCTCGATCCGCCGCATGATCGCGAAGATGGCCGACGACCATCAAATCAATGCCGCGCGCATCTACATCACCGGCATGTCGGCCGGCGGCGCGATGACGTCGGTCATGCTGGCCACCTATCCGGAAGTGTTTGCCGCCGGCGCCGTCATCGCCGGACTGCCGTTCGGCATCGCCGGCAATGTGCGCGAGGCGCTCACCGGCATGATGGCCTCGACCTCGCGCCCGGCGACGCGAGCTCGGCGACTTCGTGCGCAATGCCTCGCCCCACGCGGGCCGTGGCCGAAGCTGTCGGTGTGGCACGGCAGCGACGACCGCACCGTCACCCCGCCAATGCCGACGAGATCGTCAAGCAATGGCTCGACGTGCACGGCTTGCCGTCAGACACCGATGGCGGAATCGAAAGTCGACGGCCATCCGCATCAGGTGTGGTGGAATGCCGACGGCGAGACCCTGGTGGAGTCCTACACCATCTCGGGCATGCCGCATGGCACGCCGCTCGGCGTCGCCGACAATGACGAGCGCTATGGCGCGGAAGGCGCGTTCCTGATCGAGGCGGGCATCTCGTCGTCCTAGCACATCGCAAAATTCTTCGGCCTGACCGCGCGTGCCCCAGTCGAAGACGCAAGCCGAAGCCACCGCGAAGACGATGCTGCTTTGCGGCGGCGAAGGAGCGCGCAAAGCCGTTTCCCGGTTGTGCGCCTGTCATGCTGCAAGGGCCCGATCTCGCGTCCGACGCTGTGGCCGCGCACCGTGGCCCGGTGCGTCGTCGCCGCCGCCGGCGAAGCCGCGCGCGCTGGCTCGATGTCGGCGGTGTGATCACCGCGCGCTGACCGCGGCGGGCTTGAGGAAGTAGCCGCCCTCATCGGCAACAGGGGGCCTGCTGGCCACCGCTTTTCGGTTGCCGGTGGCGTGCTACATCGTTCCTCGCCGATTTGCCCCGATCTGCTTTGCAGCTAGCCTTCGCGCAAGCCCTCCGGAAAAGCCTTTCGGTGCAGTTCGGACAGCTCAGACGCGAACTCTCGCCATCTCCGAGAAACTGGCCGCGCTTCTGCAGCGAAGCGGGTCTTACGACGGTCCTCAACGGCATCGGCGAGGGCTTTTACGCCGTCGATCGCGATTGGCGCGTCATTCTCTTCAACAAGGAGGCCGCACAGCATTTTCGCCGCGCGCCGGAAGAGGTGCTCGGGCGCAATCTATGGGAAGCATTTCCGCGCGCCCGCGAAACCGGACTGGGCCAGCTCTTTGTCAAGACGATGCAGACCCGCGAAGCCATCAGCTCCGAAACCGAGTCCGTCATCTTCGGCGGGCGCTGGCTGGCCTACCGGTTGTTTCCGTTGGGCGACGGCATCGCGGTCGTGTTCCGTGACATCACCGATCGCCGCAACGCGGAGGCCCAGCGTGACCTCCTCACCGGGGAGCTCGAGCACCGGATCAAGAATACGCTGACGACGGTGCAGTCGATCGCCGATCAGACCTTTCGTGGCTCCGGTATCGATCCATCGCTCTATAAGAAATTCGCGGCGCGCCTGGTTTCGCTCGGCAACGTGCACGCGGTGCTGACGCGCGGAGCTGGGACAGCGCCGACCTCCACGAGATGAGTTGCAGCCGCGATTGGACCGCATCGCGTGCCGGACAGAGGAGCGTTTCGATGTCGGCGGACCGATTTGTGGCTCGGTCCGAACACCGCGGTCGCGCTCTCGATGGCGGTCCATGAGCTTTGCACCAACGCACGAAGACGGCGCGTTGTCACGCCGAGGAGGCCGGATCGCAATCACCTGGTCGACCGATCAGGGACAATTCCGCTGGATGTGGCGTGAGCACGACGGCCCGCCCGTTGCAGCGCCGACGCAACCCGGTTTTGGTACCCGTCTGATCGAGCGCTCGCTTGCGGCGCAGCTCGGCGCAAGCGTGAAGATGAACTACGAGCCGACAGGGCTCGTGTGCACGATCGACGCGCCGCTGAGCGCGTTCGCGCGAGGAAGCGACCTGACCCTCGATCTCGCCGGTCACTAAGGTAACCACCCCTTACCTGTCGAAGCTCCACTCCGCACGAAATGCGTTGGACACGCAAGCCAAGTCGCGGCAAGCTACCAGTGTCGAGCCGGGATTTTCGCCGAAGGAGATCGGCATGTTTGACACCGAGCGCTTCATCGCCGACTGCCGTGCGGCCTTCGCGACGGACCCCACCCACAAGGCTATTCACGAGGTCGTCGCCCGCGCGATGTCCATCTGGTGGCGGCGTTGAAGGGCTCGGCGAGCCGAGCGTCCGCAGATCCGCAAGCTCTTCCCATTTCGAGATGCTGACCCACCTCAACGTGGTTTGGCCGCCCGGCTATCTCGCGTCGCCTCACGATCATCGCATGTGGGCGGTGATCGGCGTTACTCGGGCCGGGAGGACAACGTGTTCTGGCGGCGCATTAGCGCCAAGAAGAACCGGATCGAGGCGGCCGGCGCCGTCGCTGTTCGAGCGCCATACCAGCTGCTCGGCACCAATCATCCATTCGGTCACCAACCCGATCGATCGGCTAAGCAGCGCGATCCACGTCTATGGCGGCGATTTCTTTGCTACGGAGCGCAGCAAAAAACCGGGATTTGTCGACGCTTGAAGAGGGGCGCTCCGACGGCGAAGAGGCGCGTCGCACCTTCGAACGGGCCAGTGCCCGTTACGAGGCAAGTCTGCGCGAAGAAAGCTTGCGCGCATCCGCCGGCTGACAGGAAGTTGTCCCGCCTTTAAAAGCCTCAGCCCTCGATCTCGCCGGTGAGGAACGGATTCGTCATCCGCTCCTGCCCGAAGCTCGATCCGGCGCCATGGCCGCAGATGAAGCCGATATCGTCGCCGAGCGGCAGCAACTTCGTCTTGATCGGCTTGATGAGCGCGTCATGGTCGCCGTCGGGGAAGTCGGTGCGGCCGACTCGAGCCCCGAACAGCACGTCGCCGACAGGGCGAAGCTGCTGCTCTTTGTTTACGAACACGACCGAGCCGGGCGAGTGGCCGGGGCAGTGCAGGATGTCGAAAGCGTGGATCGCCGACCTCGACCGGTCCCCTCGGCGAGCCAGCGATCGGGTCCGAAATTGCGCAGCCGAGAACCCATAACACGTCCCTGGCTTTCCAGCGCAGTCGAGCAGATAACTTGTCGGCGATGTGCGGGCCGACCACTTGGACGCCGAACGCGTCCGCAAATCGGCGGCACCACCGCATGATCGATATGGCCATGGGTGATCAGATCTGCTCGACCGTGATGCCGACTGCCTTGATCGCGGCCTTGATGCGTCGACGTCGCCGCCGGGATCGACCACCACGCCCTTCTTGGTGGCCTCATCCCACAGCAGCGTGCAGTTCTGCTCGAACGGCGTCACTGGGATGATCGCGCCGGCCTTCGCCTGAGCCTGAGTTTCGTTTTGGGTTTCGTTTTGGGTTTCTTGGGTCATGCTCTCAGATTGCCGATTTTTGCCGCTGCGCCAAGGGGAAATGGCAGGAAAATGGCGGCATTATTGCTGGAACAGTCCGCTGTCATACCGGCGTCGTCAAGGCGCGTTGGTCTTGAACCCATCCTTGGGTCACGCGTTGGCAAGCCTGACACTATCGAGCCAGACGAGCCTGGAACCATCAAGCCTGGCACTATCTAGGGACTGATTTTTGCGATGAAAGAGGACGAAACCGCTTGGTGGCAGCACGGCATCATCTACCAGATCTATCCGCGCTCGTTCCAGGACAGCAACGGCGACGGCGTCGGCGACCTGCCCGGCATTGCCGCGCGGCTCGACTACCTCGCCTGGCTCGGCGTCGACGCGGTCTGGATCTCGCCGATCTTCCCCTCGCCGATGGCCGATTTCGGCTACGACGTCTCCGACTATACGTGACGTCGACCCGCTCTTCGGCACGCTGGCCGACTTCGACCGCCTGCTCGCCGAGGCGCACGCGCGCGGCATGAAGGTGATCCTCGACTTCGTGCCGAACCACACCTCCGATCGAGCATCCCTGGTTCCTGGAGTCGCGCTCCTCGCGCGACAACCCGAAGCGCGACTGGTACATCTGGCGCGATCCGGCGCCCGACGGCGGCCCGCCCAACAACTGGCTTAGCGACTTCGGCGGCAGCGCCTGGGAGTTCGACGCGGCGACCGGCCAGTACTACTATCACGCCTTCCTCAAGGAGCAGCCCGACCTCAACTGGCGCAATCCGGAGGTGCGAGCGCGCCATGCTCGACGTGCTGCGCTTCTGGCTCGACCGCGGCGTCGACGGCTTCCGCGTCGACGTGCTCTGGCACCTGATCAAGGACGAGCAGTTCCGCGACAACCCGCCCAATCCCGCCTGGCAGCCGCAGCAGGCCGGTCATCGACGCTTGCGTCCAGCGCTACACGGCCGACCGGCCGGAGGTGCACGACGTCATCGCGCGAGATGCGCGCGGCTGCTCGATGAGTATCCGACGACCGCGTGCTGATCGGCGAGATCTACCTGCCGATCGAGCGGCTGGTCACCTACTACGGCGTGAGATGGCGCGGCGCGCACCTGCCGTTCAACTTCCAGCTGATCTGCAGCGCCTGGACACGCGCGCGACGATCGCCCGGCTCGTCGACGACTACGAAGCCGCGCTGCCGTCCGGCGGCTGGCCCAACTGGGTGCTCGGCAACCACGACCAGCCGCGCATCGCGACCCGCATCGGGCGCCGCGCAGGCACGCGTCGCGGCGATGCTGCTGCTGACGCTGCGCGGCACGCCGACGCTCTACTACGGCGACGAGCTCGCGCTGGCAGAACGTCGCGATCCCGCCCGACGCGTGCAGGACCCGTTCGGAAAGGAACGTGCCCGGCCTCGGCCTCGGCCGCGACCCGGCGCGCA
>CAWFLW010000027.1:0-55812 GCA_963816655.1 uncultured Alphaproteobacteria bacterium | reverse complement strand
GGCGAGTGCCGGCATGATCGTCGCGCCAGCCAAGACAGCTCCCAACACAAAACGCGCAAGCATCGCAAAACTCCAACTTCACCAGAGCGGCGGGCCAGAAGTCTCTTTACCCGCTGCTTACCATACCAACCGTGGCAACATTGGAGCAGCTTGGTTGGTAAAGTCTGAACAACGTTAGAGAATTTTTACCACGATTCTGCCGCGGACTTGGCCTGCGAGGATCTTGGCGCCTTGGCCGATAACGTCGGCAAGGCCAATTTCATGAGTGATTTCAGCAAGTTTTGAGTGGTCAAGATCTTTGGCCAAGCGGGCCCAGGCGACCTGCCGCTGCGGCAGCGGACACATCACCGAATCGATGCCGAGAAGGCACACCCCCCGCAAAATGAAAGGCGCGACCGACGACGGCAGATCCATGCCGGCGGCAAGCCCGCAGGCCGCGATCGCCCCGCCATACTTCGTCATCGAAAGCAGGTTGGCGAGCGTGGTTGAACCGACGCTATCGACGCCGCCGGCCCAGCGCTCTTTGGCAAGGGGCTTGGGCGGGGCGGCGAGCTCGTTGCGATCGATCACCTCGGCCGCGCCCAGGCTCTTCAGGTAGTCGCTTTCCGACATCCGGCCCGTGGAAGCGATGACGTGATAGCCGAGCTTCGAGAGCACCGCGATCGCGACCGAACCGACGCCGCCGGCCGCGCCCGTCACGACCACCGGGCCGCTGTTTGGCGTCAGGCCGTGCTTTTCCAGCGCCAGCACCGACAGCATCGCAGTGTAGCCGGCGGTGCCGATCGCCATTGCGTCGCGCGCCGACATGCCGTCGGGCAGACGCACCAGCCAGTCGCCCTTGACGCGGGCCTTCTCGGCGTAGGAGCCGAGATGGGTTTCGCCCATGCCCCAGCCGTTGCAGACGACCTTGTCGCCGGCTTTCCATTGCGGGTGGGAGGATTGTTCGATCGTGCCGGCGAAGTCGATGCCGGCGATCATCGGAAAGCGCCGCACCACCGGCGCCTTGCCGGTCAGCGCGAGGCCATCCTTGTAGTTGAGCGTCGACCACTCGACGCGGACGGTGACGTCACCCTCCATCAAGTCGGCTTCGTCGAACTGCGTGAGCGCGACAGAGGTCCCTTTTTCCGCCTTGTCGATCCGGACGGCCTTGAACGTTCCCACGATAGCTCTCCCCGACAATCATTTTGCCGGGGATGTTTAGCGCATCAGGCAGGCTGTGCAACCGCTCTCACAACCGGCTTTTCGACGATCGGCAGGTTGATCAGCGCCGAGAGCACGCCGAACAGGATCGACAGCCACCAGATCGGCGTATAGGAGCCGAACTGTTCGAACACGATGCCGCCGAGCCAGACGCCCAGGAAGCCGCCGACCTGGTGGCTGACGAAAGCAAAGCCGTACAATGTGGCGAACCAGCGCGTGCCGAACATCAGCGAGACCAGGGCAGAGGTCGGCGGCACCGTCGACAGCCAGAGCAGGCCGCTTGCCGCGCCAAAGGCGATGGCCGAGAACGGCGTGATCGGAAAACTGATGAACGCGACCGTCACAAGCGCGCGTGCAAGATAGATCGCCGAGAGGATGTAGCGCTTCGGAAGCCGGTTCTGCATCCAGCCGACACTGAGCGAGCCGATGATGTTGAACAATCCGATGGCGGCGACGACCCAGCCGCCGATCTGGACGGAGATGCCGCTATCGACAAGGAACGGCGGCAGATGCACGGTGACAAACGCGAGCTGAAAGCCGCAGGTGAAGAAGCCTAGCACCAGCAGCACGTAAGACCGGTGACCGAAGGCTTCGGCGAGCGCCATGCGAAACGATTGCTGGTCTGCCGCCGCGGCGCTATCGGCGGTCTGTGGCGGCGTGCTGAGTGCGAGCGACATCGGTATGATCAGGAGCATCAGGCACGCAAACACCATCAATGCGGTCTGCCAGCCGAAATTGTCGATCAGTGCGACGCCGAAAGGCGCGAACAGGAATTGTCCGAATGAACCCGCCGCAGTGCCGGCGCCAAGCGCGATGCCGCGGCGCTCCGGCGGCAGCAGCTTGCTGAAGGCGGACAGCACGAGGTTGAAGGAGCAACCCGACAGGCCAAAGCCCATCAGCACGCCGGCGCCGAGTTCGAGTGACATCGGCGTGGATGAATAGCGCATCACCGCAAGTCCGCCGGCATACATCAACGCTCCGACGATCATGACGCGTAACGTACCGAAGCGATCGGCGATCGCGCCGGCGATCGGCTGGCCCAGGCCCCACAGCAGGTTCTGTACCGCGAGCGCGAGACCGAACACGTCCCGTCCCCATGACAACTCCTGTCCCATCGGCTTGATGAAGAAGCCGAGGCTCGAGCGTGGTCCGAAACCAAGGAGTGCGATGACGCAGCCGCAGAGAATGATGACCAGGGGCGTCCGCCAGCTAACGAAAGTGCGGGTTGGACCAAGGTTGCCGGTCGTTGCGGACATGGACTTTTTCCCCAGTGTTCTTGCGATCGCACACGGCGACCGGGCACATTGCGGGGAGTTAATGCATCGGCATGAAAATCCCAGAGCGCGCAGCCAACAAATCGGCTGCGCATTGCAGCGATGCAAAATGGCGCAGTCGGACACGCCGATTTGTTCACGGCGCACTCTGGCGCCGTGCCGATCAGCGTGGTACATCTGATTTGCTCTAATTGAGGATAATAAAGTGCCGGCCGCTCGTGGGCCGGATTTCTCGAACCCCAGATATGCTCACTATGAGTATATAAGTAATCACGGAGGCTTCCATGCCGATCGCCGGACTCTATGGCCCAGAGGATTTTGCAAACACTGCGCATGGAAGCCCCACGCCGGAGCAACCGGCCCGCGCTCCCACCGACCGACGAAACGCGCTGCCGATGCCCCCGCTCGACTGGACGCCCGATGTCGAGCGCGCCACGGCACATCTCTATGCGCGGGTGAAGCACGTGATCTCGCCGGTCGAATGGCCGCTGATGGCGCCGCTACGTAAAGGCGATCAACGAGCTGAAGCGCGAGCGCGACGCGGTCATACTCGCCCATAACTACCAGACGCCTGAAATCTTCCACTGCGTTGCCGACATTGGCGGCGACTCCCTGCAGCTTGCGATCGAGGCCAGCAAGGTGAACGCCGGCACCATCGTTCAGTGTGGCGTGCACTTCATGGCGGAGACATCGAAGATCCTCAATCCGCAGAAGACGGTGCTGATCCCGGATTCGCGCGCCGGCTGCTCGCTGGCCGCCAGCATCACCGGCGACGACGTGCGGCTGCTGCGCCGGCGTTTTCCCGGCGTGCCCGTGGTGGCCTATGTCAACACGTCGGCCGACGTGAAGGCAGAGGTCGATATCTGCTGCACCTCGTCCAATGCCGTCGAGGTGGTCGAGAGCCTCGGCGCACCCACCGTGATCTTCCTGCCGGACCAGTATCTGGCGCGCTATGTCGCCTCCAAGACCAGTGTGAAGATCATCGCATGGAAGGGCGCCTGTGAGGTGCACGAGCGTTTCACCGGCGACGAGCTGCGTGCCTATCGCGAGGCCGATCCGTCCGTGCAGATCATTGCACATCCGGAATGCCCGCCGGACGTGCTGGCGGAAGCCGATTTCACCGGTTCGACCGCGCACATGATCAAGTGGGTGCGTGACAGGCGTCCGAAGCGGCTCGTGATGATCACGGAGTGCTCGATGGCGGACAATGTCCGCGCCGAGCTGCCCGATGTCGAGATGACGCAGCCCTGCAATCTGTGCCCGCACATGAAGCGGATCACGCTGAAAAAAATTCTCGAGAGCCTCGTCTACTGGCGCGAGGAAGTGACGGTCGATCCGGCGATTGCCGCAAGAGCCCGGCGCTCGGTCGAGCGCATGATCAACCTGAAGAATTGAGCTGCGAAGGATAAGCCATGACGAACCAAAGCACCGATCTTCTCACCAGCGACGTCGTGATCGTCGGCGGCGGACTTGCCGGGTTGTTTTGCGCGCTGAAACTGGCGCCGCGCCCGGTCACCGTGATCTCGGCAGCGCCGCTCGGCCAGGGCGCATCCACGGCGTGGGCACAAGGCGGCATTGCCGCCGCCGTTGCGCAAGGCGACAGCCCCGAGGCGCACGCAGCCGACACCATCGCGGTCGGCGCGGGACTGGTCGACGAGCGCGTGGCGCTGGGTATTGCACGCGAGGCCGCCGCGCGAATCGAGGATCTCCTGGCCTACGGCGTTCCCTTTGACCGCGATCTCGAAGGCAGGCTCGCGGTCGGCCGCGAAGCTGCGCATTCGGCGCGGCGTATCGTGCATGTGCGCGGCGACATGGCAGGCGCTGCGATCATCGCGGCCCTCACTGCCGCCGTTCGCCAGACGCCGTCGATCCGCCTGGTCGAGGGCTTCGTCGCGGAACGGCTGTTGACGGATGCCGGCGCCGTCACGGGCCTGCAGATCCGCGACGCGAACGACGCGCTTGCCGCCTCGCTGACCATCCCGGCCCGCGCAGTGGTGCTCGCGACCGGCGGCATCGGGCACCTCTACGCCGTGACGACCAACCCTGCGGAAGCAAGCGGGCTTGGGCTCGCGATCGCCGCGCGCGCCGGCGCCGTCATCGCCGATCCGGAATTCGTCCAGTTCCATCCGACCGCGATCATGGCTGGCCGCGACCCGGCGCCGCTTGCCACGGAGGCGCTGCGCGGCGAAGGCGCGACCCTGATCAACGCGGCAGGTGAGCGCTTCATGACAAACCATCCATCCGCTGGCCGAGCTCGCCCCGCGCGACATCGTGGCGCGCGGTGTGTTCGCCGAGATCGCGGCCGGCCGCGGCGCGTTCCTCGATGCAAGGCGCGCTCTCGGCCCGCGCTTTGCGAAAGAATTTCCCGACGGTCCATGCCAGTTGTGTATCGGCCGGCATCGACCCGGCGACACAACCGATCCCCATTGCGCCGGCCGCGCACTATCACATGGGCGGCATCGCCGTGGATTCGTCAGGCCGGACCTCGCTGAAAGGACTATGGGCCGGCGGCGAGGTGTCATCGACCGGCGCGCATGGCGCCAACCGCCTCGCCTCGAACTCGCTGCTCGAAGCCGTGGTCTATGCCGCGCGCATCGCGGAGGATATTTTGGGCCAGCGCATGGCCTCGGCGCGACCGGTTGCGGCCGCAATACCGGAGCCGAACGCGCTGACGCCGCGCCTTGTGGAAGCCTCCCTGCGCGCGATGATGGCGTCCCATGTCGGCGTGGTCAGGGACAGCGAGCATCTGGCGAAGGCCGTGCGGATGTTTGCCGATATCGAGCGCAACACGACGAGCATCGCACTGCGCAACATGGCAACCACGGCATTGCTGGTCGCGGCCTCCGCCTGGTCGCGCCGCGAGAGCCGCGGCGCACACTACCGCGCCGACTATCCGGCTGAAGTCCGTGCCCTCGCCCGCCGCACCATGACGACGCTCCCGGAGGCTCGTGACGTCGCAGCCTCGCTCGCCGGGCGCGCAGCCGCGCGATCCACCGCATCCATGACCGCCTGAGTGAAGATCATGATCACACCTGCTTGCCTGCTCCACCCCGATGCGTTCCTGTCGCCGCTTGCGATCGATGAAGCCGTCACACGCGCGCTCGGCGAGGACCTTGGCCGGGCCGGCGACGTCACATCGATCGCAACGATTCCGGAAGACGCGGCAGCCAGAGCCGTCATGGTGGCGCGCCAGGCCGGCGTCATTGCCGGACTATCGCTCGCGGTCGCGACATTGCAAAAGCTGGCCGGTGACATCGCCATCGAAGCCCATGCCCGTGATGGCGACGCCGTCGTCGCCGGCCGGCACCTGCTGACGATTGCAGGCCCGGCGCGCGCGGTGCTGTCCGGCGAACGCACGGCGCTGAATTTCGTCGGGCGGCTTTCCGGCGTCGCGACGTTGACTGCCGATTATGTGCAAAGGACCAGCGGCACCGACACGCGGATCTGTTGCACGCGGAAAACCACGCCCGGCCTGCGCGCGCTGGAGAAATATGCGGTGCGCTGCGGCGGCGGCTTCAACCACCGCTTCGGGCTCGACGACGCCGTCCTGATCAAGGACAACCACATTGCGGTCGCCGGTGGCGTCCGTCCGGTGCTGCAACGTGCCCGCAAGCACGCCGGCCATCTCGTCAAAATCGAGATCGAGGTCGACACGCTAGCCCAGCTTCAGGAGGTGCTCGGATAGCGGCCTCGCCGATGTCGTGATGCTCGACAACATGGATATCGCAACGCTGAAGCAAGCCGTCGCCATGGCCAAGGGGCGCGTCGTGCTGGAAGCCTCCGGCGGCGTGACGCTAGAGCGGATTGCAGAGATCGCCTCAACCGGTGTCGACTACATCTCCGCGGGCGCGCTCACCCACTCGGCGCCGAACTTCGACGTTGCGCTGGATATGGAGGTCTAGAGCATGATCCGGAAAAGTGTGCAGCGGTTTTCCCTCGCGACAAACGCGAAGCGTTTGCGCGGAGATCATGCTCAAGCAAAAGGTGAGAGCGAGATGATGATTCGAAGAGAAGTCATCTCGCTCTAGCGCCGCGACGACTTCAATTCGGCTTCGCTCTTGGACTCTTCTGCAAGCTTGGCGGAGATCGCCGCGGTTTCCGTCGGGTTGCCCCAGCTCGGCGCGTCGCTGCCGTTACCCCACTTGTGCGGCCGGTAGAAGGTGTGAACGCCGTACTTCCAGTTCCGCTTCATCTCGTTGACCCAGGACGGCCGCACCCAATAGGCATGATAGTGGGTCGAGCGATCGACCTCCGGCAGCCACAGCTGCCCGTCCAGCATCGCCTTGGCGATCTTCTGCGCACGCTCCCACATGTCGGGCTCGCGGATCACGTCCGGATGCCCGTCGCAGGCGAACGTGAACTGGCAGGCGAGATGGCGGTGCTTGTTCTGGTAGACCACACCGCACACCGTGTCCGGATACTTGCCGGAGAAAGCGCGGTTCAGGATGACTTGCGCCACGGCGATCTGGCCGCGCACGGCCTCGCCGCGCGCTTCGAAATAGATGGCTTCGGCAAGGCATTTCTCCGACTTGGCGCGCGACTTCTCGTCGAGCAGGCCGAGCCGCTCGGCCGGCGGCTTGGCGCGCTGGTTGTCGGCATTGACTTCGCCCTTCGGCGCAAAGCTGATGCCCTCGCCGATCCTGACCGGCCCGTCGGCGTCGACCGGCAGCGAGGACATGATCTTCATGTCGGGATCGGGCACCACGCCCGGCATCACGATGGTCGGCTCCTCGCCCGGCTGCCAGCGCTCCATATTGCCCGGCGGTGCCGAGCGAGCTGCCGAAGAACAGCGTCGAGGTCTTGACCGAGAAATTGTCGCGCGGGACCACCGCTTCGAGCGTGGCCGGCACCTCGCCGGAACGTTTCGGCGCACTCGCCGGCTTGCTCTCCAGCGACAACGACAGATCAAATTGCGGCAGCGGCGGCGCATTGAGCGCTTCCTGCAATTCGGGATCGAGCGGTGCCTGCCCGGCCTTCTGCTCAGTCTTGGGCAGCAAGGACTTGGGCGGCAAGGAGTTGGGCAAGGCCACGCTCTTGGCTCCAGTCGCGGAGAAATTCGGCGTCGCGGGATCCTCAGGCCTGGCATCGCCCGGTCGCGTCGGCGGGCGCCGGCGGCAGCATCGCCAGCCGGTCGCCCTTCAACGTGCGATCGACTTTGGGGAAATCGGAGGCCTGATAGCGCGGCGGCGGCACGACGAGCGGATTGCGGGTGATCGAACCCGTGATGTCGATGTCACGACTGAGGCTCGCCAGACGCGTGTTCGGCAGCTGCGGCGAGGATGTTCCGATCGGTCGGCCGAACGAATAGGTCGCGAGTTGTACGCTGGATGCGGCGGAGTACACGCGCTTCTGCCAGCGTTCGGCGACACCCGACTGGCGGGCCAGCAGTGAGCCGATGTCCTGATAGCCGATTTCAGTCGGCA
Source organism: uncultured Alphaproteobacteria bacterium (assembly GCA_963816655.1). Classification (GTDB taxonomy): domain Bacteria; phylum Pseudomonadota; class Alphaproteobacteria; order Rhizobiales; family Xanthobacteraceae; genus Bradyrhizobium. The sequence continues at coordinate 47,915 of CAWFLW010000027.1, read as the reverse complement.
TCAGCGCGAAGATGCAAAGACCGAGCGCGAAGGACGCAATACGCACGTCCTTCGGCCGGGTACGCAACCCAAACATTTGGTACGCTCACGCAACGCTTACTAGGTACGCAGTCGAGGTGCAGTACGTCCGTGCAATTCGACCAAATTTGGTGGTATCGAATTTAGGTTGCCGCGGAGTTAATCGCCGTGGCGCGCGCGTTACAGGCAAGTGATCGCTGCGTTTTGCGAGAACGCATCGAAAAGCCTGGTAAATGCGCGCTGGACGAAACTGGTAAATATCCGGTCAACAAGAATGATGAAGGAACTTTAGCGATCGTATCGATACGGGGAACGTTGAAATCACTTTCGTCATGGCCGGGCATAGCCGTCCGAAGGACGGCGTCGCTTCTGCTCGCCTACGCCCGGCCATCCACGTCTTACTATCGCTGCGGCAAAGACGTGGATGCCCGGGTCAAGCCCGGGCATGACGACGCATTTGCGGATGGGCTCGTGAGAACAGTGAGGCCTACGCCTGGCTCGCCACCGTCTTGCCGAGTGCGGCTTGCGCTGCGGCGAGACGCGCGATCGGCACGCGATAGGGCGAGCACGACACGTAGTCGAGGCCGATCTCGTGGCAGAACGCGACCGAAGCAGGATCGCCGCCGTGTTCGCCGCAGATGCCGACCTTCAGGTTGGGCCGCGTCTTGCGGCCGCGCTCAACGCCGATCTTGACGAGTTCGCCGACGCCGTCGCGATCGACCGAGATGAACGGGTCGATCTCGAGAATGCCCTTGGCCACATAGGTCGAGAGAAAGCTCGCGGCATCGTCACGGCTGATGCCGTAAGTGGTCTGGGTCAGGTCGTTGGTGCCGAAGGAGAAGAATTCCGCGGTTTGTGCGACGTCGCCGGCCATCAGGCAGGCGCGCGGCAATTCGATCATGGTTCCGACCTGGTAGGCGAGCTTGATGCCGGTCTCCTTCGTCACCGCAGCCGCCATCGCATCGATGCGCGCCTTGACCAGGTCGAACTCGGCCTTGGTCGCGATCAGCGGCACCATCACCTCGAGGCCAACAGGCTTGCCGGTGCGCTTGCCCGCTTCGACCGCGGCCTCGAAGATCGCGCGGGCCTGCATCTCGGCGATTTCAGGGTAGGCGATCGCGATGCGGCAGCCGCGGAAACCGAGCATCGGGTTGAACTCGGCGAGGTCGCGGGCGCGATCGGCAAGCTTGCGCGGATCGGTGTTCATGGCGCGCGCCACTTCCTCGACCTCGGCCTGGGTGTGCGGCAGGAATTCATGCAGCGGCGGATCGAGCAGGCGGATCGTGACCGGCAGGCCCTTCATGATCTCGAACAGCTCGACGAAGTCGGCGCGCTGCATCGGCAGCAGTTTTGACAGCGCGGCGCGGCGGCTCTGCTCGTCCTCGGCCAGGATCATCTCGCGCACGGTGCGGATGCGAGTTTCCTCGAAGAACATGTGCTCGGTGCGGCACAGGCCGATGCCCTCGGCGCCGAACTTGATCGCGGTGCGCGCATCGTCGGGCGTGTCGCCATTGACGCGGACGCCGATCTTGCGGACCTGGTCGGCCCAACCCATCAGCGTGCCGAATTCGCCTGACAGCGCCGGCTCGATCATCGGCATGCGGCCGGCCAGCACCTGGCCGACCGTGCCGTCGATGGTGATGACGTCGCCGGCCTTGAAGGTGCGCTGGCCGATGCTCATGGTGCCGCGGCCGTAGTCGACGCGGATGGTGCCGCAGCCGGAGACGCAGGGCTTGCCCATGCCGCGCGCGACCACGGCGGCGTGCGAGGTCATGCCGCCGCGGGTGGTCAAAATGCCTTCGGCGGCGTGCATGCCGTGAATGTCTTCCGGTGAGGTCTCGATGCGGACCAGGATCACCTTGCGTCCGTCGGCCTGCAGCTTGGCGGCTTCATCGGAGGAGAACACGATCTCGCCGGAGGCAGCACCCGGCGATGCCGGCAGGCCGGTGGCGATCACGTCGCGCTTGGCGGCGGGATCGATGGTCGGGTGCAGCAACTGGTCGAGCGATGCCGGATCGACCCGCAACACCGCATCCTTCTTGGAGATCAGCCCTTCATTGGCGAGCTCGACGGCGATGCGCAGCGCCGCCTTGGCGGTGCGCTTGCCGTTGCGGGTCTGCAGCATCCACAGCTTGCCCTGCTCGACGGTGAACTCCATGTCCTGCATGTCGCGGTAATGCTTTTCCAGCATCGTGTAGATCCGCGTCAGCTCCTTGAAGGCGTCGGGCATCGCGGTTTCCATCGACGGCTTGTCGGAACCGGAATCCTTGCGCGCGTTCGTCGGTGATATCCTGCGGCGTGCGGATGCCCGCCACCACGTCCTCGCCCTGCGCGTTGATGAGGAATTCGCCGTACAGCTTGCTTTCGCCGGTCGAGGGATTGCGGGTGAATGCAACGCCGGTCGCCGAGGTCTCGCCCATGTTGCCGAACACCATGGCCTGCACGTTGACGGCAGTGCCCCACGACTCCGGAATGTCGTGCAGCTTGCGATAGGTCACCGCGCGCGCGTTCATCCAGGAGGAAAACACAGCGCCAATCGCGCCCCACAATTGCGCGTGCGGATCCTGCGGGAAATCCGCGCCGGTCTCGCGCGCCACCGCTTCCTTGTAGCGGCCGACCAGTTCGACCCAGTCCTCGGCGGTCAAGTCCGTGTCGAGCGAATAGCCCTGGCCGTCCTTGAAGGTGTCGAGAATGTCCTCGAAGTGATGATGCTCGAAACCCAGCACCACGTCGGAATACATGGTGATGAAGCGGCGGTAGCTGTCATAGGCAAAGCGGCGATCGCCGGAGAGTTCGGCGAGCGCTTCGACCGTCCTGTCGTTGAGGCCGAGATTGAGCACGGTATCCATCATGCCCGGCATCGAGGCGCGTCCGCCCGAGCGCACGGAAACCAGCAGCGGATTTTTGGAGTCGCCGAACGCCTTGCCGGCGAGCTTGCCGATATAGTCGAGCGCCTTCTCGACCTGCGTCTTCAATTCCTTCGGATAGGATTTGTCGTGGGCATAGAAGTAGGTGCAGACCGAGGTCGGAATGGTGAAGCCGGGCGGCACCGGCAGGCCGAGATTGGCCATCTCGGCGAGGTTGGCGCCCTTGCCGCCGAGCAGGTCTTTCAGGCCCGCTTTGCCCTCGGCCTTGCCGTCGCCGAAGGTGTAGACCCACTTTCCGGCCTTCACAGCAAGGCTTGCGGCCTTGGCTGCGGGCTTTGCCACCACCTTTGCCGGCGCCTTCTTCAAAGCCTTTCGCGCCGCAGCCGGCGGCGCCTTCCGCGTTGGCACGGATGCCTTTGATTTTGCTGCAATTTTCTTAGGCTTCGCGACGGCTTTGGCCATGGCACCAGAATCCGGAAGTGATTGTTGGGATTTGCGCGCCTTACACCACTTTGCCGGGTTCCGCGCAAGGCGCGAAAGGCGCTTTTAAGGCGTTACAGATGCAGCCACTTCAGAACACCGAGTCCGACGAGGCCAACGAAGATCAGATAGATCGCGACAATGAAATTCAAAAGGCGCGGCATGATCAGGATGAGGATGCCCGCGATCAGGGCCACGATGGCGGGAACGTGCGCGGCGGTGACAACCATTGCAATGTCTCCAGCATGTCGGGGAATCGAATCGAGGCGTGGAACTTAGCTGCTCACACTGCTCCGGAATAGGAGACGCCCGGCGTCAAATCGAGTTCCGCACCGCTCACGAAAATTGCCCGAAAATGCCGCGTATGCGGCAGCTCACGTCAGGAACAATGCCAGGCGCGAGGCATTGGCCCGCCGCAAAGACGCATTCAGCGAGCCAAAGAGGAGTAAGCCATGCGAAACATGTTTCTTGCGGCAGCAGCCGTTGCCGCCGTCATCGGCGCGCCGATTGCTGCCCAGGCGCAGAGCACGGTGGGCGTGGTCGGTGGCAACACCGTCGTTATCGATCAGGATGGCGGGCTCATCGCCGAGCAGCGCCCAGCGTTCCGCGAATATGTGGTGCGCGAGGCCGTGCCGACCTTCACAATCCCCGATCGTGTTGTGGTCGGCACCGTGCTGCCTGAGTCCGGCGTAACCACTTACGACGTGCCGCAGCGCTTTGGCGGCACGCCCTATCGCTACACCGTGGTGAACGGCGCGACCGTGCTGGTCGAACCGAGGAGCCGCCGTATCGTTCAGGTGATCGATTAAAGCGCAAGCGCCTGAACGAAATGTCCGGGCGCCGTGCGGGAGGATAGACGCCAAGGAGCGACCGGACATGAAAACCCCGCCTGGTAATTCCCCCACCGGGCGGGGTTTTTCGTTGGGCTCACTGTCATTCCGGGATGCGCGCAGACGCAGAACCCGGAATCTCGAGATTCCGGGTTCATGCTGCGCATCGCCCCGGAATACGAACACTCAATCCTGTATCTTGGAGAAATCCGCCACCGCGCGCGTTGCCGCGCGGATTTCGTTGAGCAGCTTCAGCCGGTTCTCGCGCACCTTGGCGTCGTCGTCGTTGACCTTGACCTTGTCGAAGAACGCATCGACCGCCGGCCGCAGCTTTGCCATCGCGCTCATCGCGGCGGCAAAATCTTCCTTGGCGACGGCCGCGCCCGCTTCACTCTTCACCTGATCGATCGCCTTCGCCAGCGTCTTCTCTTCATCGAGCTTGTAGAGCGTTGCATCCGGCGCGCCGTCAAAACTGCGCTTGTCCTTCTTCTCCTCGATCGACAGGATATTGCTACCGCGCTTGGTGCCCGCGAGCAGGTTCTTGCCGTCATCGGTGTCGAGGAATTTGCCGAGTGCCTCGACGCGGCGGACCACCATCAACAGATCATCCTGGCCGCCGAGCGCGAACACGGCATCGACAAGATCGTGGCGTGCGCCCTGCTCGCGGAGCTGGACCTTCAGGCGGTCGGCGAAGAAGGCGAGCAGGTCGGCAGGCAGCTTTCCGGTCTCGCCTGCGGGATACTTCGCACCTGATATTGCTGACTTGGCGACCTTCAGGATCGACAACCGCAATGCATTCTCGGTGATCAGGCGAATCACGCCCAGGGCTGCGCGCCGTAGCGCGTACGGGTCCTTCGATCCTGTCGGCTTCTCGTCGATCGCCCAGAATCCCACCAGCGTATCGAGCTTATCGGCCAACGCGACGGCCACGCTCACCTTGTCGGTCGGAACGCGATCCGCCGGCCCTTGCGGCTTGTAATGCTCCTCGCTCGCGGCAGCGACGGCGGCATCCTCGCCCTGGGCCAGCGCGTAGTACTTGCCCATCAAGCCCTGCAGCTTCCGGGAATTCGCCGACGACTTCGGTCAGCAAATCTGCCTTCGCCAGCCGCGCGGCACGTTTTGCCTTTTCGACATCGGCACCGACCAGCGGCGCTATCTCGGCCGCCAGCCGCTCGATGCGCGCGATGCGCTCGCCCTGCGTGCCCAGCTTCTCGTGGAACACGATGTTGTCGAATTTCGGCAGCCGGTCCTCGAGCTTCGTCTTGAGGTCCGTCTCGTAGAAAAACTTCGCATCGCTCAGCCGTGCGCGGATCACGCGTTCGTTGCCGGCGACGATCGCCTTGCCGCCGTCGCTCGCCTCGATGTTGGCGGTGAGGATGAACTTGTTGGTGAGTTTTCCGGTTTTGGGGTCGTTCACCACAAAACATTTCTGGTTGTTGCGGATGGTGGCGCGGATCACCTCGCCCGGGATCGAGAGGAAATCCGCATCGAACGAGCCCATCAGCACGACCGGCCATTCGACGAGGCCTGCGACCTCATCGAGCAGGTTCTGGTCCTCGACCAGCTCAAAGCCCTGCGCGAAGGCGAGCTGTTTTGCATCGGTCGAAATCGTGTCCTTGCGACGCTCGGGATCGAGCACGACCTTCGCTGCCAGCAATTTCGCGTCGTAGTCCTCAAAGCGGCGTACGGAAATCGCCGCGGGCGCCATGAAGCGATGACCAAAGGTGGTCTGGCCGGTCTCGATGCCGTCGATGGAGAACTTCACGACATCAGGCTCTTCGGTCTCGAGCCCGAAGGTGGCGGTGATCGCGTGCAGCGGCCGCACCCAGGACAGCGAGCCGGATTTGGCCGAGCGCTCGCCCCAGCGCATCGATTTCGGCCACGGGAATGTGCGGATGATCACCGGCAGGATGTCGGCGAGCACGTCGATTGCCGGCCGGCCCGGCTTTTCGATCAGTGCGATGTAGAAGTCGCCCTTCTTGTCGCTCTGGATCTTTGCCTCGCTGAGCGAGGAAAGGCCCGGTCGCTTTCAAAAATCCCTGGATCGCGGGCTCGGCCCCGCCGACGCGCGGACCGCGGCGTTCTTCCTTCAGGTCAGGCTGGCGCGCGGGGATGCCGTGCACGGTCAGCGCCAGGCGTCGCGGCGTCGCGAACGCCTTCGCGCCCTCGTAGACGAGGCCTTCGGCGACGAGCTTGTCGGTGACCATGCGGCGCAGATCGTCGGCCGCCTTCGCCTGCATGCGCGCGGGAATCTCTTCGGAGAACAGCTCCAGCAAAGATCGGGCATCAGTTCGCGCTCGGCGGAAGGTCTTTGTGCGAGCCGTCGCACAGCGGCATGGTCTTCTGCGCTTGCAGGTGCAGAAGAACACGCGCTTGCTTTCAGGCGCGATGAATTGCATCGGCTCGAAGGAGTGCCCTCGTGGCTGCCGTCGCAGAACGGCTGGTCTTTCGACCGGCCGCAGGCGCACCACCAATATTCCTCACCCGCGGTGACCTGGACGGGGATCGGCGCCCTGCCGCCGATGGCCGGCTGCTCGCTCATGTCGCCCTCCCCGCTTCGGTGTGCACCCAGGCCTCGCCGCAGGCTTTGGCCAGCTCGCGCACACGCAGGATGTAGCTCTGCCGCTCCGTCACCGAGATCACGCCGCGCGCATCGAGCAGGTTGAAGGCGTGGCTCGCCTTGATGCACTGGTCATAGGCCGGCAGCGCCATCAGATGTTCTTTCTGGTTGCTGCCCTCACGCCAACCGGCGGCGAGATATTTCTTGCAGGCCGCTTCCGCCATCTTGAATTGCTCGAACAGCATCGCGGTGTCGGCAGTGTTCGAAATTGTGCCGCGAATATTCCTGCTCGGCCTGCAGGAACACATCGCCATAGGTGACCTTGTCGGCGCCGTCGCGGCCGTTGAAGTTGAGGTCGTAGACGCGGTCGACGCCCTGCAGATACAGGCAAGCCGCTCGAGTCCGTAGGTAAGCTCGCCCGCGACCGGCGCGCATTCGACGCCGGCGACCTGCTGGAAATAGGTGAACTGGCTGACTTCCATGCCGTCGCACCAGCACTCCCAGCCGAGACCCCACGCGCCGAGCGTCGGGCTTTCCCAATCGTCCTCGACAAAGCGGATGTCGTGCAGGCCGGCATCGACTCCGATCGCGGCGAGCGACTTCAGATAGAGATCCTGGATGTCCGGCGGCGATGGCTTCAGGATCACCTGGAACTGGTAATAGTGCTGCAGCCGGTTAGGATTCTCGCCATAGCGGCCGTCCTTCGGCCGGCGCGACGGCTGCACATAGGCCGCGTTCCACCGCTTCGGTCCGAGCGCACGCAAGGTGGTCGCCGGATGGAAGGTGCCGGCGCCGACTTCCATGTCGTAGGGCTGCAGGATCACGCAGCCGTGTTCAGCCCAATAACGCTGCAGCGTCGAGGATGAGGCCCTGGAACGAGCGTTCCGGGCGCATATGGGCAGGCAGGGCGTCCATGGTCGGAATCGGTCTCGCAGGGTGCTGAATCGCGCGGGACCGTATCGGCGGGGACGTGGGGAATCAAGGTAATGGCTGCCGTCATTCCGTGGCTCGCGAAGCGAGAGCCCGGAATCTCGAGATTCCAGGGGCGCAAGGGCGCCCCATAGTTCGATGCTAACACATCGCCCCGGAATGACGACGTAGGCTGCTCAGCCCGGCCGATAGGCGCCAGTGACGGGGTCACGGCGCAGCGTCGGGATCTCGCTGGTCTGCATGGTCTCGGCCATGCGGGCGAGGCGCGCCTCTTCCAGCTCCTGATTGACCCGCTGTGCCGTCTTGTACGCCCAGCGGACCACGGCGAGCCCACCCAATACCCCTGCGAATGCGATCAACGCCGGCATCGGTCGATCCTTGTCGTTCACTTGGTCACGCCCCCGACTCGTATTCTCGCGCAAGCCGGCGGAACCTGCAATTGGCTCGCTCCGGGACCAAATACCGCGGCCGGGAGGAGCCGTTCAGAGCCCGAATTTGGCCCAAATCGCCCGGGTCTCCAGCGCCGAGATCAGGTCGTCCGGCAGCGCCCCGATACCGTCGAGGGCGGCAAGCTGCCCTGCCCCCGGGGCCCGCCGGCCGAGCAGACCCGACAGCATGCCGCTGGCGGGCGCGATCACCGGCGTCACGACCTTGTCGCCGTAACGGCTGCGCAGCGTCGAACGGAGATCGCCGATGCCATCGGCGAGCCCGAGCGACACCGACGTGTCGCCCGCCCAGTACTCGCCGGAGAACAGCGTCTCGTCGTCGCCCTTGAGCTTGCTGCCGCGGCTTCCCTTCACGAGCGCAATGAAGATCGCGTGGATTTCACGCTGGATCGCCTTCAGCCGCGCGACGTCGCTCGGGATCCTCGGGCAGGAACGGATCGAGCATCGCCTTGTGCTCGCCCGCGGTATAGAGCCGGCGTTCGACGCCGATCTTTTTGATCAATTCCTGGAAGCCAAAGCTGCCGCCGACCACGCCGATCGAGCCGAGGATCGAGGACGGATCGCAAAAAATCTCGTCGCCCGCGCACGCAATCATGTAACCGCCGGAAGCCGCGACATCCTCGACGAAGACCAGCACCGGCAGTTTCTTCTCGGCAGCGAGTTGGCGGATGCGCAAATAGATCTGGCGCGACTGCACCGGCGAGCCGCCCGGCGAATTGATCACCAGTGCAACGGCCCTGGCGTTGCGGGTGGCGAAGGCGCGCTCCAGAGTTTTGGCAAGGCCAGCCAGTGTCATGCCCGGTCGCAGCGGCGTGATCGCGCCGATCGTGCCGGAGAGACGGACCACCGGCACGACGGGCACATCGCCGCGCAGCCGGGCCGGAAGGTATTCCTTCACTCTTGCAACCAGGCCCGGCAGACCCGCGCGATCACTTATTTGTTCACTCATGCCGACACCTCAGATTAACCATTTTTTATCGCCGAAGTGGCAAGGGAACAACCGGAACGCCTTTTGCATTGTTCTGTTGAGGCTGCAACGGCGCGGCGGAGAGTGACATGAAAATCTATCTGCTGATCATGTTGATCGGTACCCTTTTGACCGCGATTCACTTCACTTCCACTCCCGAACAGCAGCCGGAAACGCTCCCGCAATAGCCGTTCTGCTTGCAATGTGAGCAGGCGACCAGCCCTCACAATGTCGCAAGCGGCAACACGCCGTTCCCCGCCAGCACCTCCGAGACCTCTTTATTGGGCAGGCCTGACTCATCCCTGAGCATCAGGGCGGGCAGGATTTGCGTCGGCGCCCGGCCGCCCTTGACCGCGCGAACCAGGATGCGGATCGCAGGCGCGCCGGCCTCGCCATGAACGGGCTGGATCGCAAGGCTGCCAAAGCCGCGATCGAGTGCGGCGAGCACTTCGGCAATCCCGTCGGCGCGCCAGATCAGCGTCAGCACGCCGCCGGATTTGAGGATGCGCCGGGCGGCGTGAACCCAGTTCTGCAACGTCGCCTGCGCGCGCCACATGCGCGGTCGCCCGCACGGCATCGGGCGAAGCGCGGTGCCGGGTCGCATCGTTGAAGGGCGGATTCATCATCACGCGCGTCAGCGCTATCGGGCATGAGGCCGGCGGCGGCAAACGCCGCGGCGTCGGCCTCGACATCGAGCACCAGCACGTCGGCATCGATCGCATTCAAGGCCGCGTTGCCGCGTGCGAGGCTTGCGAGAAGCTCGTCGATCTCGACAAGCGCGAGATCGATGCCGGCAACGCGCCGCGCCAGTGCGAGGCCCGCCGCACCGACACCGGCGCCAAAGTCCACCACGCGCTCGCCGGCGCGCGCCGATGTGCCGGCCGCCAGCAGCATGGCGTCGTGGCCGGCGCGATGTCCCGATTTCAATTGTCGCAGCCGCAACCGTCCGCCGAGAAATGCATCCTCGGTCTGCGCGGTCATGAGCTCAGTCATCGGCCCGCAATTCATGGGCAAGGCCGGCGTCCGACAGGATCTGCCGCGCCTCCCTATTGTCCTCTTCATGGACCAGGATGCGCCGCGGCAACACGCCGAGCGAACCCTCGATGATGCTCATGTTCTGGTCCAGCACCAGATGATGGATATTGGCGCCGTCGAGCAGCGCGCCAACAGCGGAAACCAGCACCATGTCGTTGGTTCGCACCAATTCCCGCAATTCACGTTCTCCTGAACTTGATGGCAACGGGGGTGGCCGCGACTTGTCAACCGCTTCCTGCCCTTGCCGCCCCTCGCGGCACTTTCTATTGTAGTCCAAGGATAGTGCGATTTCGGCAAAAGTGGAGACTTGTGTGGCGGTTATTGTTCCTTTCGAGAGCCCGTCGAATGCCTCGATCGAGCCGCTGGTGGGGCTGGTCGCCGCCGACATGGAGCGCGTCAACACCACCATCCTGGCGCGGACCGGCTCCGAGGTCACCATGATCCCCGAGGTCGCCAACCACCTGATTTCCTCGGGCGGCAAGCGGCTGCGGCCGATGCTGACGCTCGCCATGGCCAACCTCACCGGCTATTCCGGCGACGGCCATATCAAGCTCGCCGCCGCCGTCGAGTTCATGCACACCGCAACCCTGCTGCACGATGATGTCGTGGATGAAAGCGAACTGCGCCGCGGAAAACTTTCGGCGCGCATGCTGTGGGGCAACGAGGCGAGCGTGCTGGTCGGCGACTTCCTGCTCGGCCAGGCCTTTCGCATGATGGTCGAGGTCGGTTCGCTGCGCGCGCTCGACATTCTCTCCTCGGCTGCCGCCACCATCGCCGAGGGCGAGGTGATGCAGCTTGCGGCAGCCAAGAACACCGCAACGACGGAAGACGAATATCTCGCCGTGATCCGCGGCAAGACGGCAGAACTGTTTGCCGCGGCCTGCGAAGTCGGCCCTGTGATCGCCAACCGCCCGAAGGCGGAGCAGACCGCCTGCCGCTCGGTCGGCATGAATCTCGGCATCGCCTTCCAGCTCGTCGACGACGTGCTGGATTACGGCGGCAAGGCCGCAAAGCTCGGCAAGAACATCGGCGACGATTTCCGCGAGGGCAAGATCACCCTTCCCGTGGTGCTGGCGTTCCGCCGCGGCAATGACGGCGAGCGCAAGTTCTGGGTCAAGGCGCTGGAGCGCGGCGAGATCGGCGACAGCGATCTCGATCACGCCATCGGGTTGATGACCAAGCACCGCGCGCTGGAGGACACCATCAACCGCGCCCAGCACTATGGCGCCATGGCGGTCGACGCCCTCGCGCTGTTCCCCTCCTCGCCGATGAAGAGTGCGCTCGAACAGGTGGTCGCGTTCTGCCTGGCCCGGTCGCACTAGACCCAAAGCGTAGACGCGTAGGATGGATGGCGCCAACTTTCACATTGTTCCTCGCTGCCGCGCTTGTAATCGCTGCGATCCCCGGCCCCGGTATCCTTTATGTGACGGCGCGGACGCTGTCCGGCGGCAGCAGCGTCGGTATCGCCTCGACCCTGGGCACCGCGCTCGGCGGCATGGTTCATGTCGTTGCCGGCGCGGTCGGCGTCTCCGCCATTATCCTGGCGAGCGCCGAACTTTTCGCCACGCTGAAATTTCTCGGCGCGCTCTACCTGGTCTGGCTGGGAGTTCGCACCTTCCGCGAAGCCGGCAACTTGCCGGCGACCGGCGAGGAGAGGATCAGCGCCTCGCGCGCATTTCGTGAGGGCGTCCTGGTCGAAGCGCTCAATCCCAAGACCGCCGCCTTCTTCCTGGCCTTCATCCCGCAGTTCATCGATCCGGCGGCGAACCCGGCACTGCAGTTCGTCGCGCTCGGCCTGATCTCGGTGGCGCTGAATACGCTTGCAGACTTCGTGGCGGTTGGACTTGCGGCCGCAACGCGCCGGCAATTTGGCGCAAGACCAGGCCTCTTGCAGCGGCTGCGGCAGGGCTCCGGGCTGTTCGTGGCGGGACTTGGAATTTCGCTTGCGCTGATGCGCCGGCCGGCGGCGAACTAGCTCAGCGTACCCGCATGCACCCACCAGTCGGGGTGCTCGCGCCGGAGCTTGTCCGCGGCACGCTCAGCCTCGGCGGTATTCTCATAGATCGCAAAGCAGGTCGCGCCCGATCCCGACATGCGCGCGAGCCAGGCGCCATTGGTTGCGTTTAGCGCTGCGATGACAGGCCGATAACCGGCTCGATTTTCGTGGCCGGCGCTTCAAGGTCGTTGGTGCCGGCGGCAAGCGCCTCAACCCATTCCTCCAGCGACCCGCCCTCGTCGGGCCAGGAAGCCGACTCCATCACGTCGGTGGCGCCGACCAAAAGTTCACCGTGACGAAGGCCGAGCGCCTCGAACACGTCCTTTGTCGCAACCGGCAGGCGCGGATTGACCAGAACCGACGGCATGACGGGCGGGCTGAGCGGCAACAGGGTTTCACCGACGCCGGTCATGTCGCAGGCGCGCGAGGCGAGACACACCGGCACGTCGGCGCCGGTTTCAAGCGCGACTGCGAGCAGCCGCGGATCATCGAGCGCAAGCCCGTTGAGCCGCGCCAGCAGCCGCAGTGCCGCTGCTGCGTCGGCCGAACCGCCGCCGATGCCCGGCAGCCACCGGCAGGATCTTGTCGAGCACGAACGCGCCGACCTTGAGCCCGGGAACCAGCTTGCCGAGCAGCCGGGAGGCCTTGAGGACGAGATTGTCGGAAACATCGCCGCAGGCGTTCGCCAGCGGCCCGATGGTCTGCAGCGACAGCTCCGGTCCCGGCGTCAGCGTGAGCTTGTCCGCGCAATCGGCGAACGCCACCACGCTTTCGAGATCGTGATAACCGTCGGTGCGCCGCCCGACCACCCGAAGGGTCAGGTTGACCTTGGCTCGCCCCTCTTCAACCAACCCCGGCATACCAACCTTCGATCAGCCGCCCTTGCCTTCTTCTTTTTTCTTCTCGGCCGAGGCGGCTGAAGAGGTGTCCTCGGGCAGCCCGTTCTCGATCTTGGCTTCGATCTTCGGCACTTCTTCCGGCTCGGGCTTGAGGTCGCGGGCATGGACCCACTGGAATTTCGCTTCCAGCGTACGGCCGACGCGCCAATAGGCGTCGCCGAGATGATCGTTGATGGTCGGATCTTCCGGCTTCAACTCGATGGCGCGCTCGAGATGCTTCACCGCGTCCTCGAAATTGCCGATGCGGTAATAGGCCCAGCCGAGCGAGTCGACGATGTAGCCGTCGTCCGGACGCTGCTCGACGGCGCGCTTGATCATCTTCATGCCTTCGTCGAGATTGACGCCCTGGTCGATCCAGGAATAGCCGAGATAGTTCAGCACATGCGGCTGCTCGGGCTGCAGGTCCAGCGCCTTGCGCATGTCGGCCTCGGCCTTGGTCCACTGCTTGGAGCGCTCCTCGCAGATGCCGCGGTAGTAGTAGGTCACCCACGCATTCTTCTCGGCAGTCGCCGGCATCGCGTCGATGCCCCGCGAATAGGTCGTAGCGCAGTCGGCGAACTTCTTGCGTCCGCGTTCGACATTGCCGAGCGCCATGATGGCCTCGATGTCCTTTGGCTCCTGGGTGATCACGTCCTTCAGGATCTTGATCGCCTCGTCGCTGCGCTCGACCGTATCGAGATTGGTCGCGAGCTGGATCTGCGCATTGCGCTTCAGCGGCGAACTCGCCGGTACCCGCTCGTAGACCTTGATCGCCATCTGCGGCTTCTTCACCGATTCATAGAGATCGGCGAGCGAGAGCAGCGCCAGCGGATGGCTGGGCTGGAGATACAGGGAGAGTTGCAGATAGACCAGCGCGAGGTCCTCGCCGCCGCGGCGCGTCAGCGTGGCGCCGATGCCGTACAGCGCCTCGGCCGCGCCGGCCTGCGCCGAATCGACCAGCGGCGGCAGCTTCTTGCCGGCGCGCACCTCGCGCAACCCGTCCACCACCAGCGGATGTCGCGGCAGCTTCTTCTCGAACGCCTCATAGATCGCGGCAGCCGCCGCGCTGTCCTTGTTGCGCGAGGTCCAGCGCGCATAAGCATCGACCACGCGCAGCATGGAATCGTCGAGCTTGTAGGAGCGCTCCAGCCGGTTGCCTGCATCCTTTTCGCGGCTGGCGAGCTCGAGGATCATGCCGGTGTGCAGATCCTTGAAGATCGGATACCACTCGGGCCCGGTCAGCTTGTCGATATTGGCGACCGCAGCCTTGCTGTCGCCGGCGCCAAAACTCGCCCAGCCCGACAGCAGTGTCGCGACCAGGTCGGTGATCGGACCGCGGATCGACTGGTTGATGTTGAGTTGCGCGGTCGCATATTTCTTCTGCTTGAGGTCGCGCACGCCGACCACGAGACGGGCGACGCGGTTCGATTTGTCCAGGGTCAGGATTCGATCGGCGAGCTTGACGGCCTCGTCGATGTCGCCCTCGGCCAGTGAGGAGATGAAGGCGCGGTCGAGCAACTCGTTGTTCTTGGGGTCGGTGCGCAGCGCCGAGCGGTAGAACGCCGCAGCCGAGCTCGCATCGCGCTCGACGCTGGCGTGGCGCGCGGCAAGATAGCTGCCCGAGGTGGTCAGCGACTTCAGGTCGCTCTTGCTCGGAAACTGTGCGCTGCTGTCGCCCGAATGACCGGGGGTCTGCGCCAATGCCGAGCCCGGCATCGCAAGCGCCCCGATTGTGAGCGCAGCGATCGCCCAGCGATTGAAATAGGTGGAAAGCGTCACGGTCTGCCTAGCTCCAGGGTTTCAGGGCAAAGATTGCTAACAATCTCGAATGCGAACCCGACCGGCGCATCAAGGCCTGCGACAATGCCGCTTTTGGCATTGAACCGCAAGAAAAAGGCTGGCGAATCCGGTGGCATGGGAGGCTGGCTGCCGCCGATTTGGCCAGCCTCGCCTGCAAACGCTGGCAGTATGGCGGTATCGTGGCCGGATACGTGCAGCCTCCTCACGCAATCGTGCCTACATCGCTTCATAGTTCGGGCCGCCACCCCCCTCGGGCGGAACCCATGTAATGTTGCCGTTGGGGTCCTTGACGTCACAGGTTTTGCAATGGACGCAATTCTGGGCGTTGATCTGGAAGCGGGGACCTGACGTCTCTTCGACCCATTCATAGACGCCGGCCGGGCAGTAGCGGTTGGAAGGACCTGCGAACACATCGTGCTCGGAGGTCTTCTGCAGGTTCATGTCCGCGACCTTCAAGTGAACCGGCTGGTCCTCTTCATGATTGGTGTTGGACAAAAACACCGACGACAGCTTGTCGAAGGAAATCTTGCCGTCCGGCTTCGGATAGGCGATGGGCTGATGTTGCTTGGCCGCATCGAGCGTCTTGCGGTCGGGTTTTGCATGCGACAGCGTGCCGAACAGCGAGAAGCCGAACAGCGTATTCGTCCACATGTCGAAGATGCCGAGCTCCAGCACCCAGGAAAGTCCCGAACTTCGACAACAGCGGCTTGGCATTGCGGACGGGGTATAGGTCCTTACCGACAGCAGAATCACGCCAAGCGTTTTCGTATTCGATGAGCTCGTCATTGGCACGACCCGCGCCGAGCGCGGCGGCAACATGCTCGGCGGCCAGCATGCCGGTGCCCATCGCATTGTGCACGCCCTTGATGCGCGGCACGTTGACGAAGCCCGCCGCACAGCCGATCAGCGCGCCGCCGGGGAAGCTCAGCTTCGGCACCGACTGATAGCCGCCTTCGGTGATGGCGCGGGCGCCGTAAGCCAGCCGCTTGCCGCCTTCGAGCGTCGCACGGACGGCAGGATGTGCCTTGACGCGCTGGAACTCGTCGAACGGCGACAGATAGGGATCGTCGTAGTTCAGGTGAACGACGAAACCGATCGACACCAGGTTTTCGTCGTAGTGATAGAAAAACAGACCGCCGCCCGTGTCATTCTTCAGCGGCCAGCCGACGGCGTGCTGGACCAGGCCCTTCTGATGTTTGGCCGGATCGATCTGCCACACTTCCTTCAGACCGATGCCGAACTTCGGCGGTTCGCTCTTGGCGTCGAGCGCGTACTTCGCGATCAGTTGCTTGGTGAGGCTGCCGCGCGCGCCTTCGGCGAACAGCGTGTACTTGCCGAGCAATTCCATGCCGCGGGTGTAGGAATCCTTGTGCGAGCCGTCCTTGGCGATGCCCATGTCGCCGGTGGCAATGCCGCGCACCCCGCCCTTCTCGTCATAGAGCACTTCGGCAGCGGCAAAGCCCGGATAGATCTCGACGCCGAGCGCTTCGGCCTTGCGCGCCAGCCAGCGGCAGACATTGCCGAGCGAGCCGATATAGCAATGATGATTGTTCATCAGCGGCGGCATGATGAAGTTCGGCAGCTTGATCGGCGCCCGTCTCGGTGAACCAGTAGAAGCGGTCGTCCTTGACCTGGGTCTTCAGCGAGCAATCGGAATCCTCGCGCCAGTCGGGGATGAGCTTGTCGAGCCCGGCCGGATCGATCACCGCGCCCGAGAGAATGTGCGCGCCGACCTCGGAACCCTTCTCCACCACGACGACGTTGAGATCGGGATTGACCTGCTTCAGCCGAATGGCCGCCGACAGGCCGGACGGGCCGGCACCGACGATCACGACATCGAATTCCATGGATTCGCGCGGGGCTAACTCTTCGTTGCTCATGACCTGACCCGGACCCGTTTGAGAACGCCTCTAAACAATCCCGTTGTTTCCGATTTTTGAGGAGAGGACAACCGGGGAAATGCGTTTGCCGCCGCCGCGATCCATCCTAAATTGTCTGGAATGCCAGAGCTATCAGCCATGACACCCGAACCTGCCCCTACCGTTCAGCAATTGCTGGCCTTTTACCTGGAGGCCGGGGTTGATTGCGCGCTTGGCGACGAACCGGTCAACCGTCTGGCCGATCCGGATCTTGCGCCCGAGCCGCGCGCGGCCGTCACGCCTCCGACGCCACGGCCGCTGCCACCGGCTCCCCCTGCGGCCGCGATCGCCGCACGCGCCGACGCCGTGGTGGCGCCGGAGGCTGCGATCAATTCGGCGCGCGAGGCGGCGCGCACCGCACCGACGCTGGAGGCGTTGCGGCAGCTCCTGGAAAATTTCGACGGCTGCGCGCTGAAGCACACCGCGACGCGGCTTGTGTTCTGCGACGGCAATCCGCAGGCGCGCGTGATGTTCGTCGGCGAAGCTCCCGGTCGCGACGAGGATATCGAGGGACTGCCCTTTGTCGGCCGCTCGGGCAAGCTGCTCGATCGCATGATCGCCGCGATCGGGCTCGATCGCAGCAAGGCCTATATCGCCAATGTCATTCCGTGGCGACCGCCCGGCAATCGCACGCCGACGCCGCAGGAAACCCAGATTTGCCTGCCCTTCATCCAGCGCCAGATCGAACTGGTGAACCCGGACGTGCTGGTGACGCTCGGCAATCCTTCGACACAAACGTTGCTGCAAACCCGCGAAGGCATCATGCGCACGCGCGGCAAATGGCTCGACTACGACACCGGCACGCGCACCATCCGCGCCATCGCCACCTTCCATCCGGCCTATCTGCTGCGCTCGCCGTCCTACAAGCGGATGTCGTGGCAGGATCTGCGCGCCATCGCGAAAGCGCTGGAGACCAGCCCTTAGGATGGGGCACCGGCATGCATGACAAGGCCGAACGCTTCCGCGATTTCTTCGACCTGCAACTGCGCTTCGCCGAAGCCGTCGCCGAAAAGACTGCAATGCCGGTCGCCGAGGCGGTTTTGCTCTACACGAATTTTCACCGCCGCTTCGGCCTTCGCGATGTCACGCCCGACGGGCCACATCCATCCTGGCATGCGTATGCGCGCGAACTTTCCAGGCTCGGCTCGCATGAGGCGCGCGCCGGCTGGACGCAGGATTTCTATGCGCGCGCGCCTGAGGAGCAGCGCTCATTTCCGGATCACGTGTTCGGCTGCTTCTATTTCCATGCCGGCGGTGAATGCGAGATCGTTCGCCTTCACTTCTATAATCGCGATCCGCTCGGTCCCCTGAGTAGGGCGAGATCGGGAGAGCGCCGCCGGGAGCTTGCCGATATGTTTGCGTACATCAAAAAGCGGTTCCCGCACGTCACGCAGGTCGAAGGGCGTTCGTGGCTCTACGGCACCGAAGCCTATCGCCGGCTGTTTCCCGAAGAGTATGTGCGTTCACGCGTAGTGATGGAGCACGGTTCGCGATTCCAGGGCATGGCGCGATGGGGACAATTTCTCGATCGCGACAGCAAGGTAAAGCCGGCGCTGAAGGAGACGTTTCTCCACAACCTCGATCAGCTGGACACGGCCAGGCTCTGGCAGGCCTTCCCTTTGCCGTCGTTTCGGGTCGGCGCGCCAATCGAGGCTTTCTATGCTCACTACGGAATTAGGCGGCTATCATCGACGCGGCTCAAGCGCCGCTGATGGATTTTTCGGCCGCACGATGGCCCAGCCGATCCGCAGCAGCGGCTGGCGGCCGTTGACGTACCACTCGAAGGCGCGCGGGACTTCCGGCACAAGACCCGGAAAGCGTTTCGCGATATCGGCAGGCGGCGTGCCGGCGGTATCCGAGGCGCGCCAGACCACGATGCCGCCGGTCTCGGCGAATTTTCCGGCATTGAGCCAGGGCGTACGTTGTGGCGTGGCGTCGAGCAGCAAATGCGGCCGGCCGGAATCGAGCGCGATCAGGCCGGCAAGCTGCGGATCGCCTGCGACCGCGCGCAGCGGCTGGTTGGTGCGCCGCTCAAAGCTGTCGCCGAAATAGCGCGCGATCTGCCTTCCCGGCAGCGAGGTCGGCACCTCGGCAGCGCTGGTCCAGGGCAGGAACATCGTCGCGCCGATCGCGATCGCAGCAGGCACGATCACCGCAAGCGCCCAGACCGCGCGCAACAGCCGCTGCCGCCGCAGGTGAACGAGATCGCCGGTCGCGATGATCACCGCGAGCCCCGACATCAGGAGCGCAATCCCCGCCCCGCCCGTGACCGCATCGAAGCCGAACAGGCCGGCAATGAAGCTGCCTGCCAGCGCCGGCACGATGGCGAAGCAATAGACGAATTGGCGCGCCAGCGGATCGACCGTTGGACGATAGATGATCGGAACTTCCTCCGAGCCACGGCCGAGCCAGGCGGAGTTGAGAATGACGAGCACCAGCATGGCCACCATCGCAAGCAGCAGCCCGCCGAGCAGCCTGCCCCAGTCGAGCGCGCGGAAGGAGAGGTCGCCGAGCGCGTCGCCGCGCGCAGGCCACGGCGGTAGCAGCAGTGCATCCGCACGGATCGCCCAGACCAGATAAGGCAGCGCCAGCACCGCGATCACGAGCAGCGCATAAAGCGGGTCCAGCGACATCAGCGTGCGCCGGCCGCGCTCGGTGGCAACGGCAAATCCCGCCACGATCAGCAGCAACAGCGGCGCCGCCGAAATCGTCAGCAACAGAAGCCCTGCCTCGATCGACCAGGCGAACCACGCATTGCGCCGGCCCTGGCCGATCAACTGCCAGGAGTGCAGAAGCAGCAGCGCCCACAGCGGACGCGCCAGCACCACGGGGCCGAACTCGAGACCCGGCGCGCCGAACACCGTTACCGTCATCGTAAGCAGCACCGCGAGCACGGCCTGTTGGCCGCCGACGATGCTCCGCGCCAGCAGATAGAGCGTCCAGAAGGTCGCAACACTGCAGACCTGGGAGAGCAGATAGACGCCGAAGACGTGATTGCCGGCGGCCCGGTAGGCAATGTCGGCGAGCCAGAGCGCGAGCGGCGGGCCCATGTCGGTGCCGACCTGATATTCCCGGCCGAACGCGAGCACATTGGCAAGGTCGCCGGGCGGGCTGCGGTAGAGCAGCATGGCGACGACGAGCCAGAGTGCGGCCTGCAGCAGCACGACAAGCCACACCACCAGCCGCGGCCGGGCGCGGATCAATTCGACGATCAGGGAGGTGAAACGCATCAAACGCCCGAAATTTCGCGAAAAAGCCGACGGCAACCGGCCGCATCTGTCCCGGATGTTTGATAAAGCGCCGCTGCCGCCGAGGCAACTGCCGAAGGCTTGGTCAGGCCGAGGCGGATATCCCGGCGTCGGTCTGGGATTCCAGCGAGAACAGGTCCGGCGGGATCGGCGAAGGATGATGCTTTTCCCGCGCGGCGACCACCGGGGCGAAGAAGCTGCGGTGATACACGGACGGACCGAGCCGGTCGAGCGCCTCGAGATGTTCCGGCACCGCGTAGCCCTTGTGGCTCTCGAAACCGTAACCCGGGCAATCCTGCGCCAGCGCGCACATCAGCCGGTCGCGCGTCACCTTGGCGATGATGGAGGCCGCCGCAATCGACATCACGATCCCGTCGCCGCCGATCACGGCGGTGCATTCGCAACGAGTGGCAAGGCGGTCGCGGCCGTCGACGAAGACATGCTGCGGCGCCTCGGGCAGTGCGGCCACCGCACGCGCCAGCGCCCACAATGAAGCGCGCAGGATGTTGTCGCGGTCGATCCGCTCCCGCGAGGCGTAGACCACGGCAAAGGACGACGTCGCGCAGATCTCCTCGAACAACTCCTCGCGGCGTTCGGCGGTCAGCCGCTTGGAATCGTCGATGCCCTTTGGGATGCGTTTGGGATCAAGCACGACGGCGGCAGCGACGACCGGGCCTGCGAGCGGACCGCGGCCGGCCTCATCGCAACCGGCGATCGGCCAGAGCCCGCGCTTGATCAACGCGCGCTCGCGCCGAAAGCTCGGCGGCGATATCGCGATCACGCCTTTCGGCAGCTTCTGCTGCTTGTCGGCTTTCTGGTCGATTTTCTTGCCGGACTTTTCCCGAATCATGTCCGGGATCGTGCGCAAGCGCAGGCATCCGCGCAACCGGGAACCTGCCGCTACTCCCGCTATTCAGGGACCGCATCAGTCCGGCAAATGGACGCGGCGATCCTCACCGACCTCGATGCCCGGCGCCACCACGACTTCCCAGGGATGGCCGTCGGGATCGACGAAATACCCGGAGTAGCCGCCATAATCGGTGCGCCGCGCCGGCTTCAGCAGTGATGCTCCCTTCGAGATTGCGAATTTGAGCACTGCGTCCACCTCGTCCGTCGAACGGCAGTTCCAGGCGAGCGTGACGCCGCGGAAGTGGGCCGGTCGCGGTTGTTCGGCGAGCGTAGTGTCCCTGGCGAGTTCATCCCACGGGAACAACGCGATCACCGTGCCGCCGGTGTCGAAGAAAGCCACCGCCTCACCCGTGGCGCGGAACCGTCGTTCGAATCCCAGCGCTTTGTAGAAAGCAATACTGGCCCTGATGTCGGAGACGCCAAGCGTGATGACGGTGAAACGCGGCACGGGCGCGGGCTGCTTGCTACTCATGACACTCCCCTCGCCCCGTCTCACAGAGCTAGAACAAACTCAATTGCTGTCCGTTTCGTTTCGGCTTGTCAAAATGGTCCGTCGTCAGTTTGGAGCGCCGCTTGTTCAGTCCAAGTTTCTCACAGGCGATCTCGAAGCGGCGTCCGATCATCCAGGCCATAGGGCCAGTCCCCTTCATCCGCGTTCCCCATTGCGAGTCGTAATCGCGGCCGCCGCGCATGTCGCGGATCAGCGTGAAGACGTGGCGATAGCGGTCGGGATAGTTTGCCATCAGCCATTCACGGAACAGGTCACGCACTTCCAGCGGCAGCCGCAACAAGACGTAACTTGCTTCCTTTGCGCCGGCATGGGCGGCCGCATCGAGGATGCGCTCGATTTCCGAATCGTTGAGCGCGGGGATGATGGGAGCCACCATGACGGTCGTTGGAATACCGGCTTCCGCCAACAGCCGGATCGCCTCCAGCCGCTTCGGCGGCGTTGAGGCCCGTGGCTCCATGGTGCGCGCCAGCTTCGCATCGAGCGTCGTCACCGACAGCGCGACCTTGGCCAGGTTGCGCTTGGCCATGCGGGCGAGAATGTCGATGTCGCGCGTCACCAGCGCGGATTTGGTCACGATACCGACCGGGTGACCGACGCGCTCCAGCACCTCGAGGATGCCGCGCATGATCTTCATGTCACGCTCGATCGGCTGATAGGCATCGGTGTTGGTACCGATCGCAATCATGCGCGGCTCGTAGTCGGGTGCCGACAGCTCCTTTTCGAGCAGCGCGGGCGCATCGGGCTTTGCCAGCAGCTTCGATTCGAAGTCCAGCCCCGGCGACAGGCCGAGATAGGCGTGGGTCGGTCGTGCAAAACAATAGACGCAGCCATGCTCGCAACCCCGGTAGGGATTGATCGAGCGGTCGAAGCCGATATCGGGCGAGTCGTTGCGGGCGATCACCTTTCGCGAGGTGTCGATCGAGACGGAGGTCTTGAAGACCGGCAGGTCTTCAAGGCTCTGCCAGCCGTCGTCGAATGCGACCCGCGCCTCGGCTCGTAGCGCCCGCTGCTGTTCGACTGCGCACCACGACCGCGCCGCCGGGCGCTGTCGATAGCGACCGCGAGCTCAGGAAAAGGAGTCGCACCCGCCGGCTCGGAGGGCGCCGCGACCGGCGGGTGCTTGAGGGCATGAGAGGATGCTCGGCTCATGCACACAACATAGCACGAGATGAGAACAAATCAAGAACACACTTTTGCGTGTTCACAGCGTCCACGCGGTCGCCGGCCCCGTATCTCGCAAATCGTCAACGCCGTGACAGGGGCTGGTGCATGCCGTCGAGACGAATGACCACCCAACCAATCCAGGAGTGAACCAGATGACCAAAGTTCTTCTGACGACGGCCTTGTTTGCTATCGCCGTCGCGGCGACGGCGACCTTGGGGACCACGTCCGCCCGTGCCGCTGCCAATGCACCGTTTTGCGCCACGACGTATGGGATGGGCGGATCAGCAGGGACCGCATGCGATTTCTATACTTTTGCCCAATGCCAGGCGACGGTTTCGGGCGTGGGCGGCTCGTGTTCAAACAACCCGATTTTTCGCGAGAGCCTTGCAAGGATGCCTCGATCGCGATGAAGGAGGCAGGGCACGGCCGGCCAAGTGGGCTTGGCCGTGCCTGCTTCGGCTCGCCGATACGGCAACGCTTGACGCAAAAAACTGGGCGGCAATGGCTGTTTTGATTGTGACAAGGTGGTAACAAGCGGCGTTTTCCTTAAGCCAATTGAGCCAACGAAGCCTCGTTCATGCTGAGCGTGATCATCCCGACCGAGGGCGTCGAGCAGCCTGCCGTCGCAACGCTGGCCGCGCTCGTGCCGGGCGCCGCCGCCGGCATCATCCGCGAGGTGATTTTGGTCGACCGCGGCGGCTCCGGCGTGATCGAGCGGGTCGCCGATGTCGCCGGCTGCCGCTACCTCGCCGCCGAGGGCACCCGCGCCGCGGCGCTGGCGGCGGGCGCCCGCCAGGCGCGCTCACCCTGGCTGATGTTCCTGCATGCCGGCGCCGTGCTCGATCCCGGCTGGATCGAGGAAACCACCCAGTTCATCAATGCCGTGGGCGACAGCGGCCGGCCCCGCGCCGCCATCTTCCGCTATACCCGCTCGCCCTATGCGGAACGGCGGCTGCGCGACGGCTTCAAGGCGATCGCGCGCATGGTCGCGGGCCCATCGACGGAACAGGGCCTCTTGATCGCCCGTGACCACTACGAGCAGCTGGGCGGCTACCGCGCCGACGCTCCGCGCTCCGAGGCGCGGCTGTTGCGCCAGCTCGGCCGCTCCTCCCGCACGCTCCTGCGCAGCCGCATTATGGTCAGGGCCTGAGGCCATCACCGGGCCGGAGCCAAAATCACGAAAACAACCCCATGCAAAGTAGAGCGGCCGCAGCGCGGCGCTTGCAATTTACTTGATTTTATCAAATAATAACTTGATGAAATCAAATAACGTCCCCTCGCCATTGCAGGAGCAGGTCGCCGCGGTCAGGAGCTTCAGCCGCTTCTACACCCGCAAGCTCGGCATCATCGAGCCGAAGCTCTTGGACAGCCCCTTCACCCTGCAGGAAGCGCGGATCATCTACGAGATCGCGCATCGTCCCAGTTGCACCGCCACCGACCTCACGCGCGACCTCGGCCTCGATCCGGGCTTCCTGAGCCGGACCCTGCAGGCGCTGCAGCGCCGCCAGATTGTGACGCGAAAGCCGTCGAAGGACGATGGCCGCGTCAACCAACTCGACCTGACAACGAAAGGCCGCGCCGCATCGCGCGAACTCGAGCGCCGTTCGCGTGACGAGGTTGGAAGTCTGCTCTCCTCACTCGACGAACATCAGCGCGCGGCGATCGTGCGGGCGATGATGACGATCGAGCAGACATTGGAGCCTCCGCAAAACAAGTCGACCAGCTTCCTGTTGCGCAGCCACCGCCCCGGCGACATCGGCTGGGTGATCTCAAGCCAGGCAAAAGCCTATGCCGAGGAGTACGGCTGGGACATCAGCTACGAGGCGCTGGTCGCCGAGATCTGCGCGCAGTTCATCAGGAGCTACGACGCGTCGCGCGAGCATTGCTGGATTGCAGAGACAGGCGGCGAGCCCCTCGGCTCGATCTTCCTGGTGAACGGCGGCAACGACATCGCAAAGCTGCGGCTGCTGCTGGTGGAGAAGAAAGCGCGCGGGCTCGGCGTTGGCCGCGCGCTGGTCGACCAATGCGTCAGCGCGGCGCGCGAGAATGGTTACAAGACAATGACGCTGTGGACGCAAAGCGTCCTCGTCGCCGCGCGCGGCATCTACCAGGCCGCAGGCTTTCACCGCGTCAAGGAAGAGCCGCATCACAGCTTTGGCGTCGATCTCGTCGGCGAGACCTGGGAGATGGAGCTGTAATTCTCCGTCATTCCGGGGCGAGCCAACGGGTCGCGCGAACGCGCGCCCGATGACAGGCTCCGCGAGGGCTATGGGGCGCAATTGCGTCCCTGAGAATCCATAACCACGATCGTGAGGATGGATTAAATTTGCGCCACCGTTAGTCGAGCTTCAGCCCGAGCGCTTTGACGATCGGTGCCCAGAGAGCAACATCCGCAGCGAGGGACCGCCGGAATTTTTCGGGGTTTGAATCGAGAGTGGGTTCGATACCTGCGTCGATCAACATCTGCTGGTAGGCCGGTTCGGCGATCGCGGTGCGCGTTGCCTGCGCAACTTGTTCAATGATCCCAACCGGGGTTCCGGCCGGTGCGAGCAGTCCGATTGAGCCTCTAACGGTCATGCCGGGGAAGCCAAGTTCGGCCACCGTCGGAAGTTCAGGCGCAGCGACGAGGCGCGTGGGACTCGTCACAGCAAGAACGCGCATCTTGCCGGACCGATGGAGTTCGATCACCTGCCCGGTTACGCCTGGCGTACCCATCGGAATTTGTCCGCCGACCAGGTCTGTGATCACCGGGCCGGTGCCTCGATATGGCACCTGCACAATCTCAGGCGTTCCCGTGAGGGATTTGAATAGCTCACCGGTCAGGTGCTGGATCGAGCCGACACCGGAGTGCCCGTAGGACAGCTTGCCGGGATTGGCTTTCGCATATGCGATGAGTTCCTCCAGGGTCTGAACCGGCACCGCCGGATGCACGGCGATGCAGAGGAAATTGGCGGCCACGCCCGCAATCGGATCTAGATCTTTGACCGGATCATAAAGTGGCCGGCTCTTAAGCAGGGCCTCGTTGACGTGCGTCTGCGTCCCGCCGAGCAGGATCGTGTAGCCGTCAGACCGGGCGCGTGCGACGGCGGCAGCGCCTATCGAGCTGCCGCCGCCACCCATGTTTTCAACCACCACCGTACCGAGCAGGGGCTTCACCTTATCCGCCCAGGGGCGACCGACAGCGTCGAATGCACCACCCGGTGGAAAAGGGATAACGAGCCGGATCGGCCGCGACGGATAAGTTTGCGCCCTCGCGATGCTCGAAAACACGGCAGTGCCCGCGATCAGGTACAGAAATTGTCTACGGGGAAGTTTCATCTGGCGCTCTCGGATGCGAGCAACTGCCAACTCGCCTGAGCTTACATCAGTTGCCCAATTGTGAGAAGCCGAGGGGATGGTGGGAAAAGCCCGAGCGTTACACAAGACTATCTCTGTGACAGCGACATAGACTGTTTGCGAAGGCGCACAATTTTCCGCTCCTGGCACAAAGCAGACGTGCCGGAGGCCAGCCCCGGTGTCTGCTTTCGGGAGTGGCGCGGACATGCCGTCTTGGGCCGGGCAAAGACCTCGACTGCATTCAGGTAGGCCCGGTGTGCGCGCTGCCCCCATGGAGCTTTGGCGTCGATCTCGTCGGCGAGACCCGGGAGATGGAGCTGTAATTTTCCGTCATTCCGAGACTGCCCGTAAGCGGACATATTGCGGATTGTCAAAATCGACGCGAATGACCCGACTGAGAGATCGGACCTGATAACAGTCTCTAAGGCTGGCTGGGTGCCATTTCTCGCTCGCGGGCGATTCTCAAAATGCTAGGCTTTCGCCGCTGGACGAGACGTGTTCCCGGGGTGAGACATGCAACGACGCGGGTTCATCACGCTTCTAGGGGGCGCGGCGGCGACGTGGCCGCTCGCGGCGGGCGCGCAGCAGAAGACGATGCCGGTGATCGGATATCTCAACACAGGCTCGCCCGACACGAATCCACCGTTGCTGGCTGCGTTCCGCCAGGGCCTGAGCGAAACCGGCTACGTCGAGGGACAGAATTTGGCGATCGAATACCGCTGGGCGGAGGGCCATTACGATCGGCTGCCCGCATTAGCCGCCGATCTCGTCAGCCGCAAAGTCGATTTGATCGTGGCGAGCAGCCCGCCTTCGGCACTAGCCGCGAAGAGCGCGACCTCGACGATCCCGATCGTCTTCAGGGGTGGCGCCGACCCGGTCGGGGACGGGCTGGTCGCCAGCCTCGCCCGGCCGCGCGGCAACCTCACGGGGGTCGGCTTTGGCGGCGGCGAGCTGACGGCCAAGCGGCTTGAGCTGCTGTCTGAGCTGGTTCCGCGAGCTAGGGTGATCGCCCTGCTGGTGAACCCGAACGTCTCGAATGCCGAAGGCATCATTCGAGACGTGCAGGAAGCAGCGCGCACGAAGGGGTTGCAACTCCATGTCCTGAAAGCCGGCAGCGAAAGCGAGATCGACACCGCCTTCGCTTCCCTGGTCCAACTGCATGCCGACGCGCTCGTCGTCAGCGCCGATCCGTTCCTCAGCAACCGGCGCGAGCAGCTCGTGGCACTGGCATCGCGCCATGCCGTTCCGGCGATCTACGCGTGGCGCGAGTTCGCCGCTTCCGGCGGCCTGATCAGCTATGGACCGAGCCTTACGGCTGCCTTTGGCCTGATCGGGATTTACGTCGGAAAGATCCTCAAGGGCGCCAAGCCGTCTGACCTACCCGTACAGCAGCCGACCAAGTTTGAGTTGGCGATCAACATCAAAACCGCCAAGTCACTCGGCCTCACAGTGCCGCCTACCCTGCTCGCCCAAGCTGACGATGTGATCGAATAGAGCTGTCGTTTGCTGCGGGCATGAGTTCGTTGTTGGGCACTTTTCGGATCTTTGATTTATGCACCACTCAAAACCCATTGACGCATCGGCCCTATAGGGCGTTACTTGCTACTCATACTTTTTTGCCTGGCCGCGTCATAAGCATGCGTTTTGACCGCAAACTGCAGGTACGCCGGACGACGCCGCCATCGGAAAGTGTCGTTGCGAGCTGGTACGAGAACGCCAGTTTACTCGATAGCTACAGCATTGATTTGAGTGCATCGGAACAGTCCAGCATGCGCGAGCTGGCGACACGGACACTCGTCAATCCACCGGCGTGGCAAAAGGCGTTGATCGCGCTGCGCGACGCCATGGTTACGCCCTTTGGCATCAAAACCTCCGATACGGTCAGGACGTCCCGGGACAGCCTCGGACGGGTGGACTTCTTCCCGGTGCACTGGGAGGGCAAGGACGAAATTGTGCTCGGCGCGGATGACCGGCACCTGGACTTCCGGCTATCTCTGCTCCGACGCCATTCTGCAACAGGCACGTTGCTCATCGCGACAACCGTCGTGCATTCCCACAATGCCTTGGGCTTCACCTATCTCAACGCGATCCGGCCTTTTCATCACCTGGTGGTCAGGGCCAACCTGGCACGCTGTGCACAAACACAACTGTAGGTGCGCCGAGTATTCCGCCGGTCCGATTCAACCCAACTTCATCCCGCTACGCCGAAGCGCCCTTGGCCTTCTGCCGGCGCAGATGTTCGTCGAGCCTGGGCATGATCTCGACGAAATTGCAGGGCCGCGTGCGGTAGTCGAGCTGCGGGGCCAAAATGCCGTCCCAGCCGTCGCGGCAGGCGCCGGGCGCGCCAAGCAGGCATCGTTAGCGCTTGGTAACGACCGCACGCCGAATGATCTGCCTTCGATTTTGGTTCTGTTGATTGGCGTCGTGCAAATTGCGCGCGTTGGCCAGCATGCGGTCTAGCTGGCAAGGACCTGTAAGAGTCACAGATGAAGGTTAAGCTCGCCGTTGCAGCAGTTCTGGTCTTTGGCCTTGTTGTTCTTTGCCATGCTTACATTCGCGGCTATCCGCCGTTCACCTCTCAATCTGTGCAGACCTGCGAGAAGGCAATCAAGGAGCGGCTGGCGGTTCCGTCCACCTATCAACGGATTGGTGTAGACGAGTCCAGAAGAACGATCACATGGGACGAGTTTTTCGCCGAGCCGGTGCGGGCCGTACCTGAATCAACCCGAAAAGTCATGATCCAGGCCGCGCGGGTACCGCCGGTTCAGTATGTCGCGCTCATCGACTACCAGGCTCAGGACTTTATTGGTGCCATCATTCGAGAAAGGGCGTCATGCACTTTCAATTCACTTAGTGGGAGCGATGCGCCCACCCGTACTCATTGGGTGAAGATCGACGGCGAGCACAACATAGATTGGGCCGTAAGACAGCCACAGCCCAATGCCGCCGCTCTCCAGCGTGTGCTGACAGATTTTTAACGCGGCGGAGTGAAGCGGACACGGCAGCTACGCCGAAGCGCCCTTGGCCTTGGGCCGGCGCAAATGTTCGTCGAGCCGCGGCATGATCTCGACGAAATTGCAGGGCCGCGTGCGGTAGTCGAGCTGCGGGGCCAAAATGCCGTCCCAGCCGTCGCGGCAGGCGCCGGGCGAACCGGGCAGGCAGAAGATGAAGGTCGCATTGGCAACGCCCGCAGTGGCGCGGCTCTGCACGGTCGATGCGCCGATCTTGGCGTGGCTCAGCATGTGGAAGGCGATGGAAAAACCGTCCATCCGCTTTTCGAACAACGGCTCGATCGCCTCCGGCGTGACGTCGCGGCCGGTGAAGCCGGTGCCGCCGGTGGTGATGACGGCGTCGACGCCGGCATCGGCAATCCAGCGCCGCACCACGGCGCGGATCGCCTCGACATCGTCGGTGACGATCTCGCGCGCGGCAAGCTTGTGGCCGGCCGCCGTGAGCCGGTCGGCAAGCGTCGTGCCGGATTTGTCATCCGCAAGCGAGCGCGTGTCCGATATCGTCAGCACCGCGATGTTGAGCGGCACGAACTGTTTTGTCTCGTCGATCGACATGATTCTTTCTCTCGTCATGCCCGGCCTTGCCGCCTTCGCTGAAGCTACGGCGGCCGAGCGAGTTCGTTGGCCCGGCGTAGCCTTGGCGGAGACGGGTGCCGGGCATCCACGTCTTAACGGGCATCGCACAACAAGACGTGGATGGCCGGGACAGGCCCGGCCATGACGCTTATTGCTGACGCCCCTACATTACAGCGCGCCGCTGCCGAACGTATTGCAGGACTGCACCGTGCCTTCCTTGTAGCCGGTCATGAACCACTGCTTGCGCTGGGCGGCGGAGCCGTGGGTGAAGCTGTCGGGCATCACCCTGCCCGTCGCCTGGCGCTGCAGCGTGTCGTCGCCGATCGCGGTTGCGGTCGTCAGCGCCGCGTCGATATCGCCGGCCTCGAGGAAGCCCGGCCGCTTCTTCTCCTCGCGGTTGACCCAGACGCCGGAGAGGCAATCGGCCTGCAACTCGACCTTGACCTGCAGCGCGTTGGCCTCCGCCTTGCTGCCGGCCTGCTGCTGCATCCGCGTCACGCGCGGCAGCACGCCGAGCAGGTTCTGGATGTGGTGGCCGGCCTCATGCGCGATGATATAGGCCGCGGTGAACTTGCAGGCCTTGCCCTGGCAGCCGCGGAAGCGCGTCTCGATCTCGCGGAAGAACGCGGTATCGAGGTAGATGGTGCGGTCCGGCGGGCAGTAGAACGGCCCCATCGCCGACTGCGCCATGCCGCAGCGGCCGCCATTGGTGGCGTTGCGGAACAGCACGATCTTCGGCCCGGTATAGCTCTGCCCGCTGGCCTGGAAAATCTCGCTCCAGCGGTCGTCGATCTCGCCCAGCACGCCGGAGATCATGCTGCCCATCTCGTCGGTCGGCGCGCCGGCCTTGCGCTGTCCGGAGGGGCGGTCTTGCTGGTAGCTCGGCGACTGGCTGCCGCCGGTGAGGATCTCGGCGCCGCCGATCAGGATGCGCGGATCGATGCCGAAGGCGTAGCCGAGCAGGCCGAGCACGATGATGGTGCCGATGCCGAGCCCGCCACCGCCGCCCATCGGGATACCCATTCCGCCGCCCATCCCGCCGCCGAGTCGTCGCGACGGTCGTCGATGTTGTCGCTGTGGCGAAAATCATCGTAGCGCATGGCGGTTTTCCTCTATTCCTGCCGCTGGGCGGCCATTCCGGCCCATGTTCGGCGTGTTTGCCCAACGGCAACGCCGCACAGAGGTAAAATTTCCATTGCGTTAATCAATAACCTGCCCGGCAAATATTGCCTAGTGCACCGGAGCGCGAACGGCGACGGCGGACTCGCCTGCGAACATCTTGAGTTAAGTCGATTTTTACTTTGCCCGGTCAATGTGTCTGCAGTCGGTTGTTTAGTCCCGCGTCGCCGACAGCGTCGCCTGAGTCAGAGTATTTGAGTCATGGTTGTGTCGCGTCGCGGGGCGTCTGCAAAGGCGCCCCGCACTAAATTTGAGGCTGCCTGCGACCATCGTATCATCGTTGGCGACTGCGTAGCCGAAATGTCGAAACTGCCGGCCGGTTCGGTCGATCTGGTATTCGCCGATCCGCCCTACAATCTGCAGCTCAAGGGCGACCTCAAGCGTCCCGACGAATCCCATGTCGATGCCGTCAACGACGACTGGGACAAATTCTCCTCCTTTGCCGCCTATGATGACTTCACCCGCGCCTGGCTTTTGGCCTGCCGCCGGGTCATGAAGCCGTCGGCGACGATCTGGGTGATCGGCTCCTATCACAACATCTTCCGCGTCGGCGCCATCATGCAGGACCTCGGCTTCTGGGTCCTCAACGACATCGTGTGGCGCAAGTCGAACCCGATGCCGAATTTCCGCGGCCGCCGCTTCACCAACGCGCACGAAACGATGATCTGGGCCGCGCGTGACGAAAAGGCCAAGGGCTACACGTTCAACTACGAGGCGCTGAAGGCGGCCAACGAGGACGTCCAGGCCCGTTCCGACTGGCTGATCCCGCTCTGCACCGGCGATGAGCGCCTCAAGGGCAAGGACGGCAAGAAGGTGCACCCGACCCAGAAGCCGGAAGGCCTCCTGGCGCGCGTGCTGCTGTCGTCGTCGAAGCCCGGCGACCTCGTGATCGATCCCTTCAACGGCACCGGCACCACCGGCGCCGTGGCAAAACGCCTCGGCCGCCGCTATGTCGGCTTCGAGCGCGACCAGACCTATGCGACGGCCGCAGAAGCGCGCATCGCCGCGGTCGAGCCGCTGCCGGAAGCAACGCTCGCCCCCTTCATGACCGCGCGCGACGCCCCGCGCGTCGCCTTCTCCGAACTGATCGAGCGCGGCATGATCGCGCCCGGCGCCAAGCTGGTCGACGCCAAGAAGCGCCATGGCGCGCTGGTCCGCGCCGACGGCGCCATCATGCTCGGCGACAAGGTCGGCTCGATCCACCGCATGGGCGCGGTGGCGCAAGGCGCAGAAGCCTGCAACGGCTGGACCTTCTGGCACGTCGAGACCAAGGGCGGCCTCAAGCTGATCGACGAGCTGCGCGCCGAAATCCGCAGCCAGATGGCGGTGGGCTGAGGCCTGTCCGGCGTCAAAGCCTAAAAACCTGCCATCGATCTTCACATTTTCTCCATTTATCAGTCTTCAATTCTCCCCGACGCCAGCAGGAGTTGGAGAATGGTGGACCGGGCCGCGCGCGATCAGCTTGCACTGAGTTCTGCGACGTCTTGTCTGCGGCAAGATCAGCAACGATCAATTCGAAGACGGAATCCGGAAGACCGAGGACGTTGCGATTGCGGCGATTGCCGAGATGGCGTGGCTGCTCTACAGCGACATGAAGGAGCACCGCCTGGTCGGACGTCACGTCATCGATCCCAGCGACCGACGCGAGGTTTTGCGCTGGATCCTGTTTCTCGACAGCGACCTTGAATACCTTTGGCCGGAGATGCGCCTGGCTGGCCAGCATCCGCTGCGGCGCGTTCGCCCCGTCTTGACGAGATGGCTGGGTTGGCAGATTTCCGCTGAAACGGCGGCCCGCTTTCTCGCCGCCGGCGACTACGCCGCGTGGCCTTTCGTTTCACGATCACAGTACAAGCACGCCATCAGGCAGCCCAGGCGTCTTGCCGGACGTCGCCGGTCCGCTCCAGTGTCACCGGGACATTGCCAGGTCTGAAACCCCGCCGTTCACGTCCTTTCGATTTGCCGCCGCGGCCGTGCCGGGCCTAGAATGGCACCGTTCTCGTCATTTCGATGGGGCATCCCATGCGACGCCGATCCGAGACGCTGCTCCTCCTGCCGCTGCTGCCGATCTTCATCATCGGCATGTTCCCGATGCTTCTGATCGGCATGATGGGCTATGCCGGCCTTGCCATCTTCGGCATCCTTCTGGTCCGCGTGGCGCTCGCCGCAACCATGGACGCCCACAGCGATTTCAACCAGGAGATCATCGCCCACGGCTACGCGCAGGGCACCCGAGCGCGCCGCGCACGTCTCCGACCTGCAGGCCGAGACGCGCTTTGCGGTGCTCTTCCATATGGCCGGGATCGCCATGATCGTTGCCGGCATCTCGGCATTTTCCTCGGACACTGAGCCGCCTGCACGCTCATTCACGAACTCTTCGCTTGCGCGCGTTGCAAAAGTTTGCGCATGGACGATCCGCTGGCGGCAACAGTCGCAGCTGTCTTCAACAACAAGAGCTGGGGAGTTACTCATGCTGAAATTCTATTTCAACGGATCGCCGAACCCGACCAAGGTTGCGCTTTGCATCGAAGAGATGGGCCTGCCGTTCGAGCCGGTGGCGGTCGACACCCGCAAGGGCGATCAGTTCAAGCCGGAATTTCTGAAGGTCAACCCGAACGCCAAGGTGCCGGCGATCGACGACGACGGCGTGCTGGTGTTCGACAGCAACGCGATCCTGCTCTATCTCGCCGAGAAGACCGGAAAATTCCTGCCGGCAAACACGCCGCAAAACCGCGCCGCAACGCTGTCGTGGCTGATGTTCGTGGCCACCGGCGTCGGGCCCTATTCGGGACAGGCGGTGCATTTCCGGCATTTCGCGCCGGAGAAGATCGACTACGCCAACAACCGCTACCAGTTCGAGGCGCAGCGGCATTTCGGCGTGCTCAACGATCACCTCGCCGGCAAGAAGTACATGGTCGGCGACACCTACACGGTCGTCGACATGGCGCTGTGGGGCTGGGCGCGCATGGCGCCGTTCGTCATGGGCGAGGAGAACTGCGCCAAATTCCCCAACGTGAAGCGGCTCGTCGACGAGATTTCGGCGCGGCCCGCGGCGGCCAAGGCGATCGCGCTGAAGGACAAGTTCACCTTCAAGGCCGAGATGGACGACGAAGCGCGCGGCAACATGTTCCGCCACCTCAAGACCAAGGCGGCGTGATCGCTTCAGCGCTCACGCGCACTCACGTGCACCGAAGAACGGCGCCCTCGCGGGCGCCGTTTTGCTGCTGACTTAGTCGATCGCCGCAACCACCTCGATCTCGATCAGCCAGCCCGGCCGCGCCAGCCGGCTGACGACGACCAGCGTGCTCGCGGGCGGCTTGTCCTTGCTCATATAGCGTTCGCGGACCGCGCGCATCTTCGGCAGATCGTCCTGGCTGACTTCGGCGACGAGATAGGTGTTCATCTTGACGACGTCGGCCATGGTCGCGCCGGCCGCTTCCAGGGCGAGCTTGAGGTTCTTGAACACCTGCTCGGCCTGCGCCCCAAGATCGCCCTCGCCGACCAGCTTGCCCGACGCATCGGCCGACACCTGGCCCGCCACATAGACCAGCGTCCCCTTGTTGACCTTGGCGATGTGCGAATAGCCGGTCGGCGGCGGCAGCGTCGCCGGGCTGAAGATTTCCTTGCTCATGGTAGCCTCCCTTTGATTTCCCGCCAGAACGGCCTGCCGATCTCGTCGGCAATGTCCGCCCGGCAGATTCCCATATCGTGCAATTCGCGCTCGCTCATGACGGCGAGTTGACACCGCACCCTGCGGCGTTCGCGCCACAGTTGCACCAACATCAGGATCGATCGGCCGATTGCAAGGGTGGAATCTTGCAACGGCCACCTGCGCTGCGGGCGGTCCTCCGCACAACAGCTGTTCAACGGCTTACGCCACCGCGCGCTTGCGCTGTTCCGGAAACGGCCCGAGCACGCGCTCGACCAGCGTCGAGTCGCAATACTCCTTGATCTGTTTGATCTTGCCGTTCTCGATCCGCCACACCATGCAGTACTGGTTGTCGTAGCGCAGGCCCGCCTTGGTGACGTTGTCGCCGCGCGCTTCGACCGCGACATAATCGCCGTCGGCGATGAAATTGAACGCCACCGTGCGCGGCCGCTCCGCAAAGAACGAGCGGAAATGGCCCATCAGGCCGTCGAGGATCGCCGCGCGCCCCCTGAATTCGTGCGACCACGAATATTGCCCGGTGACGATCCAGCAGGCGTCGTCGGCGAGGTTGTCGACGAACGTCGTGCCGCTGCGATTGGCGGAGTCCGTATAGACCTGCTGCACGAGTTTCTTGTTGGCTTCTGCGCTCATGGGCGGCTTCTCCGTTGATTGGCTGTCGCCAATCATCGCGCGCCGCACGACATTCTTCCAATCGATATGAAGTATGATATATATTCATCTCATGAATTTGAATTCGCTTGACCTCAATCTGCTGACCGCGCTCGACGCGCTGCTGATGGAGGCGAGTGTCAGCCGCGCGGCGATGCGGATCGGCCTGTCGCAGCCGGCGGCAAGCCATGCCCTGCAGCGGCTGCGCGACCTGATCGGCGATCCCCTGTTGGTGCGCAACGGCGCCCGCATGGAGCTGACGCCGCGGGCGATCGCGCTGCGCGCGCCGCTCGCCCAGGCGCTCGACCAGATCCGCGGGCTGTTCACCTCGGATGATTTCGACGCCGCGCGCAGCGAACGGCATTTTCGCCTGATGATGCCCGATCTCTGCGTCGAGCTGTTGATGCCGCCGTTGATGGAGAAGGTGACGAAGCTTGCGCCCAACGTCACCATCGACGTGGTGCCGTGGCGGGGACCTGCGATCTTCACCGCCGAATTCGGCCGCACCATCGATCTCGTGATCTCGATCGGCGATGCCTTCAAGGGCTTTCACCGCCAGCGCCTCTATACCGACAGCGACGCGCTCGCGGTGCGGCGCGGCCATCCGGTTCGCGCAAAACTCGGCCAGCGCGAGGCCTTCCTCAACGCGCGCCATGTTGCGGTGGTGATCCGCGGCCAGAGCGAGGACCTGATCGACATCTGGCTGCGGCCCAAGGGCATCGAGCGGCGCATCGCGCTGGTGGTGCCCGGCTATATCGAGGCGCTGCATGTCGCCGCGCGCACCGATCTCGTCGCCTTCGTGCCGCGCCGGCTGATCGCGGCTCTCGCAAAGCAATTGTCGCTGCTCGACCGTCACCCCGCCGTTCGATCCCGGGGTCGACGAGCAGCATCTGTTCTACCCGACCCGCGCCCAGATGGACCCGGGCTCGATCTGGCTGCGCAACATCATGCTCGGCATCGGCCGCGAGATGGAGCGCGGCAAGGGGCGCGCCGCATAATCACTGTCGTCCCTGCGAACGCAGGGACCCATAACCACAGAATTGAATTGTTAGGCGGGCTGTGGCTCCAGCGTCTCGCGATGCTGGCATTCGTGGTCGTGGGTCCCGGCTCAGCGCTCGTTGGACGGTCGCTTGGCCGGGACGACAGCAGTTGTTACAGTCTAGGCGGCGACCTTCTCCTCCGCCATCACCTTCTGCACCGCGGATCGTTCCGACATCCGCTTGCGGTGGGCGGCGACCTTGGGCAGCGTCGCAAGATCGACGCCGTCGCCCTCGAGCCAGAGCCCGATCGTGTAGAGATAGGGATCGCAGATCGTGAACTGCTCGCCCATCACCCACGGGCCCTTCAGCATGTCGCGCTCGATCAGGGCGAAGCAGGCCGCCATGTTCTTCGTCACCTTCGACTTCATGTCGGCGAGGGACGTCTCCTGCCGTCGCCCAGCGATAGCCGCGCTCTTGTGCGCGTGCGCGACATGCACCGTCGAGCAGAGATAGCTGTTGATCGACTGCACCTGCGCGAACGCATGGGATCGTCGACGGCGCCAGCT
This sequence comes from uncultured Alphaproteobacteria bacterium, assembly GCA_963816655.1. Lineage (GTDB taxonomy): Bacteria > Pseudomonadota > Alphaproteobacteria > Rhizobiales > Xanthobacteraceae > Bradyrhizobium. Next base: position 11,394 of record CAWFLW010000027.1, on the reverse strand, counting down.
TCGCTTTCGGAAAGGTCTGCGCGATGTAGGCGAGGATCGCCGGCGTCTCGGTCAGCACCCCGCTGTCGGTGACCAGCGCCGGCACGCGGCCCTTGGGATTGATCTTGAGATAATCGGGGCTGCTGCTGCTGGTTGCCTTGAAGTCGAGCCGTTCGGCGACGTAGGTCGCGCCGGCTTCTTCGAGGGCGAGATGCGAGGCAAGCGCGCAGGTGCCGGGGGCGTAATAGAGCTTGAGCATGATGTGTGACCTCTTCCTGAAAGCGGCCGGGAAGTTAGCGGCGACGGACCCGCGCCCGTCCACCCGGCCAACCGCAACGCTTCGCGGTTGCCCAACGGCGCGCTCCCATGTCATGACCACAGGAGGTAACGAGGGCGTGATCATGACCATCCTCATCGCAGGTGGCGGCATTGGCGGGCTGACCCTGGCGCTCAGCCTGCACCAGATCGGCGTTCCCGCACGCGTGTTCGAGAGCGTCCCCGAACTCCGGCCGCTCGGCGTCGGCATCAACGTGCTGCCGCATGCGGTGCGCGAGCTGATCGAGCTTGGCCTGCACGACAAGCTCGACGCGGCCGGCGTGCGCACGCGCGAGCTCGCCTATTTCTCCAAGCACGGCAAGCCGATCTGGAGCGAGCCGCGCGGGCTGGAGGCCGGCTACAAATGGCCGCAGTTCTCGATCCATCGCGGCATCGCTGCAGCAGATCCTGCTCGACACCGCGATCGAGCGGCTCGGCCGCGAGAACATTTTGACCAGCCACCACCTCACCGGCTGGACAGAGGCCCCCGATGGCGTGCGCGCCGAATTCGTCGACCGGGCGACCGGCAAGCCCGCAGGGTCCCATGAGGGCGAGCTGCTGATTGCCGCCGACGGCATCCATTCGGCTATCCGCGAGAAGCTCTATCCGCAGGAAGGGCCGCCGATCTGGAACGGCCGCATCCTCTGGCGCGGCATCACCGCGGGCGATGCCTTCCTCACCGGCCGCACCATGATCATGGCCGGCCACGAGATCCTGAAATTCGTCTGCTATCCGATCTCGAAGGAAGCCGACGCCAACGGCAAATACCAGATCAACTGGATCGCCGAACGGCACATGCCGCCGACCTATCAGTGGCGGCGCGAGGATTATAACCGCACGGCAAAGCTCGAGGAGTTCTTGCCCTGGTTCAAGGACTGGAGCTTCGACTGGCTCGACGTGCCCGGCCTGATCCAGAACTGCCCGCACGCCTATGAATATCCGCTGGTCGACCGCGATCCGATCCCGCAATGGACTTTTGGCCGCGTCACCCTGATGGGCGATGCCGCGCACCCGATGTATCCGATCGGCTCCAACGGCGCCTCGCAGGCCATTCTGGATGCGCGCGTCATCACCCGCGAAATCCTGGCCAACGGCGCGACCAATGCCGCGCTCGTCGCCTACGAGGCCGAGCGCCGGCCGGCCACGACCGACCTCGTGATGCTCAACCGCCGCAACGGACCTGAGCAAGTGATGCAGCTCGTCGAAGAGCGCGCGCCCGACGGCTACAAGGTCGTCACCGACGTGCTGTCGCTCAAGGAGCTGGAAGACATCGCCGCCAACTACAAGCGCGTCGCCGGTTTCCAGGTCGAGGGGCTCAACGCCAAGCCGCCGATCGTGCAGCTTGCCCGGCAGCGCCGCCGGGCAAGCTAGCTCTCAACGCAACGCTTTCGACGTCTCGACCAGCCGCGCATTGGTCGTCGCGGTGGCGAGCACGGTGCCGTCCTCGGCCAACAGCTTGCCCTCGACAAAGGCGACCGTCTTGCCGATTTGCACCACCTTGGCCTCGCCGATGATCGGGCCGGGCTTTGCGGGGCTAAGGAAATTCACGGTCATGCTGATGGTCGCAGTGAAAAGCCTGCCGTCGGTCTTGATGAACACCGCCGGCCCCATGGTGTCGTCGAGCATGGCGGAGAGGATGCCGCCCTGCACGAACCCGGCCGGATTGCAGAATTCGCGCTTTCCCTCAAAACCGATCCTGATCCAGCCCTCATCAGGGCGTGCGTCGAGCAGGTGCCAGCCGAGCAGCGTGGCGCAGGGCGGCGCGGGAATGTGGTCAAGCGCGGTCGCGATCATGGGAACCTCCGTATCGCATCGTTCTAGCGCAGGCCTGCTGACAGCATGGTGTCAGCAGGATGCGGATGCGGCCTCGATTAATCATGAAAAATAGCGTCGCAATTCGGCTGCCACGCGCAAAGGCTCACCATGATCGTCCGCCGCGATATGGCCGAGCCCGGGAAATTCAACGCGTCTGCAACGAGGGAGGACCTTGCCGAGCGCATCAAGGGCGGCAACCAGATACACCGCACTTTTTGACCCGCCGAGCAGCAGCGTTTCGACGCGAACCGCTCTGAAGCTCTCGAGTTCGGCCAGCCATTTCCGCGACCAATCGCGTGTCGAAATGCACCGTTGGAATGAGTGTTTGCAGCGACGGCTCGTCGTCGAGCGGTCGCTGATACCGCATCGCCAACTTGAAGAACATCGCGAGGATGAACGACGGCAGATTAGTGAAGAACTCACGATCGCCCGTCCCCTTGATGGCAGCAGCCATTGCTGCGGCCAGATTTCCGGCGGCCAGTTCCTTGTCATAGCGCGGCACCCAATCCTGAGGTGACGGTCGACTACCGATGTCCAGGGGAGGCTCATAGACGGCTAGTTTGCGAATGGCCGGCGATCCGAGCGCACACTGAAGCGCAATAAGCGCGCCGACGCTCAAGGCGAACACATGATGTGAACCCGTCTTGTCGAGAAGGGCTTCGAGGTCCTCGGTTTCCGTTCGCATACTATGGTTGTCGGTAAACGGCCCGCTGAGGCCGCGACCACGACGGTCCGGAATGTAGATCGTAAAAGCGTCAGAAAGCGCGGCCCCGAGGCTCGTGAAGCTCCGGCTGCTCTGCAAGGCGCCGTGTAGCAGGACGAGACCCGGCCCTTTTCCCATCTGGCGATAGCCGATCCGGGTTCCATCCCCTGATAAAAACGAACCGGTTGTCACGTCGACAGCGATTGGAGCAGTCATCGACAAAGCTTCCTTCTCGATTGTTCACGCTGGCTGACTGCAAATTCTCAACCAAGCCCATGGGCAATCGCCTTGCGCATGACATTGGGCAGCGCCTCGCCCGCAAGCGTCGCGATCGGAACCCAGCGCATGCCTTCGGGCGGGCGCGTCCGCGCCGGCACGCGCGCTGTGTAGATCACGAGCTCCAGCGGAAAATGCGTGAAAACGTGTGTGACGACACCGGCTTTGCGATGCCAGCGCGCGATCCCCTTGAGTTCCGGCGCCTGCTGCAGGGCGGCCTTGTCCTCCTGCCCGGCGTGCCAATCCGAGCCCGGCACTTCCGTCATGCCGCCCAACAGTCCCTTGTCGGGGCGAGAGCGCACCAAAAGCTCCTCGCCGCGCGTGACGACGAACGCCGCGCCCCGCCGCAGCGTGCCGGTTTTCTTTGCCGCCTTGCGCGGAAAGGTCTCCTGATCGCCGCGCGCGCGGGCCATGCAGTCCGCGTTCAGCGGACACAGCGCACAGGCCGGCTTCTTCGGCGTGCAGATCGAGGCGCCCAGATCCATCAGCGCCTGCGCGCTATCGCCGGCGCGTGTCTTCACGTCGCCCGCGCGTGTCTGCATGTCGCCGGTCTCGACCAACAACGTCGCCGCCAATTGCTGAATTTTGGGCTTGGCCTGCGGCAATGGCTCCTCGACCGCATAAAGCCGCGACACCACGCGCTCGATGTTGCCGTCAACCGGCATGGTGCGGCGGTCGAACGCGATCGCCGCGATCGCCGACGCGGTGTAAGGCCCGATCCCGGGCAACGCGCGTAGCCCCTCCTCGTTGTCCGGAAAGCGGCCACCGTGATCGCGCAGCACCGCGACGGCGCACGCATGCAGGTTGCGCGCCCGCGAGTAGTAGCCAAGCCCGGCCCACATCCTCAAGACATCGTCCTGCGAGGCGCGCCCAAGGGCTGTGACATCGGGCCAGCGCGCGAGAAATTTCTCGAAGTAAGGCCCGACGGTTTTGACCGTGGTCTGCTGCAGCATGATTTCGGACAGCCAGACCCGGTACGGATCGGGCGGCTCGCCGGCCAGCGCCCGCCACGGCAGCCGCCGCCGATGCCGGTCATACCAGGCGAGCAGCAGCGCCGGACACGAGGCGCTGTTCTGAATGGTGTCTGGGCGCTTTTTCTTGAGGTTCGACGGCACGTCTCATAGTAGGAGTGGATTCGGCGAATGGCCAGCAATTGCGCGCCATAACGCGTTGCGTTATAGTGCATCATGATCCAGAGTTTCGCCGATCCTGAAGCAGAGTTGATCTGGTCCGGGCGGCGAAGCCGAAGATTGCCGGCCGACATTCAGAACGTAGCGCTGCGAAAACTTCGTCTGCTGAATCAGGCCCGGGTTCTTAACGACCTTCGTGTTCCGCCGGGCAATCGCCTTGAGGCATTGAAAGCAGATCGTCAGGGACAGCATTCGATCCGGATCAACAATCAATGGCGAATTTGTTTCGTCTGGGAGGAAGGAGGACCGGCTCATGTCGAAATCGTCGACTACCACGACTAAAAGCGGGCTGCTGCACAATCCGCACCCCGGCGAAATCCTGCTGGAGGAATTCTTGAGGCCGATGGGACTGAGCCAGAACGCGCTGGCTCGCGCTGTGCGCGTTGCGCCTCGTCGCATCAACGAAATCGTGTTGGGAAAGCGCGACATTACTGCCGACACCGACCTCAGGCTCGCCCGTTATTTCGGCGTCTCGGAGGGATTTTTCCTGGGCCTGCAAATGGACTTTGACCTCATGCAGCGGCGTCGCGAGATCGACCGCGACTTGAAGGCGATCCGCCCGCGCGCAGCATGATAGGATCGTCCAATGTCCAGACCCGGCCGCGTCAACGCTAAGCCGCTTTCCGTCCTGCTCAGCGACGTCTTCTCCGACGCCTATGCCAAGCAGGGCTTTGCCGCGCGCGAACTCGTCACGCGCTGGGCCGAAATCGCGGGCGCCGACGTCGCCAGTCATGCCGAGCCCCTGAAGATGCAATGGCCGCGGCCGGTCGAGGGCCAGCCGCAGGAGCCGGCCACCCTGGTGCTGCGGGTCGAGGGCCCGGCTGCGATCGAGATCCAGCACAAATCGGACATGATCCTGGAACGGGTCAACCGCTTCTTCGGCTGGAGCGCCGTCGGCCGGCTGGCGCTGCGGCAGGCGCCGCTATCGCGGCGCGAGCGCCCCACCCCGTCCCGCGTGCCGGACGCCAAGGCCGTCGCCGAGGTCGCCGAAACCCTGTCGGCGGTCGAGGACACGGAATTGCGGGCGGCGCTGGCAAGGCTCGGGGCCGCAATCAAGCGAAATTGAGTCCGCGCTGCCTGCCCGGTGGCAACCCGCCATTGCCACAATCTTCGTTTCAAGCTAGCGGAGGGCGTCATTTTCGAGTTCCGGGAGCCCATTGTGAACATCACGCGCCGCGCCTTCACCGCCGCCCTGTCGCTGACCGGCCTTGGCCTGCTCGCCGGGTTCTCGCCGCTGCGCCTGATCACCGAGGCAACGGCGCAGGGCGCCGCCGAAGTCGCCAAGCCGGTTTCGCTGCCCGACATGGCGCTGGGTCCGAAGGACGCCGCCGTGACCATCACCGAATTCGCCTCGATGACCTGCCCGCATTGCGCGTCCTTCACCGAGAACGTGTTCCCGAAGATCAAGAAGGAATACATCGACACCAACAAGATCCGCTTCGTGTTCCGTGAATTTCCGCTCGACATCAAGGCGGCCGCAGGCTCGATGCTGGCGCGCTGCATCGCCAAGGACGACGCAAGCAAATATTTCGCCGTCATCGACATGCTGTTCCGCCAGCAGATGGACTGGGCGTTGAAGAACACCACGGAGACGTTGACGCGGATCGGCAAGCAGGCCGGTCTCAGCCAGCAGCAGGTCGAGGATTGCCTCAAGGACCAGGCGCTGCTCGACAAGATCGCTGCCGACCAGAAATACGCCAGCGAGGTCCTGAAGGTGACGTCGACGCCGACCTTCTTCCTCAATGGCGAGATGATGAAGGGCGAGCAGAGCTTCGAGGAATTCGACAAGCGCATCAAGTCGTTGTTGAAGAGCTGATTCTAAGGCACTTGACGGCCTCGATTCACTGCCGCGCATAAGCCCCGCAAAAGGCTCAATAAAACCCTTGGGAAAAGCCTGCCGTCGCGGTTGCCCTTCCGCCCCGGCCCCGCCATTGTCGCGCTCATGAGCCGCCTGAAGCGACTCGTCCACACACCGACATTGCCTTCTATGGTATTGTCACGGCAGGGAGATTCGCGCCTGCCGACGTTTGCCAACAGAGATTTGTGTCTATGAAACTCACGCGCCTCCGCCTCCACGGTTTCAAGTCCTTCGTCGAGCCGACCGATTTCATGATCGAGCCCGGTCTCACCGGTGTGGTGGGGCCGAATGGCTGCGGAAAATCGAATCTGGTCGAGGCGCTGCGCTGGGCGATGGGCGAGACGTCGCACAAATCGCTGCGCGCCGCCGACATGGACGCGGTGATCTTCGCCGGTTCCGGCAACCGCCCGGCGCGCAACCACGCCGAAGTCGTCATGACGATCGACAATTCCGATCGCACGGCGCCGGCCGCCATGAACGACGCCCAGATGCTGGAGATCTCCCGCCGCATCGAGCGCGAGGCGGGTTCGGTCTATCGCATCAACGGCCGCGACGTGCGCGCGCGCGACGTGCAGATCCTGTTTGCCGATGCTGCGACCGGTGCGCGGTCGCCCGCACTGGTCCACCAGGGCAAGATCGGCGAGATCATCCAGGCCAAGCCCGAGCAGCGCCGCCGCGTGCTGGAAGACGCCGCCGGCGTCGCCGGCCTGCATGCGCGCCGCCACGAGGCCGAGCTGCGGCTGCGCGCCGCCGAGACCAACCTCACCCGCGTCGAGGACGTGATCGGCCAGCTCGCAAGCCAGATGGACGGCCTGAAGAAGCAGGCGCGCCAGGCCATCCGCTACCGCGAAGTCGCCGCCAAGGTGCGCAAGGCCGAAGCCATGCTGTACCACCTGCGCTGGGTAGAGGCGAATACCGACGTCGGCGAAGCCGCACGCACCCACGACCTCACCGTCCGCGAGATGGCCGAGCGCACCCGCGAGCAGGCCGAGGCGGCCCGAATCCAGGCCGTGCGCGCCGCTGAATTGCCGGCGCTGCGCGAGGCCGAGGCCCGCGCCGCCGCCGGGCTGCAACGTCTCAACAACGCCCGCGATCAACTCGATCGTGAGGAAGAGCGCGCCAGAGAGCGCGTCGCCGAACTCGACCGGCGCCTGACGCAATTTGCCGCCGACATCGCCCGCGAACAGCAGCAGGTGGCGGATGCCGACGTGGCGCTGCTGCGGCTCGACAGCGAAGACGCCGAACTCAAGGAAGAGATCAAGTCGCGGGTCGAGAAGCGGTCCGGTGTCGACGGACGCGTTGCGGAAGCAGAAAGCACCCTTTCCGCCTCCGAGCAGCTGTTCTCCGAACTCACCACCGCGCTTGCCGACCTCACCGCCAAGCGCAACCAGCTCGAAGCCGGCGTCCGCAGCCATCGCGACCGCCTGGCGCGGCTCGACCAGGAAATCGCCAATGTCGAGGGCGACGAACAGAAGCTCGCGCAGGAGACCGGCGGGCTCGGCGATATCGCGGGCCTCGCCATCGCGCTCACCGGCGCGCAACAGAACCTGACCCAGGCTGAAAGCACTTCGCAAGCCAGCGAAGCCGCGCATGTCGCCGCGCGCCTTACGCTCGAGACCGCACGTGCCCCGCTTGCGGAGGCCGACAAGCGTGTGCAGCGGCTCGAGACCGAGGCGCGCACCATTTCCAAGCTCGTCAACGGCGAGACCAAGAATTTGTGGCCGCCGATCATCGACGGCATCACGGTCACCAAGGGCTATGAGAAGGCGATCGGCGCCGTGCTAGGCGACGACCTCGACGCGCCTGTCGATCCCTCGGCGCCAATGCGCTGGACCAACGCCAATGCCACTCTGCAGGATCCGGCGCTACCCGACGGCGTCGACGCGCTCGCCAACCATGTGCAGGCTCCGGCGGAGCTCTCGCGGCGCCTGGCGCAGATCGGCATCGTCGCCAAGGAGCGCGGCGCCGAACTCGTGTCGCAGCTCAAGACCGGCCAGCGGCTGGTGTCACTGGAAGGCGATGTCTGGCGCTGGGACGGCTTTGTCGCAGCAGCCCATGCGCCGACCGGCGCGGCGCGCCGGCTCGCCGAGCGTGCGCGCCTGGTCGACATCGAGAACGAACTCGAACAGGCCCGCCTCGACGCCGCCGCCAAGCGGCAGGCGCTGGAGACTGCGGAAGCCGACCAGAAGGCCGCCTCGGCCGCCGAGTTGGCCGCACGCGACGCCTGGCGCGCTGCCCAGCGCGAGGCCGATGCCGCACGCGAGCGCCATGCCGCAACCGAGCGCGAGATCAACCGCCACGCCGCGCGCCGCTCGGCGCTGACGGAAGCGCGCAGCCGCCTGACCGCCGATCGCATGGAGGCCGAGGGCGCACATCAGGACGCCACCGCCGCGCTGGCCGAATTGCCGGCGAGCCTCGACACCGAGACGAAACTCGCCTCCGTCCGCACCGAGATCGACGGCCATCGCCACCACGCAGCCCAGGTCCGCGCCGAGGCGCAGGCGCTGGCCCGCGAGGCGGAGCTTGCCGACCGCCGCGTGCAGGCGATCCTCGCCGAGCGAAACGAATGGCAGACCCGCAAGCAAAGTGCGGCCTCGCAGATCGAGACCGTGCAGTCCCGCGTCACCGAAGTGACCGCCGAGCGCGCGGAGCTGGACAACGCTCCCGCATTGTTTGCCGAGAAGCGCAACGCGCTGATCAACGAGATCGGCCTTGCCGAGAAGAACCGCCAGACTGCGGCCGACGCGCTCGCCGCCGCCGAAACCCTGATGGCCGAGACCGACCGTGCGGCAAAAATTTCGCTCGAAGCCCTCTCCAGCGCGCGCGAGGCCACCGCCCGCGCCGAAGAGCGCATGGAAGGAACGAAGCGCCGCCTCACCGACATCGAGCGCGAGATCCACGACATGCTCGAATGTGAGCCGCAAGCGGTCGCCGGCCTTGCCGAGATCGAGCCGGGCGTGGAACTGCCGCCGCTCACCGAGATCGAGGAGAATCTCGAAAAGCTGCGCCGCGACCGCGAGCGGCTTGGTGCGGTCAATCTGCGCGCCGAGGAAGAGTTGCGCGAGGTCGAGGCCCAGCACACCACGCTGACCACCGAGCGCGACGATCTGGTGGAGGCCATCAAGCGGCTGCGCCAGGGCATCCAGAGCCTCAACCGCGAGGCGCGCGAGCGGCTGCTGACCTCGTTCGAGGTCGTCAACGGTCACTTCAAGCGGCTGTTCACCGAACTGTTCGGTGGCGGCGAGGCGGCGCTGCATCTGATCGAGAGCGACGACCCGCTCGAGGCCGGCCTCGAGATCATCGCGAAGCCGCCCGGCAAGAAGCCGCAGACGCTGTCGCTGCTCTCGGGCGGCGAGCAGGCGCTGACCGCGCTGGCGCTGATCTTCGCCGTGTTCCTCACCAACCCCTCGCCGATCTGCGTGCTGGACGAGGTCGACGCGCCGCTCGACGACCACAACGTGGAGCGGTTCTGCAACCTGCTGCACGAGATGACGGCGTCGACGGAGACGCGCTTCATCATCATCACGCACAACCCGATCACCATGGCGCGGATGAACCGCCTGTTCGGCGTCACCATGGCCGAGCGCGGCGTGTCGCAGCTCGTCTCGGTCGATCTCGAGGACGCGGTGAAAATCCTCGACGTGGCGTGACCTCCCGCGCGGCCTCGCCCGATCTTCCCGCCGCCCTGAAAGCGGCGCTGGAAGCGAAGCTGCAAGGCGTCTCGCGCAACGACGCTTCCGAACGCGCAGCGGCTATTTCCAAAACCTATCGCGACGGCGGCAACTCGGCCGCCATCAGGAGCGAGGCCGATGCGCTCGCCTATGCGCTGGCGCGCATGCCCGCGACCTACGCCGCCGATATCGCGAGCCTGAACGCGCTGTGCGAGAGCCGCCCCGAATTTGCGCCGACAAGCCTGCTCGACATCGGCGCGGGTCCGGGCACCGCGACCTGGGCGCGGCTCCAGCGCTCCCCTCGCTGCGGACGTTCACGCTGCTCGACGCGAACGAGGCGTTGCGAACCCTTGCGATCGGACTGGCAAGCGATGACACCCGCTTTCGCGGCATCAACTACGAGCGCGGCGACGCACGCGCCACACTCGCCCGCGCAGAACCCGCCGATCTCGTCGTGGCAAGTTATGTGATCGGCGAACTCGGCGAGGCCGAGCGGACGGCACTGGCACGCGCGATGTGGCAGAAGACCCGCGACACGCTGCTCGTGGTCGAACCCGGCACGCCCGCGGGCTACGCGCGGATCATCGCGCTGCGGCAACCGCTGATCGCCGACGGCGCGCATGTCGCAGCGCCCTGCCCGCATGACGGCCGCTGTCCGCTCGCAGCACCCGACTGGTGCCACTTCACCCAGCGCTTGCAGCGCTCGCGCGCGCACAAGCAGGTCAAGGGCGCGGAACTGCCGTTCGAGGACGAAAAATTCTGCTACGTCGCTCTGACGCGTGCAGCGGTCGCCCAACGCCCGCCCCGCGTGCTGGCGCAACCAGCCGTCGGCAAGGCGGAGGTCACCGCAAAACTTTGCACGCCCGGCGGCCTCCAAATCGCGAATATTCCACGGCGCGACAAGGTGGGTTATGCGGTAGCCCGGCGCTGGCGCTGGGGCGATGCGGTCTCCTTGAACTAATCCGGCCTTGCTTCCGACCAAGACAAGACCCAATTTCCGGCGGGCCGCCGCCCGGCGGCCATCTCGTTCAGGGTAACCCGTCTTCCCACCAGGAGATTTCTCTCATGTCGACCGGCTGGATCGTTCTCGGCATCATCGTCATTCTCGTTCTCTTTGCCATCGGCGCCTATAACCGCCTCGTCGCTCTCAGGCAGCGGGTCGATCAGTCCTTTGCCGATATCGACGTCCAGCTCAAACAGCGCCACGACCTGATCCCGAACCTGGTCGAGACGGTGAAGGGCTATGCCTCCCACGAGCGCGGCACGCTTGACGACGTCGTCAAGGCCCGCAACTCCGCGCTGTCGGCGCAAGGGCCGGCGCAGGTGTCGGCCGCCGAGAACCAGCTCTCCGGCGCGCTCGGCCGCCTGATCGCGCTGTCGGAGGCCTATCCGGACCTCAAGGCCAACGCCAATTTCCAGCAGCTCGCCGGCGAACTCTCCGACCTCGAAAACAAGATCGCCGCCAGCCGCCGCTTCTTCAACAGCGCGGTCCAGGAATACAACACCGGCATCCAGCAGATGCCGGCTGCGCTGTTCGCCGGCATGTTCGGCTTCACCCGCAAGGAATTCTACGATCTCGGCGCGGTC
>CAWFLW010000026.1:0-17796 GCA_963816655.1 uncultured Alphaproteobacteria bacterium | reverse complement strand
CGCTAACCGCCGTACAGATAGTTCGGCAGCCACAGCGTCATGCCGGGCCAGAGATACATGATGACCATGCAGAGGATCACGATCAGCATGTAGGGCATCATGCCCGCAAAGATCTGGTTCAGCGTGACGTGTTTCGGGGCGACGCCCTTCAGATAAAACGCCGACATCGCCACCGGCGGCGACAGGAACGCGGCCTGCAGGTTCACGAACACCAGCGTGCCCCACAGGATCGGGTCGATGCCGAAATGCTTCAGCATCGGCAGGAAGATCGGCACGAAGATGATGATGATCTCGGTCCATTCCAGCGGCCAGCCGAGCACGAAGATGATCGCCTGCGACAGGATCATGAACTGCACCGGCGTCATGTTGAGCGAGAGCACCCAGCTCTCCAGCAGCGCCTGGCCGCCGAGGATGGCGAACACCGCCGAGAACAGCGCCGAGCCCACGAACAGCCAGCACACCATCGCGGTGGTCTTGGCGGTCAGGAACACCGCTTCCTTGGTGCGCTTCCAGTCGAGCGTACGGGCATGCAGCGCGAGCAGGAAGGCGCCGGCGGCGCCGACGCCGGCGGACTCCGTCGCGGTCGTGATGCCGAACAGGATCACGCCGAGCACCACCACGGTGAGAATGCCGAGCGGCATCACCGACGACGTCAGCAGCCGCAGCACCTCGAACCGCTCGCCGTCCATGCGCCGGTAAGAGCGCAGGCTCCACGCCGCCATCAGCAGCGCGAAGATCGCAAAGCCGATGTAGAATTGCGGGGCCGGTACCTTGCTCCGCCGGCGTCGGCTCGCGGCGTCGCCACGGCGCTGCCGAGTTGTTGCAGGCCTTCGACCGCTTCCGAGGCCGCGCCGGCCTGCTGGTGGATCACGACGTACCACCAGACGGTGCCGAGCGTCACGGCGGACATCAGGAACGGCACCAGCGAGATGATGAAGTTCTGCAGGATCGCGCCATAGCTCATCGGCTTGCCGTCGATCTCGAGCTTCTTCGCCTGCGCGGGCGAGACCAGCGCCTTTGCCAGCGCGACGAACAGATTCGGCGAATAAAGCGCCTGCAGCTTCCTGATCCATTCGGGCACCTTGACCCGGGTCTGCTCCTCCGGCAGCGGCGGCGCGATCTTCGGATTGATCATCGCCCAGCCGATGACATAGACGAGATAGAGGAAGGCGAGGAAAAAGCCGGGCAGCATCGCCGCCGCGTAGAGTTTCACCACCGACTGGCCGGCGACCGCGGCATAGACGATGATCATCACCGAGGGCGGAATAAGAATGCCGAGCGTGCCGCCGGCGGTGATGACGCCGGAGGCGAGCCTCACGTCATAGCCGGCGCGCAACATCGGGTTGAAGGCGATCACGCCCATCAGCACCACCACCGCGCCGACCAGGCCCGAGGCGATGCCCCAGAAGGTGCAGACGATCAGGGTGGCGACCGCAAGCGAGGCCGGCAGGCGGCGGAAGGCGAGCTGGATCGAATAGAACATCTTGTCGACCAGCGCGCCGCGCTCCATCACGTATCCCATCAGCACGAACAGCGGGATGGATATCAGCACGTCGTTGGTCATGGCGCCGTAGGTGCGCTGGACCATCAGCTCGAACACCCTGTTGTGGGTCCAGAGCTGCGACGGGTCGTAGAAGGCGATGAAGCCGAAGAACATGCCGAGGCCCATCAGCGTGAACGCCGTGGGGAACCCCATCAGGATGACGACGACGATCAGCGTCAGCATCAACAGGCCGAGTGCCGGATCGCTCATCATGTCTGTGTTTCCCCGCCCATGCCGCGCTGCCGGGCCATTTCGTCGATGCGCGCCGCGCCCTCGATGGCGATTTTGCGCGATTCCTCGTCGACGAATTCGCTGTTCGCGAGTTGTTCCCCGACAACGTCGATCTCGGCGACGTCATGCAGCCGGCTCGGCCATTCGCCGGTCTTGAGGCAGACGATGCAGCGCACGATCTCGGCGACCCCCTGCAGCATGATCAGCGCGCCCGCGACCGGGATCATGGCCTTGAAATGATAGACCGGAGGGCCGTCCGCAGTGACGTTGGAGTGCTCGTTGATGTGCCAGGAATCGGCGGCGTAGAAATAGCCGGCGTAGACCAGCGCAGCGATGCCGGGAAAGAAGAAGACGATGTAGAGCACGAGGTCCAGGGTGGCTTGCGTGCGCGGCCGCATCGAGGAGTAGAGGAAATCGCCGCGGACATGGGCGTTCTGCGCCAGCGTATAGGCGCCGCACAGCATGAACAGCGTGCCGTACATCATGTTTTCGGCGTCGAAGATCCATGCCGTCGGCATGTTCACGGCGTAGCGCTTGAACACCTCGATGCAGACGACGCTCATCAGCAGGATCATCAGCCAGGCCGCGGCCTTGCCGACCCAGGTCGAGATGCCGTCGATCGTGTGCAGAAGACTCTGGACGCTCATATGATGCGGCTGTTGGGCAGAGGGAAAGAGCGGTATCGCTATAACACAAGGCACCGTCCGGGGTATGGGCCGGACGGTGCCTTGCCGGGTTTTATTTCAGCGTCAGAGCTTCTTGGCCGCGGCGTTGGCGCCGAAATAGTGGTCGTAGGCCATGCGGCGGTTGATCAGCGTGTCCTGCTCCCACTGCGTCGTGCGCTGGGCGAAGTCGATCTGCGACTGCATGATCTCCTTGAACAGCGGGTTCTCGCCCGCCTTCTTCTTCGCCACCTCGTCATAGATCTCGAGCTGCTGCTTCAGGATGGCGTCAGGCGTCTTGTAGAACTTGACGTTGTCCTTGGTCTGCAGCTCGATGTAGTCCTTGGAATAGCGGTCGATCGCCTTCCACGACATGTCCGCAGACGCTGCGTCCACCGCGTTGGCGATGATCGCCTTCATCTTGTCCGGAAGCGCGGCGTACTTGTCCTTGTTGAACATGATCTCGAACTGCTCGGCGTTCTGGTGATAGCTCTGCAGCATGCAGACCTTGGAGACGTCGGGGAAGCCGAGGATACGGTCGGAGCTGGCATTGTTGAACTCGGCCGCATCGAGCAGGCCGCGGTCCATCGCCGCGACGATTTCGCCGCCCGACAGCGCGTTCACCGCTGCGCCCATTCCGCTGTACACGTCGATCGAGATGCCGACGGTGCGGAATTTGAGGCCCTTGATATCGTCGGCCTTGGTGATCGGCTTCTTGAACCAGCCGAACGGCTGGCGTCGGCATCGGCCCGTAGGGGAACGACACCACGTTGGCGTTGATCGAGGCGTAGAGCTTCTCGAGCAGTTCCTTGCCGCCGCCATAGCGGTGCCAGGACAGCAGCATGTTGGCGTCCATGGCAAAGCCCGGGCCGGAGCCCCACAGCGCCAGCGCGGTCTGCTTGCCGTAGTGATAGACCAGCACGCCATGGCCGCCGTCGAGCACGCCCTTGGAGACGGCATCGAGCAGGCCGAAGGCCGGCACCACGGCGCCCGCCGGCAGCACCTCGATCTTCAGGTCGCCGCCGGTCATGTCGTTGACCTTCTTGGCGTAGTCGAGGGCGTATTCGTGGAAAATGTCCTTGGACGGCCACGTGCTCTGCCAGCGCATGCTGATCGGGCCGGTCTGTGCGATCGCGGCCGGTGCGGCCACGGTCGCCGCAGCGCCCGCTGCAGCAGCCGTCAGAAAGCGCCGGCGCGAGGTCTGCTTGTCTTTGTTTGATTTGCTCATTGGTCTCTCCCCGGTTAGTGGCCGCGCCCATGCGTTGGCCGTTAATTATTGCCGGCAAGACAAAGGCTTGCGCGTTGCTTTGGCAACTAGACTTCGCGATAATGCGACCCTTCGACGCAGCCCTGATGCCCCAGACATCAATGACCGGTGGCCCGATTTATTCCGCGCCGGCCGAAATAAATTCCCAAGACGCTCTCGCGTTGCGACTTCTCGGGTCTGCGGCGTCAGATGGACATGCCGCCGTCGGCCGTGAACACGCCGCCGGTCGAAAAGCTGCTCTGATCGGATGCGAGGTAGAGCACAAGCCGGCCGATCTCCTCGGGCAGGCCGTGGCGGCCGAGCGGGATCAGGCCGTCGAGGAACTTGCCGGCGTCGCGGCCGATGGCGCGGGACAGGCCGGTCTCGACATTGCGTTGGAAGTCGTTGGCGATCGGGCCGGGGGCCACCACGTTGACCCGGATGCGCCGATGAGCGGCTTCCTTGGCCACCGTGCGCATCAATCCGATCACGGCGTGCTTGGATGTGGCGTAGGCGGCGATGCCGGGATCGCTGGTGGTGCCGACCACGCTTGAGGTGATGATAATGCTGCCGCCGTCGCGCATTTTCGGCAGCGCATATTTGCAGCCGAGGAACGGCCCGCGCACATTGACCGCCATCACCCGGTCGAACACCTCCTCCGGATAGTCGGTGACGGGGCAGATCGCGCCGCTGATGCCTGCATTGCAGAACAGCACGTCGAGCCCGCCCCAGCGCGCTACCGTCGCCTCGATGAAGCCCGCGGTGGATTTGGCGTCGGTCACGTCGGCTGTCTGCACCATGACTTGATCGGGGTGGCCGAGGCGATCGGCGGCAGCCTTGAGCGATGCAGCCTCGCGGTCGACCAGCATCACCTTTGCGCCGTCGCGCAGGAACAGTTCGGCCGTGGCGAGCCCGAGGCTTCCGGCCGCGCCGGTGACGATGCAAATCTTGCTGTCGAGAAGTTTCATGCTTGCTCCGTTCCGATGTGGGCCGCGCCGCCGAGATAGGCGCGCTGCACGGCCGGATCGTTGCGCAGCGCCTCCGCGGTGCCTTCGCCGGCCATCCGGCCATTGGCGATCAGGTAGCCGCGGTCGGCGATGGCGAGGCTGCGTTTGGCGTTCTGCTCGACCAGGAGGATGCCGAGCCCCCTGTCGCGGATCCGCGAAAGTGCGGCGAACAATTCCCGGCACATCAGCGGCGACAGCCCGAGCGAGGGTTCGTCGAGCAGCAGGATATCCGGCGCCGACATCAAAGCGCGGCCGACGGCGACCATCTGCTGCTCGCCGCCGCTCATGGTGCGCACTTGCTGGCCGAGCCGCTTGGCGAGCTGCGGAAACAATTCCAGCACGCCGGCCAGGTTTTCGGCCTCGCGTGGCCGCGCCCGTCGCGCGAAAGCGCCGAGTTCGAGGTTCTCCCGCACGGTCAGTTCGCCGAACACGCCGCGGCCCTCCGGCACCAGCGCAAGTCCGGCCTCGACGATCTGGTGCGCCGGCAGGCCATCGAGATCGCGGCCGGCAAGCCGGACCGAGGCGCCGGCGGCAGCCGGCTGGATTCCCGCGATCGCCTTCAACAGCGAGGTCTTGCCGCTGCCATTGGCGCCGAGGATCAGGACGACCTCGCCCGGCTTCACGTTCAGCGCGATGCGGTCAACCGCAACGTGCTTGCCGTAGGCAACCGATATGCCGGAGACCTCAAGCATCGTCGTCTCCGAGATAGGCGCGGATCACCTCGGCTTCGCCCAGCACCACGTCTGGCGTTCCTTCCGCGATCCTGCGCCCGGCGTTCATGACGACGCAGCGGTCGCACAGCGAACGGATGGCGTCCATGACATGCTCGACCATCAGGATGGTGACGCCGTCGCTGCGCAGCGAACGCACCAGCGCGATGCCCTGCTGCAGTTCGGCCGGATTGAGACCGGCGAGCCATTCGTCGAGCAGCAGCAGACGCGGTTGCAACGCGAGTGCCCGCGCCAGTTCGAGCCGCTTCTGGTCGATATAGGTTAGTTCGCCCGTGGCGGTGGTGGCGCGCCCGGTGAGGCCGACGCGTGTGAGCAGGACGTCGGCGCGTCCTGCTGCTGCGTGACCCCAGAGCGGCGCGCGGCCGAAGGCAAGGCCGGCGAGCACGTTCTCGCGACAGGTCAGCGATGGCAGCATCCGCACCAGCTGGAAGGTGCGGGCGACGCCGAGCCGCGCAATCCGGTGCGGCGCCAGCGCGCTGATGTCGCGGCCGTCGAGCAGAATGCTGCCGGCATCGGGCCGCAGCGCGCCGGAGATCAGGTTCATCACCGTGGTCTTGCCGGAGCCGTTGGGGCCGAGCAGGCCCATGATTTCGCCGGGCTGGATCGTCAGTGCAAGGCCGTCGACGGCCTTGAGGCCGCCGAAGCGGCGTGACAGGCCTGACACATCGAGCAGCGGTGCGCTCATGCGGCGCCTCCGTTGCGCTTTGCCAGGCGCTCGATGAGGCCGACGATGCCTTGCGGGATCGCATAGACGATCAGCATGAAGGCGAGACCAACGAGGATGCGAGAAATGGTTCGGGAAGTTCGCCAGCAGGAATTCGAACAGCAGCACCAGCGGCACCACGCCGAACAGCGGGCCATAGAGCCGGTGCACGCCGCCGAGCAGCGCCATGATCAGCACCTGGAACGAGATCACCGGATTGAAGGCGATCGCCGGATCGATATAGGTCCAGCGCGGCGCCATCACCGCGCCGCACAGCGTCATGAAGGCAGCCGACAGCGCAAACAGCGCGACCTTGGCGATGGTGGTGTTGATGCCGATGTGGCGCGCCACCGTCTCATCGTCGCCGATGACGCGCAGCGCAAGGCCCAGTCGCGAGCGGCGGATCAGGATTCCGGCCAGAAACACCAGCACCGCAAGTCCGAGCAGCTGCCAGTAGATATCGGCAGCAGTGATGTCGACGAAGACGTAGCGCCCGAGCGTGCGGGTGACGTTGACCTCGTACCAGGTGACGAGCTGGCGGATCAGCTCGGCAAGGCCAAAGGTGAAGATAACGAAATAGACGCCGGACAGGCGCAGCGTCGACAGGCCGACGATGAGCGCCACGACGACGCCGATGCCGAGCGCGATCACCAGGATGTACGGCCACGCCATCCGCTCGGCCAGCACGGCGACGGTGTAGGCGCCGATGCCGAAGAACGCGACCGTGGCGAGCGAGACGTAACGTGTCGGCCCGGAAAACAGTGTCCAGGCGGTCGCCAGCACCACGTAATTCATCAGCGCGATCGCAAGCGACAGCTGGTAGCCGTTGGCAACGGCCGGCACCGCGGCAAGCGCGGCAACAGCGATGGCGACGGCGGCGAAAGCGAGCGGGCGCTTCATCGCGACGCCGTTCCGAACAGGCCCTGCGGGCGGACCAGCAGGATGATCAGGAAGATGGTGTAGGTCGCAGCCAGCGTCAGGCCGGGATCGACCCAGGTGGCGACGAAGGTCTCGACGAGGCCGAGAATGAGCCCGGCGACGAGACAGCCGAGCAGGTTGCCGACGCCGCCCATGATGACCACGATCAGCGCCTTCATGGTGAAGACGACGCCGATATTGGCGTTGAAGGTCAGGAACATCGAGACGAGGACGCCGCCGGCGGCGGCAAGCGCCCCGCCGAGCGCAAAGGCGAGCGCAGCGGTCGCCCGCACGTCGATCGCCACCAGCGGGGCGGTGGCCGGATCGACGGCAACGGCGCGCACCGCCGTGCCGAGCCGTGTGCGCGTCAAATAGAGATAGAGCGCAAGTCCGATCACCGCGGCGAAGGCCAGCGCCAGAAGCCGGTTGGCCGCGACCGTCGCGCCGGCGATGCTGACGGGAAAGGCCAGGAAGCTATAGCCGTAATAGGCGCCGCCGAAGATCACGAGCATGACGCCCTGCACCACGAACAGCATGCCGAAGGTGGCGAGGATGCTGTCGACCTCGAGCGCGTCGCGGTTGGGCGCGCGGCGCACCAATGGCGTCAGCAGCCAGCGATAGAAAACCCAGGAGATGGCAAAGGCGGCAGGGACGACGACGAGGAGCCCGGCCAGCGGCGACACGCCGGCTCCCGTGAACAGCCACAGGGCGGTGAAGGCGGCGGCCACCATCAGCTCGCCATGGGCGAGATTCATGATGCGTGCGACGCCGTACTGCAGCGTCAGCCCCATGGCCATGAGCGCGTACATGCCACCGAGGGTGAGGCCAGACAGCAGTGCGGCAAAGAGCATCGAGGGACCTGAAAGAAGTTGCGGGCCACCGCCACCGGCAGGCGGCCCGCCGTGCGACGCCGGCTACTGGCCCCAAGCAGGCTTCGGCACGATCACTGCGGCCATTCCCGGGCCGCTTGGCGCGACGCCCGTGAAGAAGCCTTTCTGCCATTGTCCGATCAGCGGGAAGGCGTTGACCGGGATGTTGTTCTCGAGTTTGACCTTGCCGATGACGGTGTCAAACGTCCCGCTCGACAATTCCTTGATGATGGCCTCGCGGTCGATCTTGCCGACCTTCTCCACGGCCTGCTCGAGCATCTGCAGCGACGCGTAGCCGACCTGGCTGCCCCAGTAATCGGGATCGCGGTTGTGCATCGCCTTGTGCTTGGCGCGGTAGTCGGCGGTCGCCTTGTTGTCCGCCTGCCAGCCGCCCAGCGACATGATGCCCTCGATATTGGTGCCGAAGCGCTGCGGATAGAGCGGGAAGCCGACGCCGACGCCGAGGAACATCACCTTGGGCGCGAAGGTCGCGATCTTGGCCTGCTCGGTCAGCGCCATGGTATCCGGTGGATAGCTGAAGGCCACGAAGGTGTCGGCGCCGGAGCGCTGCGCCTCGCCGAGCAAGGGCGACAGATCCTGCGTGCCGATCGGGTAGCTCTTGTCATAGGCAAGCTTGAACTTCGCCGCCTCAAAGCCTTCACGGGCCGCCTTCGACAGGTCGATGCCGAAACCGTCAGCGATGCTGACCATCGCGATATTGTCGTTGATCTTGCCGTCCTTGCGCATCTGGCTCAGCAGCGCAACCAGCGCGTCGACATATTGCTTGCTGGTGCCGAGGAACCAGAAGCTGTTGGGCCAGCGCTTGGCGAGTTCGGGAGCACGGTCGGTAACGGCGCTGAAGGCGAGCTGCGGATAGCCGTACTTGTTGAAGACCGGCCCGACCGCGAGATTGAGGCCGGTACCCCAGGGTGGAAACAGCAGGTCGACCTTGTCCTGCGTGATCAGCCGCTCGACGGCGCGCACGGCCTCTTCCGAATTGGAGCGGTCGTCATACTCAATGACCTCGATCGGCAGCCGCTTGCCGATGCTCTTGAGCATCAACCCGCCCTTGTCGTTCACTTCCTTGACCCAGAGCTGGTAGTTCGGGATCTGGGTAATATTGGCGCCGCCGGCGTTGGGCCCGGTCTTGGAGATGGCATATCCGACCTTGATGGAGGTCGGTTCTTGCGCCGCAGCGACGCCGCCGAGGCCGAGCGTCAAATTGGCGCAGAAAAGTGCCGAGAAAAGGTATCGACCCGCGGTCATTTGCGTCCTCCCCGAATTTCGGTGTTAACTCGTTGGCCGGTCTTCGATTGCCGGTCCGACTGCGCCGCATCTTGCGCTGCCGGCCTGCCGGGTTCTTGCCCAAGAGCGAACTCTCCGGCGTGGCCGCGAGGCGCAGATGGACGCAAGGCACGGCGATGGCGTCGCATGCGGGCTCGTTGGGTAAGAAGAGCTGGTTGAGTGAGAAGGGAAGGAGCGGGGACCTTGGCGCGGAACAATCTGGCCGTCGTTTCCACCGAGGATGTTGCGCCAGGCGACCGGCTCGGCCTGTGGGGCGATTTCGTCTGCCGCCACATCGGGCCGTTGCAGGCTGACACGTTCGGCGATCCGCAATTCAACGGTCGCCTCGAGCTCGGTCAGTCGGCGGGCGTCTCGGTTGCGCGCATCACGGCAAGCCGGCATCGCGTGCAGCGCACGCCGCACCTGATCCGCAGGGACAACCGCAACTACGTCAAGCTCGTCGCACAGATCGAGGGTGCCGGCTGCTTCGAGCAGAACGGTCGCAAGGTGCTGCTGGCGCCCGGCGAGTGGAGCCTCTACGACACGAGCAAGCCGTACACCGTGTCCAATCCGGAGCCGATCAACCAGATCATCATGCTGCTGCCGCGTGAGATGCTGGTGCGGCTCGGGCTCGATCTCGACGACCTCGTGGTGCGGCGCTTCTCCGGCCGCGCCGGTGTCGGCCGCCTGACCTTTGATCTTCTGGTGTCGGCGTTCGAGGCGCTGCGTGACGGCGTGCCCGCGCCCGGCAACGACGATCTTGCCGACATGATCGCAAGCCATGTCGAGCTTGCGGTGCTGGATCGCGCGGGGACGCCGACCGACGCCTCGCTGCGCGAAGTCGCGCGCGACCGCGTCAAGCGGTTCATCGACATCAACCTCGACGATCCGCATCTGTCGCTCGATCGCATCGCCGCCGCCATCGGCTGCTCGAAACGCTATTTGCACAAATTGTTCGACGGCGAGGTGGACACGCTGAACGCCTATATCTGGCAGTCCAGGCTCGACCGCATCCGCCAGGACCTTGCCGATCCCGTGCTCGCCGGCAGTTCGATCACCGAGATCGCGTTCGGACGTGGCTTCAGCTCGTCGACCCATTTCAGCCGCAGCTTCCGCGAGAGCTTTGGCGTCAGCCCGCGCGTCTATCGCCTGCTGATGCAGGGCACGAGCCAATACTGGCACCGTGCCGCACGGCGTCAGACGCGCGGCGCGGTGCAGCCGCTGTCAGCGGCCGAATAGACCGCTAGCCAGCGCGGAAATCTTCGCAAAAGAGCTGGTCGCAGCCCTGGGCGTGTTAGTCGAAGCCTGTTCTAGTCGCAGCCTTTTAGTCACAGCCTTTTAGTCACAGCCTTGGGCATTGCAGAGCAGAACGATATTGTTGGTGGTGAATCGAGGCCCGTCGAACACCTGACCGAACGTGCCGGTACAGGTCTTGTTGACATAGCCGTGCACGGTTGAATCGACGTGGTTGCCGGCGCCAAAATCCCTGAACCAGGGACCGCCGCTCGAGCCGTAGGTCATGTTGCAGGCCATGTTCAGCACGTCGGCGCCGCAATTGGCCGGCTGGGCGGAGCTCGGGGCCGAGCACTGTTGCAGCGTATTGCCGCCGCCGATGTTACCGGGGTAACCGAAGGCGCGCATGTTCTGGTTGGCCGGAAAATTCCACGACCGGCCATACCAGCCGGTATAGAAGGTCACGGGTTTGCCTGCCGCGTTGTTTTGCAGCGAGATCACGCAGACGTCGGAAGCGATGTCGCCGTTGTTGATCCAGGAATTGGGCACGCGAGCTTGGGCGAAGGGGAACATGCCGTAAGGCGCATTGCCGTTGTTGTAACCCGGCGCGAACGACCAGCCGCCGACCCAGTTGCTGGTCGACCTGTTCCAGCAGCAATGCGCCGCGGTGACAATGATGTTCTTGCCGCTGATGACGGAGGCCGAGCAGGTGCCGGCGCTCGAGAACAGCTTCCCGATTGCGGCGGTCTGCGCCTGCACGGGCCCAACGGAGCCCGTCATGGCGATCAGGGTGGTCACGAAAAGAAGCGCGCGTCCGCGCGAGCACGGCTTGGCGACCATTGCAGACTCCCTTCGCTATCCGATGCGTGCGTTACGCCGCATCACTTCCAATCGTCTGGATGTTGCTTCTTGGCTTCTTCGTCGGCGTTTGGAGCAGGCGCGCCTCCGGCCGACTGTTCAGGCTTGGCGTCCTGCAGCGCCCTGCGTTCGGCCGCAGTCAGGGTGCGCGGCTTCGGTTTCCCGGTGGTCGTGGACCAATCCAGCGGCTTCGCATTCAGCCGTTCCTCGCGAGTCATGTATGACGGCTCCTTCAACCTGGCTTTTTTCGCGGCGTCGGATCCGTTCTCAATCGCTCGGGTGCCCGCCGTGGAAGCGGTTTGCGCAAGAGCTGGCGTCACGGCAGCGACCGTGGCCAAAGCGACGACCGCTGACAGCAATTTCAGTGACGTCAATTTCAGGTGACGTCAATTTCAGTGACGTCAAGTTCAGTGACGTCAATTTCAGTGACGGCGACTTGGATGACATCTTGGACTCCTCTGACCGATTTGCTGGCAAAGCCCGCAGCCCGATAACCTGGTCCAACAGATAACACCTGACCAACGCCCGATGTTTCCGGAACAAAATTATCTGCGCGCATTCTCAGGTTGTCAATAGTTTCAGTTAGTGACTTAAAATTGAGCAAAACCGACTGCGGTCTGGATAGCGTGCTTTTGCGCGCTTCCTGTGTCCAAACGGGCCTGATTTCAGCGACGCCCGGTTCTTGACCGAGCGGCACGAGGCGCCACGGGGTAAGACGGACCGGTCAGCCGCCCGTCGAACCGGCGCCCCGTGGTACAGCGGTGGCCAGCCAGCGCGTGTCGCGCGGCGAGGGGCGGCGATGCAGGCGCGCATCCAGCACGGCATGGGCGCGGGCGAGCTCGCCGCTCTTCATCAGCGCGACGATAAAGGTGTCCTCGACGAGTGTTCGCTGTGCATGGCTGCCGCCGATGCGGACTACCTCGCCAAGCAACGGCTCGAGCTGCGCGACGCAGCCGCGATAGTCGCCATCGGCAAAGGCGCTCATGGCGCGGAACAGGCCGGGCACGACAGGGCCCGCCGGCAGCTTGCCTTCGGCGAGCCGCTTCTCGATCACGGCAAGCCGCTCGCCGAGCGCCGCCTGGTTGCGGGTTGCCGCCGCAAACAGCGCCATGTGCACGTCAGCGAAGGGGATGCTCGAGCGTGGAAAGGCGCGCTGCGCAAAGGCGTCGGCATCGGACCACAGCGTGTCGGGAACGGCATGGCCATAGGCCTGCAGCCGCCACAACAGCGAAGCGCCGTCGGTGACGGCATTGAGCGGCGGCGCGTGGGTGACCGACGGCTGCAGCACATCGGCATAGATCGAAAGCGCACGTGCCGCATCGCCATGTTCGAGCGCGCCGAGCGCCTGGTGCCAGCGGATATGGCCGTGCAGGATGCCGGAGCGGTCGTAGGTCGGAATCCAGCGATCCACCAGCGCATCGGCATCTTCGACCGAACCGTCCTCGAACATGGCATGCAACAACGCATGCACGGCGTTGGCGTTAGCCTCGCGCATGGCGAAGGCGCGTTCGGTCATGGCGCGGCCTTTGCTGACGTCATTGTTCTCGGTCAGGGCCCAGCCATGGTTATAGAGATACCACCAGTCGTCGCCATAATGCTGCGCGTAGCGGCCGCAAAGGTCGACGCGCGCCTGGTCGTGGTCGGCCATGCCGGAAAAAGCGAACAGCCCGAACGCGCCCATCGGCAGCGACATTACGATCGCATCGCGCGGACAGGCTTCGATATGCTTCAGCGCGGCATCAAGCGCCGCGGGAAGCTGGCCCTCGATCGCGAGTGCCAGCGTCTCGACGTGGGTGCGCTCCCGCGCGCTGCCGTTCTTCGCCACGAGCTCACGCGCCAGCGCCGCCTTCTGCCGGGCCACGTCGCCCTGCTGGTAGAAGGTGTGAATGCGGGCTCGCGCGATATGCGCCAGCGCAAAATCGGGATCGGCTGCGACCGCGCGCTCGAAAGCTTCGGCCGCGCCCGGCCATGCTGCGAGCAGGAGGTCCACGCCCTCGCGATAGGCGGCGGCGGCTTCGGAAGAGTTCGTGGAAAGCGTCAGGCCGTAGCGATCTTGGTGAGCCATTTCTGCCTCATGAATCCCAGGTGCTTCATGAATTTGACCGTGTATCCGTCCGCGCGCGGCGTCCCTCGATTGGATAGGCCGGGTCGTTGAACCCAGGCGTCGAGGGATGGCCGCTTGTGACGAGGCGGTCGATCAGCGCCTCATCCTCCGCGGTGAAGCGATAGTCGAGCGCGCGGACTATAATCGTCCCACTGCTCCTCGGTGCGGGGGCCGGCGATGACGCCGGTGACGAAAGCGGAGTTCAGCACCCAGGCCACTGCAAATTGGCCGGCGGTGATGCCCTTGCTCTCGGCGTGGCGCTTGATCTCCTGCGCGAGCCGCAAGGACTCCGGCCGCCATTCGGTCTGCATCATGCGCTTGTCGGCGCGGCCGGCGCGCGTGTCCTTACCGGGCGCGGCGTCGGGTTGATATTTGCCGGTCAGCACCCCGCGCGCCAGCGGGCTATAAGGTACGATGCCGAGCCCGTAATAGCCGCAGGCCGGAAAGTGCTCGACTTCCGGCATGCGATTCATCGCATTGTAATATGGCTGGCTGACGATCGGGCGGTCGATGCCGTTCTCGTCGCAAAGGTTGCAGATTTCGGCAACGCGCCAGGCGCGATAGTTGGAGACGCCGAAATAGCGGATCTTGCCCTGGCGGATCAGGTCGCCGATGGCGCGTACGGTTTCCTCCAGCGGCGTCGCGTGGTCTTCCTTGTGCAGGTAGTAGATGTCGATGTGATCGGTGGCGAGTCGCCGCAAGCTTTCTTCCGCCGCCTGCAGCACCCAGCGCCGCGACAGCCCGCCGCGATTGGGATCGTCGCCGATCTGGTTGGCGAGCTTTGTGGCGAGGATCCAGTTCTGCCGGTTGTTTGAGATCGCGCGACCCACGACCACTTCGGACTGCCCGCCGTTGTAGGCGTCGGCACTATCGATGAAGTTGATGCCGGCCTCGCGCGCTTTCGCAATGATGCGCGAGGAGGCGGCTTCATCCGTCGGCCCGCCGAACATCATGGTGCCCAGGCAAATCGGCGAGATCTTCAGGCCGCTGCGGCCGAGCTGGCGGTAGTGCATTCTGTTCCTCCGGTCGTCATTCCGGCTTCGATGTTTGGCATCGTCCAGCAATGACGTTCACTCACTCTTCAATATCTTGAACACGCCGTTCGCCATGGCGATGACGCGCTTGTCGACGGTGACTTCCGTCCCGATGAAAATCAGACTGCGGGTCGAGCGCACCACGCGCGGTTTTGATATCAGCACCTCGCCGATCTTGCCGGCTTCGACGAAATGGGTGTCGAGCTGCACGGTCGCAAGCATCGGCTTGCCCGATACGTAGCGGGCGGTCATGCCGCAGGTGCGGTCGGCGAAGGTCATCAGCACGCCACCCTGCACGAGGCCGCGGCGGTTGTGGTGCTTGTCCTCGGTCGCGAGCGCATATTCATGTTCGCCATTGACGAGGCGGTGCCACAGCGGGCCGATCAGGTGCAAAAAGCCGGAGGTCTCGACAATGGCCCAGCCGTCGGATTTGAGCTTGGCGGCGGTCTTGTCGATCATAGTCCCGTCCGCTCCCAGTGCATGCGGTCATGTGTGTTTCCCGCATTTCATCGGCTGAGGACCTGTTGTAGTCAAGCACGCATGGCCCGCGCATTCGACGATAGCACCCGGCGGAATATCGCAGAGCTCTGCGGCGCCTTCACCCGCGCGGCAGGCGAGGAGGCCGGGCCGGCGCTGAAGCGGGCGGCGGTCGCGATCACGCTGACCGAAAGTGAGCAGGGCAGCGGCACCGCCTTCCTGCTGACCCGCCGCAGCGCGAGCCTCCGTTCGCATCGCGCGCAATGGGCGTTGCCTGGCGGACGTTGCGACGCCGGCGAGACCCAGTCGCAGGCCGCGCTGCGCGAACTGCATGAAGAACTCGGCCTGCAGCTTGGCGAAAGCGAGGTGCTCGGCGTGCTCGACGACTACCCGACACGCTCCGGCTATCTGATCACGCCGGTCGTGGTGTGGGCCGGGCAAGGCGGCGCGATCGTGCCGAACCCGGCGGAGGTCGCCTCCGTCCACCGCATTGCCCTTGAGGCGATCGAGCACGACGACGCTTTCTCCTTCACCTCGATCCCCGAAAGCACCCGCCGCGTCATCCGCTTCCGCCTCGGCGGTGGGCACATTCACGCCCCGACCGCGGCGCTGATCTACCAGTTCCGCGAAGTGCTGGCGGGCCGCAACACCCGCGTCGACGAGCTGGAACAGCCGGTGTTCGCCTGGCGCTAGATGAGAGTCATTCCGGGATGGTGCGTTAGCACCAGACCCGGAATCTCGAGATTCCGGGTTCGATGCTTTCGCATCGCCCCGGAATGACGGAGGAATGCTTGTCCGCCGGAAGGATGGGTTGCGCGGCAAAACCGTTTCGGCGACCATGCCGCGCAACAAGAAAATGCCGGGAGTGCGCCCATGTCGATCCGCAAAATTTTTCTCCTCGCCGTGGCGGCGCTGGTCGCCGCATCCTGCCCGGCGCAGGCGCAAAACTATCCGGTGCGGCCGATCACGCTGGTCATTCCGTTTGCTCCCGGCGGCAGCACCTCCATCGTCGGCCGCGGTGTCGCGGAAAAGATGGGCGAGCTGCTCGGCGAGAAGATCATCATCGATAATCGCGCTGGCGCTGGCGGCACGGTGGGCACGCGCGCTGTGGCGAAGGCGGACCCGGACGGCTACACGCTGGTCCTCGGCTATACCGGCACGCTGGCGATCGGGCCGTCGCTTTACAAGAATGTCGGCTACGATCCGCGCAAGGATTTTGCGCCGATCGGCATGATCGGCAATGCGCCGAATTCGCTGGTGGTCAATCCGTCTTTCCCGGCCAAGACGCTGGCCGAGCTGATCGCCTACGCCAAGGCCAATCCCGGCAAGGTCAATTTCGGCTCAGCCGGCGCCGGCACCGCGAGCCACATCACCGGCGAATATTTTGCGCGCTCCGCCGGCATCACGCTGGTGCACATTCCTTATAAAGGGACCGGACCCGTGCTCACCGATCTGCTCGGCGGCCACATTCCGATGGCGGTTGCGCCGATTCCGGCCTCGCACAGCAATGTCGCCGCCGGCAAACTGCGCGCGCTTGCCGTCACCAGCACGACGCGGTCGAGCCTGTTGCCCGACGTGCCGACAGTCGCCGAATCCGGCATCGCCGGCTTCGACGCCTCGCTCTATTACGGTCTTGCCGCGCCTGCCGGTACGCCGCGGCCGATCATCGACAAGCTCAACAAGGCGTTGCGCGATGCGCTCGCCTCCGACGAGGTGAAACGGCAGCTCGGCAATGACGGCACCGAGATTACGCCGGGCACACCAGAAGATTACGGCGCTTTCATCGACAAGGATGAGAAGAAGTGGGCGCAACTCGTGAAGGCGAGCGGCGTCGAGCCGGAATAGGGCGTGAGGCCGCAGCATTTCAGGGCTGACTTACCGGGCACGCTTGCTACAAGAAGCGCATGCGCTCCGGATTGATTCGTCCCGACCTCAGTCTCCTTCTCGCGCTCGCGCTTGTTGCGGGCGCGCCGCCGTCCGCCGCGATGGATGTGCCGGTGCTTCCCGACCCCGTCGCGGAAGCCATGGCGCAGGCCTCGCCGCAAGCGATGGCGGAATATCGCCGCAAGCTCAGGGAATACGAGGAAGCGCAGGCGCCTGCACCGCCTACTGGAATTCGATCGCCGAGAAGCGGCGCGGCCGCAATGCCAAGCGGCGTGCCGGACAACAGATCGCGCTCGACGACTACGTGCTGACGCAGCCCGCGGTTTGTAGCGGGCCCAAGAGGCCGGTCGATCCGTCGGCGCCTGAACGGCCGCCGCGCAAGGCGCTTCCGATGGTCCCCGATCTGGTCCAGGCGGCGGTCGAGCAATTCCAGTTCACCCCGCAACGTCCGGCCTCGGAGATCGAGTTCAAGGGCGCCTATGCACGGGTCGCCTCCGCCTTGGGTTTGACGCGCGAGCAGGCGGTGCGGGTCTATTCATTCGAGACCGGCGGCAACGGCAACTACGACATGCAGTCGGGTTATCGCGGCCCGGGCACGCGGCCGATCTCGACCGCGATCGGCTATAACCAGCTGCTCACCACCAACAGCGTCGAGCTGATCGCCGAACAAGGCGACGCGATCCTCAAGGCCCTGATGGACAAGGCCGCGTCGTTGTCGGGCGCGCCGCGCAAGACCCTGGACAACAAGATTGCGGTCTTCAAGAAGATGATCGCGTTCTCCCGCACGGTGCCGGACACCTGGTCGGAACACGAAAAGCTTGCCGACACGCCGCAGGGCTGGGCGCTGCACGCCATGGTGCTCGACATCGATGTCGGCCCGCATCTGCAGACCCACAAACTCCTGACCTCGGTGATCTTCGCGAAGCAGAAGGGCCACAACCGTCCGCTGACCGCCGCCGAACTCGAAATGATGAATTTGACCGGCGACGGCACCGGGCTCGACATGGTGACG
>CAWFLW010000025.1:0-433363 GCA_963816655.1 uncultured Alphaproteobacteria bacterium | reverse complement strand
GTTGCGTGATCGAGAAACAGATTTCAGCGGTGGTATCGAAATTAATCCTGCGTGGCCGGGCCGAATGATCTTCCCGGCAGAGAGTGACTTGGCGATCCGATTTCGTCTTTAAAATTTGCTTTCATCCGCCCCCACAGGCTCCGGAGGGAGACGGCATGCATTTTCCTCGCTTCACACCTCGCTCATACTTCCTAGCTGATATACCCATAATGCGAGAGGTCTTAGTTTTTAGAACGCCGCTCCGAAAGTGCTCTGTGCAGGTTGTCGTCCCGTAAGCATCCGTGGAACACGTTCGCTTAATCAAGTCTTGCGCATGCAAAGTTGATGCTGCCGCCGCAGACACAATGAGAGCGAAGCCGATGGCAAATGCTGTCTGCACACTAACCCTCCCGTCTGCTCTTTGAAATTGATAGGTGATACTCAGAAATGAGTGCGCTGATCGCTCATATCCTAAACACCCTAGCGTAGGGAGCGATCCCAATTCCAAGGATCCTTACTACTTTTAGCTTTCGCGAGAAAATCTTCAGAACCTCGTAGCCAATGCACATATTGATCCACAAACTTGTATTCTTCGTCTGTTAGATACCCAAGCCTATGACCAGAACGATACTGCTTGCTTGGCGTCCTTTTGTAGCCAGCGAGGAAGATGTCTCCCAATCCGAATACGAACATCGCGACATCCGTCAGTCGCTCATTTTCAAGCGTTGAGGCTTCTCTTATGCCATTTGCTCCTAGGACGTAATGACATAATTCGTGGCAAAGAATTGCATATGCCGACGCTTGGTCATTGAAAAACTGCAAGCCGACCGCGATCTTCACCCAGCCATCCTCTTCAACAAACTGCCCTGCAGCTTCACATAGTTTTTCATGAACTATGCGGGGAGGCATCATTGGGACGCTAATGTTCGGAGCGACCTTACCTACATGTCGAAGTAACAGTTTGATGTATTCGGGATGTGACGTCAGCTTCGAGACTGTCTCACTGCGTAAAAGCAATTTTCGAGAAACAATAATATCGCGGGTCCCCCAAGCGTCAATTGCCAATCGCTCAATCTTTCCTTTAAGGTTTGCTCCTCTTGGTTCGGAAGGCTGCCTCTGTAATGGCTGCGTCCCACGGAAACGGCGGCGATAAATCCAGATACCTGCGCCAGCGAGCGCAAGCGAAATTGGGGCACTCACCCAGACCAAGGTTTCGTTTGTCTTCGAAGTTAATTGAGCTTGCTTTGTTAGAGCCGAGAGGTTCAGCTGGTCACGTGCAGCAAATGTCACTGCGGCCAAACTGGAAACAACGATGACCGCACTGATCCATTTCAGTTTTGTTCTATGCCGAAGTCGCTTTAATTTAGTTATTTCTGATCGGACCTCTGCTACTTGCATGCCGCATTGGCCGCAGTTAGGTCTCCGCTCCTCACTTACAAAGAGTGTTACACCACAGTTACCGCAAACAATCGTTTTCATCTCAGGTGTTCAACATAGTGCCACTTCAAACACGTCCATAGCGACCCCACCAGTTGATTGACGTAAGGAAAGATCCGACAGGTATGACAGCGGGATCGTGTGGAAGACGCAAATGGCATCGGTTCATAATGGTCCGGCGCACGGGATTCCGTCGATGACTTCCTATTAATGCAAGGCATCCCTGCGGCAATTTATCGGACTGTTTCTCCGAAGTATACGTTTGTTAGGCGCTTGCGGGATGTGACGCCAACCGGGCCGCCTAGGGGTAGCAGCCCTGCAGCTGTGTCTTTGCCAGTGTAGCAAACACGGATGCGGTAGCCTGCTTGCGGTAGTACTCTTGAACTATCTGAACTGAGGTGTCCATGCTGCGAGCTACCGAAGGCATCGCTTAGAGCGGCGGCACGTCAATCAAGTTTGAGCCGATGACGCCTTTATTCGTTCAAGCTTTTCCAGATACCGGCAAGCGGCTTTCTTTTCGCCTCTTGTTAGATATCCAAGTGATGAGCTGGAATGGCCCGGGATGAACAATAGCCCGAGAAACGGCGCAAAGATCGCAAATATTACTGCGGCAGCGCCTCCATGTATTTCGTTAGTGTTCGTTTTAACAGCGAAGTTTCGATATCCGGCTATCATCGCCGCCAGATCCACAGCTCGTTCGTTATGAGGCGGCGGATGTCCAATGGAGGCAAGAACGGCATGAGCTAGTTCGTGAGCAAAGCCCGCTACTATCCACTCGAAAGCATAGTTGTTCAGCACTCTCTTTTGCACATTAACGATTACACGAGTCCCTTCTGAATTCTTCCGTACCGTAAGGTGCGATCACCTTTGGCATCTCAATCCACATGGGCGTGCGCTCCGGTCCAGAGTCAACGACCCTCATACCGACACGAAGATCGAGTTCGCATGGAATTCTTGATCCAACCGAGCATGCTGGGAAAGTCGGCTTGATCATAAAGCTTTTTGAGCTGGGTGGGATCTATCGGGGACCTTACTCCACCCATCGAACCGAGAAGAACTTCTATTTCTTTGTTTAGTTTTCCGTCTACATCTAGAGATAGGAATTTGATGATCACAAAAAAAAGAGCTGCAAGTAGGCCAACCGTCGCTATGACTGCTGGCAAAATTGGAATCGTATGACCAGACAAGGTAACACCTCTCCTGTCGCAAGCGTATCGCAAAAATCGAAGCAGACAATTCGTTAGGTCAAACTCCGCACATAGAGGACTTTTAGTGGTCTGATTGATCGTGACGCAATCTGCAAAGCTGGGGGTTGAAAAAACAAGCAGGAATGCTGCGTAAAAAAATCGAACCATGGCACAGGCTCAAATCCGATTTGGGTCAGATCAAGATACCTGCAAAGTGGTAGCTATCAAGGGGTTCAAAATCCTAATCGCGTCGGTCGGATGCAGCTTGGCATTCTTGGGCAGAACCTTGAAACTAACGTAATAATCACGACGCTACGGCACGAACTCCCGCATCACCTTGTCATCGATATCTTCTATTGGTCGCTGTCCAGCATACTCCCGCCAGAACTTCGAAACACGGATGACCTGCATAGATACCTGCCTGAATGTGAAGTGCGCAGGCGAGCGTAGTAGAGGCCAGACCGCTTGAATAGCGCCGTGCCCACCTTTTTTCATTGTGCTCGTGAGGGTGGGCTTGCGGAGCCTGTCATCGGACGCGCGTTCGCGCGACCCGTTAGCTTAGCCCACTTACGCTCGCCGACTGCTGCCCAGAGCGGGACGCAGAAAGCCTGTCGTCAAGAAACGGGAGGCTTGCCTCAAGCGGCCGATGGCGATTCGAGATCCGGTGTCGGGTGTTGCCATTCAGCGAGGCTATGCGGAACGATTCTGCAGCAGTAGGCACTCTCGGCGCTGCTGACCTCTTCACCAGGGAACCCCAACAGCGCTTCGGCGTTATTGAGAGTTTATCTGTTGGAAAAGGGTCCAGCGCAATGAAATGGATCTTGGTCGTGTTGATAGGCGGTGTGACTCCCGTGCCTACTGATTTGATCTTCGAAAAGTTATCGGATTGTTTGGTTGCGGAGGAGCAATTGCGCAAAACCTATGCAGAGGCCTTTGAAGCCTTGAGTTAACAAAGCTCGCATCTTAGGCTATGCGGAACAATTCTGCAGCAGTAGCCGCTCTCAGCGCTGCTGACCTCTTCACCAGGGAACCCCAACAGCGCTTCGGCGTTATTGAGAGTTTATCTGTCGGAAAAGGGTCCTGCGCAATGAAATGGATCTTGGTCGTGTTGATAGGCGGTGTGACTCCCGTGCCTACTGATTTGATCTTCGAAAAGTTATCGGATTGTTTGGTTGCGGAGGAGCAGTTGCGCAAAACCTATGCAGAGGCCTTTGAAGCCTTGAGTCAACAAAGCTCGGCATCTTTGGATCGGTTCGAGCGGCGACGAGGGCGGGACTATTACAGAATGCGAGAACTCGAGGCCAAGAGGGTCTCTAACTCGGGGACCTGCATTCCTCACTCGGGCACAAATCAACCGATTACATCGCTCAACAATGAGCGTCCGGTTTCGGCTCCGGCACCAACGCCGGGAGCGCCAGCTCGCTGATCTGATTGTTTGAGGAGCGGCAGCGAGAGGAGCGCGCTTACTTCATCGCGCCGAAACGGCTCTCGAACGAGTTCGACGGAACAACCGGCTGGGCGCCGGCGATGGTCGCGGCCGGTGCAGCGGCTGGCGCCGGTGCGTCGGAGACCGACGGCTTCAGCGCCGGCGGTTTTGCCGCGGCCTGCTTGGTGTCAGCCGGCTTGGTATCTACCTGCTTCGGCTCAGGCTGCTTCGGTGCGGCGGCAGTGGTGCGCACGATCGAGGCCGGGGCCGGGGCGGGTTTTTCCGCCTTCGGCTTGGCGGCCGGCGGCGGCGCGCTTGCGGTGGTCTCGGAGCCGCCGATGCCGACCTTGCGGGCGAGGCTGGAGAACCAGCCTTCCGACTGCGCGGGCTCGCGCTGCGCGGGCGTTGCCGTCGCGACGCGGGTCTGCGGTGCTGCCGGGCTTGCGACTGCGACGACCGGCTCTTCTTCCGGCGTCAGCTTCGGCTTCGGCGGGTTGACATGGGAGGGGATCGTGCCCGGTGCACGCGACAAGGCCAACAGGGAAAGCCCCTGGCCGTCGCCGCCCTCGGACAGGCCGGTATGGCCGTCGGGCAATTTTGCCGCGAACACCTTGTTCATGCCGCCGTCGATGCCGGTATTCATGCGCGCCACCGGTGTGCCGCGCGAAACCAGCTTGTTGGTCTCGACCTGGTCCTCGCGCTGCTTTTCGCGCACGGCGTCGGCGACCTCGTCGGGGATCGCATAGGCCGGACACTTGGCCGAGGCGTTGAACACCGGATCGCGCGTGGCGTTCGGCGCGCGGGTCGCGTCGAACACGTATTTCTTCTCGCAGAAGTCGACCTTCGGCTCAGCCCGCGTCACCTCGAAATGATCATAGCCTTCCTTGATCATCTTCCAGAACGGCATGTTCGGATTGTTGCGGTGCTTGGCCATGTTGACCGGCGTCATCCGGAACGGGAAGGCCTGCAGCTGGAAGGCGCGCTGGCCGCCGAAGAAGGATTCGCGGCCGAGCGAATAGATTTCCGCGATCTGCTCGTCGGTCATCGCGTAGCAGCCGCGCGACGAGCAGTCGCCATGCACCATCAGCTGCGAGCCGGTGCGGCCGAGCGCGGTGTCATAGGCGTTGGGATAGCCGGTGTTGAAGGAGAGGTAGAACGACGACTGCGGGTTCATCTGCGCCGGCGTGATCGAATAGAAACCTTCCGGCGCCTGGCGGTCGCCTTCGCG
Source organism: uncultured Alphaproteobacteria bacterium (assembly GCA_963816655.1). GTDB lineage: Bacteria > Pseudomonadota > Alphaproteobacteria > Rhizobiales > Xanthobacteraceae > Bradyrhizobium. The sequence continues at coordinate 428,106 of CAWFLW010000025.1, read as the reverse complement.
CACCTTGGGCCCGAGGTCGCCGGACCAGCGGCAGATCGGATAGGTTTTCAAGAGCGCGAACTGGCCGGAGCGATTCTGCTTCCAGACTTCGAGCTCGGCTTCCTGCTTGAAGATGCGCACCAGGATCGGCGACTGCAGCTCCATGTCCCTGTCGTTGATGGCCGCAATCAGTCGTGGCGGGACGGGCTGGTTGGCCTTGGCGTTGGTGGCAAGCGAGATGTCGTCGGTGTTGCAGCCAGCCAGCATCACGCCGGCCGCGAGCACAGCCGAGGTCACAAGCAGCCGAACGGGAACGCCAAAATTCAAGCAGAAGCTCCACACCCAACGGGCGATGTCCGTAACCCCAACACCGGCGTCATCACCCTGAAGCCATTGACTAAAATATTACTCTTCGCCCGGCTGCGCCGCAACCCAAACAGGGTCGCGCCGCGACCTTCGACGCAAGCTTGGTCAATAGAACTTAAACATCGCGGTTCGGGCCTAATTGCGGCCAAAACGGCGATTTTGGCCCAGTTCCAGCCGTAATTGTTAAGGGAGGCCCGCCGTGTGACCGTCATGCCCGGGCTTGTCCCGGGCATCCACGTCTTCGGTTCCGTGCGAGATAAGACGTGGATGGCCGGGACAAGCCCGGCCACGACGAAGATGGAGCAAGCCTCAGCCGAGCTTCCGCCCGATATCGAGAAACTTCTGCCGGCGCTGCCTTCGGACGCCGTCGGCATCGAGGTTGCGCAGCTCGTTGAAGGCCTGCGCGATGGCATCGCCGGTGGCGGCGATCATGGCGGCGGGATTGCGGTGGGCGCCGCCGGGGGGCTCGAGCAGGATGCGATCGATCACGCCGAAACGCAGCATGTCCTGCGCGGTGATCTTCATGCTGTTGGCGGCTTCCTGCGCCTTGGTGCCGTCGCGCCACAGGATCGAGGAGGCGGCCTCCGGCGAGATCACGCTGTAGATCGCGTGCTCGAACATCAAGACCTTGTTGGCGGTGGTGATCGCAATCGCGCCGCCCGACATGCCCTCGCCGGTGACGATCGCAACGTTGGGCACGCCGAGCGAAAGACAAGCATCGGTCGAGCGCGCGATCGCTTCGGCCTGTCCGCGCTCTTCGGCGCCGATGCCGGGATAGGCGCCGGCGGAATCGACGATCGAGAGCACGGGAATGCTGAAACGGTCGGCCATCTCCATCAGCCGCACCGCCTTGCGATAGCCTTCGGGACGGGCCATGCCAAAGTTGTGCTTGATGCGGCTTTCGGTGGTGTTGCCCTTTTCCTGGCCGATGACGCAGATCGCTTCGCCCTGGAAGCGGCCGAAGCCGCCCATCAGCGCCTCGTCCTCGCCGAACTTGCGGTCGCCGGCGAACGGGGTGAATTCGGTGATCAGCGTGTTGATGAAATCGGTGAAGTGCGGCCGCTGCGAATGCCGCGCCACCAGCGTCTTCTGCCACGGCGTCAGATTGGCATAGAGCTCGGTGAGCGCCTGCGCCGATTTCTCCTCGATCTTGGTGATCTCGTCGCCGATGTCGCTGCCGGAAGCCGCGAGCGCGCGCAGCTCGTTGATCTTGGCCTCGAGTTCGGCGACGGGCTTTTCGAATTCGAGATAAATGAGCATCGGGTCCGGCATCAAATCAATATAGGGACAACAGCGCTGTCAGGCGAAGCGGTTTTGCCGCATCGGAAGAAAGTGCGTGTCTTCAACGATTTAGCGCGCTTCTGGTTCGGGTCTGGCGGGCGGCGATTGCGGCTTGGCGGGTGGTAGAGCGCGTCTTTCTGCGGAGACGGCGCGGAAGTCAAGCCGGAGCGTGGCCGTGGCGCATCGCCCGCCGCGCCAGCGCGAGCCCCATCAGCACGAAGGCGGAGGTGACTTCGGGACCACCGACCAGGATGCGCGTCGGCGTCTTCATCTTGTTCCACTCATAGGCCTTGTAGGGCCCGTGCCGGCCACCTTCGCCGAGCGAGGCGATGACGACATGCAGCGCCGGCGTGAAGGTGGAAACGTCAGCGCCGAGATGGGCCAGCGCCATCAGCGCGAGTGCTGCATCGAACGCGTTCATCTCGTGGGTGATCAACTCGTTCTGTACATAGCCGAGCACGCGGTCGCGGATCAATGCGAAGGCGCCGTCCGGATCGATCGCACGCTGTGCTGAAATCGGCAGCGCCATAAAGGCCGCGTAGCAGCGGCCGAAATACGCAGAGTAGAGCTCGGGAAGATAGTAGATGTGCGAGCGCGGATTGGTGAAGGCGCCGCTCTCGGCAAGCTTGCGCTGGAAGCCGATGATGCGCTGAACCGTCTCCAGCCGCGACGGCGTCTCGAGAACCTTCCAGCGCGCCAGGTTGCGGAAGGAAACTTCGAGGATGTCGAGATTGAGCGTCGGATCGAGGTCGTTGCCGTAGGGGCGGTCGCCGGCGAGATTGTCGATCCAGGTCACCACCGCGCCGTCATAATCGATATTGTCGTTGAGCGGCACGGTGACGCGCGGCTCATTGGCGCCGGCGCGCACCTGGTAGCCGCGGTAGAAATCCAGCAGGGGCTGGTCGAGGATCGGGTTGGTCGAGCCCGCCTGCGTTGCGGCCGAAAACGAGCAGGCGGTGGTGTCGCAGTCCGGCACGTAGATGCCAAAGCCGAGGTCCTGCTTGATCTGGGCAAAGAAGCGGGAGAAGCGCGGATGCGGCTGCGGCGCCAGGGCCGTGATGACGTTGACCGTCGAGCCGTCATGCGAGGACACTTGTTCGCTGGAGATGTTGAGGCAGAAGTCGACCATGTCTGATATGGCGCGCTGCGCGGCGGCGGTCTCGTCGGCGGAGGCAAGGCCGCTCTCGATATAGCTCAAGAGTGCCTCGGTGAAGAACGCATCGTAATAGGCCGAGCGGTGGCGGATCTGCATCGGTTCCCACATCGGCTCGGCAATGCCGGTCCAGGGCGGGTTGATCAGCGCGCGCGCCGGGGATTGGGCGATGAAGATACGGGCGAGCGAGAACAGCAGCGTCGAGTTCTTGTAGCCGCGTGAATTCAGCCCGCTCAGCGCCATCAGCATTTCGCGCCCGCCCATGTCGGCATCGCCGAGCAGGTTGAAGGCGGCGTAGGTCGGCAGGAATCCGTTTTTGGACCAGGAGCGCAACAGATGCGCCGCACAGCTGCGGATCGTCCTGTCGATCTCGCCGATGTCGGGCGCGCGGGACGGCGCGACCGTGGGCGCGGGCCTGGGATGCCGCACATCGATGTCGCCCATCAGTTCGGCCACCGGTGCGCCGACCGCGGCCCAGTCCGGGGTTTCCTCATTGCGGGCGCGCAGCAGCGCGGCGCGCAGCGAAGCGAGCCGCCCCTCGTCCTTCAGCACAGGCGATCCGGTCCGGCGCAGCAGCGGCCGCAGCGCCGCGTTGCCGAGTGCGGTCCGGTAGAACTGGCCGAGATGGGGGTCGCCGCCCTCGTAGTTCAGGAGAATGGGATCGCAGACGTCATAGAGCGACGGCCCGTCCTTGTGGGCGGTCAGCGCCCGGAAGGCAGCGCCGGCAAAATATTGGAGGCCCATGCAACTGCCTTCTGCGCCGGCACCGGAGGGAGGAAACTAAGTCTTTGGAAAACCTATACGAACGTCTGCGAATTACCAGATGTGATGCAGGTCACGGAAAACCGCCGTTTTTTCGCGTTCACTACCGCCGAGCCCAATCGGCGGAAGATAGATTTCCGCTATAGAAACAATAGCTTGAGGGGGTATTGCCATTCCGCCTTGCGATGAGGGATAGAGCGGCTTAAGGGATTGTTTGTTGCGACGCCGCAAATTGAGCGCAATTCCCCGGCACCAACCCGCCCGACCCCTCAAACCTAAATCCGGCTGGCGCGACTACTGACAGGCTGCGCGTTTTGACGATGACCAGGATGAACCGTGATGAATGTTAGCCAGTTCCACATCTCCCGTCGTTCGGTCGCATTGGTCGCCGGATTCATTGGCATGGTCTCGCTGGCGATCGGCGCCCATGCGGCGCTGAACAAGCGGGCGCTGGATGCCGCCAAGGCGATCGGCACCGAACAGTCCGACGCGGCTTACAAGCAGGCCAAGCTCGCGCTCGTCATCGGCAACGGTCATTATCCCGACGCCTCGCAGCCCCTCAACCAGCCGATCAACGATGCGCGCGCGCTCACCGCGACGCTGCGCCAGAGCGGCTTCGATGTCGACGTGGTGGAAGATGCAAGCCGCGACGACATGCAGCGCGCGATCGGCCGGCTGAAGTCCAAGATCAAGCCCGACAGCGTGGTGATGCTGTTCTTCGGCGGCTACGGCATCCAGGCCGGCCGCGAGAGCTACATGATCCCGGTCGATGCGCGGATCTGGAAGGAAGGCGACGTCCGCCGCGAAGGCATCTCGGTCGAGTCCGTGCTTGACGGCATCAAGGAGCACGGCGCGCGCGCCAAGCTCGTGGTGATCGACGCCTCCCGCCGTAATCCCTACGAGCGCCGCTTCCGCTCCTATTCGCATGGCCTGGCGCCGATCAACTCGCCGGACAATGCGCTGATCCTGTCCTCCGCCACGCCCGGCAAGGTCGCCGACGATTCCAAGGGTCAGAACAGCGTGCTGGTCACCGAGCTCCTCAACAACCTCGCTGTGCAGGGCGCCTTGATCGAGAGCGTGTTCAAGAAGACGCGCGTCGCGATCTCCCGCGCCTCCGACGGCGAGCAGGTGCCCACGGTCTCCTCCTCGCTGCTCGACGACATCCGCTTGGGCGGCTAACTCCGCTGTAGCGCCTACTCCGCTGTCGTCCCTGCGAACGCAGGGACCCATACCGCGTGATCTCTCAGTGATACGAGCTGACCGACGCTATGCGGCCTAACATCCGCTCGGCTGTGGCTTGAGCCTACCCGCAACAAACGACGGTGGTTATGGGTCCCTGCTTTCGCAGGGACGACCGGTCACTTCGCTTCTGCGGCCGCCGTCAGCGGGCGCACCGGATCGCCTTCGCGCAACAGCGCGCCGGCCCGCGCAACCACGATGTCGCCTTCGACCAGCCCGTCCTTGATTTCGACCTGGCCGGCCGCCATCAGCCCGGTCTCGACCCGCCGCGTCTCGATCCGCGCCCGCCGCACCACCTGCACCACCGTGCCGGCCGATCCGTAGAGGATCGAGGTCAGGGGAACGGCGATGCCGCAGCTCTGCCCGGTCTTGATCAGCGCGCGGCCGGAGGCATTGACCAGGAAGCGCCGCGCCGGCGTGATGGCGATGAAGACCTGGCCGAGCTGGCTGTTCGGCTCGATGGTCGGCGCAATGCGGCGCACGCGGCCGTCGACGTCGCCGGCGCCGATGATCTTGATGCGCGCCGGCTGGCCGACCTGGAGTCTTGCGATGTCCTTCACCGGCACCATGCCGATGAGGTCATATTCACTGCGCGCGATGATGGTGAACAGCGCATCGCCCTTGCCGCCGGCGATCGCGCCGATCTGCGCCGAGGAGGTGGAGATGAGGCCCGCGACCGGCGCCTGCACCGTGATGCTGCCGCCCTCGGGCGGGGTCAGCCGCGCCAGGATCTGGCCTGCGGTGACGACGTCGCCGGCATCGGCCATGATCTCCGAGACTTTCGCGCCCTGCCGCTCGGGGCGCACCTGCGTCTCATCCCGCGCCATCATGATGCCGGACACTTCGACATTGTTGTTGAAGCAGAATTTGGCGGCCTTCAGCACCGTCACCGCCGGCCCGCGCGGCGCGGACTCGGCCTCGTCGGCGGCGCGCACCGGCTGCGCGGCGAGGGCAAGCATGGCTGCCGCAAGCAACGCCGGCAGCGTCAGGGAAGGGGCGCGCGAGGGGCAATGGTTCATCGGCAATCCGCATTTTTCTGCTCCTCTTCGTTAGCAGAAGGGAGCAGCCGAGCAAAGCAGGGGCACGAGGCGAGCTAGACCGTGAAGCCGAACAATTTTGCCGCAGTCCGCCCCAGAATATCGGCCTTCTCCTCGTCGGAGAGCGAACTCGACGCGAAAATGTGGTCCACCGGCTGCATCTGCCAGGGATAAGGGTAGTCGCTGCCGACCACGATCTGGCTGCTGCCAACCTGCGCCACCAGATGGCGGATCGCCTCGGGCGAGAAGATCAGGGAGTCGAAATAGATCTGCTTGAGATATTCGCTCGGCTGTTTCTTCAGCTTGATCGCCGGGTTGCAGCCCTTGGGGCCAACGAGGCAGGCATGGTCGGAGCGGTCGGCATAGGACGGCAGATAGCCGCCGCCATGGGCGGCGATCACCTTCAGGCCCGGGAAGCGGTCGAAGGTGCCCTCGAAGATCAGGTGCGACAGTGCGATCGTGGTGGAGAGCGGATTGCCGATGGTGTTGGAGAGCCAGCCATTGCCGGCGAAACGTTTGGCAAGTTCCGGCGTGCTCAGCGGGTGGATGAACAGGGGCACACCGAGCTCTTCCGCCTTGGCCCAGACGGGGTGGAGCCTTGGATCGGAAAACTCCACGCCATTGACGATGTCGCCGATCGCCGCGCCCTTTAATCCCTGCTTCTTCACAGCCGTCTCGAGTTCCTGCACGGCGAGGTCAGGCGCCTGCAAGGTCAGCGAGGCGAAGGCGGCAAAGCGATCGGGTTTTGACGCGCAGAGCTCCGCAAGCTTTTCGTTCTGGATTTTCACGACCGCCGCAGCCAGCTCGCGGTCGCGGCCGTACCAGAACGGATTGATCGAGAGCACTTCGAGGTCGATCGCCTGCTCATCCATCGCGGCCAGGCGCTTGTCGATCTCGATGAAGGCGGCTTCCGCATTGTTGACCGGCGGCAGTTGCGCGCGCGGACCCTCGTCGCCAAGCAGCGCGCCGGCCTCGCGGAATTGGCAATGGGCATGGACGTCGATGGTCTTGATGCGCTTGCCGCCGACGCTGACCGGGAGTTTTTGCCGCGGCGCTTGCGCCTGCGCGTTATGCACCATGCCGCAGCCGCAAAACACGATGCCGGCTGCAAGCCCGCCCTTGAGAAAATCGCGACGCGTGGTCATGGCATTTCCTCCCTATCGTCTTTTTGATTGTCTTCAGCCTATGTCGCACGGGCATCGCGCGGCAAATCACGATTGATGCCGTGCACGCGGCTCTCTGACGAGAGCTACATGCCGAACACCGCGACCGCGCGGATCGGCGAGGCCGTGCCGTCGCGCATCTTGATCGGCAGCCCGATGAAGGTGAACGGGCCTTCGCCGAGCAGCGCCTCCAGATTGCACAGGCTCTCGATGTGGGTGATGTCGAGATCGAGGCAGGCCTTGTGCACCAGCGCGTTGACCTTGCCTTGCGGTCCCGGCCGCATCGAATTGATGCCGAAATGCACGACGCCCTGTTCTGCCAGCCATTCGGTCGCCGCGACATTGACGCCGCAATTGTCGGTGGAATATTCCGTGCGTGGGAATGTCCGCGCATGATGGCCGGTGCAGAGCAACACCGTGCCGCCTCTTGGAACGCCGTGGCCGGTCTTCGCCACCGCGGCTGCGAGATCATCAGGCGAAATCTCCGCGCGCGGCGCGATGTGCCTGAGATCAAGGCAGATGCCGGGCACGATGCATTTCTCGAGCGGATATTCGTTGATCGGTATGCCGCGTGTTCCGAAATGCCGGGGTGCGTCGATATGGGTGCCGGCATGGTCGCCCATCGAGACGAACATCGAGGCCAGCCCGTGCACATGTCCGGATTCGACGAAGGATTCTTCGTGCGTCTTCCACATCCCGTGAATGACAGGCGGATGGCCGGGATAAACAGGCGTGCGCTGATAGAGCTCGCGGCTGAGATCGACGATCCTCACGATAGCGTTTCCCTTTGTTCCGTAGTCCGTTGGCTCTACCCATCCCGCACGTCTAAAGCTGGCCAGTTTTTTCCGTCTGGCGCAACGCTCTGCCTTGCTGCGCTGCAGCCGCTTCACCGCGCCGCGGCCAGAGTTGTTGACCCGCAGCCCGCGCGCGGCTTCAATTCGGCCAACAACAAGAAACGGCAGCCACGTGAAACCACCGTCCCCGGGAGGATGCCGATGCCTGCGCCCATCAACCGCCGCCATATGCTCTCATTCGTCGGCGGCGCGGCCGCCGCGCCTTTCGTCATTGCATCGAAAGCGCGCGCCCAGGAGGCGACATGGCCGGCGCGGTCGGTGCGCTATGTCAACGGTTTCCCCGCGGGTGGCGCCACTGATGTGCTGTCGCGCATCCTCTGCCAGCGCATGAGCGAGATCTCCGGACAATCCTTCGTGGTCGAGAACAAGGGCGGCGCCGGCGGCATGCTCGGCGGCGATTCCGTGGCAAAATCGCAGCCCGACGGTTACACGATCGGGCTCGGCGGCATCGCCACCAACGTGCTCGCGATCGGCACTTACGCCAAGATGCCCTATGACCCCGTGCGCGACTTCACCTTCATCTCCGGCATGTGGCAATTGCCGAACATCCTTGTCGGCCGCAAGGACCTGTTCTCTTCCGATCCGAAGGAGCTGTTCGCCGCGTTCAAGAAGGAGCCGAAGAAATACACCTACGCCTCCGCCGGCTTCGGCACCACGCTGCATCTAAGCGGCGAGATGATGAACAGCATGGCCGGCGTCGAGGTCATGCACGTGCCCTACAAGGGCGCCGGCCCCGCCATGAACGACCTGCTCGGCGGCCGCGTCGACATGCTGTTCGACAATCTGCCGGGTTCGCTGCCATCAGTGCAGGCCGGCCTGATCCGCCCCATCGCGGTCACTGCCGCCAAACGCATTCCGCAATTGCCCGACGTGCCCGCAATGGCGGAAATCCTGCCGGGCTTCGAGATGACGTCATGGACCATCATGATCGGCCCCGCCGGGATACGCGGCGACGTCATCGAACGCGCCAATGCGCTGACGGTGACGGCCCTCGCCAGCGATTTCGTCAAGAAGCGTTACGCCGATCTCGGCGCTACGGTCTGGCCGACCTCGCCCGACGAGGCGATGGCCTATCGCGACAAGGAGGAAAAGCGGCTGCTGCCGATCATGAAGGCGGCCGGGCATCAAGCCGGAATAAAGCGGCGTTTGCCTTGGAAGCGATTGCGACGGATGATGGCGCGCCATTAGCCCGGGGAGCTTCGGTCGCCGACGATTGGAAGGGACCTTGCCATGATCCGTCTGCTTCCCGTTTTCCTTGCGCTGTGTTGTGCAATGGCTTCGGCCAGCGCGCAGACCTGGCCGTCCAAGATCATAAAAATGATCGTGCCGTTTGGCGCAGGCAGCACCACGGACATCGTGCCGAGGCTGATCTTCGACCAGCTCGGGCCGCAACTTGGCCAGACCATCGTGGTGGAGAACCGCGCCGGGGCCGGCGGCACCATCGGCGCCACCGCTGTCGCGCGTTCGGAACCTGACGGCTACACGCTGCTCGTGAATTCCAATGCCCACACGGTCGCGCCGGCGTTCTATCCGGGCCTCGCCTACGATCCCGCGCGCGATTTCGTCGCCGTGGTCCCGCTCGGAACGTCGCCCGGCGTCCTCGTCGTTTCGCCGTCGCGCGGATTCAAATCGATTGCCGATCTCGTGGCAGCCGCGAAAGCAAAGCCCGGCTCCCTGAATTTTTCCTCGGTCGGTGTCGGCAGTGCGACGCATCTTTCCGCCGAGCGCTTCCGGGTGAGCGCCGGCCTCGACATGGTCCATGTGCCCTTCAAGGGCGGCGCGGAGGCGATGTCCGAGGTGATTGCCGGCAGGATCGATTTCTTTTTCGGGCCGGCCGGTCTCGTCGTGCAGCAGGTGCGGGACGGCAAGCTGCTCGCGCTTGTCCAGAACGGCGCCACCCGCGCCAGCGCCTTTCCCGACGTGCCGACCACGCGCGAGGCCGGTTTCGTCGATGCCGAGTTCCCGATCTGGTTCGGCCTGTTCGCGCCGGCAAAGACCCCGCCTGCCATCGTCGAAAAGCTGCACGACGAGGCGTTGAAGGCGATCGGCTCGCCCAAGGTGGCTGAGAAACTCGCAAACCTCGGCGTCGACCCGATGCCGATGAGTTCGAACGAGTTCGGCAAGTTCATCGAGCGGGAAATTGCCGCCAATGCCGCACTGGTCAAGGCGGCCGGCATCAAGCCGCCGCAATAGGTTGAGGCACGCATGGTCGAGGTCAGGCAGGTCTTTGACGACAGCGCCGGCTATGAGCGCTTCATGGGCCGCTGGAGCCGCGCCGTCGGAGAAATTTTTCTCGACTGGATCGGCGCGGCGCCGCAGCTCGAATGGCTGGACGTCGGATGCGGCACCGGCATTTTCACCGAGCTGGTCGTGAACAGGTGCCAGCCGTCGCGCGTGACCGGCGTCGATCCCGCGCAGGCACAGATCGATCTCGCCGCCAGCAAGGTTCTGGACCCACGCGTCGGATTTCGCACCGCTGATGCGCAGGCGCTGCCGTTTGCCGATGCATCCTTTGACGTGGTGAGCTCGGCGCTGGTCGTCAATTTCGTGCCCGACCGCATCAAGGCGTTGTCGGAGATGCGCCGCGTGGTTCGGCCGTCGGGGCTGGTGGCCGGCTACGTCTGGGACTTCGCCGCCAACGCCAGTCCGAGCGCGGCCTTTGCGGGACGGCCTGCGCCGCGTCGGCACTGAAGTGCCCGACGTGCCGGGAACGCAGGACTCGACCGACGCGCGGCTGCGATCGCTGCTTGCAGAGGCCGGATTTCGCGACATCGCCATGCGGGCGATCACGGTGACATCGTCCTATTCGGACTTCGAGGATTTCTGGCAGGCGCAAACGCCGGGCTACAACCCGATCAGCAAGGTGATCGCAGCTCTCGACCCATCGACGCGCGACCGGCTGAGGCAGGCAGTGCGGGCAGAAGTGGGCGCCACGGACAACGGCCCGGTCGAATATTCCGCACGGGCAAACGCCTTTATGGCGAGGCCTTGAGATCTGCCAGCTACTGCACCACGTCGAGCTTCACCGGTGCGACGCCCCGGTTGACCATGCCGAGCGCGTCGGCTGCGGCATAAGACACGTCGACGACGCGGCCGGGCACGTAGGGGCCGCGATCGTTGACGCGCACCGTCACCGAGCGGCCGGTATGCGTGTTGGTGACGCGCAGTTTTGTGCCGAACGGCAGCGTCGGATGCGCGGCGGTCAGCTCATTGGTGTTGAACTTCTCGCCGCTCGCGGTCTTGGTGCCCTCGGTGTAGAAGCTCGCGATGCCGTGCGGCGCTGCCGCGCTATGCGTGCTTGCGATGCTCCTGCTCCGGCGCGGGCACGCGGCGCACGACGGAGACGGGGGCCGGCCGGCGCGGATGTTCGATCGCGGCATGCCGTGTCGGCGCACTGCGCAAATCCGAATGTGCGGTGCGGGACGGCGATTGCCCGCAGGCCGCAAGCGTAGCAGCGCCTGCGACGATGACGGCTAGCCTGAAAATGCGAGACCCGATGGCGTGAGACATGGTCTGCCCCTCCGTTTGGGGCAGTCCGGTCGCCAATCGGGGCAGTTCCGTGTCGGAACAAAAGCATGCGCGTGGCCTGAGGCCGATTGATCACGCTCTGTTGCAGTGAAGCAACGCGCGGCACGAAATTGCCGCGATGTTGACGTGCAGCCGCCGCGACTGCGTTTCCAAATGGGACAGCGTGACACCATCGGGCAGGGCACGCGCACGCCTCAGGAGATGGCGATGATCTCCAGTTCGTTGCTGTCCAGGCCTGCCGAATCCCCCACGGCCTTGCCCATCAGGGATTTCGCGACGGGAGAGGCAAATGAAATCGAGCCCGCCTTTGGGTCCGCCTCGTCCTCGCCGACAATGCGGAACGTCTGCACGCGTCCGTCCTCTCGGCGGAATGTCACGGTGCTGCCGAAGGCGACAACATCCGCCGACGAGGGATCAGGCTGAACCTGCGCCGTGCGCAGCCGCTCGGAAAAATACCTGACGTCCCGGATCGGGATCGCCGAAAGCCGCCGCCTTTCATTGACGTCTTCAGTGGTTTGAGCTGCTTCATAGGCGGCGCGCGCCTCCTGAAGCTGGCGCTCCAGCGCCTTCAGGCCTTGCTCGGTGACGAAATTGGGATGAGGCGAAATCGGACGATCCGGCAACAGGGTTTCTGATGCGGTTTCGGCACTCTCTTCCTTGGTAAAGGCGACACTCAATCCAGAACTCCGGTTCCTGTCTGAGGGCATTCTCGACCGATCGGGCCCCTAAGTCATTTCCGATCCTCAGAAATATTGTCAAGCCCTCCGACGTAAAAATATTCTCCTTTCCAGCATACCCAAATCAGTGGCATATGCTCAGCCCGTTCCGCCCAACGAGGGACGTATCGCGCGATCGTCACGGCACGTCGGGCTGGAATGCGATGGACGCAGCGATGCCGCGTGTTTCTTGCCGCGACGACGGCAAAGCTGCGGACGGCGAAGTCGTGTGGTCCTGGCGCCGCGACCGTGGCGTCTATTTTGCGGGAGGTATCCCGCAGACAACGGTGACAATCAACGCCGCTCACCGGGGAGAGCACGAAGGAAACCGTAACACCATCGCGCGGGGAAAGCCGGTGTGACTGGCTGAACCTGTGGTGGACTTGCTGGTGGGCTTTTTTTGTTGCCCCCCAGGCTGCGGGTGCATTCGGCGCCCGGCTTTCCCTGCGCCCTCTCTTCGGGGAGGGACAACGAAATTGCAAAGCTCGGGCGAAATCAGGTCGCGAGAACGAGTTCGGCTGTCATCGCCCGGTTTAACCGGGCGATCCAGTATTCCAGAGGCGCCTGCGATTGAGCCGATAGGTCGCAGCGTACTGGATCACCCGGTCAAGCCGGGTGATGACGAGTAATGGACTTGGCTGTTTGACAATCAAATCAGAACCGCAACGTCTCGCACGTCGCGATGACGTCAGCCGCAATGCGTCCTGTGAACATACACGCCGAGTTCGTTGGGCTCGCGCGAGTGATAGCAATTCAGCTTGATCTTCGCGTCGATCATCTGCGGCTTCGCCTTGACGTCCGGCATCGACGGGGTGACGTGAGTATTGTTCATCCTCGATCCGCCGAGGTTGATGCTGCCATTTCCAGCCTGGGCGGCGGAAATGGATGCGCCTGCCACAAGTGCAATAGCGAGCGCGAATGATGCGATTCTCGAGGACATAGGGGAAACTCCGGGGCGGTATTGGATGGCGCGCGCATCGCTGCACGCTGTCCTCCTTGGTCGCATCGATGGCGGAACGGGTTCTGTCGTGGAGGGCCGGAGGGTGCGGCAATTCGCCCCCTGACCGAACCGAAGTCGTGCAGCACGCACGCTGTCGTCCCTGCGAAAGCAGGGACCCATAACCACGAATATTTGTTGTGAGAAAGCGCTGTGGCCCCGGCGTTGCCCAACAATACCGTTGGCTGGCGCCCGCTTCGCTTGGCCGGGACGACGGAGAGAGCTTACTTCTTCCTTCGCTTCGGCGAGGCCGTCGCCTCCACCACATTGTCGACCTCGTCGCGCCAGCTCAAAATCTCGGCGGCCAGCACGGGATGATTGAAGCCCTTGAGGTTGAGGTCGTCGATCGGCCGGCCCTCGATCCACTGCTCGACCATGCCGTAGACGCGGCGGCTCACCACGATCTGGCCGGCCTTGGCCTCGTCGCACAGCCGCGAGGCGAGGTTGGTGACGCTGCCGATCGCGGCATATTCGAGCCGCTGCTCGAAGCCGATCTGGCCGAGCGTGGCGTAGCCGAGCGCAATGCCGATGCCGAAGCCGAGATTGTGGCCGCGGTTGCGCCAGCGCTCGGTCAGCGCGCCGATGGTGTCGCGCATCTCCACGCTCATCTTCACCGCGCGCTTGGTGTGGTCGGCAAATTGAATCGGCGCGTTGAACAGGATCATCACGCCGTCGCCGGCATAGCGGTCGAGCGTGCCTTCGTAGCGGAAGATCAGTTCGCCGAGTGCCGCATGATACTCACGCAGCACGTTCATCGCCTCTTCGGGCTCGGTGGTCTCGGTGAACGCGGTGAAGCCGCGCAGGTCGCAGAACACGACGGTGACCTCGCGGCGGTGGCTGTCGAGCAGCCCTTCATGGCCGTCGGAGGAGGCGATCAGTTGCGCGACCTGTGGCGCCAGGAAGCGCTCGAGCTTGCGGATGCGCTCGATCTCGCCGAGCTGGGTCTCGACGCGGTCCTCCAGCGACTTGTTCCAGTCCTTGAGCTGGACGGTCTGCTCCTGCAGCTTGCCCGCCTGCTCCTGCACGGTGGCGTGCGCGGTCTCGAGCTCATGGCTCTTCTGGTTCACTTCCGAGAACAGCCGCGCATTGCGCATCGCCAGCACCGCCTGGTGGGCAAAGGTCCGCATCAGGCCGATCAGGTTCGACGGGAAATCGCCGGCATTGCGCCGCAGCACGACCAGCGAGCCGAGCACGCCGGTCTGGTCGACCAGCGGCACCACAAGCACGGAGTGGAAGCCGGCCGCGGTCGCGACATCGCGCAGCGGAATGTCGCCGGCCTTGTGCAGATTGGGGATCGCAATCGGCTCGCCCGAGCCGGCCGCGTCGCCGAGCGTCGAGCCGTCGCGGTCGATGGCGCGGTGGCTGCCCTCGGCATCCTTGTCGATGCCGATCGCTTCCGTCAGGTTGAAGCGGTCATTGCCGGCGTCATAGCCGTAGATCAGCACGGCGTCGGCATGGGTGATCTCCAGCGCGCGCGCCGCCACCGTCGGCAGCACGGCGTTGAGGTCGAGCGAGGAGGCGACGGCGCGGCCGACCTCTTCCAGCACCTTCAGCTCGTTGATGGATTGCGCGAGGTCGCGGGTGCGCTCCTTCACCTTCCATTCGAGGTCCGAATAGGTTTCCTGCAGCTGGGTGGCCATGCTGTTGAACTGGCCGGCGAGCTCTTCCAGCTCGTCGGCGGTCTTCACCTCGATGCGATGGCCGAACTTGCCTTCGCCGAGCAGCCGCGCGCCGGAGGAAAGCGCGGTGATCGGAATGAGCATACGACGCGCCAGCAGCGATGCCGGCGAGCATGGCAACGATCAGGCCGAGCCCGATCAAGAGCGCGATGCGCACCAGCTGGTCGCGGATCGGCGTCAGCGCGAGCGAGGTCGGCTGCTCGAACAGCACGTGCCAGCCGAATTTGGCGACGGCGCTTGCGGCCGTCAGCACTTCATGGCCGTTCCAGTCGATGCCGTTGGTCTCGCGCGTGCCGGCGAGGCTGGCTGCGACCTGCGCCAGCGCGGAAAGATCCTTGTCGATCTCGGGTCCCTTGCTGGATGTCGCCAGCACCATGTCCTTGCGGATCGACGACATAGGCGACGGCGTTGCGGCCGACCTGGGCGTCGCCGAGATAGTCGGAGAGGAAGCGCAGGTCGATCTCGGCCACGGTGACGCCGACGCCGGTGCCGCTGTAACCGGTATGGGCCATGGTCAGCGAGATGAACGGCCGGCCGTCGCGGAAATAGGCCGTGCGAATAGCTGGTCGCGCCGCGCGCCAGCGTGTCGGTGAAGCGGGCGTCGCGGGAGAAATCGACCGTCGAGCCGTAGGAGACGCCGCTGCGCGACAGGCGCAGCTCCTCGCGGCCCTGCGCGGAGATGAAGGACAACTGGCTGACGGCCGGGACCTGGTTGAGGAGCTGGGTGTAGTCGGCGCGGCGCTGCTCGGTGGTGAACTGGTTGGCGCTGGCGCGGGTCACCCAGCTCGTCTGCCGCTCGAGGTCGCTCATCGCCTGCTCGATACGGCGCGCGGTTGCCTCGGCCTTGTCGGCCATCCCCGTGGTCAGCGAGGTGCGGGTCGCGCGATAGCCGATCCAGGTTTCCATCGCGCCGTTGACGGCGAGCACGAACACGACGAGGCCGACGAGCGAAATGACGTATTTGGCGAACAGGCCGCCGCGCAACCAGCTCTTGTCCTTGACCCCGTTCATCCAGACCCTCGGGACGCCCCGTCGTTCGGGCGCGCGCATCGGCTTGCCAATGTTGCGGGAAGCCGCAGCCGGCCAGGCTGCGGCATCACCTGGCCGATTTTAGCACAGATCGAGGGGGCAGGCCGGCTATTGCCCGGCATGGTTAGCCGCGGATTGCGGGCAATTCTGCCGCGATTCCGCGGGATTTACCGGTTGAAAAGCTGCCGCAGCACGTCGTTCATCGGCTGGCTTTCCTGGCTGGAAGGCACCGGTTCGCTTGGCGCGGCCGCCGGCGGCGGGGAGGCCGTCTGCAGTTGCGGCTGCGGCTGCGGATTGGATCCGGGCGAGGGGATGCTGCGGCCCTGCGAGCGGCCGGTGCTCGCCTGCGGCTGCGGTTGCGGTCGGGCGCGGCGCCTTGCGGCTGGCCGGGCTGAGGCTGCTGGCCGCCGAGGCCGCTCAGGCCCTGCTGCAGCAGATTGCCGATGGTGGCGCCGAGATCGCCGCCGAGCGGGTTGGCCTGGGCCGGTGCCGGGCGCTGCGGGGGCTCCCGGCTGACCGCCGGGTTGCTGGATGCCGCTGAGCAGGCCGCCGAGGGCTGCGCCAAGGCCGGCGCCGTCCTTGCCGAACAGGCCTTTGCCCATCTCGCGCAGCTTGGAATAGGCCTGCTCGGGATTTTCGAGAATGCCGCTCATCTCGGGATAGATGCGCGGCTCCGACCACGGCCCGTCGATGATCACGGGGATGCCGAAGCCGACCGGCTCATTGGCGCGGCCCTGGCCTTCGGTGGTCATCACGAGTTTGGGCTCGACGCGAAAACCGATCTGCTTGGTGCCGAGATCGATGGTGCCGACGCCGGTCATCTTGACCAGCGGGCCGATCAGATTGAGGTCGTAGGTGGTGGCCTGACCCTTGTCGATCTTGAACGAGGCGGAGAGCTGGGAGAGGTCGGTGTTCTGCTCCTTGTTCTCCTGCCAGCCGGACTGCGTGCTCACGGTGAGCCCGCGGATCATCTGCGCGATGTTGAGGCCGCGGATGGCGCCGTCCTGGAACAGCACGAACACCGTGCCGTTCATGCCGGTCATGATCGCGCGCTGGCTGTTGCCGGTGGAACGCACGTTGATCTTTGCCTGCATCTTGCCGTCGAGCTTGTCGAAATCGGCGGAAGTCTGCAGCAGCGGCAGCGCGCGCACGCCGACGAGGTCGGTCTGCAGTGCGAAACTGGGGACGGCGGCCGAGGCATCGATGGTCAGGTCGCCATTGGCCTGTCCGCCATAGGCGCCGAGATTGGCAACGCGCAGCTTCATCACGCCGCTCGCGAGATTGGCCTCGATCGCGGCAGGCGCGAGCTGGGTGTCGCCGAGATTGAGCTGCGCTGCCGAGATGCGCGCCTGGCCGTCGACATAATTGAGCCCGGAAAGATCGATCGTGGCGTTGCTCCACGGCGCCTTCGGCGAAGGCGGCGCGCCCTTGGCCATCGCGACGTTGAGCCGCTGGAAATCGAGATCGAGCTTCACCAGCGGTTTGCTGGCGAAATCAACCGAAGCCCAGCCGTTGAAAGCGCCGTCGCCGAACAGGCCGGACAGGCCGTTGATCATCACGATCGATCCGTTAAGCCGGGTCTCGGCCTTGCCCGAGAGCGCTGCCGGCAACAGGCCCGGCGCATCGAGGGTGAATTCGGTCGGAATGTTCTGCCGCTCGAGCGGCGGCGTCGGCACGGTCGCCTTGATGTCGAATTTCAGCGGGTGCTCGCCGGTACGGGCGTTGCCGGTGACGCGCAGCTTGCGGTCGGCCGCCATGGTGGCGTCGAGATTGATGCCGTCGATCTTGCTCTCGACGCGGTCGCGCAGATTGGAGAACACGACGGTGCCGCCGGTGACGATGATGTGCTCGATCGCAAATGCCTCGCCGCTCCCGAAGGCCGGCTTGGACGCGGCAGCCGCATCGCGGGTGCGCTCACGCTGCAGCGGCAGGTTCAGGATCGGGCGGACGATGACGAGTTCGGTGATCTCGGGCTTGCCCGACCACACGCTCGAAAGCGTCACGTCGGCCTCGATGCTGGCGGCGGTCAGGCGGTTGGTGACGTCGCGGTCTTTCGGATCGGCCAGCGTCACGTCCTTCATCGTGACGTTCAACGACGGCCACAGGGAGATCTTGGTCGACCCGTTGATCGTGAGCTTGTAGCCGGTGTCGCGCTCGACCCGCTCCTGGATCGTCGACGTCAGGAAGCCGGAGGGGACGCCGACCACGAGCAGCAGCGCGATCACGACGATCACGGCAGCAATGGCGGCGCCGGCGAATTTCAATGCTCTCATAGCGGCGTTCCAGACGTGCAAGGGCGAGCTTATCCCGGATCAGCGGGTCGGCTCAAAGGAGGCAAAAATAATCCAGGGGGACTGCAAAGATATGTGACTTATGGCACACTTCTCAGGGGCCGACTTATGCGACACGACGCATTCGTGGACTGAAAAAGGTATTTGCAATGAGCAAACAGGCCGAATTTGCGGTCATTTTGAAGCTGAATCCGATGTTCGCGGACCTTGGGGCCGACGAACTGCAACGGATTTCGAGCCTTTGCCACACCCAGCAACTGTCGGTTGGTGAGGTGCTGTTCCAGAAGGGCGACCCCGGCGATGCGCTCTTCGGCGTCCGGCGCGGCCAGATCCGCATCGAGACCGGTGCGTCCGATGGTAGCAGGCTGACCCTGAACTTCATGGGCCCCGGCGACCTCTTCGGCGAGGTCGCCGTGCTCGACGGCCAGAGCCGCTCGGCGGACGCGGCCGCGGGCGAGCCGACCGAACTGTTCGTGCTGCGCCGCGACGACTTTCTGGCCTTCCTCGAGCGCGAGCCGAAGGTCGCCATCAAGCTCATCATGCTGTTGTGCCAGCGCATCCGCTGGCAGAGCGAGCGGATGGAGGAATCCATGCTGCAGCCGCTGCCGGTGCGCCTGGCGCGGCGGCTCTGCGCGCTGGCGGCGGATTTCGGCTCCGAGGTTCATATCTCGCAGGAGCAGCTCGGCGTCTTCGTCGGCGCCGCGCGCGAAAGCGTCAACCGCCAGCTCCAGCTGTGGCGCAAGGACGGCATTCTGGACCTGCAGCGCGGCCGCATCCTGCTGCAGAATCTGAACAAGCTGACGGCGGTGGCGCGGAACGAGTAGCGGTCTACTCCGCCGCAGGCGCGACGTTCGGCGGCACCGGCGGCGGGCCCTTGGCCGGCGGGTGGCCGTGTCCATGCAGGGCCAGAGGCGGCTCTTCGTCTTCCCCGTGCGAGACGATCAGCCGCTTGCCGAAGCGCCAGATCAGCGCGCCGACATCGTCCATCAGCATGAACATCGCCGGCACGAACACCAGCGACAGCACGGTCGAGAACATCAGGCCGCCGATCACCGCGAGCGCCATCGGCGAGCGGAACTCGCCGCCGGCGCCGACCGCAAGCGCCGATGGCATCATGCCGGCGACCATCGCGATGGTGGTCATCACGATCGGGCGGGCGCGCTTCATGCCGGCGTCGATCATCGCCTCCTCGCGCGTTCTTCCCTCGCGGATCGCTTCGACGGCGAACTCGACCAGCATGATGGCGTTCTTGGTCACGATGCCCATCAGCATCAGCATGCCGATCCACACCGGCGTGGTGAGCTGCTTGCCGGTGAGCAACAGCGCGGCGATCGCGCCGCCGATCGACAGCGGCAGCGAGAACAGGATGGTGATCGGCTGCAGGAAGGTGCCGAACAGCAGCACCAGCACCGCATAGACCATCATGAGGCCCGCGGTAATCGCGGTGGCAAAGCCCTCCGACAATTCGTTGAGGCTTTCGGCGTCGCCCGACGGGCTCACCTTCACGCCCTTTGGCAGGCTCTTCATGACCGGCAGGTCGTAGATCCGTTTGGTGGCGTCGCCGAGCGCGGCGGTGCCGACGAGGTCGGCGGCGACGGTGGCCTGCCGCTCGCGATCGTAGCGATTGATGCTGGTCGGGCCCTGATCGAGCTGGATGTCGGCGACCACAGAAAGCGGCACGCCGCCGCGTTCGCCGCGCTGGCCGAGCGGCACCCGCAATTGCTGCAGCATCTCGAGGTCGCTGCGTGCGGAGTCCTCGAGCTGGACGCGGATCGGCACCTGGCGGTCGCCGGCGTCGAACTTGGCCAGCGCAGGCCCGACGTCGCCGATGGTCGCGACGCGGATGGTCTGCGACAGGCTCTCGGTCGACACACCGAGCCGTGCGGCGAGCTCGGCGCGCGGCCGGATGCGCAGTTCCGGCCGGTCGAGCGAGGTCTCCGAGATCACGTTGGCGATCAGCGGAATCCGCTTCATCTGCGTCGCCAGTTCGCTCGCGACATTGTTGACGATGTTGCTGTCGGTGCCGGTCACGACCAGCGAAATCGCGCGCAGGCCGTTTTCGTCGAGGAACCAGAAACGGATGTCGGGAACGTTCTCCATCTCGTGGCTGATCGACAGCTCGAGCTCGCGCTGGGTGATCTTGCGCTCGGTCTTCGGCGTGTAGTTGACGATCAGCGCGGCGCGGCGCACTTCGAGCGTGCCGGGCGGAACGCGCCCGCCGTCGACGAACACGCTCTTGACCTCCGGCCGCTTGCGCAGCCGCGCGACGATCTCCTCGGTCACCTTCTCGGTGGCGCCCAGCTGCGTGCCCGGCGGCAACTCGATCGCCATCAGCGAACGGGCGGTGTCCTGCGCCGGCAGGAAGCCCTGCGGCAGCAGCGTGATGCTCCAGATCGAGGCCGCGAAGACGCCGAAGCCGACCAGGATGGTGAGGAAATAGTGATGCACCGACCAGGTGACGAGCTTGTTGTAGTTCCTGAGGATGAAGCCCGGCGGCGGGTCTTCGTGGTGGGTGTCCTTCATGAAATAGGCCGCCAGCACCGGCGTCACGAAGCGCGCGGCGAGCAGCGAGAAGAACACCTGCACCGAAACCGTGATGCCGAACTGCTTGAAGAACTGGCCGGCGATCCCCGACATGAAGCTTGCCGGCGCGAAGATCGCGATGATGGTGAGCGAGATCGCGATCACCGCAAGGCCGATTTCGTCGGCGGCTTCCAGCGCCGCGCGATAGGGCGATTTGCCCATCCGCATATGGCGCACGATGTTCTCGATCTCGACGATGGCGTCGTCGACCAGGATACCCGTCGACAGCGTGATGGCGAGGAAGGAGACGAGGTTGAGCGAGAAGCCCAATATGTCCATCGCCCAGAAGGCCGGGAAGATCGACAGCGGCAGCGAGACGGCTGCGATGATGGTGGCGCGGAGGTCGCGCAGGAACAGAAGCACGATGATGACCGCGAGCACGGCGCCCTCGAACAGGGTCGAGATCGCGGCTTCGTAGTTGCCCTTGGTGAAGTCGACCGAGGTGTCGATCAGCTTCAGGTCGACGTCGGGATAGTTCACCTTGAGCGCGTCGATGCGCTTCTGCACGGCGGCGGCGACCACCACGTCGGAAGCGCCCTTGGAGCGCTTGATGCCGAGCGCCACCACCGGCTCGCCGTTGAAGCGGGCGAAGGTGCGGCGGTCGGCGATGGTGTCGGTGACGGTGCCGAGGTCGTCGAGCCGCACCTCGCCGCCGGAGAACAGCGGAATCATGGTGCCGGCGAGTTCGCTCAGCGTCTTGGCGCCGGCCAGCGTGCGGATCGCCTGGTCGTTCTTGCCGATTTCGGCGCGGCCGCCGGCGACGTCGACATTGGTGCCGCGCAGGATCTGGCTGACATTGACGGCGGTCAGCCCTGCGGCCTGCAGCCGGTCAGGATCGAGCGACACCAGAATTTCGCGCTCGACACCGCCGATGCGCTCGACCTGCGCGACGTTGCGCACGCCCTGCAGCGCGCGCTTGACCACGTCGTCGACGAAATAGGAGAGCTGCTCCGGCGTCTTGCCCGGCGAGATCGCGGCATAGGTGACGATCGGCAGGCCGATGACGTCGACGCGCTGGATCAGCGGCTCGGTGACGTTCTGCGGCAGGTTGGCGCGCACGCGGGTGACCGCGTCCTTGACGTCGTTCAGCGCGCGGTCGGTATTGGTCTCGAGTGCGAACTGGATCGTGGTCACCGACAGGCCGTCGGTGATCGAGGAGGAAATGTGCCGCACGCCCTCGACGCCGGAGACGCCGTCTTCGATGGTCTTGGTGACCTGGGCTTCAAGCTCGGACGGCGCCGCGCCGAACTGCGACACCGCAACCGAGATCACGGGAATGTCGGCCGACGGCAGCCGCGTCACCGCGAGCTTGGTGAAGGATACCCAGCCGAGCACCAGCAGGATGATCGAGAAGACGATCGACGGCAGCGGATTGCGGATTGACCATGCCGAGATATTGAGAGCCATCAGCGTCCCCGCCCGCGATCGAGTTCGTCGGCGAACATGGTCTTGATCTGGTCGCCGTCATGCAGCGAAGTGCCAGCATCGGCCACGACGATTTCGCCGACATCGAGGCCTTCAAGAATTTCAGTGGAGGTTTCGGACGACAGCCCGACCTTGACCCTGCGGGTCTCGATCGTGTTGCCCTTCACCACCTGAACGGTGAGGCGGTCGATCGCGGTATGAGGCACGGCGACGCCGCAGCTGCGCTTGGCGTCGATGTTGGCGCGGGCGAACATGCCGACCTTGAGCGATGGATTGTTGGTCAGCGCGATGCGGACCTTGCCAAGCTGGCTGGTGCGGTCGATCTGCGGCGAAACCAGGCGGACGCGGCCGACCAGATCGGGCGCGCCGTCGCGGCTGATGCGCGCGGTGGCGCCTGGATTGAGCTTGAGCAGGTGAACGCTCGGGACCTCGGCATCGAGCTCGATCTCGTTGTTGATCGCGATGCGGATCATCGGGCCGGCCTGCGGTGAAGCCGGTGCGCCGACGACGGTCCTGACCTCGGTGACGAGGCCGGGCGCGGGCGCGCGCAGCGAGACCGGTCCGCTGCGCCCGCCACCCTGGCCTTGCTGGCCCTGTTGTTGCGGCGGCGCCGACAGCCGCGCCAGCTCCTGATTGTCGGTGACGATGTCGCCTTCGCGGACGAAGAGGTCGGTGACCTTGGAGCCTTCCTGGTCGGGGCCAACCACGGCCTCCCGCTTCGGCACGATGAAGCCGGTCACCCGCACCATGTCGGAGAAGCAGGCATTGACGGTTTTGGCGACGACCACCATTGCCTGAGTAGTCGTCTCCGGCTTCTCGCGGTGCGGGCGGTGCTCGTACCAGTAATACCCGGCGAACAGCACGGCAAAGAACGCCGTTCCGAGCGCAGGTTTGAGGTATTCGGAGAGCTGCTTCATCGCCGGATCAGTCCAGGATCGGATCGAGTGGAATTGGCGCAGATTGCGCTGCGAGAGACGCCACGCATGTTAGCGCGTTTTGCTGCGATGTGGATACGGCCTGAGAGCGGCAAATGCGCATCCCGACAAAAGCACGGAGCCTCCGTTCGGGGGTCAGGCCGAACGGAGGCTCAGGTCTTGCAATCACACACAGCACCACGAGGTCGGCTGGCGCTTACTTCTGCGCGGTGACCTTGGTTTCCATGTTGACGACCTGCACGCGGCGGTTGGCTTCGGCCAGCGGCTGGTTCGCATCCTTCAGCTTGCTCTTGCCATAGCCGACGGTGACGAGGTCGCTGCCGTTGATGCCGTATTTGTCGACCAGGTACTTCTTGATGGCGTCGGCGCGACGCTCGGACAGCTCCTGGTTATAGGCTTCGCCGCCCGCCGCATCGGTGTGGCCGGCGACCACGAAAGTCGAGCCTTTCAGTTCGGCGTTGCTCAGCGCGCGGCCGAGCGCCTGCACCGAAGGCACCGACTTGCCGCTGATCTCGGCCGAGTTGTATTCGAAGTTGATTTCGAGGTCGATCTTCGGTTTGTCCTTGACGATGGCGGCGATTTCCTCGCGCTCGCTCTGCGACAGCGAACGGGTGGTGCGGCCGCGCACGGTTGTCACGAACTTAGTGGCGGCTGCGCTCGCTGCCGGGTCGGCCTGCGGGCCGACCGACAGGCCGCGTGTCAGCGGCGGCTTCGCCACCGGCTTCAGCGCCTGCAAGATCTGATCCTCGGTAACATTGTTGTCGCCCGCATATGCGGTGATCGAGCCAAACGACGCGCCAGCGCCCACCGTCATGATAGCGGCGATAGCGGTCAGATTCTTGGTTACGGAAAACTTTGACATTGCCGGTCCCTCCTGCGCTGCAAGCGCGGTTCCATCCATCATCCAAATTGGCGGCCGGCCCGCATGGGCCACGGCGTTGATTGTCTTTAGTCTCTGGCGCCTTCCGGGGGTTCGAAGGTCGCCCGCTTCAAAATCACGCTACTGAACCCCGTAATCCGCGAATTCCTTGACAATATTGGGGTCCATGGCCTTGGCGTTGGCAATATCCAGATCGCCCTCGGAAAGCGAGCCATTCCGCTTCTTGGCCAGGCCACGGCCGTAAAGCGACGAGGTCAGCCGGGGATTGATCCGCAGAGCAGCGTCGAAATCAGCAATGGCATTCTTGGTCTGGCCGCTCTTGAGGTTGAGCAGGCCGCGGCTGTCAAGCGCATCGACAAAGTTCGGGCGCAGCCGCAGGGCTTCGTTGCAGTCCCTTAGCGCGGCCTGCAGGTCACCGATCACCGTGCGGGCCCAGCAACGATTATTGTAGGCTTCGACATCCTTCGGATTGAGCCGCAGCGAATTGTTGAAGTCCTTGATCGCCAAATCGTAAGCGCCCTTGCTGGCATAGACCTGGCCGCGCCGGTAAAGGGCTGCAGCATCGTCCGGGTTGTCGTTGAGCTTGGCGGTCAGGCTCTTGATGGTGGGGTCGTCGCTCAACGAGGACTCCGTTTTCGGAGGTGGAGGCGTGGGCGGCGGAATCAGGACCTCGACCGGTTTCGGAGGCGGCGGAATCGCAGGGGGATCCTGCAC
The DNA here is from genome assembly GCA_963816655.1 of uncultured Alphaproteobacteria bacterium. Taxonomy (GTDB): domain Bacteria; phylum Pseudomonadota; class Alphaproteobacteria; order Rhizobiales; family Xanthobacteraceae; genus Bradyrhizobium. The sequence goes on along the minus strand of CAWFLW010000025.1, from coordinate 403,495 downwards.
CGCTGGCGGCGGCAGGTTTGCCTGCTTCGTCGGGGGTGGGGGCGGAGGTGGTGGCAGAGCAGGAGTTGTCGTCTGTTGGACCGGGGGCGGAGGTGGCGGCAGAGCAGGGGTCGTCGTCTGTTGGCTCGGCGGCGGCGGGCGCGATCCGCCGCCAGTGCCGCCCGGAATGAAGGAGAAATCCTCAGCCAGCGAGGACGAAATCCACGGCACCTGTTCGCTACGCGAGGCGCGGGTGACGCCGACCCTGGTGCGGTTCAGCGTTTCCTCGGCCATCAGGTCGGGGACACGGATTTCCTTGAGCAATTCCCGCACGAACAGGCTGCGGTCGCCGCCATTGTCGCCGACCACGGACGACAATGCCGCCGAATACATCACGAGCGTGCCGTTCGGCGCGATGACAGGCGCGAGCCCCGCGGAGAAGCTGCGGAAACGCCGCTCAAACGGGTTGCGCCTGGAGGCATCGACCAGCGCGATCTTGACGCCCGCGCCGCGGCTGTTGATTTCGCCGAGCACGGTTTCGAGGCTGAAGCCATCGCGGCGGACGTCGGCCTCGGTCCAGATCTGGGCATCCACCGGGATCATGTAGCTCTGGCGGCCGGACTGAACGCCAAATCCCGAGAAGAACAACAGCGCCACCGCGCCCGGCTTGATCTTGCCGTACAGGCGCTCGAAGGCGCGGCGCATCTGCTCGCCGGTCAGGTTTTCCCCGATATCGACGGCAAAACCGTCGCGTTTCAGCTCGTCGGCGATGTCGCGCGCATCATTGAGCGGCTCGCGCAGCGGCCCCTCGGCGTCGGGATATTTGGCGTTACCGATCACAAGCGCAAAGCGCTCGCCCGCGGCCAACGATGGAGCGGCCGGCGCGATCGAAAGCAGCAGGGTCAGGAATAATGCAAGGCGGAATTTCATCACAACGGCGTCCAGCCAAAAAGGCGCCGATCCCAGCTCGCGCCGCGGCGACCTTACTCTACGAAACAGGCATTATCAAACCGGCGCGCGAGACCGTCAACCGCTTGCCGCGCCACTGTTAATTGCGACAATTCACCGCGACGTACCCGCAAAATCCAACGGGAATAAATGGCCCGCAACTGCTCAACTGCGTGAAGCCGACCGCGGGAGCGAGTTCCTGCGCCGGCCGACCTAATGTGACCCTGCCTCACATTTGATGTCCCGCCGGTCGCCGCTTGCGATCACACCGCTGGCATGCGCGGGCGGTGGTTTGACCTTTAGCTTTGACAATGTCTTGCTGCGCAGCCCCCACAACGCAAGATCAAGAAGCAACCCCAATGGGAAACGCCTGCGAAATCTACGCGCTGCGCTACGCGACCATGTCGCCGCGCACCCCTCATTTGAATTTCCTGGTGCCCGACCCGCATGACACGACGGCGCAGGACCTCGACTATTTCGTCTGGCTGATCCGCGGCGGCGGCCGCGACATCCTGGTCGACACCGGATTCAATGCTGAAGAGGCCAAGGCGCGTGCCCGCAAGCTGACGCTCAATCCGGTCGACGCGCTGGCCGCCTTCGGCGTCAAGGCTGACAGCATCAAGGACGTGATCGTAACGCACCTGCATTACGACCACGCTGGCAATCTCGACCGCTTTCCCAATGCGCGGTTTCACGTGCAGGACCGCGAGATGAGCTATGCGACCGGACGCTGCATGTGCAACGGCATGCTGCGGCATCCATTCTCGGTCGAGCACGTCACGACGATGGTGCGCCACGTCTACGGCGAGCGCGTCACCTTCCATTCCGGCGATGGCGAGATCGCGCCGGGCGTGAGCGTACACCGTGTCGGCGGACATTCGGACGGGCTGCAGGTGGTGCGGGTGGAAACCGCGCGCGGACCCGTGGTGCTCGCCTCCGACGCCGCGCATTACTACGCGAACCTGCAAAAGCGCAGCCCGTTTCCGATCGTCTACAATGTCGGCGACATGATACAGGGCTGGGAGATCGTCGAGCGGCTGGCCGGCCATCCCGACCGCTTCATTCCCGGTCACGACCCGATCGTCAGCGAAATCTATCCGCGCGCCAGCGACAAGGTCGATGCCTTTGCGCTTCATCTGGCGCCGTCGCGGTCGTTTGTGAAGTAACATAGCGTTTTCAAGCGAAGTGGGCGCCGGTTTGCGTGAAGAAAACGCGTCAAACAAAAGATAAGTGAAATGTCCGAGTACAAGATCATCGGCTTCATCGGCCTCGGCGTGATGGGCGAGCCGATCTGCCGCAACCTAGTGAAAAAAAGCGGCCGCCGCGTGCTGGCGTTCGATCTTTCGGCCGAACCGCTGGCGCGGTTACGCACTGACGGCGCCGATATCGCTGCCTCGGTCGCCGATGTGCTCAGGCAAAGCGATCTCGTTTTCCTGTGCCTGCCCAGCGCAAAACATGTGCGCGCTGTTTTCGAGGGCGATGGCATTTTGAAGAACATCCGCGCGGGGCAGGTGATCGTGGATCTCGGTACATCCTCGGTGGGCCAGACCCGCGATTTTGCCACTCAATTGCAGGCGAAGGGCGCCTTCTGGGCGGATGCGCCGATCGCACGCACCCGGCAGGCGGCGCAGGATGGCACGCTGAGCGTCATGGTCGGCACGACGCCCGGCCTCTATGACGCGATCGAGCCCTTGATCCGCTGCTTTGCCACCGATGTCACCCATTGTGGTGACGTCGGCGCGGGGCAGGTGACCGAAGATTCTCAACAACATGGTGCTGTTCGAGACCGTCAATGCGCTGGCGGAGGCCGTTGCCATCGCCCGCCACAGCGGCGTCGATGCAAAATTATTGCTGGAGACGTTGTCAAAGGGATCGGCCGACAGCTTTGCGCTGCGAAATCACGGCATGAAGGCCATTCTGCCGGGCGTGTTTCCGGAGCGCGCGTTCTCGACCGAATATGCGCTGAAGGATCTTTCCTACGCGCTGGAGCTGGCCGGTGACGCCGGCTTCAAGCTGCGCGGCGCCGAGCTGATCGGCACGATCCTGCAGGAAGCGATCGATGCGGGATCAGGCGACAATTATTTTCCTGTCATCGCGAAACACATCGGTAAGGCATAGTCCCCGTCATTGCGAGCGAAGCGAAGCAATCCAGCTTCTTTCGTTGCCGCAAGAAAGCTGGATTGCTTCGTCGCTTCGCTCCTCGCAATGACGGGGGAGAGAGCAAGGGAGAACCTCATGATCACGCGCTTTGCCGGTCTCACACCTACCCGTAGCCGTGCAGTCGCGCACGACGATCTCGTTTTCACCGTGGCGGTCGCTCCCGATCCGGTCAGTCCCTCGATGTATGAGCAGAGCGTAAAGGCGCTCGCCCGTATCGACGAGAGTTCTCGCGCTGTGCGGCACGGACAAGAGCAAGATCCTCTCGGCAATCGTCTATATCGCCGACATGAAGCGCAAGGCCGAGATGAACCGTGCCTGGGATGAGTGGGTCGACAGCAAAAACCCGCCCATGCGCGCCTGCATCGGCGTCGAGCTCGAACCGCCGCACATCGTGGAGATTGTGGTGACGGCGGTGAAGTAACGCGGCCTAAAACGCGTCCTTGGCGTCGGCTTCTTCGCTGGTCTGCACCAGCGCGAGGCTTTGCTCGAGCTTGCCGAGCAGGACCGCGAAATCACGCCGCTCCTGGGCTGAGAGGCAGCCAAGGATTTCCTGCTCCCGCTGCAAAAGGCGCGGGAATAATTCTTCATAGAGCGCGCGGCCCTTGCGGGTCAGGCGTAGGCGGAATTCGCGGCGGTCGTTCTCGTTCTCGACGCGCTCGACGATCTGCTCGGCCATCAACGCGGTGACCGCGCGGCTGATGGTCGATTTGTGCGTCCGCGTGCACTGGGCGATGAATTGCGCGCTGCAAGGATCCTTGCGGAAGCCGAGCGTGGCCAGCACCCGCCAGCCGGGAATGTCGAGCCCGTGGCGCTCCTGGTATTCCATCGAGAGGGCGTTACTGACTTCAGCGGCCAGGCGGTTGAGGCGGAACGGTACGAATTTCAATAGATCGAGCCGCGCGTTCTTCTTCGCGGGCGTTTCCTCGCGCGGGGCTGACGGTGCGTCGCTGAAGAGGACCTTTGCCAAAAATCGTTCCGATCTGGGTTGACGGCGGAGCGTGGACGGAGTTTAAGATAGTTGCAGATGCGACTAATTAACAGGGTCGCTCGCCGTTGGCCAGAGCAAATTGATGGCACCAACCAAAGTCCAGTTCGGCTACCGCCGCCATTCCGACCAGGACCGGACGGCCCAAAGCCCGGCCGAGCATGCGGTCGTAGTGGTCGGCGCGGGCCCGGTGGGACTATCGCTTGCGATCGACCTCGCCCAGCGCGGACAGAAGGTGGTGCTGCTCGACGACGCCGACCGGATCGGCGAGGGCTCGCGCGCAATCTGCTTCTCAAAACGTTCGCTGGAATATTGGGACCGGCTCGGCACGGGCCAGCGCATGGTCGACAAGGGCGTGGTGTGGAGCGTCGGCCGGATTTTTCATGGCGCGTCCCAGCTTTACCAGTTCAACCTCCTGCCCGAGGAGGGCCACAAGCGGCCCGCCTTCATCAATCTCCAGCAGTTTTACGCCGAGGCTTATCTGGTCGACCGCGTCGAGGAATTGCCCGGCGTCGATCTGCGCTGGCGCAACAAGGTGACCGCGCTCGACCGGCGCAACGACCATGTCGCGCTGACGGTCGATACGCCCGAGGGGCCCTATCGCCTGCACGCGCAATATGTCGTCGCCTGCGACGGCGCCCGCTCGGCGCTGCGCCAGATGGTGGGTGCGGATTTTGCCGGCCAGGTGTTCGAGGATCAGTTTCTCATCGCCGACGTGAAGATGACCGCGGCGTTCCCGACCGAACGCTGGTTCTGGTTCGATCCGCCGTTCCATGCCGGCCGCTCGGCACTGCTCCACAAGCAGCCCGACGACATCTGGCGCATCGACCTGCAGCTCAATCCGGATGCCGACCCGGTCGCCGAGAAGAAGCCGGAAAACGTGCGGCCGCGGATCGCGCGCATGCTCGGTCATGACAAGTTCGATTTCGAATGGATATCGCTCTACAAGTTCCAGTGCCGCCGCATGGACCGCTTCGTCCATGGCCGCGTGATCTTTGCCGGCGATTCCGCGCATCAGGTGTCACCGTTCGGCGCGCGCGGCGCAAACTCGGGACTTGAAGACGCCGAGAACATCGCCTGGAAGCTCGAGCGCGTGTTGCGCGGCGCCTCGCCGGAAAGCCTGCTGGAGACCTATCACACCGAGCGCAGTACTGCGGCAGACGAAAACATCCGCGAGTCCACCCGCTCGACCGACTTCATGGCGCCGGCGACGAAGCAGGAAGCGCGGCTGCGCAAGGCGGTGCTGGCGCTTGCCAGGGAAACCGACTTCGGCAAGCGCATGGTCAATGGCGGCCGGCTGTCGGTGCCTTCGGCCTATGACACGCCGCTGTCGACGGCCGACGTCGATCCTTGGCGCGGCGGTCCGCCGCCGGGCACGTCGATGCCGGATGCGCCGGTTACGGCGCGCTCGGGTGAGGCGATGTTCCTCACCGATGCCTTCGCCGACAAGGGAACGCGTTTCACGCTGCTGACGTTTGGCAATGGCAAGGCGGTCGATGCGCCACAGGGCGTCGGCAGCATTCGGATCGGCGGCAGCGACGGGCTTGTCGATGCTGCAGGGCTTGCGGGGAACCGTTACGACGCCGAACCCGGCAGCGCCTATCTGCTGCGGCCGGATGGCTATGTCGCGGCGCGCTTCCGTCAGCCGACGCAAGCGACAATCGCGGCTGCGCTGTCGCGCGCCTGCGGTCTCAATTGAGGTTTACGATGGCATTGTCGACCACATCGAATTTCGCAAAGCCCGACGACGCCTTCCGCGCCATCGTGGAAGCCCATCGCGGCCTGAGCGAGACCGAGAGCGCCGATCTCGATGCGGCGCTCGTGCTGGTGCTTGCCAACCATATCGGCGACATCGCGGTGCTGCGCGAGGCGATCGCACTCGCCAAGCACAGCGTGCTCGAAGCAGCGCAGCAGCAGCAACAACAACAACAGCAACAACAAGCTCAAGGGAATTGAATTGATGGCCAGTTTCGCCTCCACCGGAGACCTTGCCGAGAAGAAGGTCACCTTCTCCGACATCGGCTCCGATATCTACGCCTTCACCGCCGAGGGCGATCCGAACACGGCCATCGTCGTCGGCGACGACAGCTGCCTGGTGTTCGATGCGCAGGCAACGCCCGCGATGGCGAACAAGGTGATCGAGCGGGTGCGCGCCGTGACCGACAAGCCGATCAAATATGTCGTGCTGTCGCATTATCACGCCGTGCGCGTGTTAGGCGCCTCCGCCTACAAGGCGCAAGGCATCGTCGCCTCGCAGGAGACCTATCGCCTGATCCAGGAGCGCGGCCAGCAGGACTGGGATTCCGAGTACGGCCGTTTCCCACGCCTGTTCCAGGACGCCAAAAGCATTCCCGGCCTGACCTGGCCGACGCTGACGTTCGAGACCGACATGACGATCTATCTCGGCAAGCGCGAGGTGCGGTTGATGTCGCTCGGCGCCGGCCACACCTCCGGCGACATCGTCGCCTGGGTGCCTGATGCCGAGGTGATGTTGTCGGGCGATCTGATCGAGTATCACTCCGCCTGCTATTGCGGCGATGCCTATTTGCGCGAATGGCCGGCGACGCTGAACGAAATCCGCGCCTTCAATCCCAAGGCGATCGCACCCGGTCGCGGCGACGCACTGCAGGGGGTTGCCACCGTGCGCGATGCCATTGCGATGACGCGCGATTTTGTCAGTTCGCTTTATGGCGCGGCTGAGGTGTCGGTCGCCAAGGGCCGCAGCCTGAAGGAATCGATGGCGGCGACGCGCGAGGTGATGGATCCGAAATTCTCGACGTTCGCCATCTACGAGCACTGCCTGCCGTTCAACGTCTCGCGCGCGTTCGACGAGGCTTCCGGGATCGACGATCCCGTGATCTGGACCGATGCACGCGACCGCGAAATGTGGGCCGCCCTGCAAGGAGGAGGATAGACATGAACATCAACACCTCGCCTGACACCATCAGCCGCAGTTCCGCGCAGATCACGCCGGGCTACATGTCCGGCTTCGGCAACAGCTTTGAAACCGAGGCGCTGCCCGGCGCGCTGCCGGTCGGGCGCAATTCGCCGCAGCGCTGCGCCTACGGGCTCTATGCCGAGCAATTGTCAGGCTCGCCCGTTCACCGCGCCGCGCGGCGCCAACGAGCGCTCCTGGCTCTACCGCATCCGCCCGTCGGTGAAGCATTCCGGCCGCTTCACCAAGGTCGACATGGGCCTGTGGCGCACCGCGCCGTGCCATGAATATGAGCTGCCGATCGCGCAATTGCGCTGGGATCCGCCGCCGCTGCCCAAAGGTGAAGTCACCTTCCTGCAGGGCGTGCACACCATGACCACGGCCGGCGACGCCAACACGCAAGGCGGCATGGCGGCGCACATGTACCTGATCACCAAGTCGATGGTCGATCAGCACTTCTACAATGCCGACGGCGAGATGATGTTCGTGCCGCAGCAGGGCAATCTGCGCCTCGTCACCGAATTCGGCCGCATCGATATCGAGCCGGGCGAGATCGCGGTGATTCCGCGCGGCGTGAAATTCCGTGTCGAGATCCCCAACGGACCGGCGCGCGGCTATCTCTGCGAGAATTACGGCGGCGCCTTCACGCTGCCGGAGCGCGGCCCGATCGGCGCCAATTGTCTGGCCAATTCGCGCGACTTCCTCACGCCCGTTGCCGCTTACGAGAACAAGGACACGCCGACCGAGCTCTATGTGAAATGGGGCGGCGCGCTGTTCATGACAAAGCTGCCGCATTCGCCGATCGACGTGGTGGCCTGGCACGGCAACTACGCGCCGTACAAATACGATCTGCGCACCTTCTCGCCGGTCGGCGCCATCGCCTTCGACCATCCCGATCCCTCGATCTTCACCGTGCTGACCTCGCCGTCGGAGACGGCAGGCACGGCGAATATCGACTTCGTGATCTTCCCGGAGCGCTGGGGCGTGGCGGAAAACACCTTCCGTCCGCCGTGGTACCACATGAACATCATGAGCGAGTTCATGGGGCTGATCTACGGCGTCTATGACGCCAAGCCGCAGGGCTTCGTGCCGGGTGGCGCATCCCTGCACAATTGCATGCTGCCGCATGGCCCCGATCGTGAGGCCTTCGAGCACGCCGAGCAATGTCGAGCTGAAGCCGGTGAAACTGACGGGCACCATGGCCTTCATGTTCGAAACGCGCTTTGCCCAGCGTGTCACCGAGCACGCGGCGACGACGTCGACGTTGCAGGACGACTATGCCGACTGCTGGAACGGGCTTGAGAAGAAGTTCGACCCGAACAAGCCGTAGTTCATCTTCCCCTCTCCCCCTGTGGGAGAGGGTGACGAAATCGAGCGGAGCGAGATGAAGTCGGGTGAGGGGTTCTCTCCGCGGATGCAGACCCCTCATCCGTCGCGCATCTGCCGATGCGCGCCACCTTCTCCCACAAGGGGAGAAGGGAAAGAAAAGAGATTAGGAAATGCCCCACCCCAACGACCCCAAACTCCGCTCCTTCATCCCGGTCGATCCCGCCTCCGACTTTCCGATCCAGAACCTGCCCTATGGCGTGTTCTCGGCCAAGGACGGCCTTGCGCCGCGGGTTGGCGTTGCGATCGGCGACTTCGTGCTCGACCTCTGGGAGCTCGAGCAGGACTCCAGGCTCGACGTCGGCCCGCTCGGCGTGTTCTCGCAACCCTCGCTGAACGCCTTCATGGCGCTGGGGCCGAAGGTGTGGACCAGGACGCGGGCACGGATCAGCGAACTGCTGCGCCACGATAATCCGGAATTGCGCGACAACAAGGAATTGCGCGCGCGCGCGCTGGTGCCGATGCGGGACGTCACCCTGCATCTGCCGATCGCGGTCGCCGGCTATACCGACTTCTATTCCTCCAAGGAGCACGCCACCAATGTCGGCGTCATGTTCCGCGGCAAGGACAATGCGCTGCAGCCGAACTGGCTGCACATGCCGATCGGCTATAACGGCCGCGCCTCCACCGTCGTCGTCAGCGGCACCAAAGTGAAGCGGCCGCGCGGGCAGTTGAAGCCGCCGACGGCTGAGGTGCCGAGTTTCGGTCCGTGCAAGCGGCTCGATTTCGAACTCGAAATGGGCGTGGTGGTCGGACAGGCCTCGAAGATGGGCGAGATGCTCACGCGAAGCGCAGGCCGAAGCGATGATCTTCGGCTTCACCATCCTCAACGACTGGAGCGCGCGCGACATCCAGCAATGGGAATATGTGCCGCTCGGGCCGTTCCAGGCCAAGGCGTTCGCGACCTCGATCAGCCCCTGGATCGTGACGCGCGAGGCGCTGGAGCCGTTTCGTTTGCAGGGTCCGAAGCAGGAGCCGGAGCCGCTCGCTTACCTGAAGCAATCGGGCGCCAACAATTACGACATGGAGCTGGATGTCGCCTTGCGCGCCGGCGGCATGAACGCGCCGCAGACGATCTGCCGCACCAATTTCAAATACATGTACTGGTCGTCGGTGCAGCAGCTCGTGCACCATGCCTCATCCGGCTGCGTCATGAATGTCGGCGATCTCCTAGGGAGCGGCACCATCTCCGGCCCCGAGAAGAACCAGCGCGGCAGTCTTCTGGAGATCAGCTGGAACGGCACCGAGCCGGTCGAGCTCGACGGCGGCGTCAAGCGCTCGTTCCTGGAAGACGGCGATTCGCTGGTGATGCGCGGCTGGTGCCAGGGCGACGGTTTTCGCGTCGGCTTTGGCGAGGTCGAGGGGACGATTGGCTGGCTCGCGACGGTACTAGCGGTCCTGTGGCGCGATCGCCCTGAGCTTCGCCGAATGCGCGGCGACATCCTCGACGCTGTACTTCAGATGCACACGCTTGTCCGACGGCGGGTGTTTTGTCACGCACACGCCACTGCGCCATTCCTTTGCGGGGCGGATCGGCCGCGGCGCGAAACCGCCGCCGCAGTTCGGGCAGACATTGCCGAGTTTCGTCTCCACGCAATCGGCGCAGAAGGTGCATTCGTAGGAGCAGATGCGCGCCTCCGTCGCCGACGGCGGCAGGTCCTTGTCGCAATATTCGCAGTTCGGTCGGAGTTGCAGGGCCATGATGGTCTCGCGGATTCGATTTGCCAGTGAAGATCGCAGACGTGGGCGCCATTGCGAAGGGCGGATTTCCCTCGATTTGAGACAAGCACCGCTGCCTTCGCCCCCTTGCGTGGCGAGGTGACTAAGCACGCAGCGGCAGCTTCATGCTCTCCTTCAGCCGGTCCAGCACGATCGACGAGCGCACATGCGCCACGCTCTGGTGCGGCATCAGCACGTTGTTGACGAGGTCGGACAGGCTCTTGAGGTCGCGCAGCACCACCTTGAGCACGTAGTCAGCATCGCCGGTCAGCGAATAGGCCTCCTGGATGTCGTCGACGCGATTGACCAGCGCGCGGAATTTCTTGGCGTTGTCGGGCGAATGGGTGGCGAGCGTGATGTGGACGAAGGCGATCAGGTTGAAGCCGAGCGCTTCGCCGGCGAGATCGGCGTGATAGCCTGATATCACCTTCTCTTCCTCCAGCCGCATCCGCCGCCGCGAGCATTGCGAGGCCGACAGTCCGACGAGGTCAGCGAGCTGCTGGTTGGTGAGCCGGCCGTCATCCTGCAGCGCGGCCAGCATTTTGAGATCGAAGGCGTCTGTCTGGATCATGCGTAAATTGCCAGTTTTATGCACGGATCGTGCACGATACTAGCAATATGCGCCCTCATATGCACGCACATTGCGCGGAATTTGGCCGAAAATGACGGAAATCAATTCGGGAGATCTGCTCATGGGACCGTTTCCGCACGACGCGCCGCCTGCCACCATCAGCGCCGACAATCCGATGGGCACCGACGGTTTTGAGTTCGTCGAATATGCGCATCCCGAACCCCGGCGAACTGCACGCGCTGTTCAAGCTGATGGGCTTTGTCGCCGGTCGCCCGCCACAAGCGCAAGAAGATCACCGTCTACCGCCAGGGCGACGTCAACTACCTCGTCAACGAGGAGCCGGGCAGCCACGGCTTCGATTTCGTCGCCGCGCACGGCCCCTGTGCGCCGTCGATGGCGTTCCGCGTCGTCGATGCGAAGCAGGCCTATGAGCGCGCGATTGCGCTCGGCGCTGAGCCCGCCGGCATCACGTCGCAGGCGAAGACGCTCGACGTTCCCGCCATCAAGGGCATCGGCGGCAGCCTCCTGTACTTCGTCGATCGCTACGGCGCCAAGGGCTCGGCCTATGATGCCGAGTTCGAATGGCTCGGTGCGCGCGATCCGCGCCCGGCCGGCGCCGGCCTCTATTATCTCGACCATCTCACCCACAACGTCCATCGCGGGCGGATGGATGTGTGGACCGGCTTCTACGCAAAACTGTTCAACTTCCGCCAGATTCGCTTCTTCGACATCGAGGGCCGCGCCTCCGGCCTGTTCTCGCGCGCGCTGACCAGCCCGGACGGCAAGATCCGCATTCCGATCAACGAGGACGCCGGCGATTCCGGGCAGATCGAGGAATATCTCAACACCTATCACGGCGAAGGCATCCAGCACATCGCCTGCGGCGTGCGCGATATCCATCGCACCATCGAAAATCTGCGCGAGGCCGGCCTGCCGTTCATGCCGTCGCCGCCCGAAACCTATTTCGAGAAGATCGACGCGCGCCTGCCCAAGCATGGCGAGGACGTGCCGCGTCTGAAGAAGAACGGCATCCTGATCGACGGCGAGGGCGTGGTCGACGGTGGCCAGACCAAGGTGCTGCTGCAGATCTTCTCGGCGAACGCGATCGGGCCGATCTTCTTCGAGTTCATCCAGCGCAAGGGCGACGACGGATTCGGCGAGGGCAATTTCAAGGCGCTGTTCGAATTGATCGAGGAAGACCAGATCCGCCGCGGCGTGCTGAAGGTCGACAACGCGGCGTGAGTTGATGCGGCGGTGGGTTACCCTTCGGCTACACCCACCCTACATCCGCGTCGCGTCGCGACCAGCTCCGGGCGGTTCAAGCGACCGCGCTGCTCCTCATCTCTCTGTGTGCGCTGGATCACATGCCGCACGGATGGTGCAGTCGATTTGACGCACCGGCTCGCCGAACCTCTGTGCGCAAAGCCACGTCCGAAACCCGAAGCCCCGCAATCCATGCGCGGCACACAGGGAGCGGATCATGTCGCGCGGTACCTACAGGTCACAGAAATCTCTCGGCCATCACGTCCGGATGCTCATCGGAAGCGTTGCGATCGGCGCACTTGTCGCCGCGTCGACCACGCTCGCCTTCGCGGAAGACGCCACCATCAATTCAATGAGCCTGAGCACCGAGACGCCGCTCAAGAAGAACACCGTCTACGTCGAATTGAACGGCGGTGTGAAGTGGGACACGATACTGCCCGGCCAGGTCGAGTTCTGGGCGGGGATGGAAGTCGATACCAAATGGCCCGGCTATGTGCAGGATGCCGGCATCTTCCTCGGCACCTGCGTCGACAGGCAGTGCGGTGAAAGCAACAGTCCGTTGCTCTACTTCGAGAGCGTGATGCGGCGCGACTACGGGAACGCCAAGAACATCTCATTCTCGACCGACAAGCTGCAGCTTTCTGGCATTCTCCCGGCGGCGACCCCCTATGGCGACGAAATTCTGAAGCTGTGCAACAAGAAAGCGCTATCGGATGGACCGCACGGCTTCGACATGCCGATGGTCGTGGCCTTCACGGTGAATACGCGAAAAGATTCCGGCAACCTTGGCCCGGCTGAAGTCGGCAACGCCGAAAATACCAGTTGGGGCGGCGGCGACGAGACCCGCCACGGCCAGATCTGGGCCCGTGTCGAATGCCTCGTCCATTCGAAGAGTACCGACCGATCCGAACCCCGATCCGCATCGCAACAAGACCAATGTTTCGGAGCTCGACCTCTTCCTCGCGACGGTCAACGAGTTCGTCGCCGCGCGCGCCTGCCGGCCAGTGCAAGCCGATCAAGGTGACGACACGGATCGGCACCGACAAGGCCGGTGTGGTCACCGTCAAGCAATGGCGCCAGGTCAATGGCGGGCCGATCACCAGCGAGACGAAGCAGATGGCTGCGACGGCGCTGGGCGGCGGCAAGTTCGGTGACGATTGGGTCAAGTTCGAGCATTTCGCCAAGACGACGACTGTCCAGTACAGGGATGAAGTGGTCGGCGGAACATTCGCGCCATCGACGCCCTGGAAGAGCATCACCGTTCACTGCAACGGCGACTATGCCGCGCCGACCAGCGATGCCAATCCGGACAACAGGTTGCCGCCGAGCAATGGCGCCAGCGAACGCGACAAGCGCAAGAAGGCGGAAGAAAAAGCCCGCGAGGACGCGCGGCTGAAAGGCGAACTCGTCGTGCATCCGTTCGGCGGCCGCATGGTGGCGCTGCCTCCGCCCGGTCCGCGGCCTGGCTTTGGAAGTGCCCGTCCGATGAATCCGTACGGCCATGGCAATGGCAATGGCGGCTTCGGCAATCGCCGGGTGTTTGTCCGATAAGGGTATTGGAGAAGCGGCGCCGTTGCGCCGCTTCTCCTTCCGGGACTATCTCCCGCTCTTCCAGCTGCCCACAAGCTCTCCGATATCCGTCTTCTCGGGCTCGCGGATCGCGGACGGCGTGCGGGAGAATCGCGGCGCGGGTGCGGGCTGGGTCACGCCGTGGCGTTCGACGAATACTTTTCGCGCGGCCATGTGCGGATGCTTCGGCGCTTCCGCCATGGTCAGGATCGGCGCAAAGCAGATGTCGGTGCCTTCCATGATCTTGCACCAATCCGCGCGCGACTTGCTCTTGAACACCTTGGTCAGCTTGTCCTTCAGCGCGGGCCACGCCTTGCGGTCCATCTGCGCGTCGAAGTCGGCATCGGTCAGCTCCGCATGCTGGCGCAGCAAGGCGTAGAACTGCGGCTCGATCGAGCCGATCGAGATGAAGTTGCCGCAGGAGCATTCATAGACGCCGTAGAAATGCGCGCCGCCGTCGAGGAAATTCTGGTCGCGGCCTTCGGTCCAGCGGCCGATCGCGGTCATGTCGAAGAACATCGACATCAGCGATGCCGCGCCGTCGCACATCGCGGTATCCACCACCTGGCCCTTGCCGGACTTCGAAGCTTCCAGCAGTGCGGCGAGCACGCCGACCACGAGATAGAGCGCGCCACCGCCGAAATCGCCGACCAGATTGAGTGGCGGCACCGGCTTCTCCTTGGTCCGATCGCAGCCAGCGCACCGGTGATCGAGATATAGTTGATGTCATGACCGGCGGCGTTTGCAAGCGGGCCTTCCTGGCCCCAGCCGGTCATGCGGCCGTAGACGAGCTTTGGATTGCGCGCGAGCACGATGTCGGGACCGAGCCCGAGCCGCTCCATCACGCCGGGGCGAAAGCCTTCGACCAGCGCGTCGGCATTGGCGAGCAGGTCGAGCACCTGCGCGATCGCCGCCTTGTCCTTCAGATCGAGCTCGACCACCTTGCGGCCGCGACCGGCGACCGATTTCATGTTCTTGGCCGCGCCGACGCGATCGAGCGTGACGACTTCAGCACCCATGTCGGCGAGCATCATGCAGGCGAACGGGCCCGGGCCGATGCCGGCGAATTCGACAATGCGGTAACCGGCGAGCGGGCCGGACGTTTTGGCTGATGTGTGGGACGCGGGTTTGTCGAGCACGAGTGTGTTTCCTCGAATGAATTCTTAATTAGCTGATTAGCTAAAGTGTCTCGCCTCCGCCGTCCCGTGGCAAGCAAATCTTGGCCCAAAAACAATGCGGCGCGCATCGCTGCGCGCCGCATGCATGGCTTGATGCGGGATGGCTCAGCCGGCGGCAGTCACCGCGCGCTGTGCCATCACCTTCACCAGATTGGCACGGTACTGGGATGAGCCGTGAATATCGGCGAGCATCCCGTCCGACGAGACCTTGACGTTGTCGAGCGCGCCAGCCGACCAGTTTGCCTTCAATGCTGCCTCGATTGCCGGTACCCGCATGACGCCGTTCTGCGACGCGCCGACGGCCGCGACCCTGACGTCACCGCCCGGAGTCTTCGCCACGAACACGCCAGTCAGCGCAAAGCGCGAAGCCGGGTTGCGGAATTTGGCGTAACCCGCCTTGTCGATCACCGGGAACGAGACCGCAGTGATGATCTCGCCATCCTGCAAGCGCAGTCGTGAACAGGCCCTTGAAGAACTCATCCGCAGGGATCGTGCGCTTGTTGGTCTTGACGGTCGCGTTCAGCGCCAGCACGGCGGCGGGATAGTCCGCGGCCGGATCATTGTTGGCGAGCGAACCGCCGATGGTGCCGCGATAACGCACGGCGGGATCGCCGATCACCGAGGCGAGATAGCAGATCGCCGGAATGGCCTTGCGCACGGTGGCATCCTTGGACACCTCATGATGCGTGGTCGCTCCCTTGATCTCGATGCCGTTACTGGTGCCGAGGCAGCCGACCAGGTCCTTGATCTTGGCAAGATCGATCACGTCGGACGGCGCGGCGAGGCGCAGCTTCATGACGGGAAGCAGCGTCTGGCCGCCGGCGATGTATTTCGCTTCCTTGCCTTTGGCAAAGAGCGAAGCGGCCTCGTCGACCGAGGAGGCGCGGTGATAGGTGGTCTCGTACATGTTGCTTGCTCCTCAACCGTGAATCGCGTGCCAGACGCGATCGGACGACGCCGGCATTTCCAGCTTGTTGTTGCCGATGGCATCGGTGATGGCGTTGATGACGGCGGCCGAAGCGCCGATCGCGCCCGCCTCGCCGCAGCCCTTGACGCCGAGCGGATTGCCCGGACAGAGCGTCGTGGTGTGCGACAGCTTGAACGACGGCACGTCGCTGGCGCGCGGCATGGCGTAATCCATAAAGGATGCCGTCAGGAGCTGGCCCGAGGCGTCATAAACCGCGCCTTCCAGCAGTGCCTGGCCGATACCCTGAACAAGTCCGCCATGGACCTGGCCCTCGACGATCATCGGGTTGATCAGCCGCCCGAAATCGTCAGCCGCCACGAAGTTGACGAAAGTGCTCTTGCCGGTGGCGGCGTCGACTTCCATTTCGCAGATATAGGAGCCGGCCGGGAAGGTGAAGTTGGTCGGGTCGTAGAACGCGCCCTCCTTCAGGCCCGGCTCCATGCCGTCCGGCAGGTTGTGCGCGGTGTAGGCCGCGAGCGCGACCATCGGCAGCGCGATCGACTTGTCGGTGCCGGTCACCTTGAACTCGCCGTTCTCGATGACGATGTCGTTCTCGCTCGCTTCCAGCGCGTGGGCCGCGATCTTCTTCGCCTTGGCCTCCACCTTCTCCATCGCCTTCAGGATCGCAGTGAGGCCGACGGCGGCCGAACGCGAGCCGTAGGTTCCCATGCCGAACTGCACCTTGTCGGTGTCGCCATGGACGATCTGCACCTGGCTGATGGGAACGCCGAGACGTTCGGCGACCAGCTGGCAGAAGGTCGTCTCGTGACCCTGGCCATGGCTGTGCGAACCCGTGAGGATTTCGATCGTGCCGACCGGATTGACGCGCACCTCCGCGGATTCCCACAGACCGACGCCGGCGCCGAGGCTGCCGACGGCCTTGGACGGCGCGATGCCGCAGGCCTCGATGTAGCAGGACACGCCGATGCCGCGCAGCTTGCCTTCGGATTTAGCCTTGGCCTTGCGGCTGGCGAAGCCCGCATAGTCGATCGCCTTCATGGCGGCGTCGAGCGAGGCGCCGAAATCGCCGGTGTCATAGGCCATGATGACGGGCGTCTGGTGCGGAAACTGCGTGATGAAGTTCTTGCGACGCAGTTCGGTCGGATCGACCTTCAACTGCCGCGCCGCGGTCTCCACCAGCCGCTCCACCACGAAGCTTGCTTCCGGACGGCCTGCGCCGCGGTAGGCATCGACCGGCACGGTGTTGGAGTAGACGCTGATCACCTCGGCGAAGATGTTGGGGATGTTGTATTGGCCCGACAGCAGCGTCGCATAGAGGTAGGTCGGCACCGAGGACGAGAACAGCGACATGTAGGCGCCGAGATTGGCGTATGTCTTGACGCGCAGGCCGGTGATCTTGTTGTCCTTGTCAAACGCCATCTCGGCCTTGGTCAGGTGATCGCGGCCGTGCGCGTCGGTGAGGAACGCCTCGGAGCGGTCGCCGGTCCACTTGACGGGACGCCCGACTTTCTTCGAGGCCCACAACGCCACCATCTCTTCGGGATAGATGAATATCTTCGATCCGAAGCCGCCGCCGACGTCAGGCGCCACCACGCGCAGCTTGTGTTCCTGCGCGATGTTGTAGAAAGCCGACAGCACCAGCCGGGCGACGTGCGGGTTTTGTGATGTCGTGTAGAGCGTGAAATGCTCTTCCGCCGTGTCGTAGTCGGCGATCGCCGCGCGCGGCTCCATCGCATTCGGCACCAGGCGGTTGTTGGTAATGTCGAGGGCGACCACGTTGGCCGCCGACTTGAACGCCGCACCGGTTGCGGCTTCATCGCCGATGGTCCAGTCGTAAATCACGTTGCCCGGAGCTTCCGGATGCAACTGCGGCGCGCCCGGCTTGATCGCGGCGCTAATGTCGGCTGCGGCCGGCAACTCCTCGTAGTTGACGACCACGGCGTCCGCGGCATCGCGCGCCTGGTTCTTGGTCTCGGCGATCACGACGGCGACGGCCTGTCCGACAAAGCGCACGGTCTCCGGCGCCATTGCGGGCCAGGCGCCCATCTTCATCGGTGAGCCGTCCTTTGAGGTAATGGCCCAGCCGCAAATCAGATTGCCGATCTTGTCGTCGACGATCTGCTGGCCGGTCAGCACCGCAATGACGCCCGGCATCTTCATCGCCTCGGCGGAATCGATGCCCTTGACCTTGGCGTGTGCGTGGGGGCTGCGGACGAAATGCGCGTGGGTCATGCCGATCAGCTTGATATCGTCGACATAGCGGCCCTTGCCCGTGATGAATCGCTTGTCTTCCTTGCGCACGACACTTGCGCCAATACCTTCAACGCCCATTTTCCTGATCCTCCCGACCGGAGATTGTTGCTGTTCCGCCGTCTTCCATCGAATGCGGCGGCTTGAGTTCGGCGAGTAGCGCTGGTCTATTCCGCGGCCTGCGCGACCTTCATGCGGCCTGCCGCATCCAGCACCGCTTTCACGATGTTGTGGTAGCCGGTGCAGCGGCAAATGTTGCCTTCGAGCTCTTCGCGGACGGTTGCTTCGTCCAGCTTGCCACCGTGGCGATGCACGATGTCGATCGCCGACATGATCATGCCCGGCGTGCAATAGCCGCACTGCAGGCCATGATTGTCGCGGAACGCCGCCTGCATCGGGTGCAGTTCGTCGCCCTTGGCGATGCCTTCGATGGTCGTGACCTTGCTGCCGGCCGCTTGACCGGCGAGCACGGTGCAGGACTTGACCGCCTGGCCGTCGATATGGACGACGCAGGCGCCGCACTGGCTGGTATCGCAGCCGACATGGGTGCCGGTCAGGTTGAGATTTTCGCGCAGGAGATGCACCAGCAGCGTCCGGTCCTCAACATCGACCGAGACCGCCTTGCCGTTCACCGTCAGTTTGACTGTAGACACGCTTTACTCCTCCCGATGATGCTTCTTTGATTGGTTCTAATTAGAGACAGCGGCAAGGGAACTTGCAACTAGGATTTTCGTCTCGGGGAAGGAAGTGATCATGACGCCGGAATGACGGCCATCATAATGACGGCATCATAATGGGGGCCATCGCCGGTCCGGTCCGAGTTTGAGCGTTTGGCGGATGGGGCAGGCCTTGACGGGTGGGGTAGTGCAGGGCGTCTTGCAACCCGGGGAGGCCAGGCGAATTTACACACCTTTATCCATTCTGCCCTAGGTTTCCCCCGGGGTACCGGGGGCGCGCGCCTGCCGGTCTGTCTGATTTATTCCGAGAGGCGGGGGTAGGAAGTGGCAAAGCGCGGCGGGCTGCGATCAATAAACCTCCCAACCCTTAGATTCCGCGGCAAGATCGTGCTCGGCTTTGCCGTCGTGCTGGCGATCTCCGCCGCCAGCATGGGCACCGCCTATCTGGGCTTCGAGCATGTGGCAGAAGGTGTTGCTGCTTACCGCAAGAGCGTCACCGAGGCCGATCTCGCGCGCAATATCGACCGCGAACTGATCTCCTACCGCGCGCTCGTGCGCTACTACGTCGCGACCGGCAAGGAAGAGGACAGCAAGGCTGCCCAGGCGGCCGAAGAGGGCCTGAAGGACGCCATCGACCGGTCGATGCGAGGGACCACCAATCCCGCCCGGCTCGACCAGGTGACCAAGCTGGCGCGCGAGTTCCGCGCCTTCACCAAGATCTTTGCCGACATCCTCAAGACGAAGGAGGAGAGCGAGTATCTCACCAAGAACGCGCTCACCCGCAGCGAGATGTCGCTGGAGTACAAGTTCGACGATCTGGCGAGCACGGCGAGCGATATCGAACTGTCGGCGATCATGTTCCAGGCCAAGACGATCACCACCCAGTTCCAGTCGATCAAGGTCTTTTCGAACAACTTCGTGGTCAGCGGCGATGTCGCGGCGGCGACCAGCACGACCAGCCGCCTGAGCTTCCTCGAGAACGGCCTGAAGAACGTGCCGACGACCCACGAGAAGATCGAACCGATCATGAAGGAGATCTTCGCGCTCCTGAAGACCTATCGCGAAGCCTTGGCCAAGCTGATCGAGAACCGCAAGACGATCGCCGAACTCACCACGGAAATGAGCGAATCCGCCGAAGCGATCATGAAGGGCGCAGGCGCGATGAAGGCCGATCTGGTGTCCGACCAGGTGCGGTTCGAACAAGAATCCAACAAGACCATTTCCGACACCGAGCGTCTCATCCTGGTGCTGGCGGTCGGCGGCTTCCTGCTCGGTGCGGTGTGGGCTTTCCTGCTCGGTCGCGGCATTTCGCGGCCGATGATCGCCATGTGCAAGGCGATGCGTGAACTCGCCGGTGGCAATTTCGACGTCGTGCTGCCCGGGCTCGGCCGCAAGGACGAGATCGGCGAGATGGCGGCCGCGGTCGAGCAATTCAAGGTGCAGGCCGTCGCCAAGGCCGAACGCGATGCGGCGACCCAGGAAGCGCAAAACAGGGCCGGCGTTGCGGCGCGGCGCGATGAACTGATCCGCTTCGCCGACCAGTTCGAATCCGCGGTCGGCGCCATCGTCGCCAATGTCTCGGCTTCCGCCGTGCAGCTCGAATCCGCGGCGGGAACGCTGACCCGTACGGCCGAGACCACGCAAAATCTCTCCGGCCAGGTCGCCAGCGCCTCCGAACAGGCGTCCAGCGACATGCAGTCGGTGGCAGCCGCCACCGAAGAGCTTTCGGTATCCGTCAACGAGATCGGACGCCGCGTGCGCGAATCCAACGACATTGCCGATGCCGCCGTGCGCCAGGCCGAGCAGACCGATACGCGGATCGGCAAGCTGTCGCGCGCCGCGCAGGAGATCGGCGACGTCGTCAAGCTGATCACCGCAATCGCCGAGCAAACCAACCTGCTGGCGCTCAACGCTACCATCGAAGCGGCGCGCGCAGGCGATGCCGGCCGCGGCTTCGCCGTGGTTGCCTCCGAGGTGAAATCGCTCGCCAGCCAGACCGCGAAGGCAACCGACGAGATCTCCAGTCACATTGCCGGCATGCAGGGTGCGACGCAGGAGTCGGTCACCGCGATCAAGGAGATCGGCGGCACTATCGGCAAGATTTCCGAGATCGCCTCCACCATCGCCGCCGCCGTCGAAGAGCAGGGCTCGGCGACGCAGGAGATCGCAAGGAGCGTGCAGAACGTGGCGCGCGGCACGCAAGCGGCGGCCGACGATGTCATGCAGGTCAACCGCGGCGCCACCGAGACCGGCTCGGCCTCCGAGGACGTATTGAATTCGGCCCGCACGCTGTCGACCGAAAGCGCGCGCCTGCGCGAAGAGCTCGACCGCTTCATGGCGAATATCCGCGCGGCGTAGGCGCTGCTTTCCGTCTCGGCTTTTTCCACCCCACGACTGTCATCCTCCGCGAAAGCGGGGGATCCAGTACGCCGCGGCCTGTCGGCTCGATCCCTGCCGTCTCTGGGATACTGGATCGCCCGGTCAAAGCCGGGCGATGACAATTCGTTGTGGCGCTCCTTCGCCTAACAGCTTGAAAACACGCGCTAATCCCACCAGTTCCAATATTGCGTTGCGGGAACCCCTCGGCCGCCCCGGCGTTATCAATGTGGCTGGTACAGTGGCTGACGCCAAAAAGAGGTGAGAAACCTTGGGGGCTCGTGCGCCCGAGGGGCATTCTCATTGGTCGCAATGGATTTGCAGAGGATCGCGCGTAGTCCAGAGGAGAGTGACAACACCCCTGTGCCGCTTTCGCAGGATAATTCCCGCGTCATCGAAACGAGCATTCCCGCGCGGCTCGACAATCTGCGATGGAGCGGCTTTCACACCCGCGTCGTGCTCGCGCTCGGCATCACCTGGATCCTCGATGGTCTGGAGGTGACGCTTGCGGGCGCGCTGTCGGGCGCGCTTAAGGAGAGCCCCTCGCTGCAGTTCTCCAATCTCGACGTTGGCCTTGCCAACAGCGCCTATCTCGCCGGCGCCGTGGTCGGCGCGCTCGGGTTCGGCTGGCTCACCGACCGCATCGGGCGCCGCAAACTGTTCTTCATCACGCTCGCGCTCTATCTCACCGCGACGGCCGCGACCGCGATGTCGTGGAGTGTGGCAAGCTATGCGCTGTTTCGCTTCCTCACCGGCGCCGGCATCGGTGGCGAATACACCGCGATCAACTCGACGATCCAGGAACTGGTGCCGGCGCGCTATCGCGGCTGGACCGATCTCGTCATCAACGGCAGCTTCTGGATTGGCGCGGCGATGGGCGCGGTCGCGGCGATCGTGCTGCTCGATCCCGCAATTGCGGGTCCCGATATCGGCTGGCGGTTGGCCTACTTCATCGGTGCAGCGCTCGGCCTCATCGTATTCGTGATGCGGATGTGGATCCCGGAGAGCCCGCGCTGGCTGATGATCCACGGTCATCCCGACGAGGCGCACGCCATCGTCGAGGACATCGAACGTTCGGCTTTAGGACAGACGCAGACGCAGCAGGTGTTTGCGAAAATCAAGCTGAAGATGCGCGATCACACGCCGCTTACCGAAGTGGCGCACACGCTGTTCACCCTCTATCGCCAGCGCTCGCTGGTCGGGTTGACGCTGATGGCAGCGCAGGCGTTCTTCTACAACGCCATCTTCTTTACCTTCGCGCTGATACTGACCGATTTCTTCGGCATCGCGGCCAACCAGGTCGGCTGGTACATCCTGCCCTTTGCAGCCGGCAACTTCTTCGGCCCATTGCTGCTCGGACGTCTGTTCGACACGATCGGCCGCCGCGTGATGATCGCCTTTACCTATGGCGTCTCCGGCATCCTGCTCGCGGTGTCGGGCTATCTGTTCTCGATCGGCGCGCTTTCCGCGCAGACGCAGACCATTGCCTGGATGGTGATCTTCTTCTTCGCCTCGCCCGCCGCAAGTGCCGCCTATTTGACGGTGAGCGAGACCTTTCCGCTGGAAGTGCGCGCGCTCGCGATCGCGCTGTTCTATGCGGTGGGCACCGGGATCGGCGGGGTGATCGGCCCCGCCCTGTTCGGCGCGCTGATCGATACCGGATCGCGCACCAGCGTTTTCGCAGGCTACCTGTTCGGGGCGGCCTTGATGATATCTGCGGCGGCGGTGGCCTGGCGCTACTGCGTCGCCGCCGAGCGGCAGTCGCTGGAATCAGTGGCAAAGCCGCTCGCTTTTGTGGAGTAGGATATGATGGATCAGAACGTGGTTGAAATGCCGATGGACAAGCTGTTGCCCGAGGAGGAGGAGAGGCTGGAAACCGTTCCGGTGCCGCGCTCGCTGGTGCCGCGTCTCGGCGAGACCGCCGTGCTGCTCGACATCGATGGCACGCTGCTCGATCTCATGCCGACGCCGCGCGAGGTGTGGGTGCCGCCGGGACTGATCGAAACGCTGAACGGGCTTCACCGCCGCACCAATGGCGCACTGGCGCTGGTCAGCGGCCGCTCGCTCAACGACATCGATCTGATCTTTGCGCCGGATCAATTCCCCGCCGTCGGCGGCCATGGCGCGGAGATGCGCATCGATCCCGACAGCGAATCGGTGGCCGCGCACGCGCCGCCGCTGGAAAAGGAATTGAAACGGCGGCTTGCCGCCATCGCGCGGCTCAGCCCCGGTATACTGCTCGAGGACAAGGGCTATTCACTGGCGCTGCATTATCGCCTGGCGCCGCATGCGGAGAAGGCGATCTATGCGGCGGTGTCGCTGATCCGCGCCGATTTGCCGGATGCGCCGATCGAGGTGTTGCCGGGCAAGCAGGTCTGCGAGATCAAGCATTCTGGATTTTCCAAGGCGAGCGGCGTACGCGAACTGATGACGCATGCACCGTTCAAGGGCCGCCGTCCGCTGTTCATCGGCGACGATGTCACCGACGAAACGGTGTTTGCGATCATGCCCGATCTCGACGGCGTTGCGTTCTCTGTCGGTCGCCGCGCCAGGGGCGTGGCGGGTCATTTCGATGCGCCGAGCGATGTGCGCGAGTTCCTTGCGCACCTGCTTGACGATGAAAGGGACGCATCACTGCCATAATCGAATCCGGATTTCGTCACGCATTTGCGCGCGAGCAATTCGATTGCGATTATTTTGCGCACTGATTCCCGAGGAACTCGAGTTTCTTTTCGTCGCTTTGCACGAGTTCCGTCGTTTTCGCGCGATTTTGGTCTCAATTCGCAGAAATCATGACCAGGAACCATATTGATGAATGTCTGTTAACACGGCGGACTTCAACAGGAGGGGACCTGTGAACCTCGTCGTCGTTTCAAACCGCATCTCGCGCGGCAAAGCCAATGAGCCCATGACGGGCGGATTGGCCGCTGCGCTGCTGCCGATGGTGGAAAAATCCGGCGCTATCTGGGTCGGGTCCTCCGGACGCGTGCGTGACGGAAACCAGCGGGAGCCTTTTGTAGAAGTCGAGTCGCTCGGCGCCGGTGCGCTGGCGTTGCTCGACCTGCCGGCGGCGCATTATGGCGGCTATTACGAAGGCTTTGCCAATTCGGCGCTGTGGCCGGCGCTGCATTCGCGCGCCGATCTGATCCGTGCCACGCGCGACGACTATCTCTCCTATCGCGAAGTCAACGCCTTCATGGCGCGCGCGCTGTTGCGCTTCCGCAAGGACGACACCGCCTTCTGGGTGCAGGATTATCACTTCCTGGCGCTCGGCGCGGAGTTGCGCGATCTCGGTGTCACGCAGTCGATCGGCTTCTTCCTGCACACGCCCTGGCCGGCGCGTACGTTGATCGCGGGCGTGCCGCACCACCGCGAATTGATCCAGGCGATGCTCGCCTACGACCTGATCGGTTTCCAGACCGAGGAGGATCGCGAGAATTTTCTCGCCTACGTGCAGAGCGATCTCGATCTGCCCGTGCATGACGGCGTCATCGTATCGCAGCATGGCAGGACGCGCGCTGCGGTGTTTCCGATCGGCATTGACGTCGATAAATTCGCGCTATCCGCCGCGAAGGCCTCGTCGCATCCGGAAGTATCGCGGCTGCGACGCAGCCTTGACGGCGAAAAGCTCGCAATCGGCGTCGACCGGCTCGACTATTCCAAAGGCCTCGCCAATCGTATCCGCGCCTTCGACACGATGTGGACGGAGCAGCCGTCGCTGTTGCGCACTGCCTCGCTGCTGCAGATCGCAACGCCCTCGCGCGGGGCGATCGAGGCCTATGGCAATCTGCAGAGCGAAGTCGCAAAGCTCGTCAGCGACGTCAATGGCCGCCACGGCGAGATTGACTGGACGCCAATTCGCTATCTCAACAAGGGTTTTGGCCAGGGTGTGCTCGCCGGCCTCTACCGCACCGCGCAGGTCGGTGTTGTGACTCCGCTGCAGGACGGCATGAACCTCGTCGCCAAGGAATATGTGGCGGCCCAGAACGCCGCCGATCCCGGCGTGCTGGTGCTGTCGAAATTTGCTGGCGCGGCCAACGAGCTCGACGCGGCGCTGCTGGTCAATCCGCACGATATCGACGGCATGGCGCGCACCATTGCCACCGCGCTCACCATGCCGCTTGCCGAGCGGCGGATGCGCTGGGAAGCGATGATGGTGAAACTTCGCGGCGGCACCATCCAGCAATGGTTCGCCGATTTCCTCGAGGCGTTGCAGGAGACGCCGTCGGGCAGGAGCGCGATGCCCTTCGCGGAAAGGCCGGCGCCTTGGCCGCACCGTACGGCGCATTCAGGCGCGCGCATTCACTGACTATTTGCGCATGATCTCCGCGCAAACGCTTCGCGTTTGTCGCGAGGGAAAACCGCAGCACACCCTTCCGGATCATGCGCTAGTAGCAATACGAAACGCCGTCGAGCACGGTGCAGCGCGC
The DNA here is from genome assembly GCA_963816655.1 of uncultured Alphaproteobacteria bacterium. Classification (GTDB taxonomy): domain Bacteria; phylum Pseudomonadota; class Alphaproteobacteria; order Rhizobiales; family Xanthobacteraceae; genus Bradyrhizobium. The sequence continues at coordinate 378,141 of CAWFLW010000025.1, read as the reverse complement.
CTTGTTCGGCGCGCTCGGATTGTCGAGCGGCACCGAGCCCTTGCCGGAGCCGACGAATACGCCTTGCCCGACCACCACCGATTGCTTGTTGCCGATGATCACGCTCGGGTGCGGGGAAGCGAGATTGGCCCGCGTACCGTCAGGCCAGATAATCGCGTCACCGGTGAAGACGCCGCGCCTTCCGTCGGTGCAGGTGACGTCGGTGCCCTGGCGGGTGCAGGACTGCGCCTGGGCGGAGGACGCCGCGCACCATGCTGCGGCGAAAATCAGGATCCCGAACATGAGCGGGCGCATCGTCATCGCATCCATCCCGGCTGATTTGGCTGTGCCTTCCATCAATCGTCGGCCAAGGTGGCCTCTCGGTTCAAACCAGGCTTTCGGATCAACCCGCGAAATGGACAAATTATCAAACAATTTCAATGGTTTGTGGAAATTGCCGGCCGGCCGCGCCGCCTCCCTTGCAAAATGCGCCTTGCCCCTTCATGAGAAGGGCCTTCGGAGAGATGGCCGAGTGGCTTAAGGCGCACGCTTGGAAAGCGTGTGTGCGGGAAACCGTACCGTGGGTTCGAATCCCACTCTCTCCGCCACTGCTTGACGCCACCGTTGGTGTCGTCAGACTGGCGGCCTTGCGAACCGGAGGCTGCTCATGAAGTTCTTCATCAACGCATACGACACAGCGGGCAAAGTCACGCTGGAACGGGATACGGTCCCCGCTGCGATGAAGAAGGCTGCAGAATTGGCGTCAGACGGTTGCTGGGGCGTTGAAGTCGTGATGCCCGATGGTGCTGCTTATGGCACCGGAGAGTTCGACCAATTGCGCGAGCGCATTGGTGTCGCCTGGAGCGCATAAAACATAAAAAGAGACCGCCAACTGAGGCGGCCTTCCCGCCACTGAACCCTCAGCCAACACCGGTCTCGCAAGTGGCGTTCGGGCCCGCGAGGCAGCTTCCCACGGCTTCAAAGAAGTTCTCGAATGGGACGCGCGCGAATCGGTAGAGAGGCTGGTGGCGCTCCTCTACGATTAACTCTTCACAAGCGAGAGACAGCACGCTAGCAAAACCTTCCTCAACGGCCGGGCGAAGCGCCCGCGTCTATCGGAATCTGCCATGATTGCCGACGTCAAACGCCTTGGCCCCGGAGACGGACACTTCTTGCTCAGCGTAGCGGAAGATGTCTTCGACGACGAACTCACGGCCGAGCGTGTCGAGCACTTCCTAAACGAGCAAAATCACATTCTGATCGTGGCTTGCCTGAACGGGCGCGTGATTGGTCAACTTACGGCGATGGTGCACCGGCATTTGGACACGCCCGACGAGGTCTATATCGACAATCTCGGCGTCACACCGCAGCATCAACGCCACGGCGTTGCGACGAAGCTTATCGAGCGGATGCTGGAGATCGGTCGAGAGCTCGGTTGCCAAAATGTCTGGGTTGCAACCCATCTGGACAACGAAGTGGCCACAGCCCTGTATCGCAAGACAGGCGCCGCTGGCGAGACGGTATCGATGTTTAGCTACGGCTTGGCGGAATAGCGTTCGCGGCCCCCGCGACTGGCTGTTGACGAAGGTTGACCCCTCGGCTGACACTGGTCCCACAGGTGGGGATCGGCAAAGTCAGAGCATCATTCAATGCTGGGAGTTGGAATTCTGGGCGCGGGATTTTTCGGCGCCTACCACGCGCGGGCGATTGCCGCTGCCGAGGGTGTACGCCTTGTCGCAGCCTGCGCCGACGAGCTTGCGCTGGCCGAATCCTTCACGGCAGAGCATGGCGGCAAGCCTTACGGTGACTGGCGTGCGATGCTCGACGACAGGTCCGTCGACGCCGTTGCGATCACCGCGCCGCATCATCTGCACTGCCAGTTGGCGGTGGCCGCGCTTGAGGCCGGAAAGCATGTGCTTTTGGAAAAGCCGATGGCGTTGTCGGTTGCCGAGTGCAACCGCATCATTGCTTCCGCTCAAGCAAGCCGCGCCAAACTGATGGTCGGGCAGATCATGCATTTTGTGTGGCCCTATCTCGTGGCGCGCGAAATCCTGGATCGTGGCGATCTCGGAAAGCCCATCACCGGCTCGAGCCGGCTCCTGAAAACCTGGATGGAATCCAACCGCAGGGGCTGGCATCTCGATCCCGCAACGGGTGGCGGCATGCTGATGACGGCAGGCATCCACGCGCTCGACCAACTGATATGGTTGATGGACTCGCGGGTGAGCTCGGTATCGGCAGCTGTCAGCATATCGTTCCACGATCAAAAAGCCGATGACAGCGCCATGATGTTGTTGCGCTTTGCCGACGGCCGGTTCGGCCAGGTGGCGAGCATCGGATTCCGTGACGGCGGCGGCGCCTTCGATATGGACCTCGTCTGCGAAAATGGAACGCTGAGGATCGACCCTGATCGAGGTGTTGCCATCGGGCGAGGCGGCCAATGGTCAGACGTCGGCAATTCCCGCGACCCGCAGTGGATGCAGAACGCCGTAATCAGGGAATGGCAGGCAATGGCGGTGGCCATTGAGAATGATGCGGAGGTGCCGGTGGCAGGCGACTACGGCCGGCATATTATTGCCTGCATCGAGGCCGCCATGATTTCGGCGCGCGAGCAAAGGGACGTGAACGTCGAGGCGTGACGCCAGGCGAAGTTCGGCGGCTGACCGCGATCCAGGGCCGCTTTGATCAACCCTTTGTTCTCCGTTTTTGTGTCCCGTCGGTCGAGACTTGAGGTTACACTCCGTTTCGTCTTGGGGGCTGAAATGACCGCACCGCCGGTTCGACGCGCAGATTTTCTGATGGCGCTGGCCTATGCGACGGATTTGGCGACCGGCCATTCGCGCGATTTCGCCCTGCAGGTCCTGCGTGCTGGCGATGCGCTTTGCGGAGGTAGCAGACCTCGATGAAAGCATGCGGCGCAAGGTCTATCATCAGGCGCTGCTGCGCTACATCGGCTGCAATGCCGACACCCACCTGCTGGCGGCGGCGTGGGGCGACGAAATCACGCTGCGCCGGGAACTGCACCACATCGACATGGGCAACCGCGACGAATTCGTTCAGGTCCTCGTCCGCGCCGTTACGCGAAAGCTTGCCGGCGCGTCGCCGGAAGAACTGGCGAAGGCGATCGAGAAGGGCCTTGCCGAGGGTCCGCAGGTCAATATTCCGATCCTGTCAGGCCACTGTGAGGTCGCGCAAAGGATCGCTGAGCGAATCGGCCTGCCGGAAGAGATCCGTGAAAATCTCGGGCAGATCTATGAGCGTTGGGATGGCAAGGGGCTGCCGCGCGGCCTTTCCGGCGAAGCCGTTAAGTTTCCGGTCCGGGTCGTCACCCTTGCGCAGGATGCCATCGCGCTGACCGACCATCTCGGGCTCGCCGTGATGAAGCAAAAGATCGCCGAGCGTGCGGGTGGCCCTTACGAGGCCGAACTGGCGGAACTCTTCCTCGCGCATTGCGACCAACTCATGGACGGGCTTGACGGACCCGTCGACCGCGAGACGATCCTTGCCATCGAACCTCAGCCTCATGCGATGCTGGAGGAATCAGATTGCGACGAGGCGTACCTCGCGATCGCCGACATGATCGATATGAGGATGCCGTTCACGTTCGGCCATTCGCGCGCGGTCGCAGCTCTTGCGGAAGCAGCTGCCAAGCGCATGGGCCTTCCTGCCGCCGACATTCGTGCGCTTCGGTGGGCGGCCTACGCGCACGACATCGGCGAACTGGCCATTCCGGTCTCCACCTGGATGCGAACAGGCGCGCTCACCGAACGCGAAACCGACGCCGCACGGCTTCATCCGTATCACGGCGAGCGCGCGCTTGCTGCCGCTGGGCGGCGAGGGCAGGTCGGTTGCGGCGCTGGTGCTGCGTCATCACGAACGGCTCGATGGCAGCGGCTATCACCGTTACGCCAAGGCGAGCGATCTCTCGCCTGCCGCCCGCATTCTCGCCGCCGCGGAGGCATTCCAGACGGCGCGCGAGGCAAGGCCGTACCGGCCTGCGCTGAACGATGCCGCCGCCGCATCGAAACTGCGCCATGCTGTCCGGGAGGGGAAACTCTGCCCCCAAGCGGTCGAGGCGGTACTCGCAAGCGCTGGCCAGCCCGACGCAGGCGCGATAGCCCCGAGCGGCTGGCCGGATTGACCCCGCGCGAGATCGAAGTCCTGCGCCTGATCGCGGCCGGACATACGGCAAAGGAGGCCGCGCGCCAGCTCGATATCGCGCCGAAAACGGCCGATAACCACATCCAGAGCCTTTATTCCAAGATCGGCGTGACCACGCGCGCGGCCGCCGCCCTCTATGCGCTCGAACGCGGCCTGGTCCAGCCAGGAATGTCCGCGGCATAGGGAATCCACCCCATGCGCGGGACGCACGAAGCCAGCAATCTCATCGCATCAGCCGAGCCCCGAGGGCCGGTCGCGAACAGAGGAGATTGCCATGGGCGGATCATCCATCAAGATCGGCGTCATTGCGGACCAGACCGGCCCGCTCTCGGTGATGGGAATTGCCAACGCGAACGTCGCCCGCATGGTGGTCGAGGACATCAACGCGCGTGGTGGCCTGTTGGGGAGGAGCGTCGAACTGTGCCTCGAGGATGGCGCAACGATCGACAGCGTTGCGGAAGCCAAAGCAACCAAGCTCGTTCAGCACGACCAGGTCGACGTGATCTTCGGCGGCATCTTCAGCTCCACGCGCCAGGCCATCAAGCGCGCGGCCGTGACCAAGGGCAGGAAGCTCTACATCTATCCCGAGCAGTATGAAGGGCAGGAGTGCGATCCGCTCGTCTTCTGCACCGGGCCCGTGCCCGCCCAGCAAGTCGATCCGCTGATTCCCTGGCTCATGAAGACGACGGGGGCGCGGAAATTCTACCTGCCGTCGGCCGACTACATCTGGCCGCACGTCATGAACAAGAAGGTCCGCGAGGTCGTCACGACCAACGGCGGCACGATCGTCGGCGAGGAGTACTTTCCACTCGATCACGGCGATTATCGCGCGACGATCGCCAACATCATGTCTGGTGGCACCGATGTCGTGTTCAACATGACGGTGCCGCCGGGCGTGGCGCCCTTTCTGGAGCAGCTCCACGACGCCGGTTTCACGCGCCGCGGCGGACTGATCGTCTGCACGTACTTTGACGAGAACCTCGTCAGCCTGCTGCCTTCAGCCCATGTCGAGGGCCTGTACGGCTGCCTCGACTACTACCAGGCCGTCGGCGACCCCTTCAGCAAGTCCCTGCTCGCACAGTACAATGCGCGCTTTCCCGGCGCGGAACAGTTCACCGGGGGCAGCGGATGCTCCGGACTGTACCGCGGCATGAAGCTGTGGGAGGCCGCCGTGAAATCGGCCGGTACGCTTCGCCAGGATGCGGTGATCGAGGCGCTTGATCGTGCCAGCATTGCCGAGGGCCCGGGCGGCGCCGCCGAAATGGTGCCGGGACAGCATCATGTCCGCATGAACATGTATATCGCACAGGTGACGGGCGGGAGCCTGAAGGTCGTCAAGGACCTCGGCGCCATCGATCCGAACGAGCAGCTGCAGCTGCCGAGCGCACGCAGTTCGAGCAGGCGGCGACCTGACCATCGGCACGACCAGAAGGAAGGGACCATGTTGCCGAAAGCCGAAAACGGATGCTTCCTGATCGCCGATATTTCCGGCTACACCAGCTATCTCGCCGGCGTCGAGCTTGAGCACGCACAGGACATTATCGCCGACCTGATGGACAATGTGGTGAGGTGCCTTCGCCCGCCGTTCAAGCTGGCAAAATTCGAAGGTGACGCCGCCTTCCTTTGCGCGACGGGCGACCGATTCGACGGCTCGCTCATGCTTGATGCGATCGAATCGGCGTACTTCACGTTCCGCAAGCGATTGCGCAACATCGATCAGGCGACGTCCTGCAAGTGCAAGGCGTGCCATGGAATGGACAAGCTCGATCTCAAGTTCGTGGTTCATCATGGCGAATTCATCAAACAGCGAATGGCCGGCCGCGATGAACTCGCCGGCAGCGACGTGATTCTGGTGCACCGGCTGCTGAAGAATGTCGGTCACGGAGCGCCTGGGAGGTCACGCTTACGTGCTGTTTTCGGATGCCTGCATCCGGGCGATGGATATCGATCCGGCGGCGCAGGGGTTCGTTGCGCATGAAGAGGCGATCGACGTCATCGGCCAGCTGAAGTGCTGGGTCCGCGATCTCGAAACGGCGTGGAACGAGGAAAAGGACCGGCGCCGGCACCTGATTACGCGTACACAGGCCGCGCATGTGATCGAGTTCGACATTGCTGCGCGACGTCCGCAGGTGTGGGAATATTTCACCGTGCCCGGGCAGCGGCCGAAGTGGCGCGGTGCCGACGAGGTGCGCGAATCCGTTTCGGGTGCGCGTCGTGGCGTCGGCACCGTCAACCACTGCATGCATGGTCCCCACGCCATCATCGAGGAAATTCTCGACTGGCGGCCGTTCGACTATCTGACGCTGACAACGCTGCTGCCGGTACCGAACGCTCCCAAGGTGCCGATGTCTTATGTCTTCTCGGAGCGGGACGACCGCGGCACCCATGTTGAAATTCGCCTTGCCAAGGCAAAGCCCAAGGATGCCTCGTTTCTCGAGCATGTTGTCGAGGAGTTCCGCAAGAACATTACCAACGAATTCGCTGCCTTGAGAGCGATGCTCGAGCATGCTCAACCGGACGCGGAAGTGGGTGATCCCGGGTTTGCCGCGTCAGACATCGTGCGCCGATCCCGGCTGTCCTGAGGGCAGACCAGGCGCCCGGCCTGCGGCGCCCCGCCCCGTAGCCATGGCCCGGCCGGGGAGGAGCTCTGGCGAAGCGCTCGTCGGGACCTGCCGATTGACTGGATGGCCGGCCTTCGGGCTGCTGGTCTTGCGGCAACTCCCGCGCGGACAGCAAACTACGCCGCTTGATCCCTCCGAAGGTGTGCTTGACACAATGAGGTGAGCGTTCGACATTGAATTGACAATCCTTGGCTGGTGCAAACGTCGGCAAAAAGCGAGTGCGGTTGGTAGTGGATGTCGGCAATCGAACTTGAGCACGTCGTAAAAACTTGGGGCGTTGCCCGCGCGGTTGATGACATAAGCATTAAAGCTGACGAAGGCTCCTTGTTGGTCCTTCTCGGCCCGTCAGGTTGCGGAAAATCGACCACCTTGCGACTGATTGCCGGGCTGGAGCAGCCCGACAGCGGGACGGTCAGGATCGGCGGAATAGATGTTACCGCCTTGACGCCGGCGGAACGCAAGATTGCCATGGTCTTTCAATCCTACGCGCTGTTTCCGCATCTCAGCGTGGCTGAGAATATCGTTTTTGGCCTGCGCGTGCGGGGCGTGTCGCGCGCCGAGCGAGATTCGCGTCTGCAGCGCGTTTCCGACATTGTCGGTCTGTCCCGTCTGCTCGAACGCAAGCCCTCGCAATTGTCAGGCGGCCAGCGCCAGAGAGTGGCACTGGGGCGAGCGATCATCGCCGAGGCTCGTGTCTGTTTGATGGATGAGCCGCTCTCTAACCTGGACGCAAAGTTGCGGCATGAAATGCGTACCGAAATTCGGGCTTTGCAGCAGCGGCTCGGCATGACGATGGTCTATGTGACCCACGACCAGACCGAAGCAATGACCATGGCCGATCGTGTGGTACTGATGCGCGACGGACATATCGAGCAGAACGGCCCGCCCGAGGAACTCTATAGCCGGCCCGCGACCGCGTTCACGGCACGATTCATAGGTACTCCGCCGATGAACCTGATCCCGGGCGAAGGCAGGACTATCGGAATTCGTCCCGAGCATATCCGCATCGTGTCGCAGGATGGCCGGCCGGCGCGTGTTCGCAGCGTCGAGCATCTTGGCGCCGACAGTATCGTGATTTGCGAGATCGACGGACAACCCATCGCCGTGCGACAATCCGGGTTTAGCAAGGCTGCGCCCGGCGACGACATAAGGCTTGCCTGGACGCCAGCCGACGAGCACCGATTTGATCAGACGACGGGTGCACGGCTGGCATCGGCGGCAAGTGATACGCAGCATGCGGCGATTGGGTAGTCTCGTCGCCGGGGAAACAAGGCGCAACAAGCGCCGCAATAGGGGAGGGTGATATGAACTTTTCTGCCAGAGCGACGCTTTTGGGAGTGATGGCTGCGCTGTTTCTCATGCCGCGCCTGGCCGGGGCGGTAGATCTTACGATGTACTACCCGGTCGCAGTCGGCGGACCCGTGACCAAGATCATCGACGATATGGTCGGCCGGTTCCAGAAGGACAACCCGGAGATCAAAGTGACGGCGGTTTATGCCGGCAACTATACGGACACGATGACCAAGGCAATGACCGCGATGAAGGGTGGTCAGCCACCCCAGCTCTCGGTGCTGCTGTCGACGGACGTCTTCACGTTGATCGACGAGAACGCGATCGTGCCGCTTGACGGTCTCGCCGACAGCGCTTGGTTCAAGGATTTCTATCCGGCCTTCATGGCCAATGGGCAGATCGGCGGCAAGACCTGGAGCATCCCGTTCCAGCGTTCGACCATTGTGCTGTACTGGAACAAGGACGCGTTCAAGGACGCCGGACTCGATCCGGAGAAGGCGCCCGCGAGCTGGGACGAAATGGTCGCCATGGGCAAGAAGCTCGTCAAGAAGGACGCGGGCGGCAATGTCACCCGCTGGGGCGTTGAAATTCCGACCACGGGCTATGCCTATTGGATGCTGCAGGCGCTTGCCATCGAGAATGGTCAGAAGCTGATGAACGATGCAGGCAATGAGGTCTATCTGACCGCGCCGAAGACGGTTGCAGCTCTCGATTACTGGGTCGACCTGTCGCGCAAGGATACCGTCATGCCGACGGGGACCGTGGACTGGGCGACGCTGCGTACCGACTTCCTCGAAGGCAAGACAGCCATGATGTGGCACACCACAGGCAATCTGACGGCGGTGAAGGATGGCGCGAAATTCAACTTCGGGGTCGCCATGTTGCCCGCCAAGGAGCGGCGTGGTTCGCCCACCGGCGGCGGGAGCTTCTACATCTTCAAGAGCGCCTCACCCGAGCAGCAAAAGGCGGCGGTGAAATTCATCCAGTGGATGACCGCACCCGAGCGCGCCGCCGAGTGGAGTATCAAGACCGGCTATGTCGCGGTTTCGCCCGCAGCCTACAAGACCCCGGAGATGGAGAAATACGCCAAGGATTTTCCGGCCGCCACGGTGGCGCGCGATCAGCTCGATCACGCCGTACCCGAGCTTTCGGTCCATGAAAACGGCCGTATCTACAAATTCGTCAACGACGCGGTGCAGGCAGCCGTTACCGGCGCGCAAAAGCCGCAAGAGGCGCTCGCGGCAGCACAGGCGCAGGCCGATCGCGTGTTGAAGGCATATAAATAGCAAAGGGCAGAGGTTGTCGGACGGCCTGTTGCGCCGTCCGAACCTCGTTCGATGACGGAGCAGGCAATCATACCGCTGGCCAAACCACGCGTGCGGAAATCTCACGCGTGGTGGAATGCCGTCAACGGCTGGCTGCTGCTGCTGCCCGCTGCCGTGCTTCTGGTCGCCTTCACGCATTATCCGATTCTGGCCACCCTCAAACACAGCGTCTTTGTCACCCGCCGTAACGGCACCGAAGTATTTGTCGGGCTCGACAGCTACCGATCGATGTTCGAGGACGCGATTTTCTGGAAGGCGCTGATCAACAATTTCTGGTTTGCGATCGGCACCGTTCCAACCTCGATCGCGCTGGCGCTGTTGATGGCGCTGTGGGTGAACCGCAACATTCGTGGCCGGGGTTTTTTGCGGCTCGCATACTTCACCCCGACGGTGCTGCCGATGATCGCGGTGGCCAACATATGGCTGTTCTTCTACACGCCGGATTACGGCCTGCTCGACCAGCTGCGTGGCGTGTTTGGACTGCCGGCCTGGAACTGGCTCGGCGACCCCTCCACCGTGATGGGCTGCCTCATCGTGATGGTGATCTGGAAAGAGGCCGGGTTCTTCATGATCTTCTACCTGGCGGCGCTTCAGCAATTGTCGCCTGATCTGGAGGAGGCGGCTGCGATCGAAGGCGCTGGCCGCTGGTATATTTTTCGGCGGATCACATTCCCGCTTCTGATGCCGACCACGCTGTTTGTGGCGATCAATGCCGTCATCAATTCGTTCAAGCTCGTCGATCATCTCGTCATCATGACCAAGGGCGGTCCGAGCAACGCCAGCTCGCTGCTGCTGTATTACATTTACGAGGTCGCCTTCACGTTTCAGGACTCCGCCTATGCGGCGACGCTGACGGTCGTGCTTCTCGTCATCCTGAGTTCGCTGGCGCTGATAAAGTTCGGATATCTCGACCGCAGGATCCATTACCAGTGAACGCCAAGACCCATCCCCTGGAAGCGATTGCCGCGTGGCTGCTGGCGCTGATCTGGCTTGCGCCGCTGGCATATGCGTTCTGGAGTGCGTTTCATCCAGCGGCCTATGCGACGTCGTTCAGCCTGTCGGCGCCGTGGACGCTGGAAAACTTCGTGCGAGCCTGGAACCAGGCGCCGTTCGGCCGATACTATCTGAACACGATCATCCTGGTCCTGATGGTGCTTGCCGGACAACTCGTGCTCTCAACGCTTGCGGCCTACGCGTTTGCGCGATTCAAGTTCAGGGGTAGCGGCATTGCCTTCGCGCTGGTGCTGCTCCAGTTGATGATCATGCCCGACGTGCTGATCGTGGAGAACTACCGGGCGATCAGCGCGCTCGGGCTGCTCGACACCATTCCGGCGATTGGGCTGCCGTATCTCGCCAGCGCATTCGCTATCTTCCTGCTGCGGCAGACTTTCAAAGGCATCCCGCAGGAGCTGGTCGATGCGGCCCGCGTCGAGGGCGCCGGCTCCTTGCAAATTCTTTGGCGCGTCTACGTCCCGCTGGCACGTCCGACCTACATCGCCTTTGGTCTCGTCTCGATCAGTTACCACTGGAATAACTTTCTCTGGCCGCTGATCGTTACCAATTCCGTGGAAAGCCGGCCACTCACGGTCGGACTTGCGGTGTTTGGCGCGCCGGAGACGGGGGTCGATTGGTCGATCATCACGGCTGCGACCGTCATGACGATGGCGCCGCTACTGATCGCATTCCTGTTGTTTCAGCGGCAATTCGTGCAGTCTTTCATGCGAGCGGGCATTCGGTAGTGCGGCTAATCACGTGGAACATCCAGTGGGGCAAAGGTTGCGATGGCGTCGTCGACCTGAAGCGCATCGTCTCGACGGCCAAAGCATTGGCAGATGCCGACATCTTCTGCTTTCAGGAGGTGTCGGACAGCTTTGCCAACCTCGATGGCGGGATTGATCAAAGCGCGGCAGCTCGCAGCGTTGCTGCCTGACCATCGGCCGGTGTTCCGCCCAGCGGTCGAGACCGTCGATGGCGACGGGAGAGTACATCGTTTCGGAAACATGACCTTGTCGCGCCTGCCGGTGCTGCAGATCGCCAACCATCTGTTGCCCTGGGCGCATGGCGATGTCTCGCGCAGCATGAGGCGTTCGGCGCTCGAGGTGACGGTGCAGGCGAGTTTCGGTGCGCTCCGTATCGTCAATACTCACCTTGAATATTATTCGCGTTCCCAGCGCGAGGCGCAGATCGGGCGCCTGCTGGATTTGCAGGAGGAAGCTTCGGGCGGTGTGAAGGCCGCGGTCGCAAAGCATGTCGAACCCTACGGAAGCCAGACGGTAGCGCCCTCAAGCCTGCTGTGTGGCGACTTCAATTTCGATGTCTCGGATACGCCAGCACGCGCTTCTGCATGGCGCATCGCGCCCGGGACTGAACTATCGCGACGCGTGGATACCGGGCCAACCTCGTCAACCGACCTGCGGACTGCATGATCACGTTCAATGGAAAAACGGACCGGACTGTCGGGATTTTGTTTTTGTCTCGGAGGACTTAACGGGCCGCGTCGTTCGCATGAAGGTAGACGAGGAAACCGCTGCATCCGATCATCAGCCGATACTGCTTGAACTCGCGGATTGAAGTACTGACCAACGATGTGCAGAAGTTGATTGCGAAGAATGGTGCCTGAACGTCCCTGCGCCCAGCCTTGAACCGCATGCCTCGTCCGCACTAAGGGGCGCTATTGCCTGGAGTTTCGGTCGGCCACATACGCGCGCGAAGTTGCTCAATGTCGAGTCGCGCAAGCTGGTTATTTGGATCAATAGCAATAACGATCTCGTATTCCTTGAGTGCTTCGTCAGGCCTCTTTAAATCGAGTAATGTCCTTGCCAGGCCGATACGCGAGAGCACGTCTTTTGGGGCATACTCGATTGCACTGCGGAACTCGGCGACAGCTTCGTCACTTTTCCCTTGCTCTTTCAGGATGACGCCCAAATTGTATCGTGCTGGCGCATACGTCCGATCGACTTCAATTGCGCGACGATACCTCGCCATCGCCTCCTTGACCTGTCCTTTTGCCTTTAGCGCCGAACCAAGATTGTTGTGCGAATCCGCATGAAGGGGATCCCATGCAACCGCGCGACGATACTCGACTAGCGCCGCGTCGGTCTGCTTCTGCTTTTGTAACAGTACCCCGAGATTGTTGTGGGCGAGTGCATCGCTTGGCTGAAGCTCAATGGCGCGACGGTACTCGACGACGGCGTCGGCCTCTTTGTCCTGCTTCGCCAAGGCGATAGCCAGGCTGTAATGCGCCGCCGGATTCTTGGAATTGAGATGTATGGCCTTTCGCAAGCAAGACTCTGCCAATTCCGCCTTGTTGCGATCAAGATAGTATTTTCCTTGAAGAACGAGTGACCATTCAACATTGATGTCCGAACTCGGCAGGCGCGTAATGATGTCTTCGGCCATCTCCAGGGCGCGATCCGGATTATCGTTGTAGGTGGCCGACGCGATCAGATAAGGCCTGATTTCCTGTATGATGCTTGGCGCTGCCGCATCCAGCAGCCCATCGAGCTTTGGAGGATCAAATCCGGTCGTCGTGCCAGTAAAGATTTCCTGCCCATCCTTGCGCAGGCGGAGCCACACCGTGTCTCCTTGAAGGACGAACTCACCGGAAACGTTGCGCGTGTTGCCAAGATGAAAGAGCTTTCGAAGCAGCGTCGTCACCGTATCCAGAGAGATATCTACCTTCGGTACGGTGATCTTTGGCAACTCGGAACTCAACGCCACAAATGGGCTCTGCATGCGCGATCCCGTCCGCTGCGCAAACCTGGTCAGCGCGTCGCGTAGTCGCTGACTGGCAACATCCGAGGAGAAGCCACCATCGCTGAGCGTGCGGGGTACTGAGATTGAATCAATACTGATAATCTCCGAGGTCATGCTTTGCACAAATGCAGCCAGTATTACGACGCCAGCCACCGCCCAGCCGGCCCGTGAAGCGCCAACCAGGCAAGCCTTCAAGACTATGCCGGCCCCTTTCCAGGTGAAGACGCTTCTCAGGCGCTTTCGAGCGCGTGCAAACCAATTCGGTCCCGGCTGTTCAGGGGATTCCGCCGGAATTGATTGTTCGGCGTTGCTTTCTGACACTTTTCGTCCTCAAGGACTACGCAACTCAACCCGGCAGGACCAACGCTGTTACTTTTGGGCGTCGACCACCGAAATGCCATGACCAATATAGTTCAGTGCATAATCCGTCTTGTTCTCGGCCACCGCTCTGCCATCGACAAAAATCGTCATCACGCCGGCGTCTTTGTCTCCAAACGACTTGTTGTCGCTTGTCACGCCTGCATATTTGCCGCTGTCCTTCCTGAAGAACATTCTAACCAGTTCCTTTTGACCCTCCACGGGCCAAATTCTGACGCTCCTGTCCTCACTGGCAGAGATGACGAAACGATTGTTCGGGGTGAATGCCAACGCCTCGATATCGCTGGTGTGCCCGAGCAGGCGACCGATCAGCTTGTGCGACGCTACTTCCCAAAGGTCTACCGCCTTGTCGCCCCCGCCGGAGGCCAGGATCTTTCCATCCTGGGAGACCGCAGCAGCCAGCACATACTTCAGGTGGCCCTCCAGCACTGCGACAGGATCCTTGCGATTTTGCGCGGCTGGATCCCAGATTTTGATCTTTCGGTCCGAGCCTGCGGTGTAAATCAGGTTGCCGCTTTGATTGTAGCCCGCAGCAAAAATCGGACCGGCATGGGCGTTAACGACGGATCGTTGCCCTTCCGGCAATCGAATTTTTAGCAGGCCGTCGGCGCCTACCGAAAGATAGGTACCTTTGCCTCCGGGTTGATATGCAACAGACTGTACGGGGCCATTGTGGAACTTTGCGTTGACGACAACTTTGTCGCCACGGCCAAGGTCCCAGGCAAACAATCGTCCTTCTCTGTCACCCATCAAGACATAACGATCGGGAAATTGAGGATTGAACCGGGCGGTATACGGCACAGAACCAGCAGCGCTCAGCTCTGCCCTTGCCTTTTGACCGCTCCTTGCATCCCAGAATCGCAGAAACCCATCGCGCCCAGCCGTGAGTAAAGTCTGACTGTTGGGTGCAAAGTCGATATCGCTTATCCGGCCGTTGTGCGCCTGGATCGTTTGTATGACCTCGAAAGTATCGAGGCTTACGACTTGAATGATTCCGTCATCACCGCCAATGGCCAGAAGCTTGCCGTCGGCAGAGACTTTCAGCTTCCTGACGACGGTGGATTGGCCCGGATTAACGGACACGACCACACTGGGTTCGCCCGGCGTTATCGGATGGTTGGACGCCGGATCATTCGCGCCTGCAACGGGCGGAGCCGCCGGTGGAGGAGCTGTCACCGGTGGAGTTACAACTGGCGCAACTGGCGGTGCTGCCGGTGCCTCCGGTTTAGCCGCGATCGGGGAATTCCGGGGCGCCGCGGGCGGGCCCGCAGACGGCGCCGTTGATGCTCCCGGAGTATTTGGCGCGGGCACGATTTCGGAACGAGTGGCAGCAAGTGATCCAGGCGGGTTGGATCGAACTGGGGGAGGCGCCATCTCGGTTACGGGGGATTGTTGCTTGGCCGATTCAGAAGGGACGACCTCGAAACGCGCTTCCGGCGCTGGCCGACGCTCCAGCAGAGCTATCTTTGCGCGCAAAGCCTCAAGCTCTTGCTTGTAGGCGATCTGCTCATTTTCTTGCTGCTGGTTGAAATAGAATTCCTTGGCGAGTTGCGACAGAATCTGCGGCTGCTGCGTGTTCTTGGTCTTCGTCAAGACATCCGCCGTAACCCGTTTGAGCATCTTTTCAACTTCAATGTTCGGGGTCACGACGTGCTTGGCTAGCGCCTCCGCGAACGGGCTTACGTCTCCCGAACCATCGACCGCAAACCTGCCGGGTTCCGCAGAGAACATCACCATGATGTCTTTGCGGCTCGGCGGAATGGGCGCTGACGCTCGAACTGCAGGAGAGGATTCCGTCCTTAAGGCCATTGTCGTCGCCTGCAATCCGTTCGCGAGTGGATTGTTTCGACAACCATCCCAGAAGACGAGTGCCGTGCTGGCCTTTCGCTCAATCAGGGTTATCACCGTATTGAGGCTGAAGGTCTCGAACTGGATTGTCGCTTCGCTCTGGAGTTTGGCGTCAACAGCGACAAGATAGTTCTCTCCCTGGTACTGCAATCCATGTCCGGCATAATAGAAGAGCGCGTCCGTATTCTTGTCCAGCTTCGCGGCAAAGCCTTGAACAATTCGAGAAAATGCTCGCGCATCGAGGTCGCTCTCCACCTGAACCTCGAAGCCGAGATCGCGTAATTTTCCGGCGATCAGCCTTGAGTCGTTTGGCGGATTCTTCAGGACGTCAGCATGCTTGTACTGGCTGTTCGCAATAACGAGAGCGTGTCGCTTGTTATCGGCTGCGTGCGCCCATCCGATACCCAACAAATATAAGGCAATCAGCAAGCGTAGCAGCACACTCACAGCTTTTACCCCCGCATCCGATCGGATGCTCAATAAATAAGGACAAATATCAAAAGTAACATCAGTAGCTTTCGTTAAGGATACAACCTTTGCACTAAGCCGACAAGGGGCGCTCGCGACGCAACTACTGGTTTTGGTCATAGTGCCTGACCTGCGGAAGCGCGGGCGCCCGGAGTTATTTCGACTGCTTGTGCCGGCTCTCTTGATCGCCTTCGCTGCCGCCAGCCAGCGGCTGCATCAAGGATCAAGCAGAGCTGCCGCGCCGCGATCGATGCCTTCGTCCGGGCGATCGGCAAAGCCCGGTCGCCCCGCCTTGAACTCCCCCAACAGCCCGCATAGGCTGCCCGATAGCGGCTACCAAGCAATAACAACACGCCTCGGGACGAAACCCCATCGATGCAGCCTTCTGAGCGGCACCCATCCGTCAACCGCCGGAGACTGGTCATCGTCCTGACGCTGGCGACAGCCTATATGGCAAGTCACTTCTTCCGCGCCGCCAATGTCACGATCGGCCTCGACCTGATGCGCGACCTCGCCATCGGGCCGGAAGCGTTGGGTGCGTTGACCGGCGCGTTTTTCTTCGGCTTCGCCGCGATGCAGATACCCTGCGGCTTCTTCTTCGATCGTTTCGGCCCGCGCCTCACCATCGCCGGCATGGTCCTGATCGCCGCGCTCGGCGGCATCATCTTCACCACAGCGCTGACCTGGCCGATTCTGCTCAGCGGCCGCGTCCTGCTCGGCGCTGGCTTCGGCGTCATGCTGATCGGTAGCATGGTGGTGATCTCGCGCTGGTTTCCGGCGGATCGTTTCTCCACCCTTACGGCGGTCGTGCTGTCGGTCGGCCTGCTCGGCAATCTGATCGCCACCACGCCGCTGGCCTGGGCCTCCGAGGCGACCGGCTGGCGCGCCGTGTTCGGCGTCGCCGTCCTCTTCACCGCGCTGGCCGCCATCGCGATCTGGATCGTGGTGCGCGACGCGCCCCCCGGCCATCCCTTTCTCGCCCGCACGCATGAGTCGCCGCGCGAGATGCTGCAGGGCCTTCTGGAAGTGCTGCGCAATCGCAGGCTCTGGCCGATCCTGGCGCTGAACTTCTGCAGCTATGCCTGCACCTTCACCGTGCAGGGGCTGTGGGGCGGTCCTTATTTGCGCGAAGTGCAGGGTTTGACGCCTATTCAGGCCGGCAACGTGCTGCTCGCGGCGGTTGTCGCCTATCAGTTCGGCATGCTTTCGTTCGGGCCGCTCGACCGCCTGTTCGATACGCGGAAATTGATCGCCATCACCGGTAACCTCATCATCGTTGCGCTTCTCGCGATGCTGGCGATCCCCGCCGCCGCGCCGGTCTGGCTGCCTGTCGCTGTTATCGTTGCCATCGGCTTCTTCAGCGCCTCATCGACCATGGTGATGACGCACGGGCGGGGCATCTTCCCGGACCGGCTGATCGGGCGCGGCATCGCGACCATCAACACCGCCGTGATGCTGGGCGTCGCTTGCATGCAAACGCTTTCCGGCGTGATCGTCGGCGCCTTCGAGCCGCTGGCCAATGGCGCCCGCACCGAGACCGCTTACCGCGCCCTGTTCGCAACGCTGACCATCGTGCTCATCGTCGCCATCGCGATCTACAGCCGCTCGCAGGACATCAAGCCGAGCCACGAGATGCGCGGCACGCAGTGATGGCCGCGTACCGGGTACAGCTCCCGGATAATCCTGACTGACCTCTCTGCGTGACCGGGCAAAGACCTGCCATCGACGGCAAGCCAGTGCTCGCCGATCCGCCGATCGCCTGGCGCTTGCTTCAGGTCAGGCGGTCAGGAGCCTTCGAACTTGAAGGAGACCTTGATCTTGGCGCGATAGGCCTCGACCTTGCCGTCGTTGATCACCATGTCGAGTTCGACCACCTCGGCCACGCGGAGATGACGCAGGCTTTGCCCGGCGCGATCGACTGCGGCGCGCGCGGCCTTTTCCCAGGAACTCGGGGCTGGTGCCTACGAGTTCGATGACCTTGTACACGCTGTCGGCCATGGTCTTCCTCCGTTGTTGCCTTCACCCCAAAATGACTATCTCGCCGGTTTCGCCGCCTACACTTCGAGCCATTCCTTGCGGACCGCCGCGTTGGCCGTCAGTTCCGCAGGCGTTCCCTCAAACACGATGCGGCCATGGCCCATCACATAGACGCGGTGCGAGATGCGCATCGCGATCGAGAGCTTCTGTTCCACCAGCAGGATCGCGACGCCGCGCCGGGCGATCTCCGCGATGAGGTCGCCGACCTGGTGCACGATCAGCGGCGCCAGACCCTCGGTCGGTTCGTCGATCATGATCAGTTCGGGATCGCCCATCAGCGTGCGGCACATCGTCAGCATCTGCTTCTCGCCGCCGGACAGGACGCCTGCCGCGGCATCGGCGCGCGCGGCGAGGTTCGGAAACATCGAGAGCATGTCGTCGAGCCGCCACTTGCCGGGCTTTCCGGGATCCTTGATCCCGAGCATCAGGTTCTGCCGCACCGTCAGCCCCGGGAAGATGTCACGATGCTCCGGCACATAGCCGAGGCCGAGATGGGCGATGCGGTAGCTCGGCAGGCCCGCAATGTCGGTGCCCTTGAAGCGGATCGTCCCCAGCGGCGGCACTTCGCCCATGATGGCCTTGACCGTGGTGGAGCGGCCGACGCCGTTGCGGCCGAGCAGGCTCACCACTTCGCCGGCCGCGATGTCGATGTCGACGCCCTGCAGGATATGGCTCTTGCCGTAATAGGCGTGCAGATCCCTGACTTCCAGCATCAGGCGGCCTCCTCGCCGAGATAGGCTTCCTTGACCTTCGGATTGGCGCGGATCTCTTCCGGCGTCCCCGTCGCGATGACATGGCCGTAGACCAGCACCGAGATGCGGTCGGCAAGGCCGAACACCACGCTCATGTCGTGCTCGACGATCATCAGCGTGCGGCCCTCGGTGAGGCGGCGGATCAATTCGACCGCGCGCTCGGTCTCGGCATGGCTCATGCCCGCGGTCGGCTCGTCGAGCAGGATCACATTGGCGCCGCCGGCGATGGTGATGCCGATCTCGAGCGCGCGCTGCTCGGCGTAGGTGAGGAGCCCGGCCGGCACGTCGCGGCGCGACGCGAGCCCGATCTCGGAAAGCACCTGCGCCGTGCGCTCGCGTACCTCGGGGAGATTGTCGACGTTCTTCCAGAACGCGTAGTGGTGCTTTGCGGTCCACAGCACCGCGCAGCGCAGGTTCTCCCACACGCTCATATTGGCGAACACGTTGGTGACCTGGAAACTGCGCGACAGGCCGCGGCGGTTGATCTGGTAGGGCGGCAGCCCCGCAATCTCCTCGCCACGCAGCTTCACCGTTCCCGAGGTCGGCTTGATGTAGCCCGAGATCAGGTTGAACGTGGTCGACTTGCCGGCGCCGTTCGGCCCGATCAGCGCGTGCCGCTCGCCCTGGGTTACGGTGAGATTCAGATCGCGGATGATCGAGATGTTGCCAAAACTCTTCTGGACATCCTTCAGCTCGATGGCGGGCGCACTCATGCGTGATACCCCTTGTCACGCGCCACGGTGAGCGCTTCATCCCAGGCCCTGGCAAGCCAGGCCCAGGTTATTCGCGCGACGAAGAAACCGGCGACGGTCATGAACAGCGCGACCACCCAGGTGATCGGGCTCGAGGCGTTGAAGCTCATGCCGAACGCCTTGATGTTCGGATCGTCGCCGGGATTGACGCTGTGGTGCACGATCGTCTCGAGCACGAGCACCAGGCCAGCGACCATCGCAAGCGTGGGGATGAAAGCGATGAGGTAGAAGGGCACGACCTTGCCGAGCGTGCCGCCGCGCAACAGCGGCCGATGCATCATCAGGAGCCCGGTGATGCCGCCGGGGGCGAAGGTGACGACCGCGATGAAGAACAGGCCGAAATAGAGCTGCCAGACCGCGGTCAGGTCGCTCAGGCTGAGCGACAGCACGGTGACGAAGATCGCGCCGACAATCGGCCCGATGAAATAGCCGACGCCGCCGATATAGGTCGAGAACAGCACCGTGCCCGATTGCAACGCGCCGAGATAGGCGGAGTTGGCGATCTCGAAATTGATCGCGGCAAGGGCGCCGGCGATGCCGGCGAAGAAACCGGAAAAGCAGAAGGCGAAATAGCGCACCACATGCGGGTCGTAGCCGACAAACTGCACGCGCTCCGGATTGTCGCGCACGGCGTTGCACATGCGACCCAGCGGCGTGCGGGTCAGCGCATACATTGCGATGATGCAGATCAACGTCCATGCCGCGATCAGGTAATAGATCTGGATCTGCGGGCCGAAATTCCAGTCGAACAGGCGGAACAGTTTGGTGCGGTTGGCGGAAATGCCGGCTTCGCCGCCGAAGAAGGTGCGCAGGATCAGCGCCGAGGAGGCGATCAGCTCGGCAACACCGAGCGAGATCATCGCAAAGGCCGTGCCGCTGCGCTGGGTCGAGACCCAGCCGAGCAGCACCGCAAAGAACAGTCCGGTGAGCCCGCCGACCAGCGGCACCAGGGGTAGCGGAATCGGCAGCTTGTTGGCGCCGATGATGTTGATGGCGTGGATGACGAGGAAGCCGCCGAGCCCGTAATAGACGGCGTGGCCGAACGACAGCATGCCGGTCTGGCCGAGCAGGATATTGTAGGACAGCGAGAAGATGATGGAGATGCCGATCAGGCTGAACGTGGTCAGCGCGCCGCCCGATCCGAAGATCTTCGGCAGCACGATCAGCACGACAGCGGTGGCGACCCACAGCCCGTAGAATTTCAGCTTCTCGCTCAGGGCCGGGTGAGGCGGGGCGACGCTCGAGGTCAGGTCGGTCATGTTTCGCGAGTCCCCAACAGGCCCATCGGACGGAAGACCAGGATCAGCACCAGCAGCACATAGGGCATGATCGGCGCGATCTGCGCGATGGTGACGCCCCAGATGTCGGCGAGCCAGCTTTGCGCGTAGTCGGGGCTGAGCGGACCGAAAGCGCCGGCGAGCGAACCGTTCATCGAGACCGCAAAGGTCTGGACGAGGCCAATCAGGAGCGAGCCGACAAAGGCGCCGGGCAGCGAGCCGAGGCCGCCGACCACCACGACCACGAACAGGATCGGCCCGAGAAGTGCGGCCATGTTGGCTTGCGTGACCAGCGCCGGTCCCGCGATCACGCCGGCCACGGCGGCAAGCGCAGTGCCGACGCCGAACACCATCATGAAGATGCGCCCGACATTGTGGCCGAGATGGCCGACCATGTGCGGATGGGTCAGCGCGGCCTGCACGATCAGCCCGACGCGCGTCTTCTTCAGGACGAGCAACAGCCCGATGAAGATCACGACCGACACCAGCAGCATGAACATCTTGTAGGCGGGGTAGTTGGTCGAGAAGATCGTGAAGGCGGAGAAATCCAGAAGCGGCGGAATGCGGAAATCGACCGGGCTCTTGCCCCAGATGATCTGCACGACTTCTTCGATCACGAATGCGAGGCCGAAGGTGAACAGCAGTTCGGCGACGTGCCCGTTGCGGTGTACGCGCCGCAGGCCGAAGCGCTCGACGGCTGCACCAACCGCGCCGGCCAGGATCGGGGCGATGATCAGCGCCGGCCAGAAGCCGAACCAGCGGCTGAGCTGGAAGCCGAAGAACGCGCCCAGCATGTAGAAGCTGGCATGGGCGAAGTTCAGCACGCCCAGCATGCTGAAGATCACGGTGAGACCGCTGGCCATCAGGAACAGCAGCATCCCGAACAGGACACCGTTCAGCGTGGAAATGACGACGAGTTCAAGCACGACACGCACCCCCCGGGAGATGAGCTGCCTTCGCCCCGGGCAAAGGCCGGGGCGAAGCAATTCTCGCGCGCGATATCAGCTAGTTCGGGCGATCCATCTTGCAGGTGGTGGGCAGCACGGTCTGGCCGGATTCGATCTTGGCGGCGAGCTTCCAGCCCCAGCCGGTCTTTTCCTCGTCGAACGGCTCCTTCTCGGTCCGCTCGCCGAACGAGGCGATATACATCGGCTGGAAGAACTGGTGATCGTCCTTGCGCATGTTGCCCTTGCCGCCGTCATAGACCTCGAACTCCATGCCTTCGAGGGCCGCCGCCACCTTGACCGGATCGAGCGACTTGGCCTTTTCGGCCGCGGCCGCGAACATCCGCATCTGGTTGACGGCGCGCGGATAGAACAGGCTGAAATCGTATTTCGCGCGCAGCGCCTTCTCGAACGTATCGGCCGAGGCGTGCCCGAGATTGGGAATGCCCTCGGCGATCTGGAACACCTGGTGATTGAGGTTGGCCTGCTTGATCGCGGTCGGCCCGCCGGTGCCGCCGGCATAATAGGTGTACCAGTTGACCTTGAGGCCGGCATCGGCTGCGGCCTTCAGCAGCAGCGCAAAGTCCTGGCCCCAGTTGCCGGTGATGACGAAGTCGGCGCCGGAAGCCTTGATCTTGGCGATATACGGCGCGAAGTCGGTGATCTTCAGCAGCGGATGCAGCTCGTCGCCGACGATCTCGATGTCGGGCCGCTTGGCCTTGAGCATGGTCTTGGCGGCCGAGCGCACCAACTCGCCGAACGAATAGTCCTGGTTGATCAGATAGAGCTTCTTGATGTTTGAAGCGCTCTTCATGTAGTTGCTCAGCGCTTCCATCTTGATGTCGGAATTGGCATCCCAGCGGAAATGCCAGAAGCTGCACTTGGCGTTGGTCAGGACCGGATCGACCGCCGCATAGTTGAAATAGAGAATCTCCTTGCCGGGATTGCGTTCATTGTACTTGGTGACGAAATCCGTCAGAGCGCCGGCGACCGAAGAGCCGTTGCCCTGCGTGATGTAGCGGACGCCGGCATCGATCGCCTTCTGCGCCTGGATCAGACTTTCCTGCGGATTGGTCTTGTTGTCGAAGGGAACGATCTCGACCTTCTTGCCGAGCACGCCGCCCTTGGCGTTCAGCTCTTCAGCGAGAAACTGGAACGTCTTCAGTCCGACCTCGCCGATGCTGGCGCCGCCGCCCGAGAGCGGATCGATGTAACCTATCTTGACCGTTTCCTGCGCAAATGCCGTTCCGCCGACGATCGGCAAGAAGGCGGCAACTATCATCCAATGGCGCATCGCATCTCTCCCTGTCTGTGATTTATCGAAGGCTTATGAGGGTCGCTTTCCGGAAAACGATCGGAAGACGAATGCCTTCTGCGCGGCAAGTGTTGTCCAATGCTGCAAGTCGTGCAAGCAAATAAATTGATGATACTTGCCGCGCCGGTTGCGCCAACACGCGCGATCTCAGTCCAGCTGTGCCGAGTGAATTCGGTCGGTCCCGATGCACGCAAACGTCCCTGCGTGAGAACGCGACGCTCCCACCATCGTCCTACCATGCTGCGCTTGGACAGGCGCGGCAGCGCACGCTCGATTGCTTTGGCGAAGATGATGTTCGCCTTCGCTTTCGTTGACAAGGCCTGTCGATCGCGAGGAATGCTGCGCCGCGGAATCAGGGTCCATGCGCTCGGTCGAGTTGCTCGCCATGAGGTTGCCGAGTACCGATCCTCCTGCGGGCGTTCGAGTTCCCGTCCGCCGCCGGCAATGGGCAAGCCGAATGCAAGTCTGGCCTTGAATCTGCGGGCCTGCGGCTTCACTGATAGTGAGGACAGTTCGGGCGATCAGCTCAAGGACGGGTCAAGGGAGGTTCATAATGGACAGCGCCAGATCGCCGAACGATCCGTCTGCCTATTTTGAAAGCCTGATGCAGGCCGGCCAGCAATCCTTCAAGCAGTTCGACGACGCCATGGCGGATGCCATGGGCGTGAGCAAGCGCGGCGCGGAGGAGAAGGCGGCTTCGCCATTAGTTGCCGCGGCCGAACTGCACCGCGACTCCATCCTGCAGTTCTGGCGGTTCTGGAATCAGACCCTGGTCAAGGCGCTGGGCGTCGGCTCGCAGGTGCAGCCGGGCAAGGGCGACAAGCGCTTCAAGGACAGCTGCCTGGAGCGACACGCCGCATTTCGACCTGCTCAAGCAGGTCTATCTGCTCAACTCCCGGCAATTGTACGATTTCGTCGACAAGGCGCAGGTCGACGAGAAGACCCGGCTGCAGCTCAAGTTTCACGCCCGGCAGTTCATCGACGCGATGAGCCCGTCGAATTTCCCCGCGACCAATCCGGATGTGATCCGCACCGCGATCCAGACCCGCTCGGCGAGCCTTGCGGCCGGCATGCGCAACCTGATCGAGGACCTGCAGAAGGGGCGCATCACGCGCGTCGATGAATCCAAGTTCGA
Organism: uncultured Alphaproteobacteria bacterium; assembly: GCA_963816655.1. GTDB lineage: Bacteria > Pseudomonadota > Alphaproteobacteria > Rhizobiales > Xanthobacteraceae > Bradyrhizobium. The sequence goes on along the minus strand of CAWFLW010000025.1, from coordinate 354,103 downwards.
GGTCGGCGGCAATCTCGCCAACACGCCGGGCTCCGTCGTGTTCGAGAACGAGCTGATCCAGCTGATCGAATATGCACCGCAGACGCCGCACGTCGAGAAGACGCCGCTGTTGATGGTGCCGCCCTGCATCAACAAGTACTATCTGCTCGACCTCGGCAAAGGGAATTCATTCGTCGAATATGCCGTCGCCCAGGGCCACCACGTCTTCCTGATCTCCTGGCGCAGTGCGGTGACTGAGACCCAGAACATCGACCTGGGACGATTATCTGCGCCTTGGCCCGCTCAAGGCGATCGACGTCGTGCGCGAGATCGCCGGCGTCGACAAGGTTCATGCGCTCGGCTTCTGTGTCGGCGGCACCATCCTGAGCTGCGCCTCCGGCGTGCTCGCCGCGCGCGGCGAGGACAAGCTCGCTTCCGTCACGCTGCTCACCACCATGATCGATTTCTCCGACACCGGCGACATCGGATTGTTGATCGACGAGGGCCACGTCGCCTTGCGCGAGGCGACGATCGGCAATGGCGGCATCCTGCCCGGCAAGGAGCTCGCCTTCACCTTCGGCACGCTGCGCGCCAACGACCTGATCTGGCGCTATGTGGTCGAGAGCTATCTCAAGGGCGCGGAGCCCGACACCTTCGATCTCCTGTACTGGGATTCCGACAGCGTCAGCCTGCCGGGGCCGATGTATTGCTGGTACACCCGCAACACCTACCTGGAGAACAAGATCAGGGAGCCGGGCAGGACCACGCAGTGCGGGATCGACGTCGATCTCTCGCAGGTCAAGGCGCCGCTCTATATCCTTGCCTCGCGCGAGGACCATATCGTGCCGTGGAGGAGCGCGTATCTCTCCAAGAGCCTGATGGGCACGACCCCGCGCTTCGTGCTCGCCGCAAGCGGTCATGTCGCAGGCGTCATCAATCCGCCCTCAAAGGGCAAGCGCAGCCACTGGCTCAACGACGATGTCGGCGGCGATGCCGAGGCGTGGCTTGGCAAGGCGCAGGAGAAGCCGGGAAGCTGGTGGCCGGATTGGGACGCCTGGATGAAGCGCCACTCCAGCGGCACGGTGCCGGCGCCGGCCGAGCCGGGGAACGCGGCGCATCGCGTGATCGAGCCGGCGCCCGGCCGCTACGTGAAACTCAAGTCCAACTGACGCATGATCCGGAAAAGTGTGCAGCGGTTTTCCGAACGATCATGCGCAAGTCTTAGCGCATGATCCGGAAAAGTGTGCAGCGGTTTTCCGAACAGATCATGCGCAAGTCTTAGAGCACTTTTCGATCAAATGTCCGGCACCGTTTAGCGGTTTTGCAAGCCGCGACGCGGCATCCTGAAGGCCTCTCGCAAGGGGCTCAGTGATGATCGATGACAAGGTGAGGATCAAGTGCCCGCGTTGCACCCGGGTGTTTCGCGACAAGGCCTACAAGGTGCGCGACGGCTACCAGGTCAATTGCGAACATTGCAATGGCCTGCTCACGCTCAATCGCGATTCCGAGGATCCCTTCATCCGCCGCGCGTTGAAAACGGCGAGCGAGATTCGTGCTGCGCTTGAAGTGCGGTCGACGCCGCCGTCTTCGGCGCAATCGATCGGGTCTACTGCACGAATTTGACGCCGTAGGTCTTGCCGCGGCGCCACACCACTTCGCATTCATAGCGGCCGGCGTGTTCCGGCGTCAGCGTCAATCCAAAGCGGTCGCGGACGTCGATCGTCGCGTCGGTCGAGATCTTGGCGCCGCCCGGCGAGATGTCGAGCACGGTGCACTCGCGCCGGGTCTCCGTCTCCCCGTCATCGAGGCTCATCCAGGTGACGCGGTTGCGCAGCTGCCTGCGCGGCTCGCGCTGCACCTTGGATTTCGAATCCACCACAGTCATGGTCACACCCATGTTTATGCGCTCCGGGGAGCGTTCCATTAAGCAGGATGCGGCACGACCCCTGAACCCGGGCTTAGCCAATTAGGTGCAAATTTAGCGATATTGTTCGCAGGCGTCGGCGGACCTTATTCGATCACTTCGTCGGCGCGCACCAGAAACGACTCTGGAATCGTGATGCCGATCGCCTTGGCGGTCTTGAGATTGATAGCCATCTCGAACTTCGTCGGCAGCTCCACCGGAATCTCGGCCGGTTTTTCACCGCTCACGATCTTGTCCACGTACTTAGCCGCCCGCCGATAACTCTCAACGAGGTCGATCCCATAACTCGCAAGGCCACCGGCCTCCACGTGCTCGCGAAAGCCGAACACGGTCGGCAGGGCCGCCGCCTGCGCCGCCTCAGCCATTCTCCGCCGTTCCTTGAAGAACATCGGGTCGGCAGCAACGAACACTGCTTTCACGCCGGCCGAGGCCAGCAACATGAACGCCTTGCCCAACTCATCTGGCGACTGGACGTCGATGACGGAAAGCTCGATCGACAAGCTGGCAGCTGCCGTCGCGGCATTCTTACGCTGCCCTTCTGAATTAGGATTTGGCGAGTTGAAGATGTACCCGACTTTGTCAGCGCCTGGAATGATCTCACGCACCAGCGAAAGTTGTTTGCCAATAAGTTCCGCATCTAGCGGCCCTAAAAGACCCGTGACATTGCCACCCGGTCGTGCCTGAGAGGCAATCAGCCCCGAGTTCAGGCCGTCTCCGAGAAACGGTGAGACAATCGGTATTTCAGCCGTGACCGCTCTGGCGACCGATGCTGCCACGGCTGACGTCGCAAAGATGAGCCCGGGCTTGAGTAGGACCAATTCGCGCGCGAAGTCTTGCAGTCGGATCACCGAACCCTCGGCTGATCGAATCTCGAGAACATAGTCGCGCCCTTCCGAGTATCCGAGTTCCTTGAGGCCACGTCGAAGGCTCCCCAAATACCGAGGATCGTTGGCATCTGAGCCTGACACGAGCGCGCCTATCAAGATGGGCCTCGCCAGGACCTGAGGCTGAGCGATGACGGACCAAAAGGGCAGTAGCACCACACCACCAACCAGGAATGCCCGGCCCAAGAGTGTCCGTCGTCTCATTTGATACCTCACCGGTCTATGGGCCGCAGCTCCGCCGAAGAGTCCTGCCACCCAAACGAGGACGGCATCATATTCGCGAAACGTCAACCGGCGAAGGAGGTTCAGGAGTGACCGGGCGAATGTCGGCCCAAGTCCGCCTTGGTTCAGAAGCGGAAGTCAGCCTGCTTGACCAGTATGTCCGGTCTACCCCCGAAAGCAGCTGCTTTGTGCCAGAAACGGACATTCCACCTTGCACTATTCGTTCACCTCGTCGGCGCGGGCGAGGAGGATCGATGATAATTGGATACCCAGCGCTTTTGCAACCTTGAGATTGATGACCAAGTCGAACTTGGTCGGTTGCTCGACCGGAATGTCGCGCATCATCGAAGGCGATCACCGCCCCAGCGTTGCCCCGCGTGGCAGCCGCGAATGCCGCCTCGAACTCTTCTGGTGCACGCGCTTCGACAAGTTGAAGCTCCGGCTGCAGCCTTCGGCATCCGCTAGGGTCATTTTTCGACCGACCCGACGAAGATTGTCAGCCGGACGGTGTTCGCTTTTCCCCAAATAGCGATGCACGCCTTAACGCGCTTCTTCCTGCGCCTCGAGGCCGCGGCTGTAACGCGACATCGCAAAGCAGAAGGCGAAATAGATCAGGGCGACGAAGATATAGACCTCGACGCTGAAGGACTGCCAGGCCGGATCGATGATCGCGGTCTTGGCTGTCGTCAGCAGGTCGAAGATGCCGATGATCAGGACGAGGCTGGTGTCCTTGAAGAAGGCGATGAAGGTGTTGACCAGCGGCGGAATGACGTGGCGGATCGCCTGCGGCAGGATGATCAGCCCCTGCTTCTTCCAGTAGGAGAGGCCGAGCGCGTCGGCGGCGTCGTGCTGGCCCCGCGGCACCGCCTGCAGGCCGCCGCGGATGACTTCGGCGAGATAGGCGCCGGCGAACAGGATGAAGGCGATCTGCGCGCGCAGCAATTTGTCGATGTTGACGCCGTCGGGCATGAACAGCGGAAACATGACGCTTGCCATGAACAAGAGGCTGATCAGCGGCACGCCGCGGATCAGTTCGACATAGAGCACGCAGAGCGAATGGATTGCCGGCAATTTCGATCGCCGGCCCAGTGCGACGAGGATGCCGAGCGGAAATCCGAACGCGAGCCCGAAGGTGGCGAGGATCAGCGTCACCGGCAGGCCGCCCCAGCGATCCTGCGACACGAACGGAAGGCCGGGAATGCCGCCCCACATCAGAAGGCCGATCAATGCGAGCGCGCCGGCCCAGATCAGCGCCAGCTCCTTGCGCCAGGCCCAGCGCCGGCTCGAGACGACGAACAGCGCAATGAAGATCAGCACGGCGGCGGCCGGCCGCCATTGCTGGTCGAACGGATAGGTGCCGAACAGGATGAAGCGGAGTTTTTCCGGAACGACGGCCCAGCAGGCGCCAAGCCCTTTCACCGCGCGGCAGGCGCTGGTGTTGTTGGCGTCGGGCACGCTGAAGACGGCGTTGAGCAGACCCCACTGCACGAGGCTCACGAGCCCCTTGCCGATCACGAGCAGGATCAAGAGCGTGATGATGGTGTTGGGGATGGTCGCGAAGAGATTTGCGCGCAGCCACAGGATGATCTGGCGGCCAAGCGAGCTGTTCACGCGCGGGCGCGCAGACGGCAGCGGGCTGTCCGGGATGTCAGTCATCACGCTCATGGCCTAGCGCTCCACCAGCGCGATGCGCGCGTTGTACCAGTTCATGAAGAAGCTGATGGAAAGGCTGATGGTGAGGAACACCACCATGATCAGCGCGATCGCCTCGATCGCCTGTCCGGTCTGGTTCAATGTCGTGTTGGCGATCGACACGATGTCCTGGTAGCCGACCGCGACCGCAAGCGATGAGTTTTTCGTGAGGTTGAGATACTGGCTCGTCATCGGCGGGATGATCACGCGCAGCGCCTGCGGCAGCACGATCTGCTGCAGGACGAAACTCTTGCGCAAGCCCAGTGCCTTGGCGGCGTCCCATTGTCCCTTCGGCACCGCCTGGATGCCGCTGCGCACGATTTCGGCGATGAAGGCCGAGGTGTAGGTGACGAGCGCGATCAGAAGCGCAAAATATTCCGGCGCCAGCGTCAGCCCGCCGACGAAGTTGAAGCCGCGCAGTTCCGGAAAAATGATCCCCCAGCTCGCGCCCACCGCCAGCGATAGCGCTGCGGGCATGCCGATCACGAGCAGCAGCGCCCAGGGCCAGCTATGGCGCACCTTGCCGTCTTCGATCTGCAGCGCGGTGAGACGCTTGTGCACGTACCAGGTGACGGCGACGCCGATGGCGGCCGCGAGCAGCACCCAGAGATTGGCGGGTTCGAACGGAACTGAAGGCAGCACGAGCCCGCGGTTGGAAAGAAAGACGCCCTCGACCGGCTTCCATGCCAGTCGCGCCGCAGGCAACCCCTGCATCAGCACGTACCAGAACAACAGCTGCAGCAGCAGCGGGATGTCGCGCAGCAACTTCGACGTAGACGGCGGCAAGCCGCGACAGCAGCCAGTTGGTCGACAGCCGCGCGATGCCGACCAGCGTGCCGAGCACGGTTGCAAGCACGATGCCGATGACGGCGACGCGCAGCGTGTTGGTCAGCCCGACGATGAAGGCGCGCAGATACGTGTCTTTGGGGCTGTAGGGCAGCCAGGCGTCGGCGATCGGCATGCCGGCCTCGCGGCCGAGGAACGCAAAGCCGGTGGAGATGCGCCGCACATTGAGGTTATGCACGGTGTTCGACCACAGCCACGCGATGATGGCGACCACGATGGCCACCACCACGATCTGCCAGAACAATCCGGAAAAGTTCTTGTCCTTCAGCGAGATTCGCATCCGCCGGGACGGGGGGAGAGCGGGCTTTTCTGTCGTCACGGCACAAGCATCCTCATGGCTGATGGCGATGATCGGCGGCGCGCGAAGTCACGGTCAGTATTTCATATGTTGCAATTCGGTGCAAGATATGAAACAAATGTTTCATGGCCGCCAAACCATCGCCCTTGAGTGAGCTCTGCAGTGCGCTGCCGTCGCTGCCTTCGCGGTTGCAGCAAGTCGGCCGCTTCGTCGCCGCCAATGATTATGACGCAACCACCCGCTCGATGCGCGATCTCGCCACCGTTGCCGGCGCCGACCCTGCCGCCTTCACCCGCCTTGCCAAGGCGATCGGTTATTCCGGCTGGGACGACCTGCGCGCCGCGTTGACCGAGGCGCGGCGGCCGCCGCAGTCCTCGCCGTTTTCCGGCCGCGCCAAAGGGCGGCGCCATGGCCCCAATCCCGAAATGTCGCTGGTCTCGCACAAGCTCGATGCAGAGGCCGCGGGCCTTGCGCGCATCTCGCCCGGCGCGATCGCAGCCGGCGCCAGGGCGCTGCATGATGCGCGGCGGATCTGGATCGCGGGTTTTCGCAGCTGCCGCGGCGTTGCCGAACTGCTCAACTATCAGCTTCGCCTGTTCCGCCCGGACACCGCGCAACTGGTCGGCGGCTCCGGCCCCGAGGATCTCGACCTCGGCGCGTTCCGTGCCGGCGACGCCGTCGTGGTGATCGGCTTTGCGCCTTACTCCACGGCAAGCGTATTGTCGGCGCGCGCGGCGCACGATGCGCGGCGCGACGCTGATCGCGATTGCCGACAAGGTTTCCGCACCGATGGCCGAGGGCGCCGATCATCTGTTGCAGTTCGAGGCCGCCGCCTCGCCCGGGTTCTTCCCGAGCCTCACCGGCGCGATCGCGATCGTGCAATCGCTTGCGGCGGCCACCTTCATGCTCGGCGGCGCATCCGCCAAGCGGCGGCTCGAGGAAACCGAAGCGCGCCTTGCCGACACCTCCCAATATGTAACCGAGAAGGGTTGACCGTCATGAGCACCCCCAGAACCCAGCCGTGTGATGCACCGAAGCCTGCGCGCGACGCCGCCGAAAGCGGTTGGCGGCGAAGGCGTGTGGCTGATTGCCGAGAATGGCCACCGCGTGCTCGACGCATCCGGCGGCGCCGCCGTCTCCTGCCTCGGCCATCAGCATCCGCGCGTGCTCGCCGCGATGGAGAGGCAGGCCGCCAAGCTCGCCTATGCCCATACCGGCTTCTTCACCTCCGAGCCTGCCGAAGAACTGGCCGAGCGGCTGGTCGGCCACGAGCCGGGTGGGCTGGCCTACGTCTATTATGTCAGCGGCGGATCGGAAGCGGTCGAGGCCAGCATCAAGATCGCGCGGCAATACTTCATCGAGCGCGGCGAGCCGCAGCGGGCGCATTTCATCGCGCGGCGCCAGAGCTATCACGGCAACACGCTCGGCGCGCTCGCCGCCGGCGGCAATGCCTGGCGCCGCGAACCCTATGCGCCGCTATTGTCGGGCGCGTTCAGCCATGTGACGCCGGCCTTTGCCTATCACGAAAAGCGCGACGATGAATCGGAAGCCGGTTTCGTAGGCCGCCTCGCGGCGGAGCTGGAAGCCGAATTCCAGCGGCTTGGCCCCGACAAGGTCGCGGCCTTCATCGCCGAGCCCGTGGTCGGGGCGACGGCGGGATGCGTCACCGCGCCGGAAGGCTATTTCCGCGCCGTGCGCGACATCTGCAACCGCCATGGCGCGCTGCTCATCCTCGACGAAGTGATGTGCGGCATGGGCCGCACCGGCACGCTGCATGCCTGGGAGCAGGAGGGCATCGCGCCCGACATCCAGGCGATCGCAAAAGGGCTCGGCGGCGGCTACCAGCCGATCGGCGCGATGCTGACGACACGGCGTGTCGTCGATACTATCCGCGACGGCTCCGGCGCATTCCAGCATGGCCATACCTATCTCGGCCATCCCATGGCCTGCGCCGCCTCGCTCGAGGTGCAGAAGATCATTGCGGAAGAACACCTGCTCGATCGCGTCAAGGAACTGGGCGCGCGGCTGGAGCGGCGCTTGACCGAGCGCTTCGGCAATCACCGCCATGTCGGCGACATCAGGGGCCGCGGTCTGTTCCAGGCCGTCGAACTGGTGGCCGACCGCGCCACGCGAAAACCGTTCGATCCCGCGCTCAAGCTGCACGCGCGCATCAAGACGGAGGCCTTCGCGCGCGGGCTTGCCTGCTATCCGATGGGTGGAACGGTGGACGGCCGCATCGGCGACCACGTCGTGCTGGCGCCGCCCTACATCTGCAGCGACGGCGATATCGACATGATCGTCGACCGGCTCGGCCAGGCCGTCGACGTCGCCTTGAAGAGTGTTGGTCACTGAGGGAGGGAGTAACAATGAGGAAGATCATCATCGCGGCGGGCTTGCTTGCCGCATCGGTTGCCGGCGCGTCGGCGGCAACGCTCGACACCGTCAAGCAGCGCGGCACGCTGGTGTGCGGCGTCAGCGCGGGCTTCGCCGGCTTCTCGGCGCCGGACTCGCAAGGCAACTACAAGGGCCTCGACGCCGACTATTGCCGCGCGCTTGCCGCCGGCGTGCTCGGTGATCCCGCAAAAGTGCGCTACGTCGCGCTGACCGCGCAGAACCGCTTTACCGCGCTGCAGTCCGGTGAGATCGACGTGCTCTACCGCAACTCGACGCAGACATTTCTGCGCGGCGTCACGCTCGGCCTGCGCCAGGGCCCGGTCAATTTCTATGACGGCCAGGGCTTTGTGGTGAAGAAGGATCTCGGCGTGAAGGAGCTGAAGGATCTCAAGGGCGCCACCATCTGCGTCGCGCAGGGCACCACCCACGAGGTCACGCTCGGCGATTACGGCCGCGCCAACGGCATCGACTGGAAGCCGCTGGTGTTCGACCGCATCGACACCATGTACCAGACCTTCTTCGGCGGCCGCTGCGATGCCATGACCCAGGATGCCTCCGCGCTTGCCGGCGCGGTCGCAACCGCAGCACCCAATGCCGCCGACTATCTCGTGCTGCCGCAGACCATCTCGAAGGAGCCGCTCGGGCCGTTCACCCGCAACGGCGACGAGGTGTGGAGCGACATCATCACCTGGCTGCATTACGGCCTGATCGAGGCCGAAGAGCTCGGCGTCACCGCCGGCAATGCCGACGAGCAGGCGAAGTCGCAGGTGCCCGCGGTGCAGCGGCTGTTCGGGGCCTCCGGCGATCTCGGCTCGCGGCTCGGGCTCGACAACAAATGGATGCTGGCGGCGATCAAGGCCGGCGGCAACTACTCGGAAATCTTCGAGCGCAATGTCGGCAAGGCGAGCCCGCTGAAACTCGATCGCGGCCTCAACGGCACCTGGACCAAGGGCGGCCTGATGTACGCGATTCCGTTCAAGTGAGGGATGCGATGCTGCCTAGGTGAATATCTTTCGTCATGGCCGGGCATAGCCGCTGAAACGTCGTGGATGCCCGGGCAAGCCGGGCTACGAGATACGCACGCTCTCACGCCGCACCGGTCCGCACCAGCGCGATCAGCTCGTCGCCGTAATGCTCGAGCTTCTTGTCGCCGATCCCGGCGATGCCGCGCAATTCGCTCAGCGTCGCCGGGCGCGTCGCGGCGATGCCGTCGATGGTGGAATCGTGCAGCACCACATAGGCCGGCACGCCGCGGCTGCGCGCGATCTCGCTGCGCCACGCCTTCAGCGCCGCATGCAGCGCCGGATCGCCTGCGCCGTTGCCGGCCGGCGATGCGGCCAGATCGCCGCGCCGTGACTTGCTTCTGATCGCGCGGTTGCGCGAACTCGCCGCGGGCTCGCGCAGCCATATCTCGGTCTCGCCCTTCAGCACGCCGCGCGCGGTCTCCGTCAGTTTCAGCGCGCCATAGGCCTCGCTGTCGGCGCGCAGATGACCCATCGCCACCAGCTGGCGCAGCACGCCGCGCCATTGTTTTTCGTTGAGCTCGCGGCCGATGCCGAACACCGACAATTTGTCGTGCCCGAACTGCGTGACCTTCTCGGTCGATCCGGCCGACCAGCACGTCGATCAGGTGCATGGCGCCAAAGCGCTGCCCGGTGCGGTAGGCGCAGGACAACAGTTTTTGCGCGATCACCTTGCCGTCGCGCACCTGCGGCGGCGCGATGCAATTGTCGCAATTGCCGCAACGTGACCTCATGCACCTCCTCGGCGAAATAGCCGAGCAGGCGGCGCCGCCGGCATTGCGCGGTCTCGGCCAGGCCGACCAGCGCATCCAGCTTGCCGATCGAGACGCGCTTGAAGGCGTCCGAGCCGGTGGATTCGTCGATCATGCGGCGCTGCTGCACGATGTCGGACAGGCCATAGGCCATCCACGCGCTCGAAGGCTTGCCGTCGCGGCCGGCGCGCCCGGTCTCCTGGTAATAGGCCTCGATGCTCTTGGGCAGGTCGAGATGGGCGACGAAGCGCACGTCCGGCTTGTCGATGCCCATGCCGAAAGCGATGGTGGCGACGATCACGATGCCGTCTTCGTTGATGAAGCGGTCCTGGTTGCGCGAGCGCATCTGCGGCATCGAGCCCGGCATGATAGGGCAGCGCATTGATGCCGGCTTCGCGCAAGGAGGTTGCGACGTCCTCGACCTTGGCGCGCGACAGGCAATAGACGATGCCGGCCTCGCCCTGATGACGCTCGGCGATGAAGGCTTTCAGCTGGTTGAGCGCGTTCTGCTTGTCGACGATCTCGTAGCGGATGTTGGGGCGGTCGAAGCTCGCGACAAAGCTCGGCGCACCCACCAGCGAAAGCCGCTCGGCGATCTCCTTGCGCGTCAGCTCGTCGGCGGTCGCGGTCAGCGCGATCCGCGGCACGCTGGGGAAGCGCTCGGCGAGCACGGAGAGCCCGATATATTCCGGGCGGAAGTCGTGGCCCCATTGCGACACGCAATGCGCTTCGTCGATGGCAAACAGCGCGATTTTGGCCTGTTCGAGCAAGGAAAGGCAGCGCGGCATCAACAGCCGTTCCGGCGCGACGTAGAGCACGTCGAGATCGCCCGCGATCAGCCGCCGCTCGACGTCGGAGGCCTCCTGCGGCGACAGCGTCGAGTTCAGGACCGCGGCATTGACCCCGGCCTCGAGCAACCCCGCGACCTGGTCGCGCATCAGCGCGATCAGCGGCGACACCACGACGCCGCAGCCCTCGCGCAGCAGCGACGGCAACTGGTAGCACAGCGACTTGCCGCCCCCGGTCGGCATCAGCACCAGGCAATTGCCGCCCTCTGTGACATGGCGCACGATCTCTTCCTGCGCGCCGCGGTAAGCTGGCAGGCCGAACACGGAGTTGAGCAGGGACAGGGCGGTTGGCGCGGAAGCGGACATGGAACCTGGCGGCTGGGAGGCCCCCTTATGGCAGGGCCTTTGCGGATTCGAAAGGGTAGCGACCGGCCCGGTTATACGTATTGTTGAGCAAGGAAATTCAGGGAGTGCGGAGCGGCTACGTTGCCCGCCAAGCCCCTTGTTTGATAGATTTTGGCATTCGCGTTACGGGGACCGCCTGTGCGATCCGCATTTTTGATGGTTTTTGGATTTTGGCTTTGTCTTGCGGCCGGTCCGGCCGCGGCCGAGAAGCGCGTGGCCCTTGTCATCGGCGTCTCCGCCTATGCCGCAGGTGCCGCGCCTGCCCAATCCGGTCCGCGACGCCGAGACGATGACGGACCTGTTTCGGAAGGCGGGCTTTGACGTCGTCGAAAGCAAGCGCGACCTCGGCATCGCCGATCTGCGCCGCGCGGTGCGTGAATTCTCGGACACGGCGCGGGATGCCGATATCGCCGTGGTCTATTATGCCGGCCACGGCATCGAGGTCGACGGCGTCAATTATCTGGTGCCGGCCGACGCCCGGCTCGCCAGCGATTTCGATATCGAGGACGAGACCATCTCGCTCGACCGGGTGCTCAAGGCGCTCGACGTCGCCAAGCGGCTCAAGCTCGTCATCCTCGACGCCTGCCGCGACAACCCGTTCGCGAGAACCATGAAGCGTACGGTGGCGAGCCGCGCGATCGGGCGCGGTCTTGCCAAGATCGAGCCGACCATGTCGGACACGCTGGTGGCCTATGCCGCCCGGGCCGGCGCGGTGGCAAACGACGGTGACGGGCAGAACAGCCCGTTTGCCATCGCGCTGACGAAGCACATCACCGAGCCGGGGCTCGACCTGCGAATTGCGTTCGGGCGTGTTCGCGACGATGTGCTCAAGGCGACCGGCAACCGCCAGGAGCCGTTCGTGTACGGTTCGCTCGGCGGCGATACCATGACGCTGGTGCCGCGGGCGGCGAAAGCCGGCCGATGCGGACACCGAGGCTCGCGTCGACTACGAACTCGCCGCCCAGGTCGGCACCCGGGAGGCATGGAATTCCTTCCTCGCCAAGCATCCCGGCGGCTTCTTCGCCGATCTGGCGCGCGCGCAGAATGCAAAGCTCGCCGCCGCACAGGACACCAGCGCCAAGGCCAATGACGCGAAGCGTCAGGCCGAGGAGCAGGCAGCGCAGAAGGCCGCGGAGTTTCGCAAGCAGCTCGAAGAACAGGCTGCGCGCCAGGCCGCGGACGCGCGGCAAAAGCTCTCCGAACAGGCCAAGCGGGAGCTCGAGGAGGCGCGGCAACAGATCGCCGAACAGGCCAAGAAGCAACTTGATGAGGCCAGGCGCCAGCTCGAGCTGGCGCAGAAGCAGGCTGACGCCGCCCGCCTCCAGGTCGAGGAAGCCAAGCGCGAGGCCGCGGCCGACGCCCAGGTCCAGGTTCAGGTCCAGGTCGAACAGTCCAGGCGCGACAGCAATGAGCAGGCGGCGAAAGTGGCGGCGCTGACGCCGAACCAGCCGGCGGCGCCCGCCGTCCCGGCATCGCCGCAAATGGATCCGGCTGATATCGCGCGCCTGCTGCAGGCGCATTTGAAGCGCGTCGGCTGCAACCCGAGCAATGTCGACGGCAAGTGGGACGACGGTTCGAGGAAGGCGCTCGAATTGTTCAACAAGAACGCGCAGACCAAATTCGAGGTCAAGCTGGCGAGCCTCGACGCACTCGATGCGGTGCGCGGCAAGACCGACCGCGTCTGCCCGCTCGTCTGTGACAGCCGGCTACGTCCTCAATTCAAGCGGTGCTTGCGAGAAAAAGGCGGAGCCTGCGCCGAAGCCGAGGACCGTCACACGCGAGGCGCCTGCGTCGCGCGCGGCGCCGTCGCGCCGAGGCGGCGGTGGCGGTGGCGGCGGCAGCGCAGTGCTTCGCGTTCAACGGCAAAACTTATTGCGAATAAGGCCGCTACCGCAGTCCAGCCCCCGAAGCCGCGCGATCAGAACGCCTGGCAGGCGGTGCGCACGATCCTCGGCTTGTCGCAGGTGGCGGCGCCGCCGGCGCTGGTGAAGACATACTGCGACTTGCCCGGCTTGAGCACGGACCTGACATTGATGACGCAGGATTTGCCGGACACCTGCAGATCGATGATCATCTGGTGGTTCGGATAGTCGCGGATGGCGCGCAGCGTGCTTCTGCCGGCGACGCGAAGCGAAGCCGAGCCACCCGGCGCTGCGGAAGCCTGGCCGAGCTTGGTCCGATAGGTGTGCTTTCCGGCAACGCCGCCGTCCACGTCAAGCCGCGCCGACCCGTCGGCCTTGAGAACGCCGGTGCCTTCCATGTGAATCGGAAGGTCTTTGATGACGGGCCTTTGACAGGTCGCAAGCGCCTCAACGGCGAACTGGGCCCGGGCCTGCGCAAAGCAAGGTTCGGCAATGCACGCCCCGCACGGCAACGACAAAAGTGCAAAGCCAGCGCGTGAGATGAAATTCATGCCGCCCCCGGAAAAAGATGCCCGTGAATTTGTAGCCCGGAGCGGCTGCGATGGTAAAGAGCACGGCTCTTGATGGAGCCGGACTCCTACTGATACGTCGCCACGATGTCTGACACCGCGCGTTCGAGCTGCCGTGCGGTGGCGCACTGGCGCACCACGCTGCAGAAGGTCGCGTAGCGCGGCATCTCGGAATCGCCAAAGCCCCAGGCCATGCGCCCTTCCGGATTGAGCCACACGACCCGCTTGGACCGCTCGGCGATGCGGCGCAGAATATCGGCGCGCGGATCGAGGTTGTTGCTGCGGGCATCGCCCAGCACGATCACCGTGGTCTGCGGCGTGATCGCGTTCATCCACTCATCCTCGAAATCGGCGAGCGAGCTGCCGTAATCGGACGAGCCGAAGCCGACCTTCGACATGATCTCGGCCATCGCCGCCTCCGGCGATTTCTTCTCCAGGATGTCGCTGACCTCGATCAAATGGCCGGAGAAGGCAAACGAGCGCACGTCGTCCACCACCTCATGCAGGCTGTGGATCAGGAGCAGGAAGAAGTCGGAGACGCGCGCCACCGAACCGGAGACGTCGCACAGCGCCACGATCTTCGGACGGTCGCGGTGCTTGCGTTTCCAGGCGGTGAGGAACGGCACGCCGCCCCAGGCGGCGTTGCGGCGCAAGGTGCGGCGGACGTCGAGATGGCCGCGGCGCTGGCGCTTGCGCGGCTTTGAGAAGCGTTCGCGCAGCCGCCGCGCGATCTTGCGGATCAGCGCGCGCATCTCGTCGACCTGCCGCGGCTCGATCCGCGCCAGCGGCGCGTTGCGCAGGATTTCGTTGCGCAGGTTTTCCGCTTCCTCGCGGCCGTACAGCATCAACGCCTGCGCCACGGTCTCGCGCACGGCATCGCGCAGGCCGTCGGTCGCCGCCTGCAGCCGCTCGCCGAGCGATGGATTGGTCGCGGTCAGATTGTCGAGATCGTCGCGCAGCCGCGCAATCCCCATCGCATCGAGGATGCGGCCGGAGAAAATGCCGCGCTGGGTGAAGTAACGGATATCTGACAGCGAAGCGGCACTCGCCGCATTCGCCATTGCGGTAGCGATTTCGTTGCGATCCTGCCGCAGCAGCATCTGGGCGAGGGGCCCGAGGCCTTCGCTCGGCTGGCCGCCGGCCGTGGGCGATGCTTGCTGGTCGGAAGCAGGTGCCCCATCAGGCGATTGACCGCCGCCGCCCTGGCCCTCACCCTGCGCCTGCTGTTCGCTCTCGCTTGCTTCGCCGCCCTCATCCGCATTGTCGTTGTCCGGCGCCGAGGGCGGCGGCTCGGGCTGGCTGAAGAACAGGTCGAAGCAGTCGCCGAGCGCGCGCTTTTCGTCCTGCGTCTTGGCCAGTGTCAGCAGGAAAGTGTCGCGCAGGATCTGGCGGTCGGTGAAACCGATTTTCGAGACCGCGCGCATCGCATCGATGCTTTCGGCGGGCGAGAGGCGGACCCCGGCTCCCCGCGCCGCCCGAAAGAAGCGATGCAGGTTCTCCCTCATGGCATCTCAGCCGTAAACGTTATGGCGCGCCGCCTTGGCGATGAAGGCCGAGACCTGCGGCGTTGCGGCCTCGATATCGGTCTCGTATTTCAAGAGCACGTTGAGCGTGTCCTTGACGGTCTCGTGGTCGAGCTCGGCGGCCTGCAGCAGCACCAGCACGCGCGCCCAGTCGATGGTCTCGCTCACCGACGGCAGCTTCTTCAGGTCCAGCGTGCGGATCTCGTGGATGAAGCCGACCATCTGCCGGCGCAACTTCTGCGAGATGCCGGGCACGCGGCTCTCGACGATGCGCTCTTCCAGCCGCTGCTCGGGAAAGCCGATATGCAGATGCAGGCAGCGCCGCTTCAGCGCGTCGCCAAGGTCGCGCTCGCTGTTGGAGGTGAGGATCACGGTGGGAGCGGCCACCGCCGATATCGTGCCGAGCTCGGGAATGGTGACCTGGAAATCGCTGAGGATTTCCAAGAGCAGCGATTCGAACTCGGCATCCGACTTGTCGATTTCGTCGATCAAGCAGCACGCAGCCTGCCGGCTGCTCCAGCGCCTGCAGCAGCGGCCGCGGCTCGACGAATTCCTTGGAGAAGAACACGTCGCCGAAATCATGCAGCTGCGCCAGTGCGTCATGCAGCGTGGCGGCGCCGCCCAGCACTTCGCCGAGCTTGTCCTTCAGGATTTGCGTATAGAGCAACTGCTTGGCGTATTTCCATTCATACAGCGCCTTGGCCTCGTCGAGGCCCTCATAGCATTGCAGGCGGATCAGTTTCTGGCCGCGCCACTGCGCGATCGCCTTCGCAAGCTCGGTCTTGCCGACGCCGGCGGGTCCCTCGACCAGGATCGGCTTCTCGATCTGCTGCGACAGATAGACCGCGGTCGCGATCTGCCGGCTCGCGATATAGCCCTGCGCGGCAAGGCCGCTTTCGACGGCTTCGATCGAGGCTGTGGGCCCTTTGTCAGCCACTTGCTTCAAGCTCCGGATGGGATCGGTCTCGCAATTGTTCTGCCTGCGTTCCCGGCGAAGAACAAGCCCCGTTTCACGTCCGAAGCCTTCACTTTTGGCATGCGGGTCCGCCACGATGGCATGGTGGCCAAGCGGCGGCGGCTCGCCATTTTCTCCCCGCGAAGGAGCCGCCGATATCGATGTCTCGCCGCGACGGCCGGATTGCGTCCCGAAGGAATCGCATACAGAGTTGGCGTCATTTCAATCGAGGAGGAAAGACATGGCGGAGAGTGAACTGTTTGAAAAAGGTCTCAAGAAGCAGCGGCAGGTGCTCGGCGACAAATATGTCGATGCGAACATTGCGGCGTCCGACGACTTCATGATGACGTTTCAGCGCGCCGTCACGGAGCTGGCCTGGGGCTATGCGTGGAGTCGTCCTGGTCTTGATCAGAAGACCCGGAGCATCCTGACGCTGGGAATCCTTGCGGGACTTGGCCGTTTCCAGGAACTCGGCATCTACACCAAGGCCGCGCTTGCGAGCGGGGCGAGCGTCGAGGAAATCACGGAAGCCTTGGTGCAGATCACCGTCTATGCCGGTACTCCCGCCGGCCGCCAGTCATTCCTGGCGGCGCACGCAGCCCTCAAGCCCGGGGAGTAGCGGCAATGCCTTTTCCGGTCACCGAGCATGTCCTGAAGACGAAGCGCCATACGACGGCGTATCTGGCTTGCGGCGCTACTGACGCCCCCTTGATCGCCTTCCTGCATGGCTGGCCCGAACTGTCGATCAGCTGGCGCAACCAGTTGCCGGTGTTTGCCGAGCTTGGATTTCGCTGCGTGGCGCCTGACATGCGCGGCTACGGCAGGTCGAGCGTCTATGGCCGGCATGAAGACTATGCCGTCGAGAACAGCGTGCACGACATGATTGAACTGCTGGATTCGCTGAAGCGGGAGAAGGCGGTGTGGGTCGGGCACGACTGGGGCAGCCCGGTGGTCTGGGATATTGCCAGCCATCATCCGGACCGCTGCCATGGCGTTGCCAATCTATGCGTACCGTATTTCCCCAAAGGCTTCGCGCCGGAAAGTTTTCTTCCGCTGGTTGATCGGGCGCTTTATCCGGAAAACGAATACCCGGCAGGTCAATGGGATTACCAGCTCTTCTACCAGGAGAATTTCCTGGCGGCCTGTGCCGCTCTCGAAGCCAATCCGAGCAACACGGTGAAAGCGCTGTTTCGCAAGGGCGATGCCGCGGCTCGCGGTCAACCGGCGCGCACTGCGGCCATTCGAAAGCAGGGCGGCTGGTTTGGCGGGACGGGCAAAGCCCCGGATGTGCCAAGGGATGCCGATGTCCTGACCGAGGCGGACCTTGCCGCATACACGGCAGCACTGGAGCGCAACGGTTTCTTCGGCCCGGACTCCTGGTACATGAATCACGACCTTAACGTTGCGTATGCAGCAAAGGCGAACAACGGGGGCCGGCTCAGCATGCCCGTGCTTTTCCTGCATGCGGCCAACGACCTGATTTGCGACACCACGGGCTCCCGTCTTGCCGAACCGATGCGTGAATACTGCGCGGACCTGACCGAGGCGGTAATCCAGTCGGGCCACTGGATGGCGCAGGAAAAGCCCGTGGCAGTGAACGCGGCGTTGGCGAAGTGGCTGGCAACCAGATTGGGCAGCGTCTGGACGTCGTGACTGCCCCGGCGTTCCATCCCTCGGTTCCGATTTACCGTAGGTCCGTAAAGAATTTCCGAAATAGCTCTTGACTATTCCGCAAATCGGAAGTATCAACAACCATCCCGTGCCCGCCAAAGGGGACGCTACGCGATCGTCACGGAACGTCGGCGCGGGATGCGATGGACGCTGCAATCTCAGGCGTATTCGCGCCCGACGAAAGTGCGCAGCGTACGGCGAAGTCATGTGGTCCTGGCGCCGCGACCGTGGCGTCTATCCCTGCCGGCCCGTGCTGGCAGGGCAACGGTGGCAATAAACGCCGCTCACCGGGGAGAGCATGTATAAGCCGTCAAACCATTGCGCGGGGAAAGCCGGGATGTCTCGGCTGTACCTGTCTAAACCGTGTGCGTCTCTTCCACTATTTGCACACGGCGCTGCGGGTGCGGCAAGCGCCCGGCTTTCCCTGCGCCCTCTCTTCGGAGTGGGACAACGAGATTGCAGAACTCGGGCGAAAACGAGCCGCGGGAATGCTTTCGGCTGTCATCGCCCGGCTCGACCGGGCGATCCAGTATTCCAGAGGCAGCAGTGATTGAACCGATAGGCCGCGGCGTACTGGATCCCCCGCTTGCCGCCTTCGCTGAAGCTTCGGCGGGCCCAGCACCACAACCCCGGCGAAGCCTTGGCGAAGACGGGTCGCGGGGGATGACGAGTGGGGGTCTTGGCTTTCGAGTGGTGTCGCGCCCGCTACCGCAACACCAATCCCGTCGCCGCCTCCAGCTCCCCGAGCGCCTGGCTTGCGCTCAGCACCTTGATCGTCGTCATGCCCATTTCGCGTGCGGGCTTCAAATTGACGCCGAGGTCGTCGAGATAGACGCATTTGTTGGGATCGACGCCGAGCGTCTCCACCATCATCTGGTAGATGCGCGGGTCGGGCTTGCGCAGCCCAATCTTGGCGGATTCGATGACGTGATCGAACAGCACCATCACCTCGGCGATGTAGAGCTTGCGGCCAGAGGTCGAGCCCATCGCGTTGGCCGGCAAATTGTTTGTAATGCAGCCAGTCTTGCAGACAGCCTTGATGCGCTTCAGCGCCTCGACCATTTCCGGACGCAGGTCCCCCGACAACAACGTTACGACGTCCTTGCCGCGCACTTCGGCGCCGAGCGCCTTGGACTCCACGGCGAACAATTCGTCAAAGGCCTCGATGTCGACTTCGGCACGTTCGAATTTCGCCCAGGCGTTTTCCAGATGGTTGGCCGAATTGGTGCGGCGGATGATGTCGGCGGGCAGGCCGCGCTCCCTCTCGTACCGCGCAAAGGCCTCGAACGGCGAGGAGGTCAGCACCCCGCCAAAGTCCCAGATCACCGCATCGACCATATCAGCCGCCTCTCCAAAAATGCTGGCGAGCGGCTAACACGGAATGCTGCTTCAAGCCAGCGCGAAGCTGACCTTGGCGGCGCCGGCTTGAGCCGCTATTTCTGCAGGATGAAATTCGTGAAATCCCTGATCGCGCTGCTCGTGCTGCTATCAGCCCCGCCCGCGCTCGCCATCGTCGGCGGTGGCGCGGCATCGAGCGACGGCGTCGGCCGTGCCATCGTCACCATCGTCGGCTCGCGCG
Source organism: uncultured Alphaproteobacteria bacterium (assembly GCA_963816655.1). Lineage (GTDB taxonomy): Bacteria > Pseudomonadota > Alphaproteobacteria > Rhizobiales > Xanthobacteraceae > Bradyrhizobium. The sequence goes on along the minus strand of CAWFLW010000025.1, from coordinate 334,738 downwards.
GCAATTTCTGCACCGGCAGCGTGATCGCGCCAAAGCTGGTGTTGACGGCGGCGCATTGCGTGCAGCCCGGCGCGGACTACCGCATTGTCGACTACAGTTCGGGCCAGCCTGCGCTGCAGAACGTGAAAAGCGTCGCCATCCATCCCGCGTTCAAGATGGATGCGATGCTGGCGCATCGCGCCACCGCCGATGTTGCACTGCTGCAGCTCGAGCAGCCGGCCAAGGGCAAGGCGCCGGCGATCGTTGGCATGCCAGATATCCCGATCGCTGTCGGCGGCCGGTTCACCATCGCCGGTATCGGCGTCACCGTGCGCGGCGACGGCAAGAGCGGCGGCACCATCCGCGTCGCCGGGCTTGTTGCGACCGGCAAGCCCGGCACGCTGCAGATCCGGCTCGTCGATCCCGTAGGCCAGGGCGTGCGCGACGGCCTGGGCGCCTGCACCGGCGATTCCGGCGGCCCGGTGTTCGAGGACAAGCAAGGCGCTCCGGTGATCATCGGCGTGGTCAGCTGGTCCACGGGGCCGAACGGCGCTGCCGGCTGCGGCGGCATGACCGGGGTCACGCCGCTAACGCTTTACCGTGACTGGGTTTTGCAGACCGCGCGGCAGTGGGGAGCAGCCCTGTGAGTTTGACTGAACTTAACGCGGCCGGCCTGCTTGTGTGTCGCAAGATTGACCGCTAGAAAATTTCAAAGGCACTGCTCAACCTTTCGAACAAAGATTGAAACAGATGAACGTCACCGCGCCGTCCCGCACCATCTCCGCCGCGCAGAAGGTCGAACATTTCGACGTGCTGATCGTCGGCGCCGGCATCTCCGGCGTCGGCAGTGCCTATCACCTCACCAAACAGATGCCGGGCACCACCTTTGTCGCGCTGGAGGAGCAGGAGACCTTTGGCGGCACCTGGTGGACGCACAAATATCCGGGCATCCGCTCCGACAGTGACCTGCACACCTTCGGCTACAGCTTCAAGCCGTGGAAAGGCCCGCCGATCGCGACCGCCGACGAAATCCGCGGTTACATGGGCGAAGTGATCGAGGAGAACGATCTCGCCAAGGCACATCCGCTACAACCATCACATCGTCAATGCGAGCTGGTCGAGCGAGAGCAATCTTTGGACCGTCGATGCGATCAACAAGGTGAGCGGCGAAGCGGTGCGCTTCACCGCGAACTTCCTCTGGATGTGCCAGGGCTACTATCGCCATTCCGAAGGCTTTACGCCGGAATGGCCGGAGATGGACAAGTTCAAGGGCCAGATCGTGCATCCGCAGACCTGGCCGAAGGATCTCGTCACCGAAGGCAAGAAGATCGTCGTGATCGGCTCAGGTGCGACTGCTGCAACGCTGATCCCCAACCTGAAATGCGCGCATGTCACCATGCTGCAGCGCTCGCCGACTTATTTCCGCACCGGCCGTAACGCCATCGAGCTCGCCGAGGAACTGCGCCGCCTGCAGGTCAAGGAAGAGTGGATCCACGAAATCGTGCGGCGGAAGATTTTGTTCGAGCAGGATTTCTTCACCAAGCGCTGCTTCAGCGAGCCGGAGGCGGTGAAGAAGGAACTGATCGGCGCCGTCCGCGCGGTGCTACCGGAGGGCTTCGATGTCGAGAAGCATTTCACGCCAAGCTATCTGCCGTGGCGGCAGCGTATCGCCTTTGTACCCGATGCCGACCTGTTCGAAGCCGTGAAGAGCGGCAAGGCTTCCGTCGTCACCGACCATATCGACCGTTTTACCGAGAAGGGCATTTTGCTCAAGTCCGGGCAAGAGCTCGAGGCTGACATCATCATCACTGCCACCGGCTTTCATCTTAGCGCACTCGGCGACGTCGCCTTCGAGATCGATGGCGAGCCGCTCGATTTTGCCGACACCGTCACCTATCGCGGAATGATGTATACGGGCATTCCGAACATGGCCTGGGCGTTCGGATACTTCCGGGCCAGTTGGACACTGCGTACCGATCTGCAAGCCGAATTTGTCTGTCGCCTGCTTGCTCACATGAAGAAGAAGGGCGTCAGAAAGGTGGTGCCGGCATTGCGGCCTCAGGAAGACAACATGCCGCTGCATTCCTGGATCGATCCTGAGGACTTCAATCCCGGCTATATGCTGCGGGGCACGCATCTATGGCCCAAGCGCGGCGATAAGCCGGAATGGCGGCACACCCAGGACTATTGGGCCGAGAAGGATGAAATCGCAGCGATCGATCTCGACGATCCCGTCTTTGTATACGGCTGAGCCGGTTCGATCAGCGTGGCGTGCAGCAGATAGCGGTCAGGCCCCGGCGTCACCGCATCGAACGGCCAGCAGGTCGAGAGCACGAGTTCGTAACCGTCGCTCGTCGGGATCGATGCCGGATTGATCGAAGCGCACGACGGAATGCGAGTCGGCGCGATAGCGAAAGGTCTTGCCGTCACGCCGCGTCACATCGATCTCGTCACCGATCCGGACGTGCTTGAGAAAGCGAAAGTGCGTATCGCGATGCGCGGAGTAGACGGCGACGCCGCGCTCGCCGGCTTCCGCAGTGAATTCGACATGGCCCGGGCCGAACGCCAGCGCCTGGCCGCTGGAGCCCGAAAGCACGATCGCGCTGGCGCCGATGCGCTTCACCTCGATCCGCGCCACCGGCCAGGTGTCGGCCCACGACCACGGCTTGCTGTCGCGCCCGGTCGCGATCGTTTGCGCAAAGGCCCGCTCCAGCAGCACCTGCGCCAGCCACGCCTTGGCGTGGATGTAGGTGCCCTGGGCGAACAGGATCAGGCCGGCGAGGGCGAGGAGGAGAGGGAGGAGAAGCGCTTCATGGCGGCATCCGATGAACTCGCGCGCGCGGCCCTGGGCGTATGGTGGCCGCGCGCGCCGGGCGGAGGAGGCTGGGGCACCTTCTCCTGTCATCCGCGTCAGAGGGGGGACGGTCGCTGACGGCGGGTGATCATGAACAGCGCGAAGGCAACCGCGAGCAGGATGGCGCCCGCGATCATCATGATCTCGGCGTCGGTTGCGGTCTTCGGCAGCGTGACGGCGGGCGCGGCGGTTGCCACCCCGGATCGCTTCAACGCCGCGTGCTGGACCCGTGCATCGTCGTCCGCGCGCCGCTCAAACGGCTGCTTCAATTGCCCGCGCTCGCCAAAGACCTTGTCGAAATCCCAGCCCGCCGGCAGGTTGAGCGGAAGTTCAGCGAGCTTGAGCGTCTCGCCGTCGGGCCGGCTCGGGGTCTTGTCGACCGCAACGAGGCTGGTGAGCCGCGTCACGAGCTGATGCTCGATCGCAAGCGCGAGAACGGCCTTGTCGGCTTCCGCGGGCGTCGCCTGCCGCATGGTGCGGGAAACTTCCGCATCGGTAATCTTGCGGCTGGCCCACAATTTCGACAGGCCCTTGCCCTCGGCGGCATTCGCCAGCGGCAGGGTGACGCTCCACGGCCGGTCGCCGATGCGGCCCTTGATCTCGACCGAGCCCGCGAGCTTGTCGAGCCTGGTCGCCAGCACCAGCGGCTCGCCGCGATAGACGTCGGGCAGAACCGCCGGTGTCATGTCGGACTTGGCGTCGGAGAACTTTGCCGTCAGGCCCGTGACCGCCGGATTCTCCAGCTTGGCGAACAGCCCGCGCATCCGCTCCTCCACCTGTTCGGTCGAGCCGATATGGGTGAAGGCGCCGCGGCCGAGTTCGGCAGCGCGCGTCATCAGGAACGTGTTCGGCGCCGAGCCAATGCCGACCATGAAGATGCGCGAACGGCCGCGCAGCGCCGAGATGGTCTCGAACATCTGCTCTTCATTGCCGATCGCCCCGTCAGTGAGGAACACCACCTGGCGCACATAGGATGTGTCTTCGCGGTTGCTATCGCTCAGCGCCGCGCGCAGTGCCGGCAGCATCTCGGTGCCGCCGGCCGCCTGCAGCGCGCTGACAAACGACGTCGCCTGCGGAGATGTCCGGCGTCGGCCGGCACGGGCGAGGGGAACAGCACCGTCATGGTGTCATCGAAGCGGATCACGTTGAAGCGGTCGCCCGGCTGCAGCCGGCCGAGCGCGTACAGCAGGCTCGCCTTGGCCTGCACGATCGAGGTGCCGCCCATCGAGCCGGAATTGTCGATCACGAAAATCACTTCGCGGGCGAGCTGCTTCTGCGCGGCGTTGTCGACCGACGGCGGCGTGACATAGGCGAGCAAATAGTCGGCATCGCCGACATGCTCGCGGAACAGCCCGACCGACGGCGCCTTCTCGGCGGCCGGCGTCCACGTCAATTCGAAATCGCGGTCAGCGGCGACGACGCCTTCGGCGAGCCTGATGATCTGCGAGCCGTCATTGACCTTCTCGGTCTTCACGGGATGATGATGGCTCTTCACCTCGCCGAGCGCAAAGCCGGCCTGCAGGCGCACCGTGATCGCGGTCGGATTGACCGGCGCGTGTTCGCGGGGATCGAGCACCGGCGGCGTGATGCGGTCGCGATCCGGCACGGGATCATCAGCGCTCGCGCCCCAGCCGCCGCCATTCGGCTTGAAGTCGACGCTTTGCACGATCGGGGCAGGGTTATAACGCGGCGCCACCACCATCGGCACCCGCAGCGAGAAGACGTTGCCGGTCTGGTGCACCGGCTCCTGATATTCGATCTGCACCAGCACGGTTTCGCCCGGTCCGATATTGGCGAGCGAGTTGGTGAAGATGTTCGGACGCTCCTGCTCGGTCAGCGCCGCCTTCTGGCCGTCGCGCTTGGCCTGCTCGTAGATGATGCGGGCCTGCTGGCGCTCCTTGATCTCGCCGACCACGACGCGGTCGCCGACCACCATCTTCAGCGTATCGACCGCGCCGCCCGGCGGCAGCGGGTAGACATAGACCGCTTCCACCCAGTCCTTGCTCGGGTTCCGGAAAAGCTGGGTCACGCGGGCGCGGATGGTCGGGCCGGACACGGTGAGGTCGACATCGATGCCGAGCCGGATGGCATCAGTGTAGCCGTCCTCGGTCTTCAGCAGCAGCGAGCCGGATTTGGCGTCGCCCGGCCGCGCGACGCCGGCGGGCGGCACGCCAGCCGACCAGGCCGGGCTGGAAATTCACGAACAGCGCCGCAAATCCGATCAGGAGAACGGCGGCACCTTCGGTCAGGCAGAACAGCAACAGTTTGGCGGCGCGCCACAGGCGAGGCCTGGGGCCAGCGTCGATCTCTTCGCAGACAGTCATGGGGAGAAACTCCGGGAGGGGACGGCATCCACCGCCGACATCCTTGGAGAACGCGCGCTGCTTCGCGAGCATAACGATCGGCATTGTTCAGCCGCCGCCGGACGCCGCCTCGGCGCGGCCGTACGGACGGTGGCGGTTTTGTGCGGAATTGTGCGTCTGCTAGAGTGGCAGGGAATCGCAGGGAGCAAAAATGCCGTCGCCGGACAAGCAGCTTTCCGCCGAGCAAAGCCGGCAGGTCGCCGAGCAGGTCAGGGAAGAACTCGCTCGCCGCCGCATCTCGCGGCAGGCACTGGCGGAGCAGGCCAAGCTCAGCCTTTCCACGCTGGAAAAGGTGCTTGGCGGCCGCAGGCCCTTTACGCTCGCAACCACCGTGCGGCTGGAGCAGGCGCTCGGCGTCGCCTTGCGCAAGGGCCACGACAAGACGCCGCCCGCCGCCGTCAACGGCGAGGTTTCGCCCGACAGCCTCGGGGCCTATTCGCGCCGCGCCGTCACCTGGCTCGAGGGCACCTACATCACGGTGCGGCCGTCCTTCGGCGACAAGGAGGCGATCTACGCCTACCGCACCGACATCGCCTGGGATGCGCCATCCTCATCGCTGGTGTTCCGCGAAGGCGAAAGGCTCGATGCCGCCTACACCCAGTATGGCGAGGTCGCCGTGCCCAACCAGTCCGGCCACATCTATCTCGTCACCAACCGCCACGGCCAGCATCGCCTGATCACGGTGTCGCGCCCGACCATTCTGGGCGAGATGTACGGCATCATCACCACGCTGCTCGCCGGCCGCGGCTCGCTCTTGACGCCGATCGCAGCACCCATTGCCTTCCTGCCGATCAAGATGATCGCGAAACCGTCGCTCGGGCGTGTCACGAAGGAGGATGCGAACTACGCGACCTATCGCGAGCATCTGCGCAAGACGATCGACGAGCCGTTCGCGTTGTTCTTGTAGAGAGTGACTTCGCCTCTTACGAGTCATTCCGGGGCGATGCAAGGCATCGAACCCGGAATCTCCGAGATTCCGGATTGGTCGCTTCGACCATCCCGCAATGACAATCCTCCATCAACTACGACGCCGCGGCACTCGCATCCGTCGGCTTGGTCGCGCCGAACCGTTGCCGCAGCGTCGGCTTGTGGATCTTGCCGGTCGCGTTGCGCGGCAGCGCGTCGACGAACTCGACCAGCCGCGGGCACTTGAACTTGGCGAGATTGGCAGCGCAGTGCGCGTGGATCTCCGCTGGCGTCAGCGTGTGGCCCGGCTTCACCGCGACAACGGCCATGCCGACCTCGCCCCACTGCTCGTTGGGAATGCCGATGATGGCGGCTTCGGCGACGGCGGAGAGTTGATGCAGCACGCTCTCGACTTCGGCCGGATACACGTTCTCGCCGCCGGAAATGTACATGTCCTTCCAGCGGTCGACGATGTAGTAGAAGCCGTCCTCGTCGATCCGCGTGGCGTCGCCGGTGTGCAGCCAGCCGTCGGTGAACGACGATTTGTTGGCGTCGGGCCGGTTCCAGTAGCCCGGCGTGACGTTGGGCCCCTTGACCCAGAGCTCGCCGAGTTCGCCGACTTCGGCATCGCTGCCATCGGGACGAACGATGCGCACCTCGGTGTGCAGCACCGGCTTGCCGGAGGAGCCCGCCTTGCGCGCGGCATCTTCCTTGTCGAGCACCATCACCGCCGGCGAGGTCTCGGTCATGCCGTAACCCTGCTGCAGCGCCACGCCGCGCGCTTCCCACACCTTGAGCAGCGGCACCGGCATCGGTGCGCCGCCGACGCCGCCGATGACGAGCCGGCTGAAATCGGAACCGGCGAATGAAGGCATGCTGCGCCATGAACTGATAGATCGAGGGCACGCCGAAGAACACGTTGATGCCGGCAGCGGGATCGCTGATCAGCCGCAGCGCCTCGCCGGGATCGAACGCGCGCATGATGTAGCACGGTGCCGCCGGCATGCAGCACGGGATTGGTGTAGCAATTCAGCCCGCCGGTGTGGAACAGCGGCAGCACCGTGAGCAGCACCGACGCCGGCGAGATGTAGGCGGGGCCGCCGAGATTGACGCAGTTCCAGAACGTCATGCCGTGGGTGATGATCGCACCCTTCGGCAGGCCCGTGGTGCCCGAGGTGTACATGATGGTCGAGATGTCATCGAGCGTGACGATGCTCGAATTTGTCGATCGGCTTTGCGCCGGCAATGCCGGCCTCATAGGAGCCGCCGGGGCCGAACTTCAGCGCCGCCGCTACATTGCAGAGCTTCGCCACCGCCAGTGCCGTCTCGGCGAGATCGTCATCATGGATCATCACCTTCGGCGAAGCATCGCCGACGATGAACTGCAAGCTCCGGTACGGTGAGACGGTTGTTGAGCGGCAGGAACACCGCGCCCAGCCGGAAGCAGGCGAACTGCACTTCCATCGTGTCCGTGGTGTTCAGCGCCAGCACCGCGACACGGTCGCCGCGCGCGACCTTGAGCGCATCGCGCAGATGGCCGGCAAGGCGCGAGACGCGTTGGTCGAGTTCGCCATAGGAGAAGCGGCGGTCGCTGGCCAGATCGATCAGCGCCGTCTTGGCCGGGTTGCGGCGGCCATAATGGGCGATCCAGTCATAGTAACGGACGGACATGGCTTCCTCCAAAAACCGGCTTCCTCCAAAAGTCCCGGCGATCGATAGCCGCCCGGTGATTTTCGGTGCTATTCTATATCATCCATTGGCGTTGCCATATTCGAACCTGTCTTGTTCGAACGATCTTGCGCAGACCTGCTCCCGGTGTGGATCGGCGAGCCAGCGGCTTAACGCAAGTTCACATCCGTCAAATCGGGGCAACGTCCGGGAGCGTCGGGAGGACATCATGCTGGAGCGCACACGGCCGCAAAGCCCGTTCTACAATGCAGATCACGAAGCCTTCCGCGACGTGATGCGCCGCTTCGTCACCCGCGAGATCGAACCCTTTGCCAGCGAGTGGGACGAGGCGGGCGAGTTTCCGCGTGCGCTCTACGCCAAGGCGGCCGAGGTCGGGCTGCTGGGCCTCGGCTTCCCCGAAGAATATGGCGGCGTGCCGGCCGACCAGTTCATGAAGATCGTCGCCTCGCAGGAACTGGCGCGCGCCGGCGCCGGCGGCGTGTCCTCGAGCCTGATGAGCCACACCATCGGCTCGCCGCCGATCGCGCGCGCGGCGCGGCCCGAGGTGAAGGCGCGGGTGCTGCCGCAAATCCTGTCGGGCCAAAAGATCTCGGCGCTCGCCATCACCGAGCCGAGCGGCGGCTCCGATGTTGCGAACCTCCGCACCAAAGCGCGGCGCGACGGCGACCACTATGTCGTCAGCGGCGAGAAGACCTTTATCACCTCGGGCATGCGCGCCGACTATCTCACTGTCGCCGTGCGCACCGGCGGCGAGGGCGCTGGTGGCGTCAGTCTTCTCCTCATTCCCGGCGACACGCCGGGCTTGTCGCGCACCAAGCTGAAGAAGATGGGTTGGTGGGCCTCCGACACCGCGACCTTGCATTTCGACGAATGCCGCGTGCCGGCCGAAAACCTGATCGGCGAGGAAGGCCACGGCTTCAAGATCATCATGATGAACTTCAACAGCGAGCGGATCGGGATGGCGTCGAGCTGCACGGCCTATGCCCGCGTCTGCCTCGAAGACGCGATCGCCTATGCCAAGGAGCGCAAGACCTTTGGCAAGCCGATCGCCCAGCACCAGGTGATCCGCCACAAGATCGTCGACATGGCGCAGCGCGTCGCCGCCTCGCAGTCGATGCTGGAGCTTTTGGCCTGGCGGCTCGGCCAGGGCGAGAACCCGGTGGCCGAAATCTGCATGATGAAGAACATGGCCACGCAAACCATGGCCTTCTGCGCCTCGGAAGCCGTGCAGATTTTTGGCGGCGCCGGCTTCATGCGCGGCATCAAGGTCGAGCGCATCTACCGCGAGGTCAAGGTCAACGCCATCGGCGGCGGCACCGAGGAGATCATGAAGGACCTCGCCTCAAGGCAGATGGGGTTGTGACGAAGTAGCCGTCATTCCGGGGCGCGCGAAGCGCGAACCCGGAATCTGCAGATGTTAGGAATACGGATCGAGATGTCCGGGTTCACTCGCTTGCGCGAGTGCCCCGGAATGACGGGACAAGGAAAAATGCTCTTCACCGCCGACCATGACGAACCGCGCCGCGATCTTGCAAAAATTCATCGCAAGCGAAATCAATCCGCACGTCGATGAATGGGAGAAGAACGACATCTTCCCGGCGCATGAGCTGTTCAAGAAGCTCGGCGATCTCGGTTTCCTCGGCCTCAACAAGCCGGAACAGTTCGGCGGCCAGGGGCTGGACTATTCCTACGCGGTCATGATGGCCGAGGAGCTCGGCGCCATCACCTGCGGCGGCGTGCCGATGGCGATCGGCGTGCAGACCGACATGGCAACGCCGGCGCTGGCGCGCTTTGGCTCGGACGAGGTGCGCCGCGAATTCCTCGCGCCCGCGATTGCCGGCGATCAGGTAGCCTGCATCGGCGTCTCCGAGCCAGGCGCCGGCTCCGACGTCGCCTCGATCAAGACGCAGGCGCGCGCCGACGGCGATGACTACGTCATCAACGGCGGCAAGATGTGGATCACCAACGGCACCCAGGCCGACTGGATCTGCCTGCTCGCCAACACCGGCGACGGCCCGGTCCACCGCAACAAGTCGCTGATCTGCGTGCCCATGAAGAGCAAGGGCGTCGCAGATCGCGCGAAAGCTCGACAAGCTCGGCATGCGCTCCTCCGACACCGCGCAGATCTATTTCGACAATGTGCGGGTGCCCAAGCGCAACCGCATCGGCGAAGAGGGCAAGGGCTTCACCTATCAGATGATCCAGTTCCAGGAGGAGCGGCTGTGGGGCGCGGCGTCCTGCCTGAAGGCGCTGGAATGCATCATCGCCGAGACCATCGAATACACCCGCAACCGCAAGGCCTTTGGCGGGTCGGTGCTCGACAACCAGGTGGTTCACTTCAAGCTCGCGGAGATGCAGACCGAAGTCGAACTGCTGCGCTCGCTGATCTATCGCGCCGGCGAGGCGCTGGTGGCGGGCGAGGACGTCACGCGGCTTGCCACCATGGCGAAGCTGAAGGCCGGCCGGCTCAGCCGCGAACTCACCGATGCCTGCCTGCAATATTGGGGCGGCATGGGGTTCATGAACGAGACGCCGGTCAGCCGCGCCTATCGCGACTTCCGCCTGACCTCGATCGGCGGCGGCGCCGACGAGGTGATGCTGATGGTGTTATGCAAGATGATGGGCACGCTGCCGGGCTTGAAGAACAAGGGGAATACCTGATGATCACGCTTTATCACTGCGACGGCGCGCGTTCGTTCCGCCCGCTCTGGATGCTGGAAGAGATGGGCCTGCCGTATGAACTGAAGATGCTGCCATTCCCGCCACGCGTGTTCGCCAAGGAATATCTCGCCATCAACCCGCTCGGCACGATCCCGTTCCTGATCGACGGCGAGACCAGGATGACGGAGTCATCCGGCATCTGCTACTACCTCGGCACCAAGCATGGCCCGACGCCGTTGATCGTCAGCCTCGACGATCCCGCCTACGGCGCATTCCTGAACTGGATGTATTTTTCCGACGCGACGCTGACCTTCCCGCAGACGCTGGTGCTCCGCTACAGCCAGCTCGAGCCGGAGGAGCGCCGCAATCCGCAGGTCGCCGGCGACTACGCCAAATGGTTCCTCGGCCGGCTGCGGGCGGTGGAAGCCGCGACCGCCAATTCCGAATACCTGTGCGCCGGCCGCTTCACCGCAGCCGACATCGTCAATGGCTATGCGCTGCGGCTCGCCGGAAACATTGGACTGGCCAAGGATTTCGGTCCCAATGTCGTGGCCTACTGGAAGCGGTTGCAAGAGCGCGATGCGTACAAGCGGGCGGTGGCCGCCGAGCGCAAGGCGGGCGTCGAGCAGAATGTGGCGCCGCGGATCAGGGCGTGAGGTCGCGCCCGTAATTTACCGTGCTCTGGTATACATCTGATCTGCCCTTTCCTGCCGTGACAGGTCCGCATTTTTCCGCTATGGTCGTGACCATCGCAGCGCCCCAAAGAGGCGCGCGCGGGAGGGATTTGCCATGGACGACAAGGGCCGCGAATCCGGTCATTTGATGCTGATCACGCCGGAGCGGGTGTTTTACGCCGGGCTGGTGGGTCGGCCGCGCGAGCGCTGCCAGGGTGCGTTCAATGTCTATGTTGCGCTCAAGGGTGGCCTGTGGGTCACCACAGCTGATGGCGGCGAGCGCTATGGCGAACTGCTTGTCGTTCCTCCGAATGTCCGACACACCATCGCAAGCGATCATCGCTCCGCGATCGCGGTCTTGATCGAACCCGAAAGCCTCCGTCCCGGCGCGCTGGATGATCTCACCAAGCGCCTGACTGGCCCCGAGCAGGACGCCTTCATCTCGAAAATCCGCGCCGCCTACGAGATGTTGCGCAACAGGCGCAGCGGCGAAGACATCACCAGTGCCATGTTCGACACCATGTGCTTTGGCGAGGCGCTGCCGCGGCGCCAGCTCGACCCGCGCGTGGTGCGGGCGATTGCGCAGATCGGCAAAGTTCTCCGGCGAACCCGTCACGGCGGCAAGCTGCGCGGCGGAAGCCGGGCTGTCGTCCTCGCGCTTCCTGCATCTGTTCAAGGAAGAGACCGACATCGCTTTCCGGTCCTTCCGCGCCTGGAAGCGCGCGCGGCATCTGCTGCACTTCGCCAACCAGGACATCAACCTCGCGCATCTCGCGCAGGACATCGGCTATCCCGACTCCACGCATTTCAGTCACTCGATCCGCCGCTTCTACGGATTGAAGCCGCGCGCGATCTTTTCCGGCTCGCGCGACCTTGCGATCTATCGCAGCGTGCGGGTGGAGGCCGCCGGGTAGCGGCTGGACGCAAGAAGCAGACTGTCGGCCAACGCAGAGTTGTGAAGACTGACCAAACGCTTGGATTTGCAAGCCTCTGGACTTAAAGGTCTTCCATGAGCGACAAGGCCGTCATCACCTGCGCGCTGAACGGCGTGCTGACTGATCCAAAACAGCACAACGTCCCCGTCACGCCCGAAGAGATGGCGCGTGAGGCGAAGGCTGCTTTCGATGCCGGCGCCAGCATCATGCACATCCATTTGCGCCAGCAGGCACCGGGCAAGGGCCATCTGCCGTCTTGGGAAGTCGCCGTCTCCAAGGAGATCCAGCAGGCGATCCGGCAAGCCTGCCCCGATGTCATCATCAACCACACCACCGGCACGTCAGGTCCGCACTACCAGGGCGCGCTCGATTGCGTGCGCGAGACAAGGCCCGAGATCGCCGCCTGCAATGCCGGCTCGCTCAACTATCTCAAGGTGAAAGCCGACAACACCTGGGCCTGGCCGCCGATGATGTTCGATAATTCGGTCGAGAAGGTGCAGGACTATCTCGATGTCATGAAGGCGGCCGGCACCATCCCGGAATTCGAATGTTTTGACGTCGGCATCGTGCGCTCGGTCGGCATGTATGTACAGACCGGGATGTATACGGGCCCGCTGGAGTACAATTTCGTGATGGGCGTTGCCTCAGGCATGCCCACCGATCCCGATTTGCTGCCGATCCTGCTGAAGCTCAAGCGACCGGAGGCGCGTTGGCAGGTCACCGCGATCGGCCGCGGCGAAATCTGGCCGCTGCACCAGCGCTGCGCCGATTTGGGCGGTCATCTGCGCTCGGGGCTTGAAGATACCTTCTATCTCGGCGACGGCACCAAGGTGACCTCGAACGGGCAACTGGTCGAGGGGCTGGCCGCCTGCGCGCGGCGCGCCGGCCGCGAGATTGCGTCACCGGCGGAGGCGCGGCAGATTTTTGGGGTGAGACATTGAGCAACGCACCCGTCATTCCGGGGCGATGCGCAGCATCGAACTCAGATGCGCAATTGCGCATCGGGGAATCTCGAGATTCCGGGTTCACGCTTTGCGTGCCCCGGAATGACGAGCTCCGCTAATGCCCGTCATCGACAACACCATCGCCACCGGCAGCGCCGCTTACAAGGCGAACCGCGAGGGCATGCTGGCGCTGATCGCGCGGATGCGGGCTCTGGAAGAGCGAACCCGAGCGGCTTCGGCTGCCGCGAAGGATCGCTTCCACAAGCGCGGACAGTTGCTGCCGCGCGAGCGCGTCGCGCTGGTGCTCGATCCCGGCTCGCCCTTCCTCGAACTGTCGACGTTGACCGGCTACATGTTCGACGTCGCCGATCCCGACAAGAGCGTGCCGGGCGGCGGCGTCGTTGCCGGCATCGGCTTCGTCTCCGGCGTGCGCTGCATGGTCAGCGCCAATGATTCCGGCATCGATGCCGGCGCGTTGCAGCCGTTCGGTCTCGACAAGACGCTCCGCGTGCAGGAGATGGCGCTGGAGAACAAGCTGCCTTACGTGCAACTCGTCGAGAGCGCCGGCGCCAATCTGTTGCGCTATCGCGTCGAGGATTTCGTTCGCGGCGGCAACATCTTTCGCAATCTCGCGCGGCTGTCGGCGGCAGGCTTGCCTGTCGTGACGGTGACGCATGGCTCGTCGACCGCAGGCGGCGCCTACCAGACCGGGCTGTCGGATTACATCGTCATGGTGCGCGGCCGCACCCGCGCCTTCCTCGCTGGTCCGCCGCTGTTGAAAGCCGCCACCGGCGAAATCGCGACCGAGGAAGAACTCGGCGGCGCCGAGATGCACACCTCGATCTCCGGCCTCGGTGATTACCTCGCCGAGGACGACCGCGATGCGCTGCGCATTGCGCGCGACATCATGGCGAAGCTGGAATGGGACCGGCCGCAGCCGGCGCAGAACAATTTCCGTCCGCCGCGCTACGATGCGGAGGAGTTGCTCGGCATCATGCCGATGGACCACAAGCGCCCCGTCGACATGCGCCAGGCGATCGCGCGCTTCATCGACGATTCCGATTTCAGCGAGTTCGGCGCCAACTACGGCCCCGCCACCGTCTGCGGCCATGCCCGCATCGAAGGGCAGGCGATCGGCATCATCACCAACAACGGCCCGCTCGATGTGCCCGGCGCCAACAAGGCGACGCATTTCATCCAGGCCTGCTGCCAGTCGCGCACGCCGCTGCTCTACATGAACAACACCACCGGCTACATGGTGGGCAAGGCCTATGAAGAAGCCGGCATGATCAAGCACGGCTCGAAGATGATCCAGGCCGTCACCTCGGCGACGGTGCCGCAGATCACCATCTATTGCGGCGCCTCGTTCGGCGCCGGCAATTACGGCATGTGCGGCCGCGGCTTCCATCCGCGCTTCTGCTTCTCCTGGCCCAACGCCAAGACTGCCGTGATGGGCGGCGAGCAGGCCGCCGAAACCATGGCGATCGTCACCGAAGCCGCCGCAGTGCGACGCGGCAAGCCGATCCCGCAGGAAAAGCTCGACGCGATGAAGGCCGAGATCGTCGGCGTGTTCGACGGCCAGATGGACGTGTTCTCGACTTCGGCGCGCGTGCTCGATGACGGCGTGATCGATCCGCGCGACACCCGCGCGGTGTTGTCAGAGGTGCTGGCGATCTGCCGCGAGGGCGATACCCGAAATCCGCAAGCCATGCAGTTCTCGGTGGCGCGTCCATGAGCGCCAAGCGGACGCCGTTCTTCAAGATACTGATTGCCAACCGCGGCGAGATTGCGCTGCGCATCATGCGCACCGCGCGGCGCCTGGGGTTCGGCGTGGTCGCGATCTACTCCGACGCCGATCGCGACGCCCTGCACGTGCGCGAGGCAGATCAGGCGGTGCGAATCGGCGAGGCGCTGCCGGCGCAGTCCTATTTGCGGATCGAGGCGATCATCGAAGCGGCCAAGGCGAGCGGCGCCGGCGCCGTGCACCCCGGCTACGGTTTCCTCGCCGAGAACGCGGAATTTGCGCAAGCCTGCCGCGATGCCGGGCTCGTCTTCATTGGGCCGTCGCCGCAAGCGATCAGGGCGATGGGCAACAAGGCCGGCGCCAAGGAAATCATGCAAAAGGCCGGCGTGCCCTGCGTGCCCGGCTATCAGGGCGCCGACCAGAGCGATGCCGCGATGCTGACGGCAGCCAAGGAGATCGGGTTCCCCGTGATGATCAAGGCGGTCGCGGGCGGCGGTGGCCGCGGCATGCGGCTGGTCGCCGACGCCGCGTCGTTTCCCGATGCGCTGCGCAGCGCGCGATCGGAGGCGCAGGGTGCGTTCGGCGACGCGACGGTGATCCTCGAGCGCGCCATCGTCGACCCTCGCCACATCGAAATCCAGGTGTTCGGCGACCGGCACGGCAATGCCATCCACCTCGGCGAGCGCGACTGTTCGGTGCAGCGGCGGCACCAGAAGTTGATCGAGGAAGCGCCGTCGCCGGCGGTGTCGCCGCAGTTGCGCGCGCGGATGGGCGAGGTTGCGGTCGTCGGCCGTCAAGGCGATCGGCTATGAGGGCGCCGGCACGCTGGAATTCCTGCTCGACCAGAGCGGCGCGTTCTACTTCATGGAAATGAACACGCGCCTGCAGGTCGAGCATCCCGTCACCGAGGCCATCACCGGGCTCGATCTGGTCGAGCTGCAGCTTCGCGTCGCTGCCGGCGAGCCGCTCGGGTTGACACAGGAGGATATCCGCTTCGACGGCCATGCCATCGAGGTGCGGCTCTGCTCGGAAGATGCCGGCCATGATTTCATGCCGCAGTCCGGCACCATGGCGCTGTGGCAGCTGCCGGACAACATCCGCGTCGAGCATGCGCTGCGATCCGGTTCGGTGATTCCGCCGTTCTACGATTCGATGATTGCGAAGATCATCAGCCATGGCGCCACGCCGCGACGAGGCGCGAGGCAAGCTGATCTCTGGCCTCGAGCAGGTCACGGCGTTCGGCGTCACCACCAATCAGGGATTTTTGATCGACTGCTTGCGTCACCCCTCCTTTGCCAAGGGCGAGGCGACCACGGCCTTCATCGGCAAGCATCGCGACGCGTTGCTGGCGCCGCGCGCCGGACGACGGCGCGGGAGTGCTGCCCTGGCGGCGCTGCTGCTCTATGTCAGCTAATCCGTATGCGCCGCCCTGGCGCGGCGGGCGCTCGCTTGCCGCGACATTCCCGATCGCCGACGCGCTTGCGATCGGCGGCGAGATGTACGAAATCGAGATCGTGCGCGAGCGCGACGGCGAATATGTCGCGTAGCCGCAACGGCGATATCGTATCGTTTCGAGATCGATGAGCTGTCGGCGGCGATACGATCCGCTTCCGCCACGAGCGGCGTGATGCAATCGGCAAAGTTCCTGCGCCGGGACGATCGGCTGGACTTCCTGCATCGCGGCGTCACATTGTCAGTCCTTGACCTCACGCTCGCCGCACCGGAATCGGCCGCGGCGAGCGGCGGTGACGGAAAAGTCCGCGCCGCCATGAACGGCCGCGTTGTCGCCGTGCTGGTCAAAACAGGCGAGAAGGTGGCTGCCGGTCAGCCGGTGATGACGCTGGAGGCGATGAAGATGGAGCACGTGCACACGGCCGGCGTCGCCGGCACGGTGTCGTCGATCGACGTCGCCGAGGGCGAGCAGGTGACGACGGGGAAGATCGTGGTCGAGATCGAGGCCGCCAGCAGGCGGCTAGATCTCCGCTGTCGTCCCGGGCAAGCGAAGCGCGACCCGGGACCCATAACCACGGAACATGGTTGAGCGAAGGCTGGAGCTCCAGCGAGTTCTGACAACAACGTCCGTGGTTATGGGTCCCTGCTTTCGCAGGGACGACAGCGGTGGATGACGTGACAGCTGAGCCCTACCCCGGCCGCCCCGTTCCTTCATTCAGCCAGCACGCCACCTGATGCCCGGCTCCGGCCTCCGCCAGCGCCGGCCGCTCCGCCTTGCAGCGGTCGATCACATAGCGGCAACGCGTATGAAACGCGCAGCCGGAGGGCGGATTGATCGGGCTCGGCACGTCGCCGTCGACCATCGGTTTCAGCCGCCGCGTCTTGGGGTTTGCCACCGGCACGGAGGCGAGCAGCGCCTGCGTATAGGGATGGCGCGGGTTGGCAAACAGTTCGGCCTTGTCGGCGATCTCGACAATGCGGCCGAGATACATCACGGCGACGCGGTGGCTGATATGGGCGACCACGGCGAGGTCATGCGCGATGAAGAGATAGGAGAAGCCGTGGGCGCGCTGCAGGTCGATCAGCAGATTGATCACCTGCGCCTGGATCGAGACGTCGAGCGCCGAGACCGGCTCGTCGCAGACGATCAGGCTCGGGCCCGAGCGCGAGCGCGCGGGCGATGCAGATGCGCTGGCGCTGGCCGCCGGAGAATTGATGCGGATAGTTCTGCATCTGGTCGGGCCGCAGGCCGACCTGCCGGAACAGTTCGGCGACGCGCGCCTTCTTTGCATCGCCGCTGGCGAGCCCATGCACGCTGAGCGGTTCGCCGACGATGTCGCCCGCCGCTCATGCGCGGGTTGAGCGAGGCAAACGGGTCCTGGAACACGATCTGCATCGAGCGGCGCACCGGGCGCATCTCGCTCTTGCTGAGTGGGGTGATGTCGGTGCCGTTGAGCTTGATGCTGCCTGAGGTCGGCTCGACCAGCCGCAGCACGGTGCGCGCCACCGTCGATTTGCCGCAGCCGGATTCGCCGACAAGGCCGAGCGTCTCGCCGACGCCGAGCGAGAAACTGACGCCGTCGACCGCATGCACGGTGCCGACCTGACGCCGCAGAATGCCGCCGCGCACCGCGTAATGCTTGACGAGGTCCGTCACCTCGAGCAGGGGGCGGGCATCGCTCACAGCGGCACTCCCAGTTTCCGCCGCACGCCAGCACGCCGCCAGATGATTTTCGCCGAACTGTCTCGCAGCGGCGGATATTCGCTGCGGCAGCGGTCGATCGCCATCTTGCAGCGCGGCGCGAAGGCGCAGCCCTCGGGCAGGTTGGTCAATGACGGCACCATGCCGGGAATCTCGGTCAGGCGGACGTCGGTGCTTGCGCCGAGCGAGATCACGGCCGGCATCGAGGCCATCAGGCCCCGTGTGTAAGGATGCCGCGGCGTCTCGAACAGAGCCTCGACGCTGGCCTCCTCGACCTTCCTGCCGGCATACATCACGATCACGCGCTGCGCGGTCTGCGCCACCACGCCGAGATCATGCGTAATCAAAATCAGCCCGGTGCCGAGCTCCTTCTGCAGATCGACGATCAGCGCCAGGATCTGCGCCTGGATGGTGACGTCGAGCGCGGTGGTCGGCTCGTCCGCGATCAACAGCACCGGCCGACAGGCCAGCGCCATCGCGATCATCGCGCGCTGGCGCATGCCGCCGGAAAGCTGGTGCGGATACTCGCGCGCGCGCCGCTCGGGTTCGGGAATGCGCACCAGCCGCAGCATTTCCACCGCGCGCTTGGCGGCGTCCCTTGCCGACATGTTCTGGTGCAAGCGTACGGCTTCGGTGATCTGGTCGCCGATCCGTATCACCGGGTTGAGCGAGGTCATCGGCTCCTGGAAGATCATCGACATCCGGTTGCCGCGGATGCCGCGCATCGTCTCTTCGTCGAGCGTCAGCAGGTCGGTGCCCTCCGAGCGTCACGGAGCCGCCGACGATCTTGCCGGGCGGGTTCGGCACCAGCCGCATCACCGACAGCGCGGACACGCTCTTGCCGCAGCCGGATTCGCCGACGATCGCCAGTGTCTCGCCGCGGCGGACGTTGAAGGAAACGTCGTCGACCGCCTTGAACAAGCCGGAGTTGGTGAAGAACACCGTTTTCAGGTTCTTCACGTCGAGGACGAAATCGTCAGCCTTGGCCTCGCTCATCAGCCGCGCTGCCTCGGATCGAGGATGTCGCGCAACGCATCGCCGAACAGATTGGCGCCGAACACCGCGAGGCTGATGGCGACGCCGGGGAAGATCACCAGCCACGGCGCGGTGCGGACGTATTCGGCCGCCGATTCCGACAGCATGCGTCCCCAGGACGGATAGGGCTCGGGAATGCCGAGGCCCAGGAACGAAAGCGAAGCCTCGGTCAGGATGGTGGAGCCGAGCTGCGCGGTGGCGAGCACGATCAGCGGCGCCAGCGTGTTGGGCAGCACATGGCGGAGTGCAATCCGCGTCTCGCTCATGCCGATCGATTTGGCGGCCTCCACGAACGGCTGCTCGCGCAGCGCCAGCGTGTTGGCGCGGATCACGCGCGAGACGGTCGGGATCAGCGGAATCGCGATGGCGATGATCACGTTGGGCAGCGACGGGCCGAGCGCGGCGGTCATCACCAGCGCCAGCACCAAGCAGCGGCAGCGACTGCAGGATGTCGGTAATGCGCTGGAACACAAGGTCGACCCAGCCGGACAGATAACCGGAGGCGAGCCCGACCATGACGCCGATCGAGGCGCCGAGCGCGGTCGAGCCGATGCCGACCGCGAGCGAAATCCGCGCGCCGTGGATGATCCGGCTCCAGACGTCGCGGCCGAAGGAATCGGTGCCGAGCCAGTGCGCCCAGCTCGGAGGCGCGAGGCGGTGCGCGGAATCCACCGTGAACGGGTCGTAGCGCGCGATCAGGTCGGCCGACAGCGCCGTCCACACGAACAGCAGCATGATGATCAGGCCGAAGGTGCCGAGCACATAGCGCCGCGCGAGGAAGGCGAGCCGCCGCCAGCCGTGGGTGGCATGGGCGCCGGCGCGCCTGAGTTCGCTATCGTAGTTGACGGCGGTCATCGGCTAATCCCCATACCGGATACGCGGGATCGATCGCCGCGTAGAGCATGATCGACGATGAAATTCGTCATCACGACCACGACCGCGATGAACATCACGAGGTTCTGCACGATCGGATAATCGCGCCAGCGCAGCGCCTCGACCAGGAAGCGGGCGATGCCGGGAATGTTGAACACGGTTTCCGTGACGATCAGGCCGCCGATCAGAAACGCCGCCTCGATGCCGATCACGGTGATGACCGGCAGCACCGCGTTCTTCAGCGCGTGGTGATAGTTCACGGAGTTTTCCGAGGCGCCCTTGGCGCGCGCGGTGCGGATGTAGTCCTGCCGCAATATTTCCAGCATCGAGGAGCGCGTGATGCGCATCGTCAGCGCCGCGCTGCGGAAGCCGACCGCCATCGCCGGCACGGCGTAGATCGCGAATGCCTCGGTCCAGGTCTTCGGGTTCGGGTTGAAGATCGGCATCGCGCCGAACAGCGAGACCGACGCCATCAGGATCAGGAGGCCGAGCCAAAACGAGGGCAGCGACAGCCCGCTCAGGCTGACGACGCGCAGGGTGTAGTCGAGCCGGGTGCCCTGGTGCACGGCGCTGATGACGCCCAAGGGAATGCCGATCGAGGCCGAGAACAACAGCGCCAGTCCCGCAAGCCGTGCGGTGATCGGGATGCGCGGCAGGATCTCCTGCAGTGCGGGCTTTTCCGACACGTAGGAGTAGCCGAGGTCACCGTGCAGCAGGCCGCTGATCCAGTTGAAATACTGCACCACGATCGGCAGGTTGAGGCCGAGTTCCTTTTCCAGATTGGCCTTGTCGGCGGGATCGACGAAGCCTGCGGCATCGAACAGGATGTCGACGATATTGCCGGGCACGACGCGCAGCAGCACGAAGATGATGACCGAGATCCCGAACAGGGTCAGCACCATCAGGGCGAGGCGTCGCACGAGATAAGCAAACACCTGGCGTCCCCCCTTGGCGAGCTACGCTATCTTGTCAGACCGCGACTATTTGTCCATCCAGACGTCTTCGTAACGATAGCCGTTATAGGAGCTGTTGGTCATGACCGTGATGTTCTTGACATAGGGCTGCCAGCAGCTCCCGGTCCGGCTGTGGAAGATGATCGGCCGGGCCACATCCTCCTGCAGCTTCCTGTCGATTTCCCACACCAGTTTCTTGCGCTTGTCGACGTTGGTCTCCATCGACTGCTCGCCGAACAGCTTTTCGATCTCCTTGTTGCAGTAGTTGGTGTAGTTCCGCTCCGAGCCGCAGGAATAGTTCTCGTAGAAGGACTGGTCGGGATCGTCCACCGCGTTACCGGTCAGGTTGAGGCCGAGGGTATAGTCCTTGCGCGCCACCTTTGGAAACCATTGCGCGGTGTCGACGACGTCGAGCTCGCCGTCGATATAGATGCTCTTGAGCTGGTCGATCAGGATCACCGCGGGATCGCGATAGATCGGGATGTTGCGTGTCGAGACCTTGACGGCGAGATGCTTGTCCGGGCCGTAGCCGGCCTTCTGCATCAGCTTCCTCGCTTCTTCGCGGTTCTGCGTGCACGTCGGGCCCGTAACCCGGGATCTTCTCCAGCATCTCCTTCGGCATCGCCCACAGGCCGGCCGGGGCCGGCTGCATGGTGCCGCCGATATCGGCCTGTCCCTCGAACATGATCGTGATGAATGCCTTGCGATCGAGTGCCATCGCCATCGCCCGGCGGATGTCGACATTGTCGAATGGCGGCGCGGACGAATTGACGATGATATTGGTGGAAACGTTGATCGGCTCCACCACGCAGACCGCGTTCGGCGCCTGCGCCTTGACGTCCTTCAGGAGCGGAATCGACACTTCGGTCGGGAATGCCATGTCGAACTTGCCGGCGACGAAGGCGAGGATCGCGGTCGAGCGGTTCGTGATGATGGTGAACTCGATGCCGTCGAGATAGGGCAGCCCCTTCTTCCAGTAGTCGGGGTTCTTCGTCAGCTTGATCAACTCGTTGGCCTTGAACTCGACGAACTTGAACGGTCCGGTGCCGATGGGCTTGGTGCGCATGTCGCCCGGCGAGACGTGGCAGGGATAGACCGGCGTGTAACCGGAGGCGAGCAGCGTCAGCAGCGCCGGCTGCGGCCGCTTCAGGTTGAAGGAGGCCTCAAAGTCGCCGTTGACGGTGACCTCGTTGACCTCGTCGTACCAGGATTTCCGCGGGTTCTGCCGGAATTTCTGCTGCGACTTGCCCATCAGCATGTCGAAGGTGCATTTGACGTCGGCCGCAGTGAACGGCTTGCCGTCGTGCCACTTGACGTCGTTGCGCAGCTTGAAGGTCAAGACCTTGCCGTCGCCGCTCCAGGCCCAGCTTTCCGCAAGCTCCGGCCGGATGGTGTCGACGCTGTTCTGCGCCTTGTGCTGGTCGAAAATGACGAGATTGCTCATGACCGGCATGAACGGCACGTTGATCGAGTAGGTCGCGCCTTCATGGATCGATGCGCTGCCGGGGCTGTCGCGGTGATAGACGCGCAGGATGCCGCCCGACTTTGGCTCGGCCGCGAGCGTCGGATCCGGCAGCGCCAACATCACCAGCGCCACAACGCCAAGCGCCCGCACGCTCTGCATGAATCCCTCCTTGGATGGGCCGGTCTCGAGCCGGCTGATGGCGCGCGACGATAGCCATGACGGGGAGGGGTAGCAACGGCCCAAGCCGCTGAACTGCCTGCTACTTCGGGCTAATGCGCCGGGGCGCGACATTCCGCCGCCGGGAATTCATTGTCATGTTCGGGGTCGGGAACCATGCTCGCGAACGATCGCGGCCCGCGCTATTCGGCGGCTTGCGGTGCGGTCAGGCCCATGCTGCCGACGCCGTCCGCTTCGGTGGCCGAGATCGTGGTGCGGACCATCAGCCGCGGCTTCATGCGCCGGCCACGGGCGGCCGCGATGCATGGTGGCGCGGTTGTCCCACATCACGACGTCGCCCTGTTTCCATTGGTGCAGGTAAGTCGTGCCTGGCGCGGTAGCGGTCTCCGTCAGTTCCTCGATCAGCTTTGTCCCGGCGGCCGCATCCATCCCCTCGACGGCATAGGCGTGAGAGGCGAGATACAGCGCGCCGCGTCCGTTGACGGGGTTGCGCCATACCATGCGCCAGCATACCGGCGGCAGCGCGGCCTGCTCTTCCTGACTCGCAAGGCCGGGCGCGACCTTGGCGCGCGAATGCGCGTAATTGTGCCAGGCAAAGGAGTTGACGAGCTTGTGGCGCATCGCGGCGTCGAGCCGCTCGAAGGCCAGTCGCGTCGAGACGAATTCGGTTTCACCGCCATGCACGGGAATGATGCGCGCCGACAGGATCGAGGTCAGTGCCGGCACCCGCTTGAAGGAGGAGTCGGTGTGCCAAAGCTGGTTCGCCTTGCTGCGCAGCTGCAGGCGATGATCCGCCGGCACCACCTTGCCGTCAGGGCCGATGGTGGAGAGGATGACGAAATGCGAGCCGGTGCCCTGCGAGCCCACCTTGGTCACTTCAGGCGGACCGAAGCGGCGCGAGAAGGCGAGCTGGATGTCGTCAGTGACGTCCTGGTTGCGGAACACCAGCACCGAATGCTCCTCGAACGCCGCGCGCGCCGCCTGGTAGACGGCATCGTCATTGGCGACGTCGGATAGCGTCACGCCGCGCAGTTCGGCGCCAAAGCCGGGGCCAACGGCAACCACCTCCATCGGCAGGTCCTCCCTTGTTCCTTACCCCCAAAGCTAAGCCAAAAACTTTGGGCGAGCAATGAAGCGCGCTTGATCCAGACTTGCGTTAAGGTTGTGGTAGCATCCCGTGTCGCGCAACGGCGATTGACGCGCCTGGCATGAAACCAGCATGCGATCATGCCGTTGCCGATCTTGACGAGGAGCGCGCGATGAACACACACAAGCGGTGCAAGATCCTCGCCGCGGTCTTTGTTCTCTTCGGGCTGCCGGCGCAGGCCGACGAGAAGCTCGCCGGCTACAACGCAGCCATCGGTGAAAGCTCGATCTCCGGAATTTCGTCCGGTGCGTTCATGGCCGTGCAATTTGCCACAGCATGGTCCTCCGTGGTCAAGGGCGTCGGCATCGTCGCCGGCGGCCCTTACTGGTGCGCCAAGGCTGACAGCGCGTGGGGCTACTGGACGTCGGTCGGCAACGCGACCGGCCCGTGCATGAAGGGGCCGTTGGGTGACCTCAACGCGTTGTTCGCCAAGGCCGAGGCCAAGGCTGCTTCCGGAGAAATCGATCCCTTGCAGTTCGTCAGTCGGCAGAAGGTTTATGTCTTCCACGGCTATAACGATGTCATCGTGGCGCGCGCGGCCACCGATGCCGCCGCAGCGTTCTATCGCCGCTATCTGGGCGAAGCCAACCGCGGCAATCTTTATTATCAGACCGCGGTCGGTGCGGGCCACTCGCTGGTCGTCGCGCAGGATTTGCCGAATGAAGGTGTCAAGGAGTGCAACAAGAGTGAATCTCCTTTCATCGACGCGTGCAGCTATGATCAGGCGGGCGTCATCCTCCAGCACATCTATGGTCCCCTGAACAAGCCGGGCGTGGGGCCGTTGACCGGTACGATGAAGGCGTTCGACCAGTCGATCTACACCAAGCCTGACGGTCCCAGCTGGTTGAGCCTTGACCGGACCGGCTATGTATTCGTTCCCAAGGCGTGCGAGAACGGCGAGGCGTGCCGCGTCCATGTCGCGCTGCACGGCTGCAAACAGGATTTCGGCAACGTCAAGCGCGCCTTCATCGATCGCGCCGGATACAACGCCTGGGCGGACGTCAATCGTTTGATCGTGCTTTATCCGCAAACCACTGCGTCGAGCTGGTCCCCCTGGAATTCCTACGCGTGTTGGGATTGGTGGGGCTATCTCAGCTACAACGACAATTATGTCACCAAGGCCGGACTGCAGATCAAGGCCATCAAGGCGATGCTCGACGCGCTGACGTCGCGCGCGGTGCCGGCGGCGGCCGCAATGCCAGCGGCGGCGCCGATCGCGCTCAGCGTCATCGATACGTCCGACACATCGGCCGATCTCGTGTGGACACCGCAATCGGGTGCGACGGGATACCGGGTCTCGCGCGCCGGCGCCGGTGGTCAGTTCGCGACGGTCGCGGATGTGTCCGGACCGGGCTTTGCGGATTCCGGCCTGACGCCGAAATCGGCCTATCGATGGCGCGTTACGGCGCTTGTCAACGGGGTCGAGGATTCGCCTTCCAACGAGGCCGACGCAGTGACGCGGGCCACTGTTGCCTGTGCGAACCCCGGTTCCTGTCCGTGGGGTAACTGATCATCAGTCCCGCACCTTGTCAGACGATCCTTGAAGTCTTGTTGCCCCAATAGCGGTCGCGCAGCAGGCGCTTGTAGAGTTTTCCGGTCGGCAGCCGCGGCAGCTCGGCCTCGAAGTCGATCGAGCGCGGCACCTTCTGTGCGCGAAAGCGACTGGCCGCAAAAGGCAATCAGCTCGTCGGCAAGTTCCGCGCAGGGCTCGACGCCCGGCATCGGCTGCACCACCGCCTTCACTTCTTCGCCGAGATCGGGATTGGGCACGCCGAACACGGCGGCGTCGGCGATCTTCGGATGCGTGATCAAGAGGTTCTCGCATTCCTGCGGATAGATGTTCACGCCGCCCGAGATGATCATGAAGGTTGCGCGGTCGGTGAGGTAGAGGAAATTGTCCTTGTCGACATAACCGACGTCGCCGACCGTGCTCATGGTGCCGTCGGCCGAGCGCGCCTCGGTGGTTTTGCCGGGGTCGTTGAAATACTCGAACGGCGTCGCCGTCTTGAACCACACCGTGCCCGGCGTGCCCATCGGGCTCGGCTGCATGTTCTCGTCCAGAATATGCAGATCGCCGAGCAGCACGCGCCCGACGGTGCCGCGGTGCGCCAGCCATTCCTCGCTGTCGCAGGCGGTGAAACCGAGGCCTTCGGTGGCGCCGTAATATTCGTGGATGATCGGACCCCACCATTTGATCATGTCGCTCCTTGACCGCGGCCGGGCAGGGCGCTGCGGCATGGATCGCGATCTCCAGCGATGAGAGGTCGTAGCGCTTGCGCACCTCTTCCGGCAGTTTCAGCATCCGCGAGAACATCGTCGGCACCAGCTGTGTATGCGTGATGCCCCAATGTTCAATGAGCTGCAGGTAACGCTCCGGGTCGAAACTCTCCATGATGATGGCGGTGCCGCCCATCTTGATGGTGAGATTGACCGCGGCCTGCGGCGCCGAGTGATAGAGCGGCGCCGGCGACAGATAGATCATGCCTTCGCGGTAGTGCCAGATCTTCACGAGGAAATCGAACAGCGGCAATTGGTGCGATGGCCGGCTGCTCCGGCAACGGCCGCAGGATGCCTTTCGGACGACCGGTGGTGCCGGACGAATAAAGCATCGCGGTGCCCATATATTCGTCTGCGATCGGCGTGCCGGGCAATCCCGCCATGGCCTGCTGCAATCCGACGATGCGGTCGCTCTCGCCCTTTCCGTCGACGACGATGCAGAGCTCGACCTTCGGGCACTCCTTGATCGCCTCGCGCGCCACCTCAAGCTTGGCGACTCGACGTAATCAGAATCCGCGACTCGCTGTTGACGAGGATATAGGCGAGTTCGCCCGGCGTCAGGTACGAGTTCACGCAGGTATAATACAGTCCGGAGCGTTCGCCGGCGCCGCAGGCTTCGAGGTAGCGGTTGTTGTTCTCCATGAAGATGGAATAGTGGTCGAGCCGATTCAGCCCACGCTTGCGGAACAGGTGCGCCAGCCGATTGGAGCGCGCATCGAGCTCGCGATAGGTCACGGCCTCGCCGGTCGAGGCCATGATGAAGGCGGGTTGCAGCGGACGCAGACGAACATGCTTGCCGGTGTACATTTCTCTCCCAGTCCCTTTTCTTGTCAGAGCATGATCTTGCTCGGCATGCCCTATGCAGCCATCACGAGAATTTCGCGAAGCTGCGCCGGTCCGTCAATCCTGCGCGGGTTGCGCGGCACCCAGGGCGTGCGCATCGCCTGCTCGGCGATGGCGTCGAAATGCTCCGGTCCGACGTGGACATCCTGCAGGCTGCGCGGCATGCCGAGCGAACGAATAAAATCGTCGAGCACGTCGCCGGCGTCCTTGCCGGCTGCGCCCATCGCTTCGGCGACCAGCGCCTGCCGCTCGGCATTGACGGATCTGTTCCAGCGCATCACGGCGGGCAGCATCACGCAGGAGGTGTAGCCATGCGGCACGTTGAAGCCTCCGCCCAGCACATAGCCGATGCCGTGGCTCGCTCCCATCGGCACGCCCGCCGATAGCGGCGCCATCGACATCCAGGTGCCGATCTGGCAGTCCAGCCGCGCCTCGATATCGGTCGGATCGGCCTTCACGCGGCGCAGGCCTTGCGTCAGCATCGAAAGTCCCTTCATCGCCTGCGCGTCGGAATAGGGATGGGCCTCGCGGGCGCAGATGCCTTCGACGCAATGATCGACCGCGCGGATGCCGGTCGAGATGAACAGCCATTCCGGCGTGTGCACCGACAGCCAGGGATCGAGGATGGTCGCGCGCGGTATGGTGAGCGGATGCCGCAGCCCCTGCTTCACATGCGTGCGCTCGTCGGTGACCCCTGCGATATGGCTGAACTCGCCGCCGGCGATCGTGGTCGGCACGCTGATCTGCCGCACGGTCGGTGCCTTGAGCGCAGGTTCCTCGCCGCCGCGCACGCGGATGTCGTCGATGCCCTCGATGGTCGAGATATCATTGGCAAGGCAGAGCTGCACCGCCTTGGCGCCGTCGGTGATCGAGCCGCCGCCGACCGTGACGATGAGATCGGCCTTGGTGTCGCGGGCCTGGTTGGCCGCCGCAATCACCGCCGCGCGCGGCGTATGCGCGGGCATCGCGTCGAAGATGCCGGCGCAGCGCGCGCCCATCGCCTGGCGGATTTTTGCGATCTCGTCGGTCTCGCGGTTGAGCGTTCCGCTCACCATCAGGAAGGCGCGCTTGTGCGCCGAGCCGGTCCAGCTGCTCGACAATGGCCTCCGCGGCATGGCGCCCGAACACCACCTCGTCCATGGCGCCGAACACGACACGGCCCTTGTGCACGCCTGTCCTCCCGCGGACCTTTGTTGTTGTTGTCGGCAAGCTAGCGGAGGAAATCCGCGCCCGTCATGCCCGAAGATCGGGCGCTGCAGGATCGGCTCTATCCGTCGCCGCTTTCGGCCGCCATGCCTGCGCCCTGCGCGATCGAGCGTCGCGGTACGTTCCGGCTTTATGGCGCTCGACTACCCGGCGGCTGCCGCGTGATAACACATAGGTTATATTACCGGTTGGCTGGACAAATGGCGGCAACCCTCGACCTGGCACTTTCGGCGCTGGCCGATCCGACCCGCCGCGCCATCATCGCCCGGCTCGCCAGACGGCGAGGCGTCGGTGATCGAACTTGC
The DNA here is from genome assembly GCA_963816655.1 of uncultured Alphaproteobacteria bacterium. Classification (GTDB taxonomy): domain Bacteria; phylum Pseudomonadota; class Alphaproteobacteria; order Rhizobiales; family Xanthobacteraceae; genus Bradyrhizobium. The sequence goes on along the minus strand of CAWFLW010000025.1, from coordinate 306,554 downwards.
CGCCGCCGTTTGCCTTGAGCCAGCCCGCGATCTCCAAGCACCTCAAGGTGCTCGAACACGCCGGGCCGAGCGGGCGCTGACACCGCCATCCGGCGAGACGCGGCGGCGGGTGCTGGCCCTGCTTGCGGTCGCGCTCGGCGCCAATGAAAAGCTGGTCGCAGCGCGTTACGAACGCCACTTCCGGCCGCGCAGGCCTGGAATGCACCGTGGCTTGCGACCTGTGACAAGCAGGTGCGCGACGGGTTTCGCTGGCTCGATGCGCAGCTTGCAGGGCCGTGGTTTCTCGGCCGCGCGATGACCCAGGCTGACATCACCGTCGCCGCGTTCTGGCTGTTCGCACGCGGCAAGCGGCCGAATTTCTTTGCCGGGCTTGGTTGCGCCAAACTCGACGCTTTGGCCGAACACCTCGCGGACCCCGCGTTCCAGGCGACGCAGCCGGAGCCGAGACGGTCGAACGAGCTAGGCCAACAGCGCGACCACGTCGGCCAGCGAAACGTTCCGATCCGACAGCAGCAACTCGAGCACCATCCTCATTGGCATCAATCGCCAGCGGATCCTGCGCGCCGAGCCGATGCTCCAGTACCAGCCGTGCGTACAACGCGCGGCGCGCATCAGCGCCGTCGCGCGAGGCTTCCCAGGTCATCAGCACGGCGCTGGTGATGTGATAGAGGCCGCTCGCCGCCTTGCGGGCGTTGTCTTCCAGCGCGCCTTCCGCCGCAACGCGTTCGGCGAATGCAATCGCGCGATCGAGTGTGTGCCGCAGCCGGTCGCGGAAGCCGGCGGGAATGGCGGTCGCTTCATCCAGCATCGCGCGAAGCGCGGCAGCGAGCGGCCGGTGCGCAAAACTCTTGCCGACGGCGCGGGTGATGATGTCGAGCGCGTTGATGTTGCTGGTGCCTTCCCAGAGCACGCCGATATGGGCGTCGCGCACCAGCCGCGCCTGCACCCACTCCTCGATATAGCCGTTGCCGCCGCGCACCTCCATCGCGCCGGTGGCCACCGGAATATTGTCGCGGCAGGCGCGGAATTTCAACAGCGGCGTCAGGATGCGCAGGATGCCGGCGGCGTCCGCATCGCCTGCATTGGCGCGGTCCATCGGCATGCGCGGCAAACAGGAACATCGACAACGCCTGTTCCGCCGGCAGCGTGATCTTCATCAACTGACGCCGCAGCAGCGGATAGTCGATGATGGTCTGCCCGAAGGCCTGCCGCGTCCGCGCGCAGAGCATCGCCTCGTTGACGCAACGGCGCATCATCGCGGCCGCGCGCACGCCATGCGACAGCCGCGACAGGTTGACCTGCTCCATCATCTGCTTGAGGCCCTGGTCGGCCTTGCCGACGAGGTAGGCAACGGCGCCCTCCAGCAGGATTTCGCCCGATGCCATCGAGCGGGTGCCGAGCTTGTCCTTCAGCCGCACGATGCGATAGGCGTTGCGGCTGCCGTCCTCGAGCCGCCTCGGCAACGCGAACAGCGCGAGCCCTTGGGTGCCGGCTGGCGCGCCTTCCGGCCGTGCCAGCAGCAGCGCGACGTCGGCGTCGGCATGCGAGCAGAACCATTTGTCGCCATAGAGCCGCCACGTGCCGTTCTCGAGCTTTGCCACCGTCTCGATGGTGCCGACGTCGGAGCCGCCGGCGCGCTCGGTCATGAACTGCGTGCCCTTCCATTGCGTCGCCGGATCGGCCGACAGCATTTTTGGCAGCAGATAGTCCTGCAAATTCCGGTCGGCGAATTTCCGGATCAAATGGATCGAGGTGTCGGTGACGCTGATCGGGCACATCAGCCCGAACTCCGCCTGCACGAACAAATATTGCAGCGCGTATTTGGCGACCGCCGGCAGCGGGCGATCCATGCCGAGCGTGCCGCCGCGATGGCTCATGGCGTGGAACTGGAAATCGCCGAATGCGATGCTCTCCATCTCGCGGTAGGAGGCGTGGTAATCGATCCAGTCTTCGTCGCGGCCGAAGCGGTCGCGCGCATGCAGCACTGGCGGATGCTGGTCGGCGATCCGCGCCAGTTCATCCAGCCGTCCGCCGGCGAGCGCGCCGAGCCGGTCGAAATGCGGCGCGAGATGCGCAAGATCTGCCGGCGCCAGATAGAGCGGCAACAGTGCGCGCAAGGCCGCGGTCGATGGCATAAAAATTCTGTCCGGCGCAGTCGGGCGCGATATGCGCGGCGCCGCGGCGAGGAGTATCCACGCCTGCCGCTTGCTGCGATCGTTGTGGTGAGCGCGCGTCCATGGATAGGCTCCCTGCAGCACTTTTATGGCGGAACTCTACACCAGAAACGGCCCCAACGGTCACCCGATGCCGCAAGTCAAGATGTGCCCACCCGACAGCGCATAACAATTTTGCTTGATTGCGGCCGCATCTTGCAGAGACTGAGAACCAATCTCATCTAGTCGCCACACCGAGGTGGCTGCCGCCGGTCGCGGCAGGGTTTTGAGGGGATCGATTTGAACGCCGTTGCATCTCCAGAGCGTTCAGCTCCAGGCAAAGTTCACAGCTTTCAACCATTGCGCCGCCTTTCGCCGCTGGCCGTCCTGCTGGCGGCGACGCTGTCGGGCTGCGGCGACAAGCCGGCCCAGCAGGCGCGCGCCCGCGCCGCCGCAGGTCACCGTCGCGCAGCCGACCAAGCGCGTCGTCACCGACTGGGATGAGTTCACCGGGCGCTTCGAGGCGATGGAAGAAGTCCAGATCCGCGCCCGGGTCGGCGGGTTTGTCGACTCCATCCAGTTCAAGGACGGCGATTTCGTCAAGCCCGGCGACCTGCTCTACGTCATCGATTCCCGGCCCTTCGAGGCGATTGCGCTACAGGCGGACGGCCAGCTCGCCGACGCCCGTGGCAAGGCGGAGCTGGCGCGCCGCGAGCTCGAGCGTGCGCTGACCCTGGTCACGACCAGCGCCGTCTCCGAATCCATCGTCGACCAGCGGCGGCAGACGCTGCAGGCGGCGCATGCCGCCGAGATGCAGGCCGAAGGCGCGCTGAAGGCGGCAAAGCTCAATGTCGAATTCACCCATGTGATCGCGCCGATTGCCGGGCGCATCAGCCGCCATCTCGTCAGCGTCGGCAATCTCGTGCAGGGCGCCGACGGCGGCGCGACGCTGCTCACCGCGATCGTTTCGCTCGATCCGATCTACATCTATTTCGACATGGATGAGGCGACCTACCTCAAATACAACAAGCTCTGGTTCGAGGGCAGGCGGCCGAGTTCGCGCGATACGCCCAATCCGGTGCAGGTGTCGCTCGCGGGCGAGGCCAAGCCGTCGCATGACGGCAAGATGGATTTCCTCGACAACCGGATGGATGTCTCCACCGCCACCCTGCGCAGCCGCGCCATTATCCCGAACAAGGACCTGTCGATCCTGCCCGGCCAGTTCGGCCGCGTCCGCCTGGTCGGCAGCGCGCCCTATGAGGCGTTGCTCCTGCCGGATACCGCTATTGCGACCGACCAGTCGCGCAAGATCGTGTTCGTGGTCAAGGAGCGACAACACCGTCGAGGCAAGGCCGGTCGTGCTCGGTCCGCTGGATGAAGGCCTGCGCGTGATCCGCGAGGGCCTCAAGGCGGAGGACCGCGTGATCGTCGACGGTCTGCAGCGCGCCCGCGTCGGCGCCAAGGTCAATCCGCAGCAACACGCAGCGCCGGCCGGTGAGCAAAAAATGAATCTCGGCCGGCTTTCCATCAACCAACCCATCCTGGCGATGGTGCTGTCGATCGTGCTCTTGATCGTCGGCGCGCTCGCCTACACCACCCTGCCGGTCTCGGAATATCCGCAAGTGGTGCCGCCGACCGTGGTGGTCACCACGCAATATCCCGGCGCCTCGGCGCAGACGGTGTCCGACACGGTCGCCGCTCCCATCGAGCAGGAGATCAACGGCGTCGAGGACATGCTCTACCTCTACAGCCAGGCCACCTCGAACGGGCAATTGACGATCACGGTCACCTTCAAGCTCGGCACCGACCTCGACAAGGCGCAGGTGCTGGTGCAGAACCGCGTCGCCATCGCGCAGCCGCGATTGCCGGAAGAGGTGCAGCGCAACGGCGTCGTCACCCGCAAGAACAGCCCCGACATCCTGATGGTCGTGTTCATGCTGTCGCCCGACGACAGCTTCGACCAGCTCTACATCTCCAACTACGCGCTGTTGCAGGTCCGCGACCAGTTGCTGCGGCTCGACGGCGTCGGCGATATCCAGATTTTCGGCGCGCGCGATTATTCGATGCGGCTGTGGCTCGATCCCGACCGCATCGCCACCCTCGGCCTGACCTCTACCGAGGTGCTCGCCGCGATCCGCTCGCAGAATGTGCAGATCGCGGGCGGGCAGGTCGCGGAGCCGCCGATCGCGGACCGCGCCTTCCAGCCCAACCTCGTGTTCACCGGCCGGCTGAAGGATCAGCGGCAGTTCGAGGACATCCTGATCAAGGCAGGCAGCGACGGCCGCGTGGTGCGGCTGCGCGATGTCGCCCGCGTCGAACTCGGCGCGCTCGCCTACACCACCAACTCTTTCCTGCTGCGCAAATCGGCGGTCGCCATGCTGGTGACGCAGCGGCCGGGCTCGAACGCGCTGGCGACTGCGAAAAACATCTCCGACACGATGACGCGGCTGAAGGGGAACTTTCCGCACGGGCTCGACTACAATATCGGCTACAACCCGACCGAATTCATCGCGCAATCCGTCCACGAGCTGATCAAGACCATTTACGAGGCGATGGCGCTCGTCGTCATCGTGGTGCTGGTGTTCCTGCAGGGCTGGCGGCCGGCGATTATTCCGATCATCGCGATACCCGTGTCGCTGGTCGGCACCTTTGCGGTGATGGCGGCGCTCGGCTTCTCCATCAATAACCTCACCCTGTTCGGGCTCGTGCTCGCGGTCGGCATCGTCGTCGACGATGCCATCGTGGTGGTCGAGAATGTCGAGCGGCATCTCGAGCACGGCATGAGCCGGCGCGATGCGGCGCTCAAGACCATGGAAGAGGTCGGCGGCGCGCTGGTCTCGATCGCGCTGGTGTTGTGCGCGGTGTTCGTGCCGACCGCCTTCCTCGGCGGCATTTCCGGGCAGTTCTTCCAGCAATTCGCCGTCACCATTGCGGTGGCGACCGCAATCTCCTGTTTCTGCTCGCTGACGCTGTCGCCGGCGCTGGCCTCGCTGATCCTGCAGCCGCATGCGGAGAAGACGGCGCCCGCGCGCTGGAATGTCGTCGCCCGCGGCTGGGAATTCGTTCACGGGCGTGTTCAACCGCGGCTTCGACCGTCTGTCGCATTTCTATGCCGGCTGCCGCGAATTTCGTGATCCGGCATTCGGTGGTGATGCTCGTGCTTTATGTCGCGCTGATCGGCAGCGCCGGCTGGCTGCTCGTCATCACCCCGCAAGGCTTCATTCCGGCGCAGGACCGCGGCTACGTCATCATCTCCGTGCAATTGCCGGGTGCAGCGTCGCTCGATCGCACCACGCATGTGGTCCGCGAGATCGAGCGGATCGCGCTGGATACGCCGGGCATCGTACGGGTTGCGGCATTTGCCGGCTTCTCGGGAGCGACGCGCACCCAGGCCGGCAATGCGGCCGCGCTGTTTCCGGTGTTCGACGAGCCGGAGGTGCGGCTGAAGAAGGGGCTCACCGCGACCGCGATCACCGCCGAGTTGCGCAAGCGCCTCGCCTCGATCCAGAGCGCCTTCATCATCGTCATTCCGCCGCCGGCCGTGCCGGGCATCGGCACCGGCGGCGGTTTTGCCATGCGCATCCAGGACCGGCAGGGCCGCGGTCCGCAAATGCTGTCGGCCGCGACCGACGAGCTTGTCGCCGCCGCGCGCAAGGAGCCGCGCCTGACCTCGATGTTCTCGCCCTTCACCGCGAACACGCCGCAGGTCTTCGTCGACATCGACCGCGTCAAGGCGCAGAAACTCGGCGTGCCGATCGCCAGCATCAACGAAACGATCCAGACCTATTTCGGCTCCACCTATGTCAACGACTTCAACCTGTTTGGCCGCACCTACCACGTCACCGCGCAGGCCGACCTGCCGTTCCGGAAGGAGAGCGCCGATCTTGCACAGGCTGCGCACGCGCAATGCCGGCGGCGACATGGTGATGCTCGGCAGCGTGGTCGACTTCCGCGACATGTCCGGACCCGACCGCGTCGCGCGCTATAACCTCTATGCGGCCTCGGAGTTGCAGGGCGAGCCGACCGTGGGGGTAAGCTCGACGACGGCCCTCAACATCATGAAACAGCTCGCCGACGAAACGCTGCCCAGCGGGTTTTCCTTCGAGTGGACCGATCTTGCCTACCAGCAGGTCACCGGCGGCAATGCCGGCCTGCTGGTATTTCCGATCTGCGTGCTGTTCGTGTTCCTGGTGCTCGCCGCGCAATATGGCAGCTGGAGCCTGCCCTTTGCGGTGATCCTGATCGTGCCGATGTGCCTGCTTGCCGCCACCATCGGCGTGCGCATCATGGGGCAGGACGTCAATATCCTGACCCAAATCGGTTTCGTGGTGCTGGTGGGGCTGGCGGCCAAGAACGCGATCCTGATCGTCGAGTTCGCGCGCGACATCGAGGCCGAGGGCAAGGAGCGGCTGGAGGCGGTGATCGAGGCCTGTCGCCTCAGGCTTCGCCCGATCCTGATGACGTCGTTCGCCTTCATCCTCGGCGTGCTGCCGCTGGTGATCTCCTCGGGCTCGGGATCGGAGATGCGGCAGGCCGTGGGTGTCGCCGTGTTCTTCGGCATGATCGGGGTGACGATGTTCGGCCTCGTCTTCACGCCGATCTTCTACGTGATCGTGCGCAACCTCGCTGATCCCAGGCCCAGGAAGCCCGCCGAAGTCGCGTGATCGCGGCCGGTTCCAAAAAACCTGATTCGACATCCCTTCCCATACTTTTGGCCTATCTGAAACAGGGTGGGCAGGGTTGCGGTTATTCAATATCGTGCGCGCGCATTTCCGGAACAGAAACGGTTTGGAGAGAACAATGAAATCGGGAATTTTGTCGGCTGCCATCGTCGCCTGCGGCTTCGTCGCCGCTGCGCCGGCCTCGGCGCAGGGTGTCAAGATCGGCATCCTCAACGATCAGTCCGGCGTCTATGCGGATTATGGCGGCAAGTACTCGCTAGAAGCGGCGCAGCTGGCGGTCGAAGATTTCGGCGGCTCGTGCTCGGCCAGAAGATCGAGATCATCTCGGCCGACCATCAGAACAAGCCGGACCTCGGCGCGGCCATTGCGCGACGCTGGTACGATGTCGACAACGTCGACATGATCACCGAGCTGACGACATCGTCCGTCGCGTTGGCGGTCCACGAGCTCTCGAAGGAAAAGAAGAAGATCGACATTGTCGTGGGTGCGGCGACCTCGCGCCTGACCGGCGACGCCTGCACAGCCCTGGGGATTCCACTGGGCGTACGATACGCACGGGCTGGCGGTCGGTACCGGCGGCGCATTGGTGGAGGCGGGCGGCGACAGCTGGTTCTTCCTCACCGTCGACTATGCCTTCGGCTATGCGCTGGAAAAGGACACCAGCGAATACGTCAAGGCCAAAGGCGGCAAGGTGTTGGGCGCCGTTCGCACGCCGCTCAATGCGTCGGATTTCTCGTCCTTCCTGCTGCAGGCGCAGAGTTCGAAGGCCAAGATCATCGGGCTTGCCAATGCCGGCCTCGACACCAGCAACTCGATCAAGCAGGCGGCCGAATTCGGCATCGTCCGGGCGGCCAGAAGCTCGCCGCCTTGCTGATGACGTCTGCGGACGTTCACGGTCTCGGGCTTGAAGCCGCGCAGGGGCTCGTGCTGACTGAAGGGTTTTACTGGGACCATGACGATCGCAGCCGCGCGCCTTCGGCAGTCGCTTCTTCAAGAGAACCGGCCGGATGCCGAGCATGATCCACGCCGGGACCTATTCGGCGGTGCTGAGCTATTTGAAGGCGGTGAAGGCGGCCGGCAGCAAGGACACCGAAGCCGTCGCAAAGAAGCTGAAGGAACTGCCGGTCGACGACGATTTTGCGCAGGGCAAGGTGCAGGAGAACGGGCGCATGGTGCACGATCTCTATCTGTTCGAGGTCAAGAAGCCCTCGGAGTCGAAGAAGCCGTGGGACTACTACAAGCAACTCGCGGTGGTGCCCGGCAACAAGGCTTTCCCATCGGCGAAAGAAAGCGGCTGCCCGCTGACGAAGTAGTTTCGTCCAATCGCTGCTCGGAGCCTCACTCAGTCGTCATGCCCGGCCTTGTGCCGGGCATCCACGTCTTTGGCACAACGATCAGGAAAAGACGTGGATGGCCGGGCGTAGGCGAGCGGAAGCGACGCCGTCCTTCGGACGGCTATGCCCGGCCATGACGCAGATTTGGCGCCGCTCAGAAGCGTATCATTCGCCATGCGATGGTGCCGAGTACGCCCAGCCACAGCGCGAAGGCGGCGGTCGCCTGGACGGCAAAGCCCATGCTGCGTTTGTTGGCGGCCTCCTTGTAGCCGTTCCAATACAGGATGCGGCCGATGATCCACACCGTGCCAAGCGCGGCGGCGGCTGCGTCGTTGATGTAGATCGCAAACAACCATAGCGACGGCAGAAAGATCGGCATCCATTCCAGCGTGTTCATCTGCACGCGAAACACGCGTTCGAAATCGGGATGGCCAGTGATCGCCGGCGCCTTGATGCCGAAGGCCGCGCGCGCCCGCGCCACCTGCATCGAGGTAAAGAAGTAAAACGCAACCGCAAGGCAGGTGACGATCGCCGTGAGATGAAACATTGAATAAATCCCCTCGTTAGTTCGCGCCTTATAGCTCGGCTGTGAAGGCGTGGCTCACGATAATCGCTTTCGCGGGGCTTGAAATCGGACTAGCCTGCCGATGTTGCGATCCTGCGGGGAGTGACCATGCGGACGCGCGTCAGTAAATTCGCCCACTTCCTGGAAAGGATTGGGCTCGCCATGGCGGGGGCTGCGAGCGGATTGTTCGTCGCCGCCCATACCGGTTCGAGCATCACGGCGCTGACATCGCAGGCGTTCCTGCTGGCCATGATGGTCGGCGGTGCGGTCGGTTTCTACCTCGGCATCGACACGCCGCCGCTCGCATTCAATTCCGGCAACGGAGACAAAGGCAATCCGTCCGCGCGGATCGACGCTGCGGAATTGCTCACCGCCATGGGCACGTTCTGCGCCGCGCTGACCGCCTTTGCGTCGGTGGGCGTCATCGTCCTGCGCGAGGAGCCGCATATTGTCTGGACCGTGCTGATCCTGGTCGGCTGGGTGGTCGGCATCTCCATGCAGATCGTCGCGGGCGCCATCGCCCGGATGCGGGGTTAAGGCAGCAAAAACAACAAGTTCTGACAGGAAGGCTGACCTATCGTCGGTCCATTCATTCGCCCCGGAAGAATGTCTCTTGGCTGTCGCCTATTCGCCCTTTCCTGGGCTGCGCTATTTTCCCTCCACGTCATTCACAAGATCCAGTTCGAAAGGAACACGCAATGACCGAAGCCGCCATTGAACGCACCACCAGCGGCGAAGTCTCGAAGGGGCGAGGGGTCGACATGAAGTTCGAAATCGCCGTGATCCCCGTCTCCGACGTCGACCGCGCCAAGGAATTCTATGCCCGTCTCGGCTGGCGTCTCGACGCCGACTTCGCCGGTCCCGACGACTACCGCGTCATCCAGTTCACGCCGCCCGGCTCACCCACCTCGGTCATCTTCGGCAAGAACGTCACCGCGGCCAAGCCCGGCTCCGCGCAGGGACTTTATCTGATCGTCTCTGACATCGAGGCTACGAGGAAAGACCTGCTCGATCGCGGCATCAAGGTCAGCGAACCCTTCCATCCCGAAGGCGACGTGCATGTTGGGACCGACGAGCCTTACCTGTTCGGACGGGTCCGCACCAAGGGCCTCGACCCGGCGCGCGGCAGCTACCGCTCCTATGCCTCCTTCAACGATCCCGACGGCAATGGCTGGGTGTTCCAGGAAATCACGACGCGGTTGCCCGGACGCGTCGAAGGCGACACCAGCTTCGGTTCGTCATCCGATCTCGCGGCTGCGCTCCTTCGCGCCGCCACTGCGCACGGCGAGCACGAGAAGCGGAACGGCGGCAAGCACGATGAAAATTGGCCGGCCTGGTACGCCAGCTACATCGTCGCCGAGCAGGCCGGCAAGGAACTGCCGCAATAACGGCCTCTGCGCTGTTTCCGTCATTGCGAGAAGCGAAGCGACGAAGCAATCCAGCTTTCTTGTTGCGTACGAAGGGAAGCTGGATTGCTTCGCTCCGCTCGCAATGACGAGCTTGGCGATCGCGTACTTACTTCGCGAACTCGGTTCTCAGATCGACCGCCGGATTGCGATCGAAGAAGTTGAACGGCCTGATCTTGAAGCTGTGCCAGACAACAGGCATCACCGGCAGGTCCTCGGCGCGGGTCAGGTGATGCATGCCGATATTCAGCCACACCACGATATCCTTGTTGCGCACCGGCCGCGCCGCCTTGGACCAGAGCGGCAATCCCTGCGCGACCTTTGAGGCGAACACATAGTCGCCGCCGGCGAAGCGCTGCTTTTCGTCGTAGGGCGTCACCCACATGTCGGATTGCAGGAACGCGGCGCGTCGGGCCGGCGAGTCGTCGCGGTCGATCAGAAGGTGGCCATGGTTGGCGTAGACGATCTCGTAGCTGACCGGATTTCCCAGCGCATTGGTCGCGGCCTCATTGACGATCCGCAGCTTCATGGTCCGCTCGTGACCGGTCCCGAGCACCGGACCCTCGCGATCGACGATTTCGGGCGACACCGTGTAGATCGAGCGGCGCGGGCTTGAGGGCGGCAACGTCACGGGCCGGTAAACGTCCTTCTGGAAACTGTTGACGGGGCCATCGACATCGAAGTCGAGCCGGTAGTTGAAGTAATGATCGTGCTGAATGGCGACGAGGTTGGGCGCCACTAGCGTGCCGTAACGCGTATCGTCCTTCGCCGAAGGGTCACGCATGGTCTTTGTCGCAACGCCTTTCAGCGCATCGATACCGGTCGCACCGATGCGGCCGTCGATTTCGCCGGCATCATTGAAGACCCAATCGATGATGTAATCATAGTTGCCGAGCTGCGAAGCCATGCGCACGACCAGTTCCACCGCGGGCCGGCCTTCGTAGGACTGATTGATGATCTCGAAATGACGCCAGACCGGCTCGCCGGTGGCGCGCTCGAAGATGCAGATCGCGTTGCGGCGTTCATCGGGTTCGCCGCGGTCGTCGTTGATGGTCGCATTCAGGAAGATGGCGTATGACGGACAGTCGACGTCGGGCTTCAGCGGCGATGCCAAGAGACCGAGCCCATACTCGCCCATGTCGAAATAGGTCCGCGAGTACCAGCCATAATCGGCGTCCATGTAGGGTACGAACATCTCCGACATGTAGCCCTGGTAGAGCACCGAGCGCTCCTTGCCCGCATCGTTCCAGCGCGCCAGCGAAATCACCGAACCCTGGCGGCTTTCCATACGAACGTGGAATCGCCAGTTGCCCCAGCTGACTTCGCCGCCCTCGACCTTGACGTTCATGCCCTGGGGCGCCGCCTGCTGCACCGGTTTTCGCGAGTCGCGCAGCGGCTTGATGGCCGCTTCCGTGAAATTCATGTCCTGCTCGGCCATCGGCACGATGCCGTCATCAATGACCCGCAGCACGCGCTTCTCGCGCAACTCCACCAGCGCATAGAGCCGTTCGATGGGCCAGCCGAACATGTTGTTGGTCGACCGCGAGGTGTCGAAGCAATTGACCTTCAAAATGCGTTTGCCCTCATGCTCGCGGATTCCGTAATTGCCGGCAGTGAATGGCGCGCAATTGAGTTTTTTGGGATCGGTGAACCCGCGCTTCTGCAAGCGCTGCGAGAAACTCCGGATTCTTGAGGACGATGTCACCCGCGTTGATGAGTTCGCTTATCGTCAAAGGAGCTTCGACCCCGTTCCGCTCGGTAATGCCGGTGATGGACTTGCTCGCCAGATCGATGTCGGTCTCGAGGATCTTTGCGCCCGCAACTGCGGTCACGCGCGCCATGCGATGCAGTGGTGCGCCTGGCTTCCAGGCCAGCACCTCCGTTTTCGCCGGTTCCTTGAGCGTGATGAGCTGGTAGGCGGCATCCTTTGTCCGTGGATCGGCCTTGAGGATTCCCGCCGCCTCCCTGATCTCGGCGCGGGTCAGCGCGTCCATGGGATGGGTCTGCGCCAGGGCCGGGCCTGCGAGCAGCGCCAGCGTGGCGAACAGCGTGGTCGATCGAAGGAAATGCATGGGGCACCAGAGCGGCAGTTTCAGGGCAGGGACGAAGGCTACCCCCGGTCGGGATATGAAATCCAGCCCGCAGGGAAATCGCCGTCAGGATCTTGTCAGTTCGACCCGGGACTTGTTGCCGATCGATGCTCCGGTCGAGCTTACTTCGTCAGTCCGAGGCTTTCGAGCTGCCGTGCCATCCGTTCCATGACGGGAGCGGAAAACACCATGGCCTCCTTGAATTTCGAAGCGGTGAGGTCGGGATAGTGACGCATCATCTCTGCAAACGCTTCTCTCGCTTGCTCCATTTGGCCGGCGCCGACGAGCGATGTTGTCAGATTGCGGAATAGCCAGCTTGCATGCGGACGCTCCTGTAGCGCCCGCCGGTAGAACGCGACGGCCTTGTCGTATTCCTCCATCACCTCGTGCGCGGAGCCGATTCCGGCATAATTGTTGAAATTCATCGGATCGATGGGGCTAAGACGAAGCGCTCGCTCGAAGTTCTCGATCGCCTTGCGCGGTTGATCTCCATAGTTCTCCAGCCATGCAAGGCGGCTCCAGGCCCACGCGCAATTGGCATCGATCGCAAGGGCGCGCTCGAGCAAGACCCGCGCCGTGCCGTGGTTGCGCACGAAGGTGTGCACCGCGCCGAGCACGGCCAGGATCAGGGGATCGTCCCCGCTCAGCCCCGCCGCCCGCTCTGCGAGCGATCGCGCCTTGGCCTGGCTGTCGGCGATGTCGCTTGCCCAGTTGTAGACGGAACGCTGGGCATGGCACCAGCCGGCAAGAGCCAATGCCAGTGGATATTCACTATCCATGGCGAGAGCGCGTTCGAGCAGCTCGAGCGCCTTGGCGCTTTCTTCCTTCTCGAGCACCCAGACATGGGGCAGGGCCCTCATGGTGTAGTCGTAGCTGCGCAGATCCTGGGGGCGCCTGCGCCGGGAGCGTTCGATCTCGGCAAGGTGAATCGAAGGCTGCATGGCGCCGGCCACCTGCTGGGTGATGCGGTCTTGCAGGTCGAAGAACTCATCGACCCCGCCGTCATAGCGTGAGCTCCAGACATGGGCGCCGCCCTCGGTTTCGATGAGCTGCACGATGATGCGCAGGCGATTGCCGATCTTCTGCACGCTGCCCTCGAGCAGATAGGCGACACCGAGCTCCTTGCCGATTTCGCGCGCGTCGCGTGCGCGACCCTTGTAGGTGAACGCCGAACTGCGCGCGATGACGAAGAACGAGCGGATGCATGACAGGGTGGCGGTGATAGCCTCGACGATTCCGTCGGCGAGATAGTCCTGTCCGGGCTCCGAGGACATGTTGTCGAACGGAAGCACGACAATGGAGGGTTTGTCGGGCAGTGCCAGCGCCTTCGAGAGCGGTGCAGCCAAAGCGGCCCGCACTTCAGGTGAGTTGCCGTCGACAAAACTGACGTGCCAGGCTCGCATCGGTTCGGCGATGTTCTTCAACGCCTGTTCGCCGATGTCGTCGAACGCGATGTCCACCTTGCCGCGGACCTGGCGGTGCGCGTCGTCGGAAACGCAGACGCCGCCCGGCTTGGCGATCCCCTCAAGACGCGCGGCGATGTTGACGCCGTCGCCGAAAATATCGTCGTCGTCGATGATGATGTCGCCGACATGGATGCCGATGCGAAACTCGATTCGCTGTTCCGGCAGCACGTCGGTATTGTGCTCGGCCATCGCCCGCTGGACTTCCACCGCACAGCGCGCCGCATCGACGGCGCTGGCGAACTCGACCAACATGCCATCGCCGGTTGTCTTGACGATACGGCCGCGATGAGCGGCGATCCCGGGATCGATCAGCGTCTTGCGCAGCCCTTTCAGTTCGGCCACCGTGCGTTCTTCGTCGCGGCCCATCAGCCGGCTGTACCCGGCGATATCCGCCGCCAATACCGCCGCCAGCCGCCGTTCTACGCGCTCGCTCGGCAAAAAGACCTCCAGTCCGGCGAAAATCCGTCCGGTGCATTAAGCATGGCCTGTACTCCTTGCGCCACTCGCAATGTCCCCGCGAATTGCCGCAGATCAGTTCCACGCGTCTCGATTGCTGGGGCGCAGGGTTAAGGTATAGTTCGGCGTATAGATCGCATCGTCAGAATGTCCAACGCGCAATGAGGTTGCAGGCACCATGGGACGCAGATTCCAGAGTATCCTCGAAACCGTCGGCCACACTCCCGTCGTTCGCATCAACCGGCTCGGGCCTGCGGAGGTAAATCTCTATGTCAAAGTGGAAGCCTTCAATCCGCTTGGTTCGGTGAAGGACCGCCTGGCGCTCGGCGTGATCGAAGCCGCGGAAAAATCCGGGGAACTGAAGCCCGGCCAGACCGTGATCGAGGCTACCAGCGGCAATACCGGTATCGGCCTTGCGATGGTTTGCGCCGCCAAGGGATACCCCTTGGTCGTGACCATGGCGGAGCCGTTCAGCGTGGAACGGCGAAAATTGATGCGCTTTCTCGGCGCCAAGGTCATCGTGACGCCCGCGGCCCAGCGCGCCGTCGGCATGATCAACAAGACGATCGAGCTCGCCAAGGCCCATGGCTGGTTCATGACGCGGCAGTTCGAGAACCCCGCCAATCCTGACTATCATTCGCGCACGACTGCCCGCGAAATCATCGACGACTTCGCCGGCGAGCGGCTGGATTATTGGGTGACCGGCTATGGCACGGGTGGCACCCTTCAAGGCGTGGCGCGGGTGCTTGCCAAGGAGCGGCCCGAGACCAAGATCGTGGTTTGCGAGCCGGAGGACGCGCAACTGCTGGCGAGCGGCATCGAACAGCAGCGCAATGCGGACGGCACGCCGGCGGCGGCCCATCCCACCTTCAAGCCGCATCCGATGCAGGGATGGACGCCCGATTTCATCCCGAAAATCACCGGCGATGCCGTGGCGATGAAGGTGATCGACCGCGTAATTTCGATTCCCGGGCCCGAGGCCATCCGCTGCGCCAAGGAGCTGGCGACCAAGGAAGGCATCTTCGTCGGCATCACCTCAGGCGCGACGCTCGCGGGCGCCCTCAAGGTTGCGGCACAAGCCGAGAAGGGTGCCAACATCCTCTGCATGCTCCCGGACACCGGCGAGCGTTATCTGAGCACGCCGTTGTTTGCCGATATCGCGGCCGACATGAACGAGGAGGAGCTGAAGATCGCACGCTCGACGCCGGGTGCGCAGTTGTAGGGCTCTCGCGCGGCATCTTAGACGAGGCCGTCATCCGGTCGAGCAGCCGCACCGGACAGCGGAATGTGGAAAGACGCTCTGCGACTGTCAGCGGTTCGCAGCAGCGGACCTAAACTGTTCAATGGCCATTGAGAGCGCTGTAAGGGCGCCTTCGTCAATGGCGCCCTCTTCATATTTGTTCAGGGTCTCTCGCACGATGTGGTCAATCTCTTTGTCGATCTGCACCCGATCATCCTTGTCCACGGTGGTGTCACGAACTTTCGCCGCTAGATCCAGCACCCTGTCCCTGAGCGCCGAAACGTTCTCCTGTTCCTTCGGGTGGAAGAAAGCTCGAAGGCCAACACCAAACGAACCCAACGCCGACAACACGAGAATGCCGCCCCAAAAATAATCGCTGTAGCGC
This sequence comes from uncultured Alphaproteobacteria bacterium, assembly GCA_963816655.1. Lineage (GTDB taxonomy): Bacteria > Pseudomonadota > Alphaproteobacteria > Rhizobiales > Xanthobacteraceae > Bradyrhizobium. The sequence goes on along the minus strand of CAWFLW010000025.1, from coordinate 290,777 downwards.
TCAAGGAACGTCCGTTCTGTTCCGTCGATGTACGCAGCTACGCCAGGATGCGCCGGAATAGCCGCATCTTTTTCAGTGTCGGGTTTTTCGATACCCGCCGTATCAGGAATTTCGCGCAATATTGCTTGCCGACGGGCGAAAAGCTCACGAGCAAATGCCGCCGCATCTTGCTCCGAAACGGCTTTGCTGCCGACGATAAGATTGCTAACTGCGATAACATTTATCGTCTCGGGCGGCAGTGCGGGGCTGAGACGCGAAAGCAGCCCTTGGTATCTCCCCGGCCTCCAGCCTCGGCTGCCGCAGTACAATCGCATTGGCCGATTCTAGGCTGAGAAAATTTGGCGCTTCCCGAAGCCGCGTGAATGATTTGAATCCTTCCGCGATCGCGTTGCTGTTGATTGCGCCGACCGCCGCAAAGACATTGATGCTTCTATCGCCTGCCATGGCCTCCATGTTGTCAAGCCGTACGATTTCAACCTTGTCGGGAGGGACGCCTTCAGCGGAAAGGACCAGATTGAGCAAAGCAATATCCGCCGGGGCCCCATTAAGCACGGCGATCTTCGATCCCGGGACGTTCTTCCACTCAGTGGCTCGCGAACTCTTTTGACCCGGCATATGCGATGTCCAAACGAAAAGCGCGCTTTTCCGCAGGATTGCCATCGCGAGCGCACCGCCAGACATTGCGTCGCCCCGAACGGCCGCCAAGTCCACGTCGCCTCCGATGAGAAGCGCTGCGGCTCGTCCTTGCTCAACGATTGTTAGCGAAAGTCGCACCGGGCTGCGTTCACGCGTGAAAACGCGGGCTATCGCTTCGACAATTCTTGCATCTTCACTGGCCGCTTCAACTGCGATACGCAGAGTCACAGGCCTCAAGGTAACGAATAGGATACTGGCGGCGATTGTTGCGACGAACAAGCTGGCGGCGGCCAAAGCGTAGAGGCGCCTGCGTCGATGTTCGTGCCTGCGCCGCCTGGACTTCCGCGATGGTGTTTTACCGTCCATGAAGTCAACCCCGAAGACTTAACCAATCAATCGGTTCGTGATGTAACGTCCGCTTTGGCTCGGGGCTGGCATTGCGGATTTTTGTCACCTTTCAAACGCGAACTTCAATGCTGCCACTTTTCGAATCACGCTGAAACATGAACGACAAGGAGACATTCAAAATCTTGCAGATTTCGAACAGGCGTACTGCGCTGACGCCGTTGGCGCCCCTTTCATAACTCTGGATTTGTTGAAACGAAATGCCCAATACGGATGCAAGCGCCTCTTGGCTGATGTTGAGCGAAAGCCGACTCTCCCGTATTCGCGAGCCAATATATTTGTCGATACCCGATTTATTCAATTGGCTGGCCGATGCATGTCGTCTTTCACGTTTCACCCGGCTCTCCATTTCCCTGTTAGCCACTCGTATTTTATCTCGACCCACGCAAACGCAGACACTAACGGCTTCTGCAGGAAGGGAACATCTTGCGCGATCAGCAGTAAACCAAGAGGCAGCATCCATACTCCCAGCACCGGCAAAAAGCTGAAGATGCCTCCGAGAACGAGAAGTATTGCAATGACCAGCCGAACTGCAAATGAGGATGGCAGACGAAGCCACCGGATGAACTTGGAGACGCTAGTCGGCACGCGCCGATCAATCAACTCAAAGTACCTGTTTAGTGCGGCGTTTGTTGTTGTCATTGGTCAGCCTTGAATTGCTCGGGGGGCGTCCTGCCGAGGATAACGTTTGGATTGCCCAAAGGTCCCCCAGATGGTTTAGGGCGGAGAAAGGCGAACAATTAGTCCAAACGCGCGTCCGAATGCCCGCTTTTGGCCAAAGGCGGAGGTGGCGGCCCTAAACGAGGGGGCTATCCGATCACCTCATTGACGGCCGCGGGGAGGGACGGCGTATACCGAGGCCCAGCTTCTTCGCTCCTGCTTCGGCGTCGGCTTCTTCAATCTTGACGTTGGGATTTGTGGGGTTCATCAGCAGCGCGATACGGGAAACCGTTGGTGCAATTTCTCCGAGCAACTCAACTCGCTTGGCAGCGAGTACGTTCTGACTGAAAAGGATGCCCGTCACGTGTCTACCCGGGCGGTTCATGGTCTCGATCAGTCCATGGCGGATTGGATCACCACCAATCGTGAACACCACGGGCACTGTGTTGCTCGCCAGCTGCGCTGCCCGCGCCGAGGCGACATCTCCTGTCGCGGCAAGCGCAACCACGCCCTTCGCGACCAGTTCAGTCGCAAGGGCGGGCAATGTGCCATAGTCACCGCGGGCCCACCGTTCCTCAATTCGGACATTGCGGCCCTCGACGAAACCCGCCTTCGCCAGACCTCCTCGAAAAAAGTCCGCATTGAAGCGATAGGTATCGCCGCCGGCACGTCTGCTTGATGGCAGAAGCCGACATCGGTAAAAACATCAGGACAAGCGCCCTGCAGCGCGCCGTTGCTCGAAAGCCTTGACGTTGGTGTAGGCGAGCAACAGCGTGTTGCACGGTATCTTCGCCTCCTCCGCCTTGCCCAGCATGAAGCCGAGGATGTGCTCCACTTCCGTCTGCCCACCCCGTTCGATGTCGCGCAGCATCGACGTCGAATACTGCGAGTCCTGCTGGGAGAACGTTTCCTCCCACGATTTCATGAAGGCCGCGCTGGGCGCGTAGCCGTTGGCCGTAGCGATCGCGGCGCCACAGCGAAGCTGATCGAGAAACAGCTCACGGCCATGAGGGGTGCGGACAATCTCGCCGACATTTGCCCGCATCAGGCAGGTCATGGTGGCTGCGGTCGAGAGGTGAACCAGCTTTTCCCACATTCGCTGAACGATATCGGCGACCGCGAAGACCTCCACGCCCTTGGCGGCCTCGAACAGCGCGGCCAATGCTCTTACGCGCTCCGTCATCTCCCCCGATTGCTCGCCGAAGGTAAGCGTTCGCCAGTCGTTGAACTGCCGGATCGCACCATCCGGCATGATTGTCGCCTGTATCTTTGCCGTACCACCGAGCACACGGTGCCGGCCAAATTTCTCATTCAGGACGTCGATATGGGCGATGCCGTTCAGGAATGGGAGGACATAGCCGTTCGACGCCACGGCGGGCGCGATTGCCGCGACTGCAGCGTCGAGATCATATGCCTTGCAGGTCAGGATCACCGCGTCATAGACCGGCGTCACCTCCGCCGCGACCACCGTCTTGACTGCTATTTTTGCGCCTCCGAACGGGCTCTCGATCCGCAACCCTTGCTCGGAAAGACTCTTGCGCCGTTCGTCGCGGACGAGAAACGTAACATCGGCTCCGCTCTCGGCGAGGCGGCCGCCGAAATAGCCACCGGTACCGCCCGCACCCAACACCAGGTACCGCAATTGCATTGTTCGCCCCGCTTTTGGCAGATGCATCAAAGCATGCTGAGCAACCCTTAGGCTAGGGGCGATGTCCACTAAGGGTCATTAGCCGAAATGCCCGACCCAAGACGGCAGTCCGCTTCATTCCTGAAAGCCGACCGCGGCTGGCCGCCGGCACGTTTGCCTTGTACGCGAGGCGGATATCCGATCTGGGCCCACGTGTGCAGGATGGAGCTCTATTCCCAAATCCGCAGGCCGATATCGCGTCAAGAGTGGCAAGCGAAAGCAGCGCATCGCGCTGAGGGCTGTGTAGGCGGACATTGGTGCGCTGCGGACGACTTCTCGTCGGCGGATAGCCTATGTGCCCGCACATCCGTTATGGAGCATTTGAACGGTTGGTTTAATTCGGATGCAATGACGGAATAGCTATAAGCAGCTCGAAGGCTTTCTGCTGACCCGAAAGCTTTCAGGTCGTCCTCCTTGCATCACCGGGAGTTTCCGAATGTCCAAGCTTTTTGTGCGTTTCCTGAAGGATGAGTCTGGCGCTACGGCCATCGAATACGGCCTAATTGCCGCTGGCATTTCGCTGGCGATCATCACAATCGTGAACGGCCTCGGCACCAACCTCTTCGAGAAGTTCACCTCGATCAACACGTCGCTGAAGTAACGTCTCTTAGCACCTTAGCAACACTGGTTTGCCTGCTGATTTCTCAGAAACCGGCGGGCATTTTTTTGGAAATCGCGCCTGCGGGTGCACTATCAGCAATGCAGGAGCGCTCGTAAAACGCGTTTGTTCGGATCGCTGGCTGATGCTCGCCTTTACCCCGAAAGCGACCAAAGAGAATTCATCTCGATATGTGCGCTAGATGCTACGTCAGCGGCATGGAAGCGCTGCGGGGCAACCTCACTTGCGGGTAAGGATCTCACGCGCCTTCCACGAGATCCTCAAATCTTCGGCTCGCGTCCTGATCGCCCTCGTGGTTCTAAGAAGCGCGGCCGCGATCTGCACAGCGGATCGGCCGCCTTTTATTAAATTCAGCAACAGTTGGTCTTCACGCTGCGACCAAGGCTTTCGGCTCCTTTGCGAGCGGGATCGGAGCAGCGGCAGGGGTGACTTCATCTGATTAGGTCATACGCAAATGATTAATAAAAGCTTCCTTGCTGCCTCGTTCTGGTGAGTCCTCTGTTTACGGGAGGTTGAAGCACGGACGGTATATTGACGATCAGATTTTCAATGCAGGGTGCAAAAATGGCCAAGTTTGCCGGCTGGAAGAAGCTCGGATCGCGGTTCCGGAAAGAGACGAACGGGAACATCGCCGTTATTTTCGCGCTTTCGGCGGTACCCCTCATCAGTTTCGTGGGCGCCGCGATCGACTACACCCGGGCGAGCGCCGCCCGCTCCTCCATGCAGGCCGCACTCGACTCCACCGCGCTGATGCTGTCGAAGGACCTGTCCAGCGGCACAATCAACTCGTCCCAGGTCAATACAACGGCGACCGCCTACTTCACCGCGCTCTATAACAGCAAGGACGCGGAGAACGTCTCGGTTGCGGCGACGTACACGCCCGCCGCCGGCACGACCCCTAACAAGATCAACGTCACCGGATCGGGAAAGATCACGACCGATTTCATGCGCGTCGCGGGCTTCCCGAACATGAACTTCAACACCGAGTCGACGACGTCGTGGGGCAACGTCCGCATGCGCGTGGCTCTCGTGCTCGACGTCACCGGCTCGATGGCCGACGACGGCAAGATGGTTGCGATGAAGCCGGCCGCCAAGGACCTGGTCGATCAGTTGAGCAAGCTCGCTCTCACCAACGGCGATATCTACATCTCGCTCGTGCCGTTCTCCAAGGACGTCAATATGGGCGCGAGCAATTTCAATGCGTCATGGATCGACTGGAGCGATTGGGATGCGGTAAATGGCTCGTGCAGCAACAACAATTACTCGAACCAGTCCTCTTGCGTCAGCGCCGGGAAGAACTGGACCCCGAAAAACCATAACAAGTGGACTGGGTGCCTCACCGACCGCGACCAAAGCTACGACACGCTCAATACGACACCCAATGCCGCCAGTCCGTCGACACTATTCCCCGCCGAGCAGTATTCGTACTGCGATACGAGTGGCGCGCAAATCGCAACCATCATGCCGCTCAGCTATGACTGGGCGGCGCTGAAGACCAAGATCGACAGCCTTGTGCCGACCGGTAACACCAACCAGGGCATTGGGCTTGCCTGGGGCTGGCAAACGCTGTCGTTCGGCGAACCGTTCAACGCGCCGCCAAAGACGCCGGGCTACGTCTACAAGGATGCCCTTGTGATCCTGTCGGACGGCTTGAACACGCAGAACCGCTGGTACACGAACGCGAGCCAGATCGACGCGCGGCAGAAGAATTCTCTGCGACAACGCCAAGTTGGCCAACATCACGCTCTACACGATCCACGTGAATACGGGCGGCGACCCTACCTCGTCGGTGCTGCAATACTGCGCGTCGGGTTTGAACAACTTCTACATGATCACGTCAGCGTCGCAGACCGCTACGGTGTTCAAGGACATTGCGACGAAGCTGTCCGCGCTCCATGTCGCGAAATAAGCTGAGGGAACCTCAAATCGGAGAACTGAAGCGTCGGCTTGTCCTATCCGGTCAATGCTAGAACGCCGGGAGTCCAAGTCCTAATATCCCGTCAGCTCGAGATAGCCGACGCCGCGGTGGCTGCCGGCAAAGCTGATCGGGCCTTCCCAATAGGCGAAGCTCGTGCCCATCCAGCTTTTCGGATTGAGCGGCGCGCAGTCGATCGTCGAGATTGAGGCTATCAATCGCGACATGCCACGCGGTCGGAATTTTGCGGCCGGCGATTTCGGTTGTGGCCTTCGGCGTCATCGTGATGGCATCGTTGCCAAGCGGCGTCTGCCTGCCTTCCGGCGAAATCAGCTTGCCCGACGCGTAGTGTCGGCCGTCGGCCTGCCGCATGCGGTAAAGCATCAGCTTGCTGCCGCCGTCGAGATGCAGCGCGAACCAGTCCCAGCCGCTCTGGTCCGAGGCCAACGGCTGGCTGCTCCATTCGCGGTCCATCCAGGCAAGCCCGGTGACGTCGAGCGGCTTGTCGTCGATGGCAAGCTTGCCCGTCACGTTGAAGAACGGTTGGCTGTAATAATACGACGCCTGTTCGCGCTCCGATTTCTTGCTGAAGCCGCCGTCGCCCTGCAGGACCAGCGGCCGGTCCGCGTTGAGTCGCAGCGTGTAGCTGAAGTCGGCGGCGGAAGCGGACAATTCCAGTGGCGCGACCGTTGTCCGCGTCAAAACCGTCGAGCGCGCGCAGCTGCCACGCATCGATGAAAGCCTGAAAAGGTATCGCCTCGGCGCCGGCCTGGCCGACGCCGCCACGGCCAAACGCTTCGTGCGAGCGGTGGGTGTCGGCGCGCGTTACGGCGGCGTGTCCCATCCAGGCCTGCTGTGTCGCCCAGCCTTCCAGTGTTGCGCCCGGACGCAAGGCCTGCCGGAACAAGGTCCATTGCGCGCCATAGGCATTGCCCGCGCCATCAGTGAGGTTCGCCGTCACATACCACCACTCGATCCGAAATTCGGGATGCGGACCGTGATCGGCCGGAAAGGCGAACGCCCGGCCGGGAACGACGGCGGCAAAGCCGTCGGCTTTTTCCTCCAGCCCCGCGAACCCTTGCGCGCGCGCCTTGCCGGCAAGCGCGAGCAGGGCGGCCGCGCCCGCAAAATGGCGCCGGGTGATTTTGCGGTCAGCGCTCATTGGCAAAGATCCGGATCAGGTCTTGCCGGCTGCATCCGCGCCAGCCGCAGCACCGGTAAGCGCTGCCGCGCACAGCGCCGCCAGCATGGCCACGCCAAACAGTTCGACCAGTTGCAGCGGGAAGACCTGGAACGGCAGCCGCCAGCCGAACGCCTTCACATTGACGATCGCGATCAGGCACCACGCCACCAGTAGCCCGAGCGGCAGCGCGAACAGCGCGGTGATCAGCGCCACCGCCATGGTCTTGGTCAGCTCGATCACCGCGAGCTTCTGCCGCGTCACGCCGATCGCCCAGAGAGGCGCGAGCTGCGGCAGCCGCGAATTGCCGAGCGTGAGCAGGCTGGTCAGCAGCGCGATGCCGGCGACCACAAGCGTAAAGGCGTTCAGCGCCGCGGTGACCGCGAAGGTGCGGTTGAAGACGCGTTTGGATTCCGCCTTCATCGTCGCCTGGTCGGTGAGGCTGCGCTCATCAAGCGAAAATTTTTCGCGCATCGCCGTCAGCAGCGCCGGAATTGCCGACGGCTCGACGCGCAGGCCAAACCGGGTCTGCGGTGTGCTCGGAAAACGCCGCGTCAATGCCGCATAGTTCACCGCGACCTGGCCCTTCGGGTTGCCATAGTCGGCATAGATGCCGACGACCTCCAGCGGCCACGGTCCGCCGACGGCCGGAATTTCGATGCGGTCGCCGATCGACAATTTCAGTCGCCGCGACAATTGCTCGCTGATGAGCGCCGCATCGCCCGGCCGCAGCCGCACCCATGCCTTGGGTGCCGCTTGCAGCAACGGCCAGTTCTCGCTGTAGGTTGGATGATCCGGCAGCCCGAGCACCTCGATCGGCGCGCCGGCAAGTTGCGTATCGGCGCGGCCGCCGGGCAGGATCGCCTGCACCTCCGGCCGCTCGTGCAGCCAGCTTTTCATTTCGATTGCCTGCCGGTCGTCCTTGGCGCCGACAAAGACGTCGGCGGCGAGCCGTCCGTCGAGCCAGACGATGAAGGTGCGGCTGAAGCTTTGCACCATGGTGCCGACGCCGACATTGACGGCGAGCGCCAGCAACAGCGCCATCAGCGCCAGCGACAGACCTGACAGTTGCTGGCGGCTGTCGGCCCAGAACCACAGCGCCAGCGGCCGTCGCGCGCCGCGCTCGCCGAGCACCAGCGCGCGTTCGAGTAGGGTGGGCAAGCAGCAATGCCGCACCCAACAGCAGCGCTGCCAGAACGGCAAATCCCGCGAGCAGGGAGTCGCCGAACCAGATCAAGAGGCCAGCGAGCGCGAACACGAAGACGGCTGCAACGCCCTGCCATTTCAGCCAGCGGTGCTTGCGCCTGTTGCCAGGCCTGCGGCTGCGCGGACGGCAGCACCGGCAGGCGGGCTGCCTTGATCAGGCTCGCGCGGAAGCGCCGAGCGCGCCGAGCACGCTGATGCCGATGCCGGCCAGCCACCATTCGCGCTTCAGCACGAGATGCCCGGGGATCGGCGCACCGTAAAGCCCGCGCAGCGAGGCCGCGACATCGGGCAACAGCGCGGCCGCAATGAAATAGCCGCAGACGAGGCCCGGCAAGGCCGGCGACGATGCGCGAGCGTCACCTGCTCGATAACGAGCACCGTGTTGAGCATGCGTGCCGAGACGCCGCACGACCTGAGGGTCCGCAGCATCGGCAGCCGCTGCTCGAAGGCTAATCCCACGGCGGAATTGACGATGAACAGCCCGACAAAGAACGACAGCAGGCCGAAGGCGGTGAGATTGAGGTGAAAACTGTCGGTCAGCCGCTCGAGATCGGTCGCCGCGTCAGGCTCGATCAGCCGCAGCCGGTCGCCGGCCACACTCTCCAGCGGCGCGCGCGGACCCCTTGGCCTTGCCGAGCAGCAGCCGCGACACCTGATCGGGCATGTTGAGGATTTGCTGGGCGATGCCGATATCGACCACCAGCACGTCAGCCGACGAGCTGCGGCTGCACACGCAGCGGCGGCAGCAGCATGCCGTTATTCGCCACGGGCCGCGCGCCTTCGGACAACTTCAGCTCGGCCAGCGTCTCCGGTGCGACCAGCATCTCGCCGGGCGGCGTGATGAACTTCTGCAACTCGCCGCGCGCCAGCGACGGCGCGCTGCCGGCCTCGGTCGGCATGGTCACCGGCTCGATGCCGAGCAGGCGAAAACTGCGTCCGCCGATCGCGATGCGGCCTTCCACCATCGGCGACACCGGCCAGCCGGCGCGGCGCAAATCCGCAAACAGCTTTTGCGGAATCGCTCACCTCGTTGTTGGCGACCAGCACGGCGGTGCGCGCGCCGCCGAACACGGCCGCCGCGCGGTCGTAGGAGGTGCGCGCCTGCTGGTTCAGCGCCTGCACGCCGCTCCACAACGCGGTCGCCGAGATCAGTCCGATCAAGAGCGTTGCAAGCTGCATCGGATGCCGCCGCCAGTGGCTGAGCAGCACCGCCAGCGTCCAGGCCGCGCGCCTCACTGGATGCGTCCCGCATGCAAGGTGACGCGGCGATCCAGCGTCGCCGCGAGCCGCGTGCTGTGCGTCACCATCAGAAAGCCGCAGCCGCTGCGCGCCACCAGATCGCGCGCCAGCGCCAGCACCTCGTCGGCGGTGTCCTCGTCGAGATTGCCGGTCGGCTCGTCGGCGAGCAAGCAGCAGCGGCTTTGGCGCCAGCGCCCGGCCGATCGCGACGCGCTGCTGCTGTCCGCCGGACAATTGCTCCGGATAGCGCCGCGTGAGATCGCCGAGCCCGAGCCGCTCCACCAGTTCACCGTGCCAGGCCGCATCATGCCGCCCGGCAAGGCGCGACTGGAATTTCAGATTGTCCTCGACGGAAAGGCTCGGGATCAGGTTGAACTGCTGGAACACCAGGCCCAGCTGATCCCGCCGCAGCGCTGCGCGGCCGGCATCGTTGAGTCCGGTGAGCGACATCCCGCCGAGCCTGATCTCGCCGCCGTCGGCGGCATCGAGCCCCGCGATCAGATGCAGCAGCGTGCTCTTGCCGCTGCCGCTTTCGCCGGTCAGCGCCACGCTCTCGGCTGGCGCGACCTGCAAATTCACCCCGCGCAACACGGCGACCGTCTCGTTCGCCGAGCGGTAGCTCTTGGAGAGATTTTCGATCTCGAGCACGTCTACTCGGGCTTCCGGTATTTCAGCACGAACTCGTCGACCGGGATTTTCGGTTGAAACACCTTGTCCTCGCGCGGGTCTTCCGGGTTGCGCAAAAAGTCCGCTTCCGCCACCAGCTTGAAGCCGGCCGCCTCGATCTCCTCGCGCAGCACCTTCTCCTCGATCCGGTGCAGCGTCCGTCGCCACCGAAATCCCTTCGCCCGGCTTGGCCGAATGATCCGATAATGATCAGGAAGCCGCCGGGCTTCAGCGCGGCGAACAACTTCCTGTTCATGACGGCGCGGTCGACCGGCATGTAGGTGATGTCGTGATAGGCGAAGAAGAAGGTGATGAGATCAAGACCCGTGACCTCGGGCGGGATCGGATCGTCGAAGTCTCTGACGACGTGGACGACGTTCGCCATCACACTCTTTTTGGCGCGGATGTCGAACTTGTCCTTGACGAAGCGCTCGATCACCGCGGCCGAAGTCCTGCGCAAAGACCTTGCCGGACGGACCGACCACGCGCGCCAGAAGTTCGGCGGTGTAGCCGGCGCTGGTCTCCATATCCAGCACCTTCATCCCGGGCTTGACCCCGGTGAAGGCCAGAAGCTGCACCGGCTTGCGGCGCGCGTCCGCCTGGCGATCGGCGTCGGCGCGGTCGGGGGCGGCGACCACGGCGGCGTAATCCGGCGCGGGGCGCGTCCTGCGCGCAGTGCAGCGGCGGTCGTCGCCGCCATCATGAACAAAACGAGCGCGCGCCCGATATTGGCGTGGCCGATTGAGCCGATCATGCGGTTTCCCTTCGTGTTTGGCCGCAGCATAGCAAGCCCTTGCGCCTGTTATCACGGCCGGCGGGCCGCCGCCGACGCCATTGTGATCCGTCATGTGATCCGCCCATTGTGCACCGCTATTGCGATCCGGTTGCAGGATGCCCACCGGACACGCCCCGGCGGTAACGCTGTCGTCACCTGCAAAAATGCCCGGTTGCCTTATCGCGACGGCCATGGCTAGCATCGCTTCAAGGCCGTTTCGACAGGGCCGCACGGGTCTACGGGAGCCGATAATGACTGCACTGCCGACGCCAAAGGGCGCCTGGAAAATCACCTTCCTTCTCTTCCTGTTCATGCTGGTGAACTTCGCCGACAAGATCGTGGTCGGTCTCGCCGGCGTGCCGATCATGAAGGACCTCAAGCTCGACGCCGAACAATTCGGCCAGCTCGGCTCCTCGTTCTTCCTGCTGTTCTCGATCTCGGCCATCATCGTCGGCTTCATCGTCAACACCGTCTCCACGCGCTGGGTGCTGCTGGCGATGGCGGTGATCTGGTCGGTGGCGCAATTCCCGATGGTCGGCGAGGTCTCCTTCGCCACGCTTTTGGTCTGCCGCATCATCCTCGGCGCCGGCGAGGGGCCGGCCTTCTCGGTCGCTACGCATGCGATCTACAAATGGTTCCCGGACGAGAAGCGCACGCTGCCGACCGCGATCCTGTCGCAGGGCTCGGCGTTCGGCGTGATCCTCGCCGTGCCCGCGCTGAACTGGGTGATCGTCAACTATTCCTGGCACCATGCCTTCGGCGTGCTCGGCGTGGTCGGCCTGTTCTGGGTCGTCGCATGGCTTGCGCTCGGCAAGGAAGGCCCGCTGGTTTCGACCGCGGCGCAGCTCGCCGACGAGCGCCGCATTCCCTATCTGCAGCTCCTGACCTCGCGCACCTTCATCGGCTGCGTGCTCGCGACCTTCGGCGCCTATTGGGCGCTGTCGCTGGGCCTGACCTGGTTCACGCCGTTCATCGTGCAGGGCCTCGGCTTCTCGCAGAAGGATGCCGGCTGGGTCTCGGTGCTGCCCTGGGTGTTCGGCGCTACCATCGTGCTGCTGTCGGGATGGCTGTCGCAGGTGATGCTGACGCAAGGGCTATACCACCCGCGGCGCCCGCGGCGTGCTCGGCGCGGCGCCGCTGGTGCTCGGCGGCTGCATCCTGGCGATGCTGCCTTATGTCAACGGCGCCGGACTGCAGATAGCGTTCCTCGTGGTCGGCTCCGGCCTGTGCGGCTCGATCTACGTCATGTGCCCGCCGATGATCGGCGAGTTCACGCCGGTATCGCAGCGCGGCGCGGTCATCTCGATCTATGGTGCGCTCTACACACTGGCCGGCATCATCGCGCCCTTGACCATGGGCGCCGTGATCAAGCATGCGGCCACGCCGCTCGAAGGCTACATGACCGGCTTCACCATCAACGCCGTGATCATGGTCGCCTCCGGCGTGCTGGGGCTGGTGCTGCTCTGGCCCAACACCGAGCGCGCGCGGCTGGCGGCAGCGGCAACACAGCCGAAGTTTGCGTGATCGGGGCCTCGTGGTTCGAGACGCGCGGCGTTGCCGCGCTCCTCACCATGAGGAGTTGAGACCCTCATCCTGAGGAGCCGCGAAGCGGCGTCTCGAAGGATGAAGGCCACGCCGCGTGCAACAAACACCGATGTCGTCCCTGCGAACGCAGGGACCCATACGCCGCGGCCATCCGCGATGCGCTGGGGTTAGTTGCCATTGCTGCAACAAACGCCTGTGGTTATGGGTCCCGGCTTTCGCCGGGACGACACCGCTTACGCGGCTGCGCCTGAGGGCATCAAACGGCTACCCCGCCGCCGCGCCGAACTTCCGCGCCTCGCCCTGCACGCCGCGGATCAGGCGGCCGGGCCGGGCTCCGGTGGCCTTGCCGCCGCGCTGCGTCACCACGCCGGACACGATGGTCGCGTCATAGCCGTCGACCTGCTGCAGCAGGCGCCGCCCGCCGACCGGCAAATCGTAATGCACCTTTGGCGGATGCAGATGCAGGCGGTCATAGTCGATCACGTTGATGTCGGCCTTCAGCCCCGGCGCGATCAGGCCGCGGTCCTGCAAGCCTACCGACAGCGCGGTCTTGCGCGACTGCGCCGCCACCACGAAGGGGATCGAGAGCTTTTCGCCGCGCGAGCGATCGCGCGTCCAGTGCGTCAGAAGGTAAGTCGGGAAGCTGGCATCGCAAATGATGCCACAATGCGCGCCGCCGTCGGACAGGCCCGGCACCGCAACCGGATCGGTCAGCATCTCCCGCGTGGCATCGAGATTGCCGTCGGCATAGTTGAGGAACGGCACGTAGAGCATGCCGCGGCCCTCGTCCGACAGCATCGCGTCGTAGGCGAGCTCCTCCGGCTGCTTGCCGAGTTTGCGGGCCTGCGCGCCGAGCGCATTCTCCGGCGGCTGCTCGTAGTCAGGGGGATCGCCGAGCAGGTACATCTTGTCGTAGTTCGGGCGGAAGAACAGCGGATCGTCGGTGGGGCTTGCGCTCTCGCTCAGGATCGCGGCGCGGACCTCCGGCTGGTGCAATCTCGCTAACCGCTCGGCCAGCGGCAGATGTGCAATCGCCCGGTAGCTCGGATGGGTCTGGAACGGATTTCGCGACAGCTCCAGCCCGAGCAGCAGCCCGACCGGCCGCGCCGCGATTTGCGCGGTGATGGACAACCCGCGCCTGGTCGCCGCATTGATCTCGTCGAGCGTCTGCCGCCAGCGCCGCGGCGCGCGGTCGTTCTGGGTGATCGAGAAAGTGATCGGGCATTTGGTGGCCTCGGCCACCCGCAGCATCATCGGCAGGTCTTCGTTGAGGGTCGAAAGATCCAGCACGAACTGCAGCACGCTGCGTCCCTGCGTCTGCATGCCCGCCGCAATCGCGGCCAACTCGTCCTCGCCTGCCTTCAGGGTCGGCGTGAAGTCGCCGGTCGAGGTGCGGTGATTGAGCGTGCGGGAGGTCGAGAAGCCGAGCGCGCCGGCGCGCACCGCCTCGCCGGCAAGCTGCGCCATCGCCTTGTTGTCTTCGATTGTCGAGGGATCGCGCCGCGCGCCGCGCTCGCCCATCACATAGACACGCAGCGCCGCATGCGGCAGTTGCGCACCGATATCCATGTCGAAATTCCGCTTCGACAGCCAGTTCATGTATTCCGGGAAACTCTCCCATTCCCAGGGGATGCCGGCGCTCAGCACCGGCTCGGGAATATCCTCGACGCCTTCCATCAGCTGGATCAGCCTGACGTGGTCGGCGGGCCTGCACGGCGCAAAGCCGACGCCGCAATTGCCCATGATCGCCGTGGTCACGCCGTTCTGCGAGGAGGGCGTGATGTCCTGGCTCCAGGTGACCTGGCCGTCGTAATGGGTGTGCACGTCGACAAAGCCCGGCGTCACCAGCTTGCCTTTGGCGTCGATCTCTTCCTTGCCCTTGCCCAAAACCTTGCCGACTTCGGCGATGCGGCCATCCTTGATAGCGATATCAGCCTCAAACAAATCGCCGCCGCCGCCATCGGCAATGTTGCCGCCGCGGATCACGAGGTCAGGATTTTCGGTCATGGCGTCTCATCCCGTCGTATGAAATATGGCGTTGAAATTATGTCGCATCATGAGCGCGCCCATGGCGCAGTCAACAGCTGGGAGCGGGGTTCTGGAATGCGCGGGTGCCTCGAAGGGACCCCTGAGAGCAGCACGGGGCGATCCCATGCTGCCCATCTTCCGCCAATGAGCCGTGCGTGGCGGCCATTTTTCCGCCCTGACAGCAACAAACGACTCAACAAATCTGAAACGACAGCGCGATGATCTCAGGGGGAAGCCACGTCAATGTTTTCAGATCGAAGCACTGTCTATTATCCTGAAGAACTCTCGTTGCTTGGAACGATCCTGGATCAGGCGGTGCAGTCGCTGCCGCCGGACTTGCGGACGCCTTTTGATCGCGCGGCGCTCGCAAGAAACATGCTGGCCTGCGCGGCCACAGGCGAGCGGGATCCGGACAAACTCAGACGGGCCGCGTTGATGAATTCGAAGGCCGCGGTGTGAGGGCCTGGTGAGACATTTTCGCCACGGCGAGCGCCTTATCGTCGCGTACCTCAGAATTGCCACAACGCTGCTGCGCACCTGCCACCCTTCGGTCAAAACCGGATGAGCTCATCGACAGCGGGCAGGAACCGCCGATAGAGGTCGCAATGCTTTACTCAAAAAGCCCGCCGCTCGCTGAAGACGAGACCGCCGAGGAAAATCCACCCCGGAAGTTTGTGCGCGATGAGGAGGCCCGCCCCGAACCGCAGTTTGGCCGGCGGCACGTGCACGCGTCGATGCATGCCCTTCCGCCGAAACCCCGGCCGTCGATCGGCCGGCGAATGTTCCGTGCCGTGACGCGGTTCGTGGTTGCGGTCCTCATCGGCGTTGGCGCCACGCTTGGCTGGCAGGCTTACGGTGATACGGCAAAGCAGATGGTTGCCGCGCGCGCGCCGGAGCTGGCCTGGGCGTTGGCCTATATTCCGGCGACGAAGCCGGTCGCCGTCGCAGCTCCGGCCAACGCGTCGCTGCAACTTGAACCGCTGGCTGCCAGCCTCGACATCGTGCGGCGCAGTGTCGAACAACTCGCCTTCAAGCAGGAACAGATGGCGAAAAACATCGCCGCGCTGCAGGCCGTTGACGAGGATATCCGGCAGAAGGTGTCATCGCCTCCTCCTGCCGTGGCCCAGCCTGTGGCCGCGGTTCCGCCACCCAAGCCCGCGCCGCCCAAGACGCAATCGGTGACACAACCGGTGACGCAACCGGCGGCCGCGCCATCAGCGCCGACGCCTCGCCCGGCGTCCGCGCCCGGACCGCTCTCGCTGGCGCCCGCACGCTGAGCTGCAACGCGGTCCGGCTGCCGCCGGATCGCCGCTGCTGCCGGTTCGGGAATGCGTCAGCCCTGATCGAGGACTTTGGGGTCGAGCGGTTCCGCGGGGCTCGCCGGCTTGCGGTCGGTGACCAGCGCCAGCAGCACTGTCAGCAGCATGAACACGACGGACGCGCCGAACACCCAGTGCGGCATCTGCTGGTCCATGATGAAGCCATAGAGCAGCGGCGCCAGGACACCGGAAAAATTGAAGCCGGTGGAAACGATGCCGAAGGTGCGGCCGGCAGCACCCGCAGGTGCCGCGTCGCGCACCAGCATGTCGCGTGACGGCGCGATCACGCCGCCGAGGAATCCCGCGATGGTCATCAGCGCGATCAGCAGCGGCGAGGGCAGCGTAAACACCGCGATGACAAACACGACCGCGGCGTTGACGGCAAAGCAGGCGGCCGCCACCTGGCCATGGCGCTCGGTGCGGTCGGCGAGGAAGCCGCCGGCAAGCACGCCGATGGCGGCGGCGCCGAGATAGCAGGTCAACGCCATGTTGGCGGTTGCGAACGCAACGCCATAGCCACTCATCAGCGCCACCACGCCGAAATTGCCGATGCCGGCCGAGGAAAGTCCGAGCAGCATGAAGAAGAACGTCAGCACGATGATCGTGGGCGTGATCACGTTCTGCCTGGGCGCCACTGTGCCGTCGGTCTTGCGCGCCGCGCGCGCGTCGGGCAGGCCGATCATCACCAGCAATAGCGCCACCGCGGGTCCCACTGCGCCGGCCACCATCAGCGCGCCGAGACCTCCGACGGTTGCGACCAGGGCCGCCATGATTGCGGGGGCCACCGCGCCGCCGAGGAAGCCGGCAAACGTATGCACCGAAAACGCACGGCCCATCCGCGCCTCGTCCATGTGCTCGGACAGGATCGCGTAATCGGCCGGATGATAGACGCTGTTGGCAAGTCCGAGCAGGGCAGCGCAGATGAGCAGCGAGGTGTAGCTCAGATGCAGGCCGAGCAGGATCAGCGCGAAGCCGCCGAGGCAAAGCCCGCCCAACAGGATTTTTCGCGCGCCAAAATGATCGGCGAGGTAGCCGGTCGGCGCCTGCGTCAGCCCGGAGACGAGGCCGAACACGGTGAGCGCGAAGCCAAGCTCGATATAGCCGACGCCGAGCTGCTCTTTCAGGAAGGGGAACAGCATCGGCAGCGTGAAGATGTGAAAATGGCTGAGCCAGTGCGCGATCGAAACCGCCGTCAGCGTCCGCAGCGCGCTGTCGGCTTTCGCGTGTCGCGGTCCGGCGAGAACGTCGACCATATTTGCTGAAAACCCCGTTCAGGACGCCCGGCAGGGCAACTCGTCAATATCGCCCTTCAATATCGGTTGGATCGGTTATTTGTCCATGAATAGAGCTGCATGGCTGCCCTCCGGGGAGGCCTCGGGAGGGGAAAATGTGATCCAAAAATCAAAGACAAACGTGCCCGGGGCGGCGATGATCGAACCATGGCCGATCCCGCAAAACCGCTCCGCATCCTGATCCCCGAGGGCTCCTCCACCTCGGGCCGCGAGGCGATCACCATCCTTGGCCTTGCCGGGCATCACGTCGAGGTCTGCGACCCCTCGCCCTGGTGCCTGGCGCGCTATTCCCGCTTCGTCCGCAAATTTCATCGCTGCCCAGGGCTACGCCGCGATCCCGCGGGCTTCCTTGGCTTTGTCGAGCGGTTGATCGCGAACGGGCGTTTCGACGTGCTGCTGCCGACCCACGAGCAGGGATTTCTGTTCGCGCGGATGGCGCACCGCTTCAAGGACAGGATCGCGGTTGCGCTGCCGTCGTTCGAGAGCTACCGCACCGCGCATGACAAGGCCGCCTTCAGCCGCTTGCTCGACCAGCTCGGCCTGCCGCAGCCGCCGACGCGCATTTTGAAGAGCCAAGGCGAGCCGCGCGGCGCAACGCGTTTCCCGGCTGTGGTAAAGACCTCGATCGGTACCGCCAGCCGCGGCATCTGGTTCGTGCACAATGAGAGCGAACTCGCAAGCTGCCTGCACGAGATCGACGCGCGCGGGGCCTTTGCCGGCGAGGTGCTGCTGCAGGACAGGATCGCAGGCGCCACGGAGAAGGCGCAGTCGGTATTCTCTCGCGGCCGGCTGGTCGGTTTTCACGCCTATCGTCAAGTGATGCCCGGCGTCGGCGGCGGCGAGGCGATCAAGCAAAGCGTCAGCCGCCCGGTCGTGCGCGGTTATCTGGAAAAGCTCGGGACCGCGCTGTCATGGCATGGCGCATTGTCCGTCGATTACATCATGCCCGACGACGGCACAGCGCCGCTCTTGATCGATTGCAATCCGCGGCTGGTCGAGCCGTTCAACGCCTGGCAGTCCGGCACGGACCTCGTCGCACTATTGTTGCGCGTCTCGCAAGGCGAGGAGCCGGAAGTGCTGCCCGAGGGCCGCGCGGACGTGCTCACCCATCTTGCCATGCAGGCGCTGCTCGGCATCGCCTCCCGTGGCGGCTCGCGCGGCGGCGTCATCAGGGAATTTTTCCACCTGCTCGACCACGGCGGTGCCTATGCGGGCAGCACCGAAGAGCTCACGCCGGTGCGAGCACGACCGGCTCGGCGCCGTGCCGCTTGCGATCACCACGGCGCTGCTCGTGGCCTCGCCAAGATTTGCCGACAACCTCGCGCGCGGCGGCTTTGGCGAGCATCTGCTGGATTTGAAAAGTATTGCGGAAATCGAGCGCGAGGGATTCCCGCACCCGCAGCCTTCGTAGCGTGGGTCAGCGAAGCTAACCCACCCACGCAGCAGGCGCCCCTCACTCATCCCCATCCGGAGATACGTCGAACGCGCCGAGGCGGTACTCTTCCGTGGCGCCGGCCGAGAACAGCGGCACCAGCGTGAATGACGGCTTGCGGATATTTCTTCCAGATCTCGAGGTCGTCGGCGGTGACGATCACGTAGCCGAACCGCATCATGTAGCGGCCCGGCTCCGTCACGCGCCCCACGCGCGCCCAATCCACTTTCCTCATGTCCTATCCCCGGACAAGTGCGCCCCGCCTGGCCTGCGGGCTATGGTGCGGCGCAGTCTATGCCAGATTTGTCGCGGCATACCCTGGTCGGACAGCGGCCATCCGCCCATGCGGCGAGGTGCGTCCGCGGCGTGCCGCGAGGACAATTGCCGGGCGCTAGATTCACTCCAGCGGCTCGTCGTCATTGCCGTAACGATCCCGCTTTGGCGTCGCGATGTCGCCGTCCTCGACATCGTCATCGTCGGCTCGCGGTGGCGGGGGCGGCGCCGGCGGCAATTTCGGCTTGCGGTCGTCCTTGATCGGGGGCTTGCCCGTCTTGTCGGTGCCGGCCATGTCTTTCTCTCTTCGACTCTCGTCAGCCGCTGTGATGCTGTGCGGCTTCGTCGTCGGTTTGGTCGAGACTACCCTGATCGAGGTTCGCCAGCCATGCCGACAAGGCCGGCGAAACATCGCCCGCGGCCTTCATTTGCCGCAGCGCGACGCGAATGCTGGTGCGGCCGTGGCGATCCGCGGTGATCTCGGCCGGCGGCTGCCCGGCGCGGACGGCGTGCTGCACGCGCTGCTTGATCGCAACGGCCTCGGGATCGCCGAAAGCGGCCATCATCTGCTGGAATGCGTCGCAGATGTCCGACCTCGAACGAGCGGGGCTGGCCGAGCCCGTCGCGCGCCGGCATGCGCGGGGTAAAGATGCGCGCAGGGAATCCATCCCGCCGGAACAGGCTCGGTCGCCGGATGGGTGCGGCCGCTCTTCAGCAGCTTTGGCAGCACATGGGTATGCGGCCCGTCCGGGCTCTTGCCGGAGGGCGGCGGGATCGGCTGATACACCTCGATGCGGCCGAGCCGGGAGAGGAAGACGCGGTGCGGATTGGCGTGCAGGATGATGCCCATCGCAGGATTGCCGGGCTCGAAGATCGGCCGGCCGGCATGCTGGCGCAAACTCGCCGCGACGCTCGCCGTCGTCGATGCGCACGCAGAAATCCGCCTGCAGCGCGCCGAGGCCGAGATCGAACAGGATGGCGTCGCGGTCCTCGCCGCGCAGCGCCTGTGCATCGGCGACCAAGCTCGGTGAGCACGCTGCGGCGGTTCATCGCGCAATCGCCCTCCGGCAGGCAAAGCGCGATGCGCTGATTCCAGTCGGCCTTGTTGATGCTCTTCGGACGCAAACGGCCGCATCTCGGCATCGAGCCGAAGCGCAATGCCGCCGCGTTCGGTCACCGCGGAGAGCGCATCGGAGGCCATGCGTGACCTGCGCAGGCTCGTCCGCGTCGCGCGAGAATTCGGCAATGGCCCCGAACGTGCCGAGGCTCCATTGCGTGCCGGGATCGGCAATTTCGCGCCGCAACAGCGCAATGTGACTTGCGGCCTGCGTCATGGCCGCAGGGCCAGGCAGTTGGCAAAAGACATGAAACGGCGTTCTCCCGGCATTGGGCCGGAGAGAATACCGTCTCAGTCGCCGCGGGCAAGCCGGCCCGGCGCGAGGCCGGACCGGCATCGCGCCTCAGAACGTCACGCCGGCCTTCACGAGATAGGAGCGGCCGGGCAGCGGATAGGCCGAGAAACGTCCCGGCGTAAACGTGCTCGCGATCGCATAGTCGTAGTAGAGCGCATTAAGGACGTTGTTGACGGTGAACGACCAGAAGAAATGATCCACCTGCGCCGGACAGCTTCAGATCGACCGTCGCATCCGCCCCGATGCGGTTCTGGGTGCCCAACTGATCGTTGTCCATGGAGCGCGCGCCCCAGCCGCGCAAGGTCGCATCCAGCACGAGGTAGTTCTGCCAGATGTTCCAGGTGACGCCGGCGCTGGCGGTGTAGGGCGACACCAGCGGGATGTCGTGGCCGGCGAAGGGTCCCTCGCGGAACACGGCGTGGGTGAAGGCAAAGCCGCCGCGCACCAACAAGCTGTCGCTGAGGCGATACGATGCGGCGGTCTCGATGCCGGAACGCCGGGTCGGGTCGAGGTTGGTGTTGTGGAACAGCACCGGATTGAAGTGAAGTTCGTTCTCGAGGTCCATGGTGTAGATGCTGGTCTGCATCTGGAATCCGCCGGACTTGATGCGGAAGCCGCCTTCGATATCGTGCGAGGTCTGGGTCTTCAGAGCGAAGTTGCCGGAGATCGGGAGGAAAAAGGGTGGCGGACCGAAGGCCGGCCCCGACGAAACCCGCTCGTCGACGGTCGGCGTGCGGAACGCGCGGGCGGCGCGGCCGAACACCGAGAACACGTTGTTGAAGCGATGCTCGAGCCCGACATGCAGCGCGTATTGTGTTTCGCTGCTGTCCAGCGGGAAGGCTCCAGCGCTGCAATTGAAGAACAGGGCGCAAGAAGGCGCCATGTCGTCGTACCGATCCCGGGCGCTCAACTTGGTATTCTGAATTCTCGCGCCATAGGAGAAGTCGGTGGTCGGCAACAGGCCGACGGTGTGCTGCCAGTAACCGGCCAGTGTCTTCTGCGACAGATCATAGATGTGATCCGGCGGAACACCGATGAACGCCCCGCGCGTCTGGTGGAACGTCGCATCGTAATAGTCGATGCCGGTGAGGATCTGCGAGGGCATCCCGAACATCACGTTCTTGATGCTGCAGCCGCGGCGTGATCGACCAGGTCTGCAAAGACGCATCATTGTAGGTGGAGGAGGGACTTATAAACGGCGACGCAAACGGGATGACGCCGAAGAATCCGCCCTGCGTATCCTTCTTCCGCACGCCGCCGTCGACGATCAGGTCAACGCCGGCCATGATGGTCTTGGTGAAGCCGGCGGTCGCGCTGGCGCCCTGCTGGTTGCCGTAGTCGAACGGCGTGTTGGTGCCGGCGCGCGCGGTGACAAGCTGATTCAGGTTGATCGTAGGGTCGACGGTGCGTCCGCCGGGAAGACCGAGCTTCTGGTCGTCGCCGGTCACGGTCAGGAACGCCTTGAAATCTGGCGTCGTGTAATTGAGGTTGCCGATGCCGTTCTTCTGGTCGAGCTGATTGTTGTCGCGATAGCCGTCCGACTTGACGGCGTTGCCGTAGAACGAGGTCGACCACGCGCCGAAATTGGTCGAGGCCGAAACGTTGGCCAAGCGCTGGTTGAACGAGCCGACGCCGGCCTCGCCGCGGATCGCCACCGGCGGGCCGCCGACGCCGGTCTTGGTGACGATGTTGATGACGCCGCCGACCGCATTGTCGCCATAGAGCACCGCGCCGCTGTTGCCGCGGGTGATCTCGATGCGCTCGATCGAGTTG
The DNA here is from genome assembly GCA_963816655.1 of uncultured Alphaproteobacteria bacterium. Taxonomy (GTDB): domain Bacteria; phylum Pseudomonadota; class Alphaproteobacteria; order Rhizobiales; family Xanthobacteraceae; genus Bradyrhizobium. The sequence goes on along the minus strand of CAWFLW010000025.1, from coordinate 268,715 downwards.
AGCGGAATGGTCGAGAGATCGACCTGCGCAAGGTCGATGTCGTTGAGCCGCCGGCCGTTGATCAGGATCAGCGTGTTGGCGGTGGCGGCAGCGCCGAAGCCGCGCAGGTCGACCGAGGTCTTGACCCCGTTGACCGGGCTGCCGAACAACGACGTGAGTTGCACGCCGGGCACCTGCGCCAGGATGTCGGGCAAGTTGTTCGACGGCGAATGCGCGATCTCCTCCGCCGTGATCACGGTGGAGGAGGCGCCGACAATGCCGTTGAACTGCCGCACCCCGGTGCCGCTGCCGGCACCGGTCCCGCTGCCCGTGCTGGCGTCCGACGTCCCCGTGCCGGTGCCGCGCGAGGGCGTGGTGCTCCGCACCGGACGCGGCACGCCGCCGCCTTCATCGGTCAGCGGCCGGGCGCGGGTCTTGTTCGGGTCGGTCGACGGGCTGACATCGACCGGCGGCAGTTCGTTGGATGCAACATTTTGCGCCATGCGCAAGCGTTGCGTTGAGAGCAAGAATGGTGGTGGCGAGAAAGATCGCGCGATGCCGTCTGGCGGCTGTGATGGCGGAAGACATGGCTCGAACCTCGGTATGACGTCTGTGGCACGTCACAGCGAACCAAGGCCTGCCGTTGCCCTTGCGGGCGCTGGCGAAGCTAATGTCTGTACTCCCCGACCGACATCTTCGCGTGTGACCACGGCTGACGGCAGGTCTCCTGGCTCGCGGGTCGTTACCCTTCGTCGCCTTCCCAGGACCGAGATTTCCCAGTGGCATCAGACGAAGGATTCACCGCATACAGTTGCGGGGGCAGCCGCGGCATTGGGGAAATTCCCCGCACCGCATTCCCTTTTGATCCCCAAACGGGAACCGTCATATTCATCTAGGGTTGCGCGTCATGGGGAGTCAATGCCACCAACTGCGCGAGGAGCCGAGGTACGCTTTTTGTTCGCGGGTGCTTGTGCCCCAAGGCAATCATTGCGAATAGCTTTTTTGGGAATGCGTCTTTCCTGCCACAGGTTCGATGAATGAGTGCCGAGAGTTTTGCCCTTGCAACCGATGCCGCCGCGCGCCGCCGCCTCGGCGTGACGCTGGCGATGTCGGCGCTGGTCGTGCTGCTGGTGCTGATCTCGCTCGGCATTGGCGCGGTGCGATACTCTCCCCTCACGGTGGCGCAGGCGCTGTTCGGCGGCGGCAGCGACGTGGCCCAGGTGATCGTGCGTGAGATCCGCCTGCCGCGCACCATTTTGGGGCTGGCGATCGGCGCGATCCTCGGGCTGTCGGGCGCGGCGCTGCAGGGACTGCTGCGCAATCCGCTGGCCTCGCCCTCGCTGTTTGGCGCGCCGCAATCAGCCGCGTTCGGCGCGGTGCTGGTGATCGCGTTCGGGCTTGCCGACATACGTTCCTATGCGCTGCCGGTCGCGGCCATCATCGCGGCATTCGGCTCGGTGTTCGCGTTGCTGACCATCGCGGGCCGTAATGCGGGTCTCCTGATCCTGATCCTTGCGGGCCTTGCGATCTCGAGTCTTGCGGGAGCTGCGACTGCGCTGGTGATGAACCTGTCGCAAAATCCCTTTGTCGTGCTGGAGATCGCCTTCTGGCTGCTGGGCTCGCTGGAGGACCGCAGCTTTCAGCACGTTGCGCTGTCGCTGCCTTTCATCGTGCTGGGTGGTGTCATCCTGTTCAGCCAGCGTAGCGCCTTTCGCGCGTTGAGCCTCGGCGAGGAAACCGCGCAAAGTCTTGGCGTCGATGTCGCGAGGCTGCGGCTCGTCGTGATTCTCGGCGTGGCGCTCGGGGTTGGCGGCGCAGTCGCCGTCACCGGCACCATCGGCTTCATCGGGCTTGTCGCGCCGCATCTGATGCGTCCCGTGATCGGCCACGATCCGGCACGGCTGTTGCTGCCGAGTGCGCTGGCAGGGGCGGCGCTGCTGCTTGCCGCCGACATCGCCGTGCGCATCATTCCCTCGACGTCGGACATCAAGGTCGGGGTTTTGACGTCGATCATCGGCGTGCCGTTCTTCCTGTATCTGATCAGGCGCGAGCGCCGCGCGTTGGGCGGAGGCGTGGCATGACGCTTTTGTCCGCGCAAAATCTCGGCGTGACGCTGTCCGGCCGCACGGTGCTGCGCGACGTTTCGCTGTCGCTTGCCTCAGGTCATCTCGTTGCGCTGGTCGGTCCGAACGGCGCGGGCAAGACCACGCTGCTGCGCGCGCTGGCCGGGCTCATTCCTGCGAGCGGCACGGTTCAGGTCGCTGGCGATGTCCTGTCGGCGTTGCCGCTGCGCGAGCGGGCGAAACGTTTTGCCTATCTGCCGCAGGGCCACCTCATGCACTGGCCGCTGCCGGCGCGCGACATCGTGGCGCTCGGCCGCTTTCCGCATGGCGTTACCGATCCGGCGCGAATGGCGACAAAGGATGTCGACGCCGTGCAGCGCGCGATGCAGGCGACCGATGTCATCGAATTTGCCGACCGCCCGGTTACCGAGCTTTCCGGCGGCGAGCGCAGCCGTGTGGCGCTGGCGCGGGTACTCGCGGTGGAGGCGCCGATCATTCTGGCCGACGAGCCGATCGCCTCGCTTGATCCGCGCCACCAGCTCGACGTCATGAAGAGCCTTCGCAGGGCAGCCGATGCGGGTGTGTTGGTGATCGTGGTCACGCATGATCTTGGCCTTGCCGCGCGGTTTGCCGATCATGTCATGGTGCTGTGCCAGGGCCGTCTGGTATCGCAGGGAACAGCCGCAGCCGCGCTGTCGGAAGACGTGATGCGCGACGTGTTCCGCATCAGTGCCTATCGCGCCGAATACCAGCGCGAGGCGGTGATCGTGCCATGGGCGGACGTCTGATGCGCCGGCTGCTTGCCTACATCGCGATTGCTGCAGCGCTGTCCGCCCCGAGCAGCTCAGCGTTCGCGGCTGGCCCGCGCATCGTCTCCATGAACATCTGCACCGACCAGATGCTGCTGGCGCTCGCCGATCCCGACCAGATCATGGGTCTTTCCCGCTTCTCGCGCGACGCGCGGCAGGGCCTGCTCGGCAATGGCGCGCGGCGCTTTCCGCTGCTGTCCGGCGGCGCTGAGGATATTCTGGTGCTCAAGCCCGACGTGGTCGCAGTCAGCGCCTTCGACAAGCGCTCGACCCGCGAGATTCTGAAGGCGAATGGGCTCAATCTCGTCGAGTTTCCGATCCCGCGCACGCTTGCCGATGTGCGGGACCAGATCCGGCAGATGGGTGCGCTCGCCGGCCATCCGGAGCGCGCGAGCGCCGAGGTCGCCCGGCTTGATACGGCGGTTGTCGACGCCAAGCGTGCCGCAGCGGGAAAAAACCTCCGCATGCTGCCGCTGTCGCGCCGCGGCTGGGTGCCCGGCCGCGACAGCTTTGTCGGCGCCATCCTCACCGAGGCCGGGCTCGTCAGCGCCGCCGGCGAACTCGGCGTCGATTTCGGCGGCTTCGTTTCGATGGAGGAGATCGTCAGGCTGAAGCCGGATTTCCTTGTCGTCTCCGACGCCGGTGAACGCGCCGAGGACGACGGCCGCGCCTTTCTGCTGCATCCGGCGCTCGAACACTTCTATCCGCGCAACCGACGCATCGTCATTCCCGAGCGTATGACTGAATGCGGCGGTGTGTTTCTGGCGGACGCGCTGAATGCGCTGACATCGGAGCTGAAGAGGCTGACGGCAATTGGTGCCTCACCCTGAGGAGCGGTCCAAAGGACCGCGTCTCGAAGGGCGCGGGGGCCTCATCCTTCGAGACGCGCGAAGACGCGCTCCTCAGGACGAGGGTCGCCTAGGCGTTCACGACCGGCCCGCCGGCCTTTTTCCAGGCATCCATGCCGCCCTCGATATGGGCGGTGTTGGCAAGGCCGGCATCCTTGGCGGCGTTGACCGCCATCGCCGAGCGCTCGCCGAACGCGCAGAAGAACACGACACGGCGGCCGGTTGCGGCGGCCACTTCGCGCAGCATGCCGCCGGGGCGCAGGCTCTCCTCGATGCCGCCATAAGGCGCATGCAGTGCGCCGGCCAGCATGCCGTGCTTGTTGCGCTCGCCGGTCTCGCGCAGGTCGACCAGCAGGATGTCGGGCCGGCCGAGGCTGGCGATCGCATCGTGCGCCGTCATCGACAGGCCGCGCTTGGCAAGTTCCTCCTGATGCAGCCCGACATGCATGTTGGCAGGCACCGCAACGTCCATCATCTTGGGGTTGGGCAGCTTCAGATTGTTCATCAGCTCGATGTATTCATCGACCGACTTCACCTGCAGCCGCGGATTGTAGCGCTTCTCCTCGCCGATGGTGGAAACGGTGTCGCCCTTGTAGTCATGGGCGGGGAATACCAGCGTCTCTTCCGGCAGTTTCAGCAGGCGGTTGAAGATCGATTCATACTGCGACCGCGCGCTGCCGTTCTGGAAATCGGTGCGGCCGGTGCCGCGGATCAGCAGCGTATCGCCGGTGAAGACGCGGTCGCCCATCAAATAGCTGTAGGAATCGTCGGTGTGGCCGGGGGTGTACATGACGTCGAGGGTGAGGCCCTCGATCGTCACCTTGTCACCGTCGGAGACGCGCATCGACACCACGTCGGCCTTGCTCTGGTCGCCCATGATGGTGATGCAATGGGTGCGGTCGCGCAGCTCGCCGAGCCCGGTGACGTGGTCGGCATGCAGATGGGTGTCGACGGCCTTGACCAGCTTGAGGTCGAGCTCGCGTAGCAGCTGGCAATAGCGGTCCGCCTTTTCCAGCACGGGGTCGAGGATCATCGCCTCGCCGCCGTGGCGGCTGGCCAGCAAATAACTGTAAGTGCCCGAGACGCTGTCGAACAACTGGCGAAAGATCATGGCCTGTTCCGCTGGATTTTGATTCCCGACTGTATCACATCAGGGCCGGAGGTAACTCCAGCCCTTCTCCTGCAATTCCATCAGCCTGACCACGCCGGACGGGACCAGGTTGGCCTCGGAAAGGATCGGCACTTCCTTGCCCTCGGCCTTCTCCATGTTCTGCTTGGTGTTGTTGCAGGCCGAGAGCTGCACATTACCCGGGTAAGCCAGCTCCTTCAGCCGCTTCAGGCGGTCCTTCACCGGCGACGTATCGGCGCGAAGCATGTGCAGGCCCGGACCGTAGGTGACGATGTCGACGTCCACGTCCTCGTTCTTGGCGCGGTAATACTCGATCACATTGGTGGCGTTGTTGAGCGCGAGGTTCATCACCTGCGGATCATTCTGGTCGACATGAATGGCAAGGCGATGTTTTGCTTCGCCGGCGAAGGCTGGCGAGGCGAGGGCCAGCGCGAGGAGGGTTGCGGTGGCAATTCGGCGGAACATGACAAGACTCCGTTATGGCTTGACCAGCGTATAGCCGTTCTCGGTCAGATGCAGGATCTGCGCGACGCCGACCTGGACCGGCGTTGCGACGGACAGGAATTCGGGCCGCTTGCCGCTCTCGCGCTCGAGCGTATCGACGGTGTTGAGGCAGATGTCGACGCGCACGCCCTGCGCAACCAGGCTCTCGACCGCCTTGCGGGCGGGATTGTCGGGCTTGAGCAGCTCGATCCCTGGGCCGAACGCCACGATCTCGATCGCGACCTTGTCGGGGTCGTAGTATTTCATCAGGTTGTTGGCGACAGAGATCACGAGGCCCTGCTTCTTCGGATCGCTCTCCGACAACTGCAGCACGATCTTGTGCTCGGCAAAGGGCTTGTCCTGCAGCGGGACCTGCTGGGCGCCGGCCGGCCCCGCCGTCAGCGCCAGCAGCGCTACGGCCGATGCGGCAATATGTGTCGCGATGCGTATCATCCCTGGCCTGCAATTCCCGGATCGCCGTCAACGCCTTTCAGCGACACGCCAGAAGCCTGGCGGTTCGGCGGCCTGCCCGAGCGCAAATGCTTTGCCACCACGTCCCATACCGGCGCGCCGTTTTGTTCGTTGACGGAGGCCCAGCCCGCGACCTTGTAGGTCTTGCCGGCTTCCAGCGCATGGCCATTGTCGAGCTTGAGATCGGAAATCCGCTTGCCCACGCTCTCCGCCGGCGTGCAGGTGTAGGCGAGGCCGCCGACGCGGACCATGTCGCCGCCCTGCTGGTAGTAAGGGTCGGTGTTGAAGAGGTTGTCGCAGACATCTTCCAGCACGTCCTTGATCTGGCCGCCGGTCATGTTCTGAACATAAGTGGCCGGGTAGGTGATCGCGGTTTCCGCAAACACGTCTTCCATGGTCAGCGGCTGGCCGGCAAGCGTGGTGGTGCCCCAGCGGAAACCGGGAGACAGCGCGATCGGCGCATCGAGCTCGCCGCGCAGCGCATCACAGATCAGCTGATCCACGGTGCCGCTGAAATTGCCGCGCCGGTAGAGCAGGCGGTCGGCGGTGGAAAGCTTTTCGCCATAGGCGGTGGCATAGGGCGCGCGCATCTTCTCGATCAGGGTCTGCATCGCCGGGTCCGGCTTCAAGAGTTCGGAGAACACCGGTAGCAGGCGGTAGCGCGCATCCGCCACCTTGCCTTTGGCGATCTCGAGGTCGAGCACGGCGAGGAATTTTCCGTTGGAGCCCGCATTGGTCACTAAGCGTGACGCCGCCGGCATTGTTGACCGCGACCGGCTGCGGCACGGCATCGTGGGTGTGGCCGCCGAGGATGACGTCGATGCCACTGACGCGGCTGGCAAGCTTCAGATCGACGTCCATGCCGTTGTGCGACAGCAGGATCACCGCATCGACCTTGTCGTTGTTGCGCAAGGCCTCGACCAGCTTCTGCAGCTCCTCGTCGCGGATGCCAAAGGTCCAGTCCGGCGTGAAGCGCTTGGGATGGGCGATCGGCACATAGGGGAAGGCCTGGCCGATGATCGCAACTCTATAGCCGCCGATCTCCTTGATGACGTGCGGCTTGAACACCCGGCCCGACGCCGGATCGAACGCTTTTGCATCGTTGAAGGCGGCTTCCTCGGTCAGGAACACGTTCTGCGCCAGGAACTCGCCCTTGAAGCGGGCGAGATTGTCGCGCAGCGCCTTTTCGCCGTAGGTGAATTCCCAATGCCCGGTCATCGCCTCGATGCCGAGCAAATTGGCGGCTTCCACCATGTCGGCGCCCTGCATGGTGTTGGAAAGCGCCGTGCCCTGCCAGAGGTCGCCGCCGTCGAGCAGCACCGAGCGGCCCTGGCCGACATCGCCGCGCAGCCGGTCGATCAGCGTCTTGAGATGCGCAAAGCCGCCGAGCCTGCCGAAACGGCTCGCACCCTTCTCGAACTCGACGGAGGTGAACGCATAGGCGTCGGCGCTGTCGGGGCGGATGCCGAAGCGATCGAGAAACGCCTTGCCGACCAGATGCGGCGGCTTGCCCTGCATCGTGCCGACGCCGAGATTGACGCTGGGCTCGCGGAAGAAGACCGGGCGAAGCTGCGCATGCGTGTCGGTGATATGCAGAATGCGCGCATTGCCGAATTTTTCGATGTCGTAGACACCAGCGCCATCGGCGCTGCGGGCAAGACGCGGCAGGCCGCTTGCGAGGGCGGCAACGCCAGTAGCCTTAAGAAAATCCCGGCGGCGGATGGTCATGCTCCTCTTCCGCGCGAAGAGACCCGCCTCAGCGGATCTCCATGTCTCTCCAGAGCGCCTTCTCGGAAGTGGCCTGGAAGATCGAAGCTTTCGCGAGCGCTTCCGCTTCCTTGGCAGCTTCCAGCGCCTTGTCGAATTCGCCGGCATCGCCGGCCTTCTTGGCCGCGGCAAGCGCCGCTGCCGTTGGGATCCACTGGTTACGCAGAGAGCCCGCTTCCTTGTTGGCAGCTTCGGCCGCGGCGTAAGCCGACTTATAGTCGGCTTCAGATGCCGCGGAGGCGGGGCTGGCCGCGAGCAGGGCAGCAAGAAGAGCGATCTGCATCCTCATGGCCGCGCTCCCGGGCCCGAGATCGGCAGGCCGTTGGCGACGTAGGAGAGATAGTACTCGACGTTGCGGTATTCGTCGTCCTGCGGATTAAGCGGTACACCACGCGTCTGGCTGTTGCAGGTTATGTAGCGGCGGCTGGTTGTGCCCATGCCGGACCATTCCGAGCGGTAGATCGGCATCGCATTCATGATGCCGAGCGCGGGCGCCAGCACTTCTGTGCGGATGCGCTCGCCCGGGTTCTGCACATGGCAGTGGGCGCAGGCGAAATTGAGCTGACCGCGACGGGTGTAGAAATATTCCTTGCCATTCTCGTAGGCTTGCAGCGCGCGCGGGTCGTCGGGGACCTTGATGTTCATCGGCTTGCCGCGCGAGGTGAAGGCCATGTAGGCGGTCAGCGCCGCCATCTCGTCGCGCACATAGGAGTAGGGCGCCTCGCCATTGGCCTCGCGGCAGCGGTTGAGCGCGAGCTCGAGCGTGATGACCTTGCCTTCCTTGCCGTCGAAATAGGGATAGTCCTGGCGGATGCCGATGCCCTTGTTCGGGAAGCAGTCTTCATATGTCTTGCCGTTCTTGAACGGCTTGGTGAACATCTCCTTGCCCGCCTCGACGGAAAATTCGTAGGGCGGAAACTGCTCCTTCTCCACCCACTGCTTGTGCAGACCCTCATCCATCGAATAGGGACCGTTGACGAAGTCTTCCGGTTTCAGCTTGGGATACTTGTCATAGAAGAATTTCTTGAATGCCTTCGCATCGGCGACGGGATCAATCTTGTCGGCGGCGCCGGCTGGCGCGCACGCAAGCGCAAACACCGTGAGCGCTGCTGATGCGACCTGTATCACGAAACGCAACATCATCATCCGATCTTCGCCGTGGTGGAATCGGTGGCGCCCTTGTTGTCGGACCAGCTCACCTTGAGCTCGTCGCCCTTCTTGCCGCCCTTGAATGCGAATTTGACGTAGGGGTCCTTGGAGACGCCGCCGCCCCAGTCGGCGACGAACACCGCCTTGCCGTCATACTCGAAGGTGAGCTGCTGGATGAAATGCGCGGCGATGATCTCGCCCTTGGCGTCCTTGACGAAGCCGGAGTCCATCGGGTGCTGGATCAGCGCCTGCACTTCGGTGATGTCGCCGTTGTTGGTGGCGCGCACGCGAATGGTCGATGCCATGTTCCTGTCCCTTGCTTAGCCGCCGCAGCCGCCGACGGTGACTTTGACTTCCTTGGCTGCGCTGTAGAGCTTGCCGCCGGCTTCGACGAGCACGATCACGTTGGAGGTCTTCGCCATCTTGATGCGGTTGGCGATGGCCGGCACGGTGCCTGCCGGAATCTTGTATGACGCTATCAGTGCGACCGGGTTCTCGGCGACCAGGAACGAGATCGAGGTGACGTCGGCAAGCGTGGTCGAGACCGAGACCGGAACCACGGCGCCATTCTCGGCGATTTCGGGCGCGTCGAGCTTGATCTTGTCGGAGGCCACCGCCGTCTTGCCGTAAAGCGACTTGATCGCGTCGGCCTCGTTCTTCGCCTTGAACGCCTCTTCCGGATATTTGTCGTTGGCGGCAAGGGCCGGCGTTACGCCGAACGGAAGATTGCCGAACGAAAGACTGCAGAGGCCAACCAGCGCGACGGCGCCAACTCCTTGCAGGATCACCCGCCGCGACAACTCGTTTTCCTTGTTGCTCATTCAAAGTCTCCTGAAGCCGCGCGGGCCGTCAAAGGGTCTGCAGAAAATCCACGATCGCGCTGATCTCTTGCTCGGTCAAAATCCGGTTTCGTCCGAACGGAGGCATCGCGGTCTGCGGATTACGCTTGGTTTCGTCGAACACGATCTCGATCAGTTCGTCGCGCTTGTACTTGCTCTTGATGTCGGAAAGCTCGGGACCGATCGTCCCGGGATACTCACCGCCCTTGATCGCATGGCAGACGAGGCAATTGCCCTTGCCGCGGTCGAAGGCGAGCTTCTTCCCTTCCGCTACGGCGGACTGGGCATGGGCCGGCGCGGCGGCGGCGAGGCTTGCCAACAGCGCCAGCAGCGGCGCGGATTTCCGGCAGAAGGAGGCGATCAAAGGGCGTTTCCCGGGCGTTCGTCGATGGTCGTTTTCGCGAATATAGGAGGTGGAAAGCATAAAGGCCATTGTCTGGCAATGTGGACATAAGACGCGGCAAAAACAGGGGTTAATCGTTCCGAGGAGCGGCCGGGAACGGCCGGATTGACCCGGGGTTGCACCAAGGGACGGTCGATTTTTGCAACCTGCCATCTGGCGGGCTAAAGCGGGGGGCAGGAGCGGAATGTGGCAAAGCCAGTCACCGAATTCGGTCGGGACGGCCGACCGGGCGAACCGGACGGACGCCTCGATGCGCCCGCGTTCCACCGCAACCACCAGCCGATCTGGGCAGTGCTTCAGCGGTTCCTCGCCGGCAAATCGGGCGATGTGCTGGAGGCCGGCAGCGGCACCGGCCAGCATGTGGTGCATTTCGCGCAAAATGCCCCTGAGATCACCTGGTGGCCGAGCGACTTCAGCGAAGCGCACTTGCGAAGCATCGCAGCCTGGCGCGCCCATGCGGGCCTCGCCAACATCCGCCCGCCGCAGAAGATCGACCTTGCCGATCCCGCCTGGTCGCCGGCGGCAGCCGGCGGCAGCGCCCCTGCAAGATTGCTGGCGCTGTTCTGCGCCAATGTCATCCACATTGCGCCGTGGCGCGTGGCAGAGGGTCTGGTGGCGGGCGCCGCACGGCACTTGCGCGAGGACGGGCGGCTCTATCTGTATGGGCCGTTCAAGCGCGACGGTCGACACACGGCGATCAGCAACGCGGTGTTCGACACCAGCCTGCGTTCGCAGAATGCGGAATGGGGCGTGCGCGACCTCGGCGATGTCACGAAGCTTGCCGAAGGTGTCGGCCTCGAATTGGCCGAGACATTCGAGATGCCCGCCAACAATTTGATCCTGATGTTCGGCCGGTTGCGTTCGCCAGCCTAGGCGTTGAGCCGATCATTCATACGCAAGACACCAATCCGGTCCGCGAACCCAGCAACGTTCGTCGGGAATCTCCTGATTGCGATACAGCCGCGTGACCTTGTCCCAGCCGCCGCGGTCGAAGGCCCCGGCAAGGGCCCGCTCGGACTCCTCATCGCGGTTGCCTGCGCAGGGAATGATTGCGACCGGATGTATCCAGGATGCGCGATACTCCTCGGCACGGCGCTCAATCCGGAATACGGCGCCGGCCCGCTCGATTCGTTCAGCGAGGCCGCCAACTCCCTTGTCGGATGTCATCGGCAGGATCAGCCGGCCGCCGTCGGCGAGGTTGTCCAGCCATCGCGCTGCCGGCCGCGTACACCCGGCATTGACGTAGATGATGTCGGCGGCATCGAACGGGACTTGCGCGCCGTCGCCCTCGATGATGGTGACGTTGGGATAGGGCGCAAGGCAGGCTCGCGCTTTCGCGGCAAGTTCCGGATCGTACTCGATGCCGGTCACCCGGCCCGACGGCCCGACAAGATGTGCAAGGATGGCGGTGTAATAACCGGTGCCAGTACCGACATGCACCACATGTTGGCCCGCGGCGGGTCGGGCCTGATGCATGAGATAGGCATGCAGCGACGGCTGCCCGTTGTTGACGTGGCGCTCGGCGACGAGCGCAACAAGGTCGTTGGTATAGAGATAGACGGGATCGGCGTCCGGCGTCGGCACATAGCGCGTCCAGCGCCACATCAGCCACGGGCCGGGGCCGAGAAAATCTTCGCGCGGAATGACGGCAAATGCTTCGGCCAGCCGTGGATCACTCACGCAAGCCGCCGCCAGGATTTGCTTGGCATAGGCTGCGCGGACAATGCGACGTTCGGCTTGCAGATCCATTGGTCGTCCACCTTCGCTGCCCAGGCGCGGTGAGTTGTGTGAATTGACACAACTCTGTGTGTCGATTAGCATACGAAGGTCAGGGAGGCCAGATTGAAACGACGGCTCTATCCGGCGGTGCTGGAGCGCGGTTCGCGCAACGCGCTGGGCGCGTGGTTTCCCGATTTTCCGGGCTGTGTCGCCGGCGGCAGGTCGCAGGAAGAGGCGATCGAGCGCGCAGAGCGCGCGCTGGCGCAGACCGTGGATGGCTGGGTCGAGCAGGGCCGGCCGTTGCCGGAGCCGACGCCGATCGAGCGCATCGTGCTGCCCAAGGGTTCGGACGTCGTTGCCTATTTCATCGTTGGCGTCGATCCGCCCGACCCGTCCGAGCGGGTCAATATCTATTTGCCGAAAAGCTTGATCGCCCGCGCCGACAAGAGTGCGGCCGAAAATGGCATGAGCCGCTCCAGTTATTTCGGCCTTGCGGTCAAGATGGCGCTCGAAGCGCCGCTGAGCTATTGGCGAGCCGCGCTCGCGGAGCCGCGTTCGAAAGTCCACAAGAAAGGCGCGGTACGCGCGGAGAAACGCGTGGGCAAGAAGCCGGCGCGATGACGCAAGGGTATCCCCAAGCTGAATGCAGACGTTTGTCCGGGCGCGTACCCTGAGCCGGGCATCTAGTGCCAACTGCTGACAGTTCGATCGGCGTCGAATTGATCGCCGCACGATCGCTCTTTCGTACTTGACCCGGCCCCCCATGTTGACGAGGACGGGAAGCGGGTGGCCGCGCAGCGCGCCATCGGCCATTCCGGGGCAAGACAACAGAAGAGACAAAACATTGGACGCTTCCAACTACACGCCCGTTCCGGAAACCTCGGTCCGCTATGACGGCTGGCGCATCGTCGTGGTTTGCTTCCTGCTCGCGACCTTCGGCTGGGGGCTCGGCTTCTATGGCCAGAGCGTCTACGTCGCCGAACTGCAGCGGCTGCGCGGTTGGCCGGCATCACTGATCTCCTCGGGCACCACCTTCTTCTATCTGTTCGGTGCGCTGCTGGTCGCCTTCGTCGCCGAAGCCATCAAGGCGTTCGGCCCGCGCAATTGCCTGATCGCCGGCACCTTTGCGATGGCGCTGGCCGGTGTCGCCATCGGACAGGTGCGCGAGCCCTGGCAGCTTTACCTTGCGAATGCCGTGCTCGCCTTCGGCTGGGCTGGCACCAGCCTCGGCATCATCACCAACACGCTGGGGCTGTGGTTCGACAAGAAGCGCGGCATGGCGATCAGCCTTGCGCTGAACGGCGCGAGTTTCGGCGGCATCGTCGGGGTGCCGCTGCTCGTCGCCGGCATCGGCTATTTCGGCTTCTCCGGCGCCATGATCGCGGCCGCCATCGTGATGGTCGTGCTGATGGTGCCCGTCATCCTGATCTTCGTCGGCCGGCCGCCGCTGCTGTCTCATGCCGAGCTGACGGCGGCGGCCGATGCGCCGTCGCCGACGCAAGTCCGGGCGCGGGCATTCCGCGACATCGGCTTTCTCTCGGTGTCGGCAGCTTTTGCGCTGGTGCTGTTCGCCCAGGTCGGCTTCATCGTCCACCTGATCTCGTTCCTGGATTCGGTGATCGGACGCGAGCGTGCGGCGGTTGCGGTGGCACTCCTCACGGCGATGGCGGTGGTCGGCCGCGTGCTGTTCTCCTTCGTGATCGACCGCATGAACCAGCGGCTGGCTTCCTCGTTGTCGTTCATCAGCCAGGCCATTGCGCTCGCCATCGTCATCAACGTTCACAATGAAATAGTACTTATTGCGGCCTGTGCGCTGTTCGGCTTCTCCGTCGGCAATTTGATCACGCTGCCGGCGCTGATCGTGCAGCGCGAATTCGACCCGCGTTCCTTTGGCGTGCTGGTCAGCCTGATCACGGCGATCAACCAGATCACCTACGCGTTCGGCCCCGGCGTCGTCGGCCTGTTGCGCGATCTCTCCGGCAGCTACGCGCTGCCATTCTATATGTGCATCGGCGTCGAACTGACCGCCGCGATGCTGATCATGATCCGCGGGCGGCGAACTCAGACCTCATCCTGAGGAGCGGCCGTCAGGCCGCGTCTCGAAGGATGGCCACACGCGACAGTCGGGCCTGCATGGTTCTCCCGGCGATGCGAAGCATCGTCCGGAGACGCGCTTCGCGCTTTCACCATGAGGGATTACGCTTCCCGCGCCCTCATCAGTTCCTCCAGATCCAGCCGCTTCGTGAACATCGAAAGCTTGCCCTCGGCGTCGCGCGGCCATTCGCTCTCGGGCCGGTCGCGGTAGAGCTCGACGCCGTTCTCGTCGGGATCGCGCAGGTAAAGCGCCTCGCTGACGCCATGGTCGCTGGCGCCGTCAAGTGCAATCCCCGCAGAGATCACCCGGTGCAGGGCGTCGGCAAGCGCCGCGCGGGTCGGGTAGACGATTGCGGTGTGGAACAGTCCGGTGGTGCCCGGCGGCGGCGGATGGCCACCCTTGCTCTCCCAGGTGTTGAGGCCGATGTGGTGATGATAGCCGCCGGCCGAGATGAACGCCGCGCCCGAGCCCATGCGCTGCTGCAGTTCGAACCCGAGCACGCCGCAATAAAAGCCCAGTGCGCGGTCGAGGTCGGCGACCTTGAGGTGAACATGTCCGATTCTTGTGCCGGCGACGACGGGTGGGTTTTGTGACATGTCTCATTCTCCGTGTTCTCCCTATTTAGGGAGAAGCCCGCCACCTGGTAGCAGAGATCCGGAAATCCAGCGTTTCCGGAAAGCGTACCTCACGCGAGGTCGGACACTTCCCCCTCGGGCAGGCCGAACTCAAAGGTGTTCAGGGTCATCGACACCATCGTGTAATAGCCGCACAGCCCGATCACTTCGACCACGCCGCGCTCGCCGAGCAGTTTTGTCGCATCGTCGTACAGGCCCTTCGCCACGCCATGGCCTTCATGCAACGACTTGGCAAGGTCGTAGATCATCTTGCCCTTGGGATCGTCGAAGACAGGCGTGCGGCGCTGCCGGATATCTTCGATGATCTGCGGGTCCATGCCGCCTTTCAGCGCGAGGCGCTTGTGCGCGAACCACTCGTAATGCGAGGTCCAGTGCCGGGCGGTGACGAGGATCGCGATCTCGGAGAGTTTTGCCGGAAAGGTCGTGTTGAAGCGCATCACCTCGCCGAGCCGCGTGGCATGCTTGGCCATTTCCGGACTGTTGAGCCAGGCCATCATCGGCGCCGGCGGGGCGCCGCGCTTGCCCGCAATCGCCTCGTCATAGGTTTCTTTTTGCTCCGGGCTCATTTCGCTAGGCGAAAGCAACTTCAGCCGCATGACCGTTTCCTCTTGTTTTTCAATCGTTATCGCCTCTCGCGAATACACCTGTTCGCCGCGCATGACCACCTTGTCCGCCGCATGGCTTGCACGAACAGATATTGAATTCCACGAAGCGGTGACTAAGGTCGATTCCAACCTTGCAATGGATGGAAACGCGCTCATGTCCGACCTCGAACAATTCCGCCGCGAAACCCGTGCCTGGCTGGACGCCAATTGTCCGCCGGAAATGCGCAAGCCCATGACCTCGGAATCCGACACCTATTGGGGCGGCCGTAACGCAAAGTTCTCCTCCGAGCCGCAGCGCGTCTGGTTCGAGCGCATGCGCGACAAGGGCTGGACCGTGCCGGACTGGCCGAAGGAGTATGGCGGCGGCGGCCTCGACGGCGCCGAGCACAAGGTGCTGCGCGAGGAGATGTCGAAGATGGGCGCGCGCTCGCCGCTGTCGAGTTTTGGCATCTGGATGCTGGGTCCGGCCCTGCTCAAGTTCGGCAACGAGGCGCAGAAGAAGGAGCACTTGCCGAAAATCGCCGCCGGTCTCATTCGCTGGTGCCAGGGCTATTCCGAGCCGAACGCCGGCTCCGACCTCGCCTCGCTGCAGACCCGCGCCGAGAGCGACGGCGACGACTTCGTCATCACCGGCCAGAAGATCTGGACCTCCTACGCCAACTATGCCGACTGGATTTTCTGCCTGGTGCGGACCGACGCTGCGGCCAAAAAGCATGACGGCATCAGTTTCATTTTGTTCGACATGGCCTCAAAGGGCGTATCCACAAAACCGATCCTCTTGATCTCCGGTTATTCGCCGTTCTGCGAAACCTTCTTCGACAACGTGCGCGTGCCGAAATCGCATGTGGTGGGCACGGTCAACCGCGGCTGGGATGTAGCAAAATATCTGCTGCAGCATGAGCGCGCGATGATCTCGGGCATCGGCGAGCGCGGCGTCGGCCGTCCGCTCGGCCAGGTCGCCGCCGATTCGGTCGGCAGCGACGAAGGCGGCCGGCTTGATGATGCCATGCTGCGCGGCCAGATCGCGACCTTCGACATCGACGAAGCCGCGCTGTCCGCCGCCGCCGAGCGCGCGGTTGACCTCGTCAAGGCCGGGCAGTCGCATCCGGCATTCTCGTCGGCGATGAAGTATTACGGCACCGAGCTCAACAAGCGCCGGCACGAGATATTGATGTCGGCGGGCGGCATCGACGCGCTGGAATGGGAAAGCGACCGCTCCGGTAGCGGCGCGCGTCCACGCGCGTGGCTCCGCACCAAGGCCAATTCGATCGAGGGCGGCACGTCGGAGGTGATGCTCGGCATCGTCGCCAAGCGCATCCTCGATCTGCCGGGGGCGTAGATCGCTCCAGCGTCATGGCCGGGCTTGACCCGGCCATCCACGTCTTTCTTGCCGCAACGACAGAAGACGTGGATGCCCGGCACAAGGCCGGGCATGACGAGCTCTGAAAATTCACCATTCACTCAACACGCATACCCGGAAACACAATGCCCCTCGTCCTCACCGAAGAACAATCCATGCTGCGCGACAGTGCGCGCGGCCTCATCAGCGACAAGGCGCCGGTGTCGCACCTGCGCGGGCTGCGCGACAGCAAGGATGCCACCGGCTTTTCCCGCGAGCTCTGGAAGAGCTTTGCCGAGATGGGCTTTTCCGGCCTGCTGGTGCCGGAAGAATTCGGCGGCAGCGGGCTTGGCTGCGTCGAGGCCGGCGTCGTCATGGAGGAGATCGGCCGCACCCTGATGCCGTCGCCGTTCCTCTCCACTGGCGTGTTGGCTGCTTCGGCACTGACGCGCGGCGGTAGCGCGGCACAGAAGTCGGAATATCTGCCGAAAATTTCCGCGGGCTCCCTGCTTGCGGCGTTCGCGATCGACGAGGGCGCCAAACATCGTCCGCTGCAGACCGCGATGCAGGCAACCCGCGCCGGCAACGGATTCAAACTCAAGGGCGCCAAGGCGCTGGTCGTCGACGGCCACACCGCCGATCTCCTGATCGTCGCCGCGCGCACCGGCGGCTCAGCCGGCGAAGCCAAGGGGCTGACGCTGTTCCTGGTCAATCCGAAGGCCAAGGGCGTTGCGACCGAACGCACGATCATGGTGGATGCGCACAATGCCGCACGCATCGAATTCGACAATGTCGAGGTCAACGCCGACAGCGTGCTCGGCGAGGTCGATTCCGGCGGCGCACTGCTGGAAAACCTGCTCAATATCGGCCGCGGCGCGGTTGCCTCCGAAATGGTGGGCTTGAGCGAGGAGGTGTTCGGCCGCACCGTGACCTACCTGAAGGAGCGCAAGCAGTTCGGCAAGCTGATCGGCGAATTCCAGGCGCTGCAGCATCGCGCAGCGCAGCTTTATATCGACATCGAGATTTCTCGCGCGGCGACACTGAAGGCACTGCAGGCGCTCGATGCGGATATCGACAAGGCGGGCTCCGCCGTGGCGGTGGCCAAGGCGAAAGCCGGCACCACCGCGACCCTCGCCGTGCAGGAAGGCGTGCAGATGCATGGCGGCATGGGCATGACCGACCAGTTCGACATCGGCTTCTTCATGAAGCGCGCGCGTGTCTGCGAGGAGCTGTTCGGCGACGCCAATTTCCATGCGGACCAGCTGGCGCGGTCGCGGAGTTATTAGTCTTTCCCTCATGGTGAGGAGGCGCGAAGCGCCGGCTCGAACCATGAGATCCCGACTGTGGCCTTCATCCTTCGAGACGGGCGCGATGCGCACTCCTCAGGATGAGGAGAGGCAATTGCAGCAGCCCCACATCGTCAAGGCCGGGCATAGCCGTCTGAAGGACGGCGTCGCTTCCGCTCGCCTATGCCCGGCCATCCACGTCTTGCTTCGTAGTGCCAAAAACGTGGATGCCCGGGACAAGCCCGGGCATGACGCAGAGTAACTACGAGCAGTTACTATCGGATCGGCGGCGCGTACTGGATGCCGCCGGCGCTCCAGAGCTGATTCAGTCCGCGCGGGATCTGCAGCTTGGAGCCCGAGCCGACATTGCGGTCGTAGATCTCGCCGTAATTGCCGACATGGCGGATGATGCGCGCGGCCCAGTCCTTGGGCAGGCCGAGCTCGGCGCCGTAATTGCCTTCGGTGCCGACCAGCCGCATCACGTCGGGCTTCTTCGACTTCAGCGCCTCGTCGATGTTCTTGGAGGTGATGCCGAGCTCCTCGGCATTGATCATGGCGTAGAGCGTCCACTTCACGAGCATCATCCAGTCGTCGTCGCGCTGCCGCACCACGGGCGCGAGCGGCTCCTTGGAGATCACGTCGGGCAGGATGGCATGGTCGGTGGGCTTGGCGAGGTTGAGCCTGAGTGCATAGAGCTGGGAGACGTCGGCGGTCAGCGTGTCGCACTTGCCTTCGTTGTAGGCCTTCACCACCTCGTCCAGCTTGGTGAGCTTGACCTCTTCATACTTGATGTTGTTGGCGCGGAAATAATCGGCAAGGTTCAGCGCAGTCGTCGTATTTGCCTGCACGCAGACCTTGCTGCCGTTGAGGTCGAGCGCGGAGTCGATCTTGCGGGCCTCCGGCAGCATGAAGCCCTGGCCGTCATAATAGGCGACCGCCGGGAAATAGAGATCGTATGTGGTCTCGCGGGACATGCTCCAGGTGGAGTTGCGCGAGAGGATGTCGACCTTGCGCTTCTGCAGCTCGGTGAAGCGCTCGCTGGCGTCGAGCGGGACGAACTTGATCTTCTTGGGGTCATCGAAGATCGCAGCGGCCACCGCACGGCAGAAGTCGACGTCGAAGCCGGTCCAGTTGCCCTTGTCGTCGGGAATCGAGAAGCCGGGCAGGCCGGCATTGACGCCGCACAGCACCTCGCCGCGCCGCACCGTGCGCTTCAAGGTCCGCGTGTCGTAGAATTCGTAGACGATCGCCGCAATGGCGACCAGGACTGCGATCGCGAGCCCGATCAGCAGGCCGCCCCGAAATGTACGCATGATTTTTTTCTCACCAAGACTTAAAGGAAAGGGATGACGCGGCGCGGAAGTCCTGGCGCTTACAGCTCGGGCTTCTGCCGGATGACGACCTTGGTGCCGACAGGCACGCGCTCATAGAGGTCGGCGACATCGCGGTTGACGAGGCGGAAGCAGCCGGAGGAGACGGCGGTGCCGATCGTATCCGGACGGTTGGTGCCGTGGATGCGATAGACGGTCGTGCCGAGATACATGGCGCGCGCGCCGAGCGGATTGCCGGGGCCGCCGGCCATGAAGCGCGGCAGATAGGGCTGACGGGCGATCATTTCCGGCGGTGGGGTCCAGTCCGGCCATTCCGACTTGCGGGTGATGTTCACCAGCCCCTGCCACGTAAAGCCTTCGCGGCCGACGCCGATTCCGTAGCGGATGGCGCGGCCGTTGCCCTGCACGAGATAGAGATGCCGCTCGGCGGTCACGACGATGATCGTGCCTGGGGCCTCAGTGGTGCGGAAGTAGACGACCTGCTTCTTCCATTCGGGCTCGAGCTCGTAGCCGTCATCGGCGACGAGGCCCGGCTCGTCGGCATCGGGCCGCTTCTGCGCATCACTTTGCGTGGTCGAAAACACGAGACCGAAGGCTGCAATCAACATCCAGGTCAGGTGACGAAATCCCGTCATCAAGGCTCTCCTCATTGGGCGCGCCGGCAAATCGACCGCGCTTTGGAACCATCAAATCTCAGGGCTCGCTTGATGGCAAGTTTAGGGCGAATGTGACAGCTACGTCACTGGAATGTCAGTAATTTCCGGCCTTTTCGTTGGAAACGGCGTCATTTCGGCGCGATCCAGAGCCGCAAAGCATAGGATACCAGCACAACGGTACCGACGCCGCCGAGCCATAGCACAACAAACCATACTAAGCGCTGCCCGAGTGGGCGCGGGTCCCTCTTGATCTGCATCAATGATAGCCGCTTTCCGGCTTCACCTTGCCGCGGAACACCCAATAGGCCCAGGCGGTATAGCCGAGTATCAGGGGGATGAGCACGGCGACGCCGAACAGCATGAAGATCTGGCTGTTCTCGGGCGAGGCCGCCTGCCAGATCGTGATGCTCTGCGGCACGATGTAGGGATACATGCTGATGCCGAGCCCGGCATAGGACAGCGCGAACAGCGCCAGCACCAGGAAGAACGGCTGGTAGTCGTATTTGCGCGCCAGGCCGCGCAGCAACAGCGCGGAAACGGCGGCGACCGCAATCGGTATCGGCGCGGTCAGGATGATGTTGGGCCAGGCGAACCAGCGCTGGGTGTACTGCACATGCAGGAAGGGCGTGGCGATGGAAACCGCGCCGATCGCACCCAGCATGGCGAACAACAGCGCCCATGACAGGCCATAGGCCTTGTCGCGCAGCTCGCCCTCGGTCTTCATCACGAGCCAGGTTGCTCCCAATAGCGCGTAGCCGATGACGAGCGACACGCCGGTGAGGATGCTGAACGGCGTCAGCCAATCCCACCAGCCGCCGGCGTATTGACGTCCCGAGACATGGATGCCCTGCAGGATGGCGCCGAGCGCAATGCCTTGCGCCAGCGTCGCGACCAGCGAGCCGCCGGCAAAGGCGATATCCCACTTGTTGCGCTCGTTGGTGGTGCGCCAGCGGAATTCGAAGGCGACGCCGCGGAACACGAGACCCAGCAGCATCGCGATCATCGGCGTGTACAGCGCCGGCATCAGCACGGCATAGGCGAGCGGGAATGCCGCCATCATGCCGCCGCCGCCGAGCACCAGCCAGGTCTCGTTGCCGTCCCACACCGGGGCTACGCTGTTCATGATGACGTTGCGGTCTTCCTTGCTCGGAAACAGCGGGAAGAGGATGCCGAGCCCGAGATCGAAACCGTCCATCACGACATAGACGAACACCGCAAAGGCGATGATGAAGGCCCAGAGGATCGAAAGATCGATGGCAAAGCTCATCGTGCGCCTCCACCACTGACGGCGCCCGCGGCCGGCGTGATGCCGGCGGCACGAGCGGGGGCTTCGCTGCGCGGGCCCTGCTCGCCCTGATGCGGTGCCGCTGCCATCAAGCGCAGGATGTAGATCACGCCCGCCGTGAACACGGCGAAGTAGACGATGGCAAAAGCAATCAGCGACGACGCCACCGCGGGTGCTGCGAGCGGCGAGACGGCATCGGCGGTGCGCAGCAGGCCGTAGACCAGGTAGGGCTGTCGTCCGACTTCGGTGGTGATCCAGCCGGCCAAAACCGCGACGAAGCCCGCCGGTCCCATCGCCACCGCGCCGATGTGCAGCAGGCGCGAGTCGTAGAGCTTGCCGCGGACGCGCATCAAGAGGCTGAGCAGGCCGAGCCCCATCATCAGGAATCCGAGACCGACCATGACGCGGAACGACCAGAACACGATCGCAACCGGCGGCCAGTTCTCGCGCGGCACGGTGTCGAGGCCGGCGAGCGGCGCATCCAAAGAATGCTTGAGTATCAGCGACGACAGTTTTGGAATCTCGATCGCGAACTTCACTTTGGCCTCGGCTTGATCGGGCCAGCCGAACAGCAGCAGCGGCGCGCCGTCCTTGTGGCTCTGGAAATGGCCTTCCATCGCCATCACCTTGGCCGGCTGGTGCTCCAGCGTGTTGAGGCCGTGCTGGTCGCCGGCGAGGATCTGGATCGGCGCCACCAGGGTTGCCATCCACATCGCCATCGAGAACATCACGCGCGCGCCGGCCTGGTGCTGGTCGCGCAGCAAGTGCCAGGCGCCGACCGCGCCGACGACGAAGGCGGTGGTGAGGTAAGCCGCGAGCACCATGTGCACGAGGCGGTAGGGGAAGGAGGGATTGAAGATCAGCTTGAACCAGTCGGCGGCGACGTATTGCCCGGCCGCATTCATCGCGTGGCCGGTCGGCGTCTGCATCCAGGAATTGGCTGACAGAATCCAGAACGCCGAGATCAGCGTGCCGATCGCGACCATCAGGGTTGCCATGAAATGCAGGCGATGGCCGACGCGTTCGAGCCCGAACAGCATGACGCCGAGAAAGCCCGCCTCCAGGAAGAACGCGGTCAGGACCTCATAGGCCATCAGCGGGCCGATCACCGGGCCGGTCTTGTCGGCGAACACCGACCAGTTGGTGCCGAACTGGTAGGACATCACGATGCCCGACACCACGCCCATGCCGAAGGCGACCGCAAAGATCTTCAGCCAGTAATTGAAGAGGTTGATGAAGACCTCACGGCCGCTCCACAGCCAGAGCGCTTCAAGCACCGCAAGGAAACTGGCAAGTCCGATCGAGAAGGCGGGAAATATGATGTGAAAGGACATCGTGAAGGCGAATTGCGCCCGGGCCAGCACCACGGCATCCCAGCCTTCGAACATCGCTAGTCACCCATCATTGCGCCCGGCGTGAGCCTATCACGCCGGATGCGATGATTGTACCGCGCCGTTGCCTTCAGCGGTTCAGCTATTGGCGCCGAGGAGCCTTGCGATGGTGCGGTCGATCTCCTCGTACTGGCCTTCGCCGGCGTGCTGGAACACGACCCTGCCGTTTTGGTCGACGATATATTGCGCCGGCCAGTATTGGTTGCGCCAGGCGTTCCAGGTCGCGGAATCGTTGTCCTGCGCCACAGGATAGGTGATGCCATGGCGCTTCAGCGCGGCCTGCACGTTGCCGGCCGAGCGCTCGAACGGGAATTCCGGGGTGTGGACGCCGACGATCACAAGGCCGCGTTCCCTGTATTTTTCGTAGAGCGCGGTGACGTGCGGCAGCGTGTTGACGCAGTTGACGCAGCCATAGGTCCAGAAATCGACCAGCACCACTTTGCCGCGCAGGTCGGCAAGCCTGAGCGGGGCAGAATTGAACCATTTGGTGATCCCGGCGAATTCGGGGGCTTCGCCTTTCACGGCGGCGACCGCAAACGGCGCGTCGAGGTCGCGCGGCGCCTCGCCGCTGATGCAGGGGATGGCGGTGGAGGCAAGGCAGGAAGCGACCAGGGCGGCGGTAGCGGCGAGGGCTTTCAGTGTCATGGCAAACTCCGACGTTGGTTACAGGCCGATCTGGCCGCTGGGATAGAAATGGGTCAGCCACGCCACGATCAGCGTGTCGTATTGCAGATAGGACAGCGCAGCGAAGCCGATCACGACCACGCCAAAGCCCTGCTGCAGCCTTGGGGCAATGCGCGCAAAACTGCGGACGCGGGTGGTGACGGCCTGGCCGCCATAGGCAATCGCAAGCATCGGGATCGCCGCGCCGATCGCGTAGGTCACGAGCAGCGCGCTCGCCCATGCGGAATCTTTTGAAGTTGCGATCACGGTCAGGATCGAGCCCAGCACGGGACCGGCGCAGGGCGTCCAGACCAATCCGAGCGTGGTGCCGAGCACGAAGCCGCCGAGCAAATCCTGCCGCGCCGCGACGCTGCCGCCGCTCATGAGCGTTGAAATGGCTCGCCAGCCGCTCGAATGGCGCGGGCCAGATCATCAACAGCCCAAAGCCCGCAAGCAGGATGGCGGCGGCGTTGCGCAGCACATTGGGATCGAAGTCGAAGATTCGGGTGATTGCGCTCAGCGCCAGCGCGACAAGCGAGAACGACAGCACGAAGCCGGAAGCGATCATCACCGGCCGCGCCTTGCTGGTCTTGCCGACCGATGCCCCGAGCAGAATAGGCAACACCGGCAGCGTACAAGGCGCGGCGATGGTGACGACGCCCGCGAGCAGCGCAAGAAAGAGATTGAGCATCCGCGCGGTCCATCAGGAGACATGTCCTGATGTCCTTCGCGTATCGGCCTGCGACGTTACATCACGCCGCGTCACGTGTCCGTGACGCCGACGTTGATACGGTCGTAGGTCGTGCCGCTACTCGATGATGATCTCGCCGGTCATGCCCAACTCGGCGTGGGTCTTGCCGTCCGCGCCCTTGATGTCGCAGCGCAGATCACCGGCGTGGCCGGCGGCGACCGGCACCAGCCACCATTCGGCGGATTGGCCCGGATAAACCTCGATCTCGCGCATCGCGCCCTTGAATTCGGCGAGCGTGACGCTCTTGCCGTCGCGCTGCTGGGTGACCTGCGCCTTTCGCGTCCACACCATCTGCGAGAACGCGTGCGAGGTGAAGTAGTGCGGGTCGTTGCTGTCGTTGCGCAGGATCAGCTTGTAGAGCTTGCCGGTCTCGAAGCGCAGTTGGTTCGGCACGAACGCATGCTTGCCCGGCGAGCCGAGATTCGACCGTCACTTCGATCGGCGTTTGCCGCGACAAATCCCCAGCCGCGATCGCCGCGCCCGAGGCGAGGCCGACCAAGACGGAAGCGCCAAACACAGCGCGGAATGAGATGTTCATGTGTGGCCTCCCGGCGAACTCGCGGCGATCGGCCTGATCTTATGCAAATGAGAATTAGTTGCAAATACTGCGGGAGCGGCAGATCGTCGCTGAAACCGGCTGCGACCAGCTGTTGCCCTTCAGGACAGGACGCGCACCGGCAAGCTTGAGCCCAAAATTGGAGCGACCCGGCTGGGGGGCATCCCGGCCGGGTCGTTGGAGGTAACTTGGGAGGTTAGAAATTCGTCTTTCAGCGAGAAGTCTCGCTGCTGAAGGAGATCACGCAGACCTCCGAAGGGGACTTGGCGCTGCAATCCACGACCTGCTCTCGGACGATCGTCGTTCCCTGAGTGCGCTCAGCGCGAGGGGCGATGTTCTGGGCCGACAGCGTGGCCAGGGTGGAAACCGCACCGAGCGGGATAATGAAGTAGCGGAAGGACGGCTTCAGCATCTCGGTCTCCCTCATCGGTGGTTGGCGCTTCGTCAGTGATTACCTGTCTAAGGGGCGAGTTTTTCCGGGTGATGTCGTGAATTGTTTCAATTGTTTCGTCGCCGCTAACCCGGGCAGACGAAAAAGGCCCGGTTTTCCCGGGCCTTTCTGACATTCAAGCTATTGAAATTGCGTCTTTTAAGCGGCGATCCTGTCGACGCCGGCGCCCTTAAGCAAGTCCGCAAGCTGCTTGCGGGCATAGAACATCCGGGTCTTCACCGTGCTCTGGGGGATGCCGATGATCGCTCCGGCCTCCTCCACGCTCTTCTCGTGATAGTAGACGAGGTTGATGATCTCGCGATGGGCCGGCGACAGCTTGGCCACGCAGGCACGCAGGATGGCGCTGGTGTTGGCGCGGTCGAGCGAGGCTTCCGGGGTATCGGCGCCGTCGGCGATCTCGAGCACGTCTTCCTGCTCGATATCCTCATGGCGGCGCTGGCGCAGCGCAGTCAGCGCCTTGAAACGGGCAATCGACAGCAGCCAGGTCGAAACCTGGGAGCGGCCCTGGAACTGGCTCGCGGTGCGCCAGACGTCCAGGAACACCTGGCTGACGAGGTCCTCGGCCATCGTGGTATCGCGCACGATGCGCAGCACGAAACGGTAGACCCGAACGTTATGGCGCGAATAAAGCACGTGCATCGCGGTGCGGCCGCCCTTGGCGATTTCTGCCAGCAGCATCTCATCCGATGTCGCACGCGCAGCGGCGAGGTGCTTCTTGGCTGCAGCGTTGATGGCGATGACGTTCGACATTGACAGGCTCCCAATTCGCGCCGTTCGGCGTTTCGTTGGGAGGATTGTTAGTTAACCCCCGTTTCGGGATGTCTGCGCCAAAAGCAGAAAATGGTTTCGCGGGTGAAAGAATTGTTTCGTCGGTTGGCCGGCCACGAAACATTCGAGGCGGAAATGTGAAGGATTTCAATAAGCGGAAAATTGGAAACGTCCGGGAAGGGGATTCGAACCCGCTTGCCACCGAAAGCGTCTAAGCCGGCTATTTTCGGGGAGAATCACGCCTTGTCGCCGGTCGGCGAGAACAGGTAACCGCCGCCCCTGATAGTGCGGATCACGGCGGGCTTGGTCGGGTCGATCTCGATCTTGCGGCGGATGCGCATGATGCGCAGATCGACGGCGCGGTCGAAGGCCTCGGCATCGCGGGCATTGGCAAGTTCAAGCAGCCGCTCGCGCGACAGCACGCGCTTGGGGTTTGCCGCGAACACCTTCAGCAGGCCGAACTCGGAAGCCGTCAGCGGGTGCTCGTTGCCCTCGTCGTCGCGCAGCGCCTGAGCTTCGAGGTCGAGCCATTTGGTGCCGAAGCGCACCAGCTGATCCTTGGCCGCCTTCGCAGCCGAGGCCTCGGGCGCGGCAGCCGCCTTGGCCTGCGTGCTTCGCCGCAGCACCGAGCGGATGCGCGCCATCAATTCGCGCAGCTCGCAGGGCTTTGCCACATAGTCGTCGGCGCCGAGCTCGAGCCCCACCACGCGGTCGATCGGGCTTGCGGTCGCCGTCAGCATGATGACCGGCACGTTGGTGCGGCTCTTGAGGTCGCGGATGATGGAAAGCCCGTCTTCCTCGGGCATGTTGAGGTCGAGCACCACGAGGTCAGGCACCTCGGTCTCGATGGCGCCGCGCAGGCTCTTGCCGCCGTCGCACAGCGTCACGTTGAAGCCGTGCATCTTCAGGTAATCGCCGACCATCTCGCGGGCGGGCGCCTCGTCGTCGACGATGATGATGTGCGGGTTCTGGGTCATGTGGCGTCTGTTGCGGGCAATGTAACCGTAAAGGTCGAGCCTTGTCCGGGTCCCGGGCTCTGCGCGGTCACATGGCCGCCATGCATGTCGATGATGCGCTTGACGATCGACAGCCCAAGGCCCGTCGAGCTTTCGCCGGCGGTGGGCTTGGCCGAAAGGCGCTGGAAGCGCCCGAACAGGCGGCCGAGGTCTTCCGGCGAGAGGCCGGCGCCCTGATCGGCAATACGGATCACGGTGCTCGGACCCTCATGGGTGACGCCGACCGTGATCTTGCCGCCGATTGGCGAATATTTGATGGCGTTGCTGACGAGATTGTCGATCGCCTCGCGGATGCGGTCGGCGTCGCACATGGTGACGAAATTCGTCGGCGCGGAGACGCTGATGGTCTGCTGCTTGTTGACGGCCGATGGCAAGTTGGCGTCGGTGACTTCGGCGACCAGGGCTGCGACGTCGACCGCCTCGCGGCGGATGGTGATGTCGAAGGCGTCCGCCATCGCATCCGAGATCAGGTGGTCGACCATGGTGGTCAGCCGCTTGGTGGCGTCGCGGATGTGATCGACCTGTGAAGTGATGTTCTCCTTTGGCGAGCCGGCGCCGATCAGCTCGGTCAGCATCTCGGTGCGGCCGAGGATGACGCCGAGCGGATTCTTCAGGTCATGGGCGACGGTCCCGAGGATTTCGTTCTTGAAGCCATTGGCGCGCTGCAGCCGCAGCCATTGCGAGGAAAGCCTGCGGTTGGCCTGCATCAGCGCGCGGGTGCGCTGGGCGACGCGGTCCTCGAGCTGGGTGTTGGCCAAATGGAGCTGCTGGTAGAGGATCACGTTGTCGAACGCGATCGACAGGCGGCTGGAAAAAATCTCGACCAGCGCGCGGTCGGTTTCGGAAAGCTGGCGCTCGGCCTGCAGCAACACCACGACCTCGCGGCCGCTGCCGGTGCGCAGATAAAGTACACTGCGATGGTCGGCGAACTCGTTCTTGCGACGCTGGAAGGCGGCTTCCACCATCGTCCGCAAATCCGCATCGAGCGATTTCGAGCTCGATGTGCCGATGAAGCGGCTGTAGCAGCCCGAGCCGGCCAGCACGGAGAAATCGGAGCCGGCGCCGTCGTCGCGCAACACCAGGATGCCCGCGCAATCGACGTTGAGCAGCGAGGCGAGCTGGGTCAAGACGCCCTCGGCCAGCCGCTGCATCGACTTGAAGTCGTAAAGCGTGGAGGCGGCATCGATAATGATCTCGAGCCCGCGCCGCGTCTGCACCATGCGCTCGAGCTGCTGGTAGCTGCGCAGTGCCGCGGTCAGCGAGGTGAACAGCTTGTCGGCGGTGAGCTCGGTCTTCGCCTTGTAGTCGTTGATGTCGTACTGGACGATGACCCGCCGCTCCGGCGCCTGGCCGGGCTGGCCGGTGCGCAGGATGATGCGCACGGTCTCGTTCTTGATCTCGTTGCGGATGTATTCGACGAGCTCGAGCCCGGCGACGTCGGTCTCCATGATGACGTCGAGCAGCACGGCCGCGATATCGGGATGCTCGCGCATCAGCTTGCGGCCTTCGGCGGCGGAATAGGCCGACAGGATCTCGAGGGTGGAGCCGTTGAGATTGTAATCGCTCAGCGCAAAACGGGTGCCTTCATGCACGGCGGCATCGTCGTCGATGACGGCGATCTTCCATTTGCGTGCGGAGGAGTCTTCCGGGGCAGCGCCGCTGTCGTCGATCAGGTGGAGGACATCGTCCTGTTCGGCCATTGCTCGGTTCCGTCCGCTGCTGCTTCAACTGCCGTGGGGGTGCCCCTGGCGACCCGCGGCATGATAATGCGAAAAGTAGTGCCTTGTCCCACTCTTGACTCCAGCACCATGCGGCCGCCGAGCTGTTGGGTGACGAGGTTATAGACGATATGGAGGCCGAGTCCCGTCCCACCTTCGTTGCGGCGCGTCGTAAAGAACGGGTCGAACGCCTGGCGCTGCACGTCGGGCGTCATTCCGGCGCCGTTATCGGCAAAAATGATCTCGACATCGTCGCTGCCGCGCGGCCGTGCCGTGATGTTGATAGCCCCCGATCGGCCGTCGGCAAAGGCGTGATTTGCCGCGTTGAGGAACAGATTGGTTAATATCTGGCCGTAGGAACCGGGATAGCCGTCGATCAAGAGACCCTCCGGCACGTCGACCGAAAGCTTGATCGCGGACTTCTTCAGCACCGGCCGCAGGCTCGCCACGATCTGGTCGGTGGCCTCCGACAGGCTGAATTGCCGGCGCTCGGCGTGCGAGCGGTCGACGGCGACCTGCTTGAACGACTGGATCAATTCACCGGCGCGGTGCAGGTTCGCCACCAATTGCTGGGCGGCGTCGCGCGAGGACTGCACGAATTCATCGAGCTTGGAGCGGCGGAGCTGGTTCGACTTCAATTCCTGCTCGAACGCTTCGGTGCGGCGCGCAAAGCTCGAAGCCACCGTCAGGCTGATGCCGATCGGATTGTTGACCTCGTGCGCGACGCCGGCGACCAGGCCCCCGAGCGCGGCCAGCCGTTCGGCGTCGATCAGGTTCTGCTGCGCGGCGTTGAGTTCAAGCAGCGCGGCCTCGGCCTTTTCCTTTGACGTGCGCAATTCCTCCTCGGTCTTGCGCTTGGCGATGGCGTTGCCGCGGAATACCTCCACGGCGCGCGCCATGGCGCCGACCTCGTCCTTGGCCTTGAGGCCCTGGACTTCGCGGTCGTAGTCGCCGTTCATGATGGCGCGCATCGATGTCATGATCTGCTGCAACGGCAGGCGGATCGACAGTGCGATGATCACGCCGACGGTCAGGATGACGCCGAGGAAGATCACCGCGATCGACAGCACGCGGCGCGAGATGTTGGATAGCGTCCGGTCGAACGTCTCCTGCGCCTTCTGCTCGCGCTGGCGCATCTTGACCGAGAGATCGTCGATCGCCCCGATGGCGTCGGCCTGGCTGGCATCGATGGTGTTGCGCAACAGCTCGGTGCGGCTGGCAAGCTGCTCGGTCAGCTTGCCTAGTCCCTCGCGCAACGCCCGCGTCCGCAGCAACAGCCGTTGCAGGGCAAGCCGCTGCAGATCGTTCTCCGCAAGATCGGCCATCACCGGGATGGTCTTCTCGATCGTGTCGATGTTGCGGCGTGCGTCCTCGGCGGAGGCAGAGGCTACCGACAGATAGTAGGTATTGGCGGCAACAAGCAGCGCAGTAAAGGCTTCGCGGGATTTGCCGAGCGAGGGCCAGATCAGCGCGTCGCGGTGGCCGGTGGCGCCCTCGATGATCGAATAAAGCCCCGCCATGTCGCGGGTCGGCGCCAGCACCTGCTCGTCATAGGTCTTGGAGATCGTCGCCTGCACGGCGCGCAGTTCGCCAAATCCGTCGAGGAAGCGGCTGGTGACGCGCTCCAGTTCCTCGACCGATCCCGACAGCATCGGGTCGGTCGCCGCGCGCGTGGTCAGCGTACCCAGCACCGCCTCGCGCAGCAGCAGGATCTCGGCGAACAGTTCCGGGCTCGGCTGGTTGATGTAGCGGTGGATCAGGTTCTGCAGGCGGCCGGTCTCGCTTTCCAGCAGCGCCAGGATCTTGTCGGACTCGCGCACCTGGCGGACATCGTCCCAGGCCGAGCCCAGCACCTTGGAGCCGTTCCAGATCAGGGCGGCAAGCACCAGCACCACGGCCGAGTTGAGCAGCGCGATCGACAGGATGCGCCAGCGGATCGGCACGGCGCGAACCAGCTGGACGATGCGGATGCGGGCGCGGGCGACGAAGCCGCCCTGCCGTTCCGCTGCATCATCGTACTGGATCAGACCCAAGCCTTGTCACTCCACCTTGCGAATGCGTTCGATCAGCTGCGCGGCCGCGGGATTGCGCTGCGCCTTGGTATAGATGCCCGCCATCGCGGCCTCGAACGGCTTCTTGTCTATCTCGGTCACGATAACGACGCCTGCACTTTCCGCCTGCTTGCGCGACTGCTCTTCGAGGTCGCGCCACTTCTCGCGCATGAACTGGCTGGAACGCAGCGCCGATTCGCGAAAGATCCTGCGCTCCTCGGTCGACAGGCTCTGCCACGCTTTCAATGACATCACCAGAACTTCGGGGCTCATGGTGTGTTCCGTGAGCGTGTAGTGGCCGGCAAGCTTGTAGTGATTTGTGGTGACGAAGGACGGCCAATTGTTCTCGGCGCCATCGATCAGCTTTGTTGCGAGCCCGGTCAAGACCTGACCATACGGTAATTCTACGGGGCTGGCGCCGAGCGCGCGCATCATGTCGGACATCTGCTCGGACTGTTGCACGCGCACCCGCAAGCCCTTGAGGTCGGAGATCGAGCGAACCGGGCGGACATTGTTGTAGATCGAGCGCGCCCCGGAATTGTAGAATGCGAGCCCGACGAAGCCGTAGGGTTCGAAACTGCCGAGGATCTCGGCGCCGATCGGGCCATCCAGCACCTTTTGCATGTGATCGATGGAACGGAACAGGAATGGCAGCGCCAGCACGTTCATCGCCGGCACGATGTTTCCGATCAGCGCCACATTGGAGCGGTTGAGGTCGATGGCGCCGACGCGGGTCTGTTCCAGGGTTTCCTTTTCTTCGCCGAGCTGGTGCGAATGAAACACCTTGATCTCGTGCCGGCCACCGGTGCGTTCGGAGACCAGGCGGCCCATGAAGCGCAGCGCCTGCACGGTCGGATATTCCTCGGATTGGGTATCGGCGGCGCGGAATTCACGCGCAAAGGTGCTTGTTGCGCCGGCTGTCACCAACAGCGCGACAACAAACACCACCGTCCGCTGAATCTCGGCGCGGCAAAACACGTGCAAACACTCATCCCCTTGATGATGGAGTCTGGGCAGGACGGAAAAGGTTCAACGCTTTTTAGCAGAATGGGAGGCGATGTGGCTATCCGGTTCGCATTTCGGTTGATTGCGTTAATTGTGCAGCGCGGGCGGCGTTTCCCAATTGCAACCAATGGCGTGCGGACATAATCAGGGTCGCCTGATAAGAAGCCCCCGCGTGATCACCATCCCTTGTAATGATTCTCTGGAATGATTCTATCGTGAGATCGGTTCTGAAATCGCTGCCATCAGCCGTTTGTGCGCTGGCGTTCGGCTTGACGTCGCCGGCGCAGGCCGTGACCGATATCCATTGGTGGCACGCGATGTCGGGCCAGCTCGGCAAGCAGCTCGAGAAGCTCGCCACCGACTTCAACGCCTCGCAAGCCGATTACCGCATCCTGCCGACCTACAAGGGCAACTACACGGAAACGGTGACTGCCTCGATCTTCGCGTTTCGTTCGCGCAGCCAGCCGGCGATCGTCCAGGTCAACGAGATTGCGACGGCGACCATGATGGCGGCGCGCGGCGCGATCTATCCGGTCTATGAATTGATGCGCGACCAGACCGAGAGTTTTTCGCCTGACGCCTATCTGCCGGCCGTGACCGGCTACTACTCCGACGTCGCCGGCAACATGCTGTCGTTCCCGTTCAACGCCTCGACGCCGATCCTCTACTACAACAAGGACATGTTCCGCGCCGCCGGGCTTAATCCGGAGGTCGCCCCGAAGACATGGCCCGAGGTCGGCGCGGCGGCGAAGCGGCTGCGCGCGGCAGGCGTGTCCTGCGGCCTCACCACGTCGTGGCCGTCTTGGATCAATATCGAGAATTTCTCGGCGTTCCACAACGTGCCGCTCTCGACCAAGGCCAACGGCTTTGGCGGTCTCGATGCCGAGCTTGTTTTCAACAATCCGCTGGTCGTGCGGCACGTCACCCAGCTTGCGGAATGGCAGACCACCAAAACGTTCGAATACAGCGGGCGTGGCCAATCCGCCGAGCCGCGATTCCAGAAAGCCGATTGCGGCATCTTCATCGGTTCGTCGGCGACGCGCGCCGACATCAA
The DNA here is from genome assembly GCA_963816655.1 of uncultured Alphaproteobacteria bacterium. GTDB lineage: Bacteria > Pseudomonadota > Alphaproteobacteria > Rhizobiales > Xanthobacteraceae > Bradyrhizobium. The sequence goes on along the minus strand of CAWFLW010000025.1, from coordinate 236,400 downwards.
GGCTAATTCGAAGTTTGAGGTCGGCTACGGCATGTTGCCGTACTGGCCTGATGTCGCAGGTGCGCCGCAAAACACCATCATCGGCGGCGCCACGCTGTGGGTGCTGCGCGACCGGCCGCGCGCGGAATACACCGGGGTGGCAAAATTCTTTTCCTATCTGTCCAGGCCCGAGGTGCAGGCCGCCTGGCACCAGAACACGGGATATTTGCCGATCACCCGTGCCGCCTATGAATTGACCCGCGCACAGGGCTTTTACGACCGCAACCCGGGTGCGGCGATCTCGATCGAGCAGATCACCATCAAGCCGCCGACGCCGAATTCGCGCGGCATGCGGCTTGGATCCTTCGTGCTGGTGCGTGACGTGATCGAGGATGAGCTGGAGCTGGTGTTTGCAGGCAAGAAATCCGCGCAGGGCGGGCTCGACGCCGCGGTCGAGCGCGGCAATCGGCTGTTGCGGCAGTTCGAGCGCGCCAATCCGGACCGCTGAGTTGCGTCCCCATACGTCATCGAACGTCGCGTAGTGGCGATGCAGCTACCCGATCTCAAGGACTACGAAAGCTTTCACGCCTGGCGGATGGACACTTCGCGCAGTCTGCCGGCAGCGCTCGATATCGCGCGCAGTCACGGCCTGCGTTGCGCGACGCCGCATTTCTTCACCACCGGCACCAATCTCGTGGTCGGGCTCGATGACCGGCTGATCCTGAAGATTTTTCCGCCGCTGCTGCGCCGGCAGTTCGTGTCGGAGCGCGCCGCGCTTGCCGAATTGCGGGGACGGCTATCCTTCGCAATCCCGGAGATCGTCGTCGACGGCGAGCGTGATGGCTGGCCCTACCTCGTGATCACGCGCCTTGCCGGCGTTGTCGGTACCGAGGCCTGGCCCCGCATGCGCGAAGGACAGAAGGAGCGCATTCTGATTGAGGTCGGCCGCGCCATTGCCGAAGTTCAGCGCGTGCCGCCCGGCAGGCTTGCGGAAATCGAGCCGCGCTGGAGCACGCTCATGCGCGACCAGATCGCCGGATGCCGCGCACGCCACGCGCGACTCGGGCTGTTGCCAAAATTTCTCGACGACCTGGATCGTCTGCTGCGCGATGCGGCGGTGCTGATCCCGGCCGATCCGCAAGCCGTCATCCTGACCGGCGAATATGGCCTGGAGAATTTTCTCGTGAGCTTCGAGGGCGACGTGTGCCGCCTCGCAGGCGTGATCGATTTCGGCGACGTTATGACGGGATGGCGCGAGTATGACCTGCTGGGTCCGAGCGCGTTCATGGCCGCAGGTCATCCGCGACGGATGCGCAGCCTGTTCGATGGCTACGGCTATTCACGTACCGACGTGAATTTCGAACTGAAGCGCCGGCTGATGGCGCTGATGATGCTGCATCGCTTCAGCGATCCGGTCCGGCATATCTGCATCGAGAACTGGCAGGACAAGGCCGATAATTTCGTTGAGCTGCAGGAGTTGATCTGGCCGGACGAGTAGCGTCATCCCTTGGAGTGGATCAGCGCCACGGCGCGGCTTAACACGCCGACGATGGCCTCCAGCCCGCACCGTCGCTGATGATCGTGGAGTAGGCACTTCCTGTCCACGCGAGAAGCTGCTTTATTGCCGGTCCGCACGCGGCTGGTCCATCTGTTCAGACGACATCCACCTTACTCCCGCCGCGAGGTGGGACATCGGTGCGTTGGCTTGCTTCGGAAGGACGACAGGATGCGGGCAGTGATCGTAGGCGCCGGAATGGGCGGGTTGATGGCGGCGTTGTCGCTGCGACAGTCCGGCGTCTTCGCATCGGTCGATATCTTCGAGCAGACGAAGGTGCCCAGCACCGCAGGCGCCGGATTGAACATCCCGCCCAACGGGGCGCGACTATGCCGTTGGCTGGGCGTCGACCTCGATGGCGGGGATCCCAGGGGCCGCGATGGGGTGATCGACGGTGGCCGGGCGGCAATTCTGGAGTCGACACGGCAGTTCAACGCGGATGGGAGCGTGACGAAGCGGCCGTTCGATCATGTCACCGCTGCGGGCGACGGCGCCGGCTTTCATCACATGCACAGGCTCGACCTGTTGATGTGCCTGTACAAGCGGGTGTTCGAGTTCGGTCCCGACAGCGGGGCGCCGTGCCCGATCACCGTGCACATGGACTGCAGGCTGACACAGTTGCGCCAGACCGCCGGCGAGGTGACGGCGACTTTTTCGAATGGTCGAACCGCCACCGCAGAGGTCCTCGTGGGTGCCGACGGGATCAACTCCGCCACGTTGCAGCTGGCGTGGCCGAACCCGCGTCCCAAGCGCTGGACTGAGGTCACCTGCTTTCGGGGACTCATTCCGCGGACGGGGGTCGCCTCGCTCCGCAAGGCCAACGGCAGCCCGCTGGACCACAATCCCATCGACTCCTTCAGCATGGACCGCCATCGCAACGACAAGAGCGGCGCGACGACGTACTGGGTGCGCGGCGGCGAGTTGTTGAACGTGTGGATCGCCCGCTATGAGCCCGACTCTGCTGCGTTCGAGCAGGAAGAGGGCGACTGGTTTCCCGTCGGTCGGGAGGAGATCCTTCGCGAGGTGGGCCAAGCTTTCGAGGGGAGCGCGAGTCGAGACGACCTGCTCGCTCTGGCAGGCGCGATCGTTCGCCCGACGAAGTGGGGCCTCTACGATCGCGACGCGCTCGAAACCTGGGTGCAAGGCCGTATCTGCCTGCTCGGGGATGCGGCGCACCCGATGCTTCCCACGTTTGGCCAAGGGGCTGCGCAATCCTTCGAGGACGCCGCCGCGCTCGCCAGCGCCTTCGCCCTGCACCAAGGCGATGTGGCGACAGCGTTGTTGCATTACGAGCGCGTGCGGCATTACCGCGCCACCCGCTTCCAGCTCGGCTCCAAATTCGCCTTCGATCACTTGCGGGCCAGGGACACCGCTGAACAGAAGGCGCTGCTCGAGACGCTCGACGAGCGGGTGAGCCCGGCCTTTGCCCACGACAAGCGCGGCGGCGAGGATGACTCCTGGATCTACGCGTACGACGCCCGCAATATCGGCGCCGAATTGCCTTACAAGAGACTAGGGCCGTGGGACTTCCGCCGCGCCGCCAAGGCCAACTACGCCAAGATCACCGGCCAGCTCTGGATGCCGGCTGCTTCCGCCAAGGCGCCACGCCCCGTCACGCGCGAAGAAGTCGCCCTGCACAACAACAGGGATGATTGTTGGGTCATCATCTCGGGAAAAGTTTACGACATCACCGAGTGGGCACCCCATCATCCCGGTGGCGCCGGCATCGCCCGAATGTACGCCGGCAAGGAGGCCACTGCCGAATTCGGTGACTACCACAGTGCCGAGGCTGTCGCGCACATGGCTCATTTCTGCATCGGCGACCTCGTCGAAACTCCGGCCACCTCCCCGTGACATCCAGGGCTTGCGGCACGCTGTTTGGGGGTAAAGCGGACCTAACGTGGCCATCGGCCGTTGTCGCTTTTGACCCAAAGCGGATGTTGAGTCGCGGCGCCCAGGGTCGATTGTTCGCGTTTTCTCCCTCGCGACCGTGTCGCAAAGTGATAGCCTTCTAATACTGTCGGGGCGTTTCCTCCAGGGGCCTCAATGAGACGGCGCGAGTTTATCCCGCTCCTCGGCAGCGCAGCGTTCGCGCCTGCTGCGCTTTGGTCGTTTGACGCGTTTGCACAGCAGCCGGCGCTTCCGGTGATCGGCTTCCTGAACAGCGGCTCGCGTGAGCTGTTCACAGCTCGAGTTGCCGCTTTCCACCAAGGACTGAATGACACGGGCTTTGTCGTGGGGCGCAATGTGGCGATCGAGTATCAATGGGCGCAAGGTCAGTACGATCGTTTGCCAACGCTCGCCGCCGATCTGGTCCAACATCAGGTAGCCGTAATTGCCGCCACTGGAGGAATTCCTTCGGCATTGGCAGCAAAGGCGGCGACATCGACTATCCCGATCGTCTTCGTCGCCGGGTCCGACCCGATCAAATTTGGAGTTGTCACCAGCTTAAGCCGACCGGACAGCAACCTTACCGGGTTGACTGCGTTCACCTCGGAGTTAGTGCCAAAGCGGCTAGAGCTGCTCCATGGGGTGGTAAGGAAGGCCGAGAGCATTGCACTGCTCGTCAACCCAACCAATGCTGTTTCCGAGAGCGTACAGAGAGACGTACAGGAAGCAGCTCGCACCCTCGGGCTGCAGCTCAACGTGCTGCACGCGAGCACCGAACCTGACCTGGGCAAAGTCTTCGCAACCCTGAACCAACTGCGGGCGGGCGCGCTCGTGATCGGCACTGATACGTTTTTCGATGGCCAAAGCGAACGACTCGCCGCACTGGCCGTGCACCACGCCATGCCAACTATCTACCAGACCCGCGAATTCGCAGCGGCCGGCGGCTTGATGAGCTACGGAGGTAGTCTCACGGATGCTTATCGCAAGGCTGGCGTCTATGTCGGGCGGGTTCTCAAGGGCGAAAAGCCAGCCGACCTGCCGGTCATGCAGTCCACGAAGGTCGAGTTGATTATCAATCTCAAGACCGCCAAGGCGCTCGGCCTCGACATACCGCCGTCGCTGCTCGCGACCGCCGACGAGGTGATCGAATAGCCACCTTAGTTGCTGCGGTGCATGAGTTCGCTATTAGCAGATGAGGTGGATGGCTCCCGCTCACGGCATCTAGGTGCCAAGGTGTGAAGGCCATCAGGCGTTCACGAGCAAATGGGAGCCATCCGCTATGAAGATTACCACGATTGGCCTCGACTTGGCCAAGAGCGTTTTCCAAGTCCACGGCATTGATGCGGCCGGCCAGGCTGTGGTTCGCAAGTCGCTTCGGCGGGCGCAGATGCTGCCATTTTTTGCCAAATTACCTCCTTGCCTGGTCGGCATCGAGGCGTGCGGCACGTCGCATCACTGGGCGCGCGAGCTGATCAAGCTTGGCCACGAGGTGCGGCTGATGCCGCCCGCTTACGTAAAACCGTATGTGAAGCGCGGGAAGACCGACGCTGCCGATGCGGAAGCGGTTTGCGAGGCAGTGACACGGCCTACGATGCGGTTCGTGCCGGTCAAGTCGCCGGAGCAGCAGGCGGCGCTGTCAATGCACCGGACGCGCGATCTGCTGGTCAAGCAGCGCACGCAGCTGATCAACATGATCCGCGGTCTACTGGCGGAATTTGGCATCGACATCCCCAAGGGTCTGGAGCGGGCGTTGCTGATGGCGCGGCAGATCATCGATGGCAAAGCTCCTGAGGTGCCATTCGAAGCTGCCAAGATCGTCAGTACACTGTCGCAGCAGGTGCTCGACACCCACGTTCGGCTCCGCGAGATCGACCGCGATCTGGCCATCTGGCTACGTAGCAACGATGTTGCACGTCGTCTCATGACTATCCCCGGCATCGGGCCGATCGGCGCCTCGGCACTTGCCGCATCGGTAACCGATCCGCATCAGTTCCGCTCGGGGCGGCAGTTCGCTGCCTGGTTGGGATTGACGCCACTTCAGAAGTCGAGCGGTGGCAAAGAGCGGCTCGGTCGTATCAGCAAGATGGGCGACAAATACCTGCGCAAGCTGCTCATTGTCGGCATGACCTCACTTGTTCGCCGTGCAAAATACAATCCCGGTAAGATCGATCCACGTCTGGCGGATCTGCTGGCACGAAAGCCCACGAGGGTCGCCACCGTCGCGATGGCGAACAAGACCGCACGGGTCATCTGGGCGATCATGGCACGTGGCGAGACATATCGCGCCGGTCACCGGCCGGCACTATCCGCATAAAAGACTATACACGACTTAGCTGAAGAGGAGATCAGCTTCACGAGGTTGCGAGCGCGATGCGATGTGATGGCAGACCGGTCAGACCGGGAACAGGGACAACCCAACCGATGTCCAAGGCGCCAAAGCCTGCTTAGCAGAATGGGACCTTGTTCGCGAACTCCATCAGGGCCAGCAGTCTCAACCGACTGCATCAACAGGCCGGACAGAAGACTGCACCCGACCAATGCCATTGCGTCAATTTAACCCTTGCAACGCGGGAGCCATCCACAGAGGACATCGCCAGCGCGCACGGCATGTTCGCTAATGCCTCTAATGGTTCTGGCCCAACAATCGGGCGTTCAAAAATTATCGCCTATCAATTAGGCAAATGCCGCGCTTTGTATGCATGTTGTAAGGGCGGGCAGTAATCCTCGTGCTGCAGTCGTGACTGATATTTTATAACATAAACAATATCTTATCTGGAAATTAGGGCTTCATTAAGCTCTGGCATAATCCTTGCGAATCCAAGCTCCAACCGTTTCCCCACGTAGCGTTGGAGCAACCCATGAAGCGTCGCGATTTCCTCAAATCCGTCTCGGCGGTGGCTGCCGGGGCCGCGCTGCCTGCCGCGCCCGCGATCTTCTCGCCGGCCAAAGCCGACGCCCGTTCGGAGACTCTTGCTGATCGTCTCGGAAGGCGGGCCGAACAATCTCGATATCCACGGCATCGGCACCAACGTGCCCGGCTATGAGGTGTCGTGGAATTGCTACGACCGCCTGATCAGCCACGAGATGAAGAGCGGGCCCGGCGGCGTGCCCTATTACGACCGCGACAAGTTCAAGGGCGAACTCGCCGAAGACATGAACATTGGCGACATGTCGGTGACCTTCAAGCTGAAGAAGAACGCCAAATTCCACGACGGCACGCCGGTGACGGCCAAGGACGTCAAGTGGTCACTCGATCGCGCCGTCAGCGTCGGCGGCTTTCCGACCTTCCAGATGAGCGCGGGCTCGCTGACCAAGGCCGAGCAGTTCGTCGTCGTCGACGACAACACCGTGCGCGTCGACTTTGCCTGAAGAAGGACAAGCTGACCATTCCCGATCTCGCGGTCATCGTGCCCTGCGTCGTCAATTCGGAACTGGTGAAGAAGAACGCCAGTGAGAAAGATCCCTGGGGTCTCGAATACACCAAGCAGCAGACCGCGGGCTCCGGCGCCTACAAGCTGACGAAGTGGACCGCCGGCACCGAAGTCATCATGGAGCGCAACGACGAGTGGGTCGGCGGCCCCTTGCCGAAGATCAAGCGCGTGATCTGGCGCATGGTGCCGCAGGCCGGCAACCGCCGCGCGCTGCTCGAGCGCGGTGACGCCGACATCTCCTATGAACTGCCGTTCAAGGATTTCCAGGAGATGAAGACAAACGGCAAGCTCGACGTGGTGTCGCTGCCGTTCTCCAATGGCATCCAGTACATCGGCATGAACGTCACCAAGCCGCCGTTCGACAATCCGAAAGTGCGGCAGGCGATCGCCTATGCGATTCCGTACCAGAAGATCATCGATGCGGTGCTGTTCGGCCTTGCCAACCCGATGTTCGGTGCGCCGGCTTCCAAGGCGACCGAAGTCGCCTGGCCGCAGCCGACGAAGTTCAACACCGACATGGAGAAGGCCAAGGCGCTGTTGGCGGAGGCCGGCTACGCCAACGGCTTCGAGACCACGATTTCATTCGACCTGAATTTCGCCAGCGTCAACGAGCCGCTCTGCATACTGCGTGCAGGAGAGCCTCGGCCAGCTCGGCATCAAGACCACCATCAACAAGATCCCCGGGGCCAACTGGCGCACCGAGCTGAACAAGAAGGAGATGCCGCTCTACACCAACGTGTTTTCGGGCTGGCTCGATTATCCCGAATACTTCTTCTACTGGTGCTATCACGGCAACAATTCCGTCTTCAACACGATGAGCTACAAGTCGCCGGCGATGGACAAGCTCATCGACGGCGCGCGCACTGCGGCTGCGACCGGCGACAAGGCGACCTACGATACGGACGTCAAGGGTTTTGTCGATCTCGCCTTCGCCGAGGTGCCGCGCATTCCGCTGTACCAGCCCTTCGTCAACGTCGCGATGCAGAAGAACATCTCGGGCTATCAGTACTGGTTCCACCGCCGTCTCGACTACCGTGCGCTGGTGAAGGCGTAAGCCGCCATGCTGACCATGATCGGCAAGCGGCTGATGTTCGCGATCCCGAGCCTGATCGGGGTCGTCATCGTCACCTTCCTGCTGACCCGCGCGCTGCCCGGCGATCCCGCGGCCTATTTCGCCGGCCCCGCCGCCACCAAGGAAGCGATCGAGCAGATCAGGAAGAAGCTCGGTCTCGACAGGCCGCTGGTCGAGCAGTTCTTCCGCTACACCAACGATCTCGCTCACGGCGATTTCGGCTCCTCATTGACAACGGGCCAGCCAGTCGCCGCTGAAATCCGCAACCGTCTGCCGGCCTCGGCCGAATTGACGCTGCTCGGCCTCGTCGTCTCGATCGTGATCGCGATACCGCTTGGCGTCATGGCGGCGACGCGGCCCGGGTCATGGATCGATCATCTCTGTCGCATCACGACCACCGCCGGCGTGTCATTGCCGGTGTTCTTCACCGGCCTCGTGCTGGTCTATGTGTTCTATTTCAGGCTCGGCTGGTCGCCGGCGCCACTCGGCCGGCTCGACGTTTTCTACAGTACGCCGCCGACCGTGACTGGCTTCTACCTGATCGACACTTTGATCGCGCGTGACTTCGAGGCATTTCGTTCTGCGTTCAGCCAGTTGATCCTGCCGGCAACAACGCTGGCCGTTTTCTCGCTGGCGCCGATCGCGCGCATGACGCGTGCCTCGATGCTGGCGGTGCTGTCCTCCGACTTCGTGCGCACGGCACGCGCCAGCGGCCTTGCGCCCGGCACCGTGATCGTCACCTACGCTTTCCGCAACGCCATGCTGCCGGTCATCACCACGCTGTCGATGGTGTTCTCGTTCCTGCTCGGCGCCAACGTGCTGGTGGAGAAGGTGTTCGCCTGGCCCGGCATCGGCTCCTACGCGGTCGAAGCGCTGATCGCATCGGACTTCGCGCCGGTGCAGGGTTTCGTGCTGACCATGGCGGTCATGTACGTGCTGCTCAATTTGATGATCGACATTCTCTACGGCGTGATCGATCCGCGCGTCCGGCTTGAAGGGTGAGGTGAAAGCATGAGTAGTGTCACCGCCGAAACCGTCGCGCCGCGGCGTCCGAGCGCAAATCGCCGCTCGTATCGATGTTCGAGCACACCAGATATGTGCTCGGCGAGAACAAGGTCACCGCCTTCGCCTTTGGGCTTCTGATCGTCATCCTGGTTGCGGCGATCTTCGGGCCGTTCGTCGTTCCCTACGATCCGCTGGCCTCGGACACGGCGTCTGCGCTGAAGCCGCCGTCGGCGGCGCACTGGTTCGGCACCGATCAGTTGGGACGCGACATCTTCAGCCGCGTCGTTGTCGCAACGCGCCTTGATACCTTCATCGCCGTCAGTTCGGTGGCGCTGGTGTTCCTGATGGGCGGCCTTGCCGGCATCGCGGCCGGCTATTTCGGCGGCTGGACCGACCGCATCGTCGGCCGCATCGCCGACACCATCATGGCTTTCCCGCTGTTCGTGCTGGCGATGGGCATCGTCGCCGCGCTCGGCAACACCGTGCAGAACATCATCCTCGCCACCGCCATCGTGAATTTCCCGCTCTATGCCCGCGTGGCGCGCGCCGAAGCCAATGTGCGGCGCGACGCCGGCTTCGTGCAGGCGGCGCGGCTGTCGGGCAATGGCGAATTCCGCATCCTGCTCGTGCACATCCTGCCCAACATCATGCCGATCATGATCGTGCAGATGTCGCTGACCATGGGTTACGCCATCCTCAATGCGGCAGGCCTTGTCCTTCATCGGCCTTGGCGTGCGGCCGCCGACGGCGGAATGGGGCATCATGGTCGCGGAAGGCGCCGGCTTCATGGTGTCGGGCGAATGGTGGATCGCGCTATTCCCGGGGCTCGCGCTGATGATCGCCGTGTTCTGCTTCAACCTGCTCGGCGACGGCCTGCGCGACATCGTCGATCCGCAGCGGAGGACGTGATGACTGTCCCGGCACCATACCGCATTACCCCTCGGCTACTTTGCATGGGGTTGTTTTCCGGATTTTTGGATGACGCACCACGCGGGCGGAGGCGCGGATGACTGCGCAGCCGCTGCTCGACGTCAAAGACCTCACCGTCGAATTCACCACGCGGCGCGGCATCGTCAAGGCCGTGCAGCATGTCGACATCCAGGTCGGCAAGGGCGAGACGCTCGGCATCGTCGGCGAATCCGGCTCCGGCAAGTCGGTGACATCATATGCCGTGATGCGCATCCTCGACCGCGCCGGCAAGATCGCCGACGGCTCGGTGATGTTCTCCGGCATCGACGTCAAGGCCGCCAGCGAAGGCGAGATGCGCGACCTGCGCGGCCGCGAAATCTCGATGATCTTCCAGAACCCGCGCGCCGCGCTCAACCCGATCCGCAAAGTGGGCGACCAGATCGAGGATGTGCTGCGCCAGCATGTGCAGGCAACCTCGAGCGATCGCGGCGAGAAGGCGATCGAGGCGCTGGAGCAGGTCAAGATCGCCCGCCCGCGCGAGCGCTATCACGCCTATCCGTTCGAACTGTCGGGCGGCATGTGCCAGCGCGTGGTGATCGCGCTGGCGCTCGCCTGCAATCCGCGTCTCCTCATCGCGGACGAGCCGACCACCGGCCTCGACGTCACCACGCAGAAGGCCGTGATGGATCTGGTCGTCGAGCTGACCAAACAGCGCGGCATGTCCACCATCCTGATCACCCACGATTTGGGGCTTGCGGCCGCCTATTGCGACCGCGTGGTGGTGATGGAAAAGGGTCGCGTGGTGGAGACGGCGCTCTCCGCCGATATCTTTGCCAAGCCGCAGCATCCCTACACAAAGAAGCTGATGCGCGCGACGCCGCGCCTCGGCGTGTCCTTGCGCGATCTGCTGCCGGAGGAAGAGGCGGCCGCGGCAAGGCCGGCGGCCACGCCGACCGCGACGTTGGATAGCGCGGAAAAGCCGCTTCTTCTCGTCGAAAAACTGGTCAAGGAATATCCGCGCCAGGGCGCCACCGCCATGCTCGGCAAATTGTTCGGCCGCAAGCCGCCGATCGAGCAGGACGTGTTCCGCGCGGTCGACGGCATCAGCTTTTCCGTCGGGTATGGCGAGAGCGTCGGTCTCGTCGGCGAGTCCGGTTGCGGCAAATCGACCACGTCGATGATGGTGATGCGGCTCTTGGACCAGACCTCCGGGCGCATCATGTTCGACGGCGAGGAGATCGGCGCCATCCTGCCGCATGCCTTTGCGCGGTTGCCGCTGCGCAAGAGCATCCAGATGGTGTTTCAGGATCCGACCGACAGTCTCAACCCGCGCTTCACCGCCGCGCGCGCCATCGTCGACCCGATCATGCAGCTCGGTGACATCAGGGGGCGCGACGCGCTACGTACACGCTGCGAGGAGCTTGCCGGCCTGGTGGGGCTGCCGATCAATCTGCTGGATCGTTTTCCGCACCAGTTGTCGGGCGGCCAGAAGGCACGCGTCGGCATCGCACGCGCCATTGCACTGCACCCAAAGCTCGTCGTTCTCGACGAGCCGACCGCCGCGCTCGACGTCTCGGTGCAGGCAGTCGTGCTGAACCTGCTGCAGGACCTCAAGCAGTCCATGGGTATGAGCTATCTGTTTGTCTCCCATGATTTGAATGTGGTGCGCTTGTTGTGCGATCGTGTCATCGTGATGCGCGCGGGGCGTATCGTCGAGCAGGGCCAATCGGAAAAAGTGCTCGGCGATCCGCAGGACGCCTACACAAAAGAGCTGCTGACGGCGATCCCGCATCCGCCGTTGCCGGTGCACTGAGGTGCATCAAGGAAAGAACATCGGGAGGAAAAATGGCTGCCGATCCGCTGGATAACTACATCGACGCCGTCGGAAGGGCGCTGGGGCTTCCGATCGAGGACGCCTGGCGGCCGGCGGTGCGCGCCAATCTCGAAGTGTCGCTGCGGCTGGCCCGGCTGGTCGACGAATTCCCGCTGCCTGACGAGATCGAGCCCGCCAGTGTCTACACAGCCTGATATCGCCCTCACATCAGATGCGGGCGGCGAGTCGGCCTCCGCCATCGCACAGGCCGTAGCTAACCGCAGAATATCTGCGGTAGCGGTCACCGAGGCGGCCTTGGCGCGGATCAGGAAACACGACCCAACGCTCAATGCCTTCACCGACGTCACCGCCGAGCGCGCCCGCGCCAAAGCCCGCGCGGTCGATGCCGCGATCATCAGTGGCAAGAGCGTAGGGCCACTGGCCGGCGTTCCCTTTGCGGTGAAGAACCTGTTCGACGTCAAGTACCTTGCGACGCGCGCCGGTTCGAAGATCAACCGTGATCGCCCGCCGTCGGCGCGCGATGCCATGCTGATCGAGCGCATGGAAGCCGCCGGCGCTGTCATGGTCGGCGCGCTCAACATGGGCGAATACGCCTACGACTTCACCGGCGAAAATGCCCACGACGGCCCGTCGCGCAATCCGCATGATCCGACACGCATGACCGGCGGCTCGTCCGGCGGTTCGGGCGCTGCGGTCGGCGGCGGCTTGGTGCCGATCGCGCTCGGCTCCGACACCAACGGCTCGATCCGCGTGCCGTCGTCGTTCTGCGGCATCTTTGGCCTGAAGCCGACCTATGGCCGGCTTTCGCGCGCGAGATCATTTCCGTTTGTGCCGAGCCTCGACCATCTCGGACCGTTCGCGCGCAATGTCAGGGATCTTGCGCTTTCATATGACGCGATGCAGGGGCCGGACGCCGATGACGCAGCCTGCGTGGCGCGGCCGGTGGAGCCAGTGACAGCATCGCTCGCGCAAGGCATCGGTGACCTCAGAATCGCGGTTGCCGGCGGCTACTTCCAGCAAAATCTGTTTCCCGAAGCCAAGGAAGCGGTCGCCCGGGTTACGAAGGCGCTGGGTGTGAACAAGACGGTTGAACTGCCCGAAGTCGCGCGCGCCCGCGCGGCGGCCTTCATCATCACCACCACCGAGGGAGCCTCGCTGCATCTCGATCGCCTGCGCCAGCGGCCGCATGATTTCGACCCGGCGATGCGCGACCGACTTTTTGCCGGCGCGTTGGTTCCCGCGGTTCTGGTTGACCGCGCGCAAAAATTCCGCCGCTGGTACCGTGCGCGGGTGCTGGACCTGTTCAAGTCGGTCGACGTGATCATCGCGCCTTCGACACCATCAGTTGCGCCGAAAATTGGACAGATGACGTTCGTGCTTGATGGCGTCGAAATGCTGGTCCGTCCGAATATCGGCATCCATACCCAGCCGATTTCGTTCATCGGATTGCCAGTTGCCGCGGTGCCGGTGCCGCTGGAGCCGATGCCGATCGGCGTGCAGATCATCGCAGCGCCCTGGCGCGAGGACATTGCGCTGCGCGTGGCGCAAGCGCTGGAAGACATGGGCGTTGTCGCCGCGCCGGCGCCGCGAGGAATCTGAGATATGGACATCGATCTTCCCGACGTGCTTGCCGAGGTCACGGCACAGTTTGCGCGCTACGAGCAGGCGCTGATAACCAACGACGTCACCGTGCTCGGCGAATTGTTCCGCGTTGACAAGCGGACGCTGCGCTACGGCATCGGCGAAAATCTCTATGGCCATGAGGCAATCATGGCGTTCCGCACGGCGCGCTCGCCGGTCGGGCTGATGCGCCGCACCGACAAGACTGTCATCACCACCTATGGCCGCGATACGGCGGTGGCGTCGACGCTGTTCTATCGCGACGCCTGGGCCAGCGCGAAGGTCGGCCGGCAGATGCAGACCTGGGTCCGCTTTCCCGAAGGCTGGCGCATCGTCGCCGCCCACGTCAGCATCATCGACGAACCCAAAGATGGTGCCAAGTCATGAGCAAGGCATGAGCCTGGACGATCTGCCGACCAAGACGGAACATGCCGGTGTTTCAGCGCCGGTGGTGCGGCGCGTCGACCGACCGGTGCCGCAGCAGGCCAGGATCACGCGCGCGGAAGAACTTCGCCTGCAACTGGCCGACGAGATCGTGCGCGGCGCATTGGCGCCGGGCGCGCCGCTCGACGAAACCGACATCGCGCGGCGTTTCAGCGTGTCGCGCACGCCGGTGCGCGAGGCGTTGCGGCAGCTTGCCGCGAGCGGCCTTGTCGATGCACGCGCGCATCGCGGCGCCGTGGTGGCGCGACCGACGCTGGACCGGCTCAACGGGATGTTCGAGGCGATGGCCGAGCTCGAGGCGCTCTGTGCAGGTCTTGCCGCCGAGCGCATGCCCGCGGTGGAGCGCGCGCGGCTCGAGGCGATCCATGAGGAGTTGCGGTTCTTGAGTCACGCCGGCAATCCCGAACGCTTCCACGAGGTCAACGAGCGTTTCCATAACGCGATCTATGCCGGCTCGCAGAACGACTACATCGCCGAGATGACATTGGCGACGCGGGTGCGCGTCCAGCCGTTCCGGCGCGCCCAGTTCCGCAATCTCGGCCGGCTCGCCAAGTCGCACGCCGAACACGATCGCGTCGTCATCGCCATCCTGCGCGGCGACCGCAATGGTGCAGCCGCCGCGATGCGCGCCCATATCGAGCTCGTGCGCGGCGAGTACGAGGTTTATTCCGTGTCGTTGTAGGCCCTCAAGGCGAGTAGGGAGTGGCGAATAGCAAATAGAGTCTTTTCTTCCCATTCGCTATTCGCCACTCGCGCGCGCTACTCCGCCGCCTGCCGCGTCACGAACGCGCGCCAACCGCCGAACGAAGAAATGTCGCGCGCGCCGTTCACGGCGACGGGCTCGACGAGAAATCCCTTCACACCGCGTCCGTCGGCGAGGCGGATGGTGCCGATCGACAGCGGCGGCGGGATCGCGGCGACGAATTTGCCGAACGCGGCCGCCGACAGTGCCCAGAGCTCGAGTTTGATCGCAGTGCCCGCGCCAGACTCGATCCTGAGCATGCCGGGCTTCGGCGGGATGGTGTCGAGTGCATAGAGCCTGTAGTCAGGTGCGGTGACGGATTCTTCCAGCAGCCGCCCGCCGAGCGCCTGCAGTTCGCCGTTCAACGCCATGCCCGACAGATGCGCGCCGACCACGGCGATGACGATCTCGTCGCCAGCTATCATTGGCAGCGACGCAAGCGGCTGCTGCGGGAGTCCCTTGGCACCGACCGCCAGCTTGGTGTCGGCATGGAAGGCGCGGCCGATACTGGCAAGCTGTGCATCGCGCCCGGCCGGTGCAAGCAGGGTGATGCCGAATGGAATGCCGTCGGGCCGCATCGCGGCCGGCAGCGCCAGGCCGCAGAGGTCGAGCAGGTTGACGAAGTTGGTGTAGGTGCCGAGCCGGCTGTTCAGCTCGATCGGATTGGCAAGCACTTGTGCCGTCGTATAGGCGGTCGGCGCTGTCGGCAACACGATGGCATCGAGGCCGGCAAAGGTGCGCTCAGTGACGCCGCGCAATCCCTGCAAGCGATAGAGCGCTGCAAAAGTATCGGCCGCGGTGAGCCGGCTGCCTGCCGCGGTGATCTCGCGTGTCACCGGATGGATCGACTCCGGCGAGGAAGCGAGCAGGTTGCGGATCACCAGGTAACGTTCCGCCACCCACGGCCCTTCATAGAGCAGCCGCGCGGTCTCGTAGAACGGCTCGAGATCGAATTCGACAAGTTGTGCGCCGAGCGCGGTCCAGCGCTGCAGCGCCGCGTCAAAAGCCTGCTCGGCCTGCTTGTCGCCGAAGAAGATCAACTGCCCGTTGCGGGGAATGCCGAGCCGTAGTTTTGCAGGCGGCGCGCTCATCGGAGCGAGCGGCCGGTTGCGCGAGAACGGATCGCCAGGATCCGCCGCGGCCATCACCGTGAGTGCCGCCATCGCATCGTCGACGTTAAGTGAAAACACCGAGACGCAGTCGAGCGTGCGGCACGCCGGAACCACGCCCGCTGTCGAGATCAGGCCGAGGCTCGGCTTCAGGCCAACGATGTTGTTGA
This sequence comes from uncultured Alphaproteobacteria bacterium, assembly GCA_963816655.1. GTDB lineage: Bacteria > Pseudomonadota > Alphaproteobacteria > Rhizobiales > Xanthobacteraceae > Bradyrhizobium. Next base: position 220,640 of record CAWFLW010000025.1, on the reverse strand, counting down.
GCATCGCCGGCACGCGGCCGCTGCCTGCCGTGTCGGTGCCGAGCGCGAGCGGCACAAGGCCGGCGGCAACCGCAACCGCCGATCCCGAACTCGAGCCGCCCGGAATGAGGTCGCCGCGGACCGGATTGACGGGAATGCCGTAGGGCGAACGCACGCCGACGAGGCCGGTTGCGAACTGGTCGAGATTGGTCTTGCCGATGACGATGGCGCCGGCAGCGCGCAATCGCGCCACTGCGGTCGCGTCCTTCACGGGCAAATAGGAGAAGGCGGGGCAGGCGGCGGTGGTCGCAAGGCCCGCGACGTCGATGTTGTCTTTCACCGCGACCGGCACGCCGTAAAGCGGAAGCGCGCTCGCATCCTTGCCCGAAAGCGTCCCGGCTTCGGCCAGCGCATCCTTTTCGTCGCGGAGCGCAATGAAGATCGCGGGGTCGTTGTGGTCGCGAATGCGGCGGTAGCTGCGCGCCACTGTCTCGACAGGTGTGGCCGAGCCGGCGCGATGGGCGGCGACGATCGCTTCTACCGTTTCAGGCACGTCAGACCCCATGGCGTCCAAACACTCCGGCAAGGAAAGATCATCCGGATCGAAGCAAGCGATGTGCCATTGTGTACACGATCGCGCGTCTCCAGGCTTTGGGAATATTTCTTTGCTATCATTGGCTTAAGCCATGGTTCGGGATTGGCTGACCGGGCAAACCGAGTGCTTCCTGACGCTCGCCTGCTCATGAAATAGGCAATTCGACCCCCTCGGCCTGCGGCAGATCGGGCCACGGTTGCGGTGCAGGCGGCTCGCCGAAATGGCAGCTCCTTCTTCGGCCTAAATTCACCTTTCTGCGGTAATCAGTAACCGGAATTCCGTTCGGCTGTACAACCTCTGCGCACGGAAAAGGTGTTGGCCGTCAATGGCTCAACCAGATCAGGCAAGTGAACTGCTCAAGCAGTACCTGGCGCAATTTGCGCCGCAGGTGCGCGGACGTCTGCTTGCCGAACTCGAGCGGCTGCACGGGCTCGGCGAAACCACGCCGTCCACGGAAGAGCTGATTGCGTCGTTGCGCGCCGAATTCCGCGAGCCCGGGCAGGGGCCCGAACGCATCGGCGAGCCCGAGCGAATGTTCTTTCAACCGCTGGAAGAAGTCCTGATTGACGGTGCGCCCGAGCGCACCAACAGCGGCCAGATTGCGCGGGGATCGCTCGGGCCGATCTGGAGCCTGTTGAAGACAGAGCTGCTCATCACGATGGCGCGCGAATACGTCACCAACGTCAGCCAGGTGATGGCCAATCCGAAGCAAGCCGAGAAGCTGGCAACTGCCTTCCAGAAGAAGGCGCTGGGTTATCTTGAGGGAACGATGCGCTCGACCGAAGGCGGCACGATGGTGCGGTCAGCGCTTCGCATGTACACGGGCTCGCCGGCGATCTTCGACGACCTCGTAAAAATGTTCACGGTGTTCCGCGCCGCTGACGCGCTCGGCGCATTTGCCCGCGCGCTGCCGCCGAAGATCGGTAAGCTCGAGGGCAAGGCGCTTGCCGACGTCGTCAAGCGACTGAATACCCTGAAGGGCGCGCATGCCGATGCTGTTCCTTTCGCGCTGACCATCGTGGCGCGGCGACTGGCGGCGCCTTGGCAGTTGCTGCACCTCGCCACCAAGGCGGTCGAAAGCAAGGCTCCCGCCGCGATCGCCGCCACGCCTTACGCGCTCGTGGTCTCGATGGTGCTCGACCAGATCGACGAGAAGCGGCCGCTGCTCGCGGTTGCCCTGAGGGACAATCGCGTCATTGTTGCCAAGGCGATTCTAAAGGAGATCTATGCGATCGAAACCGCGCTGAAAGCCCAGATCGAGCTCGGCAACTCGGACTGGAACGGCCGGTTGCGCGATCTCATGGCACAGGTCACGGCGGCACTCGATGCCGAGGTTGAAAAGAGCCGCGCCAATTGCGGAAACCTGACGCACGTGCTCGCATCGTCCGACCTTCGCCCGGCGCTGTCGTTAAAGGATCGCCTCACCGAAGCGGTGAAGAAGGGCCGCACCATGATTGCGGATATCCTGCCGGCGTAAATTCTCCTCCCGGTCAGTGAGGGCGGCGAGGCTCCGCAGCCGCTACCGTACCTCGCGCGCTCTTGGCCTTGTTGACGACCACCATTGTGGGAGGCAACATCAAACGGAAAGCCGCGCACGAGAAGCGGCGCCATTGCTGACGCCGCACCGCGTTCCAGCCATTGCGGAAGAGCTCGGAGAGGAAACCGATGACGACAGCCGCCGCACTGCGCCCCGACGATCCGGCGAGCCTGTTTGCGATGCCCTCGATCGTCACCGAGCGCCGCGCCGACGACAGCATCATCGTGAAGTCGCGCACGCCCTTGCAGCCGGCGGCCCGTTGTGTTGGCGACTGGCTGGAGCATTGGGCTCGCGTGACGCCGGAGCGCATCTTCCTCGGCGAGCGCGCCGGCGTCGAAGCGCCATGGACGACGGTGACCTACAGCGAAGCGCTCCGACAAGTGCGTTCGATCGCGGCCTGGGTTCTGGCGCAAGGCTTGAGCGCCGCCCATCCGCTTGCCGTCCTCTCCGACAACAGCATCGACCACGCGCTGCTGGCGCTCGGCGCGATGCACGCCGGCGTGCCGGTGGCGGCGATCTCGCCGGCCTATTCGCTGATGTCGAGGGACTTCGACAAGCTCAAGAGCATGATGCGGTTGCTCGAGCCCGGCGCGATCTATGTCTCCGGCACAAAGCCGTTTGCCGCGGCGCTGTCGGCGATTGCGCCGCTGCACCGGGCCAGGATCATCAGTGGCAGCGCCACAGATGACGACGCGATCCCGTTCCGGGAGCTGGCGTCGACGCCGGAAACACGCGACGTCGCCAAGGCCTTTGCGACGGTGACACCGGACACGATCGCAAAATTCCTGTTCACCTCGGGCTCGACCGGCGCGCCAAAAGCCGTGATCAACACCCAACGCATGCTGACCTCGAGCCAGCAGGCCAAGGCGCAGACCTGGACCTTTCTCGACAGTGCCACCGATCTTGTCATCCTCGACTGGCTGCCGTGGAGCCATACCTTTGGCGCCAACCACAATTTCAACCTGGTGCTTCGCAATGGCGGCACGCTCTATATCGACGGCGGCAAACCGGCGCCCGGGCTGTTCAACACGTCGCTGGCCAATTTACGCAGCGTGGTGCCGACGGTCTATTTCAACGTGCCGCGCGGCTTCGACATGCTGCTTGCGGGGCTGCGCAGCGACGACGAACTGCGCCAGAAATTCTTTGGCGGGGTGAAGTTCGCTTTCTATGCCGCAGCCGCCTTGCCGCAGAACCTGTGGGACGCTCTCGAAGCGATGTCGATCGCGACCGTCGGCAGGCGGCTGCCGCTGGTGTCGGCCTGGGGCTCGACCGAAACTTCGCCGCTTGCGACCGATTGCCATTTCCTCGCCGAGCGCTCCGGCAACATCGGCGTGCCGATCCCCGGCACCGAACTGAAACTGGTGCCATCGGGCGACAAGCTGGAGGTGCGCGTGCGCGGGCCCAATGTCATGCCGGGCTACTGGAAAGCGCCGGAGCTGACCGCGCAGGCTTTCGATTCAGAGGGCTTCTATCTGATCGGCGATGCCATGAAATTCGCCGATCCGGCGAGGCCGGAGCTTGGTCTCTTCTTCGATGGCCGCGTCGCGGAAGATTTCAAGCTCAATTCCGGCACCTGGGTCAGCGTCGGCATGCTGCGTGTCGCCGGCATCGCCGCGCTCGCACCACTGGCGCAGGATATCGTCGTTGCCGGCCATGACGGCGATGAGGTGCGTTTCCTCGTCTTTCCGAACATCCCGGCGTGTCGCGCCCATGCCGGCCTGCCCGACGGTGCTGCCGTCGACGAGGTGATCGGTCACGACAGGGTTCGCAGCGCGATCGGGCAGTGCCTTGCAAAACTCAAGGCGCAATCAAGCCATTCGTCGGGCCACGCCACGCGTGCTCTGCTGCTCGCGGAACCCGCCTCCGTCGACGGCGGAGAAATCACCGACAAGGCCTATATCAATCAGCGCGCGGTGTTGGCGCGGCGCGCCGATGCCGTGGCGCAACTCAACGACAACGCTTCGCGCGCCTGGATCGGCTGCGCGGAATGAACTGCTGAAGTTCCCGATTGGCGGGCATCGTCAATGCCGTAATTTGCGTTTGCCTCATATGTTGCCAAGGCAACTATTTCGTGCGACTGTCCGGCTTGCGTAGCCGACAGGGCAGATCAAGCTTTTGGGGCATGCAGGGGAGGAGAGGATGCGCGTCCTCGCTCGTTGCGCATTGTGGAAAGAAGTGCCGCGCGCGCGATCATGCGCCTTGCGGCCATCAGGTTTTGCGGTCGACTTCGCCTGCACCCTGCACCGCATCGAGATTTCCGTGGACGCGCAGCAGCAGCGCAATCAGCGTTTCCCGTTCCGGCTTGCTCAGGCACGACAACAGGCGGCGTTCGCGCTCCAGGGCAACCGCGATCACCTGGTCGTGGGTCGACAGCCCCTTCGCGGTCAGCGAGATCGCATAGGTGCGTCCATCAGGGCCGGCCTTAATGGTGACCAGCCCGCGCTCCTCCATTGCCGCCAGCGTGCGGCTGACCGGTCCCTTGTCGAAGCCGATGACGTGGCAGATGCGCGCGGCGGGAATGCCAGGCTCGATCGCGAGCAGCGACAGGATGCGCCATTCCGTGATGTTGACGCCGAAACGCTTCTGATAAATCACGGTCGCGGTGCGCGACAGCTTGTTGCCGATGAAGGTAATCAGCGCCGGCACGTAACGGTCGAGATCGAGGATCTGCTCCGGCCGTCCATTCCTGCCTGTCGCGCCGGCCTTGGCCGCGCGCGCCTGTTTTTTCCTGCCCATGATCTTTCGAAACCATCCCCCGGCTCAAGACAAAGACATAGAGACACCGCCACCCGCTCGGCAAGGACATTATGCAGGAGGTGCGCATGACCGCCGATGCTATGACCGATGTTCCCCACCTCGGGGTCGATCCGTTTGCGATGGAATTTTTCGCCGATCCGTTCCCTACCCACGAGTTGCTGCGCGATACCGGGCCGGTGGTGTATCTGGACAAATTGGGCATCTATGGCGTGGCGCGCTATGCCGAGGTGCACGCGGTTCTCAACGATCCCCTGACTTACTGTTCCAGCCGCGGCGTGGGTTTGAGCGATTTCGCCAAGGAGAAGCCGTGGCGGCCACCGAGCATCATCCTGGAGGCCGATCCGCCGGCGCACACGCGGACGCGGGCGGTGCTGAGCGATGTCCTGTCGCCGACCGCGATGAAGAAGGTGCGGGGACATTTTGCCGAGGTCGCCGAAGCCAAGGTCGAGGAATTGCTGACGCGCGGCAGCTTCGACGCCATCACCGATCTTGCGGAGGCCTATCCGCTGTCGGTATTCCCGGACGCGATGGGATTGAAGAAGGAGGGACGCGAGAACCTGCTTCCTTATGCGAGCCTGGTGTTCAACGCATTCGGACCGCCGAACCAGTTGCGTGAGCAGGCGATCGCGCGCTCGGCGCCGCATCAGGCCTACGTTGCCGAGCAATGCCAGCGGCCGAACCTCGCGCCGGAAGGGTTCGGCGGCTGCATCCATGCGCATGTCGATAGCGGCGCCATCACGGAGAACGAGGCGCCGCTCTTGGTGCGTTCGCTGCTCTCGGCGGGGATCGACACGACCGTCAACGGCATCGGTGCTGCAGTGTATTGCCTGGCGCGCTTTCCCGATCAGTTCGCGCGGTTGCGCGCCGATCCGACCTTGGCGCGCAATGCGTTCGAGGAGGCGGTCCGCTACGAGAGCCCGGTGCAGACCTTCTTCCGCACCACCACGCGCGAGGTCGAACTTGCGGGTCATCGCATCGGCGAGGGTGAAAAGATCTTGATGTTCCTCGGCGCCGCCAACCGCGATCCACGGCGCTGGGAAAACGCCGACCGCTACGACATCACGCGCCGTACCACGGGGCATGTCGGCTATGGCTCGGGCATCCACATGTGCGTCGGCCAGCTCGTCGCCCGCGTCGAAGGCGAGGTCATGCTCGCCGCACTGGCGCGGAAAGTCGCAAAGATCGAGATCACGGGCGAGCCGAGGCGTCTCTACAACAACACGCTGCGCGGCCTAGAAAGCCTGCCGATCCGGATGTTGGCAGCGTAATCCCAGGCAAAGAAAAACATTGAGGAGAGCAAACAAATGAAGCGTTTCGGAATGGGTTTAGCGATTGCGCTGCCGTGCCTGATGTCGGCCGTCGCGCAGGCCGAGATGTCCGGCGGCATCGTCCGCGTCGGCGTGCTCAACGATATCTCCGGCATCTTCCAGGACACCAACGGCATGGGGTCGGTGGAGGCCGCGCGCATGGCCGCGGAGGATTTCAACGGCGGCGGCAAGGGTATCAAGGTCGAGATCGTCTATGCCGATCACCAGAACAAGGCCGATGTCGGCTCGGCGATCGCGCGCAAATGGCTGGATGTCGACGGCGTCGATGCGATCGTCGACGTGCCGAATTCCGCCGTCGGCCTCACCATCAATTCGCTGGTGCGTGACAGCAAGTTGACGTTCCTCGCATCGTCGACCGCAAGCTCCGATCTCACCGGCAAGGCATGCTCGCCCAACACCATTCAATGGGTCAACGACGCCTGGGCCACCGGCAATACCACGGCGGCCGCGATGATGGCGCGCGGCGGCAAGGACTGGTACTTCGTCACGGTGAACTACGCGCTCGGCCAGGGCATCGAGGCCGAAGCCACCAACTACATCGAGAAACACGGCGGCAAGGTCTTGGGGTCGAGCAAGCATCCACTCGGCACGTCGGACTTCGCCTCCTTCCTGCTGCAGGCGCAGAATTCCAAGGCCAAGGTGATCGGGCTGGCCAACGCCGGCGGCGACACCATCAATGCGGTGAAGCAGGCCGCCGAATTCGGCATCCAGCAGGGCGGCCAGAGCATGGTCGCGTTCCTGCTGTTCGTAAACGACGTGCACGGCATGGGCCTGAAAGTCGCGCAGGGCCTGCAACTGCTGGAAGCGTTCTACTGGGATATGGATGACGACACCCGTGCCTTCGCCAAGCGCTTTGCGGCGCGGCCGGGCATGAACGGCAAGATGCCGAGCGGCAACCAGGCTGGCGTCTATGCTTCGACGCTTGCTTATCTCAACGCGGTGGCGGCCACCGGCAGCGATGATGCCAAGGACGTCGTGCCGCAGATGAAGAAGTTCAAGGGCAAGGACAAGCTGTTCGGCGACGTTACCATCCGCCAGGACGGCCGCGTCGTCCACCCGATGTATCTGTTCGAGGTAAAGAAGCCGGAAGAGTCGAAATATCCTTATGACTATTACAAGCTGATCTCGACCATCCCGGCGGACCAGGCATTCCGGCCGATCGCCGATGGTGGCTGCTCGCTGGTGAAGTGACCCGCGCTCCTCTTGCCCTCTCCCGTTGCAGGAGAGGATGGATCAGTCGCGCAACGCGCGATTGAGACGGGTGAGGGGCCTGTCTTCGCCGATCGAGACCCCTCATCCGTCGCGCATCTGACGATGCGCGCCACCTTCTCCCACAAGGGGAGAAGGGAAGGTCACGGCGCGCAGGAGAAACTCGCCGCGAGATTTGACGGACCCGATTTGTAATGCGGCCAGGCCGGCCATCGGCACAGCGGCAGCGAGCGCGTCGTTTCAAACGCCGGTGCTGCCACCTTCTGCTCCAGCACTTCGAGATCGCCCGGCGCCTTGCCGTTCTCCACCCAGTCGACCAGCACGCTCAGCATGTCGATATTGGCGGGCGCGCCGGAGCCGACATGGTCGACGCCGGGAGCGGTGTAGAGGCGCGCGAAGGATGCTGTCTTGTCCTTGCCGAGCGTGCGCTCGACATTCTCGAAATAGCGGATGCCGGCATAGGGGCTCTGGGCGTAGTCGGCCATGTGCTCGAGGATCACGAGCTTGCCGCCGCGCGCCTGGAAGCGGCTGAGATCGGGGTTGGTCGAATCCATCAATTGCGAGACCTCGAGCACGCGCGCCTTGTGGTCTTCCACCTTGTAGGTCGTGACATCCAGTTTCGGGTCGCGCGCGAACACATACTGGATGCCGCCCGCGCCGTAGATCCAGGCGATGCCGTTGCTCGGCGCCGGCGGTTGCGCAGGCGCGGTAGTGCCGAGCCACCAGGATATCCAGCCGCCGGTCGGGCCGAACGCAGGCGTGTTCTCGCCGGAGACGCCCCAGCCCGGATAATCGTCGAGGCCGTTGGCGACCGGAAACGGAAACTTGTAGGTTGCATGCAGCGTCTTGATCGCGGCGATCTGCGCATCGGCAAGGCATTGATCGCCGCTTTGACCCGCGGCGCAACGCAACGACTCAGGCTGGAATCTCGCCTTGCAGCCGACCGGATCCTGGATCAGTGAATCCTCCGAACCGTCGGCCTTGTCGCAGGCTTTCAGGATCGCGCTCGCGACGAGTTCGACTTGCGCTGGGCGGATCCAGCCGTCGCCCATGGTGACAAGGCCCGCACGCGTACCGGCATGTTGCAGGCCGGCCCAGTTGATGACGGGCACGCGGGCGAACAGGCCGTCAAAGTCGTCGGGATAGCGCTGCGCCATCGTCAGCGCCTCGCGGCCGCCTTCCGACGATCCCACGAAATAGAGCTTTGTCGGCGCGCTGCCATAGGCACGCACCATCAGCGCTACGGCAGCGTCGCGCACCTTCTTGTAGGAGCGATGGGCAAAGTTCTCGAACGCCTCGTCATTGAGGGCAAAAAGCTGCGGCGGTTCTCCCGGCTTGGTCTCGTGGCCGGAATCGGTGCCGTAGGTGACGAAGCCGCGCGCCAGCGGCGAGGGGGTTCCGAAGGGAGACGCCGTCGGCAGGCCGAGGGCGCTGATCAGCACGCCGTTGAATCCGCCGCCGCCATATTGCAGCGAGCGCCCGTTCCACTCCACGGGCAGATTGACCTGAAAACGGATCGGCGGCGCCTTGGCATCCGACGGTTCGATGCGTCCAATGACCTTGCAGAATTCCGGATTGGCCGGCGTGATCCGCGCCGCCGGCGTCGGCCCCCGCTCGGCGACCGCAAGCGGCGACGGCGCCTGCATGGCGGCGGAATCGATGCGGACGGCATTGTCAGCCGGTCCGGCCAGGCCGCTGCAAGTCGTCGCGGGATCGCCCTTGATTTTGGAAGCCGCTTCAACCGCGTTGGATGACATCATCGCCGCGGCCACGGCAATCAAGGCCCAGACGCGCGCATCGATCGAAAAGCTTCGCATCGCTTCCTCCTCGCCATGTTTCCACCCGCGTATTGGTTCGCGGTCGCCTTACCTTGGCCGCTGCGGCAGAGACGTCAAGTCGCGCGTTCAGCTGGTTACTTTGCTGCTGCCTTGCGTGATCAGCCGCGCCGGGCGTTGGTCGCGCAAATAGACCCACAACCAGCTCAAGGCGACGCCGAGCCGGTTGCGCAGGCCGATCAGGAAATAGATGTGGGCGATACCCCAGATCCACCACGCGATGGCGCCGCGCAGCTTGATCCCCCTGCCGAAGTCGATCACGGCGAGCCGGTTGCCGATCTGCGCCAGGCTGCCGGCGTGCTTGTAGCGGAACGGCGGCAGCGTCTTGCCCTTCAGCCGCGCCTTGATGGTCGCCGCCGCATAGCGCCCCTGCTGCTTGGCTGCCGGCGCGATGCCCGGCACCGGATTGCCGTCGGGACCCTTGATGGTGGTGGTGTCGCCGACGGCAAAGATTTCGGGATGGCCGGGCACCGTCAGGTCGGGCTCGACCTGCAGACGATACGCGCGGTCGGCCGGCGCGTTCAGCCACTCGGCCGCGCGCGAGGCGCGCACGCCGGCGGCCCAGATCAGGGTGCGCGCCTCAAGCCGCTTGCCGCCATAGACCACGCCTTCGGCCGTGCATTCGGTGACGGCCTCACCCAGCATGACCTCGACGCCGAGCTTTTCCAGCGCGCGTTGCGCATAGGCCGACAGATCGTCCGGGAATCCGGCAAGCACGCGCGGGCCCGCCTCGATCAGCACGACGCGCGCCCTTCGCGTGTCGATATGGCGGAAGTCGCGCGGCAGCGTATCGCGGGCGAGGTCGGCGATGGTGCCGGCCATCTCCACGCCGGTCGGACCCGCGCCGACGATGACGAACGTGAGCAGCGCCGCGCAGCGGTCCGGATCGGTCTCGCGCTCGGCGCGCTCGAAGGCGACGAGGATGCGCCGCCGCAAGGTGGTGGCGTCCTCCAGCGTCTTCAGACCCGGCGCGAACGGCTCCCACTCGTCATGGCCGAAATAAGCGTGCCGCGCCCCGGTGGCGAGGATCAGCGTGTCGTAGGGCACGCTGCCGCCGTCTTCGAGCTGCACATGCCTGGCCGCAACGTCGACGCCGTTGACGGTGGCAAACAGCGTCGTCACCTCCGGGCGGTCGCGCAGGAGATAGCGGATCGGCCAGGCGATCTCGGAGGTCGCAAGCGACGCGGTCGCGACCTGGTAGAGCAAGGGCTGGAACAGATGATGATTGCGGCGGTCGATCACGGTGATCTCGACCGGCGCACCGGCAAGGCCGAAGGCTGCTTCCAGCCCGCCGAACCCGGCGCCGACGATCACCACGCGATGGGGTTTTTGTGGTGCTTCGGTCATAGGCCACGCCTCGGGTTCGAGTAGCTGACCCGATTATGCCCGGTTTCGGCACAATGTTCCAAGCCATGTGTACTAATCGGTCGATAGCGGACGCCTATCGAAAATTTCTTCCAGATGCATGCATCCTTTGCCCCTCGCCGAACGTCCTTGCGACGAGAATGACGTATCAACCCGGGAGATGGCCATGAAGCGTATTTTGGTGAGATACAAGGCAAAGCCGGAAGCGGCTGATCGCAATACCGAGCTGGTTGCGGCGGTATTTGCCGAACTCAAGGCTGCGCGGCCCGACGGCGTGCGCTATCTTACCTTGCGGCTCGAAGACGACAGTTTTCTGCATTTCGCCGAGGTCGCGGCCGATGATGGCCCCGGTCCGATACCGAAGCTGAAGGCGTTCCAGGAATTCCAGAGCGGAATTGGGGAACGCTGCATCGAAGCGCCGGTGCTCCGCGGTGCCACCGTGGTCGGCAATTACAGGATGTTGAACGAGAGCTGATGCTGGAGATGCAATGACATCGCCTGCCCAAGCGCCGGATCCCGTCGATCTCGAGCGGCTCATGATAGCGATGCGGCCGAGGCTGCATCGCTATTGCGCGCGCATGACTGGCTCCGTCATCGACGGCGAGGATGTGCTGCAGGATGCGCTGATCAAGGCGGTGGAAGCTTTCACCACCGCCGGGCCGATCGGCAATCCCGAGGGCTGGCTGTTCCGGATCGCACACAACACTGCGCTCGATTTCCTGCGCCGGCGCAACCGGCAGTCGGCGCTGCATTCGGAAGGGGATGTCGACATGATCGCCGACCAGCTTGATGCGGTTACAAGCCGCCAGATCGCAAGCCTCTCGCTGCGCACCTTCATGCGGCTGCCGCTGGCGCAACGCTCGAGCATCATCCTGACCGACGTGCTCGGCTGCTCGTTGCAGGAGGTCTGTGTGATCATTGGACTACAGCCTGCCCGCGCTGAAGGCCGCACTCTATCGCGGGCGGACGCAGCTTCGGGAAATTGCCACTGAACCGGATGACGCGCCCACGCCCGCGCTGTCGGAGGCCGATCGCGCGCGGCTGTCGGCCTATGTCAGCCGTTTCAATGCGCATGATTTCGACGCCATCCGCGCCATGATCGCCGACGATGTCAGGCTCGAACTCGTCAACAAGTCGCGGATGAAGGGCAAGGTAGAAGTCTCGCGCTATTTCGGCAATTACTCTGCCACCGGCGACTGGCGTCTCGCCCCGGGACAGGTCGAAGGGCGCCCTGCCATCCTGGTGTTTGATCCGAACACATCAGGCGGGCCGCCGAAATATTTCATGCTGCTGTCCTGGACTGGCGACAAGGTCGCGACCATCCGCGATTTCCGCTATGCGGCCTACGTCATGGAGGGCGTCGACCTGGTGTTTTGAGTTTCCGGCAGAGGCCAAGCGGCAGCGGCAAAATGCTCGCCGGACGCGAGTTCCATTGCAATCTCGCCCCGACAGTGCAACTTTAGATCGATCGCCGGAAAAGCCCGGCAGCGAGATGCGTTGGACTCGGGAGAGTGCGATGGCCAAATCGACTGCAAGGAAAGCGAAAAGAGATTCTGCCAGGAAATCCCCCGCGAAGAAGAAAGGCGCGAAGACCAAAAGCTCCGCACGTGCCTCGTCGGGCGCGCGCGCCAGCCGGTCGGTCGAGGTCCGGCTCTCGAAGGCGGTTCTCGCCAATGTCGGCGCGGTTCAGACGCTTCCCGACTTCCTTGCCACTGCAGGTCAGACAACGCTCGAACAGCGCAAGGTGATCGTCGAGCAGGCCTTGGTCATGATCGACCAGACCTATGTCCACCTGCCCTTGAAGCGCGCCATGCACGCGATCGACCCGGTGCAGCGGCTGCGGCTGGTGGCGCGTCGCCTCGAAGCCTACACCGAGCGCGCCTTCCACAACGAGATGATCTCGATCTTCGTTCGCCTGCGCGACCTGCACACCAACTACGTGCTGCCGCCGCCATACTCCGCCCGCGTCGCTTTCCTTCCGTTTCATGTCGAGGAATGCTTCGAGGGCAACCCGAAAAAGCGCGTCTATATGGTGACCGAGATTTCGGGCACGCTGTCGGATCCGAACTTCAAGCCGGGCGTGATCGTAACTCATTGGAACGGGATTCCGATGGATACGGCTGTCGATATCAATGCCGATCGCGAAGCCGGCAGCAATCTCGATGCCCGGCACCTGCGCGGCCTGGAGGCCCTGACGCAGCGGTGGATGGGCATGTCTCTGCCGCCCGACGAGGAATGGGTGACGGTTCGCTACCTGCCGGCCAATGGTGCCGGCCCCGCGAAGGAGGCGCGGTTCGACTGGCAGGTCTTCATCGTTCCGCCTTCGGGAAGTGGAGCCGGGGGCGCTGCGCCAGGCGCGGCAAGGCGTGGCGGCGCCGATCCCAACCGGATGCGGATCGGCATTGACGCCCAGGGCGAGATGTTGCGCCGGGCGCGCAAGGCGCTGTTTGCCCCGGCCGCCATGGCCTCGGAAAAGAAGATGGCCGATCTCGGCGAGAGGGCGCGAACGGCGGCGCAAACGTTCCACAATTCCGTCGCCAAGGCCACGGCGGCGGAAGGCGCGGCTGCGGACAAACCGCTTGCACCCGAGCGCGGCGCCACCCGGCGCGCTCCGTCCGCGAGAGCAGCCAGCGCGCGACCCGCCGGAGCCATGCTTGATGGCGTCGATTTGGCCGCGAACAGCATCATGCCTGACGTCATCAAGGAATTCGGCAAGGTCACGACACCGAGCGGCATCTTCGGTTACATCCGCGTGGTCACCTTCAGTGTCCCCGGCATTGAGGCGTTCATCAACGAGTTCATCCGGATCCTGGGGCTGCTTCCCCAGGAAGGCCTTATTCTCGACGTGCGCGGCAATGGCGGCGGTTTCATCGCAGCCGGCGAGGGGTTGCTGCAAACCTTGACGCCGAAGCCGATCGAGCCCGAGCGTTTCCACCTGATCAATACGCCGCTCACCCTTTTGATGTGCGAACAGAATTCCGAACTCTCGGACTGGAAGGCTTCGGCAGAGGAATCGGTGGAAATCGGTGCGGCCTTCACCCAAGGCTTCCCGCTGACGCCGCCCGATTTCTGCAACGCGATCGGGCAGGTCTATCAAGGACCTGTCGTGCTGATCATCGATGCCGGATGCTACTCTACCACCGACATGTTCTCGGCCGGATTCCAGGACCACGGGATCGGACATGTTCTCGGCACCAGCGGACATACCGGAGCCGGCGGAGCCAACGTCTGGGGTCACGACGATCTCGAGCAGTCCTTGCCGGCGCCGATTTCGCCGTTCAAGCCCATCCCGGGCGGAGCGTCGTTCCGGGTTGCCATTCGCCGCAGCACGCGGGTCGGCGAGCGTTCGGGCGAGCCGCTGGAAGATCTCGGCGTGGTGCCCGACGAGAACTATCAGATGTCGCGCGCCGACGTCCTCAACCACAACGTCGACCTGATCGCGCGTGCCGGCGCCATCCTCGCCGGCATGCCGAAGCAGCGGCTGACGGCGACTTCGCAGCGGCGGCCCGATGGCTCGCTCGACATGACGGTCGTCACGAGCAACATCCAGCGCCTCGATGTGCTGCTCGGCGGGCGGCCGGTGCACACAAGGAATGTGACCGACGGCACCGCGTCCTTCAACGTCGCCGTACCGGCGCCGGCGGGTTCGGGGCTGGAGTGCCGGGGTTTTCGCGGCGACGCGCTGGTCGCAAGTATCCGCTTGCAATCCTGAGCCGCGCCGCGCCGCCGCCTATTTCGCCTGGCGACCCGCTTGCGCGAGCGCGGGCCAGTCGATCGACGCTTCGATGACCGCGGATGTCCGCCGATAATGTTCGGCGAGATACGTCACGGCGTCCTCGCTGCGGCGGAGCGCGGCATCCATGATCTGCTGGTGCTCGGCCGCGACGTCGCGGCGGGGTTTTCCCGCAACCCCGCCGACCAGGCACGGCAGCCGATAGCGCTCCGTCTCGATGTAGAGCTGGTCGGCCAGTTCAAGCAGGCGCGGCGAGCCGCAATGGGCGATCAGCGCGCGATGGAACGCATGATGTCGTTCCCCCATCGCGAACATGTCGGCGGTTTGCACCTTGCCTGCGAGATGCGACTGCCGCTCGACCTGAAGGCTGAGCGCGTGGAAGGCGGCGACGATACTGGCTTCCCAGTCGTCGTCGCCGTCGCGCATCGAGCGGCGCAATGCCTCGCATTCGATCAGGATACGCGTTTCGGTGGCGTCTCGGATCTCCGTGCGTGACAGCGGCGCGACCGAAAACCCGCGCAGCGCCGTCGACAGCACGAGCCGCTCGGACTGCAGCCGCATCAGGGCCTCGCGCAGCGGCGAGAAGCTCAAGCCATAGCGCTGCCGCAACGCCTCGAGCCGTAACGGCTTTCCAGCTTCCAGCACACCTGCGACGATGTCGGCGCGCAGCCGCTGATAGGCGGACTCACTGAGGGTCGCGGGCTCGGCGGCACCTTCGCCGCCTTCCTGGTCCCGCTTGATCCTGCCCAATCCGGCCATCGATTCTTCTTTCAAGTTCTTTCGAAAATTTCGACTTGCGTCGAACATATGATCTATTTTATACGATAGCTACACCCAGGAGAGCGAAATGGCAACAGGACGCCAGGAAAACCGTCGGGAAAACCATCGGGAAAACGTCGCGGGCCGGGCCAATGTCGAGGATACCCCGGAGCTGCTCGCCTATTACGATGAACTCGAAAACCTCGAGGCAGGCGCGCTGTGGACGGTCGCCAACAAGATCGAGCCCTGGGAGCCGAAATCGTCATCCGTTCCCGTGTTGTGGCGTTACGCGGATTTGCGCGCGCATGTGCTGCGCTCCGTCGAGCTGGTGTCGCCAGAAAAGGCTGGCCGCCGCGTCATCTATCTGAACAATCCCGGACGTCGCGAGCAGGCCGCGGCTGTCGGCTGGCTCTATTCCGGACTGCAGGTGATGCATCCGGGCGAGGTCGCCTCTGCGCATGCACATTCGGCGTCGGCGCTGCGCTTCATCATGGAAGGCGAGGGCGCCTACACCATCGTCGACGGGCATAAACTTACTCTTGGCGCCAATGATTTTGTGCTGACGCCCAACGGCACCTGGCACGAGCACGGCGTTTCAAGCGACGGCTCGCCCTGCATCTGGCAGGACGGCCTCGACATCCCGCTCGTCAATGCGCTGGAGGCCAATTTCTACGCCGTGCATCCGAAGATGCAGCAGGCCGTCGGCCATCCCGTCGACGACATGGCGCACGCCTGGGGCAATCCCGGGCTGCGCCCCGCCGGCACCGACTGGAGCAACGGATATTCGCCGCTCCTGAAATATGAGTGGGGCCCGACCTACGAGGCGCTGCAGCGCTACGGCAAGGCAACCGACGGCTCGCTTTATGACGGCGTGCTGATGAACTATGTGAACCCGGTGACCGGCGGGCCAGTGATGCAGACGATCGGCGCATCCATGCAGATGCTGCGGCCGGGCGAGGCGACGCGGGCGCATCGGCACACCGGCAGCGTGATCTACCAGGTCGCCAAGGGCAGCGGTCACTCCATCATCGACGGCAAGCGCTTTGACTGGACCGAGCGTGACATTTTTTGCGTGCCGTCCTGGGCCTGGCACGAACATGCCAACGCGTCGGCAAGCGATGACGCCTGTCTTTTTGCTTTCAACGACCTGCCCGTCATGCACGCGCTCGGTTTGTACCGGGAGGAATCCTTCGGCGACAATGAAGGCCGGCAGCCGCTCTCATCCTAGAAAGAAAAGCATGCGTCTCGTAACCTACCGCGGCAATATCGAAGCGGCTGCGCGTCTCGGCGCCGTCGTCGGCGATCTCGTCGTCGATGTCGAAAAGATCGGCGCGCATTCCGGCGTGCCACTGCCCTCCTCGATGCTCGATCTCATCGATCTCGGGCCGCCGGCGTGGTCGGCGCTGAAGACCATCCTGAACGACGAAAATCGCAACTGGCCCGTTGGCGCCGCATTGCCGCTTGCCAATGTGAAATTGCTCGCGCCGATTCCGCGCCCGCGCAAGAACATTTTCGGGATTGGCCTGAACTATGTCGAGCACGTCGCCGAATCCTCGCGTGCGCTCGACACCGCAATGGAATTGCCGAAGCAGCCGGTGATCTTCTCCAAGCCGCCGACCTCCGTAATCGGTCCCGATGACGCCATCGAACACAACAAAAAGATCACGCAGCAGCTCGACTGGGAAGTCGAACTCGCCGTCGTGATGGGGCAGACCGCGCGCCGGGTGACTGAGGCAGACGCACTGCGTTTCGTGTTCGGCTACAGCGTGATGATCGACGTCTCAGCCCGTGACAACCGCCGCGCCGGACAATGGATTTACTCGAAGGGGCAGGACACCTTCGCGCCGTTCGGCCCTTGCATCGTGACGGCAGACGAGATCGCCGATCCGCATGCGCTCGACCTCTGGCTCACGGTCAACGGTGTCGAGAAGCAGCGCTCCAACACGCGTCACATGCTGTTCAAGGTGCCGCAGTTGATCGCGGACATTTCCGCCGCGATTACGCTCGAGCCCGGCGACATCATTGCGACCGGCACGCCCGATGGCGTCGGCGCCGGCCGTAACCCCCAGGAATGGCTGTGGCCGGGCGACGTCGTGGAAGCCGAGGTGACCGGCATCGGCCGGCTGCGCCACCCCGTCGTGGCGGCGTGAGGTCGGCGATGCTGTTCGACATGGAGACGCTGGAGGCCGCAAATCGCTACAAGATTCTGACGGCGACCGTCACGCCACGCCCGATCGCTTGGGTAACGACGCTCTCAGAGGACGGCATCGTCAACGCCGCGCCCTTCAGCTTCTTCAACGCGCTCGGCAGTGATCCGCCGATCGTCGCGCTCGGGCTACTCCCCGCCAAGAGCCGCTTCAAGGATACGGCGACCAATATCATCGCCACCGGCGAATTCGTGGTGAACCTGGTCTCCGAAGCGAACGCCGAGGCGATGAACGTCACCTGCATCGACGCGCCGCCCGAGGTCGACGAGCTGGCGCTCGCCGGGCTCACGCCGGCTCCGTCGCAAAAAATTCGGCCGCCGCGCATCGCGGAGTCGCCAGTCTCCTTCGAGTGCAAGATGCTGACCTCGCTCGTGACGGGCCCGCGCCAGACGGTTGTGATCGGCCGCGTCGTCTGCGCCCACATCGAGGACCGTTTCGTCCAAGACAAAGAGCGCTGCCACATCGATACGCCAGCGCTGCAATTGATCGGCCGCATGCATGGCAGCGGCTGGTATGCCCGCTGTCCCGACTTGTTCCAGATGGATCGGCCGACCTGGGCCGAGTGGCAGCGCGACACCGCGCGCCATCCGGGAGAGGTGTCATGAGCGCGACCGCGACCCATCGTTGCTGCGACAACTGTCCCCGGCCAATCGGAATTATAATTCTTGCCATCGGCGCAAAGCGCGAATTATGGTGCAGGCCGCATGCCAGGCATGGGCCGAAGGTTCTAAGGCAGGATTTCGGGTTCATGCTTGCTGCGGAAGGGTAATTTCGCGCACAAAACATGTCACTTGAATAAGCAGTCCGCGAGAGAAACGCGGGCGGACATGATAACGAGGAGGGGAGTAAGTATGAAAAAGGCAATCTGGCTGGCGGGCATCGCCGCGCTCGCGCTGGCCCAGCCGGCGGTCGCGGCCGACAGCGTCAAGATCGGCTTTGTCTCGACCTTCAGCGGCCCGACCGCTGTCATCGGCAACGATATGCGCAACTCGTTCGAGCTCGCGCTCGACCATATGGGCCGCAAGATCGGCGGTCTTCCGGTCGAAGTGATCTACGAGGACGACGGCCAGAAGCCGGATGTCGGCAAGCAGAAGACCGAAAAGCTGATCCAGTCCGACAAGGTCGATTTCATCGTCGGCTACATCTGGTCCAACGTGCTGCTGGCCTCGCTGAAGACCGCCGTCGATAGCAAGACCTTCCTGATCTCGGCCAACGCCGGTCCCTCGCAGCTCGCCGGCGAACTCTGCTCGCCTTACGTGTTCTCGACCTCCTGGCAGAACGACCAGACCCCGCAGGCGGTCGGCACCTACATGAACCAGAAGGGCGTCAAGTCGGTGTTCCTGATCGGTCCGAACTACGCGGCCGGCAAGGACATGCTCGCCGGCGTCAAGAGCACCTTCAAGGGTCAGGTGGTCGGCGAGGAATACACGGTCTGGCCGAGCCAGCTCGACTTCTCCGCCGAGCTCACCAAGGCCAAGAACTCCAAGGCCGAAGTCGATCTTCGTGTTCTATCCAGGCGCGGCCGGCGTGCAGTTCCTCAACCAGTACGCCCAGGCCGGCATCAAGGCGCAGATTCCGCTCTATACCGCCTTCACCATCGACGAATCGTCGCTGCCGCTGCAGAAGGACAACGCGATCGGCGTGCCCGGGGCGCAGCAATGGGTCAACGACCTGCCCAACGCCGAGAACAAGAAGTTCGTCGAGGACTATCGCAAGAAGTACACCGGCCTGCGCCCGAGCTTCTACGGCGCGCAGTCCTATGACGCGGTCGGCTTGATCAACAGCGCGGTGGTCGCGGTCAAGGGCGACCTGACCAAGAAGGACGAGATGAAGGCCGCGATGGAAAAGGCCGACTTCAAGTCGGTGCGCGGCCCCTTCAAGTACGGCAAGAACCACATCCCGATCCAGAATTTCTACCTGCAGGACGTGGTCAAGGACGCCGAGGGCCAGCTCGTGCTCAAGACGGTTGCCACCATCGTCAAGGACGACCAGGATCGCTTCGCCGACAAATGCCCGATGAAGTAAGGTCGGGTTCGATCGGCGCATAGTCCTTGCATCGCGCGAGCATGCCGGAGATGATGCGCCCAACAACAATAAGCGGCAGTGCACAAGCGCTGCCGCTGTTTTTTAAGCTGACATAGGTCCATGCTGGTCTTCGTCGAACAACTGCTCAACGGATTGCAGTTCGGTCTGCTGCTGTTCCTGCTGGCGGCGGGGCTGACGCTGGTGTTCGGCATCATGGATTTCGTCAACCTCGCCCATGGTTCGCTCTACATGATGGGCGCCTATTTCGCGGCGACCTTCGTGGCCTGGACGGGAAGTTTCGTGCTCGGCGCGCTGTTGGCGCTCGGCGCCACGCTATTGCTCGGCATCCTCCTCGGAATATGTCGCGCTGAGACATCTCTACGGCCGCGACCATCTCGACCAGGTGCTGGCGACCTTCGGGCTGATCCTGTTCTTCAACGACGCGGTGCGGCTGATCTGGGGCCCGGCCGGCCTTGCGCTGCCGCTGCCGGCCTGGCTCACCGTTCCCGTGCAGATCATGCCCGGCGTCTACTATCCGGCCTACCGGCTCTCCATCATTGCAGTCGCGCTGCTGGTTGCGTTGCTGCTCTATCTCGTCGTGATGCGTACCCGCATCGGCATGCTGATCCGCGCAGGCGCCTCCAACCGCGAGATGATCGGCGCGCTCGGCATCAACATCAAGCTGCTGTTCACCCTGGTGTTCGGGCTTGGCGCGGCGCTCGCGGGCCTCGCCGGGCTGATGCAGGCGCCGATCCTCACCGTGCAGATCGGCATGGGCGAGAACATCCTGATCCTCGCCTTCGTCATCATCGTGATCGGCGGCATCGGCTCGATCCGCGGCGCCTTCATGGCCGCGATCTTCGTCGGCGTGATCGATACTCTGGGCCGTGCCTTCCTGCCCGACCTGCTGCGCACGGTGCTGTCTTCCACCGCGGCCTCGACCGCCGCGCCCGCGCTGTCCTCGATGCTGATCTACCTTCTGATGGCGATCGTGCTGGTGGTCAGGCCCGAGGGGCTGTTTCCGGCCGCCAAACGATGAAGCTCTACCCTCAACGCGCGTAACGTCGTGGTCGCGCTGATGGTGGCCGGCCTGTTGCTGCTGCCGGTCTACTCGGCGCTGTCGGGCAAGGTGTTCATCCTCACGCTGTTCACCCGCATCATCATCTTTGCGCTGGCGGCTGCATCCCTCAATCTCATCATGGGCTATGGCGGCATGATGAGCTTTGGCCACGCCGCCTATCTCGGTATCGGCGGCTATGCCGTCGGCATCCTCGCCTTCGAGGGCATCGGCAGCGGCTTCATCCAGTGGCCGGTGGCGCTGGTGGCGTCCGCGCTGTTTGCGCTGGTGATCGGCGCGCTCAGTCTGCGCACCCGCGGCGTCTATTTCATCATGATCACGCTCGCCTTTGCGCAGATGGCCTATTACGTCGCCTCCGGCCTGTCGCGCTATGGCGGCGACGATGGGCTCACCATCTACAAGCGCAGCACCTTTGGCGGTCTCATCGATCTCTCCAACCGCGTGCAGTTCTACTATCTGTGCCTGGCCTGCCTGCTCGGCGGCGTCTATCTGATCTGGCGCATCGTCAATTCGCGCTTCGGCCTCGTCGTGCAGGGCGTGCGCTCCAACGAGCAGCGCATGCAGGCGATCGGTTTCCACGCCAACCGCTACCGGCTGGTCTGCTTCGTCATCTCAGGCACCATCTGCGGCCTTGCCGGCGCGCTGCTCGCCAACAACACCGATTTCATCAGCCCGGCGTCGATGTACTGGACCCGCTCCGGCGACCTCATGGTGATGGTCATCTTCGGCGGCATGGGCACGCTGTTCGGCCCCGTGATCGGCACCATCGTGTTCCTGCTGCTGGAAGAGTTCTTGTCGCAGTTCACCGAATACTGGGCGTTGATCATGGGCCCGCTGCTGCTGCTGATCGTGCTGTTCGCGCGCGGCGGCATCATGGGCCTGTTGGGGAGGGTCTCCCGTGGCTGATCCGCTGCTGCGTGTCGACAGTTTGATGCGGCGGTTCGGCGGCCTTGTCGCCACCGACAATCTGTCGCTCGACGTCGCGCCCGGCGAATTGCACGCCATCATCGGCCCGAACGGCGCCGGCAAGACCACGCTGATCAGCCAGCTCACCGGACAGCTGACGCCGAACTCCGGCACCATCCGTTTCGCCGGCCAGGACATCACGCGGCTGCCGGCCTACCGGCGCAGCCGGCTCGGGCTGGCGCGCTCGTTCCAGATCACCTCGCTGCTGCGCGACTTCACCGCCGCCGACAATGTCGCGCTCGCAGCGCAAGCGCATCACGGCCACTCCTACCGCTTCTGGGCCAACGCGCGGAAGGAGAAGCCGCTGCGCGAGGCGGCGCGCGCCGCACTGGCGCGGGTCGGTCTTGAGAAGCGCGCCGACGTGCCTGTCGCCGAGCTCAGCCATGGCGAGCAGCGCGAGCTCGAGCTTGCGGTGGCGCTCGCGACGAATCCGCAACTGCTGTTGCTCGACGAGCCGATGGCCGGCCTCGGCGTCACGGAATCCGCGCGCATGGTGGAGCTGCTCAAGGACTTGCGCAAGGAAGTCACCATCGTGCTGGTCGAGCACGACATGGAAGCGGTGTTTGCGCTGGCCGATCGCATCACGGTGCTGGTCTATGGCCGCGTCATCGCCTGCGACAGGCCGGACGAGATCCGCAGGCACGAAGAGGTCAAGCGCGCCTATCTCGGCGACCAGCACGTGGTGGCAAGCCATGGCTGACCAAGGATGGCTGATACGCTGCTCGAAATCGACGGCATCGAAACCTGCTATGGCCAGAGCCAGGTGCTGTTCGGCCTGCAGCTGTCGATCAAGGCGGGCGAGATGATCGCGCTGATGGGCCGCAACGGCATGGGCAAGACCACGACCATCCGTTCCATCATGGGCCTGACCCCGGCGCGATCGGGTGCGATCCGCTTTGCCGGCGAGGACGTGCGCAAGCTGCCGTCCTACAAGATCGCGCAGCTCGGCATTGGCCTCGTGCCCGAGGGTCGGCAGATTTTCCCGAACCTCTCCGTGCGCGAAAATCTCGTCGCGGCGTCGGGTAACCGTCTCGGCGTCAAGGATCCCTGGACGCTGGAGAAGATCCACGCGCTGTTTCCGCGGCTCGCCGAACGCTCCACCAACATGGGCGTCACGCTGTCGGGCGGCGAGCAGCAGATGCTGGCGATCGGCCGCGCGCTGATGACCAATCCGCGGCTGCTGATCCTCGATGAAGCAACCGAAGGCCTTGCGCCGCTGATCCGCGAAGAGATCTGGAACTGCCTGTCGATGCTGAAGGCGCAGGGCCAGTCTGTGCTCGTCATCGACAAGAACGTCGGCAACCTCGCCAAGATCGCCGACCGCCACTACATGATCGAGCGCGGCCGCACCGTGTGGAGCGGTACGTCGGAGCAGCTGCTGGCCGAGCCTGACCTGCAGCACCGGTATCTGGGGATTTAGGCGCCTCGTGGCCTTCATGGCTTCGAGACGCGCGGCAAGCCGCGCTCCTCAGCATGAGGGTCTAACGCCAGAGCGCGGTACAACTCCTCATCCTGAGGAGCCGCGCAGCGGCGTCTCGAAGGATGAAGGCCCCGCTGCCCAAATCACGCGTCTCAAAACATCTCGAAATATTCGCGATGCTCCCAGTCCGACACCTCGGCCTGGAAACGCTCGATCTCGGCATTCTTGATGTGGACGTAATAGTCCACGAACGCCGCGCCCAGCGCGTCGCGGAAGAACGGATCGTCGGTGAGCGCGAGCACCGCCTCGCGCAAGCTCTTCGGCAATAGCGCCGCCTTGGTCTCGTAGGGCGCATCGGCGGACGGGCCGGGATCGAGCTTGCGGTCGACGCCGTCGAGGCCGGAGAGGATTTGCGAGGCCATGTAGAGATAGGGATTCGCAGCCGGCTCGCCGATCCGGTTCTCCAGCCGCGTTGCGGATCGCCGGCACCGCCGAGCACGCGGATCATCACGCCGCGGTTGTCGCGGCCCCAGATGGCGCGGTCCGGCGCCAGCGAATAGGAGCGGTAGCGTTTGTAGCCGTTGATGGTCGGCGTCGTGAACACGGTCGAGGCGCGCGCATGTTCGATCAATCCGGCGAGATAATGCTTGCCGAAGGCGCTCAGCACCTCGCCGTTATCCTTGCCATCATCCTTGGCCATGAACGCGTTCTCGCCGCCGGCGCGCGACACCAGCGACTGATGCAGGTGCCAGCCGCTGGCAAAGATGTTGGGCAGCTTCGGCCGGCACATGAAGGTCGCGTGATAGCCGTGGCGCCGCGCGATCTGCTTCACCGCCGAGCGGAACAGCACCATGTTGTCGGCGGGCGCGAGGCCCTTGGCCGGTGCGAAGGTGAATTCGACCTGGCTCGGGCCGAACTCGACCTCGACCGATCGCAGCGGCAGCCCGAGCGCGAGGATGTCGCGGCGGATGATCTCCAGCGCCGGCTCCATCTGGTCGTAACGCTGCTCGGTCAGATACTGATAGCCCTGCGACAGCAGGCTCACCTGCGGCGGCGTGCCGGGCTGGCCGGCATCCTCGGCCGCGGTCTTGGCGTCTTCCAGCTTGAAGAGGTGGAATTCGACCTCGAGCCCGGCGACGAAATCATAGCCGCGCTTGGCGAGCTTCTCGAGCACGCCGCGATAGAGGTTGCGCGTCGCAAACGGCACCGGCCGTCCGTCGGCGAAATAGAGGTCGCACAGCATCCAGCCCGTGGTCGGCGCCCACGGCAGCACGCGGAAGGTGGTGGGGTCGGCGACCATGATCACGTCGGCGCCGCCCTCCATGTCCTTCATGCCGAAGCCGCCGCCGGAGGTGAACACCGGAAACACCGTGCGGTGCGAGGTGTCCTTGGCGAGCAGGGTCGTCGTGATGGAGCAGCCGCTTTCCAGCGAGGCCAGCGCTTCGCTTGCGACCAGCGTCTTGCCGCGCAGAATGCCGTGCTGATCCGGGAAGGACAGCCGGATCACCTCGAGCTTGTGATCCGCGACGATGCGGCGCAGGCGGCTTGCCGCCTCCTTCTGCTCAACCGACCACAGGCCGTGACGCTCGACGAAACTCAATGCGTGATTCCCCCAGTGCCGTCATTCCGGGTTCGGCTCTGCGAGCCGCCCCGGAATGACCGCGCAAACTGTCGCGCGATCCGTTGTTATTCGCAATGACGGTGCCAGAATTACTCCGCCGCCGACAGGTGCCGCACCTTGCCGGCGATCTCCTGCGGCACCGGCGCTGCCCACGGCGCGCCGCGGCGGCGCTTCACGTCGACTTCCATCCAGTAGATTTCCCAGCCCAGCGTCGGTCCGATGCCGTCCATGGTCGCCGGTCCCTGGATCGAACGCGCATGCGCCTCGTCCAGAAACAGCATCGGCTTCTCGCCGCCAGCGACCTTCTCGATCTCCTGCCGCAGCAGGCGGCGATACTGCACGATCGCCTTGTCGCTCTGGCCGAGATGCTCCTTGGTGCGGTCCTGGATCGCGCCCATCGATTCCACCGCCCACTGGTCGTGCACGTTGATGTCGCTGCCCATGCCGGTATAGGTCTCGGTCGCCTGCTCGTGCGGATCGAAGCCGTAATCGTTGGTCCTGTTCTTGCGCGATTTGTAGTCGGGCAGCTCATAGAGCTCGAGCCGCTGGTCGCGCATCTTCTGCTTGTCGACCGGCGCCGTGTAGCTGGTGAAGATCGCATACCAGTAGCAGTTCTCGTCATCGATCGGCACGTGCCACTGCGTGATCGTCATCTCCGTGCTCATCGGAATGACGAAGCCGTGCGGGAACAGCTGGTTGGTGACGCGCACATGGGTGCGCTCCGCGTCGATCTCGCGCAGCGCGATCAGGCGCAGGCCATATTCGGTGTGCTCGACATTGATGATGGGACGGTCGTATTCGCGCAGGATCTTTGTCATCGGCATGTCGGAGCCCGCCGAAGCGCCGCGGAACTGCTTGCCGTAGGCCGTTGACGTATCCTCGTCCTCGAAAAAGCGATGCAGAAAGGACGCGTGCGCCGGATCGATGCCGACTTCCAGCGCCTGCAGCCAGTTGCAGTTCATGTGGCCCTTGAACGCAAAGATGTGGCTGTCGGGCGCAACGAAGGCGTCGATCTCCGGAAAGGCGGGCGGAGCGCCCTCGCCGAGATAGGCCCAGAGGATGCCGGCCTT
This sequence comes from uncultured Alphaproteobacteria bacterium, assembly GCA_963816655.1. Taxonomy (GTDB): domain Bacteria; phylum Pseudomonadota; class Alphaproteobacteria; order Rhizobiales; family Xanthobacteraceae; genus Bradyrhizobium. Next base: position 195,156 of record CAWFLW010000025.1, on the reverse strand, counting down.
CTCGACCACGGGATAGGAGCGCTGCCGGATGCCCTTGCAGAGCTGCGAGTCCGCGGGCTCGGCCGGCGTCTCGATGCACTGGCCGCTCGCATCGAACAGCCAGCCATGGAAGGCGCAGCGCAGGCCGCCATCTTCGAGCCGGCCGAAGGCGAGATCGGCGCCGCGATGTGCGCAGTGGCGATCGATCAGGCCGTAGCGGCCCTGCTCGTCGCGGAACAGCACCAGGTTTTCGCCGAGCATTTTGACCGGTCGCACCGGCCGCTCGCCGGCAAGCTCGTCGACCAGCGCCGCCGGCTGCCAGTAACTCCGCATCAGCTTGCCGCAAGGATCCTTTGCGCCCGTGCGGGTGATCAGGTCGTTCGCTTCCTGGCTCATCATGGCGGCGGTCCTTCGGAAATGTTCGCCTATTGAACGAATGGGCGAATTATGCCATGTCTGGAATGGCGGCAAGCCCCATTTTCGAACGCCGCTCGGACCAATAAGCACCATGCCAAAGCTGAAGCGTCAAGGCGGCGAGGAGCGCGCCACCGATTTTGTCGAAAGCCTCGACCGCGGCCTGCGCCTGCTGCAGGCCTTCGGCAAATCGACGGGCCCGATGACGCTGAGCGACGTCGCGCGATCAGCCGATCTGCCGCGCGCCACCGCGCGCCGCATCCTGTTCACCCTGGAGCGCGGCGGCTTTGTCGCAAGTGACGGCAAACTGTTCACCCTGACGCCGCATGTGCTGACGCTCGCAGGCGCCTATCTGCGCTCCAACCAAGTGGTCGCCGTGCTGCAGCCCGTGCTCGATCGCATCGCGACGACAGCGCAGGAAATCTCCTCGCTGGCGCTGCTCGATGGCGACGAGGTCGTGTTCATCGCGCGCGGCAGCCCGGCGCGGATGTTCTCGACCGGTCTCGAAATCGGCTATCGCCTGCCGGCGTTCTGCACCTCGGTCGGCCGCGCGCTGCTCGGCCAGCTCAATGACGACGATCTGGCGAAACGGCTGAAGGCGATGAAGCGCGAGGCGATGACGCCGCAGACCGTGACCGATCCCAAACTGCTGCTGAAGGCGATCCAGGCCGACCGCGCCAAAGGCTATTCGCTGGTCGACCGTGAAGCCGAGCCGCATTTCCGCTCGATCTCGGTGCCGGTGCGCCGCTACGACAACACCATCGTCGCCGCCATCAACATGGGCGCCCATGTCGACCGCGTGCCGACGCGCGAACTGGTCGATCGCTTCCTGCCGTTGCTGCGTGAGGGGGCGGATGAGGTGAAGGACAAGCTGCTTTGAGTAGCGCCTACACCGCCACGCTGCGCAGCCCGAACGCGCGCGCTTCGTTCTGCAGCACTGGGCGCACCGAATCGACCAGCCGCGCAGCCGCGGCATCGACGGTCAGCCCCGCCGTATCCACCACTGCGGACGCGCGCGCATACAGCGGCTCGCGGCTCACCAGAATGTTGCGCAGCTCCGCCATCGCCGAGCGGTCGTCGGCCATCGGCCGCAAGTCGCCCTGCTTGCGCACGCGTGACATGTGCTCTTCCGGATCGGCCTTCAGCCAGATCGTGTAGAACGACGACAGGATCAGGTCGAAGGTCAGCGGCTCGGAGACGATGCCGCCGCCGGTCGCCAGCACCATCAGCTCTTTCCGCGCCAGCAGCTGCTTCAGCGCCGCCTGCTCCATGCGCCGAAAACCTTCCTGGCCGTAGAGCGCGATGATCTCGGCGACCGAGAGGCCGTTCTGCGCCTCGATCTCCTTGTTGAGCTCGACAAAGCTCCAGCCGATTTTCTTGGCCAGGATTTTGCCGAGCGTCGATTTGCCGGCGCCGCGCAGCCCGATCAGCGCGATGCCGGCGAACGACGGCGCGCGATGCGCGTTCGCGCCGTGGCCGGCAAGGATGTCTTTGGCCTGTGCGACCTGATGCGGCGTCGCCTTGCGCAGGAGATCGCGGACCATCGGCCAGTCGCTGTCGCGATTCCGCATCGGGAATGAGATCCTCGAGATGCGCGCCCATGGCGTGCGACACGCGGCGCAGCAGCACGATCGAGACATTGCCTTTGCCGCTCTCGAGCTGCGCGATGTAGCGCTCGGAAATGCCGGAGACTTTTGCCAGCACCTTGCGCGACATGCCGCGCAGCGCCCGCGTGGTGCGCACGCGCTGGCCGAGCTGTTCGAGGAATTCGGTTTCGGGATCGGGCTTCTCGGCTCATGTTCCGGCAACATAATGCCGGAGAGGATTGACAGCAAGCGCGTCCAGTGTCTTTCTATGAATTATAATTCAAGAAACTTGGGGAGAAGCGTGGTGACACGCTTTTGGCTTGGGAGCGCGGCATGAGCACGTACAACGCGGTGACCTGGCTGCTCGACCGCAACATCGATGAAGGCCGCGGCGAAAAACTCGCCTTCACCGACACCGTTGCCGAACTCAGCTATGGCGAATTGCAGCGGCAGTCGCGCCGTGCCGCCAACATGCTGCGCCGTCTCGGCGTGCGCCGCGAAGAGCGCGTCGCCATGATCATGCTCGACACCGTCGATTTCCCGATCGTGTTCCTCGGCGCGATCCGCGCCGGCATCGTGCCGGTGCCGCTCAACACGCTGCTGACGACGGATCAATATGCCTATGTGCTGGCCGACAGCCGCGCGCGGGTGCTGTTCGTTTCCGAGGCGCTCTATCCCGTCGTGAAGGACATCGTCGGCCGCATGAGCGATCTCGAATGCGTCGTGGTGTCCGGCGAGAACGCGTTCGGCCACAAGCTGCTCTCCGAGGAGCTCGCGAAGGAGAGCGACACCTTCGCCACCGTCGAGACCCATGCCGAGGAGCCGGCGTTCTGGCTCTATTCGTCGGGCTCGACCGGCATGCCCAAGGGCGTGCGGCATCTGCATTCCAATTTGCAGGCGACCGCCGACACGTATGGCAGGCAGGTGCTCGGCATCAGCGAGAACGATGTCTGTCTTTCCGCGGCAAAACTGTTCTTTGCCTATGGGCTCGGCAATTCCCTGACCTTCCCGATGTCGGTCGGCGCCACCACCGTGCTCAATGCGCAGCGGCCGACGCCGGCGCTGATGTTTTCGCTGTTGAACAAGTACAATCCGACCATCTTCTATGGCGCGCCGACGCTGTTCGCCGCGATGCTGAACGACGAGACGCAGAAGAACGAGCGGACGGGGGCGCGGCTGCGCATCTGCACCTCCGCCGGCGAGGCGCTGCCGGAATCCGTCGGCCTTGCCTGGAAGGCGCGCTTCGGCGTCGACATCCTCGACGGCATCGGTTCGACCGAGCTGCTTGCACATCTTCATGTCGAACGCGCCCGGTGACATCAAATACGGCACGTCCGGCCGCGCCGTGCCCGGCTACAAGGTCCGGCTCGTCAGCGATGAGGGCGCCGATGTGCCGGACGGCGAGGTCGGCGAACTTCTGGTCGAGGCGCCGTCGGCCGGAGAGGGCTACTGGAACCAGCGCAGCAAGAGCCGGCACACCTTTCAAGGCAACTGGACCCGCACCGGCGACAAATATGTTCGCGATGCCGACGGCCGCTACACCTTCTGCGGCCGCGCCGACGACATGTTCAAGGTCTCCGGCATCTGGGTCTCGCCGTTCGAGGTCGAGAGCGCGCTGATCACGCACCCCGCCGTGCTGGAAGCCGCCGTCGTGCCGGAAGCCGATCCGGAAGGGCTGCTGAAGCCGAAGGCCTTCGTCGTGCTGCGCGCCGGCAGCGAGAGCGATGACCTCTTCGAAGCGCTGAAGGAGCACGTCAAGCAGAAGATCGGCCCGTGGAAATATCCGCGCTGGATCGACGTGGTGGAATCCCTGCCGAAGACCGCGACCGGCAAGATCCAGCGCTACAAGCTGCGCGACGGTGAAGACGAAGTAACGTCGTCATTCCGGGCTCGCGCGAGCGCGATCCACGGATCTTTCGACTTCTATGCGGCAGCAAGACGTAGATGGCCGCGACCTGTCCGGAATGACGGAGAATGACGAGACCTGATCATGACCAACCTCTCTCCCACCGGCTTCCTGCGCATCGGCGCATCCGATCTCGAATACCGCATGATCGGCCCTGCGCCGTCAGCGGCGCCGACCATCGTGATGCTGCATGAAGGGCTCGGCTCGGCCGGACTGTGGGGCGACTTCCCGGAAAAACTGCAGGCGGCGACCGGCGCCGGCGTGTTCGTCTATTCCCGCGCCGGCTATGGCGCCTCGACACCGGCAAAATTGCCGCGGCCGCTCGATTACATGCACGTCGAGGCGCTCGAGGTGCTGCCGAAGCTGCTGGACACGATCGGCTTCCGCCGCGGCCTGCTGCTCGGCCATTCCGACGGCGCCTCGATCGCGGCGATCTATGCCGGCAGCCATCAGGATCACCGCGTGCAGGGCGTCGCGATGATCGCGCCGCATTTCATCGTCGAGGACATTTCGGTGGTGTCGATCGCCGAAATCAAGAAGACCTACGAGACCACCGAGCTGAAGGCGAAGCTCGCGCGCTGGCACAAGGACGTCGACAACGCCTTTTATGGCTGGAACGACGCCTGGCTCGATCCAGAATTCCGCAACTGGGATATTTCCGAATATCTCGGCTATATCCGCGTTCCCGTGGCCATTTTGCAGGGTGTGGATGACGCGTATGGCACCATGCGGCAGATCGAGATCGCGCGGGAAGAGTGCTATTGTCCCGTCGATGTGACCGAGATTCCGGGGGCGGGACATTCGCCGCATCGCGAAGCGCCAGGGGCTACGCTTGATGCGATCGCTGATTTCGCAAAAGCGGTGCTGCGCGACGAAGGCTCGCAAGGGCGAGCTGCCTGACGCATATGCCGTGGTGTGTCGATGAACACGCCGTCATCTTCACCGCAGGATCTGCCGCTGCCGCAATGGGCCTATGTGCCCGGCGAGATGGCGGAGGACGATGCCGATCACGACACGCTGTGGAAGGCGAAAAGCCTGGTGCCGTCGCGCTTCCGCGACTTTGTGCCGGCGCGGCATCCGGCGCTGCGTTACGGCATGACGCTGAACGACCGCGGCTATTTCTGGGAAGCGCAGGAGGTGCTGGAAGCGGTGTGGGCCGCGGCACCGCAAGGCGGCCGCGAGCGCATCCTGCTGCGCGCCTGCATCCAGATCGCCAACGCCAATCTGCGGCTGCGCATGCAGAAGCCGCATGCCGCATCGCGCCTGCTCGGCGAGGCGCTGCAGGAGCTGAACGCGCTGTCGCAGCGCAGGGCCGCCGCGACCGGCGACGGCTTTGCCGATGGTTTTCCGACCGATCTCCTGATCGAGCCTCTTGAAGGGCAAACTGGCCCGGGCCGAACTCACCAAGGCCGATTGGGTGGCCTTTTCGGCCATCGGCAAGACCTGAAACAAACATGAAGCAAAGTGCATATTTCCGATTTTCGGGCTAGACCCGCTCCAAAACATGCACTATTGTGCATGTAACGACCAATCGTAAAGCTCAGGGTGAGGCCCATGGCCGGCGAAGATCGCGTGCTCGCGGGTGGCGCGAAATACATCGATTTTCAAACCGATCCGTCGCGCTACCGGCACTGGAAGCTCGACGTCGAAGGCGACGTCGCGACGCTGACCATGGACGTCGACGAGAACGGCGGCCTGTTCGAGGGCTATCAGCTCAAGCTCAATTCCTACGACCTCGGCGTCGACATCGAGCTTGGCGGACGCCGTACAGCGGCTGCGCTTCGAGCACCCCGAGGTGAAGGTCGTGGTGATGCGCTCGGGCAAGAACCGCGTGTTCTGCGCCGGCGCCAACATCCGCATGCTCGCGGGCTCGACCCACGCCCACAAGGTCAACTTCTGCAAGTTCACCAACGAGACGCGCAACGGCATCGAGGATTCATCGGAAAATTCCGGCCAGCGTTTCATCACCGTGGTCAACGGCACCGCCGCCGGCGGCGGCTATGAGCTCGCGCTCGCCACCGACCACATCATCCTCGCCGACGACGGCGCGGCTTCAGTCGCGTTGCCCGAAGTGCCGCTGCTCGCGGTGCTGCCCGGCACCGGCGGGCTGACGCGCGTGGTCGACAAGCGCAAGGTGCGCCGCGACCATGCCGATTTCTTCTGCACCATCGAGGAAGGCATCAAGGGCAAGCGCGCGGTCGCCTGGCGGCTGGTCGACGAGATCGCGCCGAACAGCAAGCTGGAAGCCAAGGTCGCCGAGCGCACCAAGGAATTCGCCGCGAAATCGACGCGCAACGGCAACGGCAAGGGCATCGCGCTGACCCCGATCAAGCGCAGCATCGATGAAGCAGGCATCCGCTACGGCTTCGTCACCGTCGATATCAACCGCGATCAGCGCATCGCCACCATCACGATCGCAGCGCCCGAGGCGGCCCCGCCCGCCGACATCGACGGCATGATCGCGCAAGGCGCCTCGTTCTGGCCGCTGCAGGTCGCGCGCGAGCTTGACGATGCCATCCTGCATCTGCGCATCAACGAGCTCGAGACCGCCATGCTGCTGTTCAAGTCGCATGGCGAGCGCGCCAATGTGATCGCCTGCGACGCCTTCCTCGAAGCCAACAAGGCGCATTGGCTGGTCAACGAGATCAGGCAATACTGGAAGCGTGTGTTCAAGCGCATCGACGTCACCTCGCGCACGCTGGTGACGCTGGTCGAGCCCGGCTCCTGCTTTGCCGGCACGCTCGCCGAACTCGTGTTCGCCGCCGACCGCTCCTACATGCTGATCGGCTCGCGCCAGGGCGACAACCGCGCCCCGCCGGCGATCGAGCTGTCGGCGCTGAATTTCGGCGCCTATCCGATGAGCCATGGCCTGACGCGCCTGCAGTCGCGCTTCCAGGCCGATCCGTCTGATCTCGATCGGGCAAAGGAAAAGATCGGCGGGGCGTTCGACGCCGAGGAGGCCGAGCAGCTCGGGCTCGTCACCTTTGCGCTCGACGACATCGACTGGGACGACGAGGTGCGCGTGTTCCTCGAGGAACGCACCAGCTTCTCGCCCGACGGATTGACCGGCATGGAAGCGAACTTGCGCTTCGTCGGCCCTGAGACCATGGAATCGAAAATCTTCTCGCGCCTCACCGCCTGGCAGAACTGGATCTTCCAGCGGCCCAACGCGGTCGGTGAAGAGGGCGCGCTGCGCCGCTACGGCACCGGCCAGAAGGCGCAATTCGATATGACGCGAGTGTAGAAACTTATCGCCGTCATGGCCGGGCTTGACCCGGCCATCCACGTCTTTTCGCGCAATGAAAAGAAGACGTGGATGCCCGGGAGCGCAGACAAGTTTACGCAGTCTGCGTAAATGCAGACTGCTACGCCCGGGCATGACAAAGAGTGTAGAAGGAGCACGCACCATGAATTACATGAACGTCGATTACTCCACCAAGATTCCCAACAACGTGAATCTGTCCGAGGATCGCCAGGTGCTGAAGGCGCTGGAGGGCTGGCATCCCGGCTACATGGACTGGTGGAGCGACATGGGGCCGGAAGGTTTCCAGCAGTCGCTGGTTTACCTGCGCACCGCCTATTCGGTCGATCCGCGCGGCTGGGCCAAGTTCGACTACGTCAAGATGCCGGAATATCGCTGGGGCATCCTGCTGGCGCCGCAGGAAGAGAATCGCGTCGTGCCGTTCGGCGAGCCCTTGGCGAGCCGGCCTGGCAGGAAGTGCCCGGCGAACACCGCGCCATGCTGCGCCGCCTGATCGTGATCCAGGGCGACACCGAGCCCGCTTCAGTGGAGCAGCAGCGCCATCTCGGCAAGACCGCGCCCTCGCTCTACGACATGCGCAACCTGTTCCAGGTCAATGTCGAGGAAGGCCGCCATCTCTGGGCGATGGTCTACCTGCTGCAGAAATATTTCGGCCGCGACGGCCGCGAGGAGGCCGACGAGTTGTTGCGTCGCCGCTCCGGCGATGCCGATAGCCCGCGCATGTTAGGGGCCTTCAACGAGGCGACGCCGGACTGGCTGTCGTTCTTCATGTTCACCTACTTCACCGACCGCGACGGCAAGATGCAGTTGCACTCGCTGGCGCAGTCCGGCTTCGATCCGCTGTCGCGCACCTGCCGCTTCATGCTGACGGAGGAAGCCCATCACATGTTCGTCGGCGAGACCGGCATCAGCCGCGTCGTGCAGCGCACCTGCGAGGCGATGAAGGAAGCCGGCATCAGCGATCCCACCGACACTGCCAAAGTGCGCGCGCTCGGCGTCATCGATCTGCCGACCATCCAGAAGAAGCTGCACCTGCATTATTCGCTGTCGCTCGACCTGTTCGGTTCGGAGGTCTCCACCAACGCCGCGAATGCCTTCAATGCCGGCGTCAAGGGCCGCTATCGCGAGACGCAGATCGAGGATGATCATCGCCTGCAGAATTCGACCTATCCGGTGCTGAAGATGGTCAATGGCGAGATCAAGCGCGTCGACGAGCCGGCGCTGACCGCGCTCAACATGCGGCTGCGCGACGACTACACCCAGGACTGCGCCAAGGGCATGCTGCGCTGGAACAAGATCATCTCTACGGCCGGCTACCAGTTCAAGCTGACGCTGCCGAATGTCGCCTTCCATCGCGCCATCGGCGAGTTCAGGGATATCCACGCCACGCCCGAGGGCGTGCTTGATCGACGACGCCACCTGGAACAAGCGCAAGGCCGATTGGCTACCGTCGACGGCCGACGGCGACTTCATCGCCTCGTTGATGAAGCCGGTGACCGAGACCGGCGAGTACGCGCCCTGGATTTCGCCGCCCAAGGTCGGCATCGACAACAAGCCGGGCGATTTCGAGTATGTGAAGATCGAGACGTGATCACAGCTGTCGTCCCGGCGAAAGCCGGGACCCATACCGCGTGATCTCTCGATAAGGACGTTCTGGCAGACGTCGGGCGCTACAAGAAACTTCGGTGGTTATGGGTCCCGGCTTTCGCCGGGACGACACCATTTTCTTGGCAGCACTCGCGCCCCATTCACCCCGCGACCGGCAGCCCCGCATTCGCGTAGACCACGCCGCCATCGACCGCGATGGTGTTGCCGACGACATAATCGCCTGCACGCGAGGCGAGATAGATCGCCACTCCCGCCATGTCCTCGTCGCTGCCGATGCGCTGCGACGGAATGCGCTTGGCGACATCGTCGCCGTGATCCCGCGCGGCCTTGTTCATGTCCGAACTGAAGGCGCCCGGCGCAATCGCGGTGACGTTGATGGAGTCCTTGATCAGCTTGGTCGCCATGCGCCGCGTCAGATGGATCACGGCGGCCTTGCTCGCGGCGTAGGAATAGGTCTCCTGCGGGTTGACGAAGATGCCGTCGACCGAGGCGATGTTGATGACCTTGGCCGGCCGTTCGTGCGAGGCGGCGGCGCGCAAGGGCTTGGCCAATGCCTTGGTCAGGAAGAACAGCGACTTGACGTTGAGGTCCATCACCTTGTCCCAGCCGCTCTCCGGAAACTCGTCGAACTCCGCGCCCCAGGCGGCACCGGCATTGTTGACGAGAATGTCGAGTTTTGGCTCGCGCTTGATGATTTCGGCGGCGAGTTTTTCGCAGCCCTCCACCGTCGAGATGTCGATGCCGAGCGCGATGCACTCGCCGTCATATTGGGCGGTCAGCTCTTTTGCGGTCGCCTCGCAGGGGCCGGCCTTGCGCGCGGTGATGTAGACCCTGGCCGCGCCGTGCGCGAGAAAGCCCGCTGCGATCATCTTGCCGATGCCGCGCGATCCGCCGGTGACCAGTGCGACGCGTCCCTTCAGCGAAAACAGATTCTCGAACATGCATTCCTCCCGTTTGATTTTTCCGGACGTTGGGCGCGGGAAGAGATTGAGTCAAGCACGCCTCACTTCCCCTCTCCCACAAGGGGAGAAGGAAAGTTGCGACCTACATTGTGTGAGCTCAGTCCGCGTCGACCAGGCGGAATCCGTTCCACAGGGCCGTGGCGCTGCCCGACGTCAGCACCGGCAGGATGCGCTCATCCTGGAAATGGCCGTTGAGCGAGACGCGCTGCAGGGCGGTCAGGTGATCGGCGCTTCCGGCGTATGTCATGCCGGGCCGCGTCGTCACCGCGGTTTTGAAGCCGGCGGTCCTGGCGAGCGCGAATTCACGCGGGCCGGCCGCGATCTTGTCGCCATAGGGATAGGCGAGGTGCTCGACCTTCCGCCCGATCGCGGCCTCGATATCGGCGCGGCTCGTCGCGAGTTCGCGCAGCGCGCTCTCCTCGCTTTGCTTGGCGAGGTTGGAATGGGTGATGGTGTGCGCGCCGATCGTCACCAGCGGATCGGCGGCGAAGGATTTCAGCTCATCCCAGGACATGCAGAGTTCGCTGGCGATCGCGCTCTCGTCGACGCCATGGCGGGCACACAGCGCCGACATCTCGCGGTTGACATCGTGCTCGTTCGGCAACGCGCGCAGCCAGTCGTGCAACAGATCGAAAGCGTCCTGCTTCTGCGCCGGCGTTTTGGTCTGCATGCGCGTGACGCGGCCATGCATCTCGACCTCGATCGTGGCGGCGGCGGCGACCACCCGCTCCAGCGCGACCCACCACAGCCGCCCCTTGCCTGCGGCAAATTCGCTCACGGCGTAGACGATGCAGGGCGCGTCAAATTCGCGCAGCACCGGCAGCGCATGGTCGCGATTGTCACGGTAACCATCGTCGAGCGTGAAGCAGGCAAAGCGCCGGGAGAAGTCGCGCGCATCGAGCCGGTGGTGCAGTTCGTCCATCGTGATGATGTCGACGTCGCGTGCGCGCAGATGCATCAGCATCTTGCGCGAGGAACGAGGGATCGATCTCGAGGTGACGATTGGGCTGGAATTCGGCGTCGCGCCGCGGGCGAACGTGATGCAGCATGAAAATCGCGCCCACGCCGGCGAAAATCGGCCGCAACAGGTGATGCGCGCCGGTGCGGTAAAGCGCTTCCAGGCCGGCGCGAATGACGGTGGTACGGAGTTGGCTCATCAGGGGTGGCTGACCGGGTGGATTCCGATTCGACGTTAGCGAGGGACCTTTGAACAAACCATTAGCCGGGCGCCGGTCCGAACCCTAACATGCTCGTGTTATTTCGGGTTTGACAGCCCCGCAAGGGTTTGTTTTCTCTCCGTTCTTGCAAGCGTCAGGAACCAGGATGCGCGGACTTTTCAGGTGGAGCAGCAAATGGTGGCCGGGCGTGATTCCGCTGCTCATCTTCTGGGGTTTCGCCGCCTGGACCAGCACAGAGCCCGTGGAGGCTGACCTTGCGGCCCGCGCCAATGCCGCGGTCAAGGACGCGATACTCGACAAAAAGCGCGTCACGGTTGCAGGCCGCGACGTCACCTTCGCCGCCGAGGCGTTCTCCGAGGATGGCCGGCGCAGCGCGGTCGCCGCCGTCGACACCGTGCCGGGCGTGCGGCTCGTCAACGACGAGAGCCGTCTCGTTCCCGCAGCCAACCCGTTTGTCTGGGCGGCCGAGCGCGATGTCGTCAGGGTGACGCTGTCGGGCAGCGCGCCGCTGCCGTCGAGCAAGGGCAAGCTGTTGGAGGCCGCCCGCGCCAATCTCGGCGGCATCGAGGTCAGCGACCAGATGACGCTCGCGCGCGGCGCGCCGGCGCGCTTCGACAGCGCAGCTGCTCTGCTGCTCGATCAGATCGGCAAGCTCAAGGACGGCAAGATCGCGCTGTCGGACACCAAGGTCTCGCTGTCTGGCATGGCGCGCGATCTCGGCGGCCGCGAAGCCATCGCGGCTGCGCTGCGCAATCTGCCCGAGGGCTATTCGGTCGCCGCCAACGACGTCAAGGCGCCGCCCTATATATTCCAGGCCTACAAGGATCCGGTGGCGTCGACGCTGACATTGACCGGCTACGTACCCGACAACAACGCGCATGCCGCGCTGGTCGCAGCCGCGGGGCGAAAATTCTTCAGCGAGAAGGTGGTCGACAACCTCAAGGCCAGCGTCGGCGCACCGAGCGGATTTGCTGCCGCAGCGGTGCCGGCGCTGAGTGCATTGTCGCGCCTGTCGACGGGCACGCTCGTGATGTCGGATCGCGAGGTGAAGCTCTCCGGCGATGCCCTCTATGAGGCCGCCGCCACCCAGATCCGCAACGGCCTCGGCAAGGATTTCCCGCAGGGCTGGCAATACAAGGCGGAAATCTCGGTCAAGCCGCCATCGGCGCCGGTCGATGCCAGCGTCTGCCAGCAACTATTCGCGGACCTGTTGGCGAAGGCGCGTATCCGCTTCGAATCGGGACGCGCCGATATCTCGCCGGACTCGCTCGGGCTGCTCGACCGCCTGACCGAGACGGCGCTGCGCTGTCCCTCCGCCAACATCGAGATTGCCGGCCACACCGATGCCGACGGCGATCAGAATGCCAATCAGACGCTGTCGGAAAAGCGCGCGCAGGCGGTCGCCGACTATCTGTTGCGCGGCGGCCTGCCCGCGAGCCGCTTCACGCCGGTGGGCTATGGCAGCACCCAGCCGGTCGCCGGCAACGATTCCGAAGATGGCAAGGCGCAAAACCGCCGCATCGATTTCGTGGTGAAGTGATCATGGGCAATGTCGCGACATTCTTCTGGGGTTGGCTGCTCGCATCCTTGCTGCTCGGGCTTTTGATGGGATGGATCGCGGTCGTGCAGCGCGGGGGCGTCTCGAAAACCGTCGGGCGTCTGCTTTGGGTCCTGGTGGCGGGCCTCGTCGCTGTGGCGCTGGCGCGACTGATCCCGGGCCGCCCCGGCTACTGGCTCGATCTCGGCCTCATCATGTTTACGCTTTATCTCTGCGGCTGCGTGATAGGCTCGTGCCTGCGCGACTGGGTGGTCTCCCGCAGCCAGCCCCCGGCGTGAACGGGGCGGGGTGGTCGGCCTCATCCCGCGTGCGGCAGCTCGGAAAACCCGGTGAATTCCGCAAGGCAGGGCGGAATGCAGCAAATCTGTGCATCCGCCGTCATGAACGACCCCTAATATCTTGAAGAATCGCGTTTTATTCTCCGTCTGGTGAATTCCACTCCGGCTCAAAACGCGCTACCACAGCCCCAGAGGGAGCAAATGCGGGCGAGGGCGGCGGCGAGGGTTCGCTGGCGGCCGTTGCCGTTCGGATTGGTATTCGAGGGTCTAGATGCTGCAAGCCATACGCAGGGCGATCTCGTTTCTGCGCCACAAGCAAGTCCTGCACAAGCTGGGTGTCGCGATCAGCATCACCGTTATCGGGATCGCCTGCTATGTGCTCTATCACATGCTCCGCGGCATCGACATCAACGAGGTGGTCGACGCCATCAAGGGCACCGAGCCGCGTCAGGTTGCGCTTGCCGCGCTGTTCGTGGCGGCCGGCTATTTCACGCTCACCTTCTATGACTGGTTTGCGGTGCGCGCGATCGGCCGCACCGACGTGCCTTACCGCGTCAATGCGCTCGCCGGCTTCACCTCCTATTCGATCGGACACAATGTCGGCGCCAGCGTCTTCACCGGGGGTGCGGTGCGCTATCGCATTTATTCCGCCTGGGGGCTGAACGCGATCGACGTCGCGAAAGTATGTTTCCTGGCCGGCCTGACCTTCTGGCTCGGCAATGCCGCCGTGCTCGGCCTCGGCATCGCCTGGCATCCGGAAGCTGCCGCCAATATCGACCAGCTTCCGGTCTGGCTTAATCGCGTCGCGGCATTCGCGACCCTCCTCGGTTTGATGGGCTATGTCGCCTGGGTCTGGACGCATCCGCGCCAGGTCGGCCGCGGGCCCTGGACGGTGATCCTGCCGGGCGGGCCGCTGACGCTGCTGCAGATCGGGATCGGCATCGTCGATCTCGGCTTCTGCGCGCTCGCCATGTACGTGCTGACGCCGGACGAACCCAATCTCGGCTTCGTGGTGGTGGCAGTGATCTTCGTCTCCGCCACGCTGCTCGGCTTTGCCAGCCATTCCCCCGGCGGGCTCGGCGTGTTCGACGCCGCCATGCTGGTCGGTCTCTGGCAGATGGACCGCGAGGATCTGTTGGCCGGCATGCTGCTGTTTCGCGTCCTCTATTATATCGCCCCCTTTGTCATATCTGTAATCATGCTGACGTTTCGGGAGCTTATCCTGGGCGCGCGGTCGAAACGGCTGCACAAGCTGGCGCAGATGGCCGAAGCCCAGACGCGCGTCGAACCGAGGCCTGAAGCTGTCTATGTCCGCGAGCGGAGCGACGGCGGCGCCTGATTCTCGAACGGAGATGAAAGGGGCGTTATCGGTGAAGCTGATATGGCGATAGACGATACCCCGACTTCCTTCTTTGCGCCGTGGCCGGACCGCCTGCGCCATTCCGCCATCATCCTGATTGCCGCGGGTCTCGCGCTTGCCGTGCTGGTGACGCTCGGCGAATTGCAGCTGATCCGCGCCGTCGCGGCATTCGTCCTGATCATCGCTGCCGCACTGGTGCCCTGGCGGCTGCATGATGTGGTCGCCTCGCGCGACGATGTCCGCACCGCCGGATCCGGTCGAGGCCGCTGCCGTCAACGCCATCGTCGCCGGCATGCCCGATCCCGCCATGTTGCTCGACCGCGCCGGCCGCGTTCTTCATCTCAACGCGGCCGCAATCCAGCTCGCACCGGCGCTGCGCAAGAACGAGCTGGCGCAGTTCGCGCTGCGTTCGCCGGAGATCATCACCGCATTGCGCGAGGCGATCGCCACCACACAGCCGCGCCGCGCCACCTATCTCGACCAGGTCCCCGTCGATCGCTGGATGGAGCTCGTCATCACGCCGGTGCCAGTGCCGACGCTGTTCGGCGGCACCGACAAATGCATGCTGATGACCTTCCACGATCTGACGCCGCTGCGCCGGGTCGAGGAGATGCGCGCCGACTTCGTCGCCAATGCCAGCCATGAATTACGTACGCCGCTGGCGGCGCTGTCGGGCTTCATCGACACGCTGCAGGGGCCGGCCAAGGACGATGCCACGGCGCGCGAGCGTTTCCTGTCGATCATGCACACGCAGGCCACGCGCATGGCGCGGCTGATCGACGACCTGTTGTCGCTGTCACGGGTCGAGCTGTCGGCGCATGTGCGGCCGGATACGCTGGTCGACCTGGTGCCGATCATCCGCCAGGTCGTGGACGGGCTCGAGCCGCTGGCGCGCGAGCGCCAGGTCGCAATCGAAATCGACCTGCCGGAGCCGCCGGTCGCCATCGCCGGCGACCGCGAGGAATTGCTGCGGCTGTTCGAGAACCTGATCGAGAACGCGCTGAAATACGGCGCCTCCGGCGGCCGGGTCATCGTCTCGCTGGCGCCGGCGAGTTCCGGAGATGGCGCCCCGGAATACCGGGTCACGGTCCGCGACTTCGGCCCCGGGATTGCGCCGGAGCACCTGCCGCGGCTGACCGAGCGCTTTTACCGGGTCGATGTCGGCGACAGCCGCGCGCAAGGTGGAACCGGGCTCGGCCTGTCGCTGGTGAAGCATATTCTCGCCCGCCATCATGGCCGGCTGCTGATCGAGAGCGTGCCGAAAAACGGCGCGACCTTCAGCGCCTGTTTTCCCCAGGCAAAGCCCAACGCTGGCGCCTGAAACACAGCGATATCAGTGCCTTGGCGCTGTCATCCAGCTGTCATCAAACCTTCGTAAAACCGGCATCGCCCGCTCCTAGATGGAAGCGGCGTGAGCGCAATCGGGCGCATCCGGCGCTTCGCTCACCTCAATGGAGACCGTCCATGAAATTCCTCAAAACCATCGTCGCTGCCGGCCTCGTGGCCGCATCGACCTCGGCCTTCGCTGCCGACATCACCGGCGCGGGCGCGACCTTCCCGTTCCCGCTCTATTCGAAGTGGGCCGATGCCTACAAGAAAGAGACCGGCAATGGCCTGAACTACCAGTCGATCGGTTCGGGCGCCGGCATCAAGCAGATCCAGGCCAAGACCGTGACCTTCGGCGCGAGCGACATGCCGCTCAAGCCCGAGCAGCTCGAAAAGGACGGCATCGATTCAGTGGCCGCAGGCGATGGGCGCGCTCGTGCCGGTCGTGAATCTCGAAGGCATCAAGCCGGGCGAACTGGTATTTTCCGGCGAATTGCTGGGCGACATCTATCTCGGCAAGGTCAAGAAATGGGACGATCCCGCGATTGCCAAGCTCAATCCGAAGCTGAAGCTGCCCAGCGACGCCATCACCGTCGTGCGCCGTTCGGACGGTTCCGGCACGACCTTCATCTGGACCGACTATCCTCTCGAAGACCAATGCCGAGTGGAAGTCGAAGGTTGGTGCCGGTACGGCGGTCGAATGGCCGGTTGGCGTCGGCGCCAAGGGCAATGAAGGCGTTGCCGGCAATGTCAGCCAGACCAAGAACTCGATCGGTTACGTCGAATATGCCTACGCCAAGCAGAACAAGCTGACCTACGGCGCTGTGATCAACAAGGCAGGCAAGACCGTGCAGCCGACCATTGATGCATTCCAGGCCGCGGCTGCCAACGCCGACTGGGCGAACGCCAGGAACTACTATGTGATCCTGACCGACCAGCCGGGCGAAGCGTCCTGGCCGATCACCGGCGGCGACCTTCATCCTCATGCACAAGGACGCAACCGATAAGGCGGCTGCGCAGGAAGCCATCAAGTTCTTCAAGTGGGCCTTCGAGAAGGGCGACAAGATGGCCGAAGATCTCGACTACATCCCGATGCCCGACTCGGTGGTCAAGCAGATCGAGAAAACCTGGACCGCCGAGATCAAGAGCTGAGGTTTGGGTTAAAGCTTGTGTCCGATGCTCCGGGCGCGGGCTGGACAAGTGATCCCCGGAGCCGGCTGCGGCTCCGGGCCAGTGTCGCAGACGCCAAGAGAATTCCGGTCGGAAATTCGCCGGTGACGATCGCCGCGGGGGCGTGGCGACTTCCGGCGCTTTGAACTAGACAGGGGACCAAGCGTGGCAGACATGGCCGTTCAGAGCGACGTAATGGAAGCTGCCGGACCTTATGATCGCGCCAAGGCGCTCAGCGCTTTCAAATTCGGCGATACGACCTTCTACTGGATCACGCGCGCGTCGGCGATCTCTGTCCTGCTCATTCTCGGCGGCATCATCCTGTCGCTGTTCGTCGGCGCTTGGCCCGCGATCAAGGAGTATGGCATTGCCTTCCTGTGGACGCAGCGCTGGGCGCCGTCGGCCGACCCGCCGGTGCTGGGTGCGCTGGGCCCGATCTACGGCACGCTGGTCACCTCGTTCATCGCCATGGCGATCGCCATTCCCGTCGGCCTCGGCATTGCGGTGTTCCTCACCGAACTGTGTCCGCAATGGGCGCGCCGCCCGATCGGCATGGCCGTGGAATTGCTCGCCGGCATTCCCTCGATCATCTACGGCATGTGGGGCTTCTTCGTGCTCGGCCCGTTCCTGGCCGACAGTTTTCAGCCATTCATGATCAGATTGTTCGACGGCGTGCCGATTCTCGGCACGATCTTCGCCGGGCCGCCGTCCTATCTCAGCCTGTTCAACGCCTCGCTGATTCTCGCCATCATGGTGCTGCCGTTCATCACCGCGATTTCGGTCGACGTGTTCAAGACCGTGCCGCCGGTGCTTAAAGAGGCAGCCTACGGCATCGGTTGCACCACCTGGGAAGTCGTCCGCAATGTAGTGATCCCCTACACCCGCGTCGGCGTGATCGGCGGCATCATGCTGGCGCTCGGCCGCGCACTCGGCGAAACCATGGCGGTGACGTTCATCATCGGCAACGCTTTCAAGATCACGGGCTCGATCTTCTCGCCGGGCACCACGATCTCGGCGGCGATCGCCTCCGAATTCGCCGAAAGCGACGGCCTGCATCAATCCGGCCTGATCCTGCTCGGCCTGCTGCTGTTCCTGCTGACCTTCATCGTTCTCGCCGCCGCGCGGCTGATGCTGATGCGGCTGGAAAAGAAGGCGGGCAACTGACATGAACCCGATCTACTTTAGGCGCCGCCGCAACGACCTCGTCATCCGTGTGCTCTGCCTCGGCGCCGCCCTGTTCGGCGTCACCTGGCTCGCGCTGATCCTGTTCACGCTGTTCGTCAACGGACTGTCGGGCATCAATCTCGAGCTGTTCACCCAGAACACGCCGCCGCCGGGCGCGAACGAAGGCGGCCTGCTCAATGCCATCACCGGCTCGATCATCATGACCGCCATCGGGGTCGGCATCGGTGCTCCGCTCGGCCTGTTCGCCGGCACCTATCTCGCCGAATACGGCAGGCACGACCGCATCACGCCGGTGATTCGCTTCATCAACGACATCCTGCTCTCGGCGCCCTCGATCATCATCGGTCTCTTCATCTACGGCGCCGTGGTGGTGCCGATGCGTGGCTTCTCGGCGATCGCAGGTGCGCTGGCGCTCGCGGTGATCGTCATTCCCGTGGTGGTGCGCACCACCGAGGACATGCTGCTGCTGGTGCCGGGTCCGCTGCGCGAGGCGGCTTCCGCGCTCGGCCTGCCGCGCTCGCTGGTGATCCGGCGCATCGCCTACCGCGCCGCGCGAAGCGGCTTGATCACCGGCGTCCTGCTGGCGACCGCGCGCGTCGCCGGCGAAACCGCGCCGCTATTGTTCACCGCGCTCTCCAACCAGTTCTTCAGCCTCGACATGACCAAGACGATGGCCAACCTCCCGGTCACCATCAACAACTTCGTCCAGAGCCCCTACGCCTACTGGAAGCAGCTCGCCTGGAGCGGCGCATTGCTGATTACGCTGACCGTGCTCGCCCTAAATATTGGCGCCCGCATCATCGGCGCCGAGAGGACCGCAAAATGAACAATCTTTCCGTTTCCGTGAGTAATGCCGGCGGACATGTTCCCCAGGTCGCGCTGCCGGAGGCAGCGGCCAAGGTGACCGCGCGCAACCTCAATTTCTACTATGGCGAACACCATGCGCTGAAGAACATCAACCTCGACGCTCGGCGCCCACCGCGTCACCGCTTTCATCGGCCCGTCCGGTTGCGGCAAGTCCACGCTGCTGCGCATCTTCAACCGCATGTACGACCTCTATCCGGGCCAGCGCGCCACCGGGCAATTGATGCTCGACCAGACCAACATCCTCGACCCCAGGCTCGACCTCAATTTGCTGCGCGCGCGCGTCGGCATGGTGTTCCAGAAGCCGACGCCGTTTCCGATGACGATCTACGAGAACATCGCCTTCGGTATCCGCCTTTACGAGAAGATGTCGAAATCCGAGATGGACGGCCGCGTCGAGAAGGCGCTGCGCGGCGGCGCGCTGTGGAACGAGGTCAAGGACAAGCTCAATGCATCGGGTTTGAGCCTCTCCGGCGGCCAGCAGCAGCGGCTTTGCATCGCCCGCACCGTGGCGGTGCGGCCCGAGGTGATCCTGTTCGACGAGCCCTGCTCGGCGCTCGACCCGATCTCGACCGCCAAGATCGAGGAGTTGATCCAGGAACTGGCCGAGGACTACACCATCGCCATCGTCACCCACAACATGCAGCAGGCCGCGCGTGTCTCCGACAAGACCGCTTTCATGTATCTGGGCGAGCTGATCGAGTTCGACGACACCAACAAGATATTCACCTCGCCCAGCGATCGGCGTACCCAGGACTACATCACCGGCCGCTTCGGCTAGGGCATGATCCGGAAAAAGTGGAAACCGGCTTTCCGATGAGATCATGAGGAGACTGAATAATGGCTTCTGAACACACCGCAAAGGCTTTCGACAGCGACCTGCAGGAACTGACCCGGCTGGTCGCCGAGATGGGCGGCCTCGCCGAGCGCATGATCACCGATTCCGTCGACGCGCTGGTTCGCCGCGACGTCGCGCTGTCCAAGCGCGTCGTGGCGAGCGACGTCGAGATCGACAGGCTGCAGCATATCATCGAGGAGCGTGCCGTGCTGACCATCGCGCGCCGCCAGCCGATGGCGATTGACCTGCGCGAGATCGTCGGCGCCATGCGGGTCGCGATCGACCTCGAGCGGATCGGCGACCTCGCCAAGAACATCGGCAAGCGCGTCACCGCGCTCGAGAACGATTTTCAGCCGCTGAAGCTGATCCGCGGGCTGGAGCACATGACCGACCTCGTGCAGTCGCAGGTCAAGTCGGTGCTCGATGCCTATGCCTCGCACGACCTGCCGGCGGCGATGAACGTCTGGAAGGGTGACGAGGAAGTCGACGCCATCTGCACCTCTTTGTTCCGCGAATTGCTTACCTACATGATGGAGGATCCGCGCAACATCTCGTTCTGTATTCACCTGATGTTCTGCGCCAAGAATATCGAGCGGATCGGCGATCACGCGACCAACATCGCCGAGACCGTGTTCTACATGATCGAGGGCCAGCAGATCCTCGACAAGCGCCCGAAAGGCGACATGACGACCTTTGCGACGACAGTGCCTGGTAACTAGCGAGCATGATCCCGAAAAGTGGGAACCGGTTTTCGGATAAGATCATGCTCAAGTGAAAAAACGCGTCATCAGGAACCTGATTAGGAATTGATAGACCCATGAGCGCACGCATTCTGGTGGTGGAAGACGAGGAAGCGCTGACCACGCTTTTGCGTTACAACCTCGATGCCGAAGGCTATGAGGTCGAGACGGTCGCCCGTGGCGACGAGGCCGACACGCGGCTGAAGGAGCGCGTGCCGGATCTCATCGTGCTCGACTGGATGCTGCCCGGCCTTTCCGGCATCGAACTGTGCCGACGCCTGCGGGCGCGGCCGGAGACGAGGCAACTGCCGATCATCATGCTGACCGCACGTGGCGAGGAGAGCGAGCGCGTGCGAGGGCTCGCGACCGGCGCCGACGACTACATCGTAAAGCCGTTCTCGGTGCCTGAATTGCTGGCGCGGGTGAAGGGCCTGTTGCGGCGCGCCAGCCCCGAGCGGCTCGCCACCGTCCTGACCTATGGCGATATCGAGCTCGATCGCGAGAAGCGCCGCGTCGCCCGTTCCGGCCGGCCGATCGATCTCGGCCCGACCGAGTACCGCCTGCTCGAGTTCTTCCTCGAGCATCCCGGCCGGGTCTTCAGCCGCGAGCAACTGCTCGACAGCGTCTGGGGCCGCGACATCTATATCGACGAGCGCACCGTCGATGTGCATATCGGCCGCCTGCGCAAGCTGCTCAATCCCGGCCGCGAGCAGGACCCGATCCGCACCGTCCGCGGCGCCGGCTACGCGCTGGACGATCGTTTTGCCAAAGCCGAGCAGACGTAGCGTCGTAGGGCGGATTAGCCAACGGGTCGCGCGAATGCGCACCCGATTGTAGGCTCCGTGTAATCCGCCGTCATCTTCGCCGCATTGCTGTCATCGCCCGGCTTGACCGGGCGATCCAGTATTCCAGAGACGTTAGTGATTGAATCGATGAGCCGCGGCGTACTGGATCCCCCGCTTTCGCAGGGGATGACGACCGAATGCGGAGCAACTTCTCGCAATGCTGGAGAAGGTAGCTTACCGCCCCGGCGGCTTCGGCGGCGCGCGCCGGCGGTCGGAGGCCGGCTGATACGCCACGCGCGAGTGATGGGCGCAATAGGGCAGGCCGGCGAGCGCCTTGCCGCCGCAGAAGAAGAATTCCGGGCTCGAGGGATCGCCGACCGGCCAATGGCAGGTGGCTTCGTTGAGTTGGAGCAGCGACAGCCGCTGGCTCATCGGCACGACATTGTCGTAGGCGATCGGATCGGGGTCGAGTTCAACCTCAAAAGCCTGTGCCAGCGCGGTATTGCCGCGCGCCATCGGCCGCGACACCCGCACCATCTGCGCGGGACGCGCCTTGCGCTGCCGGGGTGCTGCGGTCGACGGGCTCTTGGCCCGCCCGGACAGCCCGAGCCGGTGCACCTTGCCGATCACGGCGTTACGGGTCACGTTGCCGAGTTCCGCGGCGATCTGGCTCGCCGAAAGGCCGGCCTCCCAGAGCTTCTTCAACTGCTCGACGCGATCATCGGACCAGGTCAAAACCGTCATCGTTTGTTTCCCTATCGCGTCACGCTGGCCGTTTCCGGGGCAGCGGGCGAGCCAATTCCCTAAAATCCCTGCAGGCAGAATCCCTTACCCGTCGCCGAACGCGGTTGATGCGCGCTTCGAACGTTTACGCCGTACAAAGACCTTGGGATCAGAGCTGCCGCACGAGATGTCGTACCCGACGGAAGAAACGCTACAATATGGCGTGACTCGGGCGCAAGAGTTCGGCGCTGCGCTTCCACATGTTCCGTCGTAAACGCATGGCATTCCGGAATCGTACGGGTGCGGGGCATTTTGCAGTGCACGCAAGCCTCTTCTGGTGTGTTGACACCGATTGCCCCACGCCTAAGATAGTTAGTGCGTGCCGCCTCCAAAAGGCGGCACGTTTTGTTTTCCGCTGCCGGCCCAGCGCTGTAGGTGCGCCAACGCACGCAATGCGGGCCGGTCCGACCAACCCTGCACAGGCTGCAGAGACCGCCAAGAAACGCCGAGAGATCGCACATGACCAACGCCGCCACGTCGCATCTGCTCCCCGTCTTCGCCAGGGTCGATCTCGGTTTCGAGCGCGGCGAGGGCGCCTGGCTCGTCGCCACCAATGGCGACCGCTATCTCGACTTCACCTCCGGTGTCGCGGTGAACGCGCTCGGCCATGCCCATCCGCATCTCGTCCAGGCGCTGCAGGAGCAGGCGACAAAGCTCTGGCACATGTCGAATCTGTTCAAGAGCCCGGACGGCGACAAGCTTGCCGCGCGGCTGTGCGAGCAGAGCTTTGCCGACCTGGTGTTCTTCTGCAATTCCGGCGCCGAGGCGATGGAGTGCGTGATCAAGGTGGTGCGCCGCTATCAGGCGTCGAAGGGCCATCCCGAGCGCTATCGCATGGTCACCTTCGAGGGCGCGTTCCACGGCCGCACGCTGGCGACGCTGGCTGCCACCGGTTCGGCAAAATATCTCGAGGGCTTTGGCCCGCCGATGGACGGCTTTGACCAGGTGCCGCATGGCGACCTCGAGGCCGTCAAGAAGGCGATCGGGCCGCAGACCGCCGGCATCCTGATCGAGCCCGTGCAGGGCGAGGGCGGCGTGCGCTCTGCGCCGGTGGCGTTCTTCAAGGCGCTGCGCCAGCTCTGCGACGAGCGCGGCATGCTGCTCGCTTTCGACGAGGTGCAGACCGGCATGGGCCGCACCGGCGATCTCTTTGCCTATAAGCGCCTCGGCGTCACCCCCGATGTCATGTCGCTCGCCAAGGCCTTGGGCGGCGGCTTCCCGATCGGCGCGTGCCTTGCGACCGCGGAAGCGGCCTCTGGCATGACGCCGGGCTCGCACGGCTCGACCTTCGGCGGCAACCCGCTGGCAATCGCCGCGGCCAATGCCGTGCTCGACGTCATGCTGAAGCCCGGCTTCTTCGATCACGTGCAGAGGATGTCGCTGCTGCTCAAGCAGAAGCTCGCTTCCGTGGTCGACCGCTATCCTTCGGTGCTGTCCGAGGTGCGCGGCGAGGGCCTTCTGGTCGGCGTCAAGGCGGTGGTGCCCTCGGGCGATCTCGTCAATGCGCTGCGTCATGAGAAGCTGCTCACCGTCGGCGCCGGCGACAATGTGGTGCGCTTCCTCGCGCCGTTGATCGTCAGCGAAGCCGAGATCGACCAGTCCGTCGCCTGCCTGGAGCGGGCCTGCGTGGCGCTGTCGGGCGCGGAAAAGAAGAAGGCGGCTGGGTAATGAGCAAGGCGCCGCGCCACTTCCTTGATATCAGCGAGTTGCCGCTGCCCGAGCTGCGCCACATCATGGATGCCAGCCGGTCCATGAAGGCGACGCTGAAGGCGCATGAGAAGCCAGGGAAGCCGCTCGAGGGCAAGACGCTGGCGATGATCTTCGAGCGACCCTCGACCCGCACCCGGGTGTCGTTCGACGTCGGCATGCGCCAGCTCGGCGGTGAATCGATCATGCTGACCGGCGCTGAAATGCAACTCGGCCGCGGCGAGACCATTGCCGATACCGCGCGCGTGCTGTCGCGCTATGTCGACGCCATCATGATCCGTATCCTCAATCACGATGCGCTGCTTGAACTGGCTGAATATGCCACCGTGCCCGTGATCAACGGGCTGACGCGGCGCTCGCATCCCTGCCAGGTGATGGCGGATCTGATGACGTTCGAGGAGCATCGCGGCTCGATCGAGGGCAAGACGGTGGCCTGGACCGGCGACGACAACAACGTGCTTGCCTCCTGGGCGCACGCCGCCGAGCGCTTCAAATTCCAGCTCAATGTCGCCACGCCACCCGAGCTCGCGCCGAAGAAGGCGATGCGCGACTGGATGAAGGCGACATCGGCGCCGATCATGCTGACGACCGACGCGGAGGCCGCCGTGCGTGGCGCCGATTGCGTCGTCACCGACACCTGGGTCTCGATGGGCGACAAGGAGGGCGAGCATCGCCACAATGTGCTGCAGCCCTATCAGGTCAACGCCAAGCTGATGTCGCTGGCAAAACCCGATGCCATCTTCATGCACTGCCTGCCCGCTCATCGCGGCGAGGAGGTCACTGACGAGGTGATCGATGGCCCGCAATCGGTGGTGTTCGACGAGGCGGAAAACCGCCTGCATGCGCAAAAGGGCATTTTGGCCTGGTGCTTCGACGCCGTGGCGTAGAGGCTGGCTCGGTGTCGTCCCGGCGAACGCCGGGACCCATACCGCGTGATCTATCCACTTGAATGACATGGTCGTCACTCGGTGTAACAAATTGAGAGCCGTGGTTATGGTCCCGGCGTTCGCCGGGACGACATTCCACTTCGTTCCAACCCCTTTCGCTTCGCGACAGAAGACCCCAGATAAGCGCCCATGATTTCCCAATCCCGTGAAACCAAAACCTCACCAGAGGCGCCGATCCGTGCGCCGTCGCCGGTTCCCGTCGACGACGCCGTGTTGCCGTTCGAGGTCGACGCGCTCGATTTGCGCGGCCGGCTGACCCGGCTCGGTCCCGCACTCGACGACGTCCTCACCAGACACGATTATCCCGCCCCGGTCGGCAAGCTGCTCGGCGAGGCCATCGTCCTGACGACTTTGCTCGGCACGTCCTTGAAATTCGAAGGCCGCTTCATCCTGCAGACCAGGACCGATGGCCCGGTTTCCTTTCTTGTCGTCGACTTCAAGTCGCCCGATCGGCTCCGCGCCTATGCCCGCTTCGACGCCAAGCGGCTGAAGGAAGGCCAGAGCTCCGGCGATCTGCTCGGCAAGGGCCATTTGGCCATGACCATCGACCAGGGTGCCGACATGAGCCGCTACCAGGGCCTCGTCGCGCTCGACGGCGGCAGCCTGGAAGACGCTGCGCACGAGTATTTCCTGCGCTCCGAGCAGATCCCGACGCGGGTGCGCCTGGCGGTCGGCGAGGAATGGCGCGGCGGCGAAGCAGGAAAACATCGCTGGCGCGCCGGCGGCATGCTGCTGCAATTCCTGCCCAAGGCGCCGGAGCGGGCGCGGCAGGCCGATCTGCATCCCGGCGACGCGCCGCAAGGCACGGTGACGCACACGGTCGCCGAAGACGACGCCTGGGTCGAGGGCCAGTCGCTGATCTCCACGGTCGAGGACGTCGAACTGATCGACCCGGGTTTGTCGGGCGAGCGGCTGCTTTATCGCCTGTTCCACGAGCGCGGGGTGCGCGTGTTCTCGCCGCAGCCGCTGCGCGCGCAATGCTCCTGCTCGCGCGATGCGGTCGCCGCCATGCTGAACAGTTTTGCGCCAAAAGACCGCGCCGACATGGTGAAAGACAACAAGGTCGTCGTCACCTGCGAGTTCTGCTCGTCGGTCTACGAATTCACGCCCGCGGAAGCGGGGGTGGAGGAGGGGACGTAGGCCTATTGCGCGCTCATCTTTCCCTTCAACTTCTCCTGCGTCTCTCTGATCCAGCTGTAATGCGTCGCGAGCGCAAGCACCTTGGTCCGCTTCTCCGAGACGCCGATGATGAGACCGACCAGCGTGTGCATGCCGCGATAGGTGAACACCGGCCCGCCGGAATCACCGGCGCCGCCGCCGGAGGGGTCCTCGCTGACGCTCGAGAGGATCATCCAGCCGCGGAACGTTTGCGTCACGCGCAGCAGCACCATGCGCAGCGCAGGCTTGGCTGCGGATTCCTTCGCCGAGGTCTTGCCGTAGCCGGCCGCGATCAGCGCGCCGCCTTCGGCAAACCCGCGCGGACTGAGTTCGGCCGGGATGAAACGGTCGGGCAGCGGCTTGGCGAGCCTGAGCACCGCAAGATCGGGCGAGCCGGCGTCTTCGCGCCGGTAGAGCGGGTGCTTGATGATCTCGTCGACATCGGTGAGCATGACGGGCGGCACGCGATCGTCGCCCCCGATATTGCCGCCGACCGAAAGCTTCTCGCCGGGCTGGATGCAATGCGCCGCGGTCAGCACGATATTCTGCGCCAGCACCACGCCGCTGCAGCGGCCCTTCTTGCTTGCGACCAGCACCGTGTAGCGCTGGATGGTGCGGTCGGCGACATCGGCGCCGACCAGCGCGTTCGCTTCAGGCGCGCCGATGAGGATTGCGCCGAGAAGGAGCAGCGCTATCGGGGGGATCGTCCTCTGCATCGGCGCGTCCCCGTATCGAGCGGATCAGTTCAACACCCGCTTCTCGCCCGGGCTGTCCAGCGAAAACGTCGGCACGTCGATCTCGAACTGCTCGCCGCCCTCGGTGACCATTTGATAGCGCCCGGTCATGATGCCCGACGAGGTCGGCAGCGGCACGCCGCTCGTGTATTCGAAGCGCTCGCCGGGGGCGAGCACGGGCTGCTCGCCGACCACGCCCTCGCCGCGCACGATCCTGGCGGTGGCCGGTGGCATCGGTGATGATCCAGTGCCGCGTGCGCAACTGCACCGTCTCCTCGCCGTTATTGGTGATCACGATGGTGTAGGCCCAGAAAAACTGGCCCCGGTCGATCGACGATCGCTCCGGCATGAAGGCCGGTTTTACAGTGACCTCGATCTGGCGGGTGACGGCGCGGTACATGCGAACGATGCTTCCGAAATTCCTTACGCCGCCACCTTATCTAAAAGACCGGACGGAACCAAATGACGGCCCGTCGGTCACGATCAGGGTACCCCATGAGGCGCCGTCGCGGTTTCAACAAAGTTCCCCGGCAAGGCGCAGGCCGTGGGCAGCCTTTAATTGCCTGCAAGTACGCGGGCCGATCGCCTGTTTCGGGCCGCGCAATCGTGATATCCGACTGCCAAGACGGTACCCGATGACGTCAATCGCCGATCCCATAGCCGCGCCACAGCATGCCGAAGCCGCGGCTGCGCGCGCCGCCGTGCCCGCGACCGATGCGCCCGCCATCACGATGCCGGTGGCGGGCGAGCGCGAACTGCGCCTCGACCTGTTCCGCGGGCTCGCGCTGTGGCTGATCTTCGTCGATCATTTGCCGACCAACATTCTGACCTGGCTCACCATCCGCAACTACGGCTTTTCCGACGCCACCGAAATCTTCATCTTCATCTCCGGCTATACGGCGGCCTTCGTCTACGGCCGCGCGATGCTGGAGGTCGGCTTCGTGGTTGCGTCTGCGCGCATCCTGCGCCGGGTCTGGCAGATCTATGTCGCGCATGTCTTCCTGTTCACGATCTTCCTCGCCGAAATCTCCTACGTCGCGACGCGCTTCGAGAACCCGCTCTACAGCGAGGAAATGGGCATCCTCGATTTCCTCAAGCAGCCCGACGTCACCATCGTGCAGGCGCTGCTGCTGCGCTTCCGTCCCGGTCAACATGGACGTGCTGCCGCTCTACATCGTCCTGATGCTGTTCCTGCCGCTGATCCTGTGGCTGATGAAATGGCGGGCCGACGTCACGCTGGCGCTCTCGGTGCTGCTCTATGCGGTGACCTGGCAGTTCGATCTTTATCTGTCCGCCTATCCGAACGGCGTCTGGGCCTTCAATCCCTTTGCCTGGCAATTGCTGTTCGTGTTCGGCGCCTGGTGCGCGCTCGGCGGGGCGCGGCGGATGTCGCGCATCCTGTCGTCGCAGGTCACGCTGTGGATCTGCATCGCCTATCTCGCAGTCGCCTTCTTCGTCACCATGACCTGGCACTTCCCGCAGCTCAGCTATCTCATGCCGAAATGGCTCGAGAAGTGGATGTATCCGATCACCAAGACCGATCTCGACGTGCTGCGCTTTGCCCACTTCCTGGCGCTGGCGGCGCTCACGGTGCGCTTCCTGCCGAGGGACTGGCCGCCCCTGAAATCGGTCTGGCTGCGACCATTGATCCTCTGCGGCCAGCACTCGCTTGAGATATTCTGCCTCGGGATATTCCTGGCCTTCGCCGGTCATTTCGTCCTGTCCGATATCGCCGGCGGCGCCGTGATGCACTTCATGGTCAGCCTGTTAGGCATACTGATCATGTCCGGCATGGCGTGGGTGATTTCGTGGTACAAGCGGTCGGCCGACAAGGGCGCAAAAAAAGGCGCCATCGGCAACGCCGACATGGCGGGAGGGGGCGTATGAGGCGGTCAGCCATCCTGGGCCTGACGCTGCTCGCCGGTCTTTGCACCGGGTCGCTGGCGCGCGCCGAGGACCCGGCCCCCACCTGCGAGGTCCCGGCCTATCTGCTCTCCAGCGACAGTACGCTTTCCAAGGTCGCCGCGGCCATCAAGGGCGGCAAGCCGCTGAACGTGCTGGTGGTCGGCAGCCGCTCTTCCACCATCCCGGCGCAGGAGGCGAGCGCCTATCCGGCCCAGCTGCAGGCCGCGCTCAAGGACAAGCTGCCGTCGACACCGGTTAATCTCTCCGTAGAAATACTGACCTCCAAGACCGCCGAGGAAACCGGCGCCAGCCTCGTTAAGCTTGTGGAAGCAAAAGGCCCTACTTTGGTCATCTGGCAGACCGGCACCGTCGATGCTATCCGGGCCATCGATCCCGATGATTTCCGCACCGCTGTCGACGAAGCGGTTGCTGCGTTGCAAAAGGCGGGAGTCGACGTGGTTTTGTTGAACCCGCAATACAGTCCGCGTACCGAGACAATGACGTCGTGTGCCGCCTTATCTCGACAATATTCGCGTGGTGGCGCAGCAGCACGGCATTCCGCTGTTCGACCGTTTCGCCATCATGCGGCACTGGAATGAACAGGCGATTTCGATCTGTTCAGCCCCACCCACGGCGTCGAACTCGCCAAACGTGTTCATGGCTGTCTCGGCCGCGCGCTGTCGAAATTCGTGATCGATGCGGCCCATCTGAATCAGGCGCAGCAGAATTAGGAATCAGGTTGATCAGGAACTGGAGTTGATGAGTTTTCGTTTCCCTTTTTGCCGAAGCGCAGCGCTGGCTGCGTCGGCCGTCGCGGCCGTGATGCTGCTGACGCCGGCGTCGGTGCCTTGCGCGCACGCGCAAGGCGGGCCAGCAGGCGGCTTTGAAGGATGCGGCTAAGTCGGACGCCGCGAAGCCTGCCGACGCGCCGACGACCGGCGCTGCCACCAGCACCGCCGATCCCGCCAATCCCGCGCAGAAGAGCGCTGCGGTGCGCGCTATCGACAAGGTGAAGGAAGTCGCGAAGTCGGCTTCCGACATCTTTTCCCGCGTGCCGTGCCTGCCGCCGAAGGGCGGCCACAAGGCAACGGGCTCGCTGCCGCATGTCGCGGCCAGGCTGATCGCGGGGCAGCCCGTTGTCATCATTGCCTTTGGTTCATCATCGACCCAGGGCCATGGCTCGACCGCGCCGGAATTCACCTATCCCAACCGTCTCGCCGCGCAACTCAAGCGCCAATATCCGACGGCCGACATCACCGTGCTCAATCGCGGCAAGGGCGGCGAGGATGCGCCGGAAATGCTGCGCCGGCTGCAGACCGAGGTGATCGACATGAAGCCGGATCTCGTGATCTGGCAGGTCGGCACCAACGCGGTTCTGCGCAATATCGATCCTGCAGACGTCGCAAAGCTTGTCGAGGACGGCGTCGGTCGCATTCAGGCCGCCGGCAGCGACATCGTGCTGGTCGATCCGCAATACTCGCCGCGCGTCAACGAAAAGGCGGAAAACGCCGGCAAGATGGTGAAGCTTCTCGGCAGGGTCGCGGAGCTGCGCAAGATCGCCGTCTTCCCGCGCTTCGAGGTGATGCGCGACTGGCACGAACGGCAGTCGATCCCGACCGAGGAATTCATCGTTCCCGACGGCTTGCACATGAACGACTGGGGCTATTCCTGCTTCGCCCAGCTGCTCGGCGACGACATCATCAAGTCGGTCGGCCAGATCAAGCTCGGCGTTGCCGTGCCGTCGGACGTGCGGACCTACCGGCCGATGTGATCACACTGTCGTCCCGGCCAAGCGAAGCGAGCCGGGACCCATAACCACGAATGATTGTTGTTGCACTTCGCTGAAGCTCCAGCCCGCTTCACCACTACTCCCTTATTCCCCGCTTTCGCGGGACGACGCTTCTCAGCACGCCTTCGCCAGCGCCTGCTCAAAATCCTCGATCAGGTCGTCGACATGTTCGAGGCCGGCGGAGTAGCGGATAAAACCTTCGCTGATGCCGAGTTCGGCGCGCGCATCCGGCGTCAGGCGCTGATGCGTCGTCGTTGCCGGATGGGTGACGAGGCTCTTGGCATCGCCAAGATTGTTCGAGATGCGCGACAGTTTCAGCGCGTTGAGGCAGCGGAACGCGCCCGCCTTGCCGCCCTTCACCTCAAAGCCGATCAAGGTCGAGCCCGCGCGCATCTGCTTCTTCACGAGATCAGCCTGCGGATGGTCGGCGCGGCCGGGATAGAGCAGCCGCGAGATCTTCGGATGGCTCGCCAGATGATCGGCAAGCTTGCCCGCCGTCTCGGTCTGCGCCCGCACCCGCACGGAAAGCGTCTCCAGCCCCTTGAGCAGCACCCAGGCATTGAACGGCGACATCGACGGGCCGGTCTGGCGCATGAAATTATGGATGTGCTCGGCGATGAAGGCCTCCGAGCCGAGGATGACGCCGCCGAGGCAGCGGCCCTGGCCGTCGATATGCTTGGTGGCCGAATAGACGACGACGTCGGCGCCGAGCGACAGCGGGCTCTGCCAGATCGGCGTTGCGAACACATTGTCGACGATCAGCCGCGCGCCGCCGGCATGCGCGATCTCGGCGATTGCGGGGATATCGAGCACGTCG
The DNA here is from genome assembly GCA_963816655.1 of uncultured Alphaproteobacteria bacterium. Lineage (GTDB taxonomy): Bacteria > Pseudomonadota > Alphaproteobacteria > Rhizobiales > Xanthobacteraceae > Bradyrhizobium. The sequence goes on along the minus strand of CAWFLW010000025.1, from coordinate 164,317 downwards.
AGCGTCGGGTTGGTCGGGCTCTCCAGGAAGCAGCTCTTCGTGTTGGGCCGCATCGCCTTCTTCCACTGGTCGAGATCGAGCCCGTCGACCAGCGTCGACTGGATGCCGTAACGCGGCAGCAAATCTTCCACCACATAGCGGCAGGAGCCGAACATCGCTTTCGACGCCACGACATGGTCGCCGGCCTTCAGCGGCGCCAGCACGGCGGTGGTTACCGCGGCCATGCCGGTCGCGGTGGCGCGCGCGGCTTCGGCGCCCTCGAGCTCGATCATGCGGCGCTCGAACATCCCCACCGTCGGATTGGAAAAGCGCGAATAGAGATAGCCCGGGTCTTCGCCCTTGAAGCGGGCCTCGCACTGCTCGGCGCTGTCGTAGACGAACCCCTGCGTCAGGAACAACCCTTCCGACGTCTCGCCGAATTGCGAGCGCAGCGTGCCGGAATGCACCAGCCGGGTTTCAGGACGATAGCGGGCGGCGGACTTGACCTCAGACATGTGACCTCCTGCGTGACCGCTGAAAAGCGGGCACAAAAAAACCGGCCTGGAAAAAATTCCACGGGCCGGGATCACACTGTCCCCGGCCTGTTTAGCGATTTATTTAACGTGGCTGCAAGCCGGCCGGCTCAAATCACCACGGGATAAGTCGTCCTGATATTCGCTCGCGCCCTTTTCGTCAAGGCGGCCATCGGATAACCCCTAAATGCCCTATTTGGTCCTATTTTCTTGGGGTTTGGGTGATATCTGGTCACCTCCGAGGTACCGTCCGTGTCGTTCAGTCTGCCGTCAGGCGCCAATGGCATCCTGCCCGATCGCATGATCGCGGCGATGGCGGATTCCGGGCTGATCCTGCCGGCCTATCCCTTTGTCGAGAGCCAGATCCAGCCGGCAAGCCTTGATCTCAGGCTCGGCGACATCGCCTATCGCGTGCGCGCGAGTTTTCTGCCGGGCCCGGGCGCCACGGTTGCCGAGCGCATCGATGAGCTGAAGCTGCACGAAATCGACCTTTCCGACGGCGCGGTGCTCGAGACCAACTGCGTCTACATCGTGCCGCTGCTGGAAAGCCTCAACCTGCCGAAGGAGATCGTCGCAGCCGCCAACCCCAAAAGCTCGACCGGCCGGCTCGACGTGTTCACGCGCGTGATCGCCGACGGCACGCGGCGCTTCGACATGATCGGCGCCGGCTATCACGGTCCGCTCTATGCCGAGATCAGCCCGAAGACGTTTCCGGTTTTGCTGCGCGAGGGCTCGCGGCTGTCGCAGGTGCGCTTCCGCACCGGTGAAGCGATCCTCTCCGCCGAGGCACTCGATGCGCTGCATGCCGCCGAGCGTCTGGTCGATGCGGACAAGGCCGACCTTGCCGGCGGCGTCGCGCTGTCGGTCGATCTCTCCGGCGAAAACGCCAGCGGCTTCGTCGGCTACCGCGCCAAGCGCCACACCGGCGTGGTCGATGTCGACCGCCGCGGCGGTTACAGTGTCGAGGAATTCTGGGAGCCGATCCCGGCGCGGTCAGACGGCAGCCTGATCCTCGATCCCGGCGAGTTCTATATCCTCGCCTCCAAGGAAGCCGTGCAGGTGCCGCCGGACTACGCCGCCGAGATGGTGCCGTTCGATCCCCTGGTCGGCGAATTCCGCGTGCACTACGCCGGCTTCTTCGATCCCGGCTTCGGCTATGCCGGCGCCGGCGGGCAGGGCTCGCGCGCCGTGCTCGAAGTGCGCTCGCGCGAGGTGCCGTTCATCCTCGAGCACGGCCAGATCGTCGGCCGCCTCGTCTACGAGAAGATGCTGGCGCGGCCTGCCTCGATGTACGGCCAGCGCATCGGCTCCAACTACCAGGCGCAGGGCCTGAAGCTGTCAAAGCATTTCCGCGTCTAGAGCATGATCCGGAAAAGTGTGGAGCGGTTTTCCGAAAAGATCATGCTCAAACAGAGCGCGTCACATGCATGCGTCCTATCCGCTCACTGCACGCCGGGCGTCTTGCCGGCATTCCATTTGCCGCCGATCGCGCGTTCGATCTGCGCGGCGAGCTGCAGCAGCAATCCGTCATTGGCCTGTTTGGCGATCGCCTGGATGCCGAGCGGCAATCCGTTCTCGTGCGCGGCCATCGGCAGCGAGATCGCGGGGATGCCGCAGAGATTGGCGAGCGGCGTGAAGGCAAAGTTGCGCCAGAGATTTTTGAACCAGTCCAGCACCGACGGATTGTCGCTGATGGTCAGGAATTCCGTTGTGCCGACCTTCTGGGTCGGCAGCGCGGTGATCGGCGTCAGGATGATGTCCCAATCCTCGAAGAACGCGCCGAAACCGCGTGACGTCGTGTTGAACACGGTCTGCATGCGCGCCCGCTCGGCAAAGCTGTTGTGCCGGCCGTGCTCCCAGATCCGGATGTTGACGGGTTCGATCAGATCGGCCGGCGGCCGTTCCAGCCCGCGCGCGGCGAGCATGTTGCCGATGACCTGCGCAAAGTTGCTGATGTAGCAGAATGTCTGCGCGTCGAACGCGGCCTGATAATCGATGGCCGGCAGGGCGTGGCCCACCTGATGGCCGAGGCCTTCGAGGAATTTTCCGACCCGCTCGAGCTCGGCGACGATCGGCGCCGTCGCGCGATACTCGCCCCATTGGTGCGACAGCGCGATGCGCAGGCGGCCGGGATCACGCTTGATCATCTCCGTATAGGGTTGGCTCGACGTCCAGAACGGCATGAACTCGCCCGGTCCGGGGCCGCGGCAATGATCGACAAAGGCCGCCGTGTCGCGCACCGAGCGCGACTGGCAGCCCTGGATCGAAACCAGCCCCGTCAGGTCGGACATGTGCGGCGCCAGCGAGAACACGCCGCGCGAGACCTTCAATCCGATATTGCCGTTGACGCCGGCGGGAATGCGGATCGAACCGCCGCCGTCGGTGGCATGCGCGATCGGCACGGCACCCGCGGCGACCATCGCGGCGCTGCCGGCCGACGAGCCGCAGGTGGTGTAGTCGGTATTCCAGGGATTGCGGGTGACGTAGACGGCGGGATTGTCGGCCGAACTGCAGACGCCGAACTCCGGTGTCGTCGTGCGTCCGATCAGATTGAGCCCCGCCTGACGCATCCTGGCGGTCAGGAAGGTATCGGCCGTGGCGCGATTGCCGCGCATCAGCAGCGAGCCCATTTCCTGCAGGCGGCCCTGCATCGTCGGACCGAGATCCTTCATCAGGAAGGGCAGGCCGGCGAACGGCCCGTTGAGATTGGTGCCGTTCCTGTCCGGTGCTGCGATGGCGTCGTCGAACACCTCGACCACACCCGATATTGCGGGATTGACCTTGGCGATGCCGGCGGCCGCCTGCTGCGCCAATTCGACGGCCGTCAGCTCGCCTTTACGGACGCGCGCGGCCAGCGCCACGCCATCGTGCTGCGCCCATTCGTCCCAGCTCATCGGCAAGTGTCATGTCATCGATCCCTTTCGGCCCGCGAACCTTAGTTTCGCGCGGGATCGAGTCAACACGCCGGGTCAGCCACGACGCAATCCAGCCTGCGTCGCGAGCGCATTGCTTCGCTGCGTGCGCGGTGACAAGCTGCAGTCACGACCAGGCGAGAGAACCAACATGACCGCGGGGCAGGACGCGCGCGAGGCGCAATGGCTGAAATGGCGCAGCGTCGCCGATCTCTACCATGCCTTCTTCACCGGGCTGATCCTGACCGTGGTGACACGGCGCGGCACCTCCGATGCCGCCGAGTTCGTCTTCCGCGTCTTCCGTCGCCAGCAGCAGGAGCGTTTCCTGCCGGGCCTGAAGAAGCTCGGCATCGATCACCTGCCGCCGGCAGTCGCGGCCGCGCAGTATCATTATCTCTCCAACTGGATCGGCGGCGTGCATGTCGAATACATGTATGAGAGCGACCGCAAGGCCTGGATCCGCTATCCGCCGCCGCGCTGGATCTGGCGGGGGACTGCGATCTGCGGCGTGCCCGGCGAGGTGTCGCGCGCGATGCTGCGCGGCTGGCACGCCAACAATGGTGCTGCCCTCGGCGATCTCAGGCTCGGCTTCGTCTGCACCAAGCAGAGCGTCGACGGCCAGGACGGCCTCGAGGGTTATTACTGCGAATACGATCATCCGCTCGAGCTCGACCAGCGCCTGGTGTTCGCGCGCCATCTCGAAGCGCCGCTGTTCGATAGCGCGACCGCGCCGGCGCTGCCGGTCGATAGCTGGCCCAAGCCTCGCCTGGAAAAGGCCTATCGCAACTACGCGATGGAATATGTGAAGACCGCAGCTCCCGTAATGGTGCAGCTGTTCGGCCCGGAAGATGCGGGATATCTGCTGCATCTCACGGGAAAACTGATCGGCATGCAGTATTTCGACGAGATCGCGCGCGCCTTCCTCGTCACGCGCGGCGGCGCGAAGCAATTTGCGGCGTTCCTGCGCGTACTGTTCGAGAGCCAGGACGATGTCGCCGAATTCAGCGAGTCCGCCGGCAGTTTTGACAGTACGCCAGCAGAGCTGGAAGCTGATGGAGGATGTCGGCGACTATAGCCCGGCCTGCAGCAAGGTGCTGGAGGGACTGTTCGAGGGGCTTTCGGCCGGCTGCGGACGCCACATCCCGGTGCATCTGAAGCCGGCCCAGGAAGGCAAGCCGCCATTCATCTGGTCGATCGGGTAGGTGAGGCGTTCCGGCAGCCCCCCAATGCGCGTTGCGCACGGGCAATCGGGCCTTGCCGTGCTAGGACAAATCCGCGCCGAGCAGACTCTGCGCGGGAGTTGAAATGTCCGATATCGGCGTTGCCGAAATCCCCGTCGACGAGGACGAGCGTCCGCTTCCGCCGCCGGATGCGCCGCTGAAAAACGCGTTGCTGGACGGGCCCATCCTGTCGACGCTGCTCTGGCTCGCGTGGCCGAACACCATTGCGCTGACCGCCGGCACTTGCGTCGTCATCGCGGAGACCTCCTATATCGGCCGGCTCGGCGTCGAGCCGCTCGCCGCCATGGCGCTGGTGTTTCCCTGCGTGATCCTCACCATGACCATGTCGGGCGGCGCGATGGGCGGCGCGGTGGCATCCGCGATTGCGCGTGCGATCGGCGCCGGCGATCGCGAGCGCGCCTCCACGCTCGCCGCGCATGCGCTTCTGATCGGCGTCTGCTTCGGGCTCGTCTTCACGCTGGGCATGCTGATTTTTGGCCCAAAACTGCTCGAAGCGCTCGGCGGCCGCGGCAACGTGCTCGCGCAGGCGATTTCCTACACGCAGATATTCTTCGGCGGCGCCGTCATCGTCTGGGTGATGAACACGATGTCCGCCATCCTGCGCGGCACCGGCAACATGAAGCTGCCGTCGTTTTTGATCCTGTCGTCGGCGTTCTGCCAGGTCGTGATCGGCGGTTCGCTCGCACTTGGCATCGGCCCGATCCCGTCATTCGGCATGCGCGGAGTCGCTGCCGGCGCGCTGATCGCATTCTCGGTCAGCGTCGCCGTGATGGGCTGGTACCTGTTTTCCGGCCGTGCCGGCGTCGTCCCGAAGCTATGGGGCCTTCACATCCGGTGGACGATGTTCATCGACATCCTGAAGGTCGGCGCCATCGCCTGCTTCTCGCCGCTGCAATCGGTTTTGAGCGTCAGCATCTTCACCCACATGCTGGCGCAGTTCGGCACCGAGGTGCTCGCCGGCTACGGCATCGGCGCGCGGCTCGAATTCCTGTTGACGTCGATCGCGTTTGCGGTGGGCATCGCCTCGGTGCCGATGATCGGCATGGCGATCGGCGCCGAAAAGATCGCGCGCGCCCGCCGCATCGCCTGGACTGCAGGCACGGTCACGTTTGTGTCCATGGGCGCGTTCGCGATCCCGATTGCGATCTTCCCGGATCTCTGGGTCGATATCTTCACCGATGATCCCGGCGTGCGTGCGACGAGCCGCCAGTATCTTGCGATGGCCGCGCCCATGTACGCCTTCATCGGGCTGTCGCTGTCGATGTATTTCTCCTCGCAGGGCGCCGCCAAGGTGCTGGGCCCGGTGCTGTCGCAGACCGCGCGGCTGATCTTCATTGCCGGCGGCGGCTGGTGGCTGTCGACGCATGATGCAACGGCCGCGAACTTCTTCGCGCTGGCGGCCGGCTCCATGGTGCTGCTCGGCTCGCTGTCCTGTCTTTCCGTGGTCCTCACGCGCTGGGGACCGAAGCATCGCGTCGCGCCGAGGGTGCGGCCGGCGCTGTCATAATATTCGCCGTCATTGCGAGGAGCGCAGCGACGAAGCAATCCAGCTTTCTTGTCGCAACGAAAGGAAGCTGGATTGCTTCGCGGAGCCTGTCATCGGGCGCGCATTCGCGCGACCCGTTGGCTCGCAATGACGGGTGAGAGACGCTCACCTGCGCTTGATCCGCCTGGCATGGCGGCCGCCGCCATAGTTCACCATCCGCATCATCTGCGGGATCATGGCCATCATGTCGCCGCCGCCCATGCCGCCCATCATGCCCATGATGTCGCCGCCGCCATAGCCACCCATGCCGCCGGGGATCATGCCGCCGTAGCCGCCGGGGATCATGCCGCCACCGCCGCCCATCATGCCGCCCATGCCGCCATGCCACCACCGCCGCCCTCCATCATGCCGCTCATCATCGGGCCCATGGTCTGCATCATCATGGCGAAGCGGCGCTTGCCCATCTTCGCCTTCATCATCTCGAGCATCGGCGCCATCTGGGTCATCATGTCGCCGCCGCCGCCACCGCCACCCATCATGCCGCCCATGCCGGCGAACTGGGCCTTGGCGGGCATCGACGTCAGCGCAAACAGCAGCAGCAGCGTGGCCGCCTGGCACACCACCTTGTCAGCTCCGGTCATGGCAAGCCTCCTCGTGCGCCGGGCCGCCGGGACAGCGGCGCAGACGGAGCGCACGAAAGCGACGCTAGGAGCGGGCGCGCCGGCTTTCTGTGAGAAAAATCACACAGAAAGATACCTGGCGCAGATGGAAGGGCCATCCGCGCCGCGGGATGCTCAGGCCGCGTTGCGCCCGAGCGCCTTCTGCATCGCAGCCGCGCCCTGATCCATCTGGGCGTCCATGTAGGGCGCGACTTCGTTCGGCAGCACGTCGACGATCCACACCAGTCGGCTGCGTCCGTCACTTTCGGCAAACACCTGCGCCGAGGCGCTGTGCTGCGTCAGACGATCGCTCTTGATGGCGTAGACCAGCCGCCGTTTCTTGTCGTCGCTATCGACCAGCACTTCGCGCGCCACCGTGCCGTTGGCGAAGGTGACGATGCGCGCGTCGCCGTCGAGTTTTGTGTCGGTCACGAAGCCCGGCACCAGCCGCGTATGCAGCGCGCCGAAATCGCGCAGCGCGTCCCAGACGTCTTCGGGCCGCGCGTCGATGATGATGTCTCTTTTGGATGGAAGCCATGGATTTGTTCCTTTTCGCTTAGGTAGTCATTGCCGAGCCAACGGGTTCGCGCGAATGCGCGCCCGATGACAGGCCCCGCGAAGCAATCCAGCTTCTTTTCCGCGGCAAGAAAGCTGAATTGCTTCGTCGCTTCGCTCCTCGCAATGACGGGGGAGCGTTACGTGCACACCGCCTCGACATTGTTGCCGTCGGGATCGATCAGGAACGCGGCGTAATAGGTCGGGCTATAGTCCGCGCGCGGGCCCGCGCCGCCATTGTCGCGGCCGCCGGCCTTCAATCCGTCGGCGTGGAATTTCTTGACCGCGTCGTGGGTTTTGGCGCGGAAGGCGACATGGGCGCCGTCCGGCGTCTTGCCCTTGTGCAGGTGCAGCCACAGCGCGGGCGCGTCTTTCGGGCCAAAGCCCGCGCCGGAGGCATCGCGCGAGCACAGCACGAAGCCGAGCGGGGCGAGCGTTGCGGTGTAGAAGCGAACGCTGGCGTCGAGATCGCCAACGCGTAGTCCGATATGGTCGTACATGAGTGTCTCCAGTCAATGCGCGCGTGAGAACGCGTCATGCCGGAAACCCTACTCAGTGCAATGCCAGCCGTTCTTGGAGAATCTTGCGCTCGCCTTTGGAGGTTCGTTTGGCGGCCTGGCGGAACCGCATCGGGGATGCGCCGGCCGCGCGATGGAAGGTGCGCACGAAATTCGAGAGATCGGCAAAGCCGACATCATAGGCGATATCGGTGATCGGGCTGTCGTCGTCGGCCAGCCGGCGCGCGGCATGGCGCAGCCGCGAGCGCACCAGATATTGGTGCGGGGTGACGCCCAGCACCCCGGAGAACAGCCGCAGGAAATGGAACGGGCTGATGCCGGCCTGCTCGGCGGCATCGTCGAGCGTGATGGCGCGATGCGAATTGGCGTCGATCCAGAGTGCGCTTTCCACCGCGCGGCGGCGGTCGCGCAAGGTTGCCGTCGATCTGCGTTGCTTGCGGCCGGAGGCCAGTTCGACAAAGCGGCTGGCCATGACGTGCCCGACCTCGTCGAGCCCGACGTCGCTGTTGCCATCTGCCGCCGTCTGCGCCAGCTCGCCGAGCACCATCAGTTCCGGCAGCGGCGGCAAGGCGCCGATCCGCCAGATCGCGCCACCGTCGTCGATCTCATCGACGAGTTCCTCGCCGAGGAAGAACGACAGGCATTCGTCGCCGACGGTGTGGTCGTGGGTGCAGACATATTCGTCGCCGGGATGACCGACCAGCACGGAGCCCGCCACCAGTTCGTGGAACCGGCCGCGGCAATGGCAGCCAAAACTGCCCTTGCGCACATAGGAGATGGAGTGGGCCGGGAACTGCTCGGCAAACGGCTTGTCGCCCGGTCCCGCGGTGCAGCGGAATTCGGTCACCGAAATACGGTCGCGCTGCAGCAGCGTCGTGCGGTTCATTCCGCTGATTTAGGTATTGGGGCGCTGCGGGGCAACGCCCGGCAGCAGCACCTCGAACAGGGTCTTGCTCACGGTCGGGTGAGCCCCCTCGATGGTCAAGCAGCCGGCGCTTGGAGACCACGCCGCCATGGGCCGAGATCTTGTCGGCGTAGTTGCCCGTTTCCAGCACGCGATGGCAGGGCACGATGATCATGAAGGGATTGCGCCCGATCGCCTGCGCCACCGAATGGGTCGCGCCCGTCGCACGCAATCCGCTCGCGACCTCGGTATAGGTGCGGGTCTCGCCGCGCGGGATGCTGCGGGCGAACTGGTAGACGCGCTGGTTGAAATAGGGAATGCCGGTCATGTCGAGCGCGACTTCGCTGATGTCGGCGTTGCCGCCGCGCAGGATCGCGACGATGCCCTCGATGGCGATTTCGGCTGTTCACGGGCGGGCGCTGCTCGCGCGCTTCCGGATAGAGCCGGTACATCCGGCGGCGGGTTTCCAGCTCGCGCGCCTCGGGCAATTGCACGCCCAAAATGCCCAGCTCGCCCCATGCGATTCCGCACCGGCCGACCGCCGAGTCAAAGATCGTGTACCCGTACCCAGACATTTTACGCCACCCTACCCGGCGGGGATCATAACACCGTCATAAAGGCGCGCATCTGGAATCTTGCGGTTCGGTTAAGGGCGGGGCGGCGAGGGGAAGGCGGAACCGGCTTGGCGGCAGAGGCCGGGTCGGCTAATCATGAGGCGAGCACGATCCGGAACCGCCGAGTGGCAGTTCCGGGCAGGCTTGGGCCGCAGGCCCATCGCGGGCGTAGTTCAATGGTAGAACGGCAGCTTCCCAAGCTGCATACGAGGGTTCGATTCCCTTCGCCCGCTCCAGTCTCAACGGATGTTTGTGGGGCGCGTTAGCCGAAGCCGTAACGCACTGTCGATGCAACGGATGGCGGATGACGCCAGCACGAGCCAAATAGCGAGGGAGGAGCGATTGAAGAAGCTTACATTGGCTCTCGCTGGTGCGCTCCTGATCCTGCTCAACGCACCAGCCGCTGCGCTGACTTGCGCGCAGCAGGCAGAGATGTGTGCCCGCAAGGCCGTCGAGAGAGCCCAGCCGCAATATGCGGGCCAATGTCGCGACGCTTCTCGTATTGCCGCTTGCCGAAAGACCTGCACCTTTACGGGGACAGACGGCTCCCGCTGGTCCGCCAGCGGGGACTGCAAACCGAAGTAAATCCCTTCGGCCGCTCCAACAGACTTTCAGCTACGACGAGGCATACGTGACCGAGGCGATCACCGCTGACACCTCCCGCAACGACTTGCTGAAGATCGCCGTCGCCGGTGTGGTCAGCGGCCTACTCACGCCGCTCTTGCCGGGGTTGATCGACAGGCTCGAGGCCGTGCCCGGCATGCTGCGGCTCGCATTGGTGGCGGTGCCTTTCGCGGTGCTGGTCTTCATCGTGGTGCGCCGACGCAGCGCCAGTCCGCCCTGGGCGGCAGTGCTTGCAGCTCTCGTCACCATGATCGCATTCGTCATCGCCGTGAACGCAGCGGTCTGGATCGATGCGCAGGTGCCCGGTGTTGCAAAGGTTATCCGCAGCACGCTTGCGGGCCTTGCCGGCGGCTTCGTCGGCTCAGGCGTGATGGCAGGTGGGGATCGCGCTTCTGTCGGCCGGTCCGCGGCAAGCTGCGCCGTGGCTGCCGATGCTCGTCACCGGCACCATCGCAGGCAGCCTGCTTGCGGTCGATACCGCGCTCGACCTCGACCTGACCTCGGTGCTCTATCCGGTCTGGCAGGCGGCGGTGGCGGTGCGGCTTGCGTTGGCGCTACAGCCGTATAAGCCAATCCCCGTCGCAACGGGCGTTTCCTACTTTGCATGGGGTTGTTTTCGCGATTTTGTGTCCAGCCCCTCGCGGCCCACGGTGGGTGCTAGCCGTCCCACGTCACCGGCAGATTGACTAGCCCGCGGAACGCCCAGCCGACCATGCGTGGCGGTTCGTTCGCCACCAGCCGCAGGTTCTTCAGCCGCGCAAAGACCGTGGGCAGCGCGACGTCGGCGACCATGGCGCGCGAGGCCCAGGCGCCCGCACAAAAGTGCGGGCCGGCGCCGAAGGCGATGCTCTTGCCCACATCGCGGTGCACGTCGAAGGCGTCGGCGTTGGCGAAATACTTCTCGTCGCGGTTGGCGGAGCCGAACATCAGGAACACGCGCTCCTCCGGCTCGAATTCGACGTCGCGGATGCGCCAGGGCTTTGCGATCCGCCGCGGCGACATGCCGATCGGCGAGATCCAGCGCGCATATTCCTCGAACGCCTGCAGCCATGGGATGGCGCCGCTTGCGACCTGCGCGAGTTGATGGGGATGGGTGAGCAGCGCCCACACCGTGCCCGCAATCGCATCGCGCGGCTCGTTCTGCCCGCCCGAGATCGCAAGCTTGATGTTGGCGCGCACGCTCTGCATCGGCATGCCGCATTCCAGCATGACGCCGAGCAGGCTGAGATCCGGCTTCTTTGTCAGCACCGGCACCATGTCGTCGATCGCGGCATCGATGCCCGACGTCGCGGCATTGCAGCGCGCTTCGATCGCGGGGTCGCCCGTGTAATTGGCGATGCCGTCGATCATGCCCTGCGACCACGCGTTCATGTCCTCGAAGCGCATGCTGGTGAGCCCGGTGATCGATTTCAGGCATTCGGCCGAGAATGGCAGTGCAAAGGCCGGCACGAAATCGACCGAGGGCGCCGGTTCGAGCGCGTCGAGGATGCGGTCGGCATGCGCCTGGAACTGCGCGGTCCAGTGCGTCTTCACGGTCTTCGGCGATATCGTCGGAAAGATCGCCTTGCGCTCGGCGAGATGCGCATCGCCATCCTTGCGCATCATGTTGTGGCCCATCAGCTTGTTCATCAGCCCCTGCGGCTGATGCGAGGAGAACACGTCGATCTGCTTTTCCGAGACGAAAATGTCGTCGCGGCTGCACAGAAGCGTACTGCCGAGCTGCGGCACGAAGGCGATCGGCGCCGCTTTCCGCAAGCGCGCCAGCGTGGGGTAGGGGTCCTGCCCGAAGGCGGCGGGGTCGATGTCGATGCGGGGAGCGGTGCTCACAGGCCAGGTCCTCGATCAAGTCCTCGATGATCTCCCGCCGACCATAGCCGGCCGCGGCCTACCCGTCTGTCCCCATCGCTTGGGACAGGCGGAGCCTCGGTCAGTGCAGGTTCTCGTTCAGTTCAGGTTGCGGGACAACAGCCGCAACACGAGGCCGAACAGTTCGTTCTGCGAGGAGATCGCAAGCCGGTCATAGGCGCGCTTGCGATAGGTCAGCGCCGAGTGCAGGGAAATGCCGAGTTCGGCGGCGATCGCCTCCGAGCTGTGGCCGGTCAGGATACCCAGGCACACCTCCTTCTCGCGGCCGGTGAGGTTCGCGAACGCTTCGCTGGTCGCAAACAGCGCCTTCAGTCGGCCTGCCGCATCACCAGCGGGCGCGCTGTCACGCTGGAAATGCCGCGCCACTGCCGCGCTCAGCGTTGGTGCTACCGTCGACAGCCGCTGCATCTGCTCGCGGTTGAAGCGGCCCTGCGCGGAGATGCGGTAGAAGTTCAGATAGTAACAGGTGTCCTCGACCCAGATCGCGGTGGCGAACTTGTCGACGATGCCGGAATCCTCAAAGAAGATCTTTCGGTAGCTGTCGCTGTACATCCGCCGCGCGAAAGTCGGCAGCAGGATCGGCGCGGTTTTGGCCTGATCGCGGAAAATCGTGTCGCGATTGGGATCGGACTGATGGAAATGCCCGGAATAGGCGACGCCGAGGTCATGCCCGATCGGAATGTTTCCGATGTCGAGCAGGCAGCTCGCCCCGCCTTCGCCGGCAAACGAGAACACCATGCAGTGGCCGACGTCGGCGACCCGGTGCAATGCGCCGAGCAGCGCATCCGCAAAAGTGGGCCGCCCGATCGCCAGCACGGCCGGGGTGATTTCGCTGATCGCCTGTTCCCTGAAGGCCGCGTTCGCCCCCATGCTCGCCTCCCGATGTCCGTTTCGGAAAGCCTAGCAGCGCTGCCGCCCACGTGGAAGCGCCGCCCGCCGCGGTGACGGGCGGCGCGCCGTCTTCACGCCGCAGCCGGCACCTGGTCGAGGAACCCGGTGATGCTCTTGATGCGCCCGTCGCCGCTGAGCACGGCGAAATCCGTGCCCTTGATCGGGCTGTCGACACCCTCGGGCCCGAGTCCCCAGGAGAAGCGGATACGGTCGCCAAAGCCGCTGGGCTCGCCGATCAGGCTGAAACGGAAATCCGGAAACTTTTGCTGCACGCCCGCGATCAGCGCGTCGACGCCGTCATGGCCGTCGCCGCTCATCAGCGGGTCGACGTAACTGGCGTCGCTGGTCCAGTTTGCAGTCAGCATCTCGCGCCGCCGGTTTGGCACCCGCTCGTTCCAGAGCTCGATATAGCGCTTCGCAACCTGCTTGATGTCAGCCATGTCTGTTTCTCCTTCGCTAACGCCGGATCATTCGGCTGATCCGGACTATCGCTGGGAAACGCCGGCCAATCGATTACCTCCGACGTCATGGCCAAGCCTACAGCAAAGGTTACGGCTCGATCTTCAGCACCGCCTTCATGTTCGGATGATAGCGGCAGTAATATTCGACCGTGCCGGCCTTCTTCAGCACCGAGGTCACCGTCTTCTTCGGCGGCTGCGTCACGTCGAAGTCGCCGTTCTTCGCGGTGGCGGTATGGGCGAACACGTCCTTGTTGACCCATTCGATGGTGTCGCCGACCTTGGCCGACACTTCGGCCGGCGTGAACACAAGGTTCTCCATCACGATCTGGATGGTCGCCGCATGCGCCGGGACGGCGACGGCGCCAAGCGCGAACGCGAGCAACAACTGCCGTCCCGACAACATGGGCCTCTCCCTACTTCAGGCTCGCCGCAACCTGTTCGGCGTGCTGCTGGTGGCCCTGGAAGATTTTCAATCCTGTCTGCAGCAAGCTCTTCAGCTCGGCGTTGCTGGCCGACGGAATCAACAGGGTTTCCAGCGCGCCGTTGACTGCCTTGTGATAGGCCACTTCGTTGGCGACATAGGCCTTGTCGTAATCGGCGCCCTTGAGCTTGTTGAGTTCGGCGAGCTTGTCGGCGGCTTGCTTGGACAGCGTCTTGCTGGTGTCGTTGTCTTCGGGCGTCACCTTGAGCTTCTTGACGAGGTCGAGCGCCTGCTTGTTGACGGCCTCATGGTCGCGCACCATGTCCTGCGCGAACGCCTTCACTTCCTTGTTGCTGGCCTTGGTCATCGCCTGCTTGGCAGCGTTGATGTCGATTACGCCGGCGGTATAGGCGATGTGGGCGATCTGCGGATCGGTGGGTTTTGCGGCCTGCGCCATCGCGGCGCTGCTCAAGAGACTCAAGGCGGCGATCGCTGCGCTCAATCGAACGAACATGTTTGACACTCCTGTGACGCCGGTCGCGTCGCCGCGCCGGCTGGTTGTTGGTGCACAGGAGTTGGATGACGCCGACGCGCCGAGGTTCCCGGATTTTTACGCGCCGTAGCCGAGCCGTTGCAGCACAGCGTCGGTCAGGCGTTCGCAGCGGCGGCCGGCGAAGGGAAACGCTTCCATCACCACGGGGCCGATCTTCTTCTCGACATTCTCGCGCAGCAGGTTGCGGGCGCGGTGCAGGCGGGTCTTCACCGTTTCCGGCTTCAAGCCCAGAATTTCCGCGGTCTCCTCCACGTTCATGCCCTCGATGACGCGGGTGATGAAGACGAGGCGGAACGGCTCGGGCAACTCGTCAATGGCGTGCTCGACGACGTGCTGGATTTCACGCTGGGCCATGGATTTTTCCGGGTCCTCAGAAGAGGTGAGGGGAAACTGAATGATCTGCGCTTCCAGCACGCCTTGCGGCAGCGTGGACCATTCCACGCCGGGGCGTTGGCGGCGCAGCCGGCCGAGCGCCTCGTTCATTGCAATGCGCGACAGCCAGGTCGACAGGCTGGAATCGCCGCGAAACTGCTCCAGATGCGTGAAGGCGCGGACATAGGTCTCCTGCACCACGTCCTCGGCTTCGGCGTCGTTGCGCAGCACGCCACGGGCAAGCCGGTAGAGCCTGCGGTTGTTCGCCTGCATGATCGCGCGCACCGCCGCCTCTTCGCGGCCAAGCGCACGGCGAACCAACTCGGCGTCTTCGTTGCCGAGGGGGACGATCGGGGTGATCTGGGCTTGGCGCATGAACGGCTCCGAGCGATCGCTGACATATGGGACTTGCGAGGATTGGATGCAGCGGGCCGGTCCAGGTTCCCAACAATACTGCAAAAAAATGGTTAGCCCGATCAGGGCCCTAGAGGTCGGCCAGCGCGGTTGGCCGCGCGTAGGCATGGGCATCCAGGGCGGCGAGGAAAGCGCGCACCTTGGCCGGCACGAACTGGCGCGCCGGCAGCAGCGCATGCACGTTGAGCGGCTCGCAGACATGATCCGGCAACAGCCGGCGCAGCAGGCCGGCCTGTTCGGCAGCCCCGGCATAGGTCGCGGTGACCCGCAGCACGCCGTGGCCTGCGATTGCCGCCTGCATCCGCACATGGGCATTGGAACTGACCAGCCGCGCCTTCTGCACCTCGAGATGTTCGACCGTGCCCTCCGGCGTCGTGACCGCCCAAGGCGTGTCGCTGGGGCCGGTCAGCAGCGGGAATTTCATCAGTTGGTCCCAGCTCCTGGGCTCACCGAGCCGCTCCACCAGCGCAGGCGCGGCATATAGCCCCCGCTCCAGCGAGAACATGCGGCGGATGATGATGCCATTGGAAGGCAGCGGCGCCTCCAGCATGGCAAAGACGACGTCATAATTTTCCGCCACCGGATTGATGATGTCGTGTTCGACGTCGATCCGGATCATCAGCTCGGGATAACGGCTCATCAGTTCGCAGGCGACGGGGCCGGCGTGATGTGCGCCGAACTCATACGGCGATTTGATGCGCAGCGTGCCCGCCATCGAACTGCTCATGGCGAGCGCTTCGCTGCGGGTATCGTGCAATGCGACGAATAGCGGCTGTACCCGGCGATAGATGGTGTCGCCGGCATCGGTGAGGCGCAAATGTCGCGTGGTGCGCTCGATCAGCCGCAGGCCGAGGTTGCTTTCCAGTCGCTGCACTGCAGCGGAAAGGCTCGATTTGGGGTGCCCAAGTACGCGCGCGGCAGCGGAAAATCCGCCGTGCCGGACCACTTCGCAGAATAACTCCCAATCGCGCCATTCCATGGGGTCCATTGTCCATCCAGCCGTACACTGTGTCCAGCGGTAAGCGGTTCTCCGGAGCGACGCGATCCCCTAGCCTGAACGCAGCTCAACGGGAGGGAAACATGACGCATGATGGAATTTTCCTGCGCAACGCCTGGTACGTCGCGGCGTGGAATCACGAACTGATCGACGGCAAGAAGGTGGCGCGCACCATCCTGGAGCAACCGATCGTCATCTATCGCGGCGCGAGCGGCAAGGTCGTCGCGCTTGACGATCGCTGCTGCCACCGCGCGGCGCCGCTGTCGATGGGCCGCATCGAAGGCGACGACATCCGCTGCATGTATCACGGGATGAAGTTCGACTGCACCGGCAAGTGCATCCAGATTCCTGGACAGGACATCATCCCGGCAAAGCTCGGCGTGCGCTCTTATCCCGTGGTCGAGCGTTACAATTTGATCTTCATCTGGACCGGCGACGTCGAAAAGGCTGATCCTGCCTTGATCGTCGACTATCCGCCGCTCGCCGATCCCAATTGGCGCGGGCTGCCCGGCTACATGCACTACAAAGCCAACTGGCTGTTGATCGTCGATAATCTGAGCGACTTCGCCCATCTCGCCTTCGTGCACACCAACACGCTCGGTGGCTCCGAGGAATACGCTTACAAGACCAAGCCGGTCGCCGTGGAGAAACTGGATAACGGTTTCCGCGTCGTGCGCTGGCACATGGACGCCGATCCGCCGCCCTATCATCAGAAGGTGATCGCCAACAAGAAAGACAAGATCGACCGCCGCAACATCGGCCGCATGCTGCTTCCCGGCATCTTCCTGCTCGACAGCATGTTCGCACCGGCCGGCAAGGGCGCCGAGAAGGGGGTCGAAGTGCCGGGCACGCGGCAGTATCGCAACGCGCAGTTCATGACGCCGGAAACGCGCTCGTCTACTCACTTCTTCTGGAACTATTTGCACGATTTCGACATCGACAACCCGAACATCGCGTTGTCGCTGCGCCACAGCCTCGAGGAAGGATTCAACGAGGACAAGGACATCATCGAGGCGCAGCAAAAGGTGTTCGACGCCGATCCGGACTATCAGCTTCTGGCCATCGGCGCCGATGCCGCGTTGACCTATTTCCGCTGGGCGATGAGCCGGCGGATTGAGGCGGAACGGGACGCCGCCCGGGCCGCTTGACTAGATGGCGCGGTTGTCCGGCATGACCCCGAACCATGCAGGGTATGACAGCCGCGCCATCTCTTTTCAGTGCAATGCGAGGCGACCTACTTGGCGGCCACCACCATGATCTCGACGTTATAGCGTGGCGCGGCGAGCTGCGCCTCGACGGTTGCGCGGGCCGGCGTGTTGCCCTGGGAGACCCAGGCGTCCCACACTGCGTTCATCTCCTGAAAGGTCTTCATGTCGGTGATGTAGATATTCGCCGAGAGCAGTTTCGACTTGTCGCTGCCGGCTTTGGCAAGGTGAGCGTCGATGATCGAAAGAATCTCCTTGGTCTGATCGGTCACGCTGCCGCCCGCCGCCTTGTTGGCGACAACACCGGCCAGATAGATCGTGTTGCCGTGCACCACGACCTGGCTCATGCGCGGACCGGTTTCGAAACGCTGAATGCTCATTTCTTCTTTTCTCCTTGGGAATGGCGGCTTCTGTTAGCGCAGAGCGTGGCCGTGCGCTACTGCGCAAATCGCAGCGGTGCTCTTACGGAAACTTCTTGAAGAACGCCCAGATGATCTCCGCGCCGTCGATGTCGTGGTTCTGGGGTCCGAGGAAGGCGTTGGCGAGCCGCGGGAAGCGGGCGTCCGGGGCGCCCGGCATGCGGTGGCCGCCTTCGTTGATTCGATAAAGCACGACGTCGCGGCCGGCCGGGCAGCGCGAGTCGACGCGTGTCACGGTGGAGCGGTCGGCGCGGTCGGCGTCGTCGAGATCGGTGGCCGCGGCATTATCAGCCTCGCAGCCATTGCTCTTGCGCCAGAAGCCCAGCGTTTTTTCCGCCGACCAGAAGCCGTCGACCGCAAAGCGGCTGGTGCCGCGGCCGCCCTGATAGGGGATCAGGGGATCGGCGGTGCCGTTCATCATCAGCATCGGCATCGGCCGTGACGGACGACAGGCGGAGGCCGACTCGTTGGTCAGATTGATGATCACGGTTGCGGCGGCGGCGAACAACTCGGCGCGCTTGCACACCAGCGTCATGGTCATCGCGCCGCCATTGGATATCCCGGTGATGTAGACCCGCTTCGGATCGGCGCTGCCGTCGGCGACGAGTTTCTCGACGAGCTTGGCGATGAAGGCGACGTCGTCGGTGCCGTGCGGCGGCACGCGCCCGGCGCGCAAGTTGTTGGGGCGCAGATCAGCCCAGGCATGATTCAGCCCGTCGGGAAACACCACGGCAAAGTCCTCGCGCCGCGCCACCGTCGGCCACGTCGTGCGCGTGATCATGTCGGCACCGGTTTGCGTGTTGCCGTGGAGCACGATGACCAGCGGCGCAGGCTTTGTGGCGGGAAGGATGCTCGTGTAGTGCCGGGTCGCCTTGCCGATCCGGATCGTTTCGGCGGACGCGGCGCTCACCGCGAACAGCAATGCAAGGCTGAGCAAGATCGCGCGCGTCATTGGCCTGCCCGGGAACGTTGGTGCGTTTCCATTGCACCACGGCTGATGGGGCCGATCAACCGATCCGGCCCGCTAACGGCCGATTATGACACCGCCTTCGCCGCCGCGCGGCCGGCATTGCGGCCCGAGAACAGGCAACCGCCGAGGAACGTGCCTTCCAGCGAGCGGTAGCCGTGCACGCCGCCGCCGCCGAAGCCCGCCGCTTCACCCGCCGCATAGAGGCCGCCGATGATCTTGCCGTCGTTACCGAACACGCGGGAGTCGAGATCGGTCTCAAAACCGCCCAGTGTCTTGCGGGTCAGGATATTGAGTTTTACGGCGATCAGCGGCCCCTGTGCGGGATCGAGGATGCGGTGTGGTTTGGCGGTGCGGATCAGCCTGTCGCCGATATAGCGGCGCGCATTGTGCAAGTTCATCACCTGCGCGTCCTTGACATAGGGATTGTCGATCTCACGGTCGCGCGCCTCGATCTGCGCCTTGATGGCATCGAACTTGAGCAGGTCGCCGCCCACGAGCTTGTTCATGGCGGCGACGAGGTCGGCGAGATTGTCGCGCACGATGAAGTCGGCGCCGTGCTGCTTGAAGGCTTCCACCGGCGCCGGCGCACCCTTGTTGGTGGCGCGCTTCAGCGTCATCGCCAGCTTTTTCCCGTGAGGTCGGGGTTCTGCTCCGAGCCGGAAAGCGCGAATTCCTTCTTGATGATGCTTTGGGTGAGGATGAACCACGAATAATCGTAGCCGGTGCTCATGATGTAATGCAGTTGTCCGAGCGTGTCGGAGCCTGGGAATAGCGGCGCCGGCAGGCGTTTTCCCGTGGCGTCGAACCACATCGACGAGGGGCCGGGCAGGATGCGGATGCCGTGCTTCGGCCAGATCGGCGACCAGTTACGGATGCCCTCGACGTAGTGCCACATGCGGTCGCGGTTGATCAGCCGCGCGCCGGCGGCCTCAGTGATCCCGATCATGCGGCCGTCGACATGTTCGGGCACGCCGGAGATCATGAACTTTGGCGGTGTGCCAAGCCGCGCCGGCCAGTTCTGCCGCACCAGATCGTGGTTGCCGCCGATCCCGCCGGAGGCGACCACCACCGCCTGTGCGCGCAACGAAAACTCGCCCACCACATTGCGCGAGGAGCTCTGGCCGCGCTCGACGTTCGAGGGCTCGAGGATCGCGCCGCTGACGCCATCGACCGCGCCGTTGGTGATGGAGAGCGCATCGACGCGATGGCGGAATTTGAAAACGAGCTTGCCGCCTTTCGCCGCCTCCCGCGCGCGGCGCTCGAACGGCTCGACAATGCCCGGGCCGGTGCCCCAGGTGACGTGGAAGCGAGGCACCGAATTGCCGTGGCCCATCGCGTCGTAACCGCCGCGCTCGGCCCAGCCGACCACGGGGAAAATGCGATGGCCCATTGCGCGCAGCCAGTCGCGTTTTTCGCCGGCCGCGAAGGCGACATAGGCTTCCGCCCATTTCCGCGGCCAGAGATCTTCCTCGCGGTCGAAGCCGGCGGTGCCCATCCAGTCCTGTAGTGCCAGGTCGTAGGAATCCTTGATGCCGAGCCGGCGCTGTTCCGGCGAATTGACCAGGAAAAGGCCGCCGAATGACCAGAATGCCTGGCCGCCGAGGCTCTGGTCGCCCTCCTGGTCGAGCAGGATGACGCGCTTGCCGGCATCGGCGATTTCGGTCGCGGCCACCAGCCCCGCCAGCCCGCCGCCGACCACGATCACGTCGGCATCCGCCATCGCACCCTCCTATTCCACGTCGCGTGCATGAAGCCCGCCGCATTCTTGGTGGTCAACGGCAAAAGGCGCTTGCCTGTGGCGGCGGGGCCACGAAACGGCCTGTTAACTTGTTCCACTTTGGGACCTTTTCGGCTTGGCGGTGCAGCAGGCTTGCAACACTTGATTTGAATTTGAATTGCTTGCGCCCGCACCCCTCGACAAAAAAGCCTTTCAGCAACACGCTCTCACCGTCTGCATCACACAAGACGTTCAGATTCGGTTTCGACGGTTTCGACTGGGGCTGGGGGCTTCGACATGAAGTTCGTGACTGGTTTGCTTGCGGCGGTTCTCCTGCTGGTCGGGATGGGCGCCAGTCACGCCGTGGTACGCATCGCCGACGACCGCGGTGGCCGGATCGGCACCTATGTCGACAAATACCAGGGCCTGCGCTCGACCAACGAGACGGTGATCATCGACGGCCTCTGCGCGTCGGCCTGCACCATCGTGCTCGGCGCTATCGCCCATGACCGGATTTGCGTGACCTCGGCCGCCAATCTCGGCTTCCACGCCGCGTGGGATTTCGGCTCCAACGGCCGCGCCGTGACCAATACCGAAGCCACGCAGATGCTGTATTCGATGTATCCCGCGCCGATAAAGCGCTGGATCGCGCAGCGCGGCGGACTGACGCCAAAGATGATCTTCCTGCGTGGCAAGGCGCTGCAGGCGATGTACAAGCCCTGCTACATGGACGCCCAGGCCTCTGCCAACAAGCCGACAGAGACGTCGCGGTAATCCCTTCATCATGACGTGATCGGCAGCGTATTCGCGCCGCTTGCCCGCGCGCGGAACTGGCCCTATCTGGGTCCTATGGCCCGGCCGATACCAGCTCCCAATGGTGTGTTGCCCGCGACCCCGCCGAAAGCGCGGGTGGCGTCGCTCATCGTGTGGAGCGTGGCGGTGCTCGGCGTGGCTGCGGTCACCGCCGCAGCCGCGCTCTGGATTTATTACGGCACCGCGGTGTTCTTCGAGATGATCGCGGCCGGCATCGCCGCCTGCTTCTAAAGGGATTGTAGTTGAATGGAACGGCTCAGTCGCCCCGTCGTCATCATCGCGGCCTTTGCCGCGAGCCTCGCAGTCGGGCTCCTGCTGATGACCTGGCTGATGGGCGATCTGAAGAAAATCGCAGCGCCTGCCGCGATCGGCGGTCCGTTCCAACTCACCGACCAGGCCGGCCAGGTCGTCACCGAGAACAATCTGAAGGGCCGTCCGACCCTCATTTTCTTCGGCTTCACCCATTGCCCCGACGTCTGCCCGACCTCGCTGTTCGAGATTTCCGAGGTGCTGCGCGCGCTCGGCAAGGATGCCGACAAGGTCAACGCCTACTTCGTTTCCGTCGATCCCGAACGCGACACGCCGGCGGCGATGAAGGATTACCTCTCGAGCTTCGATCCGCACCTCAAGGGCCTGAGCGGCGATCCGGAATCGGTCGCCAAGGTGCTCTCCGCCTATCGCGTCTACGCCAAGAAGGTGCCGCTCAAGGATGGCGACTACACCATGGACCACACCGCGCTGATCTATCTGATGGATCGCGACGGCCACTTCGTCGCCCCCTTCAACCTGAAGCGGACGCCGGATGCGGCTGCGGCCGATTTGAAGCGTTATCTCTAGAGCGAGATGACTATTCTTCGAAACGCCATCTCGCTCTAACTTTTTGTTTGAGCATGATCTTTTCGGAAAACCGCTTCACACTTTTCCGGATCATGCTCTAGGCGCTAATTTAGGAATTTCCGCCCTCGCTTCGCCCCCGGGATGGTCTATAAGGCCCCGAATCCCGGACAAACCTGCCGCAAATGCCGTTTTTGACTGCCTTGCCGAGTTGTTTCCGACCGATCCGTGCCGTGCTCGCGGCGCTGGCGCTGGCCGCGCTTTGCGACGGCGCCCAGGCGCAGCAGGCGCCCAGGACCGAACCGCCCAAGGTCGAGGCGGCGCCGCAGGCTGTCCCCGGCTTCTGGGATCCCCGACGCCGGCCGGACCGGCCGGACCTGTCGCGCATCACCGTGATCCGCTTCCTCACCGAAACCGATTATCCGCCGTTCAACTTCACCGGCGCCGACGGCAATCCGGCCGGCTTCAATGTCGATCTGGCGCGCTCGCTGTGCGACGAGATCAAGGTGACCTGCACCATCCAGATGCGTCGCTTCGAGACGCTGGTCGACGCCATCACATCCAACCGGGGCGACGCCATCATCGCTTCGCTGGCGGTGACGCCGCAGCTGCGCACCCGCGTCGACTTCACCGATCCCTACTACCGCGCGCCGGCGCGTTTCGTCTCGCGCCGCGAGGCTGTCATGAGCGAGGTGCGCCCCGAATATCTCGAGGGCAAGAAGGTCGGCGTCATCGCCGGCACCTCGCATGAGGCCTATCTGAAGGCGATGTTCACTGATGCCGAAATCCGCTCCTTCGCCAGTGACGACGTGCTGCGCGCCTCGCTTCGCCGCGGCGAGGTCGACTTGATCTTCGGCGACGCCATTGCGCTGGCGTTCTGGATCAACGGCACGGATTCCGCCGATTGCTGCGCATTCTCCGGCGGCCCCTTCGTCGAGAGCCGCTACTTCGGCGAAGGCGTCGGCATTGGCGTGCGCAAGGGCAACGACCTGCTGCGCCAGGCGCTGAACTGGGCGCTGTTCCGGGTCTGGGAAAAAGGCCGCTACACCGACCTGTGGCTGCGCTATTTCTCGATCAGCCCGTTCTGAGTTTCGTGTGCCGTCATTCCGGGATGGTCCGAAGGACCAGACCCGGAATCTCGAGATTCCGGGTTCGATGCTGTCGCATCGCCCCGGAATGACGTTGGCCTTTAAGCGCGAAAGCGCTAGTTTCCGCCGCTTCTGGAGAGCCCTTACGAGATGTCCACCACCGAACTCGCCACTATGTCCAACGATCTTCGTTCGCTCGCCGAACAATCCAATGCCTGGCCCTTCGAACAGGCCAAGGCGATTGTCGCGCGGCTGAAGAAGAAACCGAAGGACGAGGTGCTGTTCGAGACCGGCTACGGCCCGTCCGGCCTGCCGCATATCGGCACGTTCGGCGAGGTCGCGCGCACCACCATGGTGCGCCATGCCTTCCGCGTGCTCACCGACGACAAGATCAAGACGCGCCTGCTCGCCTTCTCCGACGACATGGACGGCCTGCGCAAGGTGCCGGACAACGTGCCCAACAAGGAGCTTCTGGAGCAGAACCTCGGCAAGCCGCTGACGAGGGTGCCGGACCCGTTCTGGAACGAATATCCGTCGTTCGGCGCGCACAACAATGCACGCCTGCGCGCCTTCCTCGACACGTTCGGCTTCGACTACGAGTTCGCGAGCTCGACCGATTACTACACCTCGGGCCACTTCGACGCCGCGCTGCTGCGGATGCTGGAGCGGCTCGATGCGGTCATGAAGATCATGCTGCCGTCGCTGCGCGAGGAGCGCGCGCGCGACCTATTCGCCGTTTCTGCCGATCTGCCCGCGCACCGGGCAGGTGCTCTACGTGCCGATGATCAGAGCATGATGTGAAGGCCGGCACCGTCTCCTACGACGATCCGGAAACCAAGAGCGCGTCACGCTTCCGGTGACCGGCGGCGCACTGCAAGCTGCAATGGAAGCCGGATTGGGCGATGCGCTGGTACGCGCTCGGCGTCGACTATGAAATGGCCGGCAAGGACCTGATCAACTCGGTCAAGCTGTCGGGCAAGATCTGCGCGGCACTGGGCGGCACTGCCGCCGGAAGGCTTCAACTACGAGCTCTTCCTCGACGAGCAGGGCCAGAAGATTTCCAAGTCCAAGGGCAACGGGCTGACCATCGACGAATGGCTGCGCTACGCCTCGCCGGAATCGCTGTCGCTGTTCATGTACCGCGAGCCGAAGGCGGCCAAGCGGCTCTATTTCGACGTCATCCCGCGCAACGTCGACGACTATCAGCAGTTCCTCGACGGCTTATCCGCGCCAGGACGGCCGCCAGCAGCTCGCCAACCCGGTCTGGCACATGCACGCGGGCAAGCCGCCGCAGGCCGACATGCCCGTCACCTTCAACCTTTTGCTGACGCTGGTGTCGTCGTCGAATGCGGAGAATGCCGAAACGCTGTGGGGCTTCATCGGCCGCTATCGGCCCGGCGTGACGCCCGCAGACGCATCCGAAGCTCGATGCGATGGTGGGCTACGCGATCAATTATTACCGCGACTTCGTGGCGCCGACGAAGAAATTCCGCGAGCCGACCGAGGGCGAGCGCGCCGCGCTGCAGGATCTGCGCGATGCGCTTGTCCAATATGCCAGCCGGCGCCTCGGCCGAGGACATCCAGAACGTCGTCTACGAGATCGGCCGCCGCGAGCCGTTCCTCGATCCCGTGAAAAAGGGCAAGGACGGCCGGCCCGGCGTCTCGCTCGACTGGTTCAACATGCTCTACCAGGTGCTGCTCGGCCAGGAGAAAGGCCCGCGCTTCGGGTCATTCGTGGCGGTCTATGGCGTGCCGAATGCGATCGCGATGATCGACGGCGCACTGGCAAGGTCGGCCTAGCCGTCGTTGCGGCGCGCCTGGAGAGGGCCTGCGGCAGCTTGCCGCGTCCTTCTGCGCAAGATGCTTATTCGCGGAGCCGCTCTGCGCAAAAGTCTCTCCCAAATTTCCCGAGCCCGATACAATAACAACATGGCATGATCCGGCCTTCCACGAAGATCATGGGCAAATGAGGGGAGCGAACGCGGCATGACAAGACCGACAGGAAAAGAGATCAAGGCGATGAGCGGCGTGGCGGGCGTGCCCGTCGATCAGGATGTCGCGACGCGCATTGCCAATTCCATTGGGCCGGCCTTCGAGAACTTTGCGCCCATTGCCGGCACTCTGCCGTTTGACCTTGAGCCCGCGACATATCTGCTGGTGCATAAGCCGACGGTGACGAAATGAGCGGCGAGCCGGCCTTGATGTCGCTGACGGCGGTTGCAAAGGCGATCGCCGAAAAGCGCGTGTCTTCGCGTGAAGTCACGCAATCCTGCCTGGACCGCATCGCGAAATGGCAGCCGAAGCTGAACGCCTTCATGTCGATCGAAGCTGATGATGCGCTGAAGGCCGCCGATGCCGCCGACGCAGCGCTGGCGAAAGGCGGCCCGAGAGGCGTGCTGCACGGCGTGCCGCTGGCGCACAAGGACATGTATTACGACAAGGGCAAGGTCGTCACCTGCGGCACGAAAATCCGCAAGGATTTTGTCGCCGCGACGACATCCACAGCGCTGCAGCGCCTGAAGGATGCCGGCACGGTCCGCCTCGGCTCGCTGCAGATGGTGGAATTCGCTTATGGTCCGACCGGCCATAACCCGCACTATGGCGCGGTGCGCAATCCCTGGAATACGGATCACATTACGGGCGGCTCGTCGTCGGGCTCGGGCTCCGCGGTCGCCGCGCGCTTGACGTTTGCGGCGCTCGGCTCTGACACCGGCGGCTCGATCCGGATGCCCGCGCATTTTTGCGGCGTCACGGGGCTGAAGACCACCGTCGGCCGCGTCAGCCGTGCCGGCGCGATGCCGCTGTCATGGTCGCTTGATACGGTGGGTCCGCTGGCGCAGACGGTCGAGGACTGCGCGCTGCTGACGGGCCTGATGGCCGGCGCCGATCCCGAGGATCCGACCGCCTCACAATTGCCAGTGCCGGACTACATGGCGGCGACGAAGCAGCCGATCAAGGGATTGAAGATCGGCGTCCCCACCGCATTCTACGTCGATGATCTCGATGCGGAGGTGGCGCGCGTCCTCGACGAGACGCTGGCCACGCTGAAGAAAGAAGGCGCCGAGATCGTCAAGGTCGAACTGCCGGACCAACGTCAGCTCACCGCGGCCTGCCAGTTCGTGCTCGCCACCGAAGCGGCTGCGCTGCACAAGCGATGGATGATCGAGCGACCGCAGGATTATGGCGCGCAAGTCTTGATGCGCCTGCAGAACGGGCTCGCGATCCCGGCTGTATCCTATCTCGAGGCGATGCGTTGGCGCGGTCCGGCGCTGTCAGCCTACCTCACGGCGGTGGCCGGCACCGATGCCGTGATCGCACCGGTGGCGCCGATGCCGGCGGTGACCATTGCCGAAAGTGATGTCGGCAACAGCCCCGATGCGGAAGCGGTGATCCAGCGGATCACCCGCTTCACGCGCCCGATCAACTACCTCGGTCTGCCGTCGCTCTCGATTCCCACGGGCTTCACCAGAAGCGGTCTGCCGGTCGGCATGCAGATCATCGGCCGCTCTTTCGATGAAGCCATGCTGGTCAGGATTGGCGCGGCGTTCCAGCGCGCCACCGACCATCATGCCAAGGTGCCTGAACTGCCATGACGCATCGCGCCGTCGGGGTCTTCGCCATCTAGCCGCCGACGCCGGGATCGGCCCAACTCTCGATCTGCGATGCCGGGATCACCTGCTTCGGCTGATACGGATTCAACGTGCCCGCGCTGGCGGTCCAGCCTTTTGCCAGAATCTGCACGGCAAACAGCTTGGCATCGATTTCCGTCTTGAACGTGCGCGTCGCGCGGGGCGCGCGATCGCTCATCTCGACGTCCTTGTCCTGGATAAATGCCACGTACCAGATATCGGGTTTTGTCATGCTTTCATAACGCGATTGCAGCATGAAAGTTTCATGGGGGAACCACCAATTGGAGTCGTCATGCGCGCCGATTGCCGCTAGGTTCCCGCCGGGTGGTGACGGGGAAGTGGGGACTCTCGATGCAGATTTCCAACGAAGGCATTTTGGTCATTCTGTTCGTCGGCCTGATCGCGGGCTGGCTGGCCGGCAAGATCGTGCGCGGCACCGGCTTCGGCATCATCGGCGACATCCTGGTCGGCATCGCCGGCGCGCTGGTCGCGAGCTTCCTGTTTCCAAAACTCGGTATCCGCCTCGGTACCGGGCTCGTCTCCGAAATCATCTATTCCGCGATCGGCGCCATCATCCTGCTGCTGGTGGTGCGGCTGGTGCGCACCGGCGGACGGCTGTAAACATCACGCGCCGCATCGCACGCCTGACTGCCTCCACGATCCAGCGCCGCAACGCCGCAATGCGGCGGTCGCGGACCTGCTCGGTCCGTGACACGAGATAGATCGTCTCGCCGCGCACCGGCATGAAGGTGAAAGGCGCCACCAGCTTCTTTCCAAAACCAGGCCGTGACCGGATCAGGGGCGCCATCGCCAGCGTCACGCCGAGGCCCTGTTCGGCAGCCTCCAGCATCGCCGGGACACTGTCGAGCCAGAGATCGCCGCGCGGCTGTAACTGCGGCAGCCCGGCTTCCTTCAGCCAAGCCGGCCAGGCCCGCGGCTGGGTGGTGAGGTGGATCAGCACCTGACCCGACAAATCTTCGGGGCGGCGCACCCCGGTCTTTGCGAGCGCCGGCGCGCAGACCGGCAGGCCCTTCACCTCGACCAGCGGCTCGAACTTCAGCCCGGCGGCATGCTCGCGCCCGTAGCGGATTGCGACGTCGACGCGCGCGGCGTTGAAATCGGCGTATTGGTGCGTGGCCTCGATGCGCAGCGTCAGGTCGGGATGGCGGCGCTTGAAGTCGGGCAGCGCCGGCAGCAGCACGGCGCTGGTGAAGAACGGCAACGAAGAGATCCAGAGCTCGCCGCTGCCGTCGCGGCGCTGCCGCCGCATGTCGCGCGAAGCTTCCTGCAAGGTGGCCAGCGCCGCCGACACTTTCGCGAGATAACGCTCGCCCTCCGGCGTCAGCCGCACCGAGCGCGTGCCGCGGATGAACAGCTTGATGCCGAACTGCTGCTCCAGCCCCCTGATCTGGTGGCTGATGGCGGACGGGCTGAGCGAAAGGTCGCGCGCGGCGCGGCGGAAGCTGAGCTGTGTGGCCGCACGCTCGAAGGCGAGCAGCGCCGGCAGCGGTGGAATGGTCCGCAGCGGCGGCTCCAATGGGTGAATTGCATTCATCTCAGGTGACAAAATCCCTTTTGTGAGGCTGTCAATTCTCATCCATGTTGAGCGATAGCTCAATACCATTCACCTCTACATGGAATTTGCCTTGGCCATCTTCGAACCACTCGACACGCCGCATCACTGGCGGCCGTCGCCGCTCGCCGCGGGTCCCTTCGCGGGGCTGCAGGGCGGCGCGGTCGCGAGCCTCTTGACCGGAGAAGTCGAGGCGCAAGCCGAAGCCCGGCAATGGGGCACCGCGGTCTCAAGCAGCGCCTGGTTCCTGCGCCCGACGCCGATGACGGATCTGCGCACGCAGCTGTCCGTCGTCACCGAAGGCGGCCGCGTCAGCGTGGTCGACAACACGCTGTGGCCGGTCGGCGAGGATACGCCCTGTGCCACGGTGCGGGTGACGCTGTCGCGCGAGCGCGCGGTCGAGGTACCGGGTCTTGCCGACGCTGCCGGCGATCCCGCCGATCCGACACGTTATCCGGTGCGTCAGCTTCACATCGTGCAGGGCCGGCAGTGGTTCATGGACGCGATGGAAGCGCGCATCGGGGACGGCGTTGCCTGGTTTCGGATGCGTCATCACGTCATCGACGGCCAGGGCCCGCTCGCCTCGGTGCTGGGGCCCGCCGACTGGACCCACGGCATCGGCCGCCCCGTGCACAACGTCGTTGCCGATCCCAACCCCAATTTGACGGTCCAGCTGTTCCGGCAGCCCCGGGGCGAATGGGTCGGCGTGCGGGCCGAGGCGCGCTGGAGCCCGTCCGCCGGGCTCGGCGTCGGCAGCGGCACCTTGCTGGACGTCCATGGCGAGATCGGGCGCGTCTCGATGTCGGTGGTGCTGGTTCCGTTTCCCAGGCCCGCCGCCGCGGCCGGCTAGCCGGTCTGCGCAAAAGGCGGCAAACCGTCATATTTCCGCAAAATCAGCGCCTTTCCGCAGGGGTGCCGGGCATCGGGCCGTCGCGGCCCGTTTACGGTTAACGTGACCGTAAATGGACGGTTAGTGGAAACAACGGTAGAAACAGGGGAGTCGCGACCTCATATTTGAAGAGATTTTATTTGATGGCTGCCGCCCCCGGCGTCCGGCGCTCCGAACTCGGTGATGCCCTACGTGCCTGCCGCAACGCCTTTGTCGGCGTCGGCATCATGAGCTGCATGATCAACCTGCTGTATCTCACCGGGTCGATCTTCATGCTCGAGGTCTATGACCGGGTGTTGCCGAGCCGCAGCGTACCGACCCTGATCGGCATGGTGGTCCTCGCCGGCGGATTATACATCGCGCAAGGCTTTCTCGACTTGCTGCGCAGCCGCATCCTGGGGCGGATCGGCACCTCGCTGGATGAGGCGCTCAACGAGCGCGTGTTCGATACCGTGGTGCGCCTGCCGCTGATGGTCGGCAGCCGCAACGAAGGCCTGCAGCCGCTGCGCGATCTCGACAATGTGCGCTCCTTCCTCGGCAGCATGGGGCCGAGCGCGTTCTTCGACCTGCCATGGCTGCCGTTCTATCTTGCGATCTGCTTCGCCTTTCACTGGCTGATCGGCGTCACCGCGCTGGTCGGTGCGCGTCTTCCTGGTCGGGCTGACGCTGATCACGGAATTCATGTCGCGCCAGCCGGCGAAGGACGCGATGACGCTTGCCGCCAGGCGCAATGATCTTGCGACCACAAGCCGCCGCAACGCCGAGGTGCTGGTCGCCATGGGCATGGCCGGCCGCCTCACCAAACGCTGGGGCGAGACCAACGAGAGCTACATCGCCGGCAACCAGCGCGCCAGCGACGTCACCGGCGGGCTCGGCGCCATCGCCAAGGTGATGCGCATGATGCTGCAATCGGCCGTGCTCGCGGTCGGTGCCTATCTCGTCATCTACCAGGAGGCGACCGCAGGCATCATCATCGCGGGCTCGATCCTCAGCGCGCGCGCGCTCGCGCCGGTCGATCTCGCCATTGCGCACTGGAAGGGCTTTGTCGCCGCGCGCCAGAGCTGGCGGCGGCTGAGTGGCCTGCTCGAGAAGTTGCCGGCGCAGCAGGCGCAGACGCTGCTGCAGGCACCCGAGAAGAAGCTGTCGGTCGAAGCCGTCAGCATGGTGGCGCCCGGCGAACAGCGCGTCATCGTGCAGGACATCAATTTCACGATGGATGCCGGCCATGGGCTCGGCATCATCGGCCCCTCCGGCTCCGGCAAGTCCTCGCTGGTGCGCGCGCTGGTCGGCGTCTGGCAGCCGGCGCGCGGCAAGGTGCGGCTCGATGGCGCCGCGCTCGACCAGTGGTCGTCCGACGTGCTCGGCAGCCATATCGGCTATCTGCCGCAGGACGTCGAACTGTTCGGCGGCAGCGTGGCGCAGAACATCAGCCGCTTCGATCCCGAGGCGAAGTCGGACGCGATCATCGCCGCTGCCAAGGAAGCCGGCGTGCACGAGATGATCATCAAGATGCGCGACGGCTACGACACCCAGATCGGCGAGCAGGGCGCAGCGCTTTCGGCCGGGCAAGCGCAGCGCGTGGCGCTGGCGCGGGCGCTGTACGGCGATCCGTTCCTGATCGTGCTCGATGAGCCGAACTCCAATCTCGACGCCGAGGGCGACGAGGCGCTGACCCGCGCGGTGCGCGGTGCGCGCGAACGCGGCGCCATCGTGGTCGTGGTGGCGCATCGGCCGGTCGGCATCGAGGCGGTCGATCAGCTCCTGGTGCTGAAGGACGGCCGCATGCAGGCGTTCGGTCCGAAGGAGCAGGTGCTCGGCCAGGTGCTGCAGCGCGTGCCGGCGCCGTCGCCGATCAAGGTGGTTTCCGAGGCAGGGGTCGCCAAATCATGAGCAGCGAAGACCTGAAGAAGTCACAGCTCTCGATCCGCAAGCACCTCATCATCGGGCTTGCGGTAGTGCTGCTGCTTGGCGGCGGGCTCGGCGGCTGGGCCTCGACCGTGCCGATCTCGGGCGCGCTGATCGCGCCGGGCCAGGTGGTGGTCGATTCCAACGTCAAGAAGGTGCAGCACCCGACCGGCGGCGTGGTCGGCGAGGTGCGCGTGCGTGACGGCGATCTGGTCAAGGCCGGCGACATCGTGGTGCGGCTCGACGAGACCGTGGTGCGGGCGAACCTCGCCATCGTCAACAAGGCGCTCTACGGCCTGTGGGCGCGCCAGGCACGGCTGGAGGCCGAGCAGCAGGGCCGCGACACCGTCAAATTTCCTGCGATGCTGCTTGACCGCGCCGGCGAGCCTGAGGTGCGCGACGTGATCGCGAGCGAAACCAAACTGTTCGAGGTTCGCGTCTTCGGCCGCGCCGGCCAGAAGGCGCAATTGCGCGAGCGCGTGTTGCAGCTCGGCGAGGAGATCGAGGGCCTCTCCGCGCAGGAGAGGGCGAAGGAAAAGGAAATCGCGCTGGTCGAGAAGGAACTGGTCGGCGTGCGTCAGCTCTATGAACAGCGCCTGGTGCAGATCTCGCGCCTGACCATACTCGAGCGCGACGCGGCGCGGCTCAACGGCGAGCGCGCGCAATACATCGCCGGGCGTGCGCAGGCCAAGGGCAAGATCACCGAGACCGAGTTGCAGATCATCCAGGTCGACAAGGATGTGGTCAGCGAGGTCTCCAAGGATTTGCGCGAGACCACCGACAAGATCGGCGAATTCATCGAGCGCAAGGTCACCGCCGAGGACCAGTTGCGCCGCATCGACATCCGCGCGCCGCAGGCCGGCATGGTGCTGCAATCGACGGTGCACACGGTGGGCGGCGTCATCACCGCCGGCGATGCCATCATGATGATCGTGCCGCAGGCCGACGACCTCTCGGTCGAAGCCAAGGTCAATCCGCAGGACATCGACAAGCTGCAGATCGGCCAGAAGACGCTGCTGCGCCTGTCGGCATTCAACCAGCGCACCACGCCGGAACTGACCGGGTTCGTCACCCGCGTCTCCGCCGACGTCACCACCGACCAGCGCAGCGGGCAGACCTATTACACCATCCGCGTCTCGATGCCGCCGGAGGAAGTCGCCCGACTCGAGGCCAACAAGCTGATCCCGGGCATGCCGGTGGAAGCCTTCGTGCAGACTGGCGAGCGCACCATGATGTCCTATCTGCTGAAGCCGCTGAGCGACCAGATGGTGCGCTCGTTCCGGGGACGGTGAGCGGTCGGTATTGCCAAGACTGTTTTCCCACTAACACTATCGTTCCGGCGAACGCCGGGACGACAGTGGTCAGAGATTCTTCAAAAGAAGATTCAGCGCCGTCTTCGCAAACTGCTGCATGTTCGCCTGCCGATCGCCGCTTCCCGTCTCCAGCGTGATGACCTTTTCCACCGGCCCTGCGATCGCCATGCAGCTATGGCCGGCGGCATCGCCGTAGCGGTTGCCGGTGGGACCTGTGGCGCCGGTTTCCGACAGACCCCAGGTGGTGGCGAAACGTCCACGCATTTGCGCTGCAAGCAACTGAGCGTACGGCTCTGACGCCGAACGAATTCCTTTCATCGCGTCGTCGGGAATGTCCATCAGAAGCTTTCGCGCGTCGCGCGTATAGACCACGGCGCCGCCGAGGAAATACGCCGACGCCCCCGGCACCGACAACAGCGCCGCCGAGATCAGCCCGCCGGTCGATGATTCCGCGACCGCAATCGTTTCCTTGCGCGCGATCAGTTTGGCGCCGATCTCGCCCGCGATGGCGAACAACTCATTCATGAGAATTCAACTCCGCTTCAGCAGGCGCTTGAGCAGCCCCTTCTTCTCCGCCGGCTTGTCGGCCAGCGAGTGATACACCACGCGAATGAAATTCTGGCTCGCCAGTTCCGTCGGCGCCCATTTCTTGTCGAGATCGGCAAACGGCTTTGCCGCCAGCACGTCGGCCTCGCTCTTGCCTTCCTTGACGAGCTTGTCCATGCGGTCGCGCGCGGTGACCAGCATGGTACGGTATTCCGTCAGCGCGGCCTTGTCGGCGACCGGGCCGTGGCCGGGCACGATGCGGCTCTTCGCGTTGGTCAGCTTGAGATAGACGTCGGCCGCCGCAATCATGCCCTTGATGTTGCCGCCGTTGGCGAAATCGATGTTGGGGTAGCGGCCGTTCGTAAAGGTGTCGCCGGTGGCGAGCACATTCGCGGTCTTGAACCACACATAGGTGTCGCCGTCAGTGTGGGCGTTGGGGATGTTCTTGAGATCGGCGACGCGGCCGGGCAGGCGGATCTTTGAGAAGTTCGTGTAGGTGTCCCCGGGCAGCGCGCCGGCAGGCGCCGGCGGCGTCTTGGCGCCGGTCAGTCCGTTCGTCGTGCCGGACTCCAGGCGCTTCTTCACGTTGATCTGGGCGACGATCAGCGCGCCGTCCTTGGCGAACAGTTCGTTCCCGCCGACGTGGTCGCCATGATAATGCGTGTTGATCAGATATTTGATCGGCAGGGTGGAGAGGGTCGCAATCGCGGCCTTGATCTTGTCGTGCAGCGGCGCGTACTGGCCGTCCACCATGATGATGCCGGTCTTGGCGACGGCGACCGTGATATTCCCGCCCTGGCCTTCGAGCATGTAGACGTTGTCGCCGAGATCGGTGGTCTTGATCTCGACCTTGGAAAAATCGGGCGGTGGTGGCGGTGCGGCGGCGGCTGGCGGTTGCTGCTGCGCGCTTGCCGTGCCGACCAGAAACAGCGCGGTCGCGGCGGCCGCCAATCCCCTGCGAATCATGAAAAGTCCTCCGGGTCCTATTTCGCCTATTGCGTAGCACAGGAATGCATGGCTTGCCGAGTTGCGGCGGTGGGACCGGCCTGCTTGAATGCGCTGCACACGGCGAGCCTTGAGGGAAAACGCGATGACGTCACCGATCCCGGGCGGGGTGGATTGCGACCTGCATCCGGCCGTGCCGCATCTGACGAGCCTCCTGCCCTACATGAACGACTACTGGCGCGACCAGGTGACGACACGCGGCATGACCGATCTCGTCTCGCAATCCTACCCCGCCAATTCCCCGATCTCGTCGCGACCGGACTGGCGGCCCACCCAAGGCAAGCCCGGTGCTAATCTTGCCGACATGCAGCGTCAGGCGCTGGATCGGTTCAGCGTCGCCTATGGCATCTGCAACCCGCTCTATGGTGTGCAGATGGTGTTTTCCGAGGACATGCAGGATGCGTTCTGCCGCGCGCTGAACGACTGGCTGGTCAAGGAATGGCTGGACAAGGACGCGCGGCTGCGCGGCTCGATCGTGATCCCGACGCAGAGCGTGGAAAAATCGGTGGCCGAGATCGAGCGCTGCGCCAAGGACAAGCGCTTCGTGCAGGTGCTGATGCTCGTGATGGGCGACATGCCGCTGGGCAAGCGCGCCTACTGGCCGATCTACGCCGTGGCCGAGAAACACGGCTTGCCGATCGGCATCCATGCCGGCAGCGCCTATCACAATCCGCCGACCTCGGTCGGCTGGGGCTCTTATCACATCGAGGATTATGTCGCGCAGGCGCAGGCGTTCCAGACCCAGCTCACCAGCCTGATCGTCGAGGGCGTGTTTGCACGCCACCCCGACCTGAAGATGGTGATGCTGGAATCGGGCTTCACCTGGCTGCCGGCCTATCTGTGGCGGCTGCACAAGTTCTGGCGCGGCGTGCGCATGGAAACGCCCTGGGTCGACCGCGCGCCACTGGAAATTGTGCGTAGCAACATCCGCTTTTCCCTGCAGCCGGTCGACGCCCCGCCGGAACCCGAGACACTCAACCGCCTGTTCGACCATATGCAGTCGGACGAATTGATCCTATTCTCGACCGACTATCCGCACTGGCAGTTCGAGGGCGATTCGGTGCTGCCGGAAGGGATTTCGGCAGATCTCGTGCGCAAGATCATGATCGACAATCCCTTGGCGACCTACACGCGGCTGAACCATGCGGCGATGGCATGATCCCCGAAAAGTGGGAACCGGTTTTCGGATAAGGATCATGCCAAAGATAAAGGAGATGACGCGATGAACGTGCAACTGCGCGACCGTCCAGAGGCATCGTCGACGGCATCGATCAAGACAGCGATCGCCGATTGCGACATCCATCCAGCGCGCGCCAGCAAGGTCGAACTGTTTCCGTTCATGGAAAAGCGCTGGCATTCGCATATGGAAACCTATGGCGTGCAGGCCTATCAGGGCATGATGGAAGGCCCGCCCTATCCGAAGGCGCAGCCCAATGCCTCGCGACGCGATGCCTATCCGCCGGAAGGCGGGCAGCAGGGCTCGTCGCTGTCCTTCATGCAGAAGCAGCATCTCGATCCCAACAATGTCGCGCTCGGCGTGCTCAATCCGCTCGCCACCGGGCAGGGCATCCGCAACCACGACCTGGCGGCTGCGATCTGTTCGGCGATCAACGACTGGCAGATCGAGAAATGGACCAGCAAGGACGAGCGCTTGAAGGGCTCGATCGTCGTCGCCAACGAAGACGGCGTGCGCTCGGCGGCGGAAATCCGCAAGCGCGCCGGCGATCCGAATTTCGTGCAGGTGCTGCTGCTCAGCCGCAATGTCGAACCGCTTGGGCAGCGCCGCTACTGGCCGATCTATGAGGCGGCGCAAGAGGCGGGCCTTCCCATCGGGGTGCATGCGTTCGGCTTTGGCGGCAATCCGATCACGGCGTCGGGCTGGCCGAGCTATTACATCGAGGAGATGGTCGGGCATTCGCAGTGCCAGCAGACCGCGCTCGCAAGCCTTGTTCTCGAGGGCGTGTTCGAGCGGTTTCCGAAACTGAACATGGTGATGGTCGAGGCCGGTTTCGGCTGGGCGCCCTCGCTGGCCTGGCGGCTCGACAAGGTTTTTGAGAAACTCCACAGCGAGGTGCCGTATCTCAAGCGCAAGCCCTCGGAATACATCAAGGACCACATCTGGTGGACCACGCAGCCGATGGAAGACCCGGAACGGCGCGAGCATCTGTTCCAGATGATCGAGTGGATCGGCTGGGACAAGCTGCTGTTCGCCACTGACTATCCGCACTGGGACTATGACGAGCCGTCGCGCGTGCTCCCCGCCGGCGTCAGCGACGCCAACAAGCAGGCGTTCTATCTCGACAATGCCAAGAAGGTTTACGGGCTCGCATGATCCGAAAAAGTGGGAACCGGTTTTTCGGTTCAGATCATGCGCAAGGATAAGTCCTGATGGCGCGGCATGTGGTGGCGGCCGTCGATGAACTGCCGCCGGGGACACGAAAGTTTCTCGAAATCGACGGCCGGCCGATCGCGGTGTTCAACATCAAGGGCGAGTATTTCGGCCTGTTGAACCGCTGCCCGCATCAGGGCGCATCGCTGTGCGAGGGCCCGCTGATCGGGCTCGCAACGTCCAGCGATCCCGGCGAGATCGAATACACCAAACTCGGCGAGATCATCCGCTGCCCCTGGCATGGCTGGGAATTCGACATCCGCACCGGACAGTCCTATTGCGATCCAAAACGTTTCCGCGCGCGGGCCTATCCGGCGACCGTCGAGCCGGGCACGGCCGTCGTGAAAGGTCCTTACATTGCGGAGACCATCAAGGTTGCGGTCGAGAGCGACTACGTGGTGGTGGATTTGTAGCGGTGACCGCATGAATGACGGATCAACCAGAGTGGTCACGTGGCGCTCGTGACGGCGCGGCATATTGTCCATGTGTCGGTCGATTTGAAGCAGGCAGAAGCTCGCCTGGTCTCTTTCTCCGGCTTTTCCATGCTGCTAGCGTCCGGACCGAACCCGCTCATCCCGGCGGAAGTTGAGTTGAGCGTGGGCCTGCTTTGCTGTTTCCGTCGGACTTGACCTCGTTCCTCGACCTCATTCGCCAGCACGGCGATGTGGCCTACGGTTTGATGTTTGCCTATGCGGCCGGGCATAGCCTGCTGCTGGCGCTGTTTGCGGGTTATGCGGCGCATTCGGGCGCGCTCGGTCTCGGTACGCTCATCGTGATCTGCTGGTTCGGCAGTTTCGCCGGTGATGTCCTTCGCTTCTGGATCGGGCGGCGTTATGGCGCTCGCCTGCTTGAGCGGTTTCCCAGGTTTGAGCGCATCGTTCAGACCGTGGTTCGGCTGGCGAATCGGCACTACGCCTGGATGATCCTGTTTCACCGTTTCCCGAACGGCATCCGCGGGCTCGCGGGTTTTGGCTACGGGATGTCGCTGCTGCCCTGGTCCACGTTCCTGGCGCTCAACTTCGTTGCGGCGGGCATTTGGTCCGGCGCCGTTGTCTCGGCCGGCTATGCCTTTGGTCAGTTCTCGGAGAAGTCGATCAACGACGCCTCTTCTGGCTTGGGCGCCGTGATGCTGATCGCATTCCTTGGCCTGTCCTGGTTCCTCAGCAAGAAGCTCGAGCAGATCGTCGAGCGGTATTAAATCAACAGGGTCTCGCTAACTAGACGAGCCCCGTCATCCGTCGCTCCCGTGCGTAACGCACCAGTGCGACGAAGCGGTAGATGCCGTGGACGAATTTGCCGTAGGGCATCGTGACGAACAGCGCGAACACCACGCCGAGATGCAGCGCCAGCAGCGGCCCCATCGCCGATGTCTCGCGCAGGATCAGCAGCGCCAGGCCGGTAAGGCTGGTGAGAAACAGCATGACGATGAAGGCGGCGTCCATGCCGAAGCGCTGCTCGTCCACCAGCACCGGATCGCGCTTCCATCTTTCCGCCAAGAGCCCGATCGGTCCCACCAACAGCCCGATGCCGCCGAGCGTGCCGAGCACCACGGGCGCATCCCACCAGGCATAAGGCGCCTCGCGCGCGAGGAGGTAGTGGTACAGCGTCGCCACGCATGTGGACGCGAAGCACAGCAGGAAGCCGTAGAACGTGAAATGGTGAAACAGCTTTCGCCGGTCGGTCGGGCGGTCGTCCTCGTTGAAGCAGCCGACGCCGCCGCCGTCGAGATAGCGCAAGCTCCCGGCATCGCGGATCGCCTGCCAGATCGAACCCGCATCGGCCTTCATGCCGACGGGCTCGCCGATGTCGCGCCAGAACGCGCGCACGCCCATGACCAGCGCGACGATCGCGTAGAGGAACGCCGCGCCGAACAACGCCGCCATCGCATTGTGCGGCATCAATTTGTAGAACGCGCCGGGGCCCGTGTGCACGCCGAACAGGATCTGCCTGTCGTGCCAGACAGCAAAGCCGAGGATGAAGGCGGCGACGCTGACAGCCGCGATCACGCTGATGACGAGCCCATTGCGCGCAAACAGCCCGGCAAAGGCGCGCGGCCAGGCATAGGCGGCGTAGGATTTCGCGCGCGCAATCGCGAGCGTCTGCGGCACATTGACGTTGAATTCGTGCGGCGGCGAGAATTGGCAGTCGGTATAGCAGGCGCCGCAGGAATGGCAGAGATTGGCGAAATAATTGAGGTCGCCGTCGGAAAAGGATCGCCGCATTTCCATCGCCGGGAATACCGCGCACAGCCCCTCGCAGTAGCGGCAGGAATTGCAGACCGTCATCAGGCGGTCGGCTTCGTCGAGAATTCTAGTTCCGTGCATTTTTCGCCGCTTCCTGTCCGGCAACGCGGCCGAACACGCTGCCGATGGTCATGCCGATGCCGGCGGCATAGCCCTTGCCGAGCACATTGCCCGCCATGATCTCGCCGGCGGCGAACATGTTGGCGGAGGGCTTGCCGTCCTTCATCACCATGCGCGCCTGCTTGTTCACGCGGGTGCCGAGATAGGTGAAGGTGATGCCCGGCCGCACCGGATAGGCGTAGTAGGGCGCGGTCTCGATTCTCCGCGCCCAATGCGTCTTCGGCGGCGTCAGGCCTTCGGTGCGGCAATCGTCGAGGATGGTGTGGTCGAAGGTGCCGGGGCGCACCGCGGCATTGAAGTCGGCGATGGTCTTTTCCAGCGCCGCAGCGTCGAGCGTCAGCTTGGCCGGCGAGCTCGGCGATGGTCGCGCCTTCGATCGGCGGAAACAGCGTCGGCATAAAACTGTGGCGGACGCTGGCGTCGAACACGATGTAGGCGATCTGGTCCGGCTGCGCTGCGACCAGGCGGCCCCAGATCGCGTAGCGTTTCGGCCAGATGTCCTCGCCCTCGTCGTAGAAGCGCTGGGCGTGCTTGTTGACGACGATGCCGAACACGACCGAGTCGATGGCGGGTGATGATGCCGCCGTCGAACTTCGGCGCGCGGGCGTCGATGGCGACCGCATGGCACTGGGTGGGATCGCCGATCTCCTGCACGCCTTTTGCCAGCAGCATCTTCAGAATCGAGCCGCGGTTGTAGGGCGTGCCGCGAATGAGAAAATTGTCGGCGGCCTCGCCCCAATACTCCTTCAGCCATTCGATATTGGCCTCAAAGCCGCCGGCGGCCGCGACCAGCGCCGATGCGCGGATTTCGCTTGTGCCATTCGTGGCCTGTTTCAGCGCCGCCGAGATGAACATGCCGTCCTCGATTCTGAGGTCGGTGACCTCGGCATCATAGAGGATATCGACGCCGAGCTTTTCCGCGGTGAGATAGAGCGCGTTCAGCATCGCCCGCCCGCCGCCGAGGAAGAAGGAGTTGGTGCGGCCGAGGCTGAGCGTGCCGCCGAGCGACGGCTGCCAGCGCACGCCCTGTTCGACGACCCAGTCCAGAATGTCCTTGGACTCCCGGATCATGAATTTCGCCAGCTCTTCGTCGGTCTCTCCGCCGGTGATGCGCAGCAGATCGTCCCAGAATTCCTGCTCGGTGTAGGGGCCGGTCAGGATCTCGGTCGCCGCATCATGGGCGCAGCGCATGTTGCGGGTGTGGCGGGTATTGCCGCCGCGATAGAACTTTGGCGCGCCCTCCAGCACCAGCACCGAGGCGCCGGCGCGGCTTGCGCTGATCGCGGCGCACAGGGCGGCGTTGCCGCCGCCGATAACCAGCACGTCGATACTTGCGGGAGAGATCGACCATGCAATGCTGTTTGCCAACTTTGCGCGGCAATCACAACTGCTGCCGCCGCACGGGCTGTGTCGCATCGGCCAGCGGCTCCGGCTTGGTCTGCGCGATCTGCGTCAGCCAATTCCGGAACGCGGACAATTTTGGCGAGTCGGCGCGGGTCTGCGGCGAGACCAGGTAGAAGCCGGCATCGACCGGCAGCGTGATCTCGAACGGCACGACCAGGCGGCCCTTGGCGATATCGTCCTGCACATAGGAGGTGCGGCCCATGGCGACGCCAACCCCGTCGATCGCGGCCTGCACGGTCATGAAAACCAGATCGAAGGTGACGCCGGGCTGTTTTGACAGGTTGGTCGGCAGCCCTGCGGCCGTCAGCCACAGCCGCCAGTCGTCGTCATTGCCCGCCGACGAATGCAGGAGGACGTGGTCGGCAAGGTCCTCCGGCTTGTTCAGCGGCTTCTTGCCGGCGAGCAGTGCCGGGCTGCAGACCGGAAACATCTGGTCGGCCATCAGCCAGTCCGCCCGCAGGCCCGGCCACTGGCCGCGGCCGTAGCGGATCGCCGCATCGACATCGCCGCTCCTGAAATCGACCAGCGCCGTCGAGGTCGTGATGTGCACATCGATGCCGGGGTGCTTCTCCTGGAAGTCGGAGATGCGCGGCAGCAGCCATTTGGCGGCCAGCGAGGCCAGCGTCGACACCGTCAGCACATTGCCGTCGTCCTTGCGAAGCAGCCGGTCGGTCGCAAGCCGGAGGTCGTTGAAGGCGGCGCGGATGCCGGGGAGATATTCCTTCGCCTCCGGGGTCAGCGACAGCGCCCGGTTCTGCCGGATGAACAGGCGCACGCCCAGTTCCTCCTCCAGCCGCTTGATCTGGTGGCTGATCGCGGTTTGCGTGACGTTCAGCTCGGACGCGGCCTGGGTGAAACTCATATGCCGCGCGGCCGCCTCGAAGGCCCGCAAGCCGTTCAGCGAGGGCAGCCTTGCTGTCATCTACTGCCATTCCGATACATGAGTTTATCTCATCTGAAGCGGTACAAAGTGTCGTTTGTTGATCGGCCCTGGAGCGCAGATATTAGCGTCAACAGATTAATCACAGGAGCCGAATATGTCCACTTTAACCCACGAATCGATGACAAATCATCATGGACACGGCGTCTTTTCGCAGATCGCAGAGACGCTCCATGTCTGGCGCCAGCGCTACGCGACCCGGCGCGAACTTTCCAAGTGGTCCGACCGCGACCTGCACGACATCGGCGTGTCCCACAGCGACATCGCCTACGAGATCGACAAACCGTTCTGGCGGGCTTGATAAGCCGCTATCGCCGGCGCCGCCTCGGATGAGGGGCGCCGGCTTTCTCGTTCGGATATCCCGGGAGCGCGACCATGACCGCCCTGCGTTTCGATGATCTCCGGCAGCATTCCGACGTGCTGCGCGCGCGCAGTGGCGACGCCATCACCGTGCGTTTCGTCGAGCCGCGCGATGCGGACGTCCTGCAGAACTATTTTCGCGGCCTGACCGCGCGCTCCCGCTACAACCGCTTCCTCGGCGCCATGAGCCAGTTGCCGCCGTCTTTGCTCGATCGCTTCATCCACGTCGGCGAGGCCGATCAGTTCAGCGTGGTCGCCACCATGCGATGTCGACGGCTTCGAAACCATCGTCGGCGAGGCGCGCTACGCCGTCGATTTCACCACCTCCACCCTCGAATTCGGGCTGTCGATCGACGACCGCTGGCAGGGCCATGGCATCGGCAAGGCGCTCCTGAAGAACCTCGAATGCCGCGCGGCGGCGTTCGGCGCCGCAAGCATCTTTGGCGACACGCTGCGCTCCAACGAATCCATGATCGCGCTGGCCAGGAAGTCCGGCTACGCCTTCGGCAACAGCCCCGGCGACTGGAAGCTGGTGCGTTTCTCCAAACAGATCGACCTCGCGCCGCAGGATATTCCCTGCGCAAGCTGGAAGCTCGCCGCTGCTTCCCGTATCTCCCCCGCTGCGATCGCGGGTTGATCGACTGGGCCCGGTCCTGCGGCAACAGGACCGGGCTCATTTTCCTTGAGCTACTTCCCCGCAAACACCGGCTTGCGCTTGTCGATGAAGGCCTGCACCGCCTCGCGGTGATCGGCGGTTTTCTGGGAACGGATCATGCGCTCGGCTTCGTGGTCGCGCGCGGTGGCGAAGTCGAACATCAGCGCTTCGTCCAGATTGTCCTTCATGTAGCGCAGCGCAATGGTCGGTCCCCCGGCCATGGCCTTGGCGAGCGCAAAGGCTTCTTCCTGCAGCTTCTCGTCGGGGACGACGCGGTTGACGAGGCCGATGGTCTCGCAGCGTGCCGCGGTCACCCGCTCGGCCGTGAACATCAGTTCCCGCGCGCGCGAGGTGCCGACGAGGCGCGTCAGCAGCCAGGCAATGCCGTAGTCGCCGGACAGCGCGACGTTGAGATATCCGGTGGCGAGAAAC
Source organism: uncultured Alphaproteobacteria bacterium (assembly GCA_963816655.1). Classification (GTDB taxonomy): domain Bacteria; phylum Pseudomonadota; class Alphaproteobacteria; order Rhizobiales; family Xanthobacteraceae; genus Bradyrhizobium. Next base: position 121,868 of record CAWFLW010000025.1, on the reverse strand, counting down.
GCCGATTGCGCCGCGATGCGGATGTCGCAGGCCATCGCAATGGCGAGCCCAGCGCCGACCGCAGGGCCGGGAAGGGCGGCGATGGTCGGCTTGCGCACCGAAACCAACGCGCCGGTCAGCAGGCGCTGCCGCTCCTGCAGATCGGCGATCTTGTCGGCATCGGACATTTCCTGCCGCTTCTTGTCGCGATGGGCGCCCATGCCCTTGACGTTGCCGCCGGCGCAGAACGCCTTGCCGGCGCCGGTGATGATGATGGCGCCGACTTCCGGGTTCTCGCCGCAGGTCTTGATCATGGTGCGCAGCGCGGGCGTAAGATCGTCGGAGAGCGAGTTGCGGGCGTCCGGCCGGTTCAGCGTGATAACGGCGACGCGGTCGCGGATCGCGCAGAGCAGTTCGCTGGTGCCGGTGTCGATGGTGATTGCGGTGCTCATGGTTTTCCCCGGTTTTTGTTGTTGTCTTTGTAGGCAGTGGGCATGGTCCGAAGCGACCTGACCCGATCTTGCACCGTGCTCTCGAAGGTGGCGCATGCTTCGCTTTGCCCACCCTACGGCAATCGACGGTATCAGAACTTCTCCACCCACGGCCGCAATTCGAGCTCCCAAGCCCAGGCGTTTCGCGGCTGTTGCAGCACGTTCCAGTAGCTTTCGCGCGATCGCATCGGGATCGAGCATGGAATCCGGGCGATCCGCGGGCTCCGTGCGAATCGCGCTGCGGATGCCGCCGTCGATGACAAAATGTCCGACATGAATGCCCTGCGGCGACAGCTCGCGCGCCATGCTCTGCGCCAGGCCGCGCAGCGCGAACTTGCCCATCGCAAACGGGGCGGACTGCGGATAGCCCTTGACGCTGGCCGATGCTCCCGTGAACAGGATCGCGCCGTGCTTGTTGGGCAGCATGCGCCTTGCCGCCTGCTGTGCGACCAGGAAGCCGCCGAAGGCGCTCACCGAGATGGCGTGGGCGACTTCCGCCGGCACCAGATCGACAAAGGCGCCGCGGGCGCGCCCGCTGGCGTTGTAGACCACGATATCGGGTGTTGCGACCTCGCGCTCGACCAGCCCGAACAGCCGCTCCACCTCGTCGGCATTGGTCGCATCGCAGGCAAAAGCTTTTGCGCCGGTTTCGGTGCAGAGCTCGCCGAGTTTTTCGATCTTCCGCGCGGCTAGCGCGACCTTGATGCCCTCGCGGGCAAACAGCCGCGCCAGCGAGGCGCTGAGGCCTTCGCCGGCGCCGACGATCAAAGCGGTGTTGTATTTCGGTTGTGCCATGCGCGCTCCAATTGACCAAGACTCGTATCGGGACTGGTATCTAGGCGCGCATCCCGGCGAGGCAACCCGCTGCGGCCAGGATCATGTCGAGATCGCCCTTGTTGCTCACGCCGGCATATTTCGCGCGCAGCATGGAAAGCGACCGCGCGTGATACTTTTGCGGCTTCTGCGTCCAGACATCGTCGCCAAGCCGGACCGAGAATTCTTCCGCGCCTTCCGCGAGCGCCTTTTCATTGGCGAGCGTCCAGGGCCAGAACAGTTTTCCGACCTGTTTTGTCAGGATCGGCATCAGGGTCGGCGCCAGCGATGCCCAGCTTTCGAAGCCGCCTTCGGCCCTGGGCCACAGCATGCGGTGGATCCATGCCTGCACATGCGGCGTGCCGCCTTCGATCAGCGCGCCGGTGGTCGGATCTTTCCAGAGCTCGTAAAATTGCCCCCACAGGCCGAAATCGCCATAGGCCGGGCGGCCGCCGAACAGATAGGGCCGGCTGGCGAGGTGATCGTCGAGCAGCACGAGCATCTCCGCAAAGCCACGCTCGATCTGCGGCGCGGTCGCCTCATTGGAGCCGACGAACCAGACCCGGCCGGTCATGCGGCTGCGCACCTGCTCGGAAAGCGCGTCATGCTCGCTTTCGTTCGCTTTCGGCGCGCGCATTCGCGCGAGGCGGCCGGCAGAGGCGCGCTGGTCGACGTCGCGCGCCCAGCGGTAGTGGAACATCCACTTGTTGCCCCACTCGTCGCCGAACTCCTCGATCAGCATCGACATGAAGCGCGCCACGGGATCGTTCGGGATGGATCGACGGCTCCGGAAACAGCTTTTCCATCTGGTCGATGATCGGAGTGGAATCCTGAATGCCAGTCCCCTCCGGCGTCACCACCAGCGGGATGACAGGTATTTTCGCGTGCTTCTCATATTCCGCCTGGCTCGCCGCGTTGCGCAAAACCCATTGATGCGGAATGGCTTTGTAGCGGAAATAGGAGCGGACTTTCACGGAGTAGGGCGACATCTCCGCGCCGATGATGCGATATCCCTCAGCCACGGGCCGCTCCTCCAATTATGCTTGTTGACCGCGCTTGGGCGTGCGGTATCGGTAATGGTCTATAACATCGAGAATGGGCGGGAACGACAAGGGCCAAATATGCAGCCACTCAAGCACGATCGCAGGGCCGCCATTCCCGATTCTCCGGGATTGCTCGCGCCCGACACCACCGGCATGAATTTTTACCGGGCCGATCCGGCGCTGACCGATCTGCTGCGCCTGCATTTGCCTGACGCGACGTTCCGCCACATCGAGCCGCATCTCGACCGGCTCGGCGCCATGGCCGGCGGCCATCTCGACGAATGCGCGCGGCTGGCCGACCGCCATACGCCGGTGCTGCACCAGCGCGACAAGTTCGGCCGCGACACGCAGTGGATCGAGTATCACCCGGCCTACCGCGAACTCGAGCGCGCCGCCTTCGGCGAGTTCGGCATTCACGCGATGTCGGTGCGCAAGGGTATCTTGGGTTGGCCGGACAAATATCCCTGTCGTCGCCAAGCACGCCTTTACATTCCTGTTCAACCAGGCCGAGTTCGGCCTCGGCTGCCCGATCAACGTCACCGACGGCTGCGCAAAACTGCTGGCGAATTTCGGCAGCGATGCGCTGAAGGAAAAATATCTCGACGGCCTGACCCAGACCGACATGAGCAAGCTGACGCAAGGCGGCCAGTTCATGACCGAGAAGGAAGGCGGCTCCGACGTCGGCACGCTGACGACGACCGCGGTGCAGGAAGGCGACCACTGGCGGCTCTATGGCGAAAAGTGGTTCTGCTCCAATGCCGACGCCGAAGTCGTGATGCTGCTGGCGCGGCCGGAAGGCGCGGGGCCGGGCACGCGCGGCGTCGGCCTGTTCCTGATGCCCAGGCTCCTCGATGACGGCTCGCAGAACCACTACCGGATCGTGCGGCTGAAGGACAAGCTCGGCACCCGCTCGATGGCCTCGGGCGAGATCAAGCTCGAAGGCGCAATTGCCTACGCCGTCGGCAAGCTCGACCGCGGCTTTGTGCAGATGGCCGAGATGGTCAACTCCTCGCGGCTCTCCAACGGCGTGAAATCCACCGCGCTGATGCGCCGCGCCCACCACGACGCGATGACGGTGGCGCGCAATCGCGTGGTGTTCGGGCAACGCATCATCGACCTGCCGCTGGCGCGGCGGCAATTGATGAAGATCGGGCTTGCGACCGAACAGGCGCTGTCGATGAGTTTCCTCACTGCCGACGCACTCGATCGCGCCGAAGCCGGCAGCCAGGATGCCGCGGCGCTGCTGCGCATCCTCACGCCGACGCTTGAAATTCCGCGCCACCCGCGACGCCCGAAAGGTCTGCGGCGATGCGCTGGAGATGCGCGGCGGCATCGGCTACATCGAGGAGTTCGCCACCGCGCGCCTGCTGCGCGATGCGCATCTCGGCTCGATCTGGGAAGGCACCGGTAACATCGTGGCGATCGACACGCTGAAGCGCGCCGTCGGCCGCCATGGCGCGGACAACGCAATCGCCGCCGACCTGCATGCGCGGCTCGACGACAGTCCCAATGTGCCGGTCGCCTGGCGCAACCGCCTGCGTGAACTGACCGACCGCGCGGTCGGCTTCGCCCGTGAAGTCGCTGGCCGCACGGACAATGAGGGCGACGCACGGCGCGCCACCAGCCTGCTCTATCATGTCGCAAGCGCCGTGGCGCTGGCGTGGGAGGGCGGACGCATCCACGAGATGCGCGGCGATGCGCGCCGTGCGCTGCTGTCGAAGATGGTGATCGACCATCGCGTCATGGCGAACGATCCGTTCCGGTTGACGGAAAATGCCACGCAGCGCGCCATCACCACCCACCTGCTCGGCGAGCGCGCCGTCGGGATGGCCGAGGTTGGCGAATTGCTCACCGCAGCGTAGGCTCGCGGCCAACGACGAAACCAAACAAGAAGACCCAAGGGAGAACGACCGATGAAGGCTGCCGTCCTGTTTGAAGTCAACAAGCCGCTGGTGATCGAGGATGTCAGCGTGCCGAATCCCGGCCCGCGCGAGGTTCTGATCCGCACCAAAGTCGCCGGCCTCTGCCATTCCGATCTGCACTTCATGGAAGGCCTCTATCCGCATCCGCTTCCCGCGGTGCTCGGCCATGAATTGGCCGGCGTGGTCGAGAAGGTCGGCGCCGACGTCACCTATGTGAAGCCGGGCGATCATGTCGTGACGTGTCTCTCGGTGTTCTGCGGCACCTGCGACAACTGCACCACCGGCCGCACCGTGCTCTGCACCGACACCACCGTGAAGATGCTGCCGGGGCAATCGAACCGGCTGTCCTGGGCACGCTCGGAAAAGCTCAATCAGTTTCTGAATCTCTCGTCCTTTGCCGAGCAGATGCTGGTGCATGAGAACGCCATCGTCAAAATCAAGAAGGAAATGCCGCTGGAGCTCGCCGCCCTGATCGGCTGCGGCGTCATCACCGGCTACGGCGCTGTGGTGAACACCGCCAAGGTCACGGCCGGCGAGACCGTCGCTGTGGTCGGCTGCGGCGGCGTCGGCATGGCCGCGATCAATGGCGCAGCGATCGCCGGCGCCGGCCGCATCATCGCCATCGACACCAATCCGGCAAAACTGCAGCTTGCAACCAAGCTTGGCGCGACCGACATCGTCGATCCCCGCAACGGCGACGTGGTGCAGCAGGTGCGTGATCTCACCGGCGGCGGCGTGCAGCATTCCTTCGAGGTGCTCGGCCGCAAGGAAACCGCCGAGCAGTGCTTTGCCATGCTGGCGCCGGGCGGCACCGCCACCATCGTCGGCATGATCCCGTTCGGCCAGAAGATCGAGCTGCACGGCTTCGACTTCCTGCGCGAGCGCCGCATCCAGGGCTCGTCGATGGGCTCGAACCATTTCCGCGTCGACATGCCCCGCCTGATCGAATTCTACATGCGCGGCAAGCTGCATCTGGAAGACTGGATCTCGGCCAAGCTGAAGCTGTCGGAGATCAACGAGGGCTTTGCCAACATGAAGGCCGGCAAGACGCTGCGCAGCGTGATCATGTTCGATAGCTGAGGTCTGTCTCGTCATTCCGGGGCGATGCGGAGCATCGAACCCGGAATGCTTCGACAGTCGTATGCCGGCACCAAGATTCCGGAGTTCACCCGCTTTGCGCGTGCAGCCCGGCAATGACGATCATCTCTCACCGCGTCACATGCGCCGAGACTGCCAGCCACTTGCCGTTCTGCCGCGCCCAGCAATCGGTGTAGCGGCCGCCTGCCTGCTGGCCGTCCGGCAGGGTGTAGCTGGTCGCCGCATGGATGATGGCGAAGTCGCCGAGGATGCGGATCTTCACGTCCTCGGCGCGCAGGTTCTTGATCGCGACCGGCTTTGCCGTCTGCTTGCAGGAACGCAGCGCGGTCGACCAGCGATCTGTCCGGGTTGGAGCAATAGAAGTCGGCGGCGAGGATTTCGTCAAAACGCTTGACGTCGGAATTCTGCACGGATGCGACGTAGTCGTGGTTGAGTTTTGTGAGCTCAGTGAGGTCGGTGTTCATGGCTTCCTCCGGTTCTTGTTCAATTCACAATTGACCGTCACGCTGTTGTCGGCGAGCGCCTGATCACGGCGCGGCCAAGTGATCCCAGCGCATAGCCTGCGAGTGCGAAGGCCAGCGGCGGCAACAGCTGCTTGAGATCGTATGTGGCGCGCGAGAAGAATTGTGCAAGCGTGGCAGGAGGTGTCAGCAGGAAATCCAGATTCAGGAAAATGACCGGCGATATCACCAGCAACGCCAGGCGCAGCCGATATCTGGCAAAGAGACACAGTATCGCAATGACAACCGCTGTGGCGCCAAGCAGGCCATAGGTGACCTCGAAGCCGAGCGCGTTGCGGATGTTGAAGGCGCTGGCCAGCAGCAGCCCCCAGACAAGGCCGATCAACAGAAGCGGCGTGTCATCGGTGCGTCGGAAAGCCGGCAGATACCCCAATGCGAGAAACGTCAGGATCGACAGGGTCGGCCAGGCCGCAACGAACGTGCCATGCATCAGTCCCCAGGAGTGAAATGTCGGCAAGCTCAGCTGTGGCGTAGGCATAGCCAAGCGGCCACATCAGCAGGAAGCCGGCAATGATTGCGATGACGCTCGAATGAAAGCGCATGCGTTCACGTGTCTTTACCCTCTTGAGACGCCGCGGTTCATCATGGGCCGCGCTTCGCGCGGACCCGTTGGCGCTCCTCAGGATGAGGATTCATCATCAACATCGGCGGCGGCTTGAAGCCGCCGAATTCGCGCTCGATCAGTTCGGCCAGCTTCAGCGTGGTGCGATCCTCGAGCCAGGGGCCGACGATCTGCACGCCGAGCGGCAGGCCGTCGGGCGAGAATCCGGTCGGGATCGCGGTCGCCGGCAGGCCCGGTAGCGTCGCGATGCCCGGCCAGGAGAGCTGGTCCGGATAGACATGCGGCTTGCCGTCGATGAGGATGCGGCGGCTTTCCTGCTCGGCGGAATGATCGTGCTTGTAGGCCGGTGTCGGCATGATCGGGCAGATCACGGCGTCATATTGCTTGAACAGTTCGCGCCATTGCGCCCGCAGCCGCGTGCGGGCGCCTTCGGCAAACAGCCAGTCACGATGCGACATCGCCATGCCGCGCAGGCGCTCCGAACCGAGGCTGGTGTCACCAGGCGGGATCCTCTGCGCCGCCGCCTGTGCGCCGGCATAGGTCTCCGGCGGGAACGACGCTGACAGGAACGACAGCAGCATCCGCATGTAGAGCCGGGTGGAATCGGCGAAGTCCGGCAACAGCGCCGAGTGGCGCTCGATCTTGACGCCGGCCTTTTCGAGATTGGCGGCAAGCTTATCGAATGCTGCCACGCACCACCGAGTCCGTCGGCATCACCGCATCGGTGTCGACGATGATGACGCGAAAATCCTTCAAGGCGGTGTGGCGCGGCGCCGGCAGCTCCAGCCGGAAGGCCTTGCCGGCCTCCAGCGGATCGGGATCGGCGATGACGTCGAGCAGCAGGGAAAGATCGGCAGCGCTGCGCGCCATCGGACCGATCACGGCGAGGTCGGGGGCGGCCGGCAGCGGCGGCAGCGCCGGCGGGGTATGGCCGCGCGAGGGCACCAGCGAATAAGTCGGCTTGTGCGCATACACGCCGCAATGGAATGCCGGCACGCGCAAGGAGCCGCCGATGTCGGAGCCGAGCGACAGCGGACCGTAACCGGCGGCGAGCGCCGCTGACGATCCGCCTGATGATCCGCCCGGCGTGCGGCCGAGATCATAGGGGTTGCTGGTGACGCCGTAGATCGCGTTGTAGCTCTGCCAGTCGCCGAGCCCGAGCGGCACGTTGGTCTTGCCGAGGATGACGCCGCCGGCGTCCTTGACGCGGGTGATCGACAGAGCGTCCTCGCTTGGCACGAAATCCTTCTGCTGCGGAAAGCCCCAGGTCGTCGGCAGGCCCGCGATGTTGTAGGATTCCTTCACCGTCATGGGGATGCCGAGCAGCGGCCGCTTCTCGCCGCGGGCGAGCGCTGCGTCGGCAGCGCGGGCGGCTTCCAGGCCGCGGTCGAAATCGCGCACGCAGATCGCGTTGATCTTCGCATCATGGCGTTCGATACGTGCGATCGCATCCTTTGCCAGTTCGACCGCGGAGATTTTTTTCGCTGCCAGTGCCGATGTCAGCTCAGCGGCGGTCTGAAAGCTCCATTGCGATTTGGCCAAGGCATTTCTCCCGTTCACTTTGTTGCGGCGGATGATGCTCAGTTTGAGCGCATGCCGCAAGGTGGCGAGGTGCGATCACAGCATCGTGCAGACATCACATAGGCGCTGCCGCTTGCTGCCATTTGATGACAATTGCTGCGCTAGCACGTTTCTAAAATCATGCGCTATGCCGCGCCGATCAGTATCCCGACCGCGAGCACGATGGCGCCGCCAAGCACGATCTGGAACACCGCCTGCAGGAACGGCGTGTCCATGTAGCGCGCGCGAATGAAGGCGATCGCCCAGAGTTCGAAGAACACCACGACGCAGGCGATCGCGGTCGCGACCCAGAACGCGTTTGCCCAGGTGTCCGGCACCAGATAGGGCAGGGTGTGGCCGAGCCCGCCGAGCGTCGTCATGGCTCCGCAGGTGATGCCGCGCAGCCAGGGCGAGCCGCGTCCGGTCAGCGAGCCGTCGTCGGACAGCGCCTCGGCAAAACCCATGCTGATGCCGGCGCCGATCGAGGCGGCAAGGCCGACGAGAAATGTCTGCCAGTTCTGATGCGTGGCGAACGCCGCCGCAAACAGCGGCGCCAGCGTCGAGACCGATCCGTCCATCAATCCGGCCAGACCGGGCTGGACGTATTGCAGCACGAACATGCGCCGCCGCGTCTTGTCTTCCTCGGCGCGCACGTCGGGACTGAGGATTTCGCCGGTAAGTTTCACCGCGCGTTGTTCGTGGTGCTTTTCCTCCTCGGCGAGGTCGCCGAGCAGGCGGCGCACATTGACGTCTTGCGCCTGCTCGGTGGCGCGGGTGTAGAAGCGCTCGGCCTGCAACTCCATGGTCTCGACTTCCTTGCGGATGGTGTCGAGCGACAGGTTCTTGGTCAGCCAGATCGGGCGACGTTTGAGAAACCCCCTGACGTCGTCGCGGCGGATCGGCGGCAGATGCGCGCCGAAGCGTTGTTCGTAGAGTTCGAGCAGGCGGTGGCGATGGCCGCGCTCTTCCTCCGCCATCTCCTCGAACAGCTTTGCCGAGTTCGGGGTAACGCTCGGCGAGGTCTTCGGCGAAGCTCATGTAGATGCGGCTGTCTTCTTCCTCCGCCGAGATCGCGACGGCCAGCACTTCGCGCTCGGTGAGATCGGCAAAGTTCTTCACGGGCGAGCCCCTGAGCAATTTAGAATGATTCTAAAGTTATAGGCGGCCGTCCGGGCGGGGTCAATCGTCAGGATTTACTGCTGGCATCGCGCAGGAAGCCGAGCAGGAGCCGGGCGACCTCCGCGGGCTGTTCTTGTTGCACCCAATGGCCGGCGCCGTCGACGAGATGACAGCCGATCATGTTGGTGCAGGCTTTCGTCTGCATCGCCTCATAGACGCCGGGGCGCTGGTAGGTGCCCCAATCCTGTTTGCCCGAGATGAAGGCAGAGGGAACGTCGATGGTGCGTCCGGACCAGGTCTGCAGTTCCGGCGCGAACGCTCCCGAAGTGCCGCAGCGATACCATTGCAGGCCGCCCTGGAATCCGTTGCGCTGATATTCGGCGGCATAGAAGGCAAGCTCGCTGTCGGGCAGCCACTTGTTCGCAGCGATTTCGGCCGTCGACGGCATTTCCTTCGCCACGGTCGCTGCCATGTCTTCGGAAAAATCCATGATGTAGTAGGTCGGCAATTTTGCCAGCTCACCCGCCGACCATGATTTCAGCGGATACGGCGCGTTGGCTTTCCAGTCCGCGCTCTTGTGGTGATAGTAGGCGCGCAGGAAATCATGCACGCCCTGCGTCGCCCCATGCATGTCGTCATTGGCTTCGCGCGTCGAGTAGTACCACTGGTAATGTTTTCGCGGGCGCGGCAGCGCGGCAAGTTCGCGATGCACGGGATCGTCCGCAGCCGGCCTTGCAGGGCGATCGGCTGTGTTGAAGGGCAACGACGGCGGCCCGCCGAACGGCGCGCTCATCATCACCACGGAGCGGAACACGTCGGGGCGGATCAGCGCGCACCATGCTGCGACCGAGCTGCCGAAATCATGCCCGATCACGGCGTCGACGCTGCGATAGCCGAAAGCTGAAACCAGACCGAGCGCGTCGCGCACGAGGTTGGGCAGGCGGAAGGAAGCAAGGTTGCCGTCGTAGCTCGGGTCCCAGCCGGTGGTGCGGCCATAGCCACGCTGGTCCGGCGCGATGACGTGGTAGCCGGCCTCCGCCAGAGTCGGCATCACCTTGCGCCAGCTAAAGGCGAGTTCGGGAAAGCCGTGCAGCAGCAGCAGGCAAGGGCGGCCCTTTGTTTCATGGCCGGCCTCGAGCACATGCATGGTGAGGCCGTTGATGCCATCGACATAGCGCGAGCGGATGGATGACGGCAGCGGGATATCGGGGAGGGTAGGCATTGAAGTCTCCTCGTTATGGCCGGGCGTAGCCGTCCGAAGGACGGCGTCGCTTCCGCTCGCCTATGCCCGGCCATCCACGTCTTGCTGTTGGCGCAACTGTAAAGACGTGGATGCCCGGGACAAGCCCGGGCATGACGGCTCTCTCGACGGAGGAGAGGCTTACACCTTCACCGCCGCCTTCGGCCAGTAGCGGTCGCGGAGATGGCGCTTGACCAGCTTGCCGGTCGGCGTGCGCGGCAGTTCGGCCTCGAAGTCGATGCTCTTCGGGCATTTGATCGGCGACAGGTGCTTGCGGCAGAACAGCATCAGCTCGGCTTCGAGCGCCTTGCCGGCCTTCGCCATGTCGTGCGGCTGCACCACCGCTTTGACTTCTTCGCCCATCTCCTCGTTCGGTACGCCGAACACCGCGACGTCAGCAACGTCAGCGTGGGTGATCAGCACGTCTTCGGTCTCCTGCGGGTAGATGTTCACGCCGCCGGAGATGATCATGTAGGACTTGCGGTCGGTGAGGTAGAGAAAGCCTTCAGCTGTCGAGATAGCCGACGTCGCCGAGCGTCGACCAGCCTTTGGCGTTGTAGGCGCGCTTCGTCTTGTCGGGATCGTTGTGGTAGGTGAAGACGGGCGCGTCGGCGAAGTAGACCGTGCCGATTTCGCCAACGGGGCGCTCCTCGTCGTTCTCGTCGAGAATTTTCACCTTGCCGACCACGGCGCGGCCAACGGTGCCGCGATGGGTCAGCCACTGCTGCGAGGTCGAGACCGTGACGCCATTACCCTCGGAGCCGGCGTAATACTCGATCAGGATCGGCCCCCACCAGTCGATCATTTTTGCTTTCACGTCGACCGGGCAGGGCGCGGCGGCATGGATCGCGCCCTTTAACGTGGAGACATCGTATCGCCGGCGTACGTCCTCCGGCAGCTTCAGCATGCGCACGAACATGGTCGGCACCAGCTGCGACTGCGTCGCCTTGTACTTCTCGACCAGCTTCAAAAACTCCTCGGCGTCGAAATGCTCCATGATGATGGAGGTGCCGCCGAGGATGATCGCCATCATGTTGAAGCGCAAGGGAGCAGCGTGATAGAGCGGCGCCGGCGAGAGATAGACGCTGTCCGCGCTCATGCCGCACATATCGGCGCAAAGGACTTTCAGGAACTGGTTGGGCACGTCGATGCGGTTGCCCTCGAACTCCCGCTTGATACCTTTGGGCCTTCCTGTCGTGCCCGAGGAATAGAGCATGTCGTAGCCAGCGACCTCGTCGGCGATCGGCGTAACCGGCTGCGCTGGCGGCTTCCTTGTCGTATGAACGGAAACCCGGCTCGGGCTCGTCCATCATGTAGAGCAGCGGGCCGCTCGTCTGGCCGACGAGGCCCTGGACCTGCTCAAAGCATTTCGGCGTGGTGATGAAGACCTTTGCGCCGCAGTCTTTCACGATATAGGCGATCTCGTCCTGCGTCAGGTAACGGCTGATCGCGGTGTAGTAGAGACCCGCGCGCTGCGCCGCCCAGCAGATTTCCATGAAGGCGAGGCGGTTCTCCATCAAAAGTGCGATGTGGTCGCCGGCCTTCAGGCCGAGCGAGCGAAACAGATGCGCGCCCTGGTTGGAGAGCTCGTCGAGCTCGCGATAGGTGATCGCCTTGCCGGTCCCCGCCATCTGGTAGGCGATCTTGTTGGGGTTGTTGCGCGCGTGGATGGAGGGGTGGGTCATGGCTGGTTGCTGCAAACTCCAGTGGTCGTCCCGGCCTAATGCGCAATTGCGCACGGGAGCCGGGACCCATAACCACTAATCTGAATTGTTGAGATGAGCTGGAGCTCCAGCTCGGCATCACCATAACCAACTGGGGTTATGGGTCCCGGCGTTCGCCGGGACGACACCTTTTGTGTGGCGGCTTCAACGGCCTTGTTTACGAGAGGCTTACAGCCGCTCCACGATCGTCACGTTGGCCATGCCGCCGCCTTCGCACATGGTCTGCAGGCCGTAGCGCTTGCCCCGCTGCTGCAGCGCGTTGACCAGCGTGGTCATCAGCTTGGTGCCGGAGCCGCCGAGCGGATGGCCGAGCGCGATCGCGCCGCCATTGACGTTGAGCCGCGCCGGATCGGCGCCTGTCGTCTTCAGCCAGGCGGTCGGCACCGAGGCGAAGGCCTCGTTGACCTCGAACAGGTCGATGTCGTCGATCTTCATGCCCGCCTTCTCCAGCGCGCGCTTGGTGGCGTGCAGCGGGGCGTCCAGCATGATCACGGGATCGCCGCCCATCATGGTCATGTGATGGATGCGCGCGATCGGCTTGACGCCGAGCTGCTTCAGGCCCTTCTCGTTGACCACCAGCACGCCGGAGGCGCCGTCGCAGATCTGGCTGGCGCTGGCGGCGGTCAGCTTGCCGTTCTCGGCGATCAGCTTGACGCCCTTGATGCCCTCGATGGTGGCGTCGAAGCGGATGCCCTCGTCGATGTGGTGGGTGTCGGTCGAGCCGTCGGCGCGGGTGATCTTGAGCGGCACGATCTCGTTCTTGAAGGCTCCGGCTTGCGTTGCCGCAATCGCGCGCTGGTGGCTTTCGTAGGAATATTCGTCGAGCTCATCCCTGGAGAGGCCGTATTTCTCGCACATCATTTCCGCGCCGGTGAACTGGCTGAACATGATGTTCGGATATTTCTGCTCGATGCCCGGGCTCTTGTAATGGCCGAAACCGTTCTTGGCGGGCAGCTGCGAGGCAAGGCCCATCGGCACGCGGGTCATCGACTCCACGCCGGCGGCGATCACCACGTCCATGGCGCCGCTCATCACGGCCTGCGCCGCAAAGTGCAGCGCCTGCTGCGACGATCCGCACTGGCGGTCGACCGAGGTGCCGGGCACGCTCTCCGGCAGTTTCGAAGCCATGATGGCGTTGCGCGCGATGTTGTTGGATTGCTCGCCGGCCTGCATCACGCAGCCCATGATGACGTCTTCGATCTGCGCGGGATCGACGCCCGAGCGCTCGACCAGCGAGTCCAGCACGGTGGCGGCGAGATCAGCCGGATGCCAGCCGGCGAGGCGGCCTCCCTTGCGGCCACCTGCGGTGCGCGCAGCGGCGACGATATAAGCCTCGGCCATGACTGATCTCCCTGATTATTCTCTGATGGATTTTGAAAGTTGGGCCGGATTTAAGGGACCGACCCGGTCTTAGTCAATCGATCAATTAACTCTTGAGTGCGACCCGGTCATGCGCTTATGTGCGGCCGCGATTTCGCGGGAATAACAAGGACCGCAGTTGAATACCAGCGTACCGACCAGGCTTCAGACCAACAAGAATTCCACCGCGGAAAAATTGCTGGTTGCGGCGAGCGAACTGATGATCGAGCGCGCTTCGATCGAGGTGTCGCTGTCCGACATCGCGCAGAAATCCGGCGTCAATGCCGCGCTGGTCAAATACCATTTCGGCAACAAGGACGGGCTGTTACTGGCGCTCTTGGCGCGCGATGCGGCCACCGAAATGTCGCAGCTCGAATATCTGCTGGCGCAGCCGATCTCGCCCACCGCAAAACTACGGTTGCACATAGGCGGCATCATCCGCGCCTATCACCAGTTCCCCTACATGAACCGGCTGATCCACTACCTCCTGCACGAGAGCTCGGCGAAGGCGGCCGACGAGGTATCCAAATTCTTCGTGGCGCCGCTGCTGGATTTTCATCGCCGACTGCTCTCCGAGGGCATCAAGGCCGGCGAGTTCCGCAAAGTCGATCCGGTGCTGTTCTACACCAGCCTGATCGGCGCCTGCGATCACCTGTTCTTCGGCCGGCACGCGATGTCGCGCGCGGTCGGCGTCGGGCCGGTCACGGAAGAAGTCTGCCGCGAATACATCAAGCACATGGAAGCGCTGATTTTTGGCGGCATGCTGGAGCCGAAGAAGGCTTCCGCTGCTGCCGGATAAAGCCTGCAGGTTTAGAGAAGAAACGCCCAAGGAAAGGTTGTTATCATGCAGTTGAAAGACGTTGCCGTTCTCATCACCGGCGGTGGCTCCGGCCTCGGCGCCGCCACCGCCCGCGCCATGGCGGCCAAGGGCGCCAAGATCGGCGTCATCGACCAGAACAAGGAAAACGCCGAGAAGGTCGCAGCCGAAGTGAAGGGCGTCGCTCTTCATGCCGACGTGACCGACGAAGAGGCGATCAAGGCGGCGATCGCGAAGGCGGAAGCCGCAGCACGGCATCGCGCGCGTGCTGATGAACTGCGCCGGCATCGGCGGTTCGCAGCGCACGGTCGGCAAGGACGGCGTCTATCCGCTGGCCAAGTTCGTCCGCATCATCAACGTCAATTTGATCGGCACCTTCAACGTGCTGCGCCTGTTTGCCGAGCGTCTCGCTACCGCACCGCCGATCGGCGAGGAGCGCGGCGTCGCCATCAACACCGCCTCGGTTGCCGCCTATGAAGGCCAGATCGGCCAGATCGCCTATTCCGCTTCGAAGGGCGGCGTGGTCGGCCTGACGCTGCCCGCCGCGCGCGACCTTGCGAGCCTCAAGATCCGCGTCAACACCATCGCGCCCGGCCTGTTCCTGACGCCGCTGTTGATGGGGCTCAACGAGGAAGCCCGCAAAAGCCTCGGCGCGCAGGTGCCGCATCCGGCGCGTCTCGGTGATGCCTCGGAGTACGGTAACCTCGCGGTGCATATCGTCGAGAACCCGATGCTCAATGGCGAGACCATCCGTCTCGACGGCGCGATCCGCATGGCGCCAAGGTAATACAATCTTCCTTCTCCCCTTGTGGGAGAAGGTGGCGCGGACGAAGTCCGCGACGGATGAGGGGTTCTATCCGGCGGGCAATCTGCTCTCCGGTTGGCAACCCCTCACCGCATGCGAATGCAAGGTACTGCCGGTGATGCCCTCTCCCACAAGGGGAGAGGGCGCTGCAACTGGCACCGCATCAGCAACGCGCAGGAGTACGTCGTGACTCAACCGCTGCTGATCGAACACCAGGATGGCGTCGACCGGGTGACGCTCAATCGTCCGGACAGCCTCAACGCGCTCGATCCGGCCCTGATCGACGCGCTCAATGCCTACTTCCAGGGCCTGCAGCGCAACCGCGACACTCGCGTCGTGGTGCTGAAGGGCGCGGGCGCCTCGTTCTGCGCAGGCCTCGACCTCAAGCAGGCGATGAAGCGCCGCGCCGGACAGCAGGAATTGCCCGGCGTCACGGAGTCGCTCGACTCGCAGCGGCGCATCGCTGACATCGTGATGCTGATGCGGCGCTGTCCGCAGCCGATCATCGCGCTGATCCAGGGCGCGGCGGCCGGCGGCGGCTTTGCGCTGGCCTTGGCCTCCGACATCCGCATCGCCGCGAAGAACGCGCGGATGAACTGCGCCTTCATCAAGCTAGGGCTGGGTGGTTGCGACATCGGCACCAGCTACTTCCTGCCGCGCCTGGTCGGCGTGTCCGTGGCGTCGGAACTGATCCTGACCGGCCGCTTCATCGGCGCCGAGCGCGCGCTCGCGGTCGGGCTGGTCTCTGAACTGGTGGCAGATGCCGCAGCCCTTGATGCGGCGGCCGAACCCTATGTCGATGCGATGCTGACGGCCTCGCCGGTGGGCTTACGGCTGTCCAAGGAATGCCTCAACATGGCCGTCGATGCCGGCTCGATCGAAGCCGTGATTGCCATGGAAGACCGCAATCAGGTGCTGTGCAGCCGGTCGGAAGATTTTGGCGAAGGCATCAGGGCCTTCCTCGAAAAACGAAAGCCTGTCTATATCAGGCGCTGAGAACAGGATCCGCAAAGGACCATATTCCGGGAGACGCAAAATGAGTGGGAGTGCAGCCGCGGTGCTGACGAAGCCGGCCTTTCGCAAGATCGAATGGCTGGCGCGCGACATCGCGGTCGAGCGGCGGCCCGACGGCGTCATCATCCTGAAGTCGCGCATTCCGCTGCAGGCTTACAACAAGCACATTCCGGCTTCGCTGGCGAAATGGGCAAAGGACGCGCCCGAGCGCATCTGGCTGGCGCAACGCGGCGGGCCTGAGCGGCAATGGCGCAAGGTTTCCTACGGCGAAGCCAAGCGCACCGTCGACGGGCTCACCCAGGGTCTGCTCAATCTCGGCGTTGAAGATGGCCGCCCCGTCGCGATCCTCTCCGGCAACTCGATCGAGCATGCGCTGATGACGCAGGCCGCGATGCAGGCGCGTCTGCCGGCAGCACCGGTGTCGCCGGCCTATTCGCTGATGAGCCAGGATCACCTGAAGCTCAAATATCTCTTCAACCTGATCAAGCCTGCGGTCGTGATGGTGCAGGACGGGCCGACCTTCGAGAAGGCGCTGAAAGCGCTCGATCTTGACGGGCGTCACCGTCGTGCATGTGCTGCGGCCCTGCGACGGCATCAAGAGCGTGTCCTTTGTCGAGCTGGCGGCAACGCCGGTGACAAAGGACGTCGATACGTCGATCGCAAAAATCACGCCGGACACCGTCGGCAAGCTGCTGTTCACCTCGGGCTCGACCGGCATGCCCAAGGCCGTCATCAACACCCAGGAGATGATGTGCGCCAACGCGGCGATGATGATGCAGGTGCGCCCGCGCGAACCGGGTGGACCGATCTCGACCGTGCTGGACTGGATGCCGTGGAACCACACCATGGGCGGCAACGCCGCGTTCAATCCGATCCTGGTCGACGGCGGCACGCTCTATATCGACGACGGCCGGCCGCTACCGGGCCAGCTCGAGGAGACGATCAAGAACCTGCGCGAGGTGTCGCCGACCTATTACGCCAACGTGCCGGCCGGTTACGCCGCGCTGGCCGCCGCGATGGAAAAGGACGACGCGCTGTGCCGCAGCTTCTTCAAGAACCTCTCCATCATGGCCTATGGCGGCGCGCGGCTCCCCGACGATCTCTACGATCGCATGCAGGCGCTGGCCGTAAAAACCACCGGCGAGCGCATCGTGTTCTATACCGGCTGGGGCTCGACCGAGACCGCGCCGACTTCGACCGGCACCTATTGGGACACCGAGCGTGTCGGCCTGATCGGCCTGCCGTTCCCCGGCGTCGAGCTGAAGATGGTGCCGTGTGGCGCCAAATATGAACTGCGCCTGCGCGGCATCAACGTCACGCCCGGCTATTTCGGCCAGCCTGAGCTGACGAAGAAGATGTTCGACGAGGAAGGCTTCTACTGCATCGGCGATGCCGGCATCTTCATCGATCCCGATGATCCGCTGGCCGGCATCATCTTCGCCGGCCGCGTGGTGGAGGATTTCAAGCTCACCACCGGCACCTTCGTCCATGTCGGCTCGCTGCGCACCGATGCGATAGCGGCTGCCACGCCCGTGGTGCATGACGCGCTGGTGGCAGGCCAGGACCGTGAATTCATCGGGCTGCTCGCCTGGCCGAACCTGCATGCCTGCCGGCAGATCGTCGGCAATCCCGATGCGACCTGCGAAGATGTCGTCAAACATCCCGAGGTGATCGCCTGCTTCAAGCGCGGGCTAGAGGCGCACAATGCCGCGGCCACCGGCAGCAGCATGCGCATCGCGCGCGCCATGCTGATGGTCGAGCCGCCCTCGATCGACGGCAACGAACTCACCGACAAGGGCTACATCAACCAACGCGCCGGCCTCGAGCGGCGCGCCGATCTGGTCGAGCGGCTTTATGCCGACCGGCCGGACAAGGACGTGATCGTGCTGCAATGAAGGATTTCGTCATTCCGGGGCGTGCGAAGCACGAATCCGGAATCCAGAGGTTAGTTACATCGAGATTCCGGGTTCGCGTCTTCGACGCGCCCCGGAATGACAACAAAAGGTCAACGCCATGAATTTCGATTTCTCCGACGACCAGAAGCAGATGCGCGATGCGGCGCGGAAATTCCTGTCCGAGCAGTGCCCGCCCAAGGCGGTGCGCGCCGTGCTCGACGGCAAGGCCGCCTACGACAAGGAATTGTGGAAGGGCCTGGCCGAGATGGGCTTTCTCGGCGTCGCGATTCCCGAGCAGTTCGGCGGCGCGGGCGCGGGGCACCTGGAACTCTGCGTGATCGCGGAAGAAATGGGCCGCGCGATCGCGCCGGTGCCGTTCTCGTCCACCGTCTATCTCGCCGCCGAAGCGCTGCTGATTGCCGGCAGCGACGCGCAGAAGCAGAAATGGCTGCCGAAGATCGCCGCGGGCGAAGCGATCGGCACGCTGGCGCTGTTCGAAGGCACCGGCAATCCGTCGCCGAAGGCGATCAAGCTGTGCGGCGTCCGGCGGCACGCTCAACGGCGTCAAGAAGCCGGTCGCTGATGGCGCGATCGCCGACTTTGCCGTGGTGGCCGCGCGCACCGGCTCATCGGGCCGCGACTCCGACATCTCGCTGTTCCTGGTCGATCTCAAGGCCGGCGGCGTCGAGGTCAAGGAATTGACCAATGTCGATCCGACCCGCGGCCAGGCGCAACTCACCTTCAAGAACTGCAAGGCCGAGCCACTGGGCGCGGCCGGCGAAGGCTGGGCGGTCCTCACCCAGGTGCTCGACCGCGCCGCCGTGTTGCTGGCGTTCGAGCAGGTCGGTGGCGCCGACCGCGCGCTGGAGATGGGCCGCGACTACGCGCTCGACCGCATCGCCTTCGGCCGCCAGATCGGCTCGTTCCAGGCGGTGAAGCACATGCTGGCCGACATGTATGTCTCGGCGACCCTGGCGCGCTCCAACTGCTATTACGGCGCCTGGGCGCTCTCGACCAATGCCGGCGAATTGCCGGAAGCGGCCGCTGCCGCGCGCATCAGCGCGACGCAGGCGTTCCAGCATTGCTCCAAGAACAACATCCAGGTTCACGGCGGCATGGGTTTCACCTGGGAGTTCGACTGCCACATGTACTACCGCCGCGCCAACGCCACCGCGGTGACCTTGGGCTCGCTGTCCTATTGGGAAGACGCGCTGATCGACCGCATGCGCAAGAAGAACGCGGCGTAAAGGACAACGTCCATGAACTTCGACGATACCCCGCAGGAAGCCGCGTTCCGCGCCGAGGCGAAAGCCTGGATCGCGGCCAATGCGCCCAAGCAATATGAGCAGGACTTGCGCAAGTCCTCGCTCGGCCGCACCCAGATCAAGGGCGCCAACCTGCTCGACGTCGCAAAAGCCTGGCAGAAGAAGAAAGCCGATGCCGGCTGGGCCTGCCTGCACTGGCCGAAGGACTATGGCGGCCGCGGCTCCTCGCCGATCGAGCGCGTGATATGGCAGCAGGAAGAGGGGCCGTTCGGAAAGCTCTCTTCGGTCTTCATCATCGGCCACGGCATGTGCGGGCCGACCATGATGGCGTTCGCCGGCGAAGAGCAGAAGCGCAAATATCTGCCGCCGCTCGCGTCAGGCGAAAAGATCTGGTGCCAGCTGTTTTCCGAGCCCGCCGGCGGTTCCGACGTTGCGGGCCTGCGCACGCGTGCGGAGAAGAAGGGCGACGAGTGGATCATCAACGGCCAGAAAATCTGGACCTCGGGCGCGCATTATTCCGACTACGGCATCCTCTTGACCCGCACCGATCCCAACGTGCCCAAGCACAAGGGGCTCACCATGTTCTTCCTGGACATGAAGAGCCCGGGCGTCGAGGTCAGGCCGATCAAGCAGGCCAGCGGGCAATCCGACTTCAACGAGGTCTATTTCACCGACGTGCGCATCCCGGATTCGCAGCGGCTCGGCAACGTCAACGACGGCTGGAACGTCTCGCTCACCACGCTGATGAACGAGCGCATGTCGATCGGCGCCGGTGTCTCGACCGGCTTCCCGGAATTGTTCGAGTACTGCAACAGCCTGATGCTGGACGATGGGCCTGCGATCGAAAATCGCAACGTACGCTCGAAGCTCGCGAACTGGGCGGTGAAGGCGAGCGGGCTGAAATACACCAGCATGCGGACGATCTCGGCGCTGTCCAAGGGCGAACGTCCGGGGCCGGAGAATTCCATCGGCAAGCTGGTGGCGGGCTCGATGATCCAGGATGTCGCGATGTACGCGCTCGATCTGCAGGGCGCGGCCGGTGTCGTCAGTAGCGTTGAGGATGCCGAACTCGCCGGCCGCTTCCAGGCGATGCTGCTGCGCGCGCCCGGCACCCGCGTCGAGGGCGGCACCGACGAGATCATGCGCAACATCATCGCCGAGCGCGTGCTTGGTCTGCCCGGCGACATCAGGGTCGACAAGGACGTGCCGTTCAACCAGATCCCGACCAAGGGTAGGGCTTGAAGACCCTCATCCTGAGGAGCAGCGTGAGCTGCGTCTCGAAGGATAGAGGCCCGACTGAGGCCTCATGGTTTGTGACGGCGCTGCGCGCCTCCTCACCATGAGGGACCAACACCGACAACGATTGAGAGGTCCGCCATGAATTTCGACGACACCCCGCAGGAAGCCACATTCCGCGCTACCGCCCGCAAATGGGTCGACGCCAACGCGCCGAAGCAATTCGAGGAAGAGCTTTCAAAATCCTCGCTCGGCCGCATCCGGCTTGCCAAGCACGACATGGTCGAGGTCGGAAAAGCCTGGCAGAAGAAGAAGGCCGATGGCGGCTGGGCCTGCCTGCACTGGCCGAAGGAATATGGCGGCCGCGGCGCCACGCCGATCGAGCGCGTGATCTGGCAGCAGGAAGAGGGCGTCTACGGCAAGCTGACGCAGCCGTTCCAGATCGGCGAGGGCATGTGCGGCCCGACGGTGATGGCGTTCGGCAACGAAGACGCCAAGCGCCGCTATCTGCCGAAGCTCGCTTCAGGCGAAGAAATCTGGTGCCAGCTTTTCTCCGAGCCGTCCGCCGGCTCCGACGTCGCGGGCCTGCGCACCCGCGCCGAGAAGAAGGGCGACAACTGGGTGGTCAACGGCCAGAAGATCTGGACTTCGGGTGCGCACTACTCGGATTACGGCCTCCTGATCGCGCGCACCGATCCCAATGTGCCCAAGCACAAGGGGCTCACCATGTTCTTCCTCGACATGAAGAGCCCGGGCGTCGAGGTGCGGCCGATCAAGCAGGCCAACGGCATGCAGGAATTCAACGAGGTCTATTTCACCGATGTCGTGATCCCCGACAGCCAGCGGCTCGGCGCCGTCGGCGACGGCTGGAACGTGTCGCTGACCACGCTGATGAACGAGCGCATGTCGATCGGTTCGCGGCTTGCGACCGGCGTGCCCGAGATGTTCGAGCTCTGCTCCAGCCTGATGCTGGAGGATGGTCTCGCCATCGACAATCCCGCGGTGCGCTCAAAGCTTGCGAGCTGGGCGGTGAAGTCGAACGGGCTGAAATACACCAGCTACCGCGCGCTCTCGGCGCTGTCGAAGGGCGAGCGGCCGGGTCCGGAAAACTCCATCGGCAAGCTCGTCTCCGGCATGATGCTGCAGGACATCGCGTCCTACGCGATGGATCTCGAGGGTGCGTCCGGCGCACTGACCGGCGAATCCGAGGAAACCGCGCTCGGCCAGTTCCAGCAGATGCTGCTGTCGTCGCCCTCGATGCGCATCGCCGGCGGCACCGACGAGGTGCTGCGCAACATCATCGCCGAGCGCGTGCTTGGTTTGCCCGGTGATATCCGCGTCGACAAGGACGTGCCGTTCAACAAGATCCCGACCAAGGGACGGTGAGGGGACGACCATGGCTGATGCGGCAGTGAAGGCGTCAAAGGCGCGCTACTCCACCGAAGAGCGCGTCGGCGTGCTGGAGGAATTGCTCAACGAGCGCTATTCCGTCCGCGCTTTTCTGCCAAAGCCGGTGCCGCGCGAGATCATCGATCGCATGCTGACAGCGGCGCAGCGCACCGCGTCATGGTGCAACAGCCAGCCCTGGCAGGTGTTGATCGCGAGCGGTGAGGCCAAGGAACGCTTCCGCAAGGAGATCTACGCGGCCGCCATCTCCGGCGCCGAGCAGGGACACGATTTCACGCCGCCGCGCGAATATCTCGGCGTCTATCTCGATCGCCGCCGCGAGAGCGGTTTTCAGCTCTACAACACGCTCGGCATCCCCAAGGGCGACAAGATGGCCTACGCCAAGCAGGCGCTGGAGAACTACAATTTCTTCGGCGCGCCGCACGTCGCCATCATTCACACCGACGAGCCGCTCGGCATCTACGGCGCGATCGATTGCGGCGCCTATGTCGGCAACTTCATGCTGGCGGCGCAGGCGCTCGGTCTCGGCACCATCGCGCAGGCGGCGCTGGCGCGGCATTCAAGCCTGATCCGCCGTCACTTCAATCTGCCAGACGATCGCCGCATCGTCTGCGGCATCTCGTTCGGCTATGCCGATCACGGCAATCTCGTGAACAGCTACCGCACCTCGCGGGCAACGGTCGCCGACACCGTGACATTCGTGGAGTAGGTTGCTCAAGCCTTCCGCGCCACGCGGAGCCGCTGCGCCGGTTGATAGCGCGCCGCCATCCCTTGCGCGACCTCGGCCATCTTCTCGCGCAGATCAGCCGGCGCCAGCACTTCGGCTTCCGCACCAAGGCGCAACAGCTCGGTGACGGCGTGCCACACGGTCTTGCCGACCGGGAGGGTGGCGATGCGCCAGCCGTCTGCGTCCGTGGTGTCCTCCAGGCGCATGCGCGCCTTCACATAGGGCTGGCTCACGATGTCGAGCAGTTTGACGCCAAACGGCGACAGCCGCACGGTGACGGTGTTGGGATGAAGCTCGGCTTCAAGCCGCAGCGTTGCCGCCTGCCAATAGGCGGCGAGGTCGAAATCCGCAGGCCGCGCGAAATTCTCCTCCAGCACGCTGCAATCGAGAATCCGCGCGACGCGATAGGTGCGCACGCTGCCATCGACGCTGCCTGCGAGATACCAGCTGCCGGCCTTCAGGATGAGGCCGAGCGGCGCGACGCGGCGATGCTTCTCCGCCCGCCAGCTGCGGTAGCGAATCCGGATCAAGGTATCGCGCAGCAGCGCGCCGGCAATGGCGCGCAGATGCGCCGGCTCCTCGGACTCGCCGAACCAGTTCGGCGCATCCAGGTGAAAACGCTGCTGCATGCGGCCGGCATTGCCGCGCAGATTCGCCGGCAACGCCGCGATCAGCTTGTTCTGCGCGGCCATCATCGCGACATCGAGACCAAGGGCTGCGGCGGCCCCCGGCAGCGCGGTCATGAACAGCGCCTCGGCCTCCGGCGGCGACAGTCCGTTGAGCCGCACCCGATAGCCGTCGAGCAGGCGGTAACCGCCTTCCGCGCCGCGGTCCGCATAGACGGGGATACCGGCGGCCGCCAGCGCATCGATGTCGCGATAGATGGTGCGTACTGATACCTCGCAAGCCTCGGCAAGCTCGGGCGCGGTGATCCGCCCCCGCGCCTGCAGGGTGGTGAGGATTGAAAGCAGCCGGCTCGCGCGCATGATCCTTTAAACCATACCTGACACAGGATGTCAGGTATGGGCAGGCATAAGAGGGTCCAGATCCGAGGCCTGAAGGAGACCCCGCCGATGACCAGTTCCGATCGCGTCACCCTGTACTATTCGCCGCAAAGCCGCGCCGCCGGCACCCGCATCCTACTGGAGGAACTCGGCGCGCCCTATGATCTCCACGTCCTCAACATGAAGGCGGGCGAGCAGCGCAAGCCCGACTATCTCGCCATCAATCCGCTCGGCAAGGTGCCGGCGATCCGCCATCGCGGCGCTCTCGTGACCGAGCAGGTCGCGATCACCATCTATCTCGGCGATCTGTTTCCGGGCGCGGGGCTCACGCCAGCCCTCGACGACGTCAGGCGCGGTCCCTATCTGCGCTGGATCGCCTATTATGGCGCCTCGTTCGAACCTGCGTTGATCGACAAGTTCATGAAGCACGAGCCTCCGCCGATAACGCAATCGCCCTATGCGGACTATGAGACCATGCTGGGCGCGCTGGAGGCGCAAATGTCGAAAGGGCCGTACTTGCTCGGCGATCGCATGACGGCGGCCGATATCCTCTGGGGTGTCGCCTTCATCTTGGACCATGATGTTCGGTCTGGTGCCGAAAAAGGACGTGTTCGTGCGCTATGCCGAGCGCATCACCTCGCGCCCGGCGTTCCAGCGGATCAATGCGGCCGATGATGAGATGGCGGCGTTGCACGCCGCGGCCTTAAGTGGATGATGCACTGATGACGAAAGCCCTGCACACGACCAACGTGCTCAACACCTTCATCCGAGTCGCGGAGGATTGTCCGGCGCGCACCGGCGAGGAGCCGCCACCGCGCGGCGACAAGCCGACCGTCGCCGGCCTGCAATTCCAGATGATCGCGCGGGCGCCCTACAAATACACATCGGACGACGTGGTGTTTGCGACCTCCGCGGCCGGCCGGCAGCTCGATGCCAAGGCCACGAAGAAAGCGCGTAGCCTCGCGCGCAGCGAATTTTTCGCCAGGGGGCAGGCCTGCCTGCGGGCATCCGGCCTCGGCAAGCGTTTTGGCTGGGGCATCCATGCCGACGCCGAGGGCCGCGTTGCGCTCTATGCCGTCGACAGCAAGCGCTATCAAGCGCTTGCAGGTGACCCGAAGCTGGCGCAGACGCGCGCCATGCGGACGAAGCGGGGGTAAGCATCAAGCCCAGCGCAGCACGGGTTGCCGGGCCAACTCTACTTTGCATGGGGTTGTTTTCGTGATTTTGATTGTCGTCATGCCCGGGCTTGTCCCGGGCATCCACGTCTTAGGCCAAGCAAGAAAGTCGTGGATGGCCGGGCCATAGGCGAGCGGAAGCGACGCCGTCTTTTCAGACGGCTATGCCCGGCCATGACGAAGGATTGGCTCTTTCAAAACTTCGCCGGCCGCTTCTCGGCCCGCGCCTTGATGCCTTCCTTGATCTCGTCGCCGCGCATGCTGTCGCGGTGGCGCTGGTCGGCGGCGGCCTCGTCGAGCTTGCCGCGGGCGAATTCGTTGATGGCGCGCTTCATGCCGGCCATCGCCACCGGCGCGTTGCCGGCGAGGATGTTGGCCAGCCGGTCGACTTCTTCGTCCAGCGCTTCCCGCGGCACCATCGCGGTGAGGTAGCCGATGCGCAGCATTTCCGGCGCTGAGATTTTCTGCGCAGTCAGGAACAGCATTTTTGCATTGTCGACGCCGAGCCGCGAGACGTAACGCTGGATGCCACTCCTGTAATAATGCAGGCCGAGCCGCGCGGCCGGCATGAACATTTCGGCGGTGTCGATGCCGATGCGGAAATCGCAGGCCAGCGCCAGATCGGTCGAGCCGCCGTAGACGCTGCCATTGAGCCGGCAGATCGTCGGCCTGCCGAGATCTTCCAGACGATTGACGATCGACCTCGAACGCCGAGCCCGCGCTCTGCTCTTCCCTGGCGCTGACCGCGCGTTCGGCGACCGAGCCGAGGTCGTAGCCGGAAGAGAAGGTCCGCCCGCCGGTGCCGGTCAGCACCAGCACCCGCAACGTCGGATCGGCCTCGACCTGGTCGAACAGTTTTAGCAGCACGCCGAGGTCGCCGGCTTCGACGCGGTTGTGATGTCTCGGGCGGTTGAGGCGGATGGTGGCGCGGGGGCCTGCAATATCGAGCAGGGGCGCGCTGGCGCCCTCGAGGTCCGCCATGGGATTCTCCCTATTTGTTTTCCAGCGATCGCCGCTTGGCTTCCGCGTCGATGGTCTGGGCAAGGTCCGGATGCCGCGCCATCAGGAGGTGGAAGTCGACGAGGTCGAGCACGAGAAGACGCGACACCTGCGTGGTGGTGATATTGGCGTTGCGCGTGGCGTTGCCGAGCAGCGCCATCTCGCCGAAGAACGCGCCTTCGCCGAGCGGCACCTTCTTGCCGCCGGGCAGGTCGACCTCCACCTCGCCGGCGGCGATGAAATACATGCAGTCGCCCTGCTGGCCCTTGCGGATGATCATGGTGCGCGGCGGCAGGTCCATGGTGCGCAGCATGTTGGTGACGTCGGCGATCGCGGCCGGCCCGAGTGCGGCGAAGAACGGCACCTTGCTGACCGATTCCCAGGTTTTCAGGAAATTGTCGCGCCGCGTCTCGGCGGCAAAGCCGGTGGCGAGGATGCCGGTCCACAGGCCGAACACGCCGAGGCCGGAGATCATCACCAGTGCGGCCACCATGCGTCCCATCGGGGTCACCGGCACCACGTCGCCGTAACCGGTGGTGGTCAGCGTCACCACCGCCCACCACAGTGCTGCCGGCACGCTGCCAAAGGTGGTCGGCTGGGCCTCGCGCTCCAGGAAATATTCGGCCACCGCGGCGATGAACACCACCAGGAGGAAAATCACCAGCACCGACAACAGCGGACCGGATTCCAGCACCAGCACGCGGCGGAGCTGGCGCAGCCCGGGAATGCCCGGCACCAGCTTCAATAGCCAGAGGACGGCCAGCAGCCAGGCCGAATTGGAGCTGGCGCCTGCGATCAGTGCCACGGGAACGGCGCTGGCGGCGACCAGGTCGACCAGGCCGCGGAACGAGAACGTATAGGCAAGCGCCCGCTGTGACCGCGCGGCGTGGCGCAGCCGGACCACCCATTCGAAGGCGAAGAACGCCAGGCATGCCCACAGCACCGCATCGACCCAGTGATGCGCCGCCTCATAGGCAGGAGCGACCGTCAGCAGCACCATGACCATCACGCCGACGGCCACCGCAAGATAGGCCGGCCGCGTCATGTTGCGGCCGGCGGTCGCAGCCAGAAACAGGGACAAAGCGGGGAAAAGCGGGCGCGACATTGGGAGGCAGGGCCTCTCCGTATGAAATAATCGAAACGTCCGGCAATAGCCGGTCCCCGCAAAGTGCCCGCCTTGCCGGATGCCGTCAACGAGGCCCCCGGGGGCCATAGCCGATCCTCGCCCGATCCTCGCCGGCCCCCGGTTCGGAAGCGGTGCAGCACGGCCGGTTCGGTCCAACGGATTTTTCCGCCCACACGGGCAAAATTCCCGACCAAACGTCGCCTTTTGTCCGTATATCGAAGGCGTCCCGCCAGCTTTATGATGGCGGGCGCGGCCCGCTAAAATCCCGAAACGTTCATTTCGAAACGACTGGTTGGCTCCCATGGATACGTCTCATCTGGCAGAACACGCAGGAACCGCAGGCACGCTGTTTGCGTCGATCTTCGTTGTCTCGATGACCACGATGAAGACGATGGTTCCGTTGCGGGTGTTCGGCATCCTCCTCAACCTTGTCCTGATCGGAACCGCGATCCCGACCCACAATTACCTGACCATCGGGGTCCAGTCGGTGGTGCTGGTGCTCAATGCCTACCGGCTGCACCAGATGCTGCAGCTGATCCGCGATGTCAGGAAATCGGTCAACAGCGACCTCTCGATCGACTGGCTGAAGCCGTTCATGACGGAACGCAACTGCAAGCGCCGGCGAGATCGCTGTTCTATAAGGACGAGAAGGCCGAGGACATGCTCTACATCGTCAGCGGCCGCTTCCGTCTCGTCGAATCCGGCATCGAGCTGCCGGTCGGCGCCATCGTCGGCGAGTTCGGCATGCTGTCGCCGTCGAACGTGCGCACGCAGACGCTGGAATGCATCGAATCCGGCCTGATCCTCAGCGTCAGCTACAGCAAGGTCGAAGAGCTCTATGTGCAGAATCCGGCCTTCGGCTTCTACTTCCTCCGCCTCGCCAGCGCGCGTTTGTTCCAGAACATAGCGACGCTGCAGCGGCAGCTGGAACAGAAGACCGCGCTGCTCGAGGCAAAGCAGGCGCGTGAGCCCGGGAACATGACCGCAGTCTCTGACGTCAAGGAATCGCTGCGTTACCTGTTCGCCGACATCATCGGCGAACGGGACGACACGCAGGCCTATCTCCCCGAAGGTCTGCCGGAGTCGGTCGTGCCGGTCGCCAGCGACGCCATTCACCTGCTGACCGAGTATCAGGGCGCGGACTACGCAAAGCTCTATGTCGAGCGGCTGAAGCGCTTCGTCGGCAAGCGCGGCGTCGAGCGAGGCGATGCTCGGCGAGATCGCGCGGCTGATGGCGATGCGCATGAGCTATGAGGACGCCATCCGCATCGCGCATCTGAAGCTGCTCGAACTCGAAGCCAACCCGGACACGCCGCGCGCCGACGATGTCAGGAAATTGCGGCTCGACGAAATGGTGGAGGCGCTGCCGACGGTGGTGGCCGAGCCGCTGCTCGACGTGCTCGGCCGGATCGGATGGGTGCGCAAGCGCGTCTCGATTCGCTTCAGCACGGCGAACCGCTTCAGCATCCGCCGGCTCAAGATCGAGGCCTCGCTGAAGCGGTGGCGCCGCTACTCGATCAGGTATTCCAGGGAACGGCTGTGGGTCGAGCGCTGGCTGCACATGATCGACCGGGCGCTGAACAGGCAGCCTGCGGCGGCGGCCACCATCGTCGAGACCGCAACCATGGTGCAGGGCTACGGCGACGCCTATCGTCACGGCCTCGCCGACTGGCATGCGATCATCGACGGTCTCGCCAAGCCGACCTTCGACGGCGTGCTGGTGCTGCCCGATCTCGCCGGCGCGATCGCGGAGGCCCGCGCGGTTGCCTTGCCCGATCCGCGGCAGGTGGCGTTGAAGCGCAAGATCGCCGAAATCCGGGCCGGGGGGCCGGTTGCCAGCGCCGCCGCGCAGTAGCGCTGCGGCATTCGGTCCGGCGTGGTCTCAGGCGCTGTGGGCGGTCTTGACGACCACCACATTGTCCTCGTGCGGGGGAGCGGCGGCGGCCTCGCGCGCGTGGCGCTGCAGCGCCTCACGCCGCATCGCGATCTCGTCGCGCACGAACTGATAGCCGAGCTTGAAGGTCTCGAGGCCGTCGCTACTCAGCGTCCCGTCGCGCAATCCTATCACCACGCCGCGCAATATCTTTTCGAGGTCGTCCTGCAAGCGGTCGAGATCGTCGATGCAGGTTGCGTCCTGGCAGTCCTCGCCGATGTCGAGCAGTTGCGTCGCGAGTTCGCTGGCCTTTTCCGGCGCGACGCGCGTCACCTTGGTGTACAGCGTGGCGCAGATCGAACCGATGATGCCGAGCACCGCTGCGCCGAAATACATCAGGTCGCTGTAGCGTTCGACGAAAGACTTGGTGTCGTCGTTGATGTACTCGGCGGCGCCGGGGTGTGCGATGATGAAGGCATCCTTGTCGGTGGCGGCCGGTTCGATCCGGGAGGCGAAGCCGTTCTCGAGGCCAAGTTCCGCCTTGTTCTCATAGACGAGGCGGGCCAGCTCTCCGATGGTCGGGGTCGACATCCGCGATTGCGTCACCAGCAGCCACTGCAGCCCGACCGTATCGACGTCTTCCTCGGGGATCGATGGCGAGGAGGCGAGCGTGCCGGCCGCGACGGTTTCCTCCGACAATGCCGGATGCTTGCGGGTCAGGAGTTTTGCGGCCTCGATCGTGTTCAGCGTCAGGCCGCCCTTTCTGGCATATTGCTCGTAACTCTTGTCCTTCATGAGCTTCGAGGCCGGCGCGATCGCGATGGCGGCGGCGAAGCCCGATGCGAACAGCTTGTCCAGGGGCGAGCCTGGCGGCACGACCTGGACCAGCGGCGCCGTCGCCGGACTGTCCGTCAGTTCGAGGATGTTGCGGATGAAGGCGGCGCTGTTGTCGTTGTCGGCGATCAGGGCGACCTTCTTTTTCCTCAGCTCGACAGCCGACTTGATCTTTTTTCCGCCCGGGGTGAACACCAGCACCACGTCATGATCGAGAATGGCGACGGCGCGGGCGCGCGGCGGCACCTTGGCGTCGGTGCGCAACACGGCGAGATTGGCCTCGCGGCGGTCGAACTGCGCCAGCGCCTTGGCGTTGTCGGTGTTGCTGACGATCTTCACCCTGAAGCGCGAGAGGTTGTTCTTCAGCATGGTCGAGAGCCGTTCGGCAAAACGTGCCTCCGGCCCGTTGGGATCGCCGACCGCAAACACCAGGGTCTCGGAATTCTTCAGATAGATCCGTCCGGCCCAGACCGTGGCGACCGTCAGGACCAGCGTCAGCAGCACGAACAGAAAGATCTGCACGCGGTTGCTCTTGATGATCCGTGTCCGCCGGCGGGATTTCGGCACTGGCGGGTTCGGAGCTTCAACGCTCATGGCTGTTGACCTGGGCCGGGGGCGCTCCAGCCCTGCTTCAACCGGCGGTTGGGTGCCCCTCAAGGAAAATCTAACTGCCTAAAAAAGAACGATAATTTCCAGTCCGGAAATCATAGCCCCAAGGCGGCGGATTGCAAATCCGCCCGCCCGGTAACCTTACCGGCACCGGCGGGCTGCCGTATCGCCGGGAGGTCACACAAGCGGTTTTTTCACGCGTGCCGGAGGTGCATTCCCGCTCGGGAGGTGTCATAAATGGCGGCAATCGTGGGCGAATTGTCCCGCTTTGAGAAGAAATTGCGCTGACCGCCTGAACTTCCCCGATCTCACTCACCCGTCGATTGCATAGAGGCGTCAGCTTTGTTGTTTCCCACGATGTCCTCCTCGGTCCCGGTTGGCGCGCTGATCGGATGGATGCTCTTGCTCACCGCCAAGCACATCGTGGCGGATTTCTTCCTGCAGAATTCCTGGATGGCGATCGGCAAGGATCAGAAGACCGGCTGGGCGCTGCCGTTGCTCGCGCACTGCCTCGTTCACCTTGCCGTCGCGTTGCTGCTGATCCTGATCGTCGCGCCGAAATTCTGGTTCGTCGCCTTTATCGATTTCGTCATTCACATCACCGTCGACCGCGCCAAGGGCCTCACCACCTCGCACTTCGGCGTCAACCAGGAGCATCCCTGGTTCTGGTCGCTGATCGGCGTCGACCAGGCGCTGCATCATCTGACGGGTTTTGCGCTTTCCATCTTCATGGCGGCGAACTAGGCCGCTACCTGCGAGATTGGCGCCGCACGAAAACACGTTGAGGTGTTTGGCCCGTCTACCCATCCTGCGGGTGGCGCTCTGATTCGCGGGAACCTTGCAACCACCCCGGGAAGGCCGTGCCCCCGTGGTTAACCCTTCGTTAGAGAATTGCACTGCATCTTCCGAGGCAGGGGGAACTGCAATGTTTTCAAGCCGTGACGCATTTGAGAACGATTTCTGCCCGGTCCGGGATGAATTGCTCGGCGAACTCTACCGTGCCAGCGAGCATGGCTTGCCCCAGCTGGTCGAGAGCGTTTCGCCCGAAGTCCGCGCCATGCTGGCGCTGTTCTGCTATCGCCGCAGCCATCTCCACGCGCTGGCGATGGCGATTGCCGGAAGCTGCAGCGAGCGCGACCTGATCATGCTCGGCGGCCGCGTCGGTTCGACGCTCTATGCCTTGTCGCGCGAACCGGCTGCCCGGGTGGCCTCGGTGTCTTCCGGCAACGGCCGCAAGCCGATCACGCTGTCGACCAAGCCGCTCTCCACGCTCGCGCCGCTCGATGATGAGCTCGATGACGACGTGACGGAAGCCGTCACGGCCTAGCTCTCGCTCCGGCCGACCAGCGCAGCCCATGCCGACGGCGCGCCATATTGCATTCGGCATCGCCCGGCATGCAGGTGCGGCAGACTTCCGGCCGCACGGCGTAGATCTCGCAACGGACCGCCCCGCCGATCTTGCCTGACAATGCCGAACAGCGATCGCCATCGCAGCGCATGCCGGACTGGCGATCGTTGACATATTTGGCGGGGATCAGATCGAGCGCGGCATCGTCTTCGGTGGTGAAGCGCGGCCAGTTCGCCGAATAGAAGCAACAGGCCCCGCAGCTTGTGCAGGGATTTTCGCTGTCGCTGGCGAGGTCGGCTTCCATGGCGCGGGTTTAGCCCCAATGGCGGGCAGGGGCCAGCCCGGCTGGCGCCGCGCTCATGGTTCCCCTCAGGTTCCTTCTCAGGGTTCTTTGGGCTGTTCCCAGACCATGCTCTGCCGCCACTTCGCCCGCAGCACGTCGCGGCGTTCCGGATATTTCTCGTCGAGATAATCGGCTTCGACCACGCGGTCGGTGCGGAAGCTGCGAAAATCCTTGCGCAGTTCGCACCAGGCCGCCAACAGCCGCACCGCCTCGTGATAGCCGATCGCGATCGGCCAGATGGTGCGTGCGCTGTCGCGGCCGTGTTCATCGCGATAGCGCAACGAGATCTTCTTGCCCTCGTGGATCTGCGCGCGGGTCCGTGCCATGTCGATGCGGTCCGGCTCCTGCCGCCAGTTCGGGCGCGCGCCGCTCGCCGGTTCCAGCACGAACGGCCGCAGCCGCTCCGGCACGGTGTCGGCGATCTTCGCTTTCAGGTCTTCGGCGGCGCGCGCCAGCACGGGATCGGCATGGTTGGCCACCCATTGTGCGCCGAGCACCGCGGCCTCGATCTCGTCGGGTGTCAGCATCAGCGGCGGCAGGTCGAATCCCTTTTCCAGGATGTAGCCCATGCCGGCCTCGCCGCGGATCGGCACGCGCTGGCCGATCAGCGTGGCGATGTCGCGATAGATGGTGCGCTTGGAGGTCTCGAGTTCAGCGGCGATGGCATCCGCGGTCATGGGCTTGCGGGTGCGCCGGAGCACCTGGATGATCTGGAACAGGCGGTCGGCGCGTCTCATCTTCGTGATCTCTTTTCTCGCAACGACGTCGATGCTGCTGACAGCATGTTGGCAGCAGGTGGCGGCTATATCAGGGGCAGCACTTCAATCGAAGGGGAATTGTCCATGATCGCTCGGTTTCGAAACGTCCCGCCACTCCCGCAGGTTCAGGTTTGGGCTCTGGAACGCGTGATCGCCACAGAGGTCGGCGACCTGCGCTGGATGCTGGTCGCGCTACTGCTGCGCGCGGCCGGCACCGCCGTGGCCCAAATCCGGCGGCAAGTCCGGCGGCAGATTGCGCTTTTGGCAGCAGGTGGCGCAAGCGCCGCCTGCGAAGGCTGCTGACAGCATGGTGGCAGCAGCCTTTCGCTAGCGTCCGCCTGACTTCAAGAGATCGGAGCCAAAAATGATTGTTCTCTATGGCTTTGGCGCAGGCTTCGGCCTGCCGGAAAAGAGCCCGTTTGTGACCAAAACCGAGGTCCAGCTCAAGATGGCCGGGCTTGCCTACCGCAAGGACAGGGCGATGCCGCCGGCCTCGCCAAAGGGGCAACTGCCCTACATCGTCGATGAGGCGGAAACCATTGCCAATTCGACCTTCATCCGCGCCCATATCGAGGGCAAATACGGCTTCGATTTCGATGCGCCGCTCAGCCTGCAGCAAAGGGCGCAGGCCTGGGCCTTCGAGCGCATGATCGAGCATCACGTCTATTGGGCGCTGATCGGCGCGCGCTGGGTCGATGCCGAGAATTTTGCCAGGGGACCGGCGCATTTCTTCGACCATGTGCCCGATCATCTGCGCGAGAAGGTCCGCGAGGATGCGCAGTTTCGCGTTGCCGAGAATTATCTCTTGAGCGGTCTCGGCCGCCACGCGCCCGACGAGGACATAGATCTTGCCATGCGATCGCTGTTCGCACTTTCGGTGCAGCTCGGCGACAAGCGCTATTTGATGGGCGAGGAGCCCTGCGGCACCGATGCCACCGCATTCGGCGCGCTGGCGGGAATCCTGACGCCGTTCTTCGATTCGAGCCTGCGCGAGCGCGCGGAGAAATTCGACAACCTCACCGCCTATGTCGAGCGGATGATGCGACAGTATTATCCGGAATTCGCCTGGAAGCGGGTGCAGGAGGCGGAAGCGGCCTGAACAAGGCGGCCTGAGCCGTCAGCCTGCGGGCGCAGGCTCGCCTCTGAGCGCGGCGAGCTCGGCCTCAAGGGCGGCGATCCTTGCGCCGCGCTCGGCGAGCACGGCGGCAACATCGGCCGCATCGAATTTTTGCGGAATGTGCTGCGGGCAATTGGTGTCCCATGCCGCGATCCTGAACAGGATCACCTGCTCGGGCCGCGCGCGATAGTCCTGCGGCATCAGCGCCTTTGTCAGCGCCGGGTCGTCCTCGACCACGCGCGCCTCGCCCCAGATCTTGACGCGGCGGCGGTGCGCATAATCCATCACGAAGATATGCGCCTTGGGATTCTCCGAGAGGTTGCCCTGCGTGATGTATTGCCGGTTGCCTGCGTAATCGGCGAACGCGATGGTGTTCTTGTCGAGGATTTTCACGAACCCCTTCGGCCCGCCGCGGTGCTGGATATAGGGCTGGCCGTCGGCGCTTGATGTAGCGAGGTAGAAGCTATTGGTCTCGGCGAGGAAGCCTGCGAGATTCTCGTCGATCTCGGTGCGCCAGCCGCCGCGGGCTTCGACTTGCGCGTAGGACTCGCGCGAGCCCTTGCGGGCCTGGATCGACTTCACCGCCGGCGTGAAGGCGACGTCGCTGGAATAGGTTTGAGCGTCCGACATTGGATGAACTCCTTCGCACCGGCCGCACGACCGGTCCCTCGCCTCCTAACATGGCTGTTTCCCTAGTTTGCACAATCACCGCAATTGACATCGCACTATTGCAGGATATGAAATAATACCATGGATCGCCTCAACGCCATGCAGGCCTTTGTCACTGTCGCCGAGCACCAGGGTTTTGCCCCCGCTGCGCGCAAGCTGGGCTTGTCGCCATCGGCGGTCACGCGGCTGGTGGCGGCGCTGGAAAATCGCCTTGGTGCCCGCCTGCTGCAACGGACCACGCGGTCGGTGGCATTGACCGATGCCGGGCAGCGCTACCTCGAGCGGGCGCGGCGGATCCTGGCCGATGTCGAGGAGGCCGAAGGCGCGGCCGAAAGTGAGCGCACCACGCCGCGCGGCCGGCTTTCGATTTCGGCTCCCGTCGGCTTTGGACGGCTTCATGTCAGTCCGCTGGTGACGGCCTATCTGCAGCGCTACGCCGAGGTGTCCTGCGACCTGCGGCTGTCGGACCGCATGATCAACCTCGTGGAGGAGGGCGCCGACGTCGCGGTCCGGATCGGCCATCTGCCTGATTCCACGCTGGTGGCGCGCCATGTCGGCGAGATGCGGCGGATTGTGGTGGCCTCACAGGCCTATCTGAAGGCGCGCGGTGAGCCGAAGGC
Source organism: uncultured Alphaproteobacteria bacterium (assembly GCA_963816655.1). Taxonomy (GTDB): domain Bacteria; phylum Pseudomonadota; class Alphaproteobacteria; order Rhizobiales; family Xanthobacteraceae; genus Bradyrhizobium. Next base: position 86,796 of record CAWFLW010000025.1, on the reverse strand, counting down.
GCCGCGTGACATCGCGCAACACGACACCATCCAGTTCGGCGCGGTCGCAACGCCGGTGGAGTGGCGCTTTGTCGAGGGCGGCCGCGAAATCCGCATTGCGACCGCGCCGCGCTTTTCCACCGACAGCGCCGATGCGGCGACCCAATACGCCGAGCAGGGCGGCGGATTGACGCGCGTGCTCGCCTATCAGGCGGCGGATGCCCTTCGCCGCGGCGCGTTGCAGGTTGTGCTGCAGCGGTTCGAGCCGCCGCCGCTGCCGATCCACATCGTCTACCCGACGTCGCGGCTGTTGTCGGCCAAGGTCCGCAGCTTCATCGATCTCGTCACCGAAACCGCGCAGTGGCATTTCGGCTAGGATGTTTACTCATGAATGCGGGTCGGCTCTCAGGGGCAAGCAGGCTTCCTCTGATCGTCCGCTGATGTCGGCTTGTGACCCAAAGCAGAAATCCCTTGTGGCGTAGCGCAAAAGCTGACCAAGGGTGTCGGGCGATACTACCCAACGTTTGGTGCGGAGCTGGTGGAGTGACCTAATGATTACGGCAGGTTGTGAACGGCTTGGGATCGAAGTTCCGATAATTCAAGCGCCACTGGGTGGATTGGTCAGCCCCGCCCTCGCTGCTGCAGTTAGCAACGCGGGCGGCCTCGGCACACTTGCACTGTGGGGGGCGGACATACAGGCATTGCGTCGGCAGATCCGCGAAACTCGCGCGCTCACGACCAAACCGTTCGCCGTCAATCTGAACCTGGATTTTCCGCAAGAAGAGCGCCTTGATGCCTGTTTGCAGGAGGGCGTGCCGGTTATCTCCTTCTTCTGGCGCGATCCTTCCGGCCTTGTCGCCCGCGCAAAGTCCGGTGGTGCCACAGTGCTCTACACCGTCAGCACGGCTGCTGAAGCTCGGCATGCAGTAGCGAGCGGGGTTGACGTCATTATTGCACAAGGATGGGAAGCTGGCGGGCATCTGTGGGGCAAGGTCGCCACGATGCCACTCATCCCCGCAGTGGTCGATGCGGTCGGACCAGTTCCCGTCTTTGCAGCGGGAGGTATTGCCGACGGCCGCGGGCTTGCTGCTGCCTTGGCGCTCGGCGCATCAGGGGCCTGGATCGGGACCCGCTTCCTTGCGAGCAACGAGGTGCCAATTCATCCGCACTATCGCGAGCGAGTTTTGCAGGCCACGGAAGACGATACCGTTTTTCTCGAAGAACTATTCGACATCGGCTGGCCCAAGGCACCTCATCGCGTGCTGCGCAATAGTACTGTCGCTGCGTGGGAAGCTGCCGGACGTCCGGCAACGGGCAAGCGGCCCGGTGAGGGTGAGGTGGTCGCTACGTCAAAATCACGCGGACCGATCGTGCGGTATCGACCGGCTCCGCCCGCCGCTGATGCTGAGGGCGATATAGATGCGTTGGCGCTCTATGCCGGGCAGAGCGTTGCCCTTGTTCACAAGAGACAACCCGCAGCCGAGATCGTGCGCGAGATTGTCAGCGAAGCCCAAGCCATCTTGCTTGGGTTAGCTCGGCGGCTCGGAAAGTGAATGCTTAAGGCGCATGTCTGCCTGGAATTTCTCGAACCTGACAGTTCTGGCTGACGCGTGTCCGTCCTTGCGGGTGGTCTCCTCGCAATTGGCGCTGATCAGCTTGATGAGGACACGGCCTAACCAGCCGCTTCCTTCTTCGGCACCACGCGGAACGTGCCGTTGGCGCGCGCGATCACGACGTCGTCGGCCCTGATCAGGCTTTGCGCAAAGCAGATCGTGCTGCCGGTCCTGATTACCTCTGGCTCGATCGACAGCCATTGGCCGATTTTGGCCGTGCCGATGAAATCGACCGCAAGGCTGATCGTCACCAGCGAGTTGTGCCAGCCCATCACCAGCGCGCAGCTGTAACCCATGGCGTTGTCGGTCAGCGCCGCGATCAGCCCGCCGTGAATGAGGCCTCGCGAATTGGTGTGCGGCTTTGCCAGCCGCAGGCCCATGATCACGGCCTTTTCGGTGCGCCGCGAGTAGAGCGGCTCCCAGGGCTCGGTGAGGGGGCTCTTGCGGAAGTGCGGCTCAAAGCCTTCGGGGACGGGTGTCACCAGTGATGTGTCGATCGATGTCATGCGAACTTTCCGATGCTGTGCTGTCGCCTCTAGAGCTTTTTTGTTTGAGCATGATCCTCTCGGAAAACCGCGGCACACTTTTCCGGATCATGCTCTATTGGACGCGATCCGCGCGCGAAGCGCACCGCCTACAAAGTTTTAAACGTCATTGCAGCGCCTGTTTGAAGCGCGCCGGTTGCTTATTTAGACCAGTCTATATAGAATTGTCTCTCGCGGCTACGGCAAATGATCAGGAGCGGAACCCGGCGCCATGTCTGCACCCCCAAAGCACCGCGGCGCGATCGTGCGGGCCGCCGCCACGCTGTTCCGCCGCAACGGCTACGCCGCCACCGGGATTAACGAGATTGCCGAGGTGGCCGGCGCCCCCAAGGGCTCGCTCTATCACTACTTCCCTGACGGCAAGGACGGCATCGGCGAAGCCGCGGTGCGCTTCGCCGGCAAGGGGCTGGTGGTGACGCTGGAAAAGCTCGAAGCCGAGCACAAATCGACGGCCCAGATGATTCAGGCCTATTGCCGGCTGCTGGCGGGCTGGATGGCCAAGTCAGGCTTTCGCGATGGCTGTCCGATCTCGACGACGCTCCTTGAGTCCGCGCCGCAATCGGAGCGCATTGCGCAGGCCGGCCGCGAAGCCTTTGCCGCCTGGGTCGCAGTGATTGCGCGCGCGCTTGTCCGCGACGGATTTGCGAAGGCCGAGGCGCGCCGGCTGTCGACGCTGACGGTCTCCGCCATCGAAGGAGCGCTCATTCTTTCGCGTGTCGAGACAAGCGCCGCGCCGATCGAGGATGTCGCAAAGTCCCTTGGCGCCATTTTGAAGCGCGATGCGCCGTCACGAAGGCGAACCAGTTGAAACGAGGAGCAGAACCATGGCTGCCGTACAGGACCATCTCGATCAGGCGGAGGTTCGGGCCTTCGTCACCGCGCTCGACTTCGTGCGCGAATATGCCATCCGCATCGTCAAAGTCGCGCCGGGCGAGGTGATGATCGAACTGCCGTTTGACAAGCGGTTTTCGGGTCCGCCCGGCCAATTCCCGGCCTCGATGGTCGGTGCGGCCGGCGATGTTGCCGCGGTGTCTTCCTGCCTGTCGCTGTTGCCGCGCGGTTTTGCACCGGCGACGCTCGACTTCACCGTGAAGATGACGGGTATCGCCAAAGGCGAGATGCTGCGGGCGAGGGGACGCGTGCTGCAGGCCGGTCGCACCAATTCCGTCGGCGCCGCCGATGTCTATGTGGTCGCCGATGGCGTCGAGACCTTGTGCGGCACCGTGCTTGCCACCACGCGCAACTTCCAGATCAAGCCGTCGGAGAAGACGGCGGCATGATCCTTCGTTCGGCAAACGCCGTCACGCGGGCAATTCATAACCGACCGCCGTTTCAACCTCGATGGTCTTCTTCACCGCCGGCCGCGCCATCATCCGCGCGTAATGTGCATCGAGGTTGGGGAATTTGCCCCCGGACGGATGCAGCGCATTGCGATTACGCCAATAAACCCGGAACAAATGGATGTCGGCGATCGAATAGCGCTCGCCCAACGCCCAGCCGCTGCCTAAGCATCGCTCGGCGACCCCATAAACCTCCCGCGCATGATCGAGCCCCTGCCTGCGTGCGAGATGCAGTGTCGAGGCGATGAACGACATCCAGGACACTACATGCGCCTCCGCTTCGATGTCGCCATGCGGCAGCAGGCCGGCCTCCGGAAAGCGCCGCGCCAGATAGAACAGGATGCCGGCGACCTCGGTCAGCGGACGGCCGTCGATCAGAAGGGTCGGCACCGTGCCGGCCGGATTGATCTTGAGGTAGTCCGCCTTGCGCATGTCGTTCTGCTTGAACGACATCGGCTTGCTCTCGAACGTGGCGCCGACCTCATGCAGGGCGATGTGGGGCGCCATGGAGCTGGAGCCGGGGGCGAAATAGAGCGTGAGCATGGGGGTTAGTCCTTCGTCATTGCGAGCGTAGCGAAGCAATCCAGCTTTCTGCAAGCCGAGACATGGATTGCCGCGTCGCTTCGCTCCTCGTAATGACGAAAAATACGCCGATCCCGGCGCGCGGGCGTCGCCTAAAGCGGCAGCCCGACGTAGTTCTCCGACAGCGACGCCGACGCCGCCTTGGAGCTGACGAGATAGTCGAGCTCCGCAACCTGGATCCGTGCGCCGAATTCGCCCTGGTCGGGGAATTTGTGCAGCATCGAGGTCATCCACCAGGAGAAACGTACTGCCTTCCAGACCCGCGCCAGCGCCTTCGCCGAATAGCCATCGATCCCGGCGGAGGATTTTTCGTCGTAATACTCACGCAGTGCCGTCGACAGATAATGCACGTCGCTGGCGGCAAGGTTCAGTCCCTTGGCGCCGGTCGGCGGCACGTTGTGAGCGGAATTGCCGGCCAAGAACATCCGCCCGAACCGCATCGGTTCGGCGACGAAGCTGCGCAGCGGCGCGATGCTCTTCTCGAGCGACGGCCCGGTGACGAGGCTGTCGACCGCCTTTTGATCCAGACGGCGCTTCAGCTCATCCCAGAATCGCTCGTCCGACCACGCCTCGACGCGGTCGTCGAGCGGGCACTGCACATAGTAGCGGCTACGGCGGGTCGAGCGCATGGTGCAGAGCGCAAAGCCGCGCTCATGGCTGACATAGATCAGCTCATTGGAGACCGGCGGCGTATCGGACAGCAGCCCAAGCCAGCCGAACGGATAGATCCGTTCATAGGTCTTGATCGCGGACGGCTTGACGCTGGCGCGGCTGACGCCGTGAAAGCCGTCGCAGCCGACAATGAAGTCGCAGGCGATCTCATGGGTGACGCCGTCTGTCACATAGCTGACGCGCGGATGGTCGGTGTCGAAATCATGGGGGGTGACGTCGGCGGCCTGGTAGACCGAGGTCTGCCCCGCCGCCTTGCGGGCATCCATCAGGTCGCGCGTCACCTCGGTCTGGCCGTAGATCACCACGGTCTTGCCGGTGGCGGCATGCATGTCGATGCGGTGGCGCGAGCCGCCGAAGGCGAGCTCCACGCCGTGGTGTACCAGGCCCTCGCGGCGGGCGCGCTCGCCGGCGCCGGCCGCGCCGAGCAACTCCACCGTTCCCTCTTCCAGGAGACCGGCACGGATGCGACTGAGCACATATTCCGGGCTTTGCCGCTCCAGGATGACGTTGTCGATGCCTGACCTGTGAAGTAGTTGCCCAAGCAACAATCCGGCCGGGCCGGCGCCGATAATGGCTACTTTCGTTCTCAAGGCGTATTCCCTCAGGGTTTTTCGCGGCGGGTTCGCGTGGGCGGCCTACCGGCTTGCAATGATGATTATATCATATAACAGTCACGGCCAAGTCTTTCTGGGTACAAGACCTTCTGCGTAAAAGGCCATCAGGCGAAAACAAGGCTCGCCGTTTCGCCGCACTGCAAAGAATCTGTGCGACAATGTGTTGAGGTCTTGGGCGCACGCGGCGTCATGTCCGTTCTTGAAAAACCCGGCCAGCTATATAACAGGTTAACTAACGGGATCGGGCAGGACAAAAGCCCGACCCACAAAGGGAGAAATCGTCCATGAGAAAAGCATTTCTGGCGCTGCTGCTTGCGGCCAGCGTGACGCCTGCTCTGGCGCAGGACAAAGCCTTCGAGCTGAAGATATCGCACTGGGTGCCGGCCTCGCATTCGCTGCAGAAGGCGCTGGAAGACTGGGCGGCTGCGGTCGAGAAGGACTCCGGCGGCACCATCAAGTCGAAAATCTATCCGGCGCAGCAGCTCGGCAAGGCGTTCGACCATTATGACATGGCGCGCGACGGTATCGCCGACGTTACCTACATCAATCCCGGCTACCAGCCCGGCCGTTTCCCGATCATCGCTGCGGGTGAATTGCCCTTCCTGATGTCGCAGGCCAAGGGCGGCTCAATGGCGCTCGACGAGTGGTACCGCAAATATGCCGCCAAGGAGATGGAGGCGGTCAAGTTCTGCCTTGCGTTCATTCACTCGCCCTCGGCCTTCCATTCGCGCACCAAGAAGATCGTGGTGCCCGACGACGTCAAGGGCATGAAGATCCGCCCCGCGCATGCCACCATGGCGAATTTCGTCACCCTGCTCGGCGGCACCAACGTGCAGTCCTCAGCGCCTGAAGTCCGCGATATCATCGAGCGCGGCGTCGCCGATGCCGTCACCTTCCCCTGGGGTTCGCTGCTCCTGTTTGGCATCGACAAAGTGACGAAGTACGACATGGAAGCGCCGCTCTACGTCACGACCTTCGCCTTCGTGATGAACAAGGACAAGTACAACCAGATGTCCGACAAGCAGAAGAAGGCGATCGACAACAATTGCAACACCGAGACCGCCGGCAAGGTCGGCGAGTTCTGGGGCAAGATGGAAGACGCCGGCATCGACAAGATCAAGGCGGAGCCCAGCCACGAGGTCTACAAGCTGACGCCTGAGCAGATCGGGCTCTGGAAGAAAGCTTCCGAGCCGCTGACCAAGACATGGGGCGACGGCGTCAAGAAGAACGGCGGCGATCCCGATTCCACGCTGACCGAACTGCGCACTGCGTTGAAGAAGCACAACGCGCTGGCGGAGTAAGACGGAGCTGCCCTTCCTCTCCCGCTTGCGGGAGAGGGTTGGGTGGGGGTGGTGCGGCAAATCATACTGTTGGTGTGGAGAGAGTTTTCTCCCACCCGGCGCTACGCGCCGACCTCCCCCGCAAGCGGGAGAGGTAAAGTGAGTTCTGAGCTATACCGTTTCGACTAGACGCTTTGGGGATCCCGACATGAATCGCGCGTGGATGGATCGGTTCATCGACACGATCGAATGGATCGCGGCCGCCTTTGTCGGCATCGTTGCCGCCAACATCTTCCTGGCCGTGATCCTGCGCAACACGCTCAACTACAACATCCCGGACTCCTTCGATATCGGGCGCATGCTGCTCGGCATCCTGATCTTCTGGGGCATCGCCGCCACCAGCTATCGCGGCGGCCACATCACCGTGGATCTCATCTGGGGCAATGTCGGCCCGAAATATCAGCGCATGATCGACGTGTTCGCGACGCTGGTGTTGCTGTTCGTCGTAGCCGTGCAGACCTGGACGCTGTTTGACAAGGTGCGCGGCACCTATAACGACAATGTGCTGACCTTCGACCTGCGGATGCCGACCTGGCCGTTCTTCGCGCTGGCCTGGGCCGGCGATTTCGCAGCCGTGTTGCTGATCGCGATCCGCACCTATCGCCTGATCTTCCATCCGGAAGAGATGCAGGAAGAACCCAAAATCAAGGCTGTGGAGTAATCCGGGATGAGCACCGACGCCGTCGCCGTCCTGGGATTTGTCGCGCTGTTCGCGCTGATGCTGCTGCGCGTGCCCGTCGGCATGGCGATGGGGCTCGTCGGTGTCACCGGCTTCGGTTACCTTGTCGGCTTCACGCCTGCGCTGAAGCTGATCGGGCAGACTTCGATGCGCACGGTCACCGACTACACCTTTGGCGTGATCCCGATGTTCTTGCTGATGGGCACGTTCGTGTCCAATTCCGGCATGAGCCGCGAGCTGTTCCGCGCGGCCAACGGCTTCGTAGGCCATCTGCGTGGCGGGCTCGGCATTGCCACGGTCGGCGCCTGTGGCGGCTTTGCCGCGATCTGCGGCTCGTCGGTCGCGACCGCGGCGACGTTCTCCGCCGTGGCCTATCCGGAGATGCGCCGCTTCGGCTATCCGCAGTCCTTTGCTACCGGCGTGATCGCGGCCGGCGGCACGTTGGGAGCCATGCTGCCGCCGTCCACCGTGCTCGCGGTCTACGGCATCATCACCGAGCAGGACATCGGAAAGCTGTTCATTGCCGGCATCATTCCCGGCCTGCTCGCGATGACCATGTACATGCTCACCATCGGGGCGATCGGCTATTTCAGGCCTGATTTCCTGCCAAGGGGCACCGCGATCCCGTGGCGCGAGCGCTTTGCGGGCCTCAAGAGCATTTGGGCGCCGGTGCTCTTGTTCATCTTCGTGATCGGAGGTCTTTACGGCCTGCCGTTCCTGCCGCGCTTTACGCCGACCGAAGCCGGCGGTGTCGGCGCCACCGGCGCGTTCCTGATCGGCGTCCTCACCGGCCGGCTCGACAAGGAAAAGATCCTGGCTTCGCTGCTGCAGGCGACCCGTACCGCGGCTGCCGTCTTCACCGTACTGATCGGCGCCTTGCTCTTCGGCTATTTCCTGACGGTGACGCAGACCCCGCAAAAGGTCACGGAACTGCTCACCAGCCTCGGGCTCGGACCCTACGGCATTCTCGCCCTCATCATGGTGATGTATCTGGTGCTGGGCTGCCTGATGGATGCGATGGCGATGATCATCCTGACCGTGCCGATCATTTTTCCCGTCATCATGCATCTCGGCTTCGATCCGATCTGGTTCGGCATCATTATCGTGATGACGGTCGAACTCGGACTGATTCATCCGCCGGTCGGGATGAACGTGTTTGTCATCAAGAGCGTGGTGAAGGACGTGTCGTTCTCGACGATCTTCCGCGGCGTGATCCCGTTCGTGGTGACCGACCTGATCCGGCTGGTGATCCTGATCGCATTCCCGATGCTGGCGCTGTGGTTGCCGACCCGCATGATGGCGCATTGAGCATGATCCCGACCCGAAGGGCCAGTTAGCGCAACGTGAGAACCGGTTTTCGCGCATGATTATGTTCACACTTTAGGACTCCATTGGATGGCATCACAGCTCGAGACCCGCTACGTCTTCACCGTCACCGCACGCATCGCCGAGGTGACGACGGCCGGCGATATCGGCCATGGCGTTCGCCGCATCATCCCGATCATCGGCGGCGAGGTGAGGGGCGAGAAGGTCAACGGCGAGGTGTTGCCGTTCGGCGCCGACTTCCAGATCATCCGCCCTAACGAGTTGATCGAGCTCGAGGCGAAATACGCCTTCGAGACCGACGACGGGGCGGTGGTCTATATCGAAAACAAGGGCATCCGCTTCGGGCCGTTGGAGCTTTTGCAGAAGCTCAAGCGCGGCGAGCCGGTCGATCCCAAACTGATCTATTTCCGCACGGTGGCGAAATTCGAGACCGGCGCCGAAAAATACCGCTGGCTGATGGAGCACATCTTCGTCGGCTCCGCCGCCCGGCATGCCGACCGTGTCGTCATCGACGTGCATCAGGTGCTGTAACACCGACGTTTTGACCGGGGCGCCGGCAATGTCCCGGCGCTTGGGGCGGGCCTGTTCGACTCCCGCCCAAATAGTTATAAAACATAACTATTCTGGACAGGAAACAATATTGCCCATGGGAAACGCCGCCCCCGCCACGTCCACAGCTCAAGCCGAACTGCTGAAGATCGAGCAGGCAGGCGCTGTTTTGACCGTGGGGCTGAATCGCCCGGCCAAGCGCAACGCCCTGAACGACGGCATCATCCTCGCGATCGGGGACTGCTTTGCCCATCTGCCTGACGGCGTCGGCGCGGTGGTCATCCATGGCATCGGCGATCATTTCTCCTCGGGCCTCGACCTTTCCGAACTGACCGAGCAGGACGCCACCGAAGGCCTGCGCCACTCCCAGATGTGGCACCGGGTGTTTGACCGTATCCAGTACAGCCGCGTGCCCGTGATTGCGGCGCTGAAGGGCGCGGTGATCGGCGGCGGATTGGAGCTGGCCTGCGCCGCGCATATCCGCGTTGCCGAACCTTCCGCCTACTTCGCGCTGCCCGAGGGGCAGCGCGGCATCTTTGTCGGCGGCGGCGGCTCGGTGCGGCTGCCGCGGCTCATTGGCGTGGCGCGGATGACCGACATGATGCTCACGGGCCGGGTCTATTCCGCAACCGAAGGCGCTTCCTACGGCTTCTCGCAATATCTGACCGAAGATGGCGGCGCGCTGGCCAAGGCGATCGAGCTCGCCGCGCGCGTTGCCGCCAACGCGCCCTTGACCAATTTCGCCGTACTGCAGGCCTTGCCGATGATTGCGGAGGCCAATCCACAAGCCGGTCTCTTGATGGAATCGCTGATGGCCACGGTGGCGCAAAGCGACAAAGAGGCCAAGCGCCGGATCCGCGCCTTCCTCGACCGCAAGACCGCCAAGGTGAAACCGAGCTGACATGAGCGCCAAAGCCAGCACATCGATTGTCGGCGGGGGAGCGCGAACGGCAGGCGCGCATCCGCTGCGCGCGATCTCGTTCGGTACGCCCGCGGTCGACGTCGAGCGCCGCGCCGACGGCACGATTTATCTGCGCCCAAAGCAGCCGCTCGGCGATTATCCGGTGCGCATCACCGACCGTTTGCACCACTGGGCGAGCGCGGAACCGAACCGCATCTTCATGGCGGAACGCAACGCCGCCGGCGGCTGGCGGCAGATCACCTACGCCGAGCTGCTAACGGCAAGTCGCCACATCGCCTCTGCGTTACTGAGGCGCGGGCTCTCGGCAGAGCGGCCGATCGTGATCCTCTCAGGCAACTCCATCGACCATGCGTTGGTCGCCTTCGGCGCGCTCTATGCGGGCATTCCGTTCTGTCCGGTATCGCCGGCCTATTCGCTGATCTCACGCGATTTCGGCAAGCTCGGCTTTGTCATGAAGCTCTTGACGCCGGGCCTGGTGTTTGCCGATGACGCCGACAAGTTCACTGGCGCGTTGATTGCCAACGTTCCCGAGGGGACCGAGATCGCAGCCTCCTTTGGCAGCGTGCGCGGACGCAAGGTGACGCTGCTCGCCGAGCTGATGGCGACACCCGTTGATCCTGCCCTCGATGCCGCGCATGCGGCGATCGGCCCGGACACCATCGCAAAATTCCTGCTCACCTCGGGCTCGACCGGCAACCCGAAGGCTGTCATCAACACCCAGCGCATGATCTGCGCCAATCAGGTGATGCTGCGCGAGACGCTCGCCTTCCTGAAGGACGAGCCGCCCGTCATCGTCGACTGGCTGCCGTGGAATCACACCTTTGGCGGCAACCACAATATCGGGCTGACGCTCTATAATGGCGGCTCGATGTATCTCGACGAGGGCAAACCGATGCCCGGCGGCATCGAGGAGACGGTGCGCAATCTGCGCGAGGTCTCGCCGACGGTCTATTTCAACGTGCCCAAGGGTTATGAATCACTCTTGCCCTATCTGCGCGACGACAAGGCGCTGCGCGCAAAGTTCTTCGGCCGGCTGCATGCGATGTTCTTCTCGGGTGCCGCGCTGTCGCCATTCGTCTGGAACAGCCTCGACGAGCTCGCGGTCGCCGAGAAGGGATACCGCGTGCCGATGCTGACCGGCCTCGGCGCCACTGAAACCTCGCCGTTCTTCATGTCGGTCAATCCGATGACCAGCCGTTCCGGCCATGTCGGCCTGCCAGTGTCGGGCAATGACGCAAAACTGCTGCCGAACAACGGCAAGCTGGAAGTGCGGGCCAAGGGGCCGAACGTCACGCCTGGCTACTGGCGCACGCCCGAACTCACGGCGGCTGCGTTCGACGAAGAGGGATTCTACAAATTCGGCGATGCCATCAAACCTGCCGATCCCGAGAATTTCGACGCCGGTTTTGATTTCGACGGCCGCATTGCCGAGGATTTCAAGCTCGGCAGCGGCACATGGGTCAGCGTCGGCCCTTTGCGCGCTCGCTTTATCGCAGCCTGCGCACCGCTGGTGCGCGACGTCGTGATCGCAGGCATAAACCGCGACGAGGTCTCAGCGCTCGCAGTGCTCGATCTCGACGGCTGCCGCCTGATCAATCCGACGCTGCCGCATGATGATCTCGCCGCCGTTGCGGCCGATCCGCTGGTGCGCGCCGCCTTCCGCGAGCGCTTTGTAAAATTTCTTGCCGGCGCGACCGGTTCGTCGAACCGCATCACGCGCGCGATCCTGCTCGACACGCCGCTGTCGATCGATCGCGGCGAAGTCACCGACAAGGGCTCAATCAACCAGCGCGCGGTGCTGGAGCAACGCGCTGCGCTGATCGAGGCGCTCTATTCGCCAGACCCGCCGGCGCAGGTGATCGCGCTGAACGCTTAAAGAAGATGTCAGGGAGGACGTAATGCAGTTGAAGGATCAGGCCGCCATCGTCACCGGCGGCGCATCGGGACTGGGGGCTGCCACCGCGCGGCGGCTGGCGGCGCAAGGCGCCAAGGTCGCCGTTTGCGATCTCAACACAAAGCTTGCCGAAACCGTCGCGAGTCGAGATCGGTGGCGTTGCCGTCACCTGCGACGTTTCCAGTGCGGCGTCTGCGGAAGCCGCCGTCGCTGCGGCCGAGAAGGCCCACGGCCCGGCGCGCGTGCTGGTGAACTGCGCCGGCATCGGCGTCGCCAAGCGCGTGATCGGCCGCGACGGCGCGATGCCGTTTGCCGATTTCGACAAGGTGATCCAGGTCAACCTCAACGGCACCTTCAACATGATCCGCCTTGCGACCACGGCGATGTCGAAGCTCGAACCGCTTTCGACCGGCGAACGCGGCGTGGTGGTCAATACCGCTTCGGTCGCCGCCTATGACGGCCAGATCGGGCAGGCGGCCTATTCGGCGTCCAAGGGCGGCATCGTCGGCATGACCTTGCCGATCGCGCGCGAACTCGCGCAGTTCGGCATCCGCGTGCTGACTATCGCGCCGGGACTGTTCCTCACCCCGTTGCTCGCCGGCCTGCCGCAGGAAGCGCAGGATTCGCTTGCCGCTGCGATTCCGTTTCCGCGCCGGCTCGGACAGGCCGACGAGTTCGCCTCGCTCGCGCTGCACATGATCGACAATCCCTATCTGAACGGCGAGGTGGTGCGGCTCGATGCCGCGCTACGCATGGCGCCGCGCTGAGGTAAACGCATGTTCGTCCATCGGCGCGACGTGCAGATTCAGTGGGGCGATTGCGACCCCGCCAACATCGTTTACTACCCGCGCTACTTCGCGATGTTCGACAACTCGACGTCGATCATGTTCGAGGCGGCCGGCTATTCGAAGCAGGACCTGATCCACAAATACGGCCTGGTGGGCATTCCCATGGTGGACACGCGGGCCAAGTTCTACATCCCCTCGACGCATGGCGACTGGATCACGATCGAAAGCCGGATCGAGAATTTCAAGCGCTCCAGCTTCGAGGTGACCCACAAGGTGTTGAAGGGCGAGGCGCTGGCGATCGAGGCTTGGGAAACCCGCGTGCTGGTCGGCCATCATCCGGACGATCCCGGCAAGCTCAAATCGGCTGCCGTACCGCAGGAGATCATCGACAAGTTCATGCAGGGCTGACTTGAAGGCTGACGTGCTTGGCTTCACCACCTAAAGAAGGGGCTGAAACCGCTTTCGATACTTGATTTAACAAAACGAAGTTCAATGGGAGGAAAATGAATGAAGAAGTATTTGCTGTCCGCCGCCGTCGCTGCGGTGCTGGCGCTGCCTGGTGCGGCGCTCGCGCAAACCAATGAAATCGTCATCGGCATCACCATCACGACCACCGGGCCTGCGGCTGCGCTCGGCATCCCCGAGCGCAACTCGCTTGAGTTCGTCGCCAAGGAGATTGGCGGCGTGCCGCTCAAGTTGATCGTGCTCGACGACGCCGGCGATCCGACCGCGGCAACCACCAATGCGCGCCGCTTCGTGACGGAGTCCAAGGCAGACATCATCATGGGCTCGTCGACCACGCCGCCCACCATTGCGGTGTCCAATGTCGCCAATGAAGCCAACATTCCGCATTTCGGCCTGGCGCCGTTCCCGATCACGCCGGAGCGCGCCAAATGGTCGGTGTCGATGCCGCAGCCGATCCCGATCGTTGGCAAGGTCATGTACGACCACATGAAGAAGAACAACATCAAGACCGTCGGCTATATCGGCTACTCCGATTCCTACGGCGATCTCTGGGTCAACGACTTCAAGAACCAGGCCGTGCCGATGGGCATGCAACTGGTGACCGAGGAACGCTTCGCGCGTCCGGATACCTCCGTCGCAGGCCAGGTGCTGAAACTTCTCGCCGCCAATCCCGACGCTGTCCTGGTCGGCGCCTCCGGCACAGCAGCGGCGCTGCCGCAGACCACGCTGCGCGAGCGTGGCTACAAGGGGTTGATCTACCAGACCCATGGCGCTGCCAGCATGGACTTCATCCGCATTGCGGGACCTGCGGCGGAAGGTGTGCTGATGGCCTCGGGTCCGGTGATGGATCCCGAGGATCAGCCCGACAAGCGCTGACCAAGAAGCCCGGTTTGGCGCTCAACAAGCAGTATGAAGCCAAGCATGGCCCGAACAGCCGCAGCCAGTTCGCCGGCCATTCCTACGACGCGTTCCTCGTCTTGGAGCGCGTGATCCCGGTGGCGCTGAAGAAGGGCAAGCCCGGTACGCAGGAATTCCGCGACGGCATCCGCGATGCCCTGCTTGACCGAGCGCGACATCGCCGCGAGCCAGGGCGTCTACAACTTCACCGACAAGGACCGCTACGGCGTCGACGAGCGCGCCCGCATCCTGCTCACGGTGAAGGACGGCAAGTACACGCTGGCGAAGTAATCGCGCACCGCTCGCGCGACAACGATCAAGGCCGGCCTTCCACGCGGGGGCCGGCCTCTCTTTTTTTCGGTTTGCCGGGAAGCATCGCCGGCGGAAGCTGGAAACAAAAGAGCCGGCACGATCTCTCGCGCCGGCTTTTGGTGTTCTGGGCTCGCTGAAGGCTTAGTTCAGCTTGGCCTTGACCTCGGAGATGCCCTTGCTGAGCAGGCTCTCCGCAACCGGGCCCTTGACCGTCTGCGACAGCACCGTCGATGCGGCGGCCACCGCGGCATCCGCTGCCGCAGCGCGAACGTCGGCCAGCGCCTGCGTTTCGGCGAGCGCGATCTTGCCCTCGGCGGTCTTGGTGCGACGTACGACGAAATCTTCCATCTTGGTCTTGGCCTCGGCGGCGATGCGTTCGGCTTCGACCCTGGCGCCCGCGATGATTTCCTGCGCCTCGCGCTCGGCACCGGCGCGGCGGGCCTGGTAATCGGCCAAGAGCTTTGCGGCCTCGTCCTTTAGCCGGCGCGCGTCGTCCAGTTCGGACTTGATGCGCTCGCTGCGATGATCGAGCGCCTTCAGCACGGTGCGGTGGATGCCGAGCCAGGCAAAAACCGCCATCAGGACGACGAAGGCGACGGCGACCCAGAATTCCGGTTCGGTGAACATCCGTTTATCCCTTCAACGAGGCGTCGACGGCGTTTCGGACGGTGCCGGCATCCGGCGCGCTGCCGGTGAGTTGCTGCACGATCGAACTGGCCGCCTCGGCCGCAATCGTGCGGACGTTGCCCATCGCCGCGTTCCGCGTTGCCGCGATCTGCTTCTCGGCATCGGCAAGCCGGACGCCGAGCTTGTCCTCCAGCGTCTTGCGTTCAGCTTCCGCCGCCGCATTCAGCTTCTCGCGGGTCTCTGCGCTGATCGCTTGCGCCCGGGAACGAGCCGCAGCCAGGTCGGCTTCATAGGCCTTCAGCGCCGCGTCGGACTCGTCCTTGAGCTTCTGCGCTGCCGCCAGATCGCCCTCGATCGCGTTCTGACGCGCCTCGATCACGCCGCCGACCTTCGGCAGCGCAAACCGCGACACGATGATGTAGAGCGCGACAAAGGCGATGAGCAGCGACAGCAGCTGCGAGGCGAAGTAGGTCGACTCGAACGGCGGAAATCCGCCGCCGTGCTGACCGCCGTCCGCCCCGGTGTGACTGCCGGTCTTCTGGCCCTTTGCGTTGCCATGACTTTCAGCCATGGGGTTCTCCTGTTGCTGTCATGCGCGCCGCCGCGAACCGGCGGCGCGAGGAGTTGCCGCTCAGAGCGGAACGAACAGCAGGAGCAGCGCGATCAGCAGCGAGAAGATGCCGAGCGCTTCGGTCACGGCGAAGCCGAAGATCAGGTTGCCGAATTGGCCCTGGGCAGCCGAGGGATTGCGCACCGCGGCGGCAAGGTAGTTGCCGAAGATGATGCCCACGCCGACGCCCGCACCGCCCATGCCGATGCATGCGATGCCCGCGCCGATAAGTTTTGCTGCTGCCGGTTCCATTTTTAGCTCCTTGAGAGAAACAAAGGTGAGGGTGGAAATTCCCCGGACCGCTTAGTGTCCCGGATGAATGGCGTCGTTGAGATAGATGCAGGTCAGGATCGCGAACACATAGGCCTGCAGGAAGGCGACCAAGAGCTCGAGCGCGGTCAGCGCAACCGTCAGCGCCAGCGGCAGCATGCCACCGGCCCAGCCCAGCGCGCCGAGCGACACGCCGAGCATGGCGACGAAGCCTGCGAACACTTTCAGAGCGATATGGCCGGCCAGCATGTTGGCGAACAGACGCACGCTGTGCGAGACCGGTCGCAGGAAGAACGACAGAATCTCGATGAACATGACCAGCGGCAGGATGTAGCCCGGAACGCCCTTCGGCACGAAGAGCGAGAAGAACTTCAGCCCGTTCTTGTAGACGCCGTAGATCAGGACGGTGAAGAACACCAAAAGCGCCAGCGCCGCGGTGATGATGATGTGGCTCGAGACCGTGAAGGTATAGGGGATGATCCCCACCAGGTTCGAGATGCAGATGAACATGAAGAGCGAGAAGATCAGCGGGAAGAACTTCATGCCTTCCGTGCCGGCGGTAGAGCGGATCGTGCTGGCGACGAACTCGTAGGAGATCTCGGCGACCGACTGCATCCGGCCGGGGATGAGCTGCCGCCCGCTCGCCAGCATCAGGAGCCCGATGATCCCGACGGCCACGAACATGTAGACCGTCGAATTGGTGATGGCGATCGCGTGCTTGCCGATATGGCCGAGCGTGACAATGGGCTCGATGTTGAACTGATGAATCGGGTCGATTTTCATCCGCGCGGGCCTTGGTCCGCCGGCATCTCGCCGGCAATCGAATTTCAAATGTCCTGACTTCCGTCGGCGCTCAGCGCTTGCCCGGGGGTATGCGCGCCGACCTCACCACGTTGACCACGCCGGCGACGAAGCCGAGCAGAAAAAACACGATGAGACCGAACGGCGATGTCGACAGCAGTTTGTCGAATTCCCAGCCAATCGCAGCTCCGACGACAACACCCGCGATCAGTTCGGAGGAAAGCTGAAAACCGCGCGCCATGGCCGATGCCCTGGCAGCGCTGTCTTCGCCTTCAGTTCCGGTTTGATCCGTCTCGGCTTTGCGGCTGTCACGAATTTCGGACAGACGTTGATCGAGACTTCCGAGCCTTGCGGAAAGCGCAGCCTCGTCGGAGGACGTCTGGTTTCCACTCGCCTTGTCGTTGGTGTTCCTGGCCATGTCGACCCGACACTAAACGATGCTGCGATTGATGGAAATTACGCGCCATCCTCAAAAGCCGCGCGGACCATACTGACCGCGTCTGATCAAGTCAAGATTACGTAATAACCAGTTAGAATCTTGATTTTATTGAATTTATTCGGCTCGCGGCGGGCCGCCTGTGGAGCAGTCATCGCACTGCAGCAGCCGGCATCCCGGAGCAAGCCGGTTGCAGGCGATGAAGCGCTCTGTTGGGATGTGCGCCACGCCTCGCCCTACCCATGAGCCGGAGCCCGCATGCCGCGTCAGATCGACTACTATTTCTCGCTTCTGTCGCCCTGGGCCTACATCGGCCACAAGCAGTTTCGCGATGCCGTAAGTGCTTATGATCTCAAGGTGAATCACAAGCCTGTGGTACTCGTCGACCTGTTCGCGGAAACCGGTGGACTGCCCTTGATGAAGCGCCATCCGGTGCGACAGCGCTACCGGATGATCGAACTGCAGCGCTGGCGCGACAAGCGCGGCCTGACATTCCATCTGCAGCCGAAGCACTGGCCGTTCAACGCGAGATTGGCCGACGGCGTTGTCATTGCAGCGATCGAGTCCGGGCTTGATCCGGACAAATATCTGCGCCGGGCGTTCGCCGCGGTGTGGGAGGACCAGCTCAACCTCACCGAGCCCGATACCGTTATCAAAATCGCCGACGAAGCCGGGCTGCCCGGCAAGAAGCTGGTCGAGCGTTCGGCTTCGGAAGCCATCAGTGCGGTCTATGAACAGAACCGGCAGGACGCGATTGCGGCCGACGTGTTCGGCTCGCCCGTCTATGTGCTGGATGGCGAGGTGTTTTGGGGGCAGGACCGGATCGAATTGCTGGCCGATGCATTGAAGTCCGGCCGCAAGGCCTATAGCTCTGAGGTTGAGGGGCAGTTCAGGGTTTGAGGCGGAGCAAGCCATGTGCACAGCGACGTCGCTTTCGAAACCGATCCTTATCGCAACCGCTGCGTTATTGCTGGCGGCGTCCGGCCCGGCCGCGCGCGCACAATCGCAACCCGACACTGAAAACGGCCGTTATGCGCTGGCGCCGAATCCGGATGGTGTGGTGCTGCGGCTCGACACCAGGACCGGCACGGTTTCGACCTGCAGCAATGCGGGCGCAGGCTGGGCCTGTTATGCCGCGCCCGATGAACGTGCCGCGCTCGACGCCGAGATCGGCCGGCTGCAGGCCGATAATGAAAAGCTGAAGGCGCAACTCGCCGGCCGCGACGGCACGGTCAACGGCAAGATCGAGGAGCCTCTGCCGAAATCGGATCCTCTGAAAAAGCCGGAGCCGAAGGTCACTGAGGGCGAGCGCAAGATCGAAATCCCGCTGCCGAGTGACCGCGACATGGACCGCGTGATGGCCTTCCTCGAGAAAGCCTGGCGGCGGCTGATCGAGATGGCCAACCGTGTGCAGAAGGATGTCGGGGGCAGGATTTGAGTTGCCGCGCATGAGCCGGCCAACGGCGTCGTCGCTCTCCGCGCCGTCGGCGGTCAGCGCGGGCAAGATCGTCTCGGCGCTGCTCTCCCTGGAGACGCGGGGCACGGGCTTCTCCGACATCACGCACGAAGCGGCAAAATTTCTGCGCAGCGCCGGCGCGCATGAGGGGGCGCTGACGCTGTTCATCCGCCACACCTCGGCTTCGCTGACCATCCAGGAAAACGCCGATCCGTCGGTGCTGGTTGACCTCGACACGGCGCTGCGGCGGCTCGCGCCGGAAGATGGCGGCTGGGTGCACGACACCGAGGGGCCGGATGACATGCCGGCGCATATCAAGACCATGCTGACCGCGACGTCGCTGCAAATTCCGGTGCTTGCCGGCGAGATGGCGCTCGGCACCTGGCAGGGCATCTATCTCATCGAACACCGCGCGCGGCCGCACCGGCGCGACGTCGTGCTGCAGTTCATCGGAAGTACAAGCTAGCGCACAAAATGAAACCGGCCGCGGATCGCTCCGCGGCCGGTTGTTGTCTTGTCAGTATCCCGTAGCGCCGGCTTACTTCGTGATGTCGACGTCCTTGGTTTCCGGCAGGAAGAAGAAGCCGATGACCACGGTGATCGAGGCGAAGATGATCGGGTACCAGAGACCGGCGTAGATGTCGCCGGTCGCGGCCACGATCGCGAACGAGGTCGCCGGCAGCAAGCCGCCGAACCAGCCGTTACCGATGTGATAGGGCAGCGACATCGAGGTGTAGCGGATCTTGGTCGGGAACAACTCGACCAGCATCGCCGCGATCGGCCCGTACACCATGGTGACGTAGATCACCAGGATGAACAGCAGTCCGATGACGGCTGCAACCTGCGGCCTGAAGATGTCGAACGGATGAGCCATCTTCACGAGCGTCGGGTTGGCGCCGCGCTTCGGATAGCCCGCTTCCTGCAAGGCGGCCGTCGCTCCGGCGTTGGAGTCCGCCGGCTTGGTGTACGGAACATCCTTGCCATTGATGCGGATGAGGACGGGCGAGCCGACCGCTCCTGCGACGGTGTCGTACTTGACCGAGGACTTCGCGAGGAAGTCGCGGGCCAGATCGCAAGGTGCGGTGAACACACGGGTGCCGACCGGGTTGAACAGGTCGCCGCAGACCTTCGGGTCGGCAACAACACTTACCTTCACCGTTTCGATGGCCTTTTCCAGCGTCGGATTGGCGTTGGTCGAGATCATCTTGAAGATCGGGATGAAGGTCAGCGCCGCGATCAGGCAGCCCGCCAGGATGATCGGCTTGCGGCCGATCTTGTCGGACAGCGCGCCGAACACGATGAAGAAGCCGGTGCCGAGCAAGCAGCGACCAGGCGATCAGCAGGTTGGCGGTGTAGCCGTCGACCTGCAGAATCGATTGCAGGAAGAACAGCGCGTAGAACTGGCCGGTATACCAGACCACGCCCTGACCCATCACGCCGCCGAGCAGGGCGATCAGGACGAGCTTGCCATTGGACCAGTTGCCGAAGGCTTCGGTGAGCGGAGCCTTGGAGGCCTTGCCCTCGTCCTTCATCTTCTGGAACACCGGCGATTCATTGAGGCGCAACCGGATCCAGACCGAGATGCCGAGCAGCACCACCGAGACCAGGAACGGAATGCGCCAGCCCCACTTGGCAAAGTCCTCTTCGCCGATCGCCGTTCGCGTGAACAGGATCACGAGCAGCGAAAGGAACAGGCCGAGCGTCGCGGTGGTCTGGATGAACGAGGTATAGTAACCGCGCTTGCCCATCGGGGCATGCTCGGCGACGTAGGTCGCCGCACCGCCATACTCACCGCCGAGCGCGAGGCCCTGCAGCAGGCGCAGCGCGATCAGGATGATCGGGGCCGCGATGCCGATGGTCGCCGCGTTGGGCAACAGGCCGACGATGAAAGTCGACAGGCCCATGATGAGGATGGTGACGAGGAAGGTGTATTTGCGGCCGACGATGTCGCCGATGCGGCCGAACACGAGGGCGCCGAACGGGCGGACCAGGAAGCCGGCGGCGAAGGCCAGCAGCGCGAAGATATCGCGCGTGGCCGGCGGGTAGGCCGAGAAGAATTGCGCGCCGATGATGCCGGCGAGCGACCCGTAGAGGTAGAAGTCATACCACTCGAAAACGGTGCCGAGCGAGGAGGCCAGAATGACGAAGCGCTCCTCCTTCCCCATGCCAGCCGACTTGGCTGGTGCTGCAGTCATCGTAGACATTCAATCGCTCCCCATGAAATTTGTTGATGCTAAGTTCGCCCCATTGCCGAACCTGGCCGCGCGAAGCTGTGGGCTCGTTGGCCAAGGTAACATCGGCGTGAAAGTGCTCCCAATACGACTTTCGGCCCTTTGCACGGGGCTGCGTTGAACAACACGTTGCTCGCATCTGGTATACAAACTGACGGCGCCGCCTATTGCGATGCACAATCAGGCGGTTAACCGCCTTCACGCCTGGTATAATTCGATGCTTGCACCGGAAGGCGGCTCGGAGGACAAAGCAGCCACGAGCCGCTTCAAGAGATTGCGATGAACGCCCCCGCCAGTACCCGCCTTGTGATCGCCGACGACCATCCGCTGTTCCGCGACGCGTTGCGGCAGGCAGTGGCCAGCGTCGTGACGACGGCCAGGATTGATGAAGCGGGATCGTTCGACGACCTCACCGGGCTGCTGGAGCAGGACGCCGACGTCGACCTCATCCTGCTCGACCTGACCATGCCGGGAATTTCCGGCTTCTCCGGCCTGATCTATCTGCGCGCCCAGTATCCGGCCATTCCGGTCGTGGTGGTGTCTGCCACCGACGACGTCGGCACCATCCGCCGCTCGCTCGATTTCGGCGCGTCCGGCTTCATTCCAAAGCGATTTGGCGTCGAGACGTTGCGCGATGCGATCACCAAGGTGATGGACGGCGACGTCTGGATTCCGCCGGACACCGATCTTTCTTCCGCCGCCGATCCTGATATGGCGCGGCTGCGCGACCGGCTGGTGACGCTGACCCCGCAGCAGGTGCGGGTGCTGATGATGCTGTCGGAGGGCCTGCTCAACAAGCAGATCGCCTACGAGCTCGGCGTCTCGGAGGCCACCATCAAGGCGCATGTCTCGGCGATCCTGCAGAAGCTCGGCGTCGAGAGCCGCACGCAGGCGGTGATCGCGGCCGCCAAGATCGCCGGCGGCCAGTGGCGCCAGGGCACGCCGACGGCAGTTAGGCTGCATTCCAGCGACTAGCCGTTGAGCGCTATCGCCAGCGACGCATTGCGGTCGAGGTATGGCTACTCCGCCGCCACCATCTGCTGCGTGCGCCACTGCCCGAGCACGCGCGCGCAGCGAGGCCGGCTTCACCGGCTTGTTCAGCACCGCGATGTTCTCCTCGCGCGCCGCGGCGCGCACGTTCGGGCTGCGGTCGGCGGTGATCAGGATCGCCGGAATGTTCTCGCCGAAGCGGCGGCGGATGTCGCGGATCGCGGCGACGCCGTTGCCGCGGTCGAGGTGATAATCGACCAGCAGGCCGGTGACGCGCTTGCCGGTGGCTTCGATCGCCGCGATCGCGGCCTCGGGGTCGGCGACCGCGATGACCTCGGCGTCCCAGGCCGTGAGCAGCGTCTTCATGCCGTCGAGGATCGCCGCATCGTTCTCGATGCAGACGATCAGCGTGCCGCTCATCGGCGTCTTCGAGAGCGGCGTCGTGGCGGTGACGGCGGCGGTGTGGTTGATCGCCTTGGCGATCGGCACCGTCACCGAGAAGAACGAGCCGCCGCTCGGAATTGAATCCAGCGCGATGCCGTGATTGAGCACGCGCGCCAGGCGCTCGACGATCGACAGGCCGAGCCCAAGGCCGCGCGCGATCCGCGCGCCCTGCTCGAGGCGGTGGAATTCCTTGAAGATCTCGCCGCGCTTGACGCGTCGGGATGCCGACGCCGGTGTCGTAGACGCCGATCTGCAGGGTCTGGCCGTGGCGGCGGCAGCCGACCAGCACGCGCCCGCGCGGGGTATATTTGATCGCGTTGGAGATCAGGTTCTGCAGCAGCCGCCGCAGCAGCGCGCGGTCGGATTGCACCGGCAGCGAGCAGGGCACGAAGACCAGCTCCAGCCCCTTGGCGCGCGCGATCGGCGCAAACTCGATCTCGAGCGAGCGCATCAGATCGGCCATCTTGAAGCTCGTGATCGACGGCGTCATGGCGCCGGCGTCGAGCCGCGAAATGTCGAGCAGCGCGCCGAGGATCTCCTCGATCGCCTCCAGCGAGTCGTCGATGTTCTCGACCAGCCGCGTATCCTCGCCGCCGCTGCTGCCGCTCGACCAGGCTCGTGACATAGAGCCGCGCCGCGTTCAGCGGCTGCAGGATGTCGTGGCTGGCGGCGGCCAGGAAGCGCGTCTTGGAGATGTTGGCGTCTTCGGCCGTGCTCTTGGCCAGCGCCAGCTCGGAATTCAGCCGCGTCAGTTCCTCGGTGCGGTCGCGCACCCGCTTTTCCAGCGTCGCATTGGCGCGCTCCAGCGCTTCGGCGGCCTCGAAGCTCGGCGTGACGTCGGAGAAGGTGATGACGAGGCCGCCGCCGGGCATGCGGTTGGTGCGCACCTCGATCACCATGTGGCGGTCGGGCAGCCGTTCCAGATAGGGCTCGCCCTCGGTGGTGTAGGCGGCCAGCCGTCGCGCCAGTTGCGCCTCATCGTCGTCGTTGCCGGACGGGTTGATCGCGCCGATGAATTCCAGGATTTCCCGCAAGGGAATGCCGAGCTGCACGAGATGCGGGGCAGCGCGAGGATGTCGCCGAACTGCCGGTTGGAGCAGATCAGCTGCAGATCGGCATCGAACACGGCGATGCCCTGGCGCACATGATTGAGCGCGGTCTGCAGGATCTCGCGGTTGAAATGCAGCGCCGCGTGGGAATCGTCGAGCAGTTTCAGCGCCGCCTTGGCCGAGACCGTGCGCTTGCGCAGCAGCAGCGACATCACGAGCCGCGAGGAGGCCGCGCCGATCGAGGAGGCGATCAGGTGCTCGGCGTGCTGCAGCAGTTCGAAATCGGCGGGCGCCGAGGGCTCGAGGTTGCCCGGGTGGCGGGCGGCGAAGGCCTCGAACGACTGGCGCGCGCGTTCGGGCCCGAGATATTGCGCCACCGTGCTGTGGATGTCCTGCACCGTCACCGTGGTGCGCCAGCGCCGGAAGGTCGGGGCGATCGGCGCGAGCGTCGGGGGCACGAACAGGTCGGCCTGCAGCCGCTCGATCGACGACGGCCGTCGCGCCAGCGACAGCACGACATAGGTGAGGATGTTGAGCGACAGGCTCCACAGCACGCCGTGCATCAGCGGCGGCAGGTCGGCGCCGAACAGCGCCTGCGGCCGCAGCGCCTCGATGCCGAACGGGCCGTGCTGCAGCAGCAGCATGCCCGCCGTGATTGCCTTCGAGGAAGCTCGGCATGAACAGCGTGTAGACCCAGACCGCGAAGCCGACCAGCATGCCGCCCATGGCGCCGCGCGCGGTCGCGCGCGCCAGAACAGGCCGCCGAAGAAGGCGGGCGCGAGCTGGGCGATGGCGGCAAACGACAACAGGCCGATCGCCGCGAGCTGGGTGTTGCCGAGCGCGCGGTAGTAGAAATAGGCCATCACCATGATGGCGAAGATCGCGAAGCGGCGCACGCGCAGCAGGAAGTCGCTGAAATCGCTTCGGCCGGCGCGCGTCTCGCCGCTGCGCTGCAGCACCAGCGGCAGCACGAGGTCGTTCGACACCATGATCGAGAGCGCGACGCATTCGACGATCACCATCGCGGTCGCCGCCGACAGGCCGCCGACGAAGACGGCGACGCTGAGCAGCGGCGACGCCCGTCCATCGGCAGCGCCAGCACGTACATGTCGGGATCGACCGCGCCGAACGGAAAGGTGACGAGGCCGGCGAGCGCGATCGGGATCACGAACAGATTGATGGCGACCAGATAGAGCGGGAACAGCCAGCGCGCGCGGCCGACCTCGGCGTCGGTGGAATTCTCCACCACGCTGACGTGGAACTGGCGCGGCAGCAGCATGATCGCGCAGAACGACAGCAGCGTCATGGTCAGGAAGTTGCCGATCGACGGCGAGTAGTTGATGGCGCGCACCGCCTCCGGCGTCTTCATCGCGCGCTCGATCAATTCGTGCGGCGAGAACATCCAGAAGGTGACGAAGATGCCGGCGGCGAGGAAGGCGACCAGCTTGACGATGGATTCGGTGGCGACCGCCAGCATCAGGCCGTGCTGGTGCTCGGTGGCGTCGGTCTGGCGGGTGCCGAACAGCACCGCGAAGACCGCCATCGCCAGCGTCACGATCAGCGCCATGTCGCCGACGATCGGGATGTTGGAGAACGCCTGGTCTTCGCTCAGGATGGTTTCGAGCGAGGACGCCACCGCCTTGAGCTGCAGCGCGATGTAGGGCACCGAGCCGATGATGGCGATCAACGCGACGGTGGCGGCCACCGCCTGGCTCTTGCCGTAGCGCGCGGCGATGAAGTCGGCGATCGAGGTGATGTTCTGCGACTTCGCGAGCTGGATCACCCGGCGCAGCAGCGGCGTGCACAGTCCGATCATCAGGATCGGGCCGACATAGATCGCGAGGAAGTCGGTGGAGGTGCGGGTGGCGAAGCCGACCGAGCCGAAGAAGGTCCAGGAGGTGCAGTAGATCGCCAGCGACAGCGGATAGATCAGCGCGCTGGCGCGGCCGCGCTGCCGGCGACAGGCGGTCGCCGTGGCTTGCCACCAGGAACAGAAATCCGATGTAGCCGAAGGCGGCAGCGATCACGCCCCAGTCGTGCAGCATCGCTGCGCGGTCTCCCTCAGGCGGTCACCGTTGTTTCGGGGACGGCCGGTCGGGATGCAGTATAGACGGATCGGACCGGCAGCGCACCGCGCCACGCGGGGCCGATTTCGATGATCTCGGGCGCGTTAAGGCTACTCCGCCGCCAGCGACTTTCGGTTCAGCGGCAGGCCGAGGCGTTCCCACACCTGCAGCAGCGCCTCGGCGAGCTGATCGATCAGGCCGTCGTCGTGATAGGGCGAGGGCGTGATGCGCAGCCGCTCGGTGCCCTTGGCCACCGTCGGATAGTTGATCGGCTGGATGTAGATGCCGTGCTCTTCCAGCAGCAGGTCGGAGGCCTGCTTGCACTTCTCGGGATCGCCGACGAACAGCGGCACGATATGGGTGTCGCTCGACATCACCGGCAGGCCGGCGGCGTTGAGGATCGCCTTGACGCGGGCGGCGCGGTCCTGGTGGCGCTCGCGCTCCCAGCTCGACGTCTTCAGATGGCGGATCGCGGCGGTCGCGGCCGAGCAGATCGCCGGCGGCAGCGCGGTGGTGAAGATGAAGCCCGGCGCGTAGGAGCGCACGGCGTCGATGATCTCGGCCTTGCCGGCGATATAGCCGCCGAGGCAGCCGAACGCCTTGGCCAGCGTGCCTTCGAGCATGTCGATGCGATGCATGACGCCGTCGCGCTCGGCGATGCCGCCGCCGCGCGGGCCGTACATGCCGACCGCATGGACCTCATCGACATAGGTCATGGCGCCGTATTTCTCGGCGAGATCGCAGATCTTCGCCAGCGGCGCGACGTCGCCGTCCATCGAATAGAGGCTTTCGCAGGCGATCAGCTTCGGCCGGTCGGGCCGGCGGCGTTCAGCAGCTCTTCGAGATGGGCGACGTCGTTGTGGCGGAAGACCTGGCGCTCGCAGCCGGACTGCGCGGATGCCCTCGATCATCGAATTGTGGTTGAGCGCGTCCGACAGGATCAGGCAGTTCGGAATGAGCTTTGCGATGGTCGCGATGCCGGTCTGGTTCGAGACATAGCCCGAGGTGAACAGCAGCGAGGCTTCCTTGCCGTGCAGATCGGCGAGTTCGGCCTCGAGCTGCACCAGCGGATGATGGGTGCCGGCGATGTTGCGGGTGCCGCCGGCGCCGGTGCCGACGCGGGTCGCGGTCTCGACCATGGCGCCGACCACCTTCGGGTGCTGGCCCATGCCGAGATAATCGTTGGAGCACCAGATCACGACGTTGCGCTTGCCCTTGCGGCGAGTGCCAGAGCGCATGCGGAAACCGGCCGGCGATCCGCTCGAGATCGGCGAACACGCGGTAGCGCCGCTCGGTCGTGCAGGCGGATCGAGGGCGTCACTGAAGAACTGGCTGTAATCCATCGCGAAAACCTGAGAGCGGAACCGGCCGGAGCCGCTGGTTTGGAGCTTTCTGGACCTCCGCCTTTTTAGAGCTTTTCCAGCTTTGATGTCGAGCCGGAAATCGGACGTCAAATCGGGATGCCGGCTTGCGCCCAGTGCACGGCAAAACTTGATCCGGATCAATCGCTAGGCGGGATGCTCTGGCAGCGCGATCACGATGAAATCAGCACCGGCGTTCAGGTCGCCTTGAACGCAGCACGCCGTCGGCTTCTGTCCGCCGTCAGCCGCCCCTCCACCAGCATGTAATTGACGTGGGCGATCAGTTCGCCGGCGGCAAAGCCGATCTGGTGCGCGTCGAGCACGTGCTTGTGGAACACCACCGGCACCAGTTCCGCGAGGTCTTCGGCGTGTCCCGGCAGGCATCCGCGATCATCTGGCAGCGCTCCTCGTGATGATCGGCGAGCTGCTTGATCCGGGTCTTCAGGCCGTAGAACGGCACGCCGTGGCCGGGCAGCACCAGCACGTCATCGGGCAGCGTCGCGGTGAGGCTGGCCAGCGAGCGCAGATATTCGCCCAGCGAATTCTGCGTCGGGCTCGAGCGCCCAGACGCTGACATTGGGCGAGATCTTGCTCAGCACCTGGTCGGCGGACAGAAACAGCTTGTCGTCGGCGCAATACAGCATCACCTGGTCGAGCGAATGGCCGCCGCCGGTGATGACCTTGAAGCGGCGCGTGCCGATCGCGATCTCGTCGCCATGCGAGAGGCGGCGATAGGACGGCGGCAGATCGACACGGCTTCAGATAATCCTGGCCGCGGCCGAGCAACTGCTCGGTGATCGCCTCGTCCATGCCGTGGCGGCGGAAGAACAGCCGCTGCGCGTTGCCGCCGCTCCTCGGTGCGGCGGTTCTGGTGATAGACCGCCTGCAGATATTCGACCTGCGACATGTAGAAGCGGGCAGTTGAAACGCTCGACGATCCAGCCGGCCTGGCCGACATGGTCGGGATGCGCATGGGTGACGATCACGCGGGTGATGGTCATGCCCTTGAGCGGGCCGTCGAACAGCGTCGTCCAGGCCGCGATCGTCTCCTCGTTGCCGAAGCCGGTATCGACCATCGCCCAGCCGTCGCCGTCGGCGAGCAGGTAGATGTTCACATGGTTGAGGCGGAACGGCAGGTCGAGCCGGACCCACAGCACGCCCGGCATCACCTCGACGACCTGGTCGGGGCCGGGATGCTTGTCCCAGGGGTAGCGCAGTGCGTCGGCGGAGGACTGGATGGTGTCGGCTTTGGTGTGCATAGCCACCGGCATAACGCCACTAGCTGCGGCGCGCCAGCCGAAAAAGCGGGGCGCTGGCATTCCGGCGATGCGAAGATCGAACCCGAATTCCGAGATAGCGAGAATCGGCGCGGATTTCTGGTTCGGCTCTTGAGCCGCCCCGGAATGACTGGACGTGCCTACGCCGCCCGCATGATGTTGAGGAACGCGTCGATCTCTCCGCGCAGCATGTCGGCTTCCCGACGGAGCGCGTCGGAGGCGCCGAGCACTTCGTTGGCGGCTGCGCCGGCTTCGCCGAAGCCGTGGAGACGCCGACGATGTTGCTGGAGACCTCGCTGGTGCCGCCGGCCGCATGCTGGCTCATTTCCCCGAAGATGGGAAGCCTCCAATGAAATCCTGCCGCTGTTCAGCAG
Organism: uncultured Alphaproteobacteria bacterium; assembly: GCA_963816655.1. Taxonomy (GTDB): domain Bacteria; phylum Pseudomonadota; class Alphaproteobacteria; order Rhizobiales; family Xanthobacteraceae; genus Bradyrhizobium. Next base: position 58,287 of record CAWFLW010000025.1, on the reverse strand, counting down.
TTCCGTCGGGCGCTCCTGCGTTAGGAGCTTTCCAGCTATCACGTCAGCAATGGAAGCCCCGTAGGTATCTACCGCAAAGCCGCTCGAGCGGCTTCACGTCGCGCACGAGGATGTCGGCTTCCATATAGCCGAGATCGCGCCAGAGGTTTTATGGCTCGGCAGGATTGAAATGCCGAACCCGCGTTATGGAAATTAGCTAATCGCCGACAGGCCATCGATCTATGTCAGGTTTCGAGGCTTGAGCTATACGGGCCGCGCTGGCCGGGATGCAACGCGCGCTTGCCACCAGGACGAAAGCTCACTTCTGTTAGCTGATGCGCCGCCGCTCCCACCCTGCGTTCTTGCAGAACGGTAGAGGGTGCATGGGTGCCGGCATGCTTGTACCCGGCTTCATTCACGCGAAGTCTGCGCAGGGTTTTGGAGCCCGCCGTTTATTGAAGAGATGGTCAGCAATCTCGGCCAGCGGAACGTCGGGCGTGACTTCGACCAGGGCCAGGGTCCCTGCAGCCTCGATCCGGAGCCGAGTGCCAGCCGCGGCCCAGAGCGATCGCTGGCGAATGGGCCCCTCCTAAGTAGAAAATAAAATTTATGCATCTAATGATTGAGGGAAGTCGAAACCGAACAATTTTCTGCAAAACGAACCCAATTATCTTGAGCTATTTCAAATGCTTGAAAGATCGAGGCATTCGCGTCGCCTGTCCAGCGGACGACCGATCCGCGGACCATCAGCGAATGGCTGCAACAAGCCGGCCTCCAATGGGGGGATCCAAAAGCGTGAGGTCAGATGCTCATTAGGCGGGAGCACAGAGCGCAAGGGGATGGCCTGTTCCGCCGAGGAAGATGAGGGGATGGTCGCGAAAGCTGAGTGGGCTGAATGTTGCGGGCGATCTCGCGCCCTGCTATTCGACGGCGGCGGCGATCGCGGTGGTGACTTCGTTGATCTCGCTGATGGTCGAGGAGATGTTGCGGATCGCTGACACCGCCGACGTCGTCACGTTCTGCATGTTGCCGATCTGCTGGCGGATTTCGTCGGTCATCCGTGCCGGAGAGTTAGATGGCATTTGACTAAAATGCCGTGACCGCGACCGCGCGGCGGTCGATTAGCTAACGTATTGGCTGGCAAACAATATCTTTGCTTAACGAAAGCCTAACAGGGCGAAACCCCGATCAGTCCAGCCGCTCACGCACCTCCTCGCGCAGCTTGTTGCGGAATTCGGCGCGGCGAGCCGGCCGCTCCTTCTCGTCGATGTCGTGGCGGTCGAACACGTCGAATTTTTCCAGGATAGGGTAGCGCTCGCTTGCCATGGCAAGGACCCGCAGCCGCTCGACCACGGGCCCGGTCGGGCCGGTCACTTCCCAGCGCCGGATGGTGTCGGCCCCGCCCGAGCGCGGCAGGCCGCAGAGCTTGGCCATGTCGGCAGCCGACAGCGGCCGTCCGATCGCTTCCCCGAGGTCGATCCGCAACTGCTTGAATTCCGGTCCGGTCACGATTGCTTGTCCCCCCAAGCGCAGGATGTGTGAAGCGCATCACACGCCGCCGCCAGACGTGGGCTATACCGGCCCCGCATCGTAAGGAGGCGTCCATGCGCCGATTGATTGAAAGCCTCACCCCTGGCGACCGCCCGATTTCCTGGACGTGGATCGGCGGCATGCTCGCCTTTTACGTCGTGGTGATGACCGCGGCGGTCACCGTCTATGCCGGTCATCGAACAAGCACGAATCTCGCGCAAAAAACCGGCGCCACTATGGCGGCCGGATCGAAGTCGTCTCCGGCACGCGAGCCGACCGCCGTGCGCGGCATGCATCACCTGGCGCAGTACCGGGAAGATGCGATCGTGCAGGGCAGCGAGTAGTCGTTCGAGGATCGCGTTGCCTCGCAGGATCAAACCGCCCAAGATCGAATTGCCCATCGAATTGTCCATGGCTGCGTGAACGGAGCCATCGCTTCGGTCACTGTCGATGCAGGGCCCTTGCACCGCAAGTGATGTGCGGATCGAGCAACTCACGCGCGTAGCGCGCGTGCACGCTGCGCAAGGCCGACATGGTCAGTCTGGCCAATGAGTTCGAGACCGCGGTCGGCGCCATCATCGAAACCGTGTCCGCATCGTCGAGCGAGCTCGAAACCTCCGCGCGCACGCTGGCGGCGACGGCGGCGCGCTCCGAGGAACTGACCGGCATGGTCGCGACAGCGTCCGATGAGGCCTCCACCAACGTGCAGTCGGTGGCCTCGGCCACGGAGCAAATGGCGTCGTCGGTCAACGAGATCAGCAGGCAGGTACAGGAGTCGGCGCGAATGGCCGGCGAGGCCGTCGACCAGGCCCGCAGCACCAACGCGCGCGTCAGCGAACTGTCAAAGGCCGCCGCCCGCATCGGCGATGTGGTCGAATTGATCAACACCATCGCGGGGCAGACCAATTTGCTGGCGCTCAATGCCACCATCGAGGCGGCGCGCGCCGGCGAGGCCGGCCGCGGATTTGCGGTCGTTGCCTCGGAAGTGAAGGCGCTGGCCGAGCAGACGTCGAAGGCCACCGGTGAAATCGGCCAGCAGATCAACGGCATTCAGGCCGCCACGGCCGAGTTGGTCGATGCGATCAAGGAAATCGGCAATACGATCGAGAAGCTGTCGGGAATATCGTCGGCGATCGCAGCGGCCGTGGAAGAGCAGGGCGCGGCGACGCAGGAGATTTCCCGCAACGTCCAGCAGGCTGCCGACGGCACCCGCAAGGTATCGTCCAACATTGCCGACGTGCAGCTCGGCGCGACCCAAACCGGCTCGGCATCCTCGCACGTCCTCTCGGCGGCTCAGACGCTGTCAGGTGACAGCAATCGTCTCAAAGCCGAGGTCGGCAAGTTCCTGGGCACGATCAAGGCGGCGTGAGGCGGCGCGGCCGACGCAGTCGGAGCACGGCACGGCCGGCTTCGGTCCGCCGGCTTGCCAGCCGGACGTGATCACCGATTTTTCTCCGGTTCGGGACAGTGCCGCAGAGTGCGGCTGTCCGGCACGATCGGGCTTCGCGCCTTCGTTTGAAGCAGTTTCGGCCGGTTTTGCGGACGGTGCTGGTGCTGCCGCACAGGATTGAACTGTGGACCTCCCCCTTACCAAGGGGGTGCTCTACCACTGAGCTACGGCAGCATGCCCTGCGCATACTGAATCGGCCGCAAAGGCGGCTACGGGCGGGCGGTTCTTGCCACAAGGCCTCCCGTGGCGCAAGCACGCGGGAGCCCGGGGAAGCGCTCGAAACGGGCCGAAAACCGCGCGTTCTCGTGACTCCCATAGCGTCCCACCGTCATGTGCCCACGGCGGGTTCCCAAGGTTCCCATCCCGATGACCGATCCTCAGCGATTGCATCGCATGCGGACGAAACGCCATATTCCAGGGGTCGCGTTAGGGCGACAGCAAGACAGATCGGCGATGCAGGACGACGAAGATAAGGGTAGCGGGGCTGCCTCCGGAAAGCAGTCCCGGCGCGACCGGTTGAAACATGCGCTGCGCGAAAACCTCAAGCGGCGCAAGGCGCAGGCGCGCGGTCGCAACGAGGTCTCTACCGCACCTACCGCTGACGGCAAAGCCTCCCTAGATGACGCAGGCAACGAAGCGTCGGACTGAGGCAGGCGGATATGGCAGACGAACAGCGATGTGACAAGGCCGCGCGGCGCAGCTTCCTTTGCAAGATATGACCAGACGTTTCCGACGCTGACGGCGCACGAGATCGACCGCATGCGCCGGTTCGGCGAGGTGCGGCGCTACAAGCACGACCAACCGCTGTTCGAGACCGGCAAGCCAGGGCCCGGCATGTTCGTGCTGCTGTCGGGCAATGTCAGCATCAGCCATCGCGACGGGCTTGGCCACCTCACGCACATCATCGACCAGGGTCCCGGGCAATTCCTGGCCGAGATCGGCCAGCTCTCCGGCCGCGTCGCGCTGGTCGATGGTCATGCCGACGGCGACGTCGAGACGCTGCTGATCGCACCGGACAAATTGCGCGCGCTGCTGGTGGCCGAGGCCGACCTCGGCGAGCGCATCATGCGCGCGCTGATCCTGCGCCGCGTCAGCCTCATTCAGGGCGGCGTCGGCGGGCCCGTGCTTGATCGGCACCGAAGCGCTCGGCGACATGACGCGGCTGCAGAATTTTCTGGCGCGCAACGGCCAGCCGCATCATCTGCTCGATCCCGCGATCGACAAGGACGCCGCCGATCTCGTTGCGCGCTATGCGACCGCGCGCAGCGACATGCCGCTGGTGGTCTGTCCCGATGGCACCGTGCTGAAGAACCCGTCCGAGACCGGGCTTGCGCTTGCGCTCGGCATGATCGGCCGCCACGCCCATGACAAGCTCTATGACGTCGCCGTGGTCGGCAGCGGGCCCGCTGGACTTGCGACGGCCGTGTATGCGGCGTCCGAGGGATTGTCGGTCGCGGTGCTCGACGCGCGCGCCTATGGCGGGCAGGCCGGCGCCAGCATGCGCATCGAAAACTATCTGGGATTTCCCACCGGCATTTCCGGTCAGGCATTGGCGGGGCGCGCCTTTACCCAGGCGCAGAAATTCGGCGCGGAAATTCTGATTCCGGTCGCGGCCAAATCGCTCGATTGCGCTCATGGCAACGGCCAGTTCGCGCTCGCCACCGAATGCGGACAGATGCTGCGCGCGCGCTCCATCGTCGTCGCCAGCGGCGCGCGCTATCGGCGGCCCGAGATCGAGAATCTCGACACCTTCGAAGGCAAGGGCGTCTGGTACTGGGCCTCGCCGATCGAGGCAAAGCTCTGCGCCAATCAGGACGTCATGCTGGTCGGCGGCGGCAATTCCGCAGGCCAAGCCGCCGTGTTCCTGTCCGGCCATGCCCGGAAAATCTACATGGTCATCCGCGGCGGCGGGCTTAGGCGCCAGCATGTCGCGCTATCTGATCGAGCGCATCGAGGCGACGGCCAACATCGAGCTGATCTTCAACGCCGAGGTGGTCGGCCTCGAAGGCGATGAGACCCTTGAGCGCGTGCGCTGGCGCAGCCGGCTTGCGCCCGAGGTGATGAGCCTGGATGTCCGCAACCTCTTCCTGTTCGTCGGTGCCGATCCCGCAACCGCATGGCTTTCGGGCTGCGGCATCAAGATGGACCGCGCCGGCTTTGTGCTGACGGGGGTGCCGGCCGAGGGCAATGGCAATCGGCAGGCTGCGCCGCTGGAGACGACGGTGCCCGGCGTGTTCGCAGTCGGCGACGTGCGCTCGGGCTCGGTCAAGCGGGTCGGCGGCGCGATCGGCGAGGGCGCGCAAGTGGTGGCGGCGCTGCACGGATATCTGGGCGATGCGGCGAAACCGGCGCTGTAGGTTTCGTGTGGCGCCAATGTCGTTCGAACGAACCGGGTGAGGTGAGCGATGACGACGAAGGGTTGCAGCCACATCGCAGGTGTGCAGGACGTCACGCCGAGCGCGCTCGGTTGCGAGGAATGCCTCAAGAGCGGCAGCCGCTGGCTGCATTTGCGCATCTGCCGGACGTGCGGGCATGTCGGTTGCTGCGATGATTCACCCAACAAGCACGCCACCGCCCATTTCCACGCCACCGGCCATCCGGTGATCGAAGGCTTCGATCCGCCGGAAGGCTGGGGCTGGTGCTATGTCGACAAGGTCATGTTCGACCTGTCTAGCCGAAAGACTCCGCACAACGGGCCGATCCCGCGCTACTACTGATTTCCTCCTTCAACGAAGAAGAGGCAATCGAAATGCCGTGCGGCCTGAGAATTCTCCGTGCCATCTCCGCGATTCTGCTGATGGCATGGGCTGCCGCGCTGTTCGATTCCCGCCCGGCATCGGCGCAGGCGCCGCAGGGCAAGTTCGCCGACGTCAACGGCGTCAAGCTGCACTATCTCGTCGCCGGAAAAGGCGATCCCGTGGTGCTGCTGCATGGTTTTGCCGAGACCAGCCATATGTGGCGGCCGTTGATCGCAAAGCTATCCGACCGGCATACCGTGATTGCGCCGGACCTGCGCGGGTTCGGCAAATCGTCCTCGCCCGAGGGCGGATACAGCAAGAAGGCCATGGCGCAGGATATCCACGCGCTGGTGAAAAGCCTGAACTACGACCGTATCCGGCTGGTCGGTCACGATATCGGATTGATGGTCGCCTATGCCTATGCGGCGCAATACCCCGGCGAAGTCGACCGCCTGGTGCTGATCGAAGCGTTCCTGCCCGGCGTCGGCGAATGGAATAATGTCTTCCTGTTGCGCGACCTCTGGCATTTCCACTTTTTTGGCAAGACGCCGCTGGCGCTCGTCACCGGCCGGGAACGGATCTATCTCGAGCACTTCTGGAATGATTTCGCCGCCGATGCCACCAAGTCCGTGCCGGAGGCCGATCGAAAGTTCTACGCGGCCGAATATGCAAGGCCCGGTCACATGAAGGCCGGCATGGAAGTTTTCCGCGCTTTCCCGAAGGACGCTGAGGACTTCGCAGGCTTCGCCAAGACCAAGCTGTCGATGCCGCTTCTGGTGCTTTCCGGCGAAAAGGCCGGTGGCCCCTTCCTGATCGAACAGGGCAGGATGGTGGCGACCAACGTCGAGGGCGTGCTGGTGAAGGGCCGCGGACACTGGTTGATGGAAGAGGCGCCGGACGAAGTGATTCCGAAGCTCGTTGAATTTCTCAACCGGTAGGCCCTCTCGCGACGAGTGCCGTGATTTGTGACGGCACGGTCAGCGTATTTTCGCGACTTCGTTGGTGACGGGCATGGCAGCCTTGCGACGCCCCGACTTCATGCAGGTGGAAATTTATTTCCGTCCGTCGTAGCGTGACGCGTGGGTCTCAACGGGGAGCAAGTCACATGAGTACGCTGGTTCTGGTGCACGTCGTCATCAGCCTGATCGGTATCGTCGCAGGTCTGGTCGTGATGTTCGCAATGCTCGAACTCCAACCGCATGGCGGGCTTGACCGCGATCTTCCTGATCTTCACCATCCTCACCAGCGCCACCGGCTTCATCATCCCGCCGTTCCTGACCGACAAATTCCTGCCCTCGCATGCGATCGGCATCCTGTCGCTGATTCTGTTGGCGATCGCCTGCTTTGCGCTCTACAGCCAGAACCTTTCCGGCATGTGGCGCTGGGTCTATGTCGTGACCGCGCTGGTCTCGCTCTACCTCAACACATTCGTGCTGGTGATCCAGTCGTTCCTGAAGATACCGGCGCTGTCGGCGATGGCGCCGGGCAATCCGCCGTCGGGCCCGGTGTTCGCCGTGGTGCAGCTCATCGTGCTGGCTTTCTTCGCCTTCATGACGTTCCGCGCCGTCAAGCGCTTCCACCCGGCCTGAGCCTTAACGCACATCATTGACGCCGGCGGCACGCTGCTTCGCGTCCGACTGCCGCATCTCAACGAGGAGATATGCCATGCCCGTGATCACGACAAAGGACGGAGTCGAGATCTTCTACAAGGACTGGGGCAAGGGCCAGCCGATCGTGTTCAGCCATGGCTGGCCGTTGTCGTCGGATGATTGGGACACGCAGATGCTGTTCTTCCTCAATCACGGTTTCCGGGTCATAGCCCACGACCGGCGCGGCCATGGCCGCTCGGCGCAGGTGGCCGATGGCCATGACATGGACCACTATGCCGACGATCTCGCAGCGCTCACCGCGCATCTCGACCTGAAGAATGCCGTTCACGTCGGCCATTCCACCGGCGGCGGTGAGGTGGTGCACTATCTCGCCCGCCACGGCGAGAGCCGCGCCGCCAAGGCCGCGATCATCGCCGCCGTGCCGCCCCTGATGGTGCAGACTCCAGCTAATCCCGGCGGCCTTCCCAAAGCGGTGTTCGATGATTTGCAGGCGCAACTCGCCGCCAGTCGCTCGGATTTCTATCGCGCGCTGCCGTCGGGCCCGTTCTATGGCTACAACCGGCCAGGTGCCAAACCGTCGGAAGCGGTGATCGAGAACTGGTGGCGCCAGGGCATGATGGGCGGTGCGAAAGCGCATTACGACGGCATCGTCGCCTTCTCGCAGACCGATTTCACCGAGGATCTGAAGAAGATCAACCTGCCGGTGCTGGTGATGCATGGCGACGACGACCAGATCGTGCCCTATGCCGACTCGGGACCGCTGTCGGCCAAGCTCCTGAAGAACGGCACGCTGAAGACCTACAAGGGATTTCCACACGGCATGCCGACCACGGAGGCCGCTACCATCAATGCCGATCTTCTGGCATTCATCAAGGCATGAAAGTCATCCTGTTCGGCGGCAGCGGCATGGTGGGCCAAGGCGTGCTGCGCGAATGCCTGGTCGATCCCGGCGTCGAGACGGTGTTGTCGATCGGGCGCAGTCCGCTCGGCGTGCAGCACCCAAAACTGCGGGAAATCCGCCATAACGACTTCACGGACTATGCGGCGATCGAGCCGCAGCTTGCGGGCTACGACGCCTGCTTCTTCTGCCTCGGCGTCTCCTCGATCGGCATGGCGGAGGAGCGCTACCGGCATCTGACCTATGACATCACCATGGCGGCGGCGCGGACGCTGGTGCGGCTCAACCCTGCCATGGTGTTCACCTATGTCACCGGCCGCGGTACCGACTCCACGGAAAAGGGCCCGCTGATGTGGGCGCGCGTCAAGGGCAAGACCGAGAACGATCTGCTCAAGCTGCCCTTCAAAGCCGCCTACATGTTCCGTCCGCCCGGTATTCAGCCGCTGCACGGCGTGCGTTCCAAGACCGGCTGGATCAACGCGGCCTATTTCGTCGCCGCACCCTTGCTGTCGTTTCTGGTTCGGGCCGCGCCCAACCACATGACGACCAGCGAACGGATGGGCCGTGCCATGATCAGCGTGGTCCGCGACGGCTATCCGACGCCGATACTGGAGAGCGCCGACATCAACCGGTTCTGAAACCGGTTCCGCTCAGGCGGAAATATTTCCGGGCTGTTGCGTCACCCCCGCCGGCCCTATAACTGCCGATCGCAGGATTTTGGGAATGCTCCTTTGAACGCGCCGCTCAAGCTGATCGCGCTCGACGCCGAGGATCTCGCGGTGATTTCGGCGCATGTGCAGGACGCCCGCGTCCAGGTCGCCGACATCGTCTGGCGGCAGGACGAGAAGCGGCTCGTGATCGGCATGAACCGGCTGGACTGGGAACAGACTTTTGCCGACGAATCGACGCCGCGCCGCCTGGTCGCAGCCCTCCGCTTCGACCGGGTGCTGGCCTGCAAGTCACGCAACATCGATCCCTTGGCGCCCGAGGCCGCGCTCGATCTGGTCGGGATCGAGTTCTATCCCGGCCATGACCCCGGCGGCAGCGCGCTTTTGATGTTCAGCGACGGCGGCGCGCTCCGGCTCGACGTCGAATGCCTGGAATGCGAGCTGACCGACCTCGGCCCGGACGATCTCGGGACGGGCGACGCCGCCGTGGCGCCGGAAGCACTCTGATCGTCGCCCCAGCGTGGTTTTTGCTACCCTGCAAGGGTTGACGGCAGCACCTCCGGCGCGCCATTGAGCAATAGGCCAAAATCCCGCAAGAAAGCCATTATGCCCCTCCGCCTCGACCGCAACAGCGCCGATTTCGACCTGCGATTCGCGGCGTTTCTTGCTGCCAAGCGCGAGGTGTCGGCCGATGTCGAGAAGGCGACGCGGGCGATCGTCGACGATGTCGCCGCGCGCGGCGATGCCGCACTGATCGAGGCGACGCGCAAGTTCGACCGGCTCGACATCGACGCCGCCGGCTTGCGGGTGACGCCGGCCGAGATCGACGCCGCGGTGAAGGCCTGCGACGCCCCAACGCTCGAGGCGCTGACACTGGCGCGCGACCGTATCGAGAGCTTCCACCGCAGGCAGCTGCCGAAGGACGAGCGCTTTGTCGACCCGCTCGGCGTCGAGCTCGGCTGGCGCTGGAGCGCGGTCGACGCCGTCGGCCTCTACGTGCCGGGCGGGACGGCGGCCTATCCCTCCTCGGTACTGATGAATGCGGTGCCGGCCCAGGTTGCGGGCGTGCCGCGCGTCGTGATGGTGGTGCCGGCGCCCGACGGCAAGCTCAATCCGCTGGTGCTGGCCGCGGCCCGGCTCGGCGGTGTCAGTGAGATCTATCGTGTCGGCGGCGCGCAGGCGGTGGCCGCGCTCGCCTGGGGCACCGCGACCATCGCGCCGGTGGCAAAAATCGTCGGACCCGGCAATGCCTATGTCGCCGCCGCCAAACGCATCGTGTTCGGCAAGGTCGGCATCGACATGATCGCCGGCCCCTCCGAGGTGCTCGTGATTGCAGACGACACCGGCAATGCCGGCTGGATCGCCGCCGATCTTTTGGCTCAGGCCGAGCATGACACGAGCGCGCAGTCGATCCTGGTCACCAACAGTGCGCGCCTGGCCGACGACGTCGCGCGCGCCGTGGAGGCGCAGCTCGCCACGCTGCCGCGTGGAAAGATCGCGCGCGCGTCGTGGAACGACTTTGGCGCCATCATCATGGTGCGGGACCTCGATCAGGCCGCTCACCTTGCCAACGCGATTGCCGCCGAGCACCTGGAAATCATGACCGAGGATGCCGAGGCACTGGCGGCAAAAGTCCGCAATGCCGGCGCGATCTTCTTGGGCGCGCATACGCCGGAGGCGATCGGCGATTATGTCGGCGGCTCCAACCACGTGCTGCCGACCGCGCGCTCGGCGCGCTTCTCCTCCGGCCTCGGTGTGCTCGATTTCATGAAGCGGACCTCGATCCTGAAATGCGGGCCCGACCAGCTGCGCGCGCTGGGACCGGCCGCGATGACGCTCGGCAAGGCCGAGGGCCTGGAGGCCCATGCACGCTCCGTCGGACTGCGGCTCAATTTGTCATGACCACAAAACCCACCGAGGAGGACGCCAACAACCGCATCGTCGCCGTGACGCTCGATGAGGAATCGATCGGCCGTTCCGGACCCGACATCGAGCACGAGCGCGCGATCGCGATCTACGATTTGATCGAGCAGAATCTTTTTGCGCCCGAGAACGCGGCGGAAGGGCCGTTCACGCTGCATCTGGCGATCACCGGCGCCCGGTTGATGTTCGATATCCGCCGCGAGGACGGCACGCCTGTTGTCGCGCACCTGTTGTCGCTGACGCCGTTCCGGCGAATCGTGAAGGACTACTTCATGATTTGCGACAGTTACTACCAGGCAATCCGCACTGCGACGCCGGACAAGATCGAGGCCATCGACATGGGCCGCCGCGGCATTCATGACGAAGGTTCGCGCACGCTGCAGGAGCGTCTGAAGGGCAAGGTGCGGGTCGATTTCGAGACCTCGCGTCGGCTCTTCACGCTGATCTGCGTCCTTCATTGGAAAGGGTAGCGCATGGCCCGGAAAAGTGTGCAGCGGTTTTCCGACAAGGCCATGCGCCAAAATAAGGGCGGCTGACGGTGGTCGCGCTGGCGCGCGCGAAAAATCCGCAGGCCGTGCTGTTTGCCTGCGGCCACAACGCGGTGCGTTCGCCGATGGCCGAAAGCCTGCTGCGCCAGATGTTCCCGCAGGGGCTTTATGTGAAGTCCGCCGGCGTCAAGAAGGGCGAGCTCGATCCGTTCGCGGTCGCCGTGATGAACGAACTCGGCCAGGACATTTCCACCCACAAGCCGCAGACCTTCGAGGATCTCGACGACTGGGAGGGACTCAATTTCGACCTCATCATCTCGCTGTCGCCGGAGGCGCATCACAAGGCGCTCGAACTGACGCGCACGCTCGCCGCCGATGTCGAATATTGGCCGACGCCCGATCCCACCACGACCGAAGGCAGCCGCGAGCAGAGGCTCGCCGCCTATCGCGATGTCTGCGACGGGCTTTTGATGCGCATCCGCCGCCGCTTCGCCAAGGCCAGCGCCGCGAGCGAGTGAGCGTCGGTCTGCCCGCTGCGCGCCAGGCGCCGGGCGACGTCGAGTTCCTGTGCTCCCACAAGGGCTTGTTCCCCGGTTGTGAAAGCCAGCCCCTTCCGATAGGTTCCGCGCGCGTTCGCCCTCGATTCCCCTATAGTCCAAAACCTCCCGCATGCTCGGCCGCCCCAAATTCGTTCTTGCTTCCGGCTCCCCACGACGCCTGTCGCTGCTCAACCAGGCCGGCATCGAGCCCGACGCGCTGCGCCCGGCCGACGTCGACGAGACGCCGCGACGTGGCGAACTGCCGCGCGCCTGCGCCAACCGCCTGGCGCGCGCCAAGGCCGATGCCGCGCTCAAATCGGTGCAGCTCGACGACGAACTGCGCGGCGCCTTCATCCTCGCGGCCGACACTGTGGTCGCGGTCGGCCGGCGCATTTTGCCGAAGGCCAACCTGGTCGACGAAGCCGCGCAGTGCCTGCGGCTGTTGTCGGGCCGCAACCACCGCGTCTACACCGCGATCTGCCTCGTCACGCCGAAGGAGGCGTTCCGCCAGCGCCTGATCGAAACGCGCGTGCGCTTCAAGCGGCTGTCCGACGAGGACATCCAGTCCTACATCGGCTCCGGCGAATGGCGCGGCAAGGCCGGCGGCTATGCGGTGCAGGGCATCGCCGGATCTTTCGTGGTCAAGATGGTCGGCTCGTATTCCAATGTGGTCGGCCTGCCGCTCTATGAAATCCACGACATTGCTGGGCGGCGAGGGATTCCCGATCCGCTTCGGTTGGCTCAATGCCGGCTGAGCCGAAAAGGCGCAACGGCGCGAAAGCGTCGCGGCCGGCAAAGCCGTGCCCGATCTGCAGCAAGCCTGCGGTCGAAGCGTCACAACCGTTCTGCTCCGAGCGCTGCCGCGACGTCGATCTCAACCGCTGGCTGTCCGGCTCCTACGCCATCCCCGGCCCCAAGGACGAGGACGACGAGCAGGACTAGGGGCGCGGCTTCTGGCCTTCGTCGGATTGATTTCCGCGGGGCGTCTCTCCAAACTCCAACGCAAACACGATCCGAGGCAATCGGGCGATCGCTGCATCCAGGGAGGAGCCGATGCTGAATCGCCGCCGCTTTGTTTCGCTTGCGGCCGCCGGCATTGCCGCGCCCGCTATCATGTCCTCCCGCGCGAATGGCGCCGGCTGGCCGGCAAGAACGGTACGCATCGTCGTGCCGTTCACGCCGGGCGGCTCGACCGACACCACAGCGCGCCTGGTCGGCAATCGCCTGCAGGAAGTGTGGGGCCAGACCGTGGTGGTGGAGAACAAGCCGGGCGCCGGCGGCAACATTGCAGCCGACATGGTCGCCAAATCCGACCCCGACGGCTACACCGTCTTCATCGTCGGTCCGGGCATGGCGACCAATAAGTTCCTCTATCCGTCGCTGAACTATGATCCAGTCGGCGATTTTGCGCCCGTGACGCTGCTGATCACCCAGCCCAACATCATGTGCGTGCCGAACACTTCGCCGGCGAAATCGGTGGCCGAATTCATCGCCTACTGCAACGACAACCGGGGCAAGGTCACCTACGCTTCATCCGGCAACGGCACCACGCTGCATCTGTCCGGCGAGCTGTTCAAGCGGCTGGCGAAAGTTGAGATGACGCACATCCCCTATCGCGGTGGCGCGCAGGCGATCAACGACCTCATCCCCGGCCGTGTCGACGTCGCCTTCGACAACGCGCCGACGGTGGTGGGGCATGTCCGCGCCAATCATCTGCGCGGGCTCGCGGTCACGACACGCGAGCGCATTGCGATCATGCCGGACATGCCGACGATTGCGGAAACCGTCCCGGGCTTCGACGTGTTTTCCTGGTTCGGCTTCTTCGTACCCGTCAAGACGCCGGCCGAGGTGATCGCAAAGCTCAACGCCGATACCAACGCGGCGCTGGCCTACCCTGCCGTAAAATCGCGCTTCGAGGATCTCGGCGCGGTGCCCAAGGGCACGACGCCCGCGCAGTTGGCCTCCTTCCTGCAGTCCGAGATCGCCAAATGGGGCCCGGTGATCAACGACGCCAAGATCAAGCTGGATAACTAGCGCGGGATGACCCCACGAAGCGGAATAAGCGTGATTTCGCAACGATTTGGGGAACCGCCGGGCCGGGCCGCGGCCGGCGAAGCGGCAGGCGGCGCCGGGTGGACAGGAGCGGCCGACCCCACTATAAACCGCCCGCTCGCGTCTGCCTTTGGGCTCGCGGCATGCCCAGGTAGCTCAGTTGGTAGAGCATGCGACTGAAAATCGCAGTGTCGGTGGTTCGATCCCGCCCCTGGGCACCATTTTTCTAAATCAGATCAAGTCGTGACTGCGTGGGGGCGCAAGCCTTGCGCTTGATGTAATTTTTGGGGGCGCACCGGGGGTGCAAACCGTTTATGGTCAGGCAGCACTTCCACCTGAATTGACAGCTTGCAAGCGGCCCCACGCCAGAAAACATCCTAGCGGGCCCACTGGGCTATGAGCGCACAGACAAAGCCGGCCACTAAGATGACCGAAGCTGCTACGGAGACCAAGTCAATTGACCATGGGTGGTCGCCTCCGCCGATCAAATCGAAATGTCTGGAGTGGCTTTCGTCGCGAAAGGAACGAAGACGCATGGCAGCTGCATCTCCTCATGCGCGGTGGACCCCTCAGCCTCTTAAGACCGATCGCGCAACGAGCCATTGATCCACATCAAGCGGCTCTTGCAGCCTGCGGAGGGCGCCATCGCTTCGCTTCCAGCCGCCGGAAGTTTGGAAGCATCAGATCGCAAACAGCTCACGGTCAGACAGCACTTCGCTTCCGGCGCGCTGTAGGGCCTTCCTGCGGCCTCGACGCTGCTGCCTTGGCGCGCCCCTTCCTTCGGTTCACTTTTATACTTTCGCTGCGGAACGGAATTTGCGGCACTGCGGGGCTATCTGTACCGTGTCCAAGAACCTCTACCACGCTCGCGAAGCAGCAGCGGCGCTGCTCAAAATGGCGAAGGCCGCCTCCAATCCCGCTGTTGCTGCGGGGCTTATTGAAGCTGCTGCAACTCTCAAGGACCAAGCTGGCGAGCTACCCCCGCAAGAGACTGTCCAAGCTCCAGACGTGCAGCCCGCGCAAGAACCACCTGAGGCGGGTTGACCACCATCGTTGAGCCGTGACGATGATGCTGTGCCGCTCATCGCAAAAGTTCCTCAAGGTCTGCGCGGTTCTACCGCGTCGTGCCGCGTGAGGACAGCGATGCGCGCGACTGCTGACGGCTGGCCTTCTCTCATTCGATCACTTTGTCAGCCCTGAGGATCAGTGTCGAAGGCACATCTAGGCCAATCGCCTTCGCGGTCTTCAGGTTGATCACAAGTATGAGTTTCGTTGGCTGCTGGATAGGAATTTCAGCTGGCGGAACACCGTTGAGAGTTTGGCCGACTTCATCCGCCCAGCGAAGCAAATAATAGGGATAGTCCGGCGCGTAGGCCAAGAATACCTGTGCACTGTCGGCAATGTCGCTCCACCAAGTAATCGATGGCAGCCGATATTTCACTGCCAATCCAAGTATCAGATCACGGTGTTCGAAATTGGGAGGAAGCCCGTTGGCCATAAGCGCATCAACCGATTGGTGAGCCATCGTCTCGAAGGCTTGCTGATATTCCGCGTCTCCCGCCGAACGCTCCATCGGTATCCCGATGATTGAAACTCCAGACCGCTGGCCCGCTTCTCTGACGGCTTGTCCCCAAGCGCCTTCCCATTCTGCACGGTTCCAAAGATAGGCAACGCGCGATGCCGAGGGCACGGCCTGCCGAAGAACTGTCGAGATGCTTCCCTTGCATCTCGATCCCGGCATCCAACGAAACACCGGTGATGTTGCGTCCCGGCCTTGCCATGTTCTTTGCAATTCCAGCGGCGACGGGATCACCAAACGTAGCGACAATAGGAATTGCGGTCGTCTCTTCGCTACCTCCAGAATGAATTGGTGATCGAACCCCAACGCTATCACGTCGGGTTTTCCTTGCACGATGTTGCGCGCGACCTCCTCGTAGCGTTCGGGCCGACCCTCAGTGGCATATCGATCCACGATTAGGTTTTTACCCTCGATGAACCCGCCTCGGAGCCAAGCCATTAAAAAGGATCGCCACACTAAGGTGCGTTGAAAAATTCTCCATTCCTAACTACTGCAAATTGCCAATCGGTGGACCGTATTTTGCTCGGCTGCCCGCAATGCGTTTGCCGCGGGTAGTGGCTAACAACCCCACAAGAACATCCCGCCGTCGCATCTGCCGCTCCCTCCAGAGACCAAGCCTACTGGAAGGACGAGCGTAGCACCTTTGTCGTGGCGTTGCAGGGGGGGGAGGACGACTTCGGGTCAAACTGGAAGTCGCGCCTTTGCGGTTTGTCTGCTTTGTCCTGGTGAGCGCATCGTAGAGGGCTCGCACCGCGTCGCAGTGATGACGCGATGCGCGCGAATGCTGGCGATGTCCGCATTACGCCCAGAAGCGGACATCTCAGGCTGGCCTTCGGCATGTCTGCTTTGTGCCAGAAGGCGACATTCTACGTCTGTAGCGGAGCGCTTCCCCGGGATCAGCTAACAATGTAAGCTTTTTGAGCCGACGTATCTTCTCGCTTCCGTCGGGGTGGTCCAATCAGCACAAAATCAGTGGTTTACGAAAGCATGCCATAACCAACTTTAGGGGGAACATCATGACTGCACGAAACATCACCCGTCGCAACATAATTGGCACTGGCGCAGTTGGCGCTGGCCTAGTGGCATTGACCTCCGGTGGATTGATCAGCGAAGCAAGCGCCCAAGCCGCGCCAAAGACCTTCGTGCTGGTACATGGTGCTTGGGTTGCGGGCTGGTACTGGCGGCGGGTGTCCGACTTGCTTGAAAAGAAAGGGCACAAGGTTTTTTCACCGACCCTCACAGGGCTCGGAGAACGTTCCCATCTCCTGAGCAAAGACATCAATCTCGACACTCACGTTACGGACATTGTGAACGTAATTAAATGGGAAAGCCTGAAGGACATCTGTTTCGTCGCCCATTCTTATGGCGGTCTCCCTTCCTCTGGCGCGCTCGACCAGATCAGTGACCGCGTTAGTTCAATCGTTTAGGTAGATAGTCAAACCGAAGAACGGTGACAGCTCCTTGCTAGTTTTGGCTCCTTCGCGCGCCGCGCGGCGATGCAGGCTGCATCCAACAAAGGTGAAATTGGCTTTAACGGCCCCGCGGCGGAGGTCTTTCTTGTCAACGAAAAGGACCGGCCTTTCTTCGACGAAAAATGTACCTCACAGCCGATACGCACATTCTTGCAGCCTATCAAGCTCTCGCTGATGGAGAAGGTCGCGAAGAAGACGTATATTCGCGCGCCCCGATTTGCCAATCCCGCTTTTGACCAAGCGCTGGCCGAGAGTGCAGAGCCGACAAGACATGGACCACTCTGGAGAACACCACCGCCGGTCACGCCGTGATGCTCGATGATCCGGAGTGGCTGGCAGATCAACTTCAAAAAGGGGCTTGAACCGAAAAAATTTCGCCTGCTCGACTTCCGCTTCGGGTCAAAAGCAGGCGTGCCAGCAAGGCTCTCGGAAGTCTGCTTTAACCCCGAAAGCGGAAATCGTCGGGCGGTCTCGGCAGCCTCCGTCGCGGCCCTCCGCTGCGGTCGTCAGGGTCCTTCTGAGGGCGTAACTTAGCGCGGGGACCGCGCGACGGCACTTATCGAAAACATCTGCTGCTCGAAAATCGTCGTTGCAGTTACGGGGGCGATGCGTCTGTCTGAGGACACGTCGAGAGTGCGGCGCGCCCTACGGCAAACATCAGGGCGACGAATTCTTAGTGCTTGCCGTTACTGCGTCCTACAAAAAACACGATATCAGGGAGATAACGGATACGTAGTCGCAGGAGCTGGCCGGCGGTCACCGGACTGCGAGGAGGAATACTATGACCCGCGATGTCTCCCGGTTTCTCGCGCCGGATTTCCTGTCGCTCACGATCGGCATCGTCGGCTTATTCGTCGGCGTTCTGACCACACAGCGCGTGAAGTTTTACAAAAATAAGTCTCCCGAACCAGTGAGCAGAGATTTATAGCGGGTGTCGTCATTCGGTTCATTCTTCCTTGTTTTCAACCTCGAAAATTACATCGACCTCACGACGCGCGACCGGCTGCTCGTTCGTTTTGCTGCTGTCGTATCGATTCGCGCTGACCATCTTGTGGCGGGCGGGTCGACGATGCGTTGTCCTGTGCTGACCTCGCGGTGTTTGTTCATCATCAGAACATCGTCGGCACCGCTGGCGCGCTCGCCTTCGGTATGCCCTGCTGCAGGGCGGTGCTACATCGGCTCCATAGCCTTCTACCAGAGGCCACGGACGGCCGTCGCCACTGGGCCCCCTCATTCCAACCGAGCACGGTTTTCCAGCGGCGATGGAGACTGGCATAGCGGCGGCAACGCTCGGGCTAATCATCGCCTGCGTGTCAGGCGGCCCAATCGCCAATTACCTTTATCGAAAAGGAGATCAGGCCTGCAACCTTCCGCGGCGGACCCGGTGCAGTCGAACTAGCCCGGAAGACGAAAAGCCCAATAGACGAATCGGAGTGATGCATGCAATGCTCGTCGTAACTCGCAGTCATCCTTGGCTATATCATACACACTCGATTTCCAGCGCTACCACGATAAAATGTACCTTTGTTTGTGCCTTGTTTGATAATGGGCATTGTCCTCTCTAATACTTGTCCGAACTCTTTCCCCCGTTCGCCTTGGCCGGCGCGAACGGCGTCGCTCGATCTTACTCACGCTATTCGCTGTCAATCATCCTCGCCCATGTCGCTATGGCATGCAGCTTTCGACCTCGCCGAGAGTGCGCGCCGCTGCTTGTTCTCGTAGCGTACAGTACGATGTGCAGTGACATATACCTTGTTCGTAGTCTTCCCGCGCTTTCGAAGACTATCGGCTCGCGATGTTGAGCGCTCGGGTCCTTAGGCATATCGCTTGGCTCAACAACGGCGCGCCATCGCAACCATGACAGCAGTCACTAAACATTACGGACCATCGCCCAAGCTTTCGTTCTTCTGCCGCTGGTCTCAGCTTTGTTTATCAGTCTATTCAATGTCGCTACGATTACGTTGTTTTTATCTTCTGCAACGTGAGGCGTAATCGACGTGAAGAGTGGCAGCTTAACTTGCCCGATCCGACGTGTTTCGGTCCGACATTTTTCGTCTTGCAGATCAGTAGTGGCGGGCATCGGCTCCACCTGATCGAGATCACGACGAAGTGCGATCACCGGTCGCCTCAACGGTAAACTATGCGACGCCATGGCGTCCTCGCCGATTTCAAGCCGGTAACCGCGGGCGCGCAGCAGAGCGACAGCCTTACCGAGATCATGGACCGTCGAGTGTGCGCACCGCATCGCGCGGCTTACATCCGGGAAGTGCGCATGGAGCAACGCGGCTGCCCTTACAGCCCTTGGAGGGAAGCCTCGGCGCAGCGGTCGGAGCCGAACGGCTGGCGCTCACGGGCTCAATCAGAACGCATCGACCACCCGGCTGAGCGCCAGCGTATCGCTCCGGCTAGATCACCACATCAAGGCGTCTCTTTGATCATCGGCTTGCCGCGACTAGTGAAGGCGAAGCCCTGCGCACCGAAGGGCCAACCATGACAGCCTCGATAAGTGGATCAGTAATGAGGCCGTCAGCCGACCACTCGACGATAAAATTCGCCCCGGTTCCTCCGCGCGTATTCTCAGCGGGAACGAAGGCCTCCACTGTCCCAAAAGGGCGGATCGTGATGGGCTTTGGCAAGTAATTATGGACGAGGTTGCCCGCCGTGTCGAAGTAGTCAACGCGCTCGACGTTCAACGCCCTCTCGTCGGAGGTGTTGTGGATGCTCAATGTGGTGGCAAGGTCGACCTTGCCCTTGCCGCCTCCCAACCTGACAGAAGAATAAGCGCCAACGTATACGGTGCGCCGTATCGCCACCCTATCGGAAGATCGCTCCACCAATGAACCAGTGAACGAGGTTGGGTAATCAGCTGCGGTCTGGGCCTGCGCAGCGTTGACAAACGGGTTGCTCAGCGGACGCACGGCCCAGATCGCGCCGATCAGCTGATGCTGAAAAACATTACAAAGACACGATGGAACATTTGCTCGCTCACCTCCGCTTGCCGCAGGTAAGGGGTACTGCCATGGGCCATTGTTTTATCGACGGCTTTGATCTGCATCAAACAGGCGTTGAACTCGGCAGTTGCGCGTTCGGCTTTTGCCGTCGGGTGCAGCCGTCGCCTCCGGTTGTGTTCGGCGCTTGGTCGACCTCAATCTGTAGCGGCTTGCCTGTCCCGCGCAGCCCAGTCGTCTGGCGCGGCGTGGATGAGGATGGATTGACGCAAACCGCGCCGGGCCGGATGTCGGCAATCCAGCACCGACCGACCAAGGCGGACGAAGCCTTGATCTGGCTCAACGCGTTCGTTGCCCGTCGCGCTGACGACCATGCAATAGCAAGGCAAGGACGATCATGGCCAACTTCACGGATGCAGACCTGAAAACCCCGAAGGCCGCGGCCATCGCAGGTATCGCCTTTTCGCTTCTTCTGGCGGTGATCCTGTGGCTTCTACGAACCTCAATACCGGCTGACCCGCTCGAACCTGGCGCTTGGCTTGCCACGGACAAGAGAGCGATCACAGTGGCGCTGAACCTGGTGCCGTTTGCTGGCGTCGCCTTCCTATGGTTCAACGGCGTGCTGCGAGACCGGCTCGGCCAGCTTGAAGACCGTTTCTTTGCCAGCGTGTTTTTTGGAAGCGCCTTGTTATTTCTGGCGATGCTGTTCGCCGCCGCTGCGATGATAGGCGCAGTTATGTTGGTCGCTTCGATTTCCGAACCCAATGAACTGACAAATTCGGCGACGTTCCGTTACGCACGGGCCTCTTCATACATAGTCGTGAATGTGTACGCGATTAAGATGGCTGCCGTGTTCATGATTTCCACATCAACAGTTGTGATCCGCACCGGCATTGCCCCGCGCTGGATTGCCTTTCTCGGGTTTTTCCTGGCGGCAATACTTCTGATCGGAAGCTATTTCATCGGCTGGGGCATTGCGGTGTTTCCGGGCTGGGTTTTCCTCATCAGCGTCTATATTTTGATCGATGATCTTGGAAGAAACCCGCTGGCCGGTGCAGCGCCGCAGTGAACATGAAATTTGACGGGACCGAACCATGTTACGTGGAACCTATTAGCATTTGGGGCAGCATATTACCGGAAGGACAATAGAAACCGAAGAAAAATTAGAACGAAAATAGAACCTGACTGACGTGACGCGGAACCGGGTGAACTGCTGATCGAGCCCATCCACATCGCCACCATTGGCGGCCAAACGCTGCGGTTCTTTCGCACGCCGAACGATGACGGCCGCCCTGATTTCCCGTGGCATTGCGTCAATGATCTGCACCGCTGCCTTGGGCTCAAACAAACCGCGCGCAAGTTTTTCCTGCGCAAGCTGCGCAACTGGGGCGGATTACAAACCGTCGCAACACCGCAAGGGTCCGTCGTGATCGCACCGAACTACATGGCTCAGGGCGGCATCAATGCCATGGTCGCAATAGGACAGGTGTCGGCCAGCTTCCGCGCCCAGTACGATGCCGAAGGCGCAATTGCACTCAAAGAACTTGTCGCGCATCTCGGGTTTCCGCGCGCGGCCTTGTTCGTATGGATGACGGAAGCCACGAGCCGCCACGGTTGAGTATTCGACGTTGATGCGCCGGCGGTATAGGAGTGGTATGTCGCGCGGGTTTGGTCAGATGCCGCGAAAGTTGCTCGCTGCGATCGAGCGACACGGCAAGCCAATGACGTTCTGGGAGATGCGCGCTGCGCTTCTACCACAGAACGATGGGCTTGAACCGGATGTCCGGTTGCTCCGCTCATTTGATCGCTCGGCGAGCCGCGCGTTGCATCGCTTGGTCAGCCAAAATGTCCTTATCGTCATCGGTCGCGGTGGCCGTGCCGGCCCGTTCCGCTATTTCCTGCACCCGATGGTCATCGCCGAGTTGAGCGACACGGAAGTGCGGGACGCTTTGTTTGACGTGTTAAAGGAGGCCCCCCGGCGCAAACGAAGCGTTGAATATAACACAGAATGCCCCTGCATGACGGATCGCTGGCGTGCCACGGGCGCGAGGGGAACGGTACCCGCTACGTGCCTCTCCATCCAACCCCGACAGGTCTATGGCCTTGTGACCGTCGCGTCCGCCATCACTGCCGCGCCTACCCCTGGCGGGTCGACAGCCGGGTGGTAAGCATTTTTTCGAAACACATTCCGAGCAGCCGCTTCGGCAGACGCCATTCGGTGAGGATAAGGCCTAGAACGGTCAAATAGTACCTATTCGCGTGATTTGCCGCCGAATGACGGCCTTTTCCAAAAGGGGCAGCCGCTCATTTTGAGCCCGGGTGTTGTACTTCGGATACAGTCCTCGCGACGGATTGCGCCTACAACGTTCCCTGCAATTCGATTGGCGCTCGTGCGGTAGTGGTTCGCTTCAACGAAGCGAATGACACATGGGATAAGTTGATGAAGAAGTTCGTGCTGGGTACCGTTGCGCTCGTCGCGCTGAGCCTGTCGGCTCCCGCTTCTGCCGCCGATCTCGCGGCCCGCCCCTACAAGGCGCCGCCCCCGATGGTCGCCGCCATCTACGACTGGAGCGGTTTCTATGTCGGTCTCAACGGCGGCTGGGGCGCCAGCCACAATTGCTGGGATTTCGGGAATTTCGTAACACCCGGCGGGCTGCTAGTGACCGGCGACGGCTGCCGTGATCGTTCCGGAGGCCTCTTCGGCGGGCAAATCGGGTATCGCTTGCAAGCCAATCAATTTGTGTTCGGATTGGAAGCACAGGGCGATTGGGCCAACCTCAGCAGCTCGCGCGTGAGCTTGCTTAACCCGACGCTCTCAACCCGCGTGAAAACTGACGGCATCGGCCTTTTCACGGGCCAACTCGGTTGGGCATGGAATGCGGCGCTGCTCTACGTCAAGGGCGGTGCGGCGGTGACAAGCAACCGCTTTAGCATCGTCGATAACGTTACCGGCACTGAACTGGCTTCGGCGAGCGCGACGCGTTGGGGTGGCACCCTGGGTGTCGGCTTTGAGTATGGCTTTGCCCCCAACTGGTCGGTCGCTGCTGAATACAACCATCTGTGGATGGGCAATTCCAATAATTCGTTCACAATTGCCGATCCGCGTATTGCCGGTGTGCTCAACAACCGGATCAATCAGGACGTGGACATGGTCACGGCGCGCGTCAACTACCGTTGGGGCGGCCCGGTCATACCGAAGTACTGACCTCGCGTTATTTCGACTTCTCCAGCAAACTAGGTCGGCAGAAATGCCGACCTTTTTGTTGGAGGTTACATGTCTAAAAAATCCGTCAGGCCCCCGACCCGCCCACAGTCCAGTTCCCGACAGGCGGCTGCCGATCTCATAAATCAAGCGTTCAAGAAGTCGGATGTCGCCGAAATTTGTCACGCCATTGCCGCCGCCACCCGTCTGTACAATATCTCTGACCTTGCGCAGAAATCTGGGCTTGCGAGGCCGAGCCTTTATCGTGGTTTTGCAGGCGATGCAGGAAAACCAAACTTCACGACTGTTCTTAATGTTCTCGATGCGATGGGCTTCCGGTTGCATGTCACGGTGCGCCGGGGCGATCGCGCAAGGGCGGCGCGCCTGAAATCAGTTGCGAATTGCCAAGAGCCTGAACGGTGACGCGAGCGGCAGCGCACCGCTTCACGGATGTTCATCGGGATCCCGGCTACCTTTCGATGGAATACGCCCTCTCGCTGTTGGCCCCGACGCTGGCGGCGCGCTGTCGGTGCATTCTAATGGCCTCGACGCAGCTCGGCCTGTCTCTCAGTCGGCGTCAGTTGTCCCTTGAGACAATGGCCCCAAGGGCAATAGTCCCCGAAACGCGCCTGTAATAGGTTTGCTTATCGGGGGCTTCCGGCGCGTGGCTTGGAAAGCCGGAATTTGGGGGGTGGATCGACTGTTAAAGAGTGACGCCCCATGCGTGCCGAGTTCAACGGATTGCCGCAGATAGCGACGCTTGAGCCTGAGCTACGAAACGTCTTTATGGGCCGCTCGCCATCCCTAGATGCGCCAATCCCCAAAGCAGCTAACGACAACGGGTCGGGGTGGGCCTTTATTCCATTTCCTGACGATTGGTACGCCACCTGCTGAACGCTGCGGACGGATGTGCGGATCGCGGGTCACGGTGGTGCGCTCGACGTGGTGATGCGGTGATGCTGGCGCGCGCGCCGTGCTGCGCGAGCTGTGAACCGACATTGCGGAGGCCATCCTTGAGATGGCAAGTGTGGCGAGCCTCCGCTCGATTAACGACGGGCGTCAACGTGCCCCCAAGCGACCAAACAGCCCCTAGAAGTTCCATTTCTGTTGCAAATTTACGCTTACGGCTAGAAATCGGCGGTACGGTCTGGTACATGGCCGGAGTGCAGAGAGGACGGCGATGCTGCTATCTCAAGAACCACCACCAGATTGCAAAGGCGGCGGTGCCGACGACGGCGGTGATGGCGGTTGAAATTAGTAACGAGAGTGCAGCTAGCTTGATCCAGTCAGTCACGGCTCATAATTTCCAGTCGGCTCAATTGCCGCGTCCAAGTGTGAACGGCTAACCTCAAACGTGTCCCACGGGTCTCATCTGGTGACCCACCAACCTCTGCATACCGCATCCTTTGGGGCTGTTTGGTCCGTCTATCCCCAATGTTGCCCCATGTCTGGCTGTTGTCTGGCTGCTCTTGGTGGGCTCCCCGTCGTCCCTTCGCTGGCCTTCATTGTTGTCTCGCTGGTGCTGGCTGATCATTAGGGCTGGTGGCTCATTGAATGATGGCTTCCTGATCGGAGATTACCGCTTCAGGTTGATGGAGCAAATTCTGATCATTTGGGGAATTGTGGAATTTAATGCTCCGGCTCCGGCCCCCGGTGAGACTTCCGTTCCCCTATGCGACCGCGATCTTCGCGTCCGTTGTGCCCGGCACGCCATCCACCGCAATCTGTAGCGGCTTGCCTGTCCATCGCGACCCGGCGCATCCTCTCTCGCATGGGCACCAAGTCACGCGAGACCATCTACGGCGCATCGGTCCGGGCGGCGGCAGAGCGCGCGACGGAAGCACGCAAGCAAGCCGACCGGCTCGCCGTCGAGGCGTGGAATAAGCGCATGCTCGGCTTTCAGGGTCCGGCGCAGCCATCGCCGACGCTGGGCGACGCGATCAACGCCGGGTTTGGCTATCTCGAAGTGAAATGCCTTGGCTGCAACACGCACCAGACCGTCGCCCTCGACATCGTGCGGCGACCGAAGATAACGCCGGTTCACGAACTGGAGCGGTACATGCGGTGCAAGGACTGCTCGCAGGTCCGGGCTATCCTTACAAGCGCGGCCATCTGGTCGCGCTGCGCGCCACCAAGATCAGCGCCACCAGCCCGCCGTCAACGTGGTGGCCGGACGAGCGATAACCCGCAACTGAAAGAGGCCACCAACTGAGGCGGCCTTACTTCCTGAATGGTTCCGGCAGAACGGCCGCGAGCGGCACGACCTCCAGCGTTCGCCCGGCCTTATCGGCGATCACAAATGCCTCTGCCACTTTCGGCTTTCCGCCCCTGATAGCTTCGCTCAACATTTCGCGGGCAGCCTGCAAGGCCTCTTTCCGAGCGGACTCAATGTTTGGCAGTTCAATGCCCTCTTCATCGGGGAAGATTTCGTCACCGTCTTTGATATGCAGATAAAACCGTCCCATTGCCACTCACCGACGTTGTGAAGGAGGCAGCTTAGCAAAATGCTGACGGCTTGTTTGTCCAGTACCCGACGGAACTAGCGCGGCGACTGCAAGCCGGGCGATGAAAGCCACTCGGTCATGTCTGCGCCGGTTTCCGCCTGTCGCGCTCTGCGGATCAGCCGCTCGCGTTCAATGCCATGGTCGCCTTCCGCCACGGCCTGCGGTCGTCCGAGCTTGTGACCTGCGTTGGGATCAAACCGATTTCACCCGCGCCGTCCTGCATGTGCGCAGGGCCAAGAAAGGCGTGCCGAGTACCCATCCCATCCGTGGCGACGAGATGCGGGCCCTGCGCAAATTGCAGCGGGAGCAGGATCCCAAGTCGCCGTTCGTGTTCACCAGCGAGCGGGGGTCGCCGTTCACGACGGCAGGCTTTGCGCGCATGGTGGAGCGCGCTGGTGGCGAGGCCAAGCTAGGCTTTCCGGCTCATCCTCACATGCTGCGCCACGCCTGTGGTTTCGCGCTGGCCAACAAGGGGCACGATACCCGCGCGTTGCAGGCTTATCTCGGCCACCGCAACATCCAGCACACGGTGCGATACACCGAGTTGTCGCCGGGCAGGTTCAAGGATTTCTGGAGGTGACCGAACCCGTCTGACTGACCGTCGTCAGCGCGGTGGCGCTTCGGTGATCAGCTCAAGCAGCCCGAACGGTGACATAACAGTTGGCTCCGACACCACCCGGCGGCGGATGCCTCCGCGCCATAGCGGCGATCAGTGAGCCGCCATGGAAAGTGGGCGTCCGCACTTTCGGTCCAACGTCCGTCGACTCAGAGTTCGAGTTCGTCGTCTGGCAGTGCAGCGAGCGCCGTCACTCTCGAATGACTTCGTTTCCGGATCGCTTGATGGTGGATCCCAGACGGTGCCAAAGAAGACGCGCGGCACGTCCAGGATGTCGAACATGAATTCGCGGCGCGGCGCCTCGTTGGTCAGGAATGGATCGTTGTCCGCCTGTGCCAACCTCTGAAGCAACGCCTCGCACTCACGGAACGCGCGGCCCACGCGGCGCGAGGCCCGGCCGCTCTCATCCATGACGGAGCCCGATGCCTGGGATCGGGCGAGTCGATTGTTTCGCACCTGGACCAAAAGCTTGAACGCGAGATCCTTCAGCTTCTGCGACTCGATGTCGGCGAATGCACGCACGGCCGCGCCTGCCGCCTTCATCTCGCGCGTGCCCTTGCCATCGGCTGCGAAGCCCTGAATCAGTGTGATCAACGTCTGCGGCACGAGGATCTCCGTCGGCTTGACCTCGATCTTGCCCGCCGGAGCCGGGCGCACCGGAAGGATCTCCGCCCGCGTCCATCAGCCGTCGCGTCTGACCCACGAAGAAGCGCTTGATCTCGTCCTTCGAGATTCCAAGTTGATTGCCGATCGACGTCGTCTCGATCTGCAGGATCGCGAAGCAGAGTCCGGCCACCATATCGGAGGGAACGTCGGCGGTTCCCCGGACCCTGTCGAGCGCGCTCTTCAATCCCGTCTGCAGCGCCGACTTCGGCATCTGCTTGACGAAGCCCTTGACTAGGAAGGCGAGGAGTTCGACTTCCACGTCCTTGCGGGCGTCGGGAACTCCGTCGGTGCTCGACTTCACGAAACCGTTGAGGAGCGCGAGCAGTTCGTTCTCCTTCGCGATCGCCTTGAGGAAGTCCGTCAGGTTGTCCTTTACGAAGTCGCCCAGCGTCTGAGTCCCAGCTCGACCGCATGATTGACGATGCCGTCGATGCCCGCGCGGAGGATGCCGTTCAGCTCCCTCGTCGCGTTGAGCTGATAGGAGCTGAGCTCGCGCATCGCTTCGAAGCTCTCGTTGGTGATCTCGTCCGAGCTGAAGATGAGCTTCATCTGTCGGCGTACGCCGCACGAAGTCGCCGATCGTGTTCGAGTTCCTTGCCCGCGCCTTCGCGCAATCGCGAGCGCAACTGATCCCCTCGACGAGCGCACCGCCGACGGAATGCGCTCAACGGCTGTGATCGTGACCTTGAGCGCCTCCTTCTCCGCCGCTTCGATGATCGCCTTCTGCAGGACCTTCTCGATCGCTGCTGGGCTCGGACTTCCATTCGCTCAACACGCCGGGGCTCGAGCTACCGGCCTTCTCGGCGCCCGAGACGAGGCCGTCTCGCAGGATGGAGACACCGACTCTCCGGCTTTCGCGCGCCTTCGGGCGTGAACTTACGGTCGGACGTCGCCGCTGGTGATCGCACTTCGGCCTCGAATTCGCCGCGCGACGTCGTCGGCACCTTCATGAGCGGCGCGAGCTCGGCGCCTCGCCGATCTCGTCGGCGACTTCCCGACGCTTCGCGATCTCGGACGACGCCCGCGTCGCGGAGCTTCTGCGCGATCTCCGGAAGCTGCCGGAGCGTCGCAAGGTTCTGCACGCCGCTGTCGGTGTCAAGCACCGTTTCGGCGCGGACCTTCGCGCCATCCTGATCGAGCAGGTTGTTCGCGCGAGCCTGACGGATGCTCTCGAGCTTCTGTCCGGCGGGCGTGAGCTGCGCCGCGAGATTCGTGAGCTCGGCGGCCTTGCTTCCGAAGAACTCGGAGCTCTGGAAGGCGCGCTGCAGCGCCGAGATCGCGTTCTTCTGATTCTCCGTCAAGCCGGTGATGTCCCGGAAGAGGTTGGGATTGCTCAGGAGCTGCGTGAGCGCGCCAAATCCCTGCGGGTCGGGCGCGTTCGGCGCATTCTGTAGATTGATGATCGGCGCCGTCAACGGCTGAGGCTGGAGATTTCGGCTGCACGTTCGTGGGCGTCGGCAGCGTGATTGGATTGATCGTCGTCGGGCTGTCCGGGATCGGTGACTTCTCCCAGCGCCAGAAGCGATCCTCTTCCTTGCGCTCGCAGCTGTTGCACTGGCCCATCACGGCCTCGGCGTAGACGCCCTTCGTCGGAAGCGAGACGTGCGATGGATCGGGCGGCTCGTGGTGGTAATGCGCGTAGAGATCGAGATCCTCGGCGAGCGCGGGGTCCAGGCGATACCCCGGCGCGACCGGAAGCACGAGACAGTTGCCGACGACGCCGATGAGTCGATTCTCGGCGAGCGACGCGACGCTGCGGCCGTCGCCCGGCCGGGGAACGGCGATGCCGTCGATCAGCAGGAAGCGGCGCTGCGCATCCATCTTGAGCCAGATGCACTGGTGGTAGTGCTCCAGGCATTCGTTTCAGGTGATGGAGCAGCGCATCGTGAAGCTCGACGTCTTCCAATCGTGGATTGCGCATGGCGGCCGCGCTGAGCGGCGTGTAGATGCGCACGTTGTCGCCGGAGACCGTCAGATCGTTGTCGATGTGCGTCTGCCGAAGAGCAGCTCCTCGCGCAGGTGCTTCGCTCGATAGCGCATCGACCCCGAAGTGCACGATCACTGGCGCACGTTCTCGAGCAGCAGCTTGTTGATGAACGATGCGCCCTTGATCGACGGAGATCTCGAGGAAGTCGATGTCCTCGCGCTTGACGCTCGGCATCGTCCCGCCGATCCGGAGCGACACGAGCAGCTTCTCGCCCGCCTTGAAGTCGCTCATGAGCGTCGCGTCGAGTTGAAGCGGTTGTCGTGGTCCGGTGCTCTTCGTCGCGTGGAACCGCAGGCGATCGATGAGAAAGCGCGCGAACGCGGACCGGCGTGCTCCGCGAACGCGCTGTCGCGATCCTGCAGACCGGCGAGCTTGAGCGTGAAGAAGTTCTGCCCGAGAAGGGGGATGAGATGCGCCCAGTTTCCGGCGATCTGCGCGCCGGTGTCGTCGTCGAGAGGCCGCTTGAACTGGAACTCGAGTTGGAGTTCGCCTTCGACGTACTGGAGCGACTCTTCCGCGAAACGATTCTTCGGAACGTCGATCGAGTCGTAGTAGTTCTCCGTCGAGGACTCGAACTCCTGTTCGATCCGCTCGAGCGCCGCGAAGCCGCGCACGAGGAATTGGTTCTTCAGGCACTTCGAGAGGATGCCGCGCCACCGAAGCGCCTTCTTGCGCGTGAAGGGGGCGATGCGCAGCGGGACGAAGAGGCACTCCTGCACGCCGGCGAGTCGCGAACGGATCTCGAAGTGCCGGATGACTTCGAAGTACTGGATGGTGAGCGCGTGACAGTGGTTGTAGTTGGCGACCACTTCGGCGGAAACCTGGAAGCGCTCGCCCTGCGCGACGGTCTGGATGACGGTCGAGCGCTGGCTACGCACCGTGTTCGCAGCCTGGACCGTCCGATCGCTGAGCTTCTGGTGACTGCTCCGATGCGGTCGTCTCCCGAGCGGCTTCCTGCGAAGCCGACGAGGATGCGCCGCCTCCGCCGCCGCCGGCGCCGACGAGCGCACCGACTGGAATCACGACTGGGCCTGCGGGAATCGGCACCGTGGCGCCGGCGCCGCCGCCGACACCCCATCCATAGGCCGATGTTTCCGATTCGCCTTCGATCGTCTCGTGCAGCGTGGCGCGCGCGACTTCGTTCACGTCGCGATCACGACTGAGCGAGTTGTAGAGGCTGTCCTGGTAGTCGGTCTGCTGCGTGTTTGACGCGGAAGTCCTTTCGATCCCAGTCGAAGACGACGATCTGTTTCTTCTGTCCAGGCGCGAGCGGGAGCGAATAGAGGAGATCGCCGATCGAGTAGCCATCGGCGTACCACTCCTGCTTGAACTGGAGGAGATGACCATGAGCCACGGTCGTCGCCTGATAGATCGTCGGCGTCTCGTCGCAGTCGATTCCCGGGGACGGTGCCGTCGAGAATGACGCGGCCGCGCGGCTTCTTCACGGGCGGACCGACGATTTTGCGGATGTGGTGCGCGCGCGATCGCGGCGAGCTTCTCTGCGGCGGGCGTGTCGAGTCCGCGGGATTCCGGTCGAGGTACGAATTCAACAGGCCCGGGGGCAGCGTGAGGCCGCCGACCATTCCGCGCAGTGGGTCTGACGGCGGTAGGAGATCGGCCAGATCGACTTCGGCGACGTCGTCGATGTGCATCGCCTCGATCTTCGGTTCCGTCGTGCGCACGACGGTGAAGTAGGTGAATTCGTCGAGGACGCGCTTCTCGAGGAAGTTGAGTTCATCGCAGCCGCAATCTTCCTTCACTGGCGCGAGTGCGCTCGTCGCCGCGCTGTCGAGCACGAGGATGATCCGGTGTGGAAGGACGTTCACTTTCGCGACCGGTTCGAAATCGAGACGAATTGCAATCGGCGTCTGGCCGACGTGGGCCTTCGCCGCGGTCAGTTTCGCGTAATCGGGTTGCGCGATGATCGGCACGCCCGTGACGAAATAGCCGCCGTCTTCCGTCTCCGCGCTGCAGATCGGGAAGAAGTCCTCGTCCTTGGGATTGGCCTTGATCGCCACGAAGACGACGACCGGTAAACCCGTGACCTTGTGCCGCATCAGTATAATGTAACTGAACCAAAAAAAAAAACATCACTTTGACCTCACCTTCTTCAACCGGTCCGCGAGTGGTGCGATCCTGGGTGCTGGCGGTATGAGCAGTTGCGGCTTCAGGATTGAAGAGGTGAGGGGCGAAAATCAACATCGCGAATAACCTACCGGCAGTTTCCGTGGACTCAGGCCTGATTGAGCAGGCGCTGAATGCGTCGCTCTCCAACGCCATGAATGATGGCAAGTGATCGACCGATTGAACTGAGCGCCACCCGCGATGATTCCACGCTGGTCATCTCCGTGGCCGATCGCGGCGTTGGCCTCGAACCGGGAGAGGAAACAAAAGTATTCCAAAAATTCTATCGCGGTCCCGCGCACTCGTCCCGGTGGTATCGGCCTCGGTCTATCGATTGCGCGACAATTGGTCGAGGTGAATGGCGGCCAGATCGTGGCGCAAAACCGCCCTGGGGGCGGTGCGGTGTTTTCCATTCGTTTGCCGATCAGTGAAGCAATGCGACTTCCTGGCGCGGAATCTGTGGCTACAGCGGCGACAGACGTGTCGCAGAGAGAAACTGTCCGGTCGGAGGTATCTTCCGTTAAGGTTGCAGCGGCGCGCGTGGCATCCGCTAAATGAATCACGTCGCGCTAATCATTGACGACGAGGTTCAGATCCGCCGGCTGCTACGGCTTGTTCTCGAAGGCGAGAATTACAAGGTGCATGAAGCCGAGAGCGGGCAACTGGGGCTGATGGAAATCGCCACGCAAACCCGGCACGTGGTCGTCTTGATCCCGGTTTCCGGACCTTGATGGCCTGCAAGTATTAAAACGCCTGCGGGAATGAGCGAGGTACCGGTCATCGTGCTGACGGTCCGCGATGACGTGCAGGAAAAAGTAGCGGCTCTGGATACCGGCGCGGACGATTACATTACGAAGCCATTTAGTACTCCGGAATTGCTCGCACGCCTTCGAGCGGCGCAACGCAAGACACGGCCACCGGAAGAAGTCTCGATTCTTCAGCAATGGCGATCTGGTCGTCGATCTTACGGCGCATGTGGTCACGCGCGCAGGCCGTGAATGTACCGTCCGCCACCCAGTACGCGTTGCTCCGCTTATTCCGTGAAACACCCAGGCCGCGTCTCCACGCATCGCCACCGCGCGTAATCCTGGGGTCCGAAGTCCGAGGAGCATCGGGAGGACCTGCGCGTTTACGTCACGCATCTGCGCCAAAAAATCGAGCGGAATCCAGCAAAACCATCGTTGATAACAGACGCAGCCAGACCAGTAATGCCGGAACCAAGGAACCCCCCCCGTCTACCGAAATCGAAGAAATCGAATAAACATCGTTGCAGGCCACGTGAAGTGGTGGAAAACTTGAGGGGAGTTGGCGGAACCCTTAAGATGCGGTTGGTCGGTCGCCGCCAGCCAGCGTGTCCTCCCTGGTCACGCGAGTCTCCGAACGCTCCCGGCAGGGGTAGGGGGTGGTACGTTACGTTGGCAGCCTCTCGGGACACCAAAAAAAGGGCCAGCGAAGGGGACAGCGTACTTTCCGCTTAAAGCATCATGTCTCTCCAAATGTCGTGACCACTGCTGATCTGCCCGCGGCCCCCTGCAACAACCCGCGACGGGAGAACGTGACATCCATGGCGCCACCCTCTTCTCAGCCAAACAACGGGCGTAACCTGTATCGGCTAACGGAGCCGTGCGAGTTTGGGGAGTTTGAGGGATTATGGAAGAGATGCGGAAGGACGCACGAGGAATTGGAATGATTGCTTGACTCTTGTTCGCGAGACCCTTGGTCGGCTCTCGCACGTTCACACGGCAAACCACTTCGTCAAGGGACCGTCATGATGACGCACTTGTTGGCCCTGGTCTTGCTGGTCGCCGCGAACCCGAAACTCACGCCAGCGGACGCCAAGCACCGAGAAAGTACTGACCGACTGCCGTGTTGATCCGACCGGGCTCGAGCGTGTCAGTGGCGAGTTCTCCGTTACGCGTGAAGGGTGGCTCGTACGCGGCAAGATGGGGAAAGGCGATCGGGTCATCTTCGCAGACGGCTTTAGCCTTCCAGTGCCCCAATAAACTGGTGGCTGTCAACTTCGTCAGGTCGTGTCAGGAGCGATACTCCCCGAAGCCACCAGCCAAGGAAGGCGATCCCGACCCTGCATTTGAACTGATGAGGAAGACTGCAGAAGGAGTTTTCGGTGATGGCGACCTGACCCTCGCCGCGTGGCTTCACAAACTCGGCCACGACGACCTCGCAGCGAAGGCTCTTGCCGCGGCCCGCTCTGGACGCCAGAGAATTCGCGAATCGAAGGAACGACGAGAATGCTCCTGACGCCCGAGAGTTGCTCTGCGCTGATCTTGCCTGGGAAGCGTTCGTCGGGCTCGTTTATGCCTACGCTGGTTGCAGGGACGATCTCGCGCCGTCGTACGGCAACCATTTCTTCAAACGATACCCGGACTACTTCGTGCGGGATTACCAACAAGCCGAGCGGATTGTCGGCGAACTCAACCGCCGCAAGAAGGAAGGCCGGTTTGGACCGGGATGCAGCACGGCTTGCACCTAATGCATTGCCGGCCGACTTGGACAAGAGGATCGCCGCACTGATTGCCGCGATTGATGACGTGGATGTCCGGCAATCGGGCCAACCAGGCGGAGTGAATCTTGGCGAAGACTGGCGAGTCAAGGCTCTCATCGAGATCGGCGAGCCCGCCATCCCGCTCCTCGACGCATTTGAGCGCGATGAGCGCCTGACCCGGTCCTACCACTACTGGCGAGACTTCGCTCGAAGCCGCTTGGTCCTCGGCGTTCGCGAGGCACAACTGGTCGCAATCATGTCGATCCTCCGCGTAACGAGTTTTCGAGCCGGTCTCGACAGGAATAGCTTGACTGCCCGCGGTGAGGATGGTGCCAGGGATGCGGCTATCAAGCTAAGGGAATACTGGGCCGCGTATGGAAAGCTGCCGTTCGACGAGCGGATGATGAAATCCTGACGGACCATACGTCTACAGCGGTCGCACGCCGAGAAGCCGCCGAAAACCTCGGCAACCTCGGCTTGGGGCGAATAATTGTACCACGGTTCGGTCTGGTGGGTGGTTCGGAAACCCCGGCGAAAAGCCAAACCCCGTAATCAAGAAGTTCACGAAACCCACCACGGCCGAGGTGATACTTTCCTCAATGGATCGTGAGTTGGAATCGATTGCGGCGGGGAAAGGAGAACCCAAATGGAACCCATGGAATTCAGGAAACGTGGAGCACCACTATTTGGATGCTCTGATTGGCGCTCGGCGACAAGCGCATTGCACCGACGCTGGCGAAGCGGGCCAGTGCAGCAAAGTCACTCGACTCGCGGCGGATGCTGGCGTTTGCGTCATTTTTCGGGCCCGGGCCTGCACCAATAGAAGAACTCGCCAAGGCGTTCGAGGCCGGTTCGCTCATCATTGCCGGACTCAAGGAACCTCCGGACCAGAACGGACGACGTAAATTACCGTGGGACTTGCGAGACCTCGTAAAACTTTCATCCAGACCCATACGCCGGTGGCCGATCTAGTGCTTTTTGCACTCACGAACTCGAAACATCCGTACCACTCTGTAATGCTCGCTGCGATGCTCGAATCAGGAACATCGGACCTCAGGTCCCTGTGTCGGCACCCCTACTGTCTCCTGCTCCTGCGGCTCTTACTTGACGACACGAAAGTAACCGGCGGGACGTACAAGATCGAGATGAACGAACTCATCTTTGAATCCTGAGAATTCTAAGTCAACAGGAGAGATACCAGACGTGCTAATGGAATCGCAGCTACGAATGCCCAGCGCCCGCGAGCGTGTCTGCGATTTGGCCGCCGAGCGAATTGCAAACCTGGTCATTGGGCTCCCAGTGTTTCACCCGCTACGAACCGACCGCGATCTTGCCATCAAGACCATGAAGGGGATGCTGGACCAATGTAACGGTCGATTCCGGCTGTTGACGCGAGGCGAACAGGCCGCACTGGGAATTTTCCTGTTTGATCCAGCCTTCGCTCCGGAATTCAAGCCTCTGGGTAGAGCGGCAACCGCGGCAGATGTTGTTGCGATGCGTGCCATGTTTCACTTGAACGGCAAGGGCCAGCCAGCCGGTGTGGCATTGCCCACGGTTGTCACGCTCCGAAAAGACGACAAGGGAAATGTGGTGAGCGGACTCGCGGTACAAGCCGAGCTCGGTCCGGATGGAATCGTCTACGGTGTGCTCTTCCAAAAGGGCTTTCGAGCCGTCAAGGCTGCCGAGGTGGAACGTCCATGACCGCGGATCGATGAAGGACCCGCGTGCTGTTACCAGTAGATCGCGGTTCGGATGCCGAAGCCGTTGACTGGCAAGACCGGACTGCCGCTGACGGCCGGAACCGAGAGCGTGAAGTTGAACATCAGGCGTGTGATCTTGTTCAGATACCAGTTCAGGCCGAGTGTGCCTTCGTAGAGAACCGTGCCGGTCGGCGCACCGACCGGCGGAGTTTCTTGTGGGAGGTTGGGCGAACTGAAATTGGCCACCGAGATTCGAGCAGCCAGTTCGACCGCGCCACACCCGCTCGCGCCCGAGTGACCCTTGCGGATCAACGGGCGAAGCACATTGACCGGTCCGAAGGCACCTTCACGCCGATCATATCCGCGATGCTCGCCTGTCACAAAGTAGCTGACATAGGCATAGAAGCCGTGAAGGAATACCACACCGGCTTCCTTCTGCTGGATTGTGGTTGCTATCCACTCCCCTTGAAACGACAGCGGACCATTCACCCACGCCGCTTGAAGGTCGTAGAGTTGCTGACTATTCGACGGAACGTTCACGTTCGGCAAAAACGGCGACGCCGGGCTGTCGCCGACTTGAAGGATGTTCGATTGTGGAGCCACATCGGCAATCACGACTCCATTTGCCGGTTGTAATTGCGAGAATGCACCGCCGATGTGGAGGAGCCGGAAGACTCCTTCGTCATCAACATAAACCGGGAGCGTGGTGAGCCGAGTGGTCACGGCCCAGTGACCTCCTGCTCCGCTGAAACCGCCACTATTCGTTCCCGTTCGGAAAGCCCCAATTGCAAAGGTCATCCGCTCGCTCTCGGGCCACCAGTAGCCCGCGACGCCCCATTGTCGTGCCGGGTCGAGTTGGTTGAGTGGCGACCGCTCCATGAACGTGATGAACCGAGCACTGGTGGCGCCCTCCAGCGAGAATGGCTCACGGAAATAACCGACGTTCACCTGTTGGTCGCCGGGCTGCCGGTGAGCCCGACGTACAGATCGCGCGGTCGAAAGTTGCCGTTGGCGAAATCGATCTCGGCAACCCAACGTGCGGAAGAACCGATTGTCCCTTGTGCCTAACCGCGCACGCCGAAAGCCGTAGCCGTCTTGAAGTGCACCGATTTGCTGTTGGCTCGCAACCGATTGAGCCGCCATCACGGCATCCACTTCGATGCGGCCGCGGAGTTCGAACGTTGGCTTCAACCGATCCGCGAGCGGATTCGCAGGTGCCAGCATGGGCTCGATCGCGGGCGGAACCGGAGGCGGAAGTTCGGCCTTCGGTGTAAGGCCGAGCCGTTCGGCCAGTGGGTTGCCGGTGGCCGGAAGCGGCGCGCAGCAACCACGGCTGCGCTGGCGGAGGAAGACGCCAGCGCGAGAACTACAACCAGGCTGAGTGCCGGTCGCGAGATCATCGTCGCCCAATGAGTGCGAAAAGGAACTCACGAGATATCAGCGAAACCGATGCCGAGCAATCGGAATCGCGAACTGCGCATTCCCCCCAATTTGCCGACTCGAACAATTTGCGGCCTTGCTTACTTCACCAGTTCCCAATTCTTTTCGTTCGAACCGCTCTTAACCTCGAACGTCAGTTCGGACTTCGCGTTGTACTTCTCTGGGATGAGTTCCTGCCTGGTTTCAGGAGCTCCCGGTTGCTTGTCGTCCGCTTTCGCCCCCTTGCCCGTAGCCTTCGAGCCGGTGAACCTCACTTCGGAATTTCCGACGGGAACCTTTGTGGCGGTATTTCCCGTCCTCTATATTTACTGGCTGATGGAGTTTTGCCATCAACGGGAATGAACGAGATGGACCCTTCCTCGACCAACTTTCCGTCGTACGACACGGTTCCCGACACGTCGGCCGTTTTCACACTGTCGCCGCACCCGGCGAGCACGAGGATCGCCGCAAACACCACGAGAGAACTCGCCGCTCGAAACATGCGAATCAACAACCCCGCGCCCCGCTGCTAGTAAATGAGGTGTCAACGAATGTGGTGTAACAGAGTCGCGTGCCTGAGTCTGGAGCCCGGTGCAGTGCCGTCCTCAGAACCAGGCACGCGATCAATTTGAACCCAATGTTGCTACTTAGTTCACAATCACTTCACCACCTGACGGTGTGCCCATGCCTTGCCAAGTGAGGACACTTGTGTTGTTGTTGAAGAAGCGGACGCTTCTGTCGCCGAGCAATGCATTCACGCCACCCGAGTGACGGCTCGCGCGGCTTGCTGGCCGTTCGCGCCGGACGCAGGTGTACAGGGCATTGCCGGATCGCCGGTTTGAACACACCAGATCACGTCCGGGTTGGTTGAGTTCGGCGTGTTGATCGTCATGAACATCGAACCCGGGTTGCCCATGTCGTCATTGTATACGTCGCCTCGTCCATCGAATCCGCCGTTGGCGTCCAGCTTCGCAATGATGATTTCGGCCATCAACAAAGTGTTCGAAGTCCCGTCGCTAATCTGCTGGACTGCAAGTTGTCGGGGCGATGGCCCAGCAATGGCGAAGACACCGATCTGGGATTGCGGCGTGCTTAGCAATACGTAACGAAAAAAAAAAAAAAAAAAAAAAAAAAAAAAAAAAATATATATAACCAATTGCCAGCATCGCCTCGGCCAGCACGTCGGGGGTGACGTCGACCGGCCAGAAGCCCAGCTGCTCGCGGGCCTTGTCGGCGAGCTCGACCGCCAGGTCGGGGGCGTGCGGGTCGGCCTCCTCGAGCACCGCGTGCACGAGCGACCCGAAGGTGGCGCCGGCGGGCAGGCCCTCCATCGGGGAGGGCAATGCGTCGGCGACCGGCGGCTCGCCGCCGGTCGGCACGGGCTCGACCGCCTCGTCCTCGAGCCCGGCGTCCTCCGGCTCGCTGGCCACGCCGCCCGGCTGCTGGTCGGCGGCCCGGGTCAGCCCGGAGTAGGAGGTGCGCCGCCAGGCGACGTCGACCTCGCGGGTGGACGACCGCACCGCCAGCCCGGACGGCAGCTCCGCGGGCACCGGCTGGACCAGGTCGGCGACCACGGACTCCTCGACCACCGGGCCGCCGGCCTGCTGCCAGCGCCGGAACCAGGTGAGCACCTCGTC
This sequence comes from uncultured Alphaproteobacteria bacterium, assembly GCA_963816655.1. Lineage (GTDB taxonomy): Bacteria > Pseudomonadota > Alphaproteobacteria > Rhizobiales > Xanthobacteraceae > Bradyrhizobium. The sequence continues at coordinate 20,055 of CAWFLW010000025.1, read as the reverse complement.
GTCGGAGGGTGCCCGGTCGAGGCTGTCGGGGACCGCCGCGTCGTGCTGCTTGCGCCCGCGCAGGAGCCGGGAGATGCCGCCGTTGCCCTCGTCCCCGACGAGGGCGCCCACCAGGCCACCACCTGGGACTGGGCGCGGGTCAGCGCGACGTACGTCAGCCGGATGTCGTCCCCGGCCACCTCGGCCCGCCACCGCTTCTCGTTGGCGGAGTGGCCGCTGCGCCGCTTGCCGCCGATGTCAGGCAGCGGGCGCCGTCCGGTGGAACAGCAGGAGCTCGTAGCAAGACGAACTGAACGAGGCCCCCCCCCCCCCCCCCCCCCCCCCCCCCCCCCCCCCCCCCCCCCCCCCCCCCCCCCCCCCCCCCCCCCCACGTATTGTTGTGCTGTGCCCCTCTGTTATCGTGCCCTGCTTGTTGCCCTTCGCTTGCGAGGTCGTTTCCGATGTTCGCCCGTGACCTTGCTCGCGCGCCCAGGGCGCGCTTCACGATCACGCCCGTCACTGCGCCCTGCTGGCGTGCGCAATCTCCGCCTGCGAGGTGTCGCGTCCCTACGGCGCCTACACGCCGGGCGAAGGCGATGCCGCGGCGGCTGCGCCCGATCCCGCCGACGAGATCGACGAGGGCGAGCTGCCCGATCTCGGGCGGCGACGAGCCGGGCGGCTCCAGGGACGCGGGCCCAGACGCCCGGCAGCGATGGCGGCACGGAGCCCGCACCCGAAGACACGCCGCTCGTGAAGCTGCAGAAGGAGCTCGCGGGCGACTACTTCATGCGCGTGGACTTCTACTCCACGGCCGATGCCAGCACCGTCGAGATCGACACCCACACCACGGCCTTCGCGCTCGTGAAGGTGGGCCTCGACGACACGGGCGCGCTCAAGATGATCGACTGGCAGTGCCTCGTGTCGGTGGCCCAGGACTGCATCTCCAGCTGCAACAGCGCGAACACGCGCATCAGCCCCGAGGGCGCGCGCGCCTACCGCCCGGCCGTGCGCACGCTCAGCGTCGACGTGGACACGGGCACCTTCAGCAGCACGGACGAGTGGTTCGCCACGGGCTGGAAGGGCAACTCCAGCGAGGACCCGAACGCGGTGCTGCCCGCCCGCGAGAGCGACGCGCTCGTGTACGATCCCGACGGCGGCGGCGCGGGCGTGAACGTGAACGTGTCCGTCGACGCGAGCGGCCTCCTGCCCGACGTGAACTGCACGCTGCGCGTGATCCAGCGCTACGCCCAGAGCTACACGGGCTCGCTCGTGAGTCGCGCCTTCGCCCAGGGCTCGGTCAACGACCGCGGCTCCGATCAGGTGGTGCTCAGCTACGGCAACTGTCCCTCGGGCGGCGAGGCCCGGCAGGCGGGCCCCAGCACCATGCGGCTGCGCCCGCGCCACGCAGGCCATCGACGAGCAGTGGACCTGCCCGAGCGAGGCCACGTTTCCGCTCCGTGCTGCCCTCGCCCCTAGTTCGCGCTGGCGATCAAGGCCATCGCGCGCTCGGCCAGGGCCGTGATCGTCAGCGACGGGTTCACGCCGGGGTTCGCCGACACCGCCGAGCCGTCGATCACGTAGAGGCCGTGGTAGCCGAACACGCGATGGTGTGCGTCGATGACGCCGCTGTCCGCGCTCTCGCCCATGCACGCGCCGCCGAGGATGTGCGCGGTCGTCGGGCGTGCCGAGCAGGGTCTCGGTGACCAGGGTCCCCGCCACGCCGCTGCACCTTCTCGGCGAAGCGCCGCGCGAGGTCGGTCGCCTCCGGCGATGAACGCGCTGCGGCGCCGCGCTCGGGTCGTCGAGCTCGCTCACGAGGCCCTTCGCGGAAGCCGGTGAACGCGCTGCGGCCGAGCCGCAGCGACAGCGTGCCCTCGAGCGTGCGCATGTAGAGCAGGATCTGGCGTGCGCTTGGCGAAGTCGTCGACGCGTGAGCGCCTTGCGCCCAGCGCGCGCGGGTGCTGCGAGCAGCCGCGCAGCGCGCTCGCGCAGGCGCGCCGAGCGCGCGTCGCGCCGGGCGCGTGGGGCAGCGAGCAGGAGCGCGGAAGAAGCCCGAGCCCGCGCCGTAGCGCACCGGCTCGACGTGGCTGTGCTCGTCGGTGTGGAGGATCGACGTGATGGCGATGCCGCTGCGAGAAGTCCTCCTCGCTCGTCGGTGCGCGACCACGCCGATCAGCGACTCGCTGTTGGTGCGGACGGAGTCGCCCGACGCGCGCCGACAGCTTCGGCAGGCCGTGCGGGTCGGCCTTCATCTTGAGCAGCAGCGGCACCGTGCCCATCACGCCGCCGGCGAAGCACCACGCTGTCGGCGCGTGAAGGTCGTGCGCCGTGCCGCTCGGCGCGAACGAGCTGCTGCGTCTCGACGCACGTAGCCGCCGCCCGCGCGCGGGCGCACGGCCGTGACCTCGGTCTCCGGCAGGACCTCGACGCCGAGCTTCTCGGCGAGGTACAGGTAGTTCCGGTCGAGCGTGTTCTTGGCGCCGACGCGGCAGCCGGTCATGCACGCGCCGCACTCGGTGCAGCCGGTGCGCGTCGGGCCCTCGCCGCCGAAGTACGGGTCGGGCACCGTCTTGCCCGGGCTCGCCGAAGAAGACGGCCACGTCGGTCGGGTGGAGGTGCTCCTCGCGGCCCATGTCGCGCGCGATCTGCGCGAGCACCTGGTCGCCGCGGGTGTCGCCGCGGATTGGTGCGTCGGCGCCGAGCATCCGGCGCGCGGTCGCGTAGTGGGGCGCGAGCTCCCGCTCCCAGTCGGCGAGGTGGCGCCCAGGACGGCGCGCGTGAAGAAGTCGTCGCTTCGGCATCGGCAGCGTGTTCGCGTAGACCAGCGAGCCGCCGCCGACGCCGACGCCGTGCAGGATGGTGACGTGGCGCGAGGAACGTCATCTGGAAGATGCCGCGCATGCCGAGCGCGGGCATCCACATCCAGTCGCGAGGTCCCAGTTGGTCTTCGGGAAGTCCTCGGGCCGAAGCGCCGGCCCTTCTCGAGCACCAGCACGCGATAGCCCTTCTCGACGAGCCGCAGCGCCGAGACGCTGCCGCCGAACCCGAGCCGACGACGATGAAGTCGTAGTGGGCCTCTCCACGTCCCGTCATCCCGTTCCTCCCTGGGCGTCCACTCCAAGGTGTCGAGATCCCGGGGCGAAGTAAAGGCGGGCTCCCCCGGCCCGGTCGGTCCGGTCAACGCAGGTTGACGCAGCGCGCCGGAACCGTGAGCATGCACGCTGCCTTTCGGGCTCGGATCGCGCCATATGCGCGTGCGAGCGGGGACCCGTGTGGGTCTCGTGTACTAGAGTGGGCACGCGCGGCGGCTCTGCCGTGCTTCTGGGACGAGGTGAGCGATGGATATCAAGGGCGCAGTGGCACTGGTTTCGGGCGGAGCTTCGGGTCTGGGCGAGGCGACCGTGCGCGTGCTGGTCGAGGCCGGTGGCAAGGTCGTGATCGCCGACATGAACGCGGAGAAGGGCGAGGCCCTCGCGCAAGGAGCTCGGCGCGTCCGCCGTGTTCGTGAAGACCGACGTCTCCGACGAGGCCCAGGTCCAGGCAGCCGTCGACAAGGCCGTGGCGCTCGGCAGCCTGCGCGCCGTGATCAGCTGTGCCGGGCATCGGCGATGCCAAGCGCATCATTTATGTGATGGAATGTGTACTAACCTCAACCTCGAGAAATAAATGGTTAGTAGATGTAGACATCGCCAACAAAACAACGCGAAATTGCTGCTCTGTGATGTTGCCCACGGCCTGGCCTTCCTCCGCGAGTGCCTCGACACCTGAAGCACGGTGCGCCCGAGAGACGCGGAATATCGCCAAAAAATTCACACATGAGAGCTGGACGGCCGTGCCCCTGTGCGTGACCGGGGCGGGCCGGCCGGACGAAGACCGGACCGGAAACCAGGAGGACGCTGTCATGACCCGGAACGCCCGCGTTTGGGTCGCCTCGGCCGCCGCCTTGTTGACGCTGACCGTCGGCTGGGCGTCGTCGGCCCAGGAGCAGAACCCGCCGCCGACGACGACGACCGAGAAGATCAAGGAGAAGGCCAGTAGCGCGGCCGATTCCGTGAAGAAGGGGGTCACCAGCGCCGGCGAGGCGATCAAGAACAAGTACAACCAGGCGAAGGAACACGTGGTCGCGATGGAGATCGAGGCGCGGGTCTACGCCCGGCTCCACTGGGACAAGGCGCTGACCGGCGCCAAGCTCGACCTGAGCGCGCCCCGCGCGGGCGTGATCGTCCTGACCGGCACCGTCGCCGACGCGAAAGCCCGCGACAAGGCGGTCGCGCTGACCGCCGAGACCGTCGGCGTGACCGAGGTGGTCGACCACCTGACGGTCTCCCCCGAGCCCACGGACCAGCACGCACCGAGCCGTCGACTGCCCTGACGGTCCGGAACCCTTCGAACGCCGACGGGCCGCCCCCTTCTTCGAGGAAGGGGGCGGCCCGTGCGACGTCTCCGTGCCGGAATAGCCGCTCGATCCGGTCAATCGGATCAGGCGACGACCGAGTTGACGACCTCGGCCAGCTCGCGGCCGGCCTCGGTCAGGCCGTAGAAGTTGTGCTTGCCCGATCGCCGCGGCTCGATCAGCCGGCCGTGGCGGAGCAGGGCCAGGTGATGGCTGACCGCCGGCTGGCTCTGCGTCCCCAGGTCGGCGCAGAGCTCGGAGACGTTCCGCTCCTTCTCGTTCAGGAGCATCAGGACCTGAAGCCGCGTCGGGTCGGAGACCTGCTTGAGCAGGTCGGCCACCCGTCGGATCTCCGCCGAGGGGCGGGTCGGCGGCGGCGGCCTTGGACGGCCTCTTGGCCTGACGGCGGACGACTTGGGCGAAGTGGCTGCCATGTGACTCCTCAAACTGATCATGAAATGCCGGAATCGAGACATGGGAGGATCGACATGCGAACCGGAGACAGCGGCGACCACAGATTCATGGTTCGCTTTCTTGTATAATAGGATCAATCCTTCGATTCCGTCAACCCCTCGTCGACGCATGTCACCGGCAGATTCGCCGGCACGGCCCGCGTTCGGACATCCGTCATGATTGATGCGATCGATGCCGCGGACGGCCGCCGATCGACCGCCGTGGACGCGGCCGTGCGACGCCGGCCGCGCGGAGGCCGGGCCGGCGCGGCGGGGATTTCGGCTTGTCGGGCGGTCGCGGCGATCGCCGGTAGAGTGGGACGTGGCGGGCGGCCGGACGCCGCCGTTCCGACGCGGTCGCCGCCGCCGGGACCTGGACTGCGGCGGCGTCGTTCTGCGCCGAGAGTCCTCGACTGATGTCCGTGCTCACCACCGCGACCGACGCGACCGACCTGGCGTACCAGCAGTGCATCAACCCGGCCTGCCGGGCGACCTTCGCGCGTCGGACCAGACCGCACTTCGCCTGCCCCGACGTGCGGCGACCTGCTCGACGTCGTCTACGACTGGGACCGCCTGCCCGTCCCGACGTCGCCTGCGCGACTTCGAGGCCAAGTGGGCCGACCGGCTCGACCCGCTCAGCTTCTCGCGGCGTCTGGCGGTTCCGCGAGCTGCTGCCGTTCGCCCCGCCCGAGAAGGTCGTGACCATCGGCGAGGGGCAGACGCTGCTGCAGCCGGCCGACAAGGTCGGCGCAGTACGTCGGCATGGACGCCGGGCAGCCTGTTGCTGCAGTACGAGGGGATGAACCCCTCGGGCAGCTTCAAGGACAACGGCATGACCGCCGCGTTCACGCACGCCCGGATGGTCGGCGCCCGGCGGGTCGCCTGCGCCAGCACCGGCAACACCACGGCGGCGCTGGCGGTCTACTGCTCGGCGACCGACCTCGGATTCAAGGCGATCATCTTCATCGGCTCGGGCAAGATCGCCTACGGCAAGCTCGCGCAGGCGCTCGACCACGGCGCCCTGACGATCCAGATCGCCGGCGACTTCGACGACGCCATGCAGCGCGTCCAGCAGGTCGCCGACCGGCTCGGCATCTACCTGATGAACAGCGTCAACCCGTTCCGCCTCGAAGGGCAGAAGACGATCATGTTCCGCGTGCTCGAGGCGCTGCGGCTGGGAGGTGCCCGACTGGATCGTCGTGCCCGGCGGCAACCTCGGCAACTCGAGCGCCTTCGGCAAGGCGTTCATCGAGCTGAAGCAGCTCGGCCTGATCGACCGCGTGCCGCGGCTGGCCGTCATCAACGCCGCCGGGCGCCGACACGCTCGACGAGCTCGTCGAGCAGCCACGGCCTGCGCTGGAACGACGGCCTGCCCGACGCGGACGATCATCGACGGCTACTACGCCGAGCTCGACGCCGCAGAGCCTGAAGGCCGTCGACGATCGCCACGGCCATCGAGATCAACCGGCCGGTGAACCTGCAAGAAGTGCCTGCGGGCGCTCGACTTCTGCGACGGCGTGGTCCGCGCAGGTGACCGACCAGGAGATCCTGGACGCCAAGGCGAGGGTCGGCGCCGGCGGCCTCGGCTGCGAGCCGGCCAGCGCCGCCAGCGTCGCCGGGCGCGAAGCGGCTCCGCGAGGAGGGGGTCATCGCGCCCGAGCGACCGCGTCGTCTGCATCCTCACCGGCCACCAGCTCAAGGACCCGACCGCGACGGTCGCCTACCACGGCACCGACCAGGAGAACGTTCGAGAAGGTGCTGGGCAGCCGCGGCGTCCGCCGCGCCGGGTTCGCCAACCGGCCGGTCATCGTGGCCAACGACCTCGACGACATCATCCGGACGATCGCCCTCTACTCCGAGACCGAGCGGCCGGACCGGCCGTGACCTCCGGACGGCCGTCGCCGCGGCCGACCGTCGGCGTCGCTCGACGCCGCGTCCGCGGCATCCGAGACTCGTCTCGACGAGCTCGAAAGGAAGGACTCGGCCCGTGGCACGTCGACTCGTCTGTCATTGGGCATTCACGGGGCGACCGGGCGGATGGGGCCCCGGCTGATCCAGCTGATCGCCGAGCGACCCGGCGCGTCCGGCTGGGCGCGGCGCTCGACCGCGCCGGACCATCCGCGGCTCGGCGAGGACGTCGGGCGCGCTGGCCGGGCTCGGGCCCGCTGGGCGTCCCGCTCGACGCTCGGCGACGCTCGGACGCGCCGCGTCGACGTCATGATCGACTTCTCGCATCCCGCCGGCGACGCTCGCGCTGGCCGAGGTCTGCGCCGAGAGCGGGCATCCCGCTGGTCGTCGGCACGACCGGCTTCGAGCCCGAGCAGCGGCGCGAGCTCGAAGCGGCGGCGGCGACGATCCCGCTCCTGATCTCGCCGAACCTGAGCCGGGCGGTCAACCTGCTGATGCGGCTGGTGGGCGAGGCGGCCCGGGCCCTGGGCGACGCGGCCGACATCGAGATCGTCGAGCGGCACCATCACTTCAAGAAGGACGCCCCCAGCGGCACCGCGCTGCGGCTGGCCGAGATCGTCGGCCAGGCGATCGGCGTCGGACCGGTTCGTCCACGGCCGGCAGGGCCAGGTCGGCGAGCGGCCCCGCGGCGAGATCGGCCTCCACGCCCTCCGCACCGGCGACAACCCCGGCGAGCACACCGTCGTCTTCGGCCTGATGGGCGAGTGCCTCGAACTCTCGCACCGGGCCCTGAACCGCGACGGCTTCGCCCGGGGCGCTCGACGCCGCCAGGTTCCTCGCCGGCAAGCCGCCCGGGCTCTACACGATGGCGACGTGCTCGGTTGAGCTGAGACGGCTCGACGAGATCGCGCGAGCTCGACGCGGATCGGCCGACTCGGCGATCGACGCGAGGAGGACTCGATCGATGGCCCGTCTGCGAGCAAGGATACCTGTGCGAGGTCTGCGGCGAGGACGTCGAGGAGATCACCGAGTCGGACCTCTACCTGCGCTACGTCCTGGGCGAGGTCGATCCCGAGACGCTGCACATGCTGCCCGAGCGGCACATCCGCTGCAACCCGACCCTGGCCCAGTTCATCGTGGCCGAGGGCTTCGCGCCGGTCGACGGTCGAGGGCCCGTTCGCGAAGGCGGAGCTCGACCCCGAGTTCGTCGCCGCGGAGGAGGCGCGGGTGACGCGCGGCTACCTGCGGCTCCGCGAGCTGCCCGGGCTCGGCCTGCCGATCACCGAGTATCCGCTGCCCGAGGTCCGGGCCCGCTGGCAAGGGCCCGACCGAGCCGAGGCTGCCGGGACCGAGAGGCCGGCCTCCGAGTCGACCGGGCGGCGTCGCGATGACCGATGACGCCATCCGCACGGATCGGCCCGACAGGCCCGTCGCCGGACCGGCGTCCGCCGCGCGCCGCGATCCTCTTCCTCGACGACGACCCCGCGCCGGGCCGAGGTCTTCCTGGCGACGATACCCCGAGGCCGTCTGGGTCCAGACCGCCGAGGAGTGCATCGCGCGGCTGGCGGAGGCGTGGGACGAGGTCCATCTCGACCACGACCTCGGGGGCGAGCACTTCGTCGACCTCGAGCCGCGACGACTGCGGGATGGAGGTCGTCCGCTGGCTCTGCCTGCGAGCCGCCGCCCGCACCTGACGACGACCCGGTTCTTCGTCCACAGCCACAACGCCGAGCGCCGCCGCGATGATGGTCATGCAGATGCCTGCGCGCAGCGGCTACCGGGTCGAGTACCGCCCGTTCGGCGTCGATCTCATCGACCTGCTCGCCGCCCGAGGACCGTCTGGAACCGGCGGCCCGCTCTGGCGACGGCTGGCTGTCGACGGCTCCGGCGCGCTGAGGCCGGCGCCTGCGCTCGGTCGCGAGCGGACTCGACCGCGGCCGAGCGTCTCCGACGAACCGCTCCTCGGCGATCCGACTGTGAGCCGCCGACCGGCGCCGGATCGCCGAGCTCGCGGGCTGACGTGCCCGAGCGTCGGCTCGCGTTATCGATGCGCCGGCCGCGGTCGGTCGTCGGGAGCCGATCGCGCGGTCGGCAGGATCATCGACGCGATCAGGAGGAGCTAGCCTTGAGAACGGTCATCACCGGAGGGGCGGGGTTCGTCGGCTCGCACCTCTGCGAGCGGTTCCTGGCCGAGGGGCGACGAGGTCATCTGCGTCGACAACCTGCTGACCGGGCACCGCCGCAACATCGACCACCTGCTCGGACAACCCGCGGTTCCGGTTCATCGAGCACAACATCTCCGAGCCGCTCGCAGATCGACGGGCCGGTCGACAACGTGCTCCACTTCGCCAGCCCGGCCAGCCCGGCCGACTACCTGGCCCACCCGATCCCGACGCTCAAGGTCGGCTCGCTCGGGCACGCACAACGCCCTCGGGCTGGCCAAGGCCAAGGACGCGCGGTTCCTGCTGGCCAGCACCTCCGAGGTCTACGGCGACCCCGAGGTCCACCCCCAGCGCGAGGACTACTGGGGCCACGTCAACCCGATCGGCCCGCGCGGCTGCTACGACGAGGCCAAGCGGTTCGCCGAGGCCATCACGATGGCCTACCACCGCTACCACGGCGTCAAGACCCGGATCGTCCGGATCTTCAACACCTACGGCCCGCGGATGCGGCTCAACGACGGCCGCGTCCTGCCCACCTTCATGGGCCAGGTCCTCCGCGGCGAGCCGATGACCATCTACGGCAAGGGCGACCAGACCCGCAGCTTCTGCTACGTCACCGACCTGGTCGACGGGATCTACCGCCTGCTCCACGCCGACTTCTCCGAGCCGGTCAACATCGGCAACCCCGTCCGAGATCACCGTCCTCGAGCTCGCCGAGGAGATCATCGCCCTGGTCGCCGGGACCAAGAGCACGATCGTCTACGACGACCTCCCCCAGGACGACCCCAAGCGCCGCCGGCCCGACATCACCCGGGCCCAGACCCTCCTCGGCTGGAACCCCACGATCGACCGCGCCGACGGGCTGAAGCGGACCCTCGAGTACTTCCGGTCGGTCCTCTGAGCGGCCGGGGGTCCAGGATCCGAGCCCGGCGTCGAAACTCGGCGTGATGTACGTCGACGATGCGTGATATGGCCGAGGTGCAATCGTTTCGACATACGGATCATGTCGCGCGGGCACGATCCGAATCGGATGCCTGGCGACCGGATCCGGGTCTGACGCGGCCGGACAGCTCGAGCGGATCTTGATCGGCAGGCGACCCGAGCGTCCGCGAGCTGCGAGCTGGATCAGGCGTCGCCGGTGACGGTCCGACGACCTGTGGTCGGACCGACGTGCGTCAGCGCACACCGGTCGACGTCACCCTCGGCCACGCGATGCTCGGGGTCGCCACCCGCTCGGCGATCGACCGGCCTGGCCCGGCTGGTGAAGCGCTCTGCCGACACGCGACCGACGGTCAATGCCGCTCGCCGACGACGACCCCGTGGGAGCGATCGGCGCCGAATCCAGGCCGTCGTCCGGCCGTCATGACCCTCGGCTGGCCGACGGCGAACGACCGACGGCGTCGGAGCAGAGCCAGAGGACGGCCGACGGCGATCTGCCTCGGGCCGGCCGAGGCGGCTGGACGGGGCATGGCGCGGAGACTCGTCGGCTTCATCACGTCGGGCCCGTCGTCCTCGAGGTCCTGGATGATCGGCCGATGTCGGTCCAGCCGGGGCCGACGGCGTTGCTCGCCTCGCGATGCGGGTGCTCGAGCGCGGCGCCTTCGTCAGGCCGATCACCCACGTGCTTGCTCGGCGACGTACGGCGGCCAGGTCGGCGACCCGCGGAGCGCCCGGCCGACCGAGGCGTCGTCGACGATCGCCCCGGCCCCCGAGCGACCATGCACCGGCAGTTCGTACTTCATGCAGAGCCAGACGCCCGTGAGGTTCGACGCCGATCGACCCCGTCGAAATCGGCCTGCGTCCCGACTCGTGGAGCGGCTTGCGCCGCCGCCGATCCCGGCGTCGTTGAAGGCGCAATCGATCCGCCCGTACGCCTGCACGGCGTGCGGCGACCATCGCGGCGACCGGTCTCCGCCGAGACGTCGGCCGCGACGAGACGTCGCCTCGCCCCCGCCGTCCTTGATCCGAGCGACGGTCCTCGCCCCGGCGTCGGCGTCGAGGTCAGACGGCGACGACCCCGGCCCCCTCGCCCGCGAAGGACCTCGGCCGTCGCCCGGCCGATCCCGGACGCCTGGCCCCCGTGATCCAGCGCCACCGTGCCCTCATGCCCGCCGGCATCGCGTGATCGTCCCCCGCACGCCGACCCCGCTCTCCGCGCCGAGCTCGGCGCCACGTTCTGCCGCTCCCCCGGGCGTGACGCCAGAGCGCGGGATCTGCCCCGGACCGAACCGGTTCAGCGGTGTACGTTTATGCAAGATTGTACGGAACAGACGGACATGGTATCTGCTTGAACCGTAGTCGCCAAATGATTAGCAGTCCGGCGGATCGAGCGAGGCGCCGCGGCGGGTGGTGTAGACTTGGGGGTGCGGCCGCACGGAGTGCGGGCGGGTCCCGGGTCGGATCGCGAAAGGGGCGACGGCCGATGGCCGGCACGGACACGGCGGTGGTCAGGCTCTCCGACCTGGCGGACGGCCAGGAGGCCGACTGCTTCGCCGCGCTCGTGAAGAAGGAGCGGGGGACCGACAAGCACGCAAGCCGTTCGTCAAGTGCTACTTCCGCGACAAGCGGGTCGACGCTGAGTCGCCCCGCTCTGGCGCGACAACGCGCTGCCGCGAGGAGGCCGAGGCCTGGGCCGAGGGCTCGGCCTACCGGCTCCGCGTCCGGGGCGAGCTCGAACGTCCGGTACGGCCTCCAGCTCGAGATCCTCGACATCCGCCCGGCCAGCGACGAGGACGCCGCCGACGGGTACGACTTCTTCGACCTCGTCGAGAGCAGCGACTACGACCCCGAGCAGCTGCTTCCGGACGATCCACGACCGTGATCGACAGCTGCATCGACGACCCGTGCCTGAAGCAGCTCGTCCGGACGATCCTGCGACGAGCACGCCGACCTGTTCAAGAAGATGCCCGCCGCGCAGAACTTCCACCACAGCTACACCGGCCGGCCTGCTCGAGCACGTCTGGAGCATGACCCGGATCGCCGGCTTCCTGGCCGACCACTACGCCCAGTACTACGACGAGCCTGAACCCGCCGCTGAACAAGGGGGTGATCGTCGCCGCGACGATCCTCCACGACATCGGCAAGCTCCGCGAGCTGGACTACCACCCGGTCGAGGCGAAGTACACCAAGGAAGGCTAGCCTGATCGGCCACGTCCTGATGGGCCGCGACCTGGTGCGCGAGGCGGCCCGGCAAGATCGACGGCTTCCCCGAGGAGACGCTGCTGCTCCTGGAGCACGCGATCCTCGCGCACCACGGCAAGCGCGAGTTCGGCGCCCCGATCGTGCCCCAGACGCTCGAGGCGCTGCTCGTCTCGTTACGTCGACGACCTCGACGCCAAGATGAACATCGCCGCCCGCGAACGGCTCCGCTCGCACGACCGACGGCGAGTTCACCGACAAGGTCTTCGCCCTCGACAACCGCCGGTTCTACAAGGGCATCCCCGCCGAGCTCCCGGTCCGACGACGACGGCCGGACCTCGCCCTGACGCGGAGGACGCGCCGGCCGTACGGCCGCCGTCCTGGCGCTGGGGTTCCGGGTACCCGGCCGCATTACAATGCCGGCGGTTCCCGGCCGCGGCCGTCCCCGGGAGACGGCCGCCGCGGGGAAGTGCCCGCCAGGCGGCGATCGCCCCGTTCGATCCCTGAGAGAGACCCCTGATGCTTTCGACCCGCAGACCGTGGTGGGCCGCCCTGGCCGTGGCCGCGCTGGCCGGCGGTTGCGCCACGAGCGGCCGACCCCGCCCGCCCGACGGCCTCGACCCCCGCCGCCTCGGCCCCGCCCCGCCGACCGCGGCCGCCGAGACGACCGCCCGCGGCCACCGCCGACCCCGACGAAGGTCGACGCCGGCCCGACCGACGGCGACCGGCCTCGACCGAGGCCCCGGACGCGAAGGTCGAGGCCCCGAAGGTCGAGGCCCCCAAGATCGAGGCCCCAAGGGTGAGGCCGCCCGAAGGCCGCGGCCGCCGCGGTCAAGCTCGACGACGACGAGATCGCCGAGATCAAGAAGCTCCCCGCCGGCGAGCAGGCCGCCGCGCTCAAGCAGGCCGTCTGCCCGGTCAGCGACGAGCACCTCGGCTCGATGGGCACCCCGATCAAGGTCACCGCCGAGGGCAAGACCTTCTACCTCTGCTGCAAGGGCTGCAAGAAGGACGTCGACGCCGACCCCAAGGCCGTCGTCGCCAAGCTCGGCGCCAGTGAGCGAGTCCTGAGAGGCGACCCGGGTCGGTTTGTTGTGACTCCCCGGCCCCGCCCGATGCCTCGACCGGCGTCGGGCGGGGCCTTCGGCTTTTTACGCCCGGCTCACCGGTAGACGGCCACGCCGGGCATGGCTTGCTTGAGCTTCTCGACGGCCTCGGGGGTCACCTTGGTGCCGATCAGGTAGACCGACTTGAGGCTCTTGATGTCCTTGAGGGCGTCGAGGCCGGCGTCGGTGACCTGGGTCTTGCTGAGGGCCAGGACCTGGAGGTTCTTGAGGCCCTTGAGCTGGGGCAGGCCCTTGTCGCTGACCTTCGAGCTGGTCAGGAAGAGCATGGTCAGGCCGTTCAGGCCCTTGACGCTCTCGAGCGCCGCGTCGGTGACCTGGGGGCTCATGATCGTCAGCGCGCTGAGGCCGGGCAGCTCCTTCAGCGGGGCGATGGCGGCGTCGTTGACCTGGCCGTTGTCGATGTAGACGACCTGGAGGTTGGGCACGTTCTTGAGCATCTGCATCGCGTCCTTGTCGCCGCGCCCACTTCTTGAGGATGTTGACCGTCGCGATCTCCTTGCCGTCCTTCCCCTTGTCGACGGTGACCGAGCCGCCGAGCTTCTCCAGATCTCGAGGCTCACGACCTTGAGCTTGAGCTGCGCGACCTCCTGCTGGAGCGCGGCGACCTCGGGCCTTGAGCTTGGCCGGATCGTCCCGGCGGCGGCGGGGGCCGGGCGGCGGCCTGGTGCGGGCGCGCTCCTTGGGCGGTCGTCACCTGGCCCAGGCGAGGCGCGGCGATCAGAAAAAACGCGAGGGCGAGTCGCCAGGCGGCGAGTGCGGGGGTCATCGAGCGTGGTCTCCTGTTGGCTCGTCGGCGGCGCGACCGTGCCCCGGGCGCACCACCGTCGCCGTCTGCCCCAGTGTAGTCCCTCCCGGCGGCCCGCGTCGCACCCAGGACGTGAGCGCGTGCCGCAGGCCCGACCCGCGCCGCGGACTCGGACGAGAGTCGGGCACGCACTTTGCACCTTTCGAGGTTGACTCCGACCTCCCGGTTCTTTGGAACCACCCAGAGGAAAGGCCATCCCGATGACCGACAAGCGATTGCTCGTCGTGGACGACGATGCGACCACCCGGTTTGCCCTGCATTCGCTGTTCACCCGCCAGGGATGGAAAGTTCTCCGTCGCGGCGACGGTCGCCGAGGCCCTCGACGAACTGGGCCGGCACGCCGAACCCGCATTGCATGATCCTCGACCTGAACCTGCCCGACGGCCGCGGCGAGTCGGTCCTCCGGGCCGTCCGCGACGCCCACCTGCCGACCGATCGTCGCAGTCTGCTCCGGAGTTGCGGACGCGGACCGGCTTTCCAGCGTCATCGCGATGAGCCCCGAGGCCATGCTCGCCAAGCCGCTCGAACTCGGTCCCATCCTGCACTTCTGCCAGGCGTCGCTCGCGCACTGAAGCCAGGGCTTCCCCGCGGCACAGGCTCCTGTCAGGCTCGTGGGTGCGGGGGGTGACGAGCTCCGGGGCCCGGGGCTGGGGGTCGATCCGGAAGACGACGCGGTTGCGGCCGGCGTTCTTGGCCTGGTAGAGGCAGCGGTCGGCCGCGGTGATCAGGGCGAGGCGGACCGGAGGCCGGCCGGGGCGGGCGAACGCCAGGCCGAGGCTGGCGGTGACCCGCAGGGGGCTCCGCGTCCGGCGCGACGATCCGCCGGCTGGCGAGGCTCGCCCGGATCCGCTCGGCGCGCTCGGTCGCCTGGTCGGGCGCGGCGACCGGCAGGGCAGCGACGAACTCCTCGCCGCCGTAGCGCGCGACCAGGTCCTCGGTCCGGGTCGACTCGCGGAGCACGCCGGCCACCTCGCGGAGCACGGCGTCGCCGGCGTCGTGGCCGAGCGTGTCGTTGACCCGCTTGAAGTGGTCGATGTCGAGCATCAGGACCGCCAGGCCGAGCCCCGCGACGTCGCCGAGGTCGGCCAGCGGCCCGACCTGGTCGAGGAAGAACGACCGGTTGTACAGGCCGGTCAGCGGGTCGCGCACGGTCCGCTCGAACATCTCGCGCTGGAACCGCTCGTCGCAGGGGTCGAGGCGGACGAACTTGACGACGACCGACGAGCCGAGCCGGATGCGGTCGCCGTCGTGGAGCCGGGCGGGGCGTGCGGGGCGAGCCGGCCGTCGTTGAGGAAGGTGCCGTTGGTGCTCCCCAGGTCGGTCAGCCAGACCTCCCCCTGGCCGTCGGTGACGAACAGTAACTGAACCAGTAAAAAAAAAAAAAATTGCGAAAAAAAACATGCCAAAAATAGGCAAAACCCCCCCCCCCAAAAAAACGAATAATTGCTTGATCGCCGGCGGCGTCGCACTGATCCTGGGAACGTGGGCGGCCCTGGCCGCGCGTGAGGCGCCTCGATGGCTGAGCCGAGTCACCGACGCGGTGTTTCATCTGCCCATCGCGGTGCCGTCGGTCGCGATCGGACTCGGCCTGTTGATCGCCTTCAACTCCCCACCGCTGCTGTTGGGTGGCACGCGGTGGATCGTCATCCTGGCCCACACCGTGCTGGTGCTGGCGTTTGCGTTCAGCGCCGTGTCGGCGGCGCTGGACCGACTCGACCCCGCCTACCGGCAGGCGGCGGAATCCCTTGGCGCAGGACCGGTTCGGGTGTTGTTCCGGATCACACTGCCGCTGCTGCTGCCGGCCCTGGGCGCCGCGGCGGGTCTGGCGGTCGCGCTGTCTATGGGTGAGCTGGGCGCCACGGTGATGGTGTACCCGGCGACGTGGAAGACACTGCCGGTGACGATCTTCGCGCTGACCGACCGCGGGCAGGCGTTCCAGGCCGCCGCATGCACGACGATCCTGCTCTTGGTCACGCTTGTGGCGCTGGTGCTGCTTGGTCGGATTCGCGGCCGCGCCGCCCTGCGCTGACGTCGACTACTTGAGCAGCGGGTCGCGGGGCAGGCCCAGAATGCGTTCGGCGATGGTGTTGCGCGTGATCTCCGACGTTCCGCCCGCGATGGTCATGGCCCGGTTGCCGAGATAACTGCGGAGCAGCTTCGGCGCCTGGCCGACCACCGCCGCCGAACCTGACAACGCCATGCCCAGCTCGGTGATCCGCTGGCCGGCCTCGGCCACCAGCAGTTTGGTGACGTTGCCCTCCGGCCCGGGTTCGGTGCCCGCGATGGCCCGGCTCGCACGGCGCAGGTTCAGCAGCCGCAACGTATGTGTTTCGGCGATGGACTCACCCGCCCATCGCACGTAGTTGGCCCCATCCGGCGCGGCGTCGAGCAGCTTGACGAGGTCGTCCGGGCTGAACCCGACCGCACCGCCCGAACCGCCACCGATCGAGATCCGTTCATTGCCCAGTGTCGCGCGGGCCACCAGCCAGCCGCGGTTCACGCCGCCAACCACATCGGAGTCCGGAACGAACACATCGTCGAAGAAGACCTCGTTGAAGTGCGAATCGCCGGTGATGCCGCGCAGCGGATTGACCGTCACGCCAGTGGCTTTCATGTCGATGGCCATCATGGTCACACCGGCGTGCTTGGGCGCGTCGGGATCGGTGCGCACCGTAGCCAGCCCCCACTGGCAGTACTGCGCCAGACTGGTCCACACCTTCTGCCCGGTGACTCGCCAGCCCCCGTCGACCTTCTTCGCGGCCGTGCGCACCGCCGCCGCGTCCGAGCCGGCGCCCGGCTCGGAGAACAGCTGACACCACATCACCTTGCCCCGCAGCGCGGGTTCGACCCAGCGCTCACGCTGGTCGTCGGTGCCCGCCTGCGCGATGGTGAGCGCCACCCAGCCGGTGATGCCCATGTCCGGCCGCTCGATGCCGGTGAACTCCTCCTCGATCACCAGCTGCTCGAGCACGTCGGCGGCGCGGCCCCACGGTGTCGGCCAGTGCGGCACCAGGTAGCCGGACTCGACGAGGAAATCGCGCTGCTTGTCCTCGGGCAGGGACCGCAACTGGGCGACGGCGTCGCGGGCCTGGCTGCGGTAGGCCTCCGCCTCGGGGGGCAGCGTGAACGACGCCCCATGCGCCTGTCCACTGCGCTGGCCCTCCACGATGTCGAGCAGCGGGTCGCCGCCCTCCTCCATCAGCGCGGCCAGCGTACGGGCCCGCCGCAGGTACAAGTGGGCGTCGTGCTCCCAGGTGTAGGCGATACCGCCGTGCAGCTGAATGTTGTACTGCGCGTTGAAGACCTGAGTGCGAATGGCGTGCGAGGCGGCCACCGCGGCGGGGAACCACGCACTGTCCAGGTCGTCGGCGCGCGCCGCGTCCCAGGTGGCCGCGGTGGTCTCCTCGGCGTTCACCAACATGTTGGCGGCATGGTGCTTGACGGCCTGGAAGGTGCCGATGGTCCGGCCAAACTGTTCGCGTACCTTGGCGTATTCGACGGCCATCTCAAGTGCTGCCCAGCTGACGCCGACCGCCTCGGCCGACGCCAAAATCCGGAATATCGTCCGCGCCTTGCGTGCGGCGCCGCGAAGCACACGGTCCCCCTCGACCGTCACGCCGCGCAGAGCGACCGTCCCGACGCTGCGAGTGGTATCCAGCGAGTCCAGCGCCGTGATCGTCACGCCGTCGGCGCGCGCGTCGACGATGACGACGTCCTCACCCGCGGCGATCACCAGCACATCGGCGTCCGGTGCCGCAAGCACGGCGGGACTTTCGCCGGTGACGACCAGGTCCGAACCGATCGTGACGTTGCCCGACAGAGCCAGCGCACCGACCGTACTGCCGTTGGCCAGTCCCGGAAGTAGTTGCGCGCGAACGGGATCAGGGGCGCATCGGTCGATCACCACCGCCGCCGCGACGGTGGGCAGGAAAGGGCCTGGGGACAGTTCGCGACCCTGCGCCTCCAGCACCACCGCCAACTCGGCGAGGCCGAATCCCGAACCACCGTGCACCTCGGCGATCGCCAGCCCGTTCCATCCGAGTTGCGCGGCGGCTGACCAGACATCGGCGGGATGCGAGGAACCCTCGTCCAGAGTGGCGCGGGCGCCCGCGCGGCTTTTCAGCCGTTCCAATTGCCCGATCGCGGCGTCGGCGAGGTCTCGGTGTTCGTCGGTGATGGCCAGGGCTGACTTGCTCACGGTGGAAGTCCTTCGGGTTTGACGGTTGTCAAGTGAAGGTAACCCATCAACCGAACACAGCGAAGAGCGATGCCGCTACCGCGAAGCTCACCACCGACAGCACGGTCTCCAGCACCGTCCAGGTTTGCAGGGTCTGCTTGACGGTCAGATTGAAGTACTTGGAGATGATCCAAAAGCCGCCATCGTTGACGTGACTGAGGATGATGGATCCCGACGCGATCGCCATCGCGATGAGTGCGACGGCCATCTGCGAGTAGCCGCTCTCGGTAACCAGCGGTGCGACGATCCCGCCGGTGGTGACGATGGCAACCGTCGCCGACCCTTGGGCGATCCGCAGCCCGCAACTGATGACGTAGGCCAGCACGATCACCGGCAATCCCGCGGCCGACATGGTGGCGGCGAGCGCGTCGCCGATTCCCGTGGCCGAGATGACCTTTCCGAAGAACGCGCCCGCGCCGACAACCAGCAGCAGCATGCCGACCGGACGCAGCGACTCTCCGGTGATGACGCTGAGTTCCTGCACACTTGCGCCGCGCCGGACTCCGAGGACATAGAAAGCGACCAGCACCGCGATGAGCAGGGCGACGGCCGGGGTACCGAGGAAGGTCAGCACGGCCAGCAGCCGAGAACCCTCGTCCAGCAGCTGTGTGCCGAACGTAGCGCCGAGAATCAGGACCAGCGGAATGGCGATGATCGCCGCGATCGTGCCGACCGCCGGCGGGCGGGTATCCACGGGTCGGTCGGTCTTTGTGGGCGTCTCTTTCACCATCGTTCCCGAACCGCCGGCCGGGGACGGCGCCCCATCGTCGTCGGCACCTCGGTCCAGTTCGATGACGAACTCGGGAGGCACCTCCACCATGATGCGCTTGCCGATGTAAGTGCCCCACACGATGCCGGCCGCTATGAAACCGGGTATGCCGCAGACGAAACCCATCAGAATCAGCCACCCCAAACTCACCTCGAGGAGGCCACCGAGAGCCACTGGCCCCGGATGCGGTGGCAAGAACGCGTGTGTCATCGACAGTCCGGCCACCATCGGCATCGCATACAGCACCATCGACTTTCCGCCGCGCTTGGCCGCCACGTAGACCAGCGGCGCCAGCACGAAAACGCCGATGTCGAAGAACACGGGGATTCCGAAGATCAGGCCAAGTAGGCCCATTGCGATCGGGGCGCCCCGCTCGCCGAACACGCCAAGTAGCTTCTTCGTCAAAACATCTGCGCCGCCGGACCGTTCGAGAATCGCGCCCAGCACGGTGCCAAGACCGATGATGACGGCGATGTGTCCCAGAATGCTGCCGAACCCGGTCTCCAGCACGGAATCACCGCTCTTGATCGCGGTGCCGACGATGTCCTTGACCGGCAGCCCGGCGGCGAGCGCGAGCCCCAGGCCGGCCAGGAGCAGCGCGACGAACGGCTCGAGCTTCACCCTGATGATTGTGAACAGCAGGATGGCGACCGCGAGCCCGCAGAGCACCAACAGTCCTGGTGTTGTCGTGCGGAACCATTCGATGGCGGAAGTCATAGAAAAGCCTTTCAGTTCAGGGATTGTCCAAGGTCGAGCGGGACGAGCACCTCGGTGGGCGTTAGGGCACCCATGATCACCGGGATCCCGCGGTCCGTGGCGACTTCTGCGACGCTGGCTCGAATCCCCGTTGTGACAAGGAATTTAGCGCCGACGTCGACGGCCGAACGAGCCTGATCCGCGGTGAGCACAGTTCCTACGCCCACTACCGCTTCAGATGTCGCTGCGGCGAGCAGGTGATCGAGCACCCGGGGTGTGGTGAACGTGAGTTCAACTACGCGTATCCCCGACTTCGCGAGGACGTTGGCGAGGGCGACTGGGTCGGGAATCTCGGGCGCGCGGACGACAGCGAGCGCCCGGTCTGCCAC